>NZ_ARVU01000001.1:0-1200000 GCF_000384415.1 Cycloclasticus pugetii PS-1
TGTTTAAATAAAGATTCCCGCCGTAGTGTCGTTCTCTAATGAATCTTTTTTACTGTGGATAACTTTCCCTTTAAGGGGTATTCTTATAAGCCATTCGTTTCAATTTTATCAAGGATTAATGTGTCATCTCTCTGGGAGCAATGTTTACAACGATTAGAGGAAGAAATTCCCCCTCAACAAATAAATACCTGGGTTCGCCCTCTTCAAGCTCAAACTAATAATGATGAATTGCTTTTATTTGCGCCAAACAAATTTGTATTAGATTGGGTTTCAGATAACTATATTGAAAATATAACAAATATAATCAATAAGTTAACTGAAAATAAAATTAAGCTTCATCTTAAAATAGGCAGTTCAAAAGTACAACCTTCGCCCGCTACTGTCAGTAAAAAAACGACGACTAAAGCTAATAACACACCCAGTGTTTCCCATAATCTTAATAGTGCCTTTACTTTTGACTCTTTCGTTATGGGTAAATCTAATGAGTTAGCCAAAGCCGCGGCTATACAGGTATCGGAGAACCCGGGTGTTTCATACAACCCGCTTTTTATCTATGGGGGAGTAGGACTCGGTAAAACGCATTTAATGCACTCCATAGGCAATGCCATTCTTCAAAAGAACAAAAACAAACGTGTGTCTTTTTTATCATCCGAGCGCTTTGTATCCGGTATGGTCCAATCTTTACAGAAAAACACCATAAATGATTTTAAAAACTACTATCGTTCATTAGACCTATTACTTATTGACGATATCCAGTTTTTTGCAAAGAAAGAAAGGTCTCAAGAAGAATTCTTTCATACCTTTAACACTCTCATTGAAAACAATAAGCAAATCGTCCTAACCTGTGATTGCTATCCAAAAGAGATTAATGGTTTAGAAGAACGACTTAAATCTCGTTTTGGTTGGGGCTTACCAATTCCCATTGAACCGCCAGACTTAGAAACACGGGTGGCTATTTTAAAAAGTAAAGCCGCGTTAAGTGGCGTTGACCTAGCTGATGAAGTTGCTTTTTTTATGGGCAATAGAATTAAATCCAATGTTAGAGAACTAGAAGGGGCCTTACGCAGA
The DNA here is from genome assembly GCF_000384415.1 of Cycloclasticus pugetii PS-1. Taxonomy (NCBI): domain Bacteria; kingdom Pseudomonadati; phylum Pseudomonadota; class Gammaproteobacteria; order Thiotrichales; family Piscirickettsiaceae; genus Cycloclasticus; species Cycloclasticus pugetii. Next base: position 1,069 of record NZ_ARVU01000001.1, read on the forward strand.
GTTTTAGCAAATGCGAACTTTACCGGTAAACCTATTACCTTAGATTTTACTAAAGAAGCACTCAGAGATTTGATTGCTCTACAAAACAAACGTATTAGCATTGATAACATTCAAAAAACGGTTGCTGAGTACTACAAAATAAGGACATCTGACTTATTGTCTGCTAAACGAACAAGATCAATCGCTCGCCCAAGACAAATAGCAATGGCTCTGGCAAAAGAACTTACTCAATACAGCTTGCCAGAAATAGGGAATCAATTTGGTGGCCGGGACCATACGACCGTTCTTCACGCAACGCGAAAAGTAAAAGAGCTAAGAGACTCTGATCAATTGATTGATGAAGATTATATTAACCTGTTAAGAACCCTATCGCATTAATTAGGTGTAAGCTGTGGATAAAATTTGAGATGTTTTTACAAACAAGTTATCCACAATAGTTTTTATATTTAACAACACCTTTTAAAATAACGTAGGTTATTGATTTAAAATTAATAATTAAAAATACTAACCGATTTTTAATTCCTTATAATCATAATAAGTATTAAGAGATATGAAATTAAATATTAATAAAGAAGATCTATTAGAGCCATTACAGAAGGTTTTTGGTGTTATTGAAAAAAGACAGACCTTACCGATTTTATCGAATGTTTATTTATCGATTAACAATGGTACGATCAAATTCACAGGCACAGATTTAGAAGTACAGGTCAGCGCTAAATCCATATTGATAGGGGAAGATAGCTTTAATATAACGATTCCTGCAAGAAAGTTATTAGACATCTGTCGATCTTTACCTGATCACTGTGAATTAAATTTATCTTTCAATGATGGTGTTCTTATTATTAAATCAGGCAAAAGCAGATTTACACTTAGGACACTGCCATCAGATGAATACCCTCTTTTCGATGAATCAAGTTACCTAAATCAAATAAGCATTAACCAAGAGGTTTTATTAAAAGCCTTTAGTAAAACTATTTTTTGTATGGCACAACAAGATGTTCGTTATTATCTAAATGGTTTAATGATGGAAATTGTTGATGGTGAATTACAAACTGTCGCCTCAGACGGTCATCGACTAGCCCTATCTAAAAATAAAATTGATAATGAAAATCAATCCATTAACCAGGTTATCATTCCAAGAAAAGCAGCCCAAGAATTACTCAGACTAATGGATAAATTTGAAGGTGCTGTTGAGATAAAGATCGCTAAAAACAGTATTAAATTCTCGTTGGGTGATGTTGAACTTAATGCAAAGTTGATTGATGGACGCTTCCCTGATTTTAATAATGTAGTCCCTGAACAAAGTAAACATAGCTTTAATATCAATAAGTTATCTTTTAAATCCGCTTTATCTCGTGTTTCCATTTTATCCAATGAAAAATATAAAGGAATACGTTTAGACTTATCAAACCAATTAATGACTATTAATGCTAATAACCCTGAACAGGATGAAGCCGAAGAAGAAGTAGTGGTTGATTACAATGGTGATGAGATGAGTATGGGCTTTAATTCAAGTTATTTAATGGATGCCCTAAATGTAATTGAATCGGATAATGTGTTAGTTTCTTTTACTGATACAAACAGTAGTTGCTTGCTTGAAAACCCAGAAGATAAGAGAAGTCAATTTATTATTATGCCAATGCGTATATAAACATTTTTACTGTAATTATTTTTCTTGTCTTTAGTCGATATTCAAATTAAAGATGTTAGGAATATTGAAAATATAATATTCCAACCATCTCCTAAGCTTAATATTATTGTTGGGCCTAACGGGAGTGGAAAAACATCAATTCTAGAGTCGCTTTACATACTAAGTAGGGCGCGCTCTTTTAGAACGCAAAATATCACTAAGGTTCTCTCACACAATAAAGATAGCCTTATTGTTTTTGCCCAATTAGCTTATGTGAACGTTTCTCATAAGATAGCGATCAAAAAAAACAAACATAAAACCATTATCAGGATAAATGCTCGATCAGAAAAAAAATCTTCTGAATTATCCCGTCTGTTTCATGCACACCTTATCAGGCCTGAATCCCAAACATTATTAGAAAATGGTGGGGTTGATAGAAGGGCTTTTATTGATACCGGTGTGTTCCACGTGAAACACTCATTTTTGAATATATCGAAGCAATATAACCACTTATTGAAACAGAGGAATAAGTTATTGAAAACCAAACAATTAGATACATTAACTGTTTGGAATAATAAACTGATTGAATACGGTACAATAGTCAGTCATGAAAGAGAGAAGTATCTTGAATTGTTAGATAAAGAACTTAAAGGTATTGCCTGTCAGTTTATTGGTGATGCAGAGGTTACTTTAAATTACTTAAAAGGCTGGGATAAAAGCTTATCGTTTGAGGATGCGCTTAATAAAGCAAAGGACCGAGATATCTTGTATGGCTTCACCACAGCAGGCGCGCATAAAGCAGATATTAAGGTTCTGGTTAATGGAAGGTTAGCACAGGATTATTTATCCAGAGGGCAGATGAAACTGCTGGTCATTGCGATGTATTTAGCGCAAATTAAGTTAATGCGTGATCGAGTATCTAAGTCGGTTTGTGTGTTATTGGATGATTTAGGTGCTGAGCTTGATAGGGAGAATGTAAGAAAAGTAATGTTTTTTTTACAGAAACTAAATATACAGACTTTCGTGACGACAACAAATATAGATTTGTTTTTAGAGTTTATTGATGCGAAAGAAACTAAGGTGTTTCACGTGAAACGTGGAGTTATGCAGATAGAGGATAGTTAAGTGAGCGAAGAAAAAAACAATGAGACTTATGATTCATCAAATATACAAGTTCTAAAGGGCTTAGATGCGGTTAGAAAGCGCCCGGGAATGTATATAGGTGATACCGATGATGGTTCAGGCTTACATCATATGGTGTTTGAGGCGGTTGATAATTCTATTGATGAGGCTTTAGCAGGCTACTGCACAGAGGTTGGTGTAATTATTCATGAAGATAATTCGGTTACTATCACAGATGACGGTCGTGGTATTCCTGTTGATATCCATCCCGATGAGGGGAGATCAGCTGCTGAAGTCATTATGACGGTGCTCCACGCAGGCGGTAAGTTTAATGATAACGCTTACAAAGTGTCCGGTGGATTGCATGGTGTGGGTGTGTCTGTTGTTAACGCGCTATCTGACGAATTAGAGTTAACTATAAACAGGGAAGGTAGTCAGCATTATCAGCTGTATAAAAAAGGTGAACCTGTAGAGCCGTTAAAAGTTGTAGGACCAACTGAAAAAACAGGAACAAGTCTGAGGTTTAAACCAAGTATCGGTACCTTCAGTAATATTGAATTTCATTTTGACTTATTGGCAAAAAGGCTACGAGAATTATCGTTTTTGAATTCTGGTGTAAGAATTAGGTTATCGGATGAGCGCACCGCAAAAGAAGAGATCTTTGAATATGAAGGTGGGATTAAAGCGTTTGTTAATCACCTAAATAAAAATAAATCTCAAATCCATGAAAATATTATTTATATCAACGTAGATAAGAATGATGTGAATGTGGAGGTGGCTTTGCAATGGAATGATTCTTATCAAGAGAATATTTTTTGTTATACAAATAACATTCCTCAGAGAGATGGGGGGACACATTTAGCAGGTTTTAGAGCAGGTCTCACTCGAACATTAAATCAATATATAGAAGGTAGCGGCCTAGCAAAAAAACAGAAGGTGACAACATCGGGTGATGATGCGCGTGAAGGGCTGACGGCAGTCTTATCAGTTAAAGTACCAGATCCTAAGTTTTCATCACAAACGAAAGACAAATTGGTGTCTTCGGAAGTGAAATCCATTGTTGAGTCATCCTTAGCTGAAGCGCTACAAGAGTTTTTGTTAGAAAACCCAACAGAAGCAAAAGAAATAGCTGGCAAAATGCTAGAAGCAGCCAGGGCGAGAGATGCGGCTAGAAAAGCAAGGGAAATGACACGACGTAAGTCTGCTTTAGATATTGCTGGTTTGCCTGGGAAATTAGCTGATTGCCAAGAAAAAGACCCTGCATTATCAGAAATATTTCTAGTGGAAGGGGACTCGGCTGGAGGCTCAGCAAAGCAAGGCAGAGATCGAAGAACTCAAGCGATATTGCCGTTGAAAGGAAAAATACTCAATGTAGAAAAAGCTCGGTTCGATAAAATGTTATCGTCGGATGAAGTGGGAACCTTAATAACAGCATTGGGTTGTGGTATTGGTAAGGAAGAGTATAAGCCAGAAAATCTTCGTTATCATAAGATCATTATCATGACAGATGCCGATGTGGATGGCTCACATATACGAACATTGTTATTAACTTTTTTCTATCGCCAAATGCCTGAGTTGATTGAGAATGGTAATGTCTATATTGCGCAACCGCCTTTATATAAGGTAAAAAAAGGTAAACAAGAATATTATGTTAAGGATGATAATGAGCTGAATAGTTACCTTCTACAATTGGCTTTACAAAAAGCAAGTTTAGTTATTAATGAGACAACACCAGCTATTACAGGGCTTGCGCTAGAAGAACTTGCAAAAGAACATATTCAAATTGAAGGAATGATTGCGAGACTGGCGGGGCGTTATGATGAGTTGATTTTAAACGAGCTATTGGTTTCTACTGAAATAACAGAATCTGTTAGTGAAGACGAGTTAAATGATTGGTTACAAGACTTAGAAAAAAACCTAAACGGAATAGAAAGTTGCCCAACCCAATATAGTTTGTCATTAAAGTACCAACAAGATAATTGGTCGGTTCACTGTATAACCATGTCTCATGGAGTAGAGAAATCTTTTGAAATGCCACGTCTATTCTTTAAATCAGGTGAATATAAACGCTTAGTCAGTTTTGGTAAAACATTAGTGGGTATGTTTGAGGAAGACACGCACCTTAATATTGCTGATAAGAAACATACTGTGACTAGTTTTAAAGAAGTTTTTGAATTATTAATGAAAGAAGCAAGAAAAGGTCAACAAATCCAGCGTTATAAAGGGCTAGGAGAAATGAACCCAGATCAACTATGGGAGACAACATTAGATGCAGACTCAAGACGTTTATTGCAGGTAAGAATAGAGGATGCCATTGCAGCTGATGGAGTGTTTACAACATTAATGGGAGATGAAGTAGAACCTAGGCGAAACTTTATAGAAAAAAACGCATTAGAAGTAGCAAACTTAGATGTGTAGTTTTTTATGAAAAAATAACACACATAAACCAGAAGGGTTATGAGTCGTTTAAAAGTATCAAAGGCGGAAATTAAATTTCCGCTTTTTTTTGAAAAATCGGAAATGAATTTCACTAAAGGCTTTATCCTTTGCTGTAGAGCTTAAAAATAAAAAACGCATACAAACGGGTTGCTTTATGTGAAAAGGCTTCTTAAATAAGCTTTCAGGAGCTTATTTTTACCCTGGATTTAAAAAAATTTATTGAAGCCGTGTGAAAAACAAATTAAATAATTACAAGATAGGTATATTTAAGGTATGTATTAATTGTCGAAACATCTGTTAGCAGAGGTTTAGATAGTTTGATTCCTTATAAGAAATAAAAGCAATGGTTAGCTTTACCAATATAAGCCTGTATTTATTCATCGAATGATGCAAGATCACAAAGTAAATCAGGTCTAGGTTTGTTTAAGAGAGGGTTCTTTTATTTTAGCGATTAGTTTATATCTGGAAATCGCACCAAATTAATTCATTAATTTTTTTAGGCTCATTTTTATGAGCTTTTTTTGTGCAATAATTCTAAATATATAGTCATTATCCATTAAAAACAAAGGGTTATATTCTGGCATGATATTCGCATTTTAGTACCTTCCATTGACAAGATAAAAGGTAATGAATGATGAAATATTCAGGAAAAGTGACAGGGATTGCGGCATTAATTGCTGCTCAAGTCATGACTGGTTCTGTATTGGCTGGTGCAAAATTTGAAGGTTCAGATGGTAAATGGATAAGTTTCGGTGTGGGCGTGAGAACAAGTTTCACTGCAGTAGAGGATGCGTCGCCTAGTGGGGATGATTGGTCAAATGATTTTAACTTGGATAGCGCGCGAATCTATATTAATGGTCAAATTTCTGAAAATTTCGGGTTTGAATTAAATACCGAGACATTTTGGAGTAGTTCTAATGCACCATTTGATGAGGAGTTTGGAATTTTAGATGCTATTGCAAAGTTTAAGATTAACCCTGCACTAAATATATGGGCTGGCCGCATGCTAGTGCCTGCTGATCGTGAAGAAATGAGTGGTCCATACTACGCCAATATATGGAATGCTTTTAAAACCCCATTTGGCCCTGCTGATCAAGGAGAAGATCATGGAAAAGGTAATGCAGGTCTATATGGCCGTGATGAAGGTGTAACGGTATGGGGTCGTTTAGGAGCTGAGGAGCGTTTTACCTATGCTGTCGGTGTTTTTGAAGGTTATGAAAGTGCAGGGATGGGTGATGCGGACCCAGATGATAACTTTTTATATGCAGCGAGGTTCAGTTATAACTTCTTAAATGTTGAAAAAGCACCTGGTTATTACACAGGTAGTACATCATACGGTGCAGCGGGCGATATTTTTACTGTCTCAGTGGCTGCTCAATTTGAGGAAGATGCTACCGGTATTGTTGGTGATTTAGGTGATTTCACAGCCTTATATACAGATGTTTTATATGAAAACGTGTTGGAAAACGAAGGTGTTTTGACCATTGAAGCAGCCTATAAAGACTTTGATTTAGACGGAAAAACAAATGCATTTGGTTTATTTGAAGGTGATTCATGGAAAGCAACAACACTTTACTTGTTTCCAAACAAGTTAGGTATAGGCAAGGTTCAACCTTACTTTTCTTACTCAGAAGTAAACCCAGATAACGGCAGCGATTCTGAAACAATTGATGCTGGTTTTAATTATGTTATCGATGGGTTTAACTCTCGAATTTCTGTGGCTTACTCAAGCACAGACAACGGAACAAATGATATGGATGCTTTTGTTATCGGTTATCAATTCCAGTATTAATAATTAGCTCAACACTATTAAATAGGGAAATCAAAATGAATATAAAACGAAAATTAGTTACATCATTAGTTTCAGCAGGTGCCTTAATAGCAAGTAATGTCTATGCGGCAGAAGATACAATTAAGGTAGGGGTATTGCATTCATTATCAGGCACCATGGCAATCAGTGAAACGACATTAAAAGATACGGTTTTAATGTTAATTGAAGAGCAAAATAAAAAAGGTGGTTTGCTAGGGAAGAAACTAGAACCCGTTGTGGTTGATCCTGCTTCAAATTGGCCATTATTTGCTGAGAAAGCGAAGGAGTTAATTGATAAAGATAAGGTATCAGCGGTATTTGGTTGTTGGACTTCAGTGTCACGTAAATCAGTATTACCTGTGTTTGAAGAGTCAGACAGTATACTTTTTTATCCAGTACAGTACGAAGGCGAAGAGTCTTCTAAAAATGTTTTCTATACTGGGGCTGCACCTAATCAACAAGCTATTCCAGCGGTAGATTACCTGATGAGTGACATTGGTGTTGAGCGTTGGGTATTAGCCGGAACTGATTATGTCTACCCACGAACAACAAACAAAATTCTTGAGGCGTATCTGAAATCAAAGGGTGTTGCAGCAGAAGACATTATGATCAATTACACTCCCTTTGGTCATTCAGATTGGCAGTCAATAGTCTCTGATGTAAAGAAATTTGGTTCAGCAGGGAAGAAAACAGCAGTGGTTTCTACCATTAACGGTGATGCTAATGTTCCTTTCTATAAAGAGCTTGGAAACCAAGGTATTTCAGCTGAAGATATTCCTGTTGTAGCCTTCTCAGTTGGTGAGGAAGAACTATCAGGTATGGATACTAAACCATTAGTTGGCCATTTGGCGGCATGGAATTACTTTATGAGTATTGAAGCTGAGACAAATGATAAGTTTATTTCTACTTGGCATGATTTTACTAAAGATGAAAAACGGGTAACGAATGACCCAATGGAAGCGACGTATATCGGCTTCAATATGTGGGTTAAAGCCGTAGAAAAAGCAGGCACAACTGATTCAGCGGCTGTACAAGAGGCCATTATTGGCATTTCAGTTCCAAATCTTACAGGTGGTTATTCGTCGATGATGCCAAATCATCACATTACTAAGCCAGTTGTCATTGGTGAAATCCAAGATGATGGTCAGTTTGGTACTGTTTGGGAAACATCTGGTTTAGTGGCAGGGGATGCATGGTCAGATTACTTAGAAGGATCGAAAGACCTTATTTCAGATTGGCGTAAACCGCTTTCATGCGGCAATTACAATGTGAAAACGGCAAAGTGTTCAGGTCAAAACTTCTAATCAGTTGTAATCGCAAAATTTTTGGCCAGGCACAAGTAAGTTGAGGTTGTGTCTGGCCATGTATTTAAATTAAGAGATTAAATTGTACTTAATAACAGCAGACCTTTTCAGAAACACAATAATACATAAGAGTGTGATTCATGACATACGTAACTAGGATGGTCGTATTAATACTAATGGTAATGATACCTATTAGTTTTTCGTCTTTTGCTGATGATGGGATATCAGCCGATTTTGAAATTGTGTTAGCAGATTTAACATCATCTAAATTTAAAAAAAGGACGCAAGCGATAGAAAAACTCGTCAAAATTAATGACAAACGCTTGCCACTAGTAATTGATGCCTTACTACATAGTCAGCTTCATTACCGAAAAGCAGATAAATTGGTGGCTGTATTAACTGAAAAAACAGGTAAAGACTACGCAAGTGCAGTATTAACAGGTGAATCGCTGGGTGTTGCTATTTCATCAGAGTGGAAAAAAATAATCATCAGTAATCGTTTGCGTACAACGTTACGTGATGCGTTGGCGATGATTCAACTTAATGATGAAAATGCAACGATAAGGAAAACAGCTGTTGATCAGGTGTTAAGTCAAATAGATGTCAAGCAATTAGCCGCATTAGAAAAACGTTATAAGATAGAGCAGGATGATGACGTTAAAGAAAAATTAAATGTAGCTATTTCAACGCTAAAGCTTAAAAAGAATGAGGGTGATACACGAAACTTGATTGCAAATGTGAAAGACAGTGTTAACCCGAGTGTGCGTCAAGTATTGGCAGAAGTTATAGACAATGTAAACGATAAAGAAACGAAAAATCTTGCGACGAAAACATTAGCCAAGATTGATCAACGAGTTAGCCAGTATGCCAAAGTTGAAACCCTGTTTTTTGGTTTAAGTCTTGGATCAGTGTTAGTACTTGCCGCTATTGGCCTAGCTATAACCTTTGGTGTGATGGGTGTTATCAATATGGCTCATGGCGAATTAATTATGTTAGGTGCTTACACAACATATGTTGTGCAACTTTGGTTTCCAAACCTAATTGAATATTCAGTATTAATTGCTATTCCACTGGCTTTTATTGTTTCAGGATTGGTGGGAATTCTAATTGAACGAGGTATTATTAGGTTTTTATATGGCAGACCGCTTGAAACATTATTGGCTACATTTGGTGTCAGCTTAGTTTTACAACAAGTTGTACGATCAATTTTTGGACCCTTAAATCGAGCAGTAGAATCACCAACATGGATGAGTGGGGTGTGGCAGGTTAATGATGCTTTAGCACTAACGTGGAATCGGCTCTATATTATTGTTTTTGCAGTATTAGTGTTTTTCATTTTATTGTTTATTTTAAAAAAAACCACACTCGGTTTAAAGGTAAGGGCCGTTTCCCAAAACCGGACTATGGCCTGTGCAATGGGGGTTAAAGCAAACTGGGTGGATGCAATGACGTTTGGTTTAGGCTCTGGAATTGCAGGTGTTGCAGGGGTAGCACTTAGTCAGTTAACAAACGTAGGCCCTAACTTAGGGCAAGCCTACATTATCGACTCATTTATGGTGGTTGTATTTGGTGGGGTAGGGAATTTATGGGGTACGTTAGTTGCTGGACTAAGCCTAGGTATCACTAATAAATTACTCGAACCTTGGGCGGGTGCAGTGTTAGCGAAAATTATCGTCTTGCTATTTATCATTTTATTTATTCAGAAACGACCTAGTGGGCTATTCCCACAAAAAGGTCGGGCAGCAACTTAAAAGTGGGGGGATAAATAAAATGTATTTAAAGAAAATTTTAAAAGATGATGTCGGTGGTCAAGTTTTTCTTACTATTTTACTGCTCGTTAGTATTATGGTGCCGCTATTAAATTTAGTTGTACCAGAAGGAAGTGCCTTTCACTTAACAACCTATACAGTCACTTTATTAGGCAAGTATCTTACTTATGCATTATTGGCGATAGCTGTCGATTTGGTTTGGGGAGTGCTAGGCATTTTAAGTTTAGGACACGGGGCTTTTTTCGCACTGGGTGGTTATGCGATGGGTATGTACCTTATGCGTCAGATAGGTGATAGAGGCGTGTATGGGAACCCTGAGTTACCAGATTTTATGGTTTTTCTTAACTGGACTGAATTACCGTGGTTTTGGCAAGGCTTTGATCAGTTTTGGTTTGCAGCGATTATGGTTATGTTAGTACCGGGTTTATTAGCCTATCTGTTTGGCTGGTTAGCTTTCCGTTCTCGTGTAACAGGTGTTTATTTATCAATCATGACTCAAGCATTAACTTATGCACTAATGTTAGCGTTTTTTAGAAACGAGCTTGGTTTTGGTGGGAATAATGGTTTAACGGATTTTAAAGATATTCTCGGTTTTTCACTGCAAAGTGATGCAACTAGAGTGGGTTTATTCTTTGCTTCGGCTGTGGCGCTAGCTTTTGGTTATTTAGCTTGTCGAGCGATCGTACAATCTAAATTAGGTCGCGTTGCAATAGCGGTACGAGACTCAGAAGATAGGCTTCGCTTTATTGGTTACCGAGTTGAAAATGTAAAACTGTGGATATTCACTTTTTCTGCAATTCTTGCAGGCATTGCTGGTGCCTTGTATGTACCACAGGTTGCGATTATTAATCCAGGTGAATTTTCACCATTACTCTCTATAGAAATGGTCGTTTGGGTAGCGATTGGTGGACGGTCAACACTATATGGTGCGGTAATAGGGGCGATTTTAGTGAATTTTTCAAAAACATACTTTACCGGTGCATTTCCTGAGGTTTGGTTATATGCACTAGGCGGGTTATTTATCTTTGCAACCATGTACCTACCGCAAGGAGTAGCCGGCTTATTCAAAAAAAGCAAAGAGGCTACGGTATGAGTACATTAGATATGGTGCGTGATGTATTGCGCCGAGATGAGGTGTTTGATTTATTAAAGCCGGATATAAATCCTAACCTAGAGGTTAGTAAAGACATTATTTTATATATGGAAGATGTCAGTGTGAGCTTTGATGGCTTCAAAGCCATTAATGATCTTAACTTATATATTAATGATGGAGAGTTACGTTGTATTATCGGTCCAAATGGTGCTGGTAAAACAACGATGATGGATATTATTACCGGCAGAACTAAGCCGGATAGTGGAACTGTTTATTTTGGCCAAACGATGAACCTGCTTAGAATGACAGAGCCAGAAATATCGAATGCTGGTATTGGTCGTAAGTTCCAAAAACCAACAATATTTGAAAACCATACTGTATTTGAAAACCTTGAGCTATCGATGAAAGGTGATAAAGGTGTTTGGGCGACTCTATTTGCAACATTAACGGGCGAGCAACGGGATACTATTGACCAAGTACTTGAGAGAATTGGTTTACTTGAAAAAGCAATACTGCCTGCGGGTTTATTGTCTCATGGTCAAAAACAATGGTTAGAGATTGGTATGTTATTAATGCAACGGCCTAGGCTGTTATTAGTGGATGAACCTGTAGCAGGAATGACACATCAAGAAATGGAAAAAACCGGGGAACTACTGACCTCACTGGCAGGAGAGCATTCTGTTGTAGTTGTAGAGCATGATATGGATTTTGTTCGTTCAATTGCACGCAAAGTGACCGTGTTACATCAAGGGAGTGTGCTTTCAGAAGGAACCATGGATGAAGTGCAGAATGATGAGCGTGTTATTGAAGTCTATTTAGGTGCTTAGCGATGTTAAAAATTGAAAAATTAAATCAATTCTATGGTCAAAGTCATACATTGTGGGATTTAGATATAGAAATACCTAAAGGGAAATGTACCTGTTTGATGGGGCGCAACGGTGTTGGAAAAACCACTCTAGTCCAAAGTGTGATGGGAATTTTGCCAACAAAATCTGGAAGCATGATGTTTGATGGTCAAGAGCTATCTAAATTATCTGCGGAAAAACGAGCGAGTTTAGGGATCGGTTATGTACCTCAAGGGCGACAAGTTTTTCCACTGTTAACGGTAGAAGAAAATTTAAAAATTGGATTATCATCACGCCGAGATAAGGTGCGAACAATTCCTGAGTCTATTTATGAAATGTTCCCCGTATTAAAAGAAATGTCACAACGCCGTGGAGGAGACTTGTCGGGTGGCCAGCAACAACAATTAGCTATAGGGCGTGCCCTAGCGCTTGATCCTGTTATGTTAATTCTTGATGAGCCTACAGAGGGTATTCAGCCAAATATAGTTCAAGAAATTGGCGATATTATTAATAAATTGAACAAAGAAGCTGGGTTAACCGTATTGCTTGTTGAGCAAAAGTTACCGATAACTAAAAAAGTTGCTGACCAATTTATCATTATGGAACGCGGGTGCGCAGTAGCTAAGGGTGAAATTGCTGAATTAACGGATGATTTAGTCAGTGAATATTTAACCGTATGAGTTCAGCATTAACGTCAACAATAGAGACAGAAACAGTGTCTGGTTGGGAGGCTCAGCTGGATTTAAAGTTTGCAGTGCAAGTGAATAAAACGGTGTTGTCTGCACGCCAACAACGTGGGCCCTTAGCTGTTCAGCGTGCATTTTATCCTGAAGGTGATGTATGTCACTTGTATATATTACATCCACCGGGTGGAGTGGTCGGTGGTGATCGCTTGTATATAAATGTGGATGTGGGGCAGCAGGCTAATACGCTATTAACTACGCCGGGTGCAACGAAGTATTACAAAAGCCAAGGCGATACAGCACACCAACAACAAAGGCTAACTGTAGATGAAGGGGCAGCATTAGAGTGGTTTCCCCAGGAAAATATTTATTTTCCTGGCGCAAAAGTTCATTTGAGAACTCATATCGACCTTACGCCAACAGCACAATTTATAGGCTGGGAAATGCATTGTTTTGGTTTACCAGCTAATCAACAAAAATTTACCGAAGGTCGCTTGCAGTTGGATTTTATGCTCAGTCGTAATGAGAGACCGCTATTAATAGAAAAAATGAACGTTGAAGCAAATAAATTGGAGTCACCAACCGGTTTACGTAATAATTCGGTGATGGCTATTTTTTTGGCAACGCCTGCAAACAACAGCATGCTAGAGATGGTGCGAACATTATTGACAGATGATAATAACGTATTGATTGCCACAACCTTAGTCGAAGACTGTTTATTGGTGCGATATTTAGGTGATTCTACGGAGCAATGTAGGAAAATATTCACTCGTCTATGGAGTGAATTAAGGCCATTGGTACTCAAGCGTAAAGCCTGTTCACCACGCATCTGGGCTACTTAGTAGGATTAATTATGAATTTGACCCCAAGAGAAAAAGATAAGTTATTAATTTTTACCGCAGGATTACTAGCTGAGCGGCGCAAAGCGCGAGGTGTAAAGTTAAATCACCCTGAAGCCATTGCTTATATTAGTTCGGCCATACTAGAGGGTGCGCGAGATGGACAAAGTGTGTCTGAATTAATGAATTTTGGTCGCACACTATTAACACGAGATGATGTAATGACAGGCATTGCCGAAATGATTCAGGAGGTACAAGTTGAGGCAACATTTCCCGATGGTACAAAGTTGGTAACTATCCATGATCCAATTGTTTAATAAAGTACGACAGGAAGGTGCCTTATGATTCCAGGTGAAGTAAAGGTTCTAGAGGGCTCGATTAAGCTTAACGTTGGGCGTGAAACAGTCCTTGTTAGTGTGGCTAATACGGGTGACCGTCCGATTCAAATTGGTTCTCACTATCACTTTTTTGAAACCAATCCTGCTTTAACATTCGATCGAAAAAAAACCTATGGGTTTAGATTAAATATAGCGGCCGGTACAGCGGTGCGTTTTGAACCAGGGCAAACGCGGGAAGTGGAGTTGGTCGCCTATGCGGGAGATCGAAAAGTGTACGGCTTTAATGCCGAAGTAATGGGTACTTTGGAGACGCACTCATGACCAGTATTAGTAGACAAGCTTATATGGAGATGTACGGGCCCACGACAGGGGATCGTGTTCGATTAGGTGATACCGAGCTTTGGATTAAAGTTGAAGATGACCGAACCATCTATGGTGATGAAGTAAAATTTGGTGGTGGTAAAGTTATTCGTGATGGAATGGGGCAGAGCCAACGTGTAGATGCGGAGGTCGTTGATGTGGTCATTACCAATGCATTAATTCTAGATCACTGGGGTATTATTAAAGCGGATGTTGGTATTAAACATGGACGTATTGTTGGTATTGGTAAAGCCGGTAACCCTGATGTACAGCCCGGTGTTGATATAGTCGTTGGGCCAGGAACCGAGGTAATTGCCGGAGAAGGCCAAATATTAACGGCAGGAGGTGTGGATTCACATATTCACTTTATTTGTCCTCAACAGGTTGAAGAAGCTTTGATGTCAGGTATCACCACCATGTTAGGTGGTGGTACCGGCCCAGCTACTGGAACTAACGCCACCACGTGTACACCGGGTATTTGGAATATGCATCGAATGCTGGAAGCAGCAGAAGAATTGCCGATGAATATCGGTTACTTAGCTAAAGGCAATGCCAGTAGTGAAGAGCCACTAGTAGAACAAATAACAGCCGGCGCGATTGGCCTTAAATTACATGAAGATTGGGGGACGACACCGGCTTCACTTGACACGTGCTTGTCAGTAGCTGAAAAAATGGATGTACAAGTCGCAATTCATACAGACACGTTGAATGAGTCCGGTTTTGTAGAACATACCTTAGGTGCAATGAAGGGGCGCACAATTCATACGTACCATACGGAAGGCGCAGGCGGTGGTCATGCGCCAGATATTATCAAGGCCTGTGGTGAACCGTTTGTATTACCATCCTCGACGAACCCAACAAGGCCCTATACGATCAATACGGTGGACGAACATTTAGATATGTTGATGGTTTGCCATCATTTAGATCCTAATATTGCTGAAGATGTGGCTTTTGCAGAGTCTCGTATTCGCCGGGAAACCATAGCAGCAGAAGATATTCTGCATGACCTAGGCGCATTTTCAATGATTGCGTCTGATTCGCAAGCAATGGGACGGGTTGGCGAAGTTATTACGCGCACATGGCAGACAGCACATAAAATGAAAGTACAACGGGGTGCATTAGAAACAGATGATGAGTTGTCGGATAACTTTAGAGCAAAACGCTATATTGCTAAATATACAATTAATCCTGCAATAACACATGGCATGTCCCATGAATTAGGCTCAATTGAGGTTGGTAAATTAGCTGACTTGGTTTTATGGTCACCCGCATTTTTTGCCACAAAACCAAGCCTAATTATTAAAGGTGGCATGATAGTAGCCGCTCCAATGGGCGATCCAAATGCATCTATTCCTACACCTCAGCCAGTGCATTATCGAACTATGTTTGGAGCACTCGGCGGTGCACGGCATGCAACTCGTATGACGTTTGTGTCACAAGCTGCTGCGAAAGATGATATTGCAGGCAAGTTAGGCTTAAAAAGCATGATTGGGGTAGTCAAACATTGCCGTGATGTATGTAAGTCGGATATGCTGCTTAATGATTATCAGCCTAATATTCAAGTTGACCCTCAAACCTATCAAGTGTTTGCTGATGGTGAGCAGTTGACCTGTGAGCCAGCAACAGAGTTACCGTTAACGCAACGATATTTTTTATTTTAATGATGCTGAAGTTAGTAAAAAAACTGAAAGAAGCGGCTGATGCGCAAGCAAGCTTAACCCTGCCACTGGCAAGTAGGGTTAAAAGTCGGCTACGATCAACCCTAGATGATGGTCGAGAAGTTGGCTTATTTTTAGAAAGAGGCCAAACTCTTTATCATGGAGACTTATTAGTAAGTACCGATGGGTTGGTTGTTAAGGTCATTGCTGCGGATGAAACCGTGTCGACAGTAAATTGCGATGATTATCTATTACAGGCAAGAGCAAGTTACCACTTGGGTAATAGGCATGTTGCCCTACAGATTAAACCCGGACAGCTGCGCTACCTTCATGACCATGTTTTAGACGACATGCTTAAGGGGTTTGGGTTAACCGTTAAGGTCGAAAAAGCGCCATTTGAACCTGAGCCAGGTGCTTATCAAAGTACTGGATTACATCACCATGAACATTAAGTAGGAGCTTTCTTCATGAATAAATTACTCGTAGCGATCGTCACTTTATTTCCAGCTTTAGCATATGCCCACCAAGAGCATGGGCACAACCTATCAGAAAATATTTCGCATATATTTTCAAATCCAGA
The DNA here is from genome assembly GCF_000384415.1 of Cycloclasticus pugetii PS-1. Taxonomy (NCBI): domain Bacteria; kingdom Pseudomonadati; phylum Pseudomonadota; class Gammaproteobacteria; order Thiotrichales; family Piscirickettsiaceae; genus Cycloclasticus; species Cycloclasticus pugetii. The sequence continues at coordinate 17,539 of NZ_ARVU01000001.1, forward strand.
ACATGTGTGGCCTTTATCGTTGGGCATTGTTTTGATTGTTGTTATTGGGGCCGCTTTTAGTAAAAAGTAATTAATGCTGGAGTCTAATGTTAGTTTAATACGGCTATTACAATTGTGTAGTAGTGCGTTGCCGATAGGCGGATTCACATACTCACAAGGCATAGAATGGGCTGTTGAAGGACACTGGGTGAATAGTGAAAACGATTTGCGAGCATGGTTATTAGATCTTATAAAAACTAATCTGCAACAGCTTGAAATTCCAGTTTTTTTGAGAATGCTTAGAGCGTGTGAAGATAATGACGAATTAGCATTAAAGCGTTGGTCAGATATTTTATTGGCCTATAGAGAAACCAGTGAGCTGAGATTAGAAGAAAATAACCGTGGCCGAGCAATGACGCGATTATTAATAGATTTAGAGGTGGAGGCTTCTATTGATTTACAGTCAACACTGGCGAAAACTCAAACAGCTGGGTTTGCGTTAGCTGTCAATCAATGGGGTATTCCTGTCAATATAGCTGCTCATGGTTTTGCTTGGACTTGGCTGGAGAACCTAGTTATTTCTGGTGTAAAACTAATACCTTTAGGTCAAGTTTCTGGCCAACGTATTTTACGTGATTTAGCAAAGCCGTTAGCTACAGCAGTGGAGCAAGGGTTGGAAATTCTTGATGAAGATATAGGTAGCTCATCGCCAGCGTTGGCTCATGCTAGCGCACGCCACGAAACACAATATACACGATTATTTAGATCTTAACATTTGGGTAAAAAAGAAAATGATGAATAGTTCAAAAAAAATACCTTTACGAGTTGGAGTGGGTGGCCCTGTTGGGTCAGGTAAAACAGCTTTATTGGACTCCCTTTGTAAAGCGATGCGTGCTGATTACCAGTTAGCAGTGGTTACGAATGATATTTATACAAAAGAAGATGCGCAATTCTTAACTAAAAGTGAAGCGCTTGCAGCTGATCGAATTGTAGGGGTTGAAACGGGTGGCTGTCCTCATACAGCTATTCGTGAAGATGCATCAATGAACCTTGCTGCTGTTGAGGATTTGAGTGAGAAATTCTCAGATTTAGATCTAATATTTATTGAAAGCGGTGGTGATAATTTATCGGCTACATTCAGTCCTGAATTAGCCGATATTACAATTTATGTTATTGATGTTGCTGAAGGAGAAAAAATTCCTAGGAAAGGTGGCCCTGGTATTACGCGCTCAGACCTTTTAGTGATTAACAAAATTGATTTAGCACCCTATGTAGGCGCATCATTGGATGTAATGGATAAGGATACGAAGCGAATGCGAGTAGATAAACCTTATGTTTTTACAAACCTTAAGACCGGTGAAGGTCGCGCCAGCATTATCGACTTTCTAGTTAAAGAAGGCATGCTTTAAAGCCGAAACTTTACTCTGGATAGGTCAACTATACCTAATAAAACCTATTGCTAATGGGGTTATTAGTGATCACTTGAAAGCTATAAGAGTTGATTTAATAGCATGATAGTTAAGGGACACTAATAACGTTTTAAGGCGATTTGTTTGTTATTTCTTCCATCTGCCCTTCAATCCAGTTTTCTGCTTGTTGATTGAGCTCTTTGGCAGACATGGCGTTACTGTCGATCATTTTTCCAATTCGAACTTGAATCGTACCTGGGTGCTTTATGAAAGCATTTTTTTTCCAAAACTCGCCGGCATTATGTGCAACAGGAATAACCGGGTAACCAGACTTTTCCGCTAATAAGGCACCGCCTACCATGTACTTTTTTCGTTCACCAGGGGCTGTTCGTGTGCCTTCTGGAAAAATAACAACCCACCGACCAGATTGAAGTCGTTGACTGCCTTGTTTGATAATTTGTCGAAACGATTTACTCTTTTTTGAGCGGTCTATTGCAATAGGTTGCGTTAGTGCAAGCGCCCAGCCAAATAAAGGGATCCACAGCAGTTCTTTTTTTAAGACCCAGCATTGCTCTGGAAACATGACTTGTAACGCAAAGGTTTCCCAAGCAGATTGATGTTTACAAAAAATAATGCCATTACCTTTTATATTTTCTAAACCAGTTACCTGAAAATCCAGCTTACAAATAACTTTAAGGCCTTTAATAACCAGTTTAGCCCAGGTGCTAGCTATGGCGTATCTTATGTTATAGGAGAACGGAAAAGACAGTAGAACCAGTGGTGCAAATATAAACAAAGTAGTTACTTGGAATATAAAAAAAACAACCGATCGTAATCCGGGAATTAACAGTTTAAATAAGGATGTTTTGGCTTGCGTCATAAAGTGTCTCAAAAATAGGGTAAGGGAGCTCAGGGTTTTCTTGTTGAGTTTTTTTTCCTTTTCCGGTCAAAACAAGTATGGCTTTTGAACCAACTTCAGTTGCGGCTTGTAAGTCCCTTAGGCTATCGCCAATGACAATAGCGGCGTTTAAATCAATATTGAATTCTAGGGATAAATCATGCAATAAGCCAGGCTTTGGTTTACGGCAAGTACAATGATCATCAGGTGTGTGTGGGCAAAAGGCTATCCCAGTAATTTCACCGCCGGCTTGATGTATTAAATCGAGCATTTTGTTGTGCATGGCGGTTAAGGTATCTAAGCTAAAGTACCCACGACCTAAACCGGATTGGTTGGTTGCAATAAAAATTCGATGACCTGCTTTGTGCAAGTTAGCAATCGCAAGAATGCTACTTTGAATTGGGAGCCATTCATTAACACTTTTAACGTAGCTGTCACTGTCGATATTAATAACACCATCACGGTCTAAAATAATGTCTGGCTTGTTTATTTTAGTAAGCATTACTGTCTATCTAACAAATTGATATATCAGCTATTTTAATAAAATTAGAGTGAATTTTGTTAAGCAAAGCCAACCGCGAATGTTTAAGCTGTTCATCTTCGGCCATAATAAAAACGTGTTCAAAGAAATCATCGATGGGCGTTTTCAGCTTAGATAATACTTTTAGCGCTTCAATATATTGTTGTTGCTCGATTAATGGATGAGTCTGTGTTTCGATCAGTTGTAATTGTTCATATAGGTAGATTTCTTGCTGATCGACTAAACGCGAGGCATCAAAAAGCGCGCTGACATTGTCCGGTGCTTTCTTTAATAAGTTTTGAATCCGTTTATTGGCCTCAGTTAAGCTCATAGCTTCGTCTAGTTTAGAAAAATCTTTGACCGCACGAATACGATTCATAAAATCTACAGGTCGAGTACAGTCAACAGAGGCAACGGAAACGAATTGCTCAGGAGAGTAATGATTTGACAAACAATAGCCTTTTAAACGGTCGAGCATAAAATTTAAAACGAGCTCTTTGGTCTTATTTGCGTCAAACGTGTGGCTAAATTGCGCACAAGATAGGCTAATGAGTTCTTTTAGGTCAAGTTCGAGTTGACCTTCAATAATAATCCTTAAAATACCTAAAGAGGCGCGACGTAAAGCAAATGGGTCTTTGTCGCCGGTAGGTAATAAACCGACACTGAAAATCCCCACAACGGTATCGAGTTTATCAGTAAGGGCAAGAAGTTGACCTGTTTTGCTGGTCGGTAGCACACCACCCGACTGTTTCGGCCAGTATTGTTCTTGTAAGGCTTCGGCGACTTCATCTGGTTCGCCATTTTCTTTGGCATAGTAACGGCCTATAACGCCTTGTAGGCTAGCAAATTCGCCAACCATATCCGTTATCAGGTCTGTTTTACTGAGAAGTGCGGCGCGTGAGGCTAGTGCTGTATCACGCCCGAGTTGATCGGCAAGTTGAATAGAGAGTTTTTCAACGCGACGAGTTTTTTCACCAATAGATCCCAACTTTTGCTGAAAAATGACGTTATCTAATGAGCTGATTCGTTCAGCAAGTGTCTTTTTCATATCTTGTTGCCAGAAAAACTCAGCATCGGATAAGCGCGGGCGAATAACTCGCTCATTACCATGACTAACAGAGCTTGGGTTGTTGCTATCAATATTACTAATGGTAATAAAGTATGGAAGCAACTCGCCGTTCTCATCCAAAATAGGGAAGTATTTTTGGTTGATTTGCATGGTGGTAATGAGGACTTCTTTGGGGAGTGCTAAAAAATGGTCGTCAAAACTACCTGTTACGGCAACAGGGTATTCTACTAATGCAGTAATTTCATCTAACAGGCTAGGTTCGATGTGCGCTTGACCATTGACCGCGTTAGCAGCTTGAATGGCTTGCTGTTCAATAAGGGCTTTGCGGTCTACAAAAGAAGCGATCACGTGGGCATTAGCGAGCTTTTCATTGTATTGGCTGGCCTCTTCAATGGTAATAGGGCCAGGTGCATGAAAGCGATGACCGAATGAAGTATTTGAGGCGTTAACAGCAAAAAATTGAGTATTAATGACCTCATCACCTAAGAGCAATAATACTGAATGTACAGGCCGTACAAATGCATCGTTAGAATGACCCCAGCGCATACGTTTTGCAATTGGTAAGCGAGTCAAGGCTTTTTCTATAATGCTAGGAATAAGCGCTTTAGCCGATTGACCTTTTTCAAGCTTTTTATACGAAAGCCACTCGCCTTTATCTGTTTTCAGCGTGCCAAGGTCATCAAAATTAGTGCCACAACCACGTGCGAACCCTAAAGCAGCTTTAGATGGGTTGCCTTCAGCATCATAAGCAGCCGCTATAGCGGGGCCACGTTTTTCAACATGAATATCTTCTTGAGTTGTTTCGAGTGCTTCTACCCATACAGCTAAACGGCGGGGTGTGGCAAAACTATGAGTACGAGTAAAACCTAATTTTGCCTCTTCAAGGCCACTGCATATTGCAGATAGCAGGTGGTCGCGTAAGGTTTTTAATGTTGATGGTGGAAGTTCTTCACAACCGAGCTCAAACAATAAATCTTTTGTTTCGGCCATTACGGTGTCTCCTCAGTTTTTAGCATGGGGAAGCCTAGCGCTTCTCGAGAGGCGAAATATGTTTCAGCGACCATTTTAGAAAGGCTGCGGACACGTAAAATAAATCGCTGCCGTTCAGTCACAGAAATGGCGTGACGAGCATCTAATAAGTTAAAGGTATGCGAGGCTTTTAAAACTTGTTCGTAAGCAGGCAGCGGCAAACCTTTTTCAATTAAAAGGTTGCAAGCCTGTTCGCATTCATCGAATTGTTTAAACATGGCGTCTATATTGGCATGATCAAAGTTGTAAGCCGATTGTTCCACTTCATTTTGGTGAAATACATCACCGTAAGTAACGACACCCTTATTGGTCTTAGTCCAGACAAGGTCATACACACTTTCAACGCCCTGTATATACATGGCAATGCGTTCTAGCCCATAGGTGATTTCGCCGCTAACGGGGCGGCAATCTAAGCCGCCGACTTGTTGAAAATAGGTGAATTGGGTGACTTCCATACCATTTAACCAGACTTCCCAGCCTAAGCCCCAAGCACCTAAGGTAGGAGACTCCCAGTTATCTTCAACAAAGCGTATATCATGTTCAAGCATGTCTAAACCAAGATGACTGAGTGAACCTAAATATAAGTCTTGAATATCAATGGGCGATGGTTTGATAAGCACCTGAAACTGATAATAATGTTGTAGACGGTTTGGGTTTTCACCGAAGCGGCCATCGGTTGGGCGGCGCGAGGGTTGTACATAGGCCGTTGACCAAGGTTCAGGGCCTATGGCACGCAAAAAAGTGGCAGGGTGGAAAGTTCCAGCGCCCACTTCAAGGTCTAGCGGTTGAAGAATAGCACACCCTTGGTTAGCCCAATATTCTTGTAAAGCAAGGATAAGGCCTTGGAACGTCATAAGGTCTTGAGTAGATTTTGACACAGTAGTTTCGGCGGTTGTTTGAATAAAAAAGAGAAGTATATCTAATAAGCCTACACTTATCATTAAAGCAAGCTTAAATGCATAAGCTATTTAAGCATTTATACGAAACTTGAGGCCCTTTGGGTATAATGATCAATCAATGTATTTAAGAGAAGATTATGGCAACGCAACGTAAAGCGGTCGCACTGATATCAGGTGGTTTAGATTCACTATTAGCGGCAAAAGTTATGCTTGAGCAAGGGGTTCATGTAGAGGGTATAAATTTTTATACAGGGTTTTGTGTGGAAGGGCATACCCATGCAATTCGAAAAAAAGATAAAGCAAAACCGAAAAGAAACAATGCATTATGGAGCGCTGAAAAGCTAGGCATTAAGCTTCATATTATTGATATTATTGAAGAATATAAAGATGTTTTGCTTAACCCAAAGCATGGTTATGGCGCCAATATGAACCCTTGTTTAGATTGTAAAATCTTTATGGTGGGAAAAGCCAAAGAGTGGGCAGAAGAAAATGGCTTTGACTTTATTATTACCGGTGAAGTTATTGGTCAACGTCCGATGTCACAACGTAAGGAGACTATGCCGGTAATTTCTGAAGAGTCGGGCGCGGATGATTTGTTATTGCGCCCTTTGTGCGCGCAAAATTTGCCAGAAACGCTGCCCGAGCGTGAAGGCTGGGTTAATCGTGACCAATTGTATGACTTTAGTGGGCGGACACGTAAACCTCAAATGGCGCTGGCTGAAAAATTTGGCTTTGATGATTACGCCCAACCTGCTGGTGGTTGTTGTTTCTTAACCGATAAAGCGTATTCCGTTAAGTTAACTGATTTATGGGCTTCTCGAGGCAAACGAGATTATGAAATAGACGACATTATGTTGTTAAAAGTAGGCCGGCATATTCGACCAAAACCAAACTTTAAATTGATAGTGGCTCGTGAAGAAGGTGAGAATAATTTCTTACAGGGTTATAAAAAGCAGTTTATAACGCTAAGAACCATGAGTCATAAAGGGCCATTAACGTTGCTGGATGGAACGGCCAATGATGAAGACCTTAAACTAGCGGCACAAATTGTCGCACGGTTTAGTCAAGGTAGAGATGCAGAAACTGTTGATGTTGAAGTGACTGAGAACGGGGTTAATAAAAACTTTTCCGTAACGCCTTTAAAGGCGGATCAGATTCAAGATGCTTGGCGCGTATGATAGAGCTAGATGCACGCCGGTTAATGTGCCCTATGCCGGTTATAAAAACGCAAAATATAATAAAGACACTGTCTTCAGGTGATAAAGTAAGAGTCAGCTGTACAGATCCTGGTGTTATGCAAGATATTCCTGCTTGGTGTAGAATCAATGGACATACTGTTTTAAGCACAGAAGAAATTGATCACGAATATATCCTAATTATCAAAGTTGGAAGCGATTAAATAATATGTCTCAACTGATGACTGAAACCAGGGCCAAAAAGAATATCACCGTGATTGGTGGCTTGGCTAATTTAGTATTGTCCGTTTTCAAAATTGGTTGTGGTTGGTTCACGCAGTCACAAGCACTGGTCGCTGACGGTTTTCATTCTCTGTCCGATTTATTAACAGATGGCTTGGTGTATTACGCATCGCATCATGCCGGCCAAGAGGCGGACGAAAAACACCCGTACGGTCATGCAAGGTTTGAAACATTAGCAACCGTCATTTTAGGTGCTTTGTTGGTGGCTACGGCTGGGGGAATTATTTGGAATGCAATAGCCGGCTTCTTTAATGATGATGTATTGCTGCATGGTTGGTTGGTTATTACTATTGTAATGATCTCTGTCTTATCTAATGAAGTCATGTACCAGCTGACGATGAAAATTGCTCGGGATACAAAATCTGAGTTGATGAAGGCTAATGCGTGGCATCACAGGAGTGATGCGATTTCTTCTTTAGTTGTATTAATAGGTGTTGGTCTTGATATGGCTGGCTTTCAATACTTTGATTCTATTGCGGCAATTATCGTGGGTCTAATGGTGGCAAAGGTTGGGGTTGATCTAGCATTGAATGCGAGTAAGGAGTTAGTCGACACTGCATTGGATGAAGAGGTTGTAGAAAAAATTAAGCAAATCATATTAGACGCCAGTGGCACGAGAGAGCTACATTTTTTACGTACTCGAAAAATGGGGGATACAGCTCTTGTAGATGTGCATATCTTGGTGGACCCTAAAATAAGTGTTTCTGAGGGACATTTAATTAGCGAAAGGGTACGCTTATCATTAATAAAGGGCGTTGAAAATATTGGTGAGGTGACGGTCCATATCGACCCAGAGGATGATGAGATTTATTCGCCAAGTGTCGATTTACCCTTAAGGCATCGTCTTATAGGCCAGCTTAATGAGTCATGGGAAGGCATTGCTGAAAAAGACGGAGTGTCAAATGTCACCCTTCATTATCTGGATGGTAAGGTAGAGGTTGAAATAGAGCTTCCTTTAGAGGTCATTAATAATATTAGTGAAGCACGGGATGTGTCAGAAAAATTTAAAAAGAAAACGTTAACACTTCCAGAGGTGACGGATGTAAAAGTGTTATTTGTTTAAATTGCCTAAAATTGGTGCGGCTAGTGTAAATAATGCACCAATATTGGGATTTTAAGCCGTGAAAAAGGTAAATATCCGTAAAATACAACAAGTTATGTTTTGGCATATTATGTGCACAAAATGTCGAGCTAACTTAATTTTAGAAGCAATCATTTAAAAAACTTTAGGAGTAATCATGTCAGCACAAGATGTATTAGATTTGATCAAAGAAAAAGAAGTCGCTTTTGTTGATTTCCGTTTCGTTGATACTATTGGTAAAGAACAACACGTAACAGTTCCATCACATACGGTAGATGCTGATGTGTTTGAGGACGGCAAAATGTTTGATGGATCTTCCATTCTAGGTTGGAAGGGTATTAATGAGTCAGACATGATTTTGATGCCAGATCCATCAACAGCTGTTTTAGACCCATTTTTTGATGACGTAACGCTGATTATCCGTTGTGATGTTGTTGAGCCTAGCGATATGTCTGGCTATGAAAGAGACCCTCGCTCAATTGCTAAAAGAGCAGAAGAGTATCTTCAGTCAACAGGTATTGGTGACGCGGCTTATTTTGGTCCAGAAAATGAGTTTTTTGTATTTGATGATATTCGTTGGAAAACAGACATGTCGGGGTCTTTTTATAAAATAGACTCTGAAGAAGCGGGCTGGAATTCAGAAAAAGATTATGAAAGTGGCAACATGGGTCACCGTCCTGGTACAAAAGGCGGTTATTTCCCAGTCCCTCCTGTTGATTCTCTTCATGACATGCGTGCGGCTATGTGTTTAACGCTTGAAGAAATGGGTCAAGAGACTGAAGTTCATCACCATGAAGTAGCAACAGCGGGCCAGTGTGAAATTGGCACAGTGTTCAATACATTGGTGAAGAAAGCAGATGAGGTCTTAGAGCTTAAATATGTAGTTCAAAACGTTGCTCACGCCTATGGCAAAACAGCTACTTTTATGCCGAAGCCAATCGTTGGTGATAACGGTAATGGTATGCATGTTCACCAATCAATTTTTAAAGACGGCAAAGCATTATTTTCTGGTGATTTATATGGCGGTTTATCTGAAATAGCCTTGTTTTATATTGGCGGTATTATTAAACATGCTAAGGCAATTAACGCCTTCGCAAATGCTTCAACAAACAGCTACAAACGTTTAGTACCGGGTTTTGAAGCACCTGTTATGTTGGCTTATTCTGCACGTAACCGTTCAGCATCTATTCGAATTCCTTTTGTAGCAAACCCTAAAGGTCGTCGAATTGAAGTGCGTTTTGCTGATTCAACGGCAAACCCATACTTATGTTTCTCAGCCATGTTAATGGCGGGTCTTGATGGTATTAAGAATAAGATCCACCCTGGCGAAGCTATGGATAAAGACCTTTATGATTTGCCACCAGAAGAAGAAGCTGCAATTCCACAAGTAGCGACTTCATTTGATGAAGCACTAGTTGCATTGGATAAAGACCGTGCGTTCTTAACTGAGGGCGGTGTGTTTACTGATGATATGATTGATGGCTACATTAAATTAAAAATGGAAGAAGTGACTCGCCTAAGGATGAGCACTCACCCGATTGAGTTTGATATGTACTACAGCTTGTAAAATTGCATTAATGTAATGAAAGACCCCGCTATTGCGGGGTTTTTTTTTGCACAAATTTTAAGAAATATGGTCTTATGGTTGCATAGCACAGTCATAAAGGAGCAGGGTATGAAGCGAAGTATTATTTTAATCACAATTTTTTTAGCGGGTTTTGTGCAAGCCGATGTTTATAAATATATCAATAAACAAGGGAAAACAGCCTACTCCGACACACCTGTTAAAGGTGCAGAGAAAGTGATTGTGCCGCCGATTATGACTTATGAGGCACCTAATATTCCTACAAAAAAAATAGTGACTTCAGAAGAGCGCAAAGAGTTAACTGAAGCCAATATTCCTTATGATCATATTAGTATTATTTCACCCATTGAGCAGGGAACGGTTAGGAGTAATCAAGGTATTGTGAATGTTACATATGATTTGCAGCCGGCTTTGCAAGAAGAAGATACGGTTGAATTATTACTTGATGGGGTGGTTCAAGAAGGCTTCAATCTTGAGGGGGTGGAGCGTGGTGCGCATGTTGTTCAGGTGCAAGTAATAGATAAGAATGGTGAGGTGAAAATAACTAGCCCCAGTGTGACTTTTTATTTACAAAGAAGCACAGCATCATAAAGATATAAAGCGTTTAACAATGGGACGTTAAAATAAAAATGCACTGCACTGGTGCATAAAATTTCTGTTAACGAGTATGATGAGACCTATGTTTATTAAAGAGGGCACCTCATACTACTTGGCGCATTAATTGCTAGGTATCTAGAATGAAAAAACACACCTTTATGCCAAATTCTGTCATGGAACAACTGTCTGTCGGTATATTGCTGTTTAACGAAAAAAATGCGTTAGTTTATATAAACAATGCAGCTGAAGAATTACTTGATATCAGTGAACGTAAAGCCATTGGCGCGAAGGCAGAAAACCTGTTTAAAACAGCACGCTTTGATATCAATAAGGTGTTTCAGCGTAGCCGGCAACTAGGGTCAAAAGTGACTGAGCACTTGGTTCCCATCGGCCACCCCGTTGGAACAAAAAGAAGCGTAAGTTTATCAGCAACACCATTATCAAATAATAGTAATGACGATGAAGAAGAGCTGCTCGTTGAAATCGTTGATTTTAATTACTATTTACAGATCGATCATGATGAAAAATTATTAGCGCAAAATGAACTAGCGACCAATATGTTACGAGGGCTTGCGCATGAAATTAAAAACCCATTAGGTGGTATTAGGGGGGCTGCTCAGTTGCTATCAAAAGAGTTAAATGGTGATTTTTCTGACTATATACACGTTATTATCGAAGAGGCGGACCGCTTAAGAACGCTAGTTGATCGAATGTTGGGGTCATCAGAGTTACCGAATCATCAATACATTAATATACATGTGATTTTGGAACGTGTAAGGCAATTAGTGGAAGCCGAGGTTAATGAAAAAGTCATCATAAGAGCAGATTATGATCCTAGTCTTCCAGATATCAAGGCAGATAAAGATCAGCTTATTCAAGCATTACTAAATGTAGTTAGGAATGCAACGCAAGCAGTTCAAGATGGTGGTGAAATTATCCTTAGAACGCGAATACATCGAAATTTTACGATAGGTGATGAGACTAGAAAGTTAGCGGTAAAAATTGATGTAATTGATGACGGGCCTGGCATCGAGAAAGAGATGCAAACAAAAATTTTCTACCCGATGGTGACTGGGCGAACTGACGGAACGGGTTTGGGCTTATCAATAGCTCAGACAAATGTGCAGCGCCATAGTGGCATTATAGAAGTGGCCAGTGAACCGGGCCACACGGTTTTTTCAACAATATTACCGCTAGAAAAAGCAGGATAACTAGGGAGTGTAATACCTAATGGGTTGTCGAGTAAAACGTAAGCATCAGATAAATGGATAGTATTAATTATGGGTGAAAAGATAAAAGCATGGGTGGTCGATGATGATCGTTCTATTCGATGGGTGTTGGAAACAGCATTAAAAAGAGAGGGTCACCAAGTTACTTGTTTTGAGAGTGCAGAAGGTATCCTAAACCTTATGCACAAAGATAAGCCGGATGTGTTGCTAACTGATATTCGTATGCCCGGCAAAAGTGGCATTGAACTCCTTGCAGAACTACAGAAACATTATCCAGATTTACCTGCGATTGTGATGACGGCTCATTCAGATATGGACAGTGCGGTGTCTGCCTATGATGGTGGTGCTTTTGAATATTTGCCTAAACCTTTTGATGTTGATGAGGTTGTTAATCAAGTTGAACGAGCCTACGAGCACCTTAAAAAGAAAACAAGCGCTGTTGAGCAACCTGATACTCAAGATGAGGCCAGTGAGTCGGGCATTATTGGTAGTGCTCCAGCTATGCAGGTTGTTTTTAGGGCGATTGGGCGCTTGTCAAAGTCTAATATTACGGTGATGGTAAATGGAGAATCAGGCACCGGTAAGGAATTAGTTGCCAAGGCCCTTCATCAACATAGTTTAAGAAGAGATAAACCGTTTATAGCGTTAAATATGGCGGCGATTCCTAAAGATTTATTAGAGTCTGAGCTATTTGGGCATGAGAAAGGGGCATTTACTGGCGCAACGAGTCGTCGAAAAGGGCGTTTTGAGCAAGCCGATGGTGGGACGCTGTTTTTAGATGAAATTGGTGATATGCCAGCAGATATGCAAACACGTTTATTGCGGGTACTGTCAGATGGAGAGTTCTTTTCTGTCGGTGGTCATCAACCAATAAAGGTGGATGTGCGTATTATTGCGGCAACACATCAGGGGCTAGAAAAACTTGTTGAAGAAAAACTTTTTAGAGAAGATTTATTCCATCGTTTAAATGTGGTGCGTATCAAAATCCCTCCGGTTCGAGAACGTCGCGAAGATATTCCATTACTTCTAAAACATTTTTTAGCTAAGGCTGCCAGCGAGTTGGAAGATGATGTGAAGTTGTTGGATGACGAAACCATGCAGTATCTGTCAGGCTTGCCTTGGTTGGGTAATGTTAGGCAAATTGAAAATACCTGTCATTTATTAACTGCAATGTGCCCGAGTAACATCATTCAGTTAGATGACCTACCTGATGAGTTGAAAAATATCACCTCGACAGAAAAAGTGATGGTTGAGGGTGACTGGTTAGACGCAGCAAAAGAAGATATTACTAAAAGATTATTAGCAGGGGAAGCAGATGTGGCGAAAAGGGTGGTGGCTTCGGTAGAAAAGGTATTAATTATGCAAGCATTGGATGTTACCAAGGGGCGCCGGCAAGAAGCGGCAAAATTACTAGGCCTTGGGCGAAATACCTTAACTCGGAAAATTAAAGATTTTAGTGCTTAACAGTCGAGGCTACCGATTAATTCAGAAAAATGGTTAAGTTGGTGTGTATCGAGATAATCGGTTATCCCATCATTAACTTTTTTACTCAGTAAGGGGTCATAGAATAGCCCTGTACCAAGACCAACTGCGCTAGCTCCAGCAATAATAAACTCAAGGGCATCATTAGCGGTAGTGATACCGCCTTGGCCAATAATAGGAATATTATGTGCTTTGCAGACTTGATAGACTTGATGAACTTTCAATAAAGCAATGGGTTTAATTGCCGGGCCAGAAAGCCCGCCCTGTACATTACCAATAATGGGGGTTCTTGTGTTGGTGTCGATAGCCATGCCCATTAAAGTGTTGATGACTGAAAAGGCATCGCTACCGGCGTCAATACAACGTTGTGCATTGTCAGCAATATTTGTTTGATTGGGGGATAGTTTAGTAATTAGTGGTTTGTTGGTAACGGATCGACAGGCTTCTACCACGCGTGCAGACATGTCAGGATCGTTGCCAAATGTCACACCACCTTCTTTTACATTCGGGCAAGAAATATTAATTTCTATGGCATCAATAGCAGATTGATCAAAAAGCCGTGTTACCTCAGTGTATTCTTCGATGGTGGAGCCAGAAACATTCGCAATAAAACGAGTTTCTTGGAAATTTAGCGAAGGAAGTATCTCATCAACAACCTTATTGGCACCGGGGTTTTGCAGGCCAATCGCGTTTAACATGCCCGATGGGGTTTCGTAAACGCGGTGTGTTGGGTTTCCAGGGCGGGCGCTCAACGTGGTGCCTTTAAGACAAACAGCGCCAATATCTCGATGAGAAAAACCCTCTACGCGGGTGTATTCTTGACCGAAGCCAACACAGCCAGAAAGTAAGACAACGGGTGTTTGGAATCGCATTCCACAAAAGTAAGAGGCTAATTTAGGGTGTAACATTTGCTGACTGATAGTGAGATAATATGCTCAATTATACCAGTTAACCCAAGGTTAATATCATCATGATCCATGTCGTTTTATTTGAACCAGAAATTCCTCCTAATACGGGTAATGTAATGCGCCTTTGCGCTAATGCTGGGGTGCGTTTAAGTTTGATTCACCCGCTCGGTTTCGAAATTAACGATAAACAGTTAAGGCGAGCAGGGATGGATTACCGAGACGTGGCGGATGTGAAGGAATATCAAAATTTTGATGAATTTTTAGACGGCGAAAAACCAAACAGGGTGTTTGCTTTTTCTAGGTTTGCAAAAAGTAATTATTCGCAGGTCAGCTATCAAGCTGGCGATGCCTTGGTTTTTGGTCCTGAAACGAGAGGCTTGCCAAAGGCATTTATTGAAGCCTTACCAGAGCAGCAGCGACTTTTAATTCCAATGAAGGAGGGTAATAGAAGCCTTAATTTATCAAACTCAGTTGCTGTAGCGGTGTATGAGGCATGGCGCCAACATGATTTCGAATGGTAAAAACTAGTCTAGCTGAGGTTCGGCCAATTGAGCGCGGCTGAGCAAATATCTAACGGCTACGTCAGGGGCTAATCCTTCATACAAAATTCGGTATGTTTGAATGCAGATGGGCATATCGAGTGACCACTTTTCACAAATAGCATGCACTTCACGAGCAGCATGGATGCCTTCTACTTCTTGGCCAATCGTTTGTTTTGCGTCATCAATTTTTTTACCCTGTCCAAGCTGTAAACCAAGACGTCGGTTACGTGATTGATTATCGGTACAAGTCAATACTAAATCACCGACACCGGCTAAGCCAAGAAAAGAACTTTCCGAGCAATTATAGACATGGCCGAGTTGTACCATTTCAGTTAAGCCTAGGGTGATTAATGCGGCTCGAGCATTGGCTCCGTAACCTAAACCATCAGAAATACCGGCAGCAATGGCTAAGATATTTTTCATGGCGCCACCTATTTCTGCGCTAGCAAGGTGCTTAGTTGGGAAGGTCAGGAAGTTAGCGTTTCGTATTATATCTGCAACCTCAGTGGCAACCTCGATATCTGTAGAAGCTACTACAACGGCTGTGGGCAGATTATCTGCAACTTCAAGTGCAAAACTAGGCCCAGAGATTAGGGCTAACTTTGTATCCTTACCTAGGGTTTCTATGACGATTTCATGTGCTAATAGCCCTGTGCCGGTTTCAAAGCCTTTTGTTATCCAGCTCACGATAGTATCTTTTTTAAGCTGAGGCTTACATTTAAGTAGCGTTTGTCTAAATGCATGACTGGGAACAGCAAGCATTAAAAAATCGTGTTCTTCGACGGTTTCTTCCAGCTGATCTGTAACGCTTAAGGTGCTGGGGAAGTCGGTGCCAGGAAGAAATTCAACGTTACTATTATCAATCTTGAGTTGCTTAATATGGCTCGGGTTATGTCCCCATAATGTAATGTGGTGACCTGCTCTGGCCATCATCACAGCCATGGCGGTACCCCACGAGCCAGCACCAAGAACAGCTATTTTTTTAGGGCTCATCTGCGTATTAGTTAATTGGCTTTGGAGATATCGTTTTGTTGGCTATGCTGAGCGTATAAAGCATCAAAGTTAACAGGGTTTAGTAACATTGGAGGGAAGCCGCCTTTGGTGACAACCTCAGAAACCACTTCACGTAAATAGGGAAATAAAACACTTGGGCAAAAGCTACCTAAGAGTGGGCCTAACTCAGGCTCTGAGAAACCTTTAACACCGAAAATTCCTACCTGGGTCGCTTCAACTAAGTAGGCCACGCTGTCATTATTTTTTACGGTGACGGTAACAGTGATTGAGACTTCAAAAAGGTCTTGAGGTGCTTTTTTGGCATTACTGTTTAAGTTTATATCAACATTGGGTTCCCACTTTTCTGTAAAAACAGTGGGTGTGTTAGGCGATTCAAAAGATAGGTCTTTTACATATAGTTTTTGAATTGCAAATTGTTTGTCAGATGAAGCGGTTTGTTCGGTAGAGGCCATATGGATTCCAGATGAAAAGGGTTATTTTTTAACGAGTGGCATGCTGGCGGCTTCCCAAGCTTGGATCCCACCGCTTAAAGCATGCACATTAGTTCTGCCAAGCTTGCTGAGTGTTTTGCAAGCTTCGTCAGAACGTGTTCCTGACTTACAGTAAAGTATTAGCGGGCGTTCCTCGTATTTATTTAACGCATCAGCGTTATCTTTTATCTCAGAGATCGGCATCAATACGGCGCCTGAAATGTGACCACTTTTAAACTCGTCTTTAGTACGTGTATCAATAACGACAGCGTCTTCACGGTTAATCAGGTTGATCGCTTCAGATGGGGAAATGAGTTTATATTTGCGGGTAATGTCGCTAAAAAAAGACTGTAACAATAAAATAATAACAAACAGCAAGGCAATAAAAAGCAGGCTGTGATTGCTGATAAATTCCAAATAAATATCCATCTTAGGGTGAGCCTTAAAGTATTAGATTAATTAGCAGTAGATTTTTTTTAATAAATGTACGACATCTATAGAGGCCTTTTCAGCCACGCTATAGAGGACTTGAGTGGCATTTTTTCGGTATTGTAAAACGCCATTATTTCGCATAATTGCAAGATGTTGTGAGACGTTGCTTTGGGTAGAG
This sequence comes from Cycloclasticus pugetii PS-1, assembly GCF_000384415.1. Lineage (NCBI taxonomy): Bacteria > Pseudomonadati > Pseudomonadota > Gammaproteobacteria > Thiotrichales > Piscirickettsiaceae > Cycloclasticus > Cycloclasticus pugetii. Next base: position 34,338 of record NZ_ARVU01000001.1, read on the forward strand.
CCAACACTGTCTAATAGTTGTTGTACAGTTTTTTCGTCATGCCCTAGCTGACAAATGATTTTTAGCCTAATAGGGTGAGAGAGCACTTTAAGAAGATCAGCGGCTTAGTTTATTTCCTCATCACTTTCGATGAGTTTGTCCATAGCTAGGTTGCTCATAGGGCTTGTCTTTGCATATAGTTAAAGTATTAAAAGGGCATATATCGTAAAATGGATGACATATATTAACCCATTATAACAAGCAAACTGTGGAGATAGCATTTTGAAGCAACATTTAATTAAACGCCCTATTGTGTTAATGATTTTAGATGGCTTTGGTTACGCTGAGGCAGGAGAATCTAACGCCATTAATGCGGCGAACACGCCAACCTGGGACAGACTATGGGCAACCAAGCCTAAAGCTTTATTAGATTGTTCAGGCTCGGTAGTGGGGTTACCAGATAGGCAAATGGGTAATTCAGAGGTTGGGCATTTGCACTTGGGTGCAGGACGCTTATTGCCGCAAACGTTTACGCAATTAAATGATGATGTTCATTCGGGTGAATTTAAAAACAATCCAGTACTTTGTGATGTAGTAAATGATGTGATTGAAGATGATAAGGCGCTACATGTTGTAGGCTTATTATCGCCTGGTGGTGTACATAGCCATGAAGATCACCTTAAAGCAATGATAGAAATGGCTGCTGAGAAAGGTGTTAAAAAGCTTTATTTGCATGCCATCTTAGATGGCAGGGACACACCGCCGAAAAGTGCTAAGGCGTCATTAGAAAAAATGGAGCTTTTATATAAACAGTTAGGTGTTGGCAAAACGGTGTCTTTAGTAGGTCGTTTTTATGCGATGGATAGAGATAATCGTTGGGATAGAGTCCAACTGGCGTATGACCTATTGAGCCAAGGGAAAGCAGAATATTCTGCTGAAGATGCAATTAGTGGATTAATGGCATCTTACGGACGCGAGCAAACAGATGAGTTCGTCTTGCCAACCAGCATACACCCTACTAGTAGCCAGGCTATTAAAATAGAAGATGGCGACAGCGTTGTTTTTATGAATTTTAGATCAGATAGAACACGTGAATTAACCAGGGCATTTACAGAAACTGGCTTCAATGAGTTTGAGCGAGCTGAGGTGCCGTTATTGAATAAATTTGTGTGTTTAACACAGTACCATGAGGATTTTGATTTGCCCGTTGCCTACCCTCCTATAGAGGTAAATAACGGCTTTGGAGAGGTGCTTGCCAGTAAAGGTCTAAAGCAGTTGCGTATTGCTGAAACTGAAAAGTATGCGCATGTTACGTTCTTTTTTAATGGTGGTGATGACGCACCAAATGAGGGTGAGGATCGAGTTTTAATTCCATCGCCAAATGTTAAAACATATGATTTACAACCAGAGATGAGTGCGCCAGAACTCACAGATAAATTGGTTGAGGCTGTTTTATCAGAAAAATATGATGCCATTATTACCAATTATGCAAACTGCGATATGGTTGGCCATACAGGTAATTTTGATGCAGCGGTGAAAGCTGTTGAAACGATTGATGCCTGCATTGCAAGGTTGTTGGAAGCACTTGAAAAAGTAGGCGGTGAGGTTTTTATCACGGCGGATCATGGTAATGCCGAACAAATGACGGATCCAGATTCTGGTCAGACGCACACAGCGCATACCACCAACCCAGTGCCCTTTGTTTATGTTGGCCGTTCCGCACAGCTTGATAGCAGCGGTGATTTAGCAGATGTCGCGCCTACGATGTTGGCCGCTATGGGGCTTAGTCCATCAGCCGAGATGAGTGGGCATAGTTTGCTTCATTTAACCAGTTAAAGTAGTACCTCTAGCCAATAAGAATGTTAAAGCAACGACTTATTTTAACGACGCTTATATTAGTTTCGTTACTGGGTTCAGGGTCCTTATTTGCATCGCCTGAGAGTGAGAAAAAGAAACAACTGGCTTTGTTGCGCGAGCGGATGCAATTGGTGGAAAAAAACATCGCTTTAACGCAGCAATCAAAAACTAAAGAGGAAAAGGCGCTTAAACAACTGGATAAACGCTTGGCTGAGTCTTCAAAAAGGCTTCGTTTGCTGAATGAAAAGCTTGATGAAACAGACAAAAAAATTAAGCAATTGCGAGCCCAGCAAGCTAGGCTAAAAGAACAGACTAAGGTGCAAAAACAGTTATTGGCCGAGCAATTAAAGTCGGCGTATTTAATGGGTAAGCAACAGCGTGTGAAGATGTTGCTTAATCAACAGCACCCAGATCGGATGAGTCGAGTAATACAGTACTATGACTATTTCAACCAAGCGAGATTGGACAATGTAACGGCACTGGACGCGGGTATTAAAAAATTAATTGATGTTGAAGTGGCGCTAGATGATCAGTTGAGTGAGTTAGCCACCTTTATTGACGCAAAAAAAACGGAGAACGAGCAGTTAATGGCGGCTAAGAGTCAACGTAAAAAGGTGTTGGCTCAGTTAGGTAAAGAGATGAAATCAGCGGCCGATGAATTGGCTGAATTAAAAGAAAATGAAAAACGCTTAACAACGCTATTAGCTAGTATTCGCCAAGTCATTATTGATACGCCTGTGTTGGCCCAGCAAAATAAACCTTTTAAGAGCTTAAAAGGTCGATTGCCTTGGCCTATAAAAGGCTCGATACGTAAGCGATTTGGTAGTGCAAGACAATCTGGTCGCTATGACGGGGTTGTTATTGCTGCAAGCGAAGGCACCGCCATTAAGGCTATCTCGCATGGTAGAGTAGTGTATGCGGATTGGTTAAGAGGCTATGGTTTGTTGATTATCGTCGATCATGGTTCAAACTATATGAGTTTATATGCCTTCAATGAAGGGTTGTACAAAGAAGTGGGTGACTGGGTTGAAGCGGGTGAAATGATAGCAACGGTTGGAGTGAGTGGCGGACAACAAAAAGCCGGTCTATACTTCAGCATTAGAAAAAATGGAAAGCCGGTGAATCCTATTCAATGGTGTCGAGCGGTTAAAAAAGGTCGCGTTGGGTAATTTTGTAAGTTAATGGAGTTGATATGAATTTTTTACGTAAAACATTGCCAGTGTTAATGGTAGGTGCTGCACTGGGTATTATGTTGAGCATTGGCGGGACCGTGTTGGCTGAGAAAGAACGGGTTAACAGTTCGTTACCATTAGAGGATTTAAAGGCATTTTCAGAAGTATTTGGCCAAATTAAAGCGTCTTATGTTGAAGAGGTGAGTGATCACGACCTATTAGAGAATGCGATAAAAGGGATGTTAACGGGCTTGGACCCTCACTCAACCTATTTGGATAAAAAAGCCTTTAAAGATTTGCGTGAAGGAACACGTGGGGAATTTGGTGGTTTAGGCATCGAAGTAGGTATGGAAGATGGTTTCGTAAAAGTTATTACGCCAATTGATGATACGCCTGCTTTTAAAGCAGGGATAGAAGCCGGTGATTTGGTGATTCGTTTAGATGAAAAACCAGTAAAAGGCATGACCTTGTCAGATGCAGTAAAAATAATGCGCGGCAAACCAGGGACCGATATTCTGTTAACGATTATAAGAGAAGGTGAGCCGAAGCCACTTAAAATTAAGATCACCCGTGCAGTTATTAAAGTGGTTAGTGTGAAAAATCGTCTTTTAGAACCCGGCTATGGCTATGTAAGAATTGCCAGCTTCCAAACAAGGACTGGAGAAAACCTAAATGACGCGATTTCTGAGTTAAAAAAAGAATCTGAAGGTAATGAGCTAAAAGGTCTGGTATTGGATTTACGTAATAACCCTGGTGGTTTATTAAATGCGGCCGTGTCAGTGAGTGATGCTTTCTTAAGCGATGGTTTAATTGTTTACACAGAAGGCCGTATTGAGCATTCTAAAATGAGCTTTAAAGCAGGCCCCAATGATGTTTTAAAAGGTGCTCCAATTGTTGTGTTGATTAATGGTGGTTCTGCGTCGGCCTCAGAAATTGTTGCTGGTGCGTTACAAGACCATAAGCGTGCAGTGATTATGGGGCAGCAAAGTTTTGGTAAAGGTTCGGTGCAAACGATTTTAGAAAACAATAAAGGCGGAGCGATTAAATTAACCACAGCGCGTTACTTCACGCCATCAGGTCGCTCAATTCAAGCTGAAGGGATCACGCCTGACATCACTTTATCGGCAGTAAAGTTAGAACAATTAGAAGATGATTTTGTTGCAATTAAAGAAAAAGATTTAACAAAGCATTTAGTGAACCCCGAAGGCGAAGAAGAAAAGGAAGAAAAAGTAGTAGAGCAAGTGAGTACAGATTACCCCTTGCACGAAGCGCTTAATTTGCTTAAAGGCATCAATATTTTAAGAAAGTAAGCGATAGGCACGAGCGACCGGTGGAAAAGTTAATTATGGCTCGGACTTTTTTATTGATCGCTTGTGTTTTTTTGATAGGGCCTAGCCACGCCGAGGAAGTAAAACCAGAGGCGGTTATCAGTATTATTATTGATGATATTGGTTATCGTTTAGAAGAAGGCAGGCAGCTGATTAATCTATCGGCCAACTTAACGTATGCGGTTTTACCCAATGCACCAAAAGCCAGACAGTTGGCGAATCTTGCGCATCAGCATGGGCACGAAGTTATGCTGCATATGCCAATGCAGTCAACCCTTGGAGAAGCTGCCGAAGAGGGTGCCTTAGCCATTGATATGAAAGAAAAAGAGGTGGAGCAGGCCCTGTTGCAGGCGTTTAATAAAGTACCTCACGCAATCGGTATGAATAATCACCAAGGGAGTTTGCTAACACGGCATCCTGGCCATATGGAATGGGTGATGAAAACAATGCGGCAGGGAAATTATTTTTTTGTTGATAGTCGTACTGCTGGGCAGTCTATTGCCGCGCAAATTGCCGTTGAACAAGGTGTGCCCGTCCTTAGTCGTGATGTTTTTCTCGACCACACTATTGATGAAGAAAAGATTAAACAACAGTTTGATATATTGATTAAACAAGCTTTAGAAAACGGTTATGCCGTGGGCATTGGTCACCCATATCCAGAAACATTAAGTGTATTGCAAGAAATGTTACCCACATTAGCCTTACGGGGGGTGAAGCTTGAGCCTATTTCATATCAGCTTCGGAAAAGATCGGCACAAATGGTAGTGGGTAAGATCATTAACTAAATTGCACGCTGTTTCAGCAATGAACACAAAAAGTCCCTGCTGATAAAACCAGCAGGGACTTTTTAACAAAGCATTGTGTTAATCAATGCTTATTTCGTAAATACTAATCGTGTTACTAATCTCATTAGTAACAATTAGCCAACCATGAGACTCAGTTTTTTTAATAAAAATTAACCCTTCTGGTCCAATGTCACCTTGCTTCTCAATGTTGATATAACCGGCAGGCTTTGGTTTGCGCGGATTAGAGATGTCATATATAAAAATACCATTAGCTCTTTCTAAGCCAATAAAGGCATAAATTTTACCGCGTAGCTCACCGGTAGTAATAGATTCAGGTTCAGGCCCCTTGTCGTCACTACGTCCTTCTTCCCATGGTTCATTATCAACGTTGTTATCAGCATAGGTGGCTAAGAAGCGTTCAAAGTCAGACCCAGAGTCATAGATTCGAGACCCTTTTTCATCCCAGATAGAAAAAGAGCGTGCGCCATAAGAGTAAATCTTTTCATGTGCCCCATCATTGTTTATATCGCCATTGGCAGTGGTGGTTTTTAATCGCCCCAGGTTCTCTATTTGTTGAAGCTCTCTAGCATTTTCGAATGCGTCAGGGTTTAATATTAGGTCTTCAACACGCACTTCTTCGCTGTAACCGTCATAGTCTCTAGCATCGCCCTCATTGGCAGATAAAATGAAAGTTGAACCTTTATACTCGAAACTTGCAATAGCATCGGGTTGATACATGCCGTATGTTGGCCATGTTTGAATGTTTATTGCATTATCTTTGTTGCTGGCATCAAAGGCATTTTTATTTTGTTGATGTTTTTTGTAACCTAAGCCATAAATATCGGTGATAGTCGCTGACGCAATGTCTAGTTTTGCTAAAGCATTGTTTTCTTGCAGGCTAATCCAAGCCGTACTGGAGTCGGCTGAAACAGTAATATATTCAGGTTCTAGGTCTTGGGCAATTGACGCATCTGGGCCAAAAATACGCACGTTTTTTAATTTAGTACTGTTAAACGTATTAAAATCAGCCGTTGCAGGCATCCAAGTGTTTGTATTGATAACAGTTACCGTACCTTCAGGGTCATTTTTATACTCATCGTCAGGCTCTCCTTCGTTAGCAACAATTAAAAATTTACCGTTCGGGGTAAATGTCAGCATGTCGGGTAATGCGCCAGCTTTTATGATCCGCTGTAAATTTCCTTCAAGGTCATAGATAAGAACGTTGCCATCATCTTGTTTATTGACAGCCTCTACGGCTACAGCAACCCAATTCCCGTAGGTAGTAACACTGTTTGGGCCGCCACCAATCAAAGTCAGAGTGCTGTGCTCGGAGAGCCAGCCGTTACTATCTACATTAAGAATTTTGAGTTCATTCTCTTCGGCATTGGTGGTGTAAATCCTATTCGACACAGGACTAAAAGCTGAAATCTCGGTGCAACTTTCTTCGCCGCCACATTCCTCGGTATATTGACCTTTTTTAACGATATTAATATCAGCAAAAGAAAGTGTAGAGAATGATATGCCAAGCGTTAAGCTGACGCCGAGAGTGAGCTTTATTAGTGAATCCATTGGATGTCCTTATGCATTGAAACGGGACATCAAATGTACCAACAGGTTATGACGCTTGTGTGACGGTTAGGGGGTGTTTTAGTTACAGCCTGGCAAGGGAGCTAAGAAGCGAGCTAGTGGTGTAATATGTTTTTTTGCGTATTTTGTCGTTATTTTGATAAAAATAACGATAAGGGCAAGGCTGCTAGTTGGTAGCAGCCTGATAGAAAACGCTAAACTCATTTAATTTTTCTAAGGCAAGCGAACCAGCTTCTTTAGTTGAGAATTCAAGTGTATCGAATCCTACACGTGTTAAATAAAGAGCCTGATCGGGTAGGACATCACCAACGGCTCTGATTTCTTTGGTGTAATGGTGCTTTTCACGTAATATTTTCGCTAGTGAGTAACCACGACCGTCAACAAATGTTGGAAAGTGTATAGCGATAAGCTCAAAGTATTGTAAGTCATCTGCAAATTGTTCTGCACTTTCATCGCCTTGAACCCATAAGCCAAGATGTCCTTTGCTAGCGATTAAGGAATCTTTATTGGCATTCCAATAGGCAAGATCGATGATGTTATAGTCTGCTTGTAGAGCTTGCTCTTCGTCTAGCTTGGTCCAACGGTCTTGAACGATTTCGTTGTTTTTAATGAGCGTCATACACTTTATCCTTAAACGGTTGTAATCCGATGCGTTGCAGTGTGCTTGCAAAGTTTTCATCATCTATTCTGTTGGCTTTATAGACCTGAACAATGTCGTCAATAGCATCTACTACACCATCTTTGGCAATGGCTTTTCCAAGCCTGTCCCCTAATTTACTTTGATGGCTATCGGAACCACCTAGAGTTAATTGATACCATTGCTCGCCTTTTTTATCGACACCCAAAATACCAATTTCACCGATGCTATGGTGGCCACAGCCATTCATGCAACCAGACATTTTGAGGCTGATATTGCCAGCGTCAATGGCGCTGTCAGTAAAACGGTCAGTAATACCTTGTGCGATATCAATAGAGCTGGCATTTGCTAAGCTACAAAAATCGAGACCGGGGCAGCAAATCATATCGGTAATCGTGCCAATATTTGCTGTTGCAAGGTCATGCTCGGCTAATTGCTGCCAAAGGGCATATAAATCACTGGATTTTACATCGGTTAATGCAAGGTTTTGGTCGTGAGTGGTTCTGATCTGGCCAAAACTATATTGGTCAGCCAAATCGGCGATGAGTTCCATTTGCTGTTTGGTTACATCGCCCGGCGGACGCTTTGGTGATTTAAGCGAAACAAAGGCAATACGGTAACCGGATTGTTTGTGCGCTTTAGTATTTTGTTGAAACCACTGACGAAAAGCACCGCTATTAGCCAAGTGTTGCTCTAAAGCCTCATCGTTAGCTGTTTCGTAATTTAGTGGTGTGAAGTAACGTTTTACACGTTGAATGTTATCGTCGGTTAGCGTTAATTGACTGTCTCGGATGGAAGCCCATTCTGCTTCGACCTGTTCTTTAAAAGTATCTAAGCCTGTTTCGCGAACGAGTATTTTAATACGGGCTTTGTATTTATTATCTCTGCGGCCAAAGCGGTTATAAACGCGAAGAATCGCTTCAAGGTAGGACAAGAGGTCTTTTTCAGCAATAAAGTTGTTAATTGTTTGACCAATAACGGGGGTGCGCCCAAGTCCTCCACCAACTAAGACTTCAAAACCGATGTTGCCATCAGCATCTTTTTTAAGATGTAGACCAATATCGTGTACTTGTGTAGCGGCACGATCTTTTGGCGACCCGCTTACGGCAATTTTAAATTTGCGTGGCAGGTATGAAAACTCTGGGTGTAAAGTTGACCATTGACGAATTATTTCGCAATAGGGTCTTGGGTCTTCAATTTCATCTGCACAAACGCCAGCTAGTGGGTCTGCAGTCGTGTTTCGGATGCAATTGCCACTACTTTGAATAGAGTGCATTTGCACGCTTGCTAAGTCAGCAAGAATATCGGGCACCCGTTTTAGCTCTGGCCAATTAAACTGAATGTTTTGGCGAGTCGTAAAGTGTCCGTAGTCTTTGTCATACTTATGAGAAACGTGGGCAAGCATGCGAAGCTGTTTACTTGATAATAAGCCGTACGGTATATTGATGCGCAACATTGGCGCATGTGTTTGAATGTATAAACCATTCATAAGGCGTAAGGGGCGAAATTGTTCTTCCGTTAGATCGCCATTTAAGAACCGCTTTGTTTGATCGCGAAATTGTTCAACGCGTTCGTTGACAAGAGTTTGATCAAATTCGTTATACAGGTACATGTTATTATCGTCGCTTAAGGCGCAGTAAATTCATACTAGGCCGGTGAATATAAAGGGTTTTTGATATAATTAAAAATAATATTAACTGATATTATTATAACTTAAAAGAATAAATTGTCTAATATTAAAACAAATTCAGTGGGTATTGTTGAGCCACAAACCCTTCACTTTGACGAGCCGTTATCGTTGGAGAGTGGTAGGCTCATTGAGCAATACGATATTGTTTATGAAACCTATGGCAGGTTAAATTCGGCAGCAGATAATGCGGTTCTAATTTGCCATGCCTTATCGGCAGATCATCATGCAGCTGGGTATCATCATGAAGGTGACTCAAAGCCAGGCTGGTGGGATATATGCATAGGGCCGGGAAAAGCAATTGATACGAACCGGTTTTTTGTGGTCTCGCCCTGTAATTTGGGCCACTGCAGTGGTTCAACAGGGCCGCGAAGTATTGACCCGAAAACCTCGCAAGCTTACGGTCAAGACTTTCCAATAGTGACCGTTGTTGATTGGGTTAACTATCAAAAAAGACTGGCAGATAAGCTCGGTATCAGTCAATGGGCCGCTGTAGCGGGCGGCAGTTTAGGAGGTATGCAGGCGTTGCAATGGGCGATTCAATTTCCAGATATGATACGCCATGCCATCGTCATTGCGTCTGCCCCTAAATTATCAGCACAAAATATCGCCTTCAATGCGGTCGCGAGACAGGCTATTATGAGTGACGCTGATTTTCACGGCGGTCGTTATTATGATCATAATACGGTGCCGGCTAATGGTTTAAAGGTCGCAAGAATGTTGGGGCATATAACCTATTTATCTGATGATGCAATGGGTGATAAATTTGGTCGAGAACTAAAAAACGATCAACTTAAATATGATTACGGTGTTGAGTTTCAAGTAGAAAGCTATTTGCGATATCAAGGAGAATCTTTTGCTAACCGTTTCGATGCGAACACTTATTTATTAATGACCAAGGCGTTAGATTATTTTGACCCTGCTGAAAAAGAGGGGGGCGATTTATCTGCTGTATTTGAGAAAGTTCAAGCAAAATTCTTTTTAGCCTCGTTTACTACAGATTGGCGTTTTTCACCTGCTCGTTCAAAAGAGATTGTCAGTGCATTAACCGAGGCGGGTCGAGATGTTAGCTACTTAGAGTTTGAGTCGAATTATGGGCATGATGCATTTTTAGTGCACAATGACGACTATCTCGATGCATTTGGTGCCTATATGCGAAATATTGAGGTGTCGCCGTGAGTGAACTTAGACCCGAACTAGAAAAAATTTGCGATTGGGTAGAGCCGGGCTCTAGGGTGCTAGATTTAGGTTGTGGTGATGGTGCGTTACTCGATTGGTTGCAAAGAAATCGGCAGGTGACGGGCTATGGGGTAGAAATAGACCAACAGAATGTCTTGAGTTGTTTAAAAAAGAACGTCAATATTATTCAGACAGACTTGGATGCAGGTTTAACTGATTTTGCTGATGGATCATTTGATTACGTGATTATGACTCAAGCATTACAGGCGCTGCATCGACCAGATAAAACACTGGAGGAAATGCTGCGGGTAGGACGAAAAAGTATAGTGACGTTCCCAAACTTTGGTTTATGGCGCTGTCGCCTTTACCTTTCCCTGAAAGGGCGGATGCCCGTTTCTAAGGCTTTACCGGCTGAATGGTACGATACAAAAAACATACATTTATGTACGGTGAGTGATTTTGAACAGTTTTGTCATCAACGTTCAATGGTGATTTCTAAAAAAGGGATCATGGATTATGATCATCGACCAAGTACATTAATGAAGCTATGGCCTAATTTATTTGGCGAAGTGGCACTCTATCAACTTGATGGAAAAAAAGATGCGATTTAAAAAATACTTTTTATTACTTTTATTGTTATGCCCAACATTGAGTACAGCAGAAAATGCTTACGATTTTGGTGACTATATTGTGTATTACAACGCGTTTACTGCTGATACCTTGCCGCCACAAATGGCTACGGCTTATGGCATTTTGCGGAGCCGTTATAAAGGGGTGTTAAACCTGTCGGTTCAAAAGAAGCCCCACCCGGGCCAGTTGCCTCAAGCAGTTAATGCAGACGTTAAAGTAACGGCCGTTAATCGTGCGGGTCAGTTAAAGACTCTTGAATCAAGAAGAGTAGCGGAAGGAAAGGCTATTTATTATTTGAGTGAGTTTAGAGTGTCGAACAAAGAAGTGGTGACATTTAATATCAGCCTAAAACCAAAAGGTGTAATAAAACCGCTGGAATTGAGTTTTAAACAACAGTTTTATGTTGATTAGCCAGCTATTCATCAAGGTGCCGTAGTTTTTTACGTCCCTTTAAACGTTTAGTTTAATGTGTTTATTAATCCAACTGATCAGCACAAGGACAGGGACCCCCATTAACGCGGTGATTAGGAAAAATTGTTCATAGCCAAATAATTCAACCATCGAACCAGAGTAGCCACCTAATATTTTGGGGAGCAAGGTCATCAAAGAACTAAAAATGGCGTACTGTACGGCGGTGAATGAAACATTGGTGAGGCTCGATAAAAAAGCAATGAAGGCAGCGCTAGCAAGACCAGCAGACAAATTATCAGCAGAAATCACAAGGTAAAGCATAGGCATATTGTGACCTATTTGTGCTAACAGCATAAAGAGCAAGTTAGTCAGTGCAGACAGTAAGGCGCCGATAAACAAAATTCGTATCACGCCGAAACGTAAAACAAGTAAGCCGCCAATAAAACCACCCAGAAGAGTCATCAGTAGTCCGAATGTTTTTACCACGCTCGCGATCTCGGGCTTACTGAAGCCAAGGTCTTGATAAAAGATGTTTGAAATGACGCCTAGAACAATATCAGATATTCGATACAAGCCAACCAAAGCCAGTAGCAGCCAAGCAACTGAATAACCATAACGTGAGAAAAAGTCTTTAACGGGTTCTATGTAAGTTTTGGTGACCAGTGTATAAGAAATAAGCCCACTTGATATCAGCAGGCGGGTGACAAGGCTTGCACCTGCCAGTGCCAGTCCAAGGCGGAAGAATTCGACTAAAACACTGGCTAGGGGTCTGTTTGAGAAAAGCGAGGTCAGCTCTGCTTTGAGTTGGTTTGCCGTATCGGCGCTAAAAAAATAAACAGTAATAAAACCCGTAACAGCCAAGGTGAAAAGCGTTAATAGCTGGACATGCTCACGGGTGTCGTGGAAAAAATTGGAGTGAATTTTTTGACGGGGCTCAGATATCAAAAGTGTTGTGATAACGCCAATCAACATGATGCTGGCCATACATAGGTAGGTCCACTGCCATGCACTATAGTTGTAGCTGTCTATACTGGACCCTAAGTGGTTGGCTAGCAATAACGCGCCAGCACCAGAAACAATCATGCCAATCCGATAGCCGGCAATGTAGCTAGATGACATCAGCGCCTGTAGGCTGCTCTCGGCTGATTCAATGCGATAAGCATCAATAACAATATCTTGCGTCGCTGAAGAGAAACCGAGCAAAATAGCGGCAAAAGCCATGAGAACTAGGTCATCTTGGTGCGGATCTATGAACGCCATCAAGCAAATCGAGATGATAATCATCAGCTGTGAGAATAAAATCCAGCTTCGTCGATAGCCGAGCCAAGTAGTTAAAAAAGGCAGTGGTAATTTATCAACCAAGGGTGCCCAAACAAACTTAAAAGAATAGCCCAAAGCAGCCCAACTAAAATAAGTAACAGTAGCACGCTCAATGCCAGCTTCGCGCAGCCATAAGCCTAATGAAGAAAAAATTAATAGGAGTGGAATGCCTGCAGACAGGCCTAAAAATAGCATCGCTATGACGGGTGGTTGGCAGAAGGCACGAATAGAGCCTAGCCAACTTCCTTGGGCGATAGAGATCGGCATAATTAGGCTGTAGGGATGTCGTAATCAACAATCAAGGGGGCATGGTCAGAAAACCGCTCATCTTTATAGATGGATGCATTGGCAACCGTATTTTTTAAGTTTTCTGAAATAACTTGGTAATCTATCCGCCAGCCAGTGTTATTGGCCCACGCCTGTCCTCGGTTGGACCACCATGTATATTGTTCGGCTTCTTGGTTCACAAGGCGAAAGGCATCACCCCAGCCTTCTTTGCCAAATAGCTCGTCTAGCCAGGCGCGCTCTTCGGGTAAAAAACCAGAGTTTTTTTGATTGCCGCGCCAGTTCTTAATGTCTATTTTTTTATGTGCAATATTCCAGTCCCCACAAATAATATGTTGTTTGCCATCTTTTTGTTTTTCTTGTAGAACGGGCATTAATCGATCCATTAAGTCGTACTTAAAGGCTTGGCGGGATTCTTTTGAGGACCCCGATGGCATGTAAATAGATGATACCCTTAGGTTGCCAAAGGCGGCTTCAATAAAGCGACCCTCGGCATCAAAGTCTTCCCAACCAATACCTTTAGTTACATTGTCAGGCTTTTGTTTGGAAAAAATGGCGACGCCGCTGTAACCTTTCTTTTCGGCAGGATGGTAGAAACAATGGTAATTAGCGGGCCAGAAGGTATCGGCAGTTAGTTGATCTTCTTGGGCCTTTATTTCTTGTAAGCACAGTACATCAGCATCGAGTTGTTGTACCCAGTTAAAAAAGCCTTTTCTTTCGCCAGCGCGAATGCCGTTAATATTGATTGAAACAATTTTCATGAGGGGTTTTCTGAACAATTAATAAAATTAGACATCATACCGAACAAAGGTAACAATGAAAGGACTTGCTAAAAGCTAACATTTTTCGTATGATGCGCGACCAAGCTTAAGGACAGTACTGTCCTGCCACAGATTTTTAGAGAATACTATGAAACCAGATACACACCCAGAATATAACGAAGTAGCCGTTACTTGTAGTTGCGGGAATGCTTTTAAAACTAGTTCAACACTCAGTAAGTCTGAACTGCATATTGAATCTTGTTCAGAGTGTCATCCATTTTATACCGGTAAACAGCGTATTGTTGATACGGCTGGCCGTGTTGATAAGTTTAATAAACGTTATCAGCGTGGATAAGTTGACGCTAAAGCGTATAGTTGAAAAAAATGCTACCTTATAGGTAGCATTTTTTTTGCTTAAGTGTTTTAGGGAGGAGGCATGGTAAGTCGTTATAGTATTGTCATAATCGTATTACTCTGTGTTGGCTGCTCGGTTAACCCAGTAACCGGAGAGCGTGACTTTGTCTTAATGTCAGAGCAAGAAGAACTGGCCTTAGGTCGGCAGCATAGTCAGCAAGTAATGAAGGCATATCGTCGCTATGATGACCCAGAGCTTCAGCAGTATGTGCAATCGGTGGGTGATCGGGTTGCACGTGTTAGCCATCGACAAAGCTTAATTTACCGATTTACCTTATTAGATAGCACTCAAGTCAACGCTTTTGCATTACCCGGCGGCTATATTTATATTACTCGAGGTTTATTGGTGTACCTTAATAGTGAGGCTGAGTTGGCTGCCGTGTTGGGTCATGAATTAGGTCATGTCACAGCGAGACACTCTGTTCGTCAGCATAGCCTAGCAACGACAACAAATATCATTGGAAGCCTTATTGCGGCTGCATCTGGGGTGCAGGGGGCTGGACAATTAACGAATATGTTAGGCACGGGCATAGTCAGAGGTTATGGGCGTGAACACGAGTTAGAAGCGGACGGTTTAGGGGTTCAGTACCTGATTAATGCGGGGTATCGTGCCTCTGCCATGCGACAAGTCATCTCAACGTTAAAGAATCAAGAGTTGTTCGATAAAAAACTAGCTATTGAGCAAGGCCGTGAGCCACGAGCTTATCACGGTGTGTTTTCAACCCACCCCGATAATGATACCCGTTTGCAACAAGTGTTAAGTGGAGCAGGGGCTTCATCAGTTGTTTCAGGAACGACTGGTCAAGACACTACGTTTTTAAAAAAAATAGAGAGCTTAACATTTGGCGACAGCGAGAAAGATGGAATCATTCGTGGGCGTCACTTTTATCACCCTGAGATGAATTTTAAACTGACGTTTCCTAGTCAGTGGCTTATTTTGAACAAGCCGAACGCAATTGCTGCATCAACCCCTAACAACGATGCGTTGATGCAATTAACGTTAGAAGATTTAAATAAAAAAATAACCCCTAAGGAGTTTCTAAGAACTCGCTTAGGAATAACAAAAACACTCAGTGAAAAGCCTTTTTCAGTGGGTCAGTTAGCTGGCTATCAGGCGATAGTTAACGGTAAAACACCATATGGGCAAGGCAAGGTTCGAATAGCCGTGGTATTTGATGGCTTAAGGGCGTTTGTCTTTTTTGCGACAACAAAACGAGCTGATAGATTTGTAGAGGTTGATAAGCAAGTGCTTACGAGCATTAAAAGCTTTTCAAGGTTGAATGCTAAAGATAGAAAAGTCGCAAAAGAGTTAAAGGTGGTGTTAGTGAAGGTTGGCCAACATAATAAAAGTATAAAGCTGCTGGCTAAAAACTCGCCGATCACTCACCATGTAGAAGACCAACTGAGGCTTTTGAATGATCTTTTTCCGAATCGTGAGCCCAAACTAGGTGACCTGATTAAGATAGTTCGTTAAAATCATGAGTAAGTTTTCAAATTATTTTTAATGAGTGCATGTTTTTATTGCGCGTAAGTAGTGAGATAGCACTATTTATAGATAGGGAGTTATAGATGTCGTCAAAAAATTTAACGCTAACAGATAATACAACTGGGAAAAGTGTAGAGCTGCCATTACTTGAGGGTACGCTTGGTAATTCAACCATTGATGTTAAAGGGATACCGGGTGAACTAGGGTACTTCACACACGATCCTAGTTTTGGAACAACGGCAAGTTGTGAAAGTGAAATTACGTTTATTGATGGCGATAAAGGCGTGTTGTTGCATCGCGGCTACCCCATTGAGCAGTTGGCTGAAAATAGTAACTATATCGAGACAGCGTATTTGTTAATTCATGGTGAATTGCCAAATGCGGAAGAGTTTGCAACTTTCAGTAATATTATTCGCCGTCATACGATGATTAACGAGTCGTTGAAAAAGTTCTTTGATGGTTTTCGTCATGATGCTCATCCTATGTCTATGATGATGGGTGTGGTAGGGTCGTTAGCGGCTTTTTATCATGATGGTTTAAACATGAATGATGAAGAGCACTTGATGGTTTCGGCGCACAGGCTGATTTCTAAATTACCTACGATTGCTGCGGCTTGTTATAAGCACTCAATCGGTGAGCCAATTGTCTACCCGCGTAATGATTTAGATTATTGTGAAAACTTACTGTACATGATGTTTTCAGTCCCTTGTGAGGATTATGTCGTTAGCCCGATTGCAGCAAAAGCCCTGAATCTATTGTTTATTTTGCATGCTGACCATGAGCAAAATGCGAGTACTTCAACAGTTAGGTTGGTAGGCAGTACAGGTGCAAACCCATTTGCTTGTATTTCAGCGGGTATTGCAGCGTTATGGGGGCCTGCCCATGGTGGTGCTAATGAAGGGGTGCTGACAATGCTGGACGAAATTGGCAGTGTGGAAAATATTCCTAAATTCTTAGAAAAAGCCAAAGATAAGAATGACCCATTTAAACTCATGGGTTTTGGGCATCGTGTATATAAGAATTTTGATCCTAGAGCAACGATTATTAGAAAGGTATGCTACGAGGTGCTTGAAGAGACGGGCACGCAAGATCCGATGTTTGAATTAGCAATGAAGCTTGAAGAAATTGCATTGAAAGATGAGTATTTTGTTGAGCGTAAGTTGTATCCAAATGTTGATTTTTATTCGGGTGTTATTTATAAGGCACTTGGTATTCCTGTCAGTATGTTCACGGTGATGTTTGCACTTGCTAGAACATCTGGTTGGGTGTCACATTGGTTAGAAATGATGGCTGATCCAAAAGGTAGAATTGGTCGTCCACGTCAGCTATACAAAGGTTCTCCAAAACGTGATTATGTGTCACTGGATGAACGTTAATAGCCGTAACGTTTAATAATTGCTACAAAAAACGCACTTAAAAGTGCGTTTTTTTTGGTAGTTAGATCGCGTGTTTTAGAATAACTCTTCGATGGAGGGTTGTTTTCCTAGGGACGAGTTACTGAATTCATTATTTTTATTATCAGCTGGCGGTGTATTTTCTTCTCGGAAATATTCAAAAATAGCTTTTGGGTTTGAAGGGTTTGTTTTTAACCCTGTCTCAGAGTCAATTAATAATCCAACAATGCCATCGGGCTGTGAGAGGGGGATATTAGGTGTGTTTTTAAGTGCCTCCCTCA
The DNA here is from genome assembly GCF_000384415.1 of Cycloclasticus pugetii PS-1. NCBI lineage: Bacteria > Pseudomonadati > Pseudomonadota > Gammaproteobacteria > Thiotrichales > Piscirickettsiaceae > Cycloclasticus > Cycloclasticus pugetii. The sequence continues at coordinate 51,531 of NZ_ARVU01000001.1, forward strand.
TAAAGTCAATCCAAATAGGTAAGGCGGCGCGGCCACCTGTTTCTCTATTGCCTAATGGTTTGCCGTTATCAAGGCCAACCCAAGCAACGGCAACCAATGAAGGGTTGAATCCATTGAACCAAGCATCCCTTTGATCATTGGTCGTGCCCGTTTTACCTGCTAGGTCTGAGCGACCTAAAGAAAGGGCTTTTCTCCCGGTTCCTCGGTTGACAACATCCCTTAATAAAGAATTAATAAGAAAGTGAAGTTGTGGGGAAATAACACGAGGAGCTTTTCTAATAGGAGGTTCAACGATGGGGTCAATGGGTGTGTTGTTATCTAATAGCGTAGGCGTTATTAGCGGCGTTGTCACTGCTGAGTCGGCAAGTAGATTTTTGCTTTGTGGCGTTTCTTGCTTGTCGATGATGGCGACAGCTGGATTAGCTTGGAAGAGTATTTCGCCAGAGGCAGAAGTAATTTGTTGGATAAAATAAGGGCTTACACTGAAGCCGCCATTAGCAAAGACAGAATAAGCGGTTGCCATTTTGTATGGGTTAGCGCTACCGCTACCAAGGGACAAGGAGAGGTTGTTTGGTAGTGAAGAGGGGTTAAAGCCAAAACGTCCGGCAAAGTTTCGTACATATTTTGTGCCGATGTCCCGTAGAATTCTTATTGAGACTAGGTTTCTTGAGTGAATAAGCGCTTCACGTAAACGGGTAGGGCCAAAGAACTTGCCGCTATAATTTTCTGGTCGCCATTGCTGTTCGAGGCCTGCATCATCAAAAACGACAGGAGCATCATTAATCAACGTAGCCGTTGTATAGCCTTTAGATAGGGCAGCGGAGTATAAAATAGGTTTGAAGCCAGACCCCGGTTGGCGTTGAGATTGAAAGGCACGGTTAAATTTACTGGAGTAATAATCATAGCCCCCAACAAGAGAAGTGAGAGCACCATCGTTTGGGTTAATTGAAACGAGCGCGCCAGAAACGTTAGGCACTTGGGCAAGCTCAAAAATATCAGTATTAGGTTGCTGACGAACCCGGATAATATCACCAACAGCCAAAATTTCAGCGGCTGAGGTTGGCTTTTTGCCTTGCTTATTTTCGTTGATATATGGCCATGCCCATTTCAGGTTTTCCCAAGTAATTTCGACTAGTACTTTATCTGAGGTGATGGCAGTAACGCTCTTGTCCGTTAAAGCGGTCACAATGGCGGGTTCTGTTTCACCAATTTTTTTATACGATGATAAAGGACTTAAATCTAAGTCGTTGGTGTCGATATTATCTAAGTCAATATGGTCTAAAATACCGCGATACCCGTGGCGCCGATCATAGGCGTGTAAGGCCTTTCTAACGGCATGATTGGCAGCATTTTGGTGAGTGCTGTCGAGAGTGGTGATAACATGCATGCCGTTGGTATAAATTTCATCACCATATATTTCATAAACTTCATTGCGCACCATTTCTGCAACATAAGGTGCTTCAAGTTCCACAGAAGCAGAATGTAAGCGAGCGGTAATAGGTTCGGCAATGGCGGCATTAAACTCCGGTTGACTAATGTAGTTAAGACTTAGTAATCGGTTAAGAACATAGTTACGGCGAAGGAGCGCTCTGTCTGGGTTGGAGATTGGGTTGAAGGCGGAAGGTGCCTTTGGAAGCCCAGCAATCATTGCTTGCTGGGCTAAAGAGAGATCTGAAAGTGTTGAGTCATAATACACTTGAGCGGCTGCTGCTATACCGTACGAGCGATGGCCAAGGTAAATTTTATTTAGATAAAGCGTTAGAATGTCTTGTTTGCTTAGCTCTCTTTCAATAATAAAAGATAAGAGGATTTCACGTATTTTTCTCGAATACGTTTTTTTCTTCGTGAGAAAGAAATTTCTGGCGACCTGCATGGTAATGGTGCTGCCTCCTTGTTTCTTCTCGCCAGTTAATAGAAGCTGGCCTGTGGCACGCAGAAGCCCAATAAAATCGACACCTGAGTGTTGAAAGAAGTCTTTATCTTCAGCGGCAAGAAAGGCATTGATTTGGGTCGCTGGAATGTCTTCGTAACGTGTAGGAATGCGTTTTTTTTCACCAAATTTAGCAATGAGTAAGCCATCTCGGCTGTAGATGCTCATAGGGGTTTGGAGCTGGATATTTTTTAAGAGATTGACATCAGGGAGGTCAGGTATTATTGAAAACTTGATGTATAAACCGAGGGCACCAATAAAAATCACACCTATCAAAAAAATAGATATGCTGACTTTTTTAAAAAGTGATGAAGAGCTGTGCTGTTGATTCATTCCGTTTTTAGCTGCAAAAGTAGGGGGTGGATTAAGTAATGGTGTACTATTGTATTAGCATTATGAAGAAAATCACATTAACCGTGGCTTAATGGTTTTTTTTTAAAATGAAAACACATATATCTAAAAGTAAGGCTATACTCAAAGAAAACGTTGTTAGTTATTGATTTTATGCTTGATTTTGTTGTTTAGTTGTATTTAAATTATTGAGAGTTCTCTGTGTGGTCACAGGAACGACTAAAGAGAAGGAAAATACAGGATGTCTTTTTTCAAACGTAATAACCCTAATGTTTTGGGTATTGATGTCAGTTCATCAGCGATTAAGCTTATAGAGCTCAGTCGACATGGTTCACGTTACCGAGTGGAGAGCTATGGTGTTGCAGCGTTACCTGAAAATGCGGTTATTGATAATAACTTTGCAGACCTTGAGGCTATCGGAAATACGCTGTCTACCGTTATTGAGCGTTCAGGCACAAAATTAAAGCAAGCTGCGTTGTCGGTTTCTGGTTCCGCTGTTATCACCAAAATTGTTACTATCCCGAAACCTGAAAGTGATGAAGAACTCGAAGCGCAGGTTGAGATGATTGCTGATCAATACATTCCTTATGCTTTGGACGAGGTTAATCTGGATTTTAGTGTTATTGGTCCAAATGAAAAAAATGCAAGTTTAATAGATGTACAGCTGGCAGCGTCAAGGCGTGAAAATATAGACGATAGGGTGGCGGTATTAGATCTGGCCGGGTTGAAAGCCAAAATAGTGGATGTCGAAGCCTATGCGCTAGAAAATGCCTATGGGCTTTTACAAAGCGGACTACCCGACTATGGCCCCGAGGCAACGATTGCTATTGCTGATACAGGCTCTACGGTAACAACGCTTAATGTTATTCATAAAAATAAAGTCATCTACTCTCGAGAGCAGGGCTTTGGCGGTAAACAATTAACAGAAGAGATTCAACGTCGGTTCGGGCTTTCGTATGAAGAAGCTGGCATGGCCAAAAAACATGGCGGCTTGCCAGACAGTTATATAACAGAAGTGTTAGACCCCTTTAAAGAGGTCATGTGCCAACAAATTGGGCGTTCATTGCAGTTCTTTTTCTCTTCTAGCGCTCAACATAGCGTAGATCACATTATTCTTTCTGGGGGTACTTCATCTTTACTAGGGATTGATGCGTTGGTAGAGGAAAAACTAGGAACCCCTGCAACGGTAGCAAACCCATTTTCTGAGATGACATTGGCCGGGAAAGTAAAAGCTCAGGCGCTTAGTAATGATGCGCCCGCAATGATGATTGCAACGGGTCTTGCATTAAGGAGTTTTGATTAATGGCTAAAATTAACCTTCTTCCATGGCGCGAAGAACTGCGAAAGCAGCGCCAAATTGACTTTTTAATGTTTTTGGGTATGGGTGTATTGGCATCAATCATCTTGATGGCGACAGTGCACTTTTCGATTGAAGGGCTTATTGAAACTCAAAATAACCGTAATCGATTTATTCAAAATGAGATATCTGTTTTAGATAAAAAAATTAAGGAAATTGAAGCGTTAGATAAGACAAAAAGTAAGCTGCTGGCTCGGATGGAAGTCATACAACGTTTGCAAAGTAGCCGGCCTGAAATCGTACACATGTTTGATCAATTGGCAAAAACAGTGCCTGAAGGTGTGTACCTTACTAAATTTAACCAAAGCGGAAAAAAACTGGCCATCGAGGGTAATGCCCAATCGAACACAAGGGTCTCGGCTTATATGCGTAGTTTGGAGCAGTCGCCTTGGTTGAAAGGGACTGACTTGAATGTGATTCGCTCAAAAGGTGTTGATGCAAATAGTTTTACCCTGAAAGTTGCTCAGGCAAAAGTTGGGGAGCCCACGGAGGGAAAATAAATGAATTTAGATGAGATTAATTGGGATTTTAATGAGGCGGGTAATTGGCCCACCGCTATTAAAATAGGGGCTATTGTTTTAGTAAGTGTTATTTTGCTCGGTGCTTGGGTTTATTTTGACACGCTTGATCAGTGGGATGACTTAAAGAAAGTAGAGCAAAAAGAAACGGCCTTAAAGAAAACGTTTGAGCGAAAACAAGCAAAAGCTGTCAACCTAGATGCCTATAAGCAACAACTTAGTGATATGCAGGAGCAGTTCGGTGCAATGTTGCAGCAGTTACCTAATAAAACACAAATAGCCGATTTATTGGTTGATGTTTCCCAAGCAGGCTTAGCAAGTGGTTTGGAGTTTAGCTTATTTCAACCGTCGGGCGAAAAAAGAAAAGATTTTTATGCTGAAAAGCCGATTAAATTAACCGTAGTGGGAAGTTATCACGAGTTTGGAGAGTTTGTTAGTAATTTAGCAGCCTTACCACGTATTGTAACGTTACATAATGTGTCACTAACACCGGCTGGAAAAGGTGGGCAGATGACAATGAATGCAACTGCAAAAACTTATCGTTACTTAGATGAGGATGATAAATGATGGCTCGCTTAAAGCTAAATAAACTGCTGATTCTTATCATGTTGACGCTATTGATGGGGGGCTGTGTTAGCGAGGAATTTGATGATTTAAAAGCCTATATTTCACAAGTAAAGTCTAAACCAGCAACGCCAATTGAGCCGATGCCTGTTATCAAGTCGTATGAGTCGTATAGTTATGTTGCTGATGGCTTGCGTAACCCCTTTGAAAAACTTGATGAGCCTCAGGCTATTGAGAAAATGATGAATGTAGAAGGGCCTGGACCTGATTTGGAAAGAGAAAAAGAGGAACTGGAAGCTTACCCGCTAGATACATTAAGGATGGTTGGTACGCTGTCTAAAGATAATGAACAGTGGGCCCTTGTAAAGGCAAATGATGGAGTTATACACCGCGTTCAGGCAGGTAATTATTTAGGTCAAAACTTCGGCAAAATTATAAGAATACAAGATCAACAAATTGATCTTGCAGAATGGGTAGCTACAACAGCTGGTAAGTGGCGCGAAAGAGAAGCTTCTTTGGCTCTTGTTGAATAAAGAAGAGAATATTGATAATGAAACATGTAAATAAGGGAAAATTCATGCACAAGTCAAATGCAAGTGGATGGGACATAGCAAAGCAAAAAGCTCGGCTAATAAAAGGAATGTTTGCTATGGCATGTTGGGCTTCGATGTCAATGATGCCTGCGCAAGCAGCCATTCTGAAGGATATTCAATTTTCCGGTTTGCCTGGGAATAAAGTGCAGCTTGAACTATCGTTGGATTCTGCGCCAGATCAGTTGAAAAGTTTTAGTACTGATAACCCAGCTAGAATAGCCATCGACCTTATGGGGGTAAGTAATGGTGTTGGTAAAACAACTATTCCAATTAATATCGGTAAAGCCATCAGCGTTAGAGCGTTAGAGGCAGGTGGTAGAACACGAGTTGTGCTTAACCTTAATGATGCTGCGCCTTATGCAACAAAAATAGAGGGGCAGAGTGTCTTTATAACGTTAGGTAATGTGACCAGTGCTCCTGTGATTAGCAGTCCTAGTGCAACAACAGCACCAGCAAAAGCGGCAGATAAATTAGTTAGTGCAGTGGATTTCAGGCGCGGTGAAGAAGGTGAAGGGCGTGTTTTAGTGAGCCTTACAAATACCTCTTCGGTTGTAGATGTTAAGCAGGAAGGTGGTAAAGTCATTGTAGATATTAAAGACACTTCGCTACCCCCAGAGCTTGCTAATAGATTAGATGTATTAGATTTTGCAACACCTGTAAAAACTATTGATGTGATGCCATCTGGTAATGATACAAAGTTATCAATTGCAGCAATTGGCCACTACGAATTTTTGTCATATCAGATGGATGAATTGTTAACGGTTGAATTCAAACCATTAACAAAACAAGAGCAAGAAGAATTGGTAGCTGATAAATTTCCGTATACAGGTGAAAAGTTATCTCTAAACTTTCAAAGCATAGAAGTTCGATCTGTATTGCAACTGCTTGCCGATTTCACAGATATGAATTTAGTGGCTAGTGATTCTGTCGGTGGCAGCGTGACTTTGCGATTGAATAATGTTCCATGGGATCAGGCATTAGACATTATTCTTAAAAGCAAAGGTTTGGCGAAGCGGATTACGGGCAATGTGATGATGGTTGGCCCACAAGCAGAGGTCGCGGCTCAAGAGAAATTAGAGCTTGAAGCCAAAAAGCAAGTGGTGGAATTGTCGCCATTATTAACGGAGTTTTTTGAGGTTAGTTATGCCAAGGCTTCTGACTTGGTGACAATTTTAAAATCTACAGGCGGGCGTAGTGGAAATACTAATTCAAATACAAAGTTAATTTCCAATAGAGGTGGGGTTTCAGTTGACCAAAGAACTAATACTTTGTTGGTTCAAGAAACCGCTGAAAAATTGGTTGAAATTCGTAGAATTATTGAGCGTTTAGATCGCCCAGTGCGACAAGTGATGATTGAGTCGCGAATTGTGATTGCGAATGATGACTTTACACGTGACTTAGGTGTCAGGTTCGGTTTGTCTGGCATAACGGGTGGTGGCGTTGCTACAGGGGATTCAACAACAGTCGTGGGTGGAGCATTAGAAAATGGAATAACGGTTGGAGCCGGAAATATTTTTGATGTTGGTGGCAGCGAAGGTTTGATGGTTGATTTGCCAGCGGCCAGTCCAGCGGGTGCGATACAGTTTATAATGGGTAAAATTGGAAGCTCTTTATTACAATTAGAACTGTCAGCGTTACAAACAGAAGCAAAAGGTGAAGTTATTTCAAGCCCCCGTGTTATTACGTCTGATCAAATTGAGGCTGAAATCAGTCAAGGTGTTGAAATTCCATTTCAAGAGGCATCCTCTTCAGGCGCTACTTCAACGAGTTTTGAAGAGGCAGAGTTAAAGTTATCGGTGACGCCAAGAATTACACCAGATGACCGAATTAACTTAGAGTTAAATATAACGAAGGACTCGCCAGATTTCTCAAATGTTCAACCGGGTGGTGTGCCAATTAATACACAGGAAGTAGATACGACAGTACTGGTAAATAATGGCGATACAGTTGTCTTAGGGGGTATCTATGAGCGTTCGAAAGATCACAGTGTTCGTAAAGTTCCTTTCTTTGGAGATTTGCCAGGTGTTGGGGTGTTATTTAAGAAAGACTTTAAGCAAGATAATAACAGAGAGCTTTTATTCTTCATTACACCTAAAATATTAAAAGATAATTTAGCGGTTAATTAAAAACGATAGATTGATAAAAAAACGGGGCTAAGCCCCGTTTTTTTATGTGCTTGTACTTGTTGTAAGCAATACATTGCACGCGCTATGAAATGCTCGTGATATAGTTCTAGCAAATTTCAGAATAAGATAAAGTTCATGCCAGAAAAAAATAATATCTATCTTGTGGGCCCAATGGCAGCCGGCAAATCAACGATTGGTAAACTGTTAGCGCGGCGTTTAAATAAAGCATTTTATGATACAGATGCAGAAATTATTAAATGTACAGGGGTAGAAATATCCTTAATTTTTGAGCTTGAAGGGGAAGAAGGTTTTAGGTCTAGAGAAACCGATAAACTTAAGTTACTGTCGGTATTGGATGGCGCTATCATTGCAACAGGTGGTGGTATTGTCTTAAGCGAAGAAAATCGTAAAGTGTTAACGGAAACAGGCTGGGTTATATACTTACAATGTTCTGTTGAGCAGCAGTTAAGCCGAACAAAATTTGATACAAAAAGGCCTTTATTGCAAATTGACAACCCACGGAAGAAGCTGGAAGAATTAATGCGACTTAGAGCGCCGATTTATGAATCAATTGCAGACATCGTTGTTAGCACAAACAAAACAAGTAGTAAGAAAGTAATCTTAAGTATTCTTGAGCAACTAAAGAAAAAATGAATAATAAATTAGAGATATTGAATGTTGACCTTGGTGATAGAAGCTACCCTATTTACATCGGTGAGGGTTTATTAACGCAGCCAGCATTCGTTGAAAAGCACATTGTCTCTAACCAAGTATTGATTGTCACGAATGAAACGATTGCACCAATGTATTTAAGCCAGTTGGTCGATCAGCTGCCAGTAGGTGTAGACGTTAGAACCGCTATTCTGCCAGATGGTGAACGGTTTAAAACGCTAGAGTACCTAAATAAAATATTTGATTCATTATTAGAAAACACATGTAACCGGCAAGTCACATTGATCGCTTTGGGTGGTGGTGTGATTGGAGATATGACAGGCTTTGCAGCTGCAAGTTATCAAAGAGGAGTTGGTTTTATTCAGCTCCCGACTACTTTGTTATCTCAGGTTGATTCCTCTGTGGGTGGAAAAACAGGGGTCAATCATCGTTTGGGTAAAAATATGATTGGGGCGTTTTATCAGCCTAAAGCTGTTTTGATCGATACGACAGTGCTCTCAACATTGCCAGCCAAAGAACTAAGTGCCGGTTTGGCAGAAGTCATAAAATATGGTGCGATAAATGATATGGATTTTTTTGTCTGGCTGGAAAAAAATATAGAGTATTTATTAGCACAAAAAGCGGACGCATTAATTTATGCAATTAAAAGATCGTGTGAGAAAAAAGCTGAGATCGTCGAGAAGGATGAGAAAGAGTCTGGAATACGCGCAACACTTAATTTTGGGCATACATTTGGGCACGCCATCGAGACTCATATGGGGTATGGTGAATGGTTACATGGCGAGGCGGTAGCCGCTGGAATGTGTTTAGCAGCAGAATTATCTGTGGAGTTGGGTTGGATGAGCTCTTATGAGGCTGTCCGGATAAAGGCCTTATGTATAAAAGCTAACTTGCCAGTAAAAGCACCTGAAGAAATGGACGGTGCCGATTTTATAAAGCATATGAAAGTCGATAAAAAGAACACCTCAGGTTCTATTCGACTAGTGCTGCTAAAAAACCTTGGTGAAGCCGTTATTTATGACTGCACTGATGAGTCGTTAATTAAAAAAGTGATTGACGGAAAAGACAGAGATGTCTCTTAATCGCCTAAATGAAGAGGTGGGGCTGGAGGAGTTTTTCCCAGCAGAAAGGCAGCAGCGGCTTGATCTAATACTTCACCTTATTCCAAATACAAGGCAAGCTATTTTATTAAGAGGGCCAGAACAATCAGGGAAGTCTTTTTTTCTTAGGCAATTTGACAAACAAAGGGATAAGCGTTGGCAGTTTTGCTTAATACCAGCGAAATCGCTAATGGATACAACATCTCCATTGGAGGTATTAACTCAAGCTTTTGATGAATTGGAAGGCAATAACAAACAGCTTCTTGTGCGATTGGCAGCTGCGTCAAAAGCAGAAAAAAAAGTCATTATCTGTATTGAAGATACACATCAATTAGGCGAGGCGCAGTTCGATTTTTTGTTTAAATTGGCAGACAGCTATGATTGTTTGCAAGTTTTATTAAGCTCTGCGGATAATCTAGGAGAGGCCATTGAGTCGCGTTGCCAGTTGATTGACCTAGAGCCATTTACACAACGGCAGACAACAGAGTATGCGCGAAAGATAATACAAAAAAACAATCCAGGCCTGACTAATTTGGTAGGCCTAGATGAAGTGGTGTTATTTATTGAAACAGGTGGTTTGCCAGGGCGAATAAATGATGTCTTAGCGCAAATGAGCACCTCAGCTATGGGGCATGAAAAGCCTACACTTGTGAAATCAGGATCCGTAATAGGGTTAATAGCACTAGCTATTTTATTGCTGGGTGTTTCAGTTTTTATCTTTTACCCTCAAGAAGAAAGTGAGGAAGTGCCTTCTACTGTTGTGCAGGCTCAGTCGGCAGGGCGGATACATAACCAAAAGCTAGAAACTCCAGCTAAAACAGCGATTACTGAGCAGCCAAGAGTAAGCGGCTTTAGCGAGATAAAAGAGTTCAAAACGCCTTCTTCAATGTTAGACGCTCCTTTAGAGACGGCGAGTAAAACAAAGGTGAGTGGCCTGAGAAATACAGATGAAAAGGTAGGGGCCGTTAAGGTAGAGAGGAGCGTTAATACTCAAACGGTGGTTCTAGCTAACATCAAAGCAGAGGAGTCAGGTAGCGATAGCAAGGAGGTCGTATCTATAAAAGAAAATAGTAATCCTAGCGCCAAAGCACCCGCAGCATTAACAGCTATTCAGTTGAATCACCAATGGCTTGAAAGTAGAGATAAAAAACATTTCACTTTGCAATTGTTGGGTGTGTCTACAGAAGAGTCTGCAAAAAAGTTTATTCTTAAACATAACACCCTTAAACCATTATATTTTTTTCAACATAAAAGAAATGCTGGGCAATGGTTTGTGGTCATCTATGGTGATTTTGAAAATAAAAAGCTAGCAGAAGAAAAAGCGAATAAGATGCCGGCTTCTTTGACGGCATTAAAACCTTGGGTTCGTACGTTTGACGCCGTTCAAAGAGATGTTCTAGTTAAAGAGTGAACTAGGTGCTAAAAAGCTGACATTTAGTTAAGCGTGTGTCGCGTAGGTCTTGAGAGTGTGGTATTTGTTAATAGATATGCTCTTCAAAATTGAAAATAATCTATCTGATTGGTATAATTATTAGCCGACTTGCGTAAGTAAGTTGTCTATTCAATAACTAAGCACATAAGGTTAACCGAGTGAAACATACCTCAATCCCTCAAGCGGGTTTATATGACCCTGCGTTTGAAAAAGACAGCTGCGGATTTGGACTCATTGCGCACATTGATAACAAACCGAGCCACTGGCTGATTAAGACGTCCATCGATTCGTTAGCTCGATTGACCCACCGTGGCGCCATCGCAGCAGACGGCAAGTCAGGTGATGGCTGTGGTTTGCTCCTTAAAACGCCAGAAAAATTCTTTCGTGCAAAAGCACAAGAGCTTGGCGCGACACCGACTGAATTGTTCGCTGTTGGCATGGTCTTTTTAAGCCAAGATGCGTCTAAGGCTGAGCAAGCAAAACTAATCCTTAAAGAAGAAATAGAAAAAGAAGGGCTCACTGTTATTGCCTGGCGAACTGTGCCAACCAATACAGAAGCATGTGGTGAACAAGCCTTAGCAACATTGCCTTGTATTGAGCAGGTATTTGTCAATGCCAAAGAGGGAATGAATAATGCAGCAATGGATTGTTGCCTATATATTGCAAGACGTCGTGCTGAAAAGCGGATAGAACAAAACGACGAGATGTTTTATGTGGCGAGTTTGGCTTCAAATGTCATTTCTTACAAAGGCTTGGTAATGCCAGAGTTTTTACCGGTTTTTTACCCAGACTTAAATAATCCAGAACTGGAAAGTTCACAATGTGTTTTCCATCAGCGATTTGCAACCAACACATTTCCACAATGGCGTCTAGCTCAACCGTTTAGGTTTCTGGCACATAATGGTGAAATTAATACTATTCGCGGTAACAGAAGCTGGGCGCAAGCACGTAGCTATACGTTTGAAACGCCTTTAATACCTAATATGGATGATATTCGACCTTGGGTTTCGTCCGTAGGCTCAGACTCAAATAGTCTGGATAATATGGTGGATGGTCTGATTGCTGGCGGCATGGATATTTTCCGTGTTATGCGCCTGCTTGTCCCACCAGCATGGCAAAATGTTCACACTATGGATCCTGAACTGCGTGCTTTCTATGAATATTCATCGATGCATATGGAGCCTTGGGATGGCCCTGCAGCCATTGTGCTGACAGATGGTCGTCATGTAGCGTGTTGTCTCGATCGAAATGGCCTACGCCCTGCTCGTTATGTGATTACTAAGGACCGTCATATCACCCTGGCATCTGAGGTGGGCGTGTATGATTATAAGCCAGAAGACGTTGTGCAAAAAGGTCGCTTAAAACCGGGCGAAATGTTAGCTGTGGATACAGAAAAAGGCGAACTGATTACACCGAAGGAAATTGATGACCGTTTAAAGGCTCGTCAACCGTACAAAGCATGGTTAGCTGAGCACACTAAAAAACTATGTACAGAAAGAGATGATGATCCGCTGACTTTGGCGCCATTAGATAAAGCAACTTTACAGGTGCATGAAAAACAGTACCAGTTGACTTTTGAAGAGCGAGATCAAGTACTTAAAGTGTTGGCAGAAGCAGGCCAAGAAGCAATTGGTTCAATGGGTGATGACATCCCCATGCCTGTTTTATCAACTAAAATTCGTAGCTTGTATGATTATTTTAGACAGCAGTTTGCACAAGTAACGAACCCGCCTATTGACCCTTTGCGTGAGCAAGTGGTTATGTCATTGATGACAAGCTTTGGTCGGGAAAAAAATCTATTTGAAGAGTCGGCCGAACATGCGCACCGCTTAGAAGTGGGTTCACCGGTCTTATCAGCATCAAAATTTGATGCACTGCTGTCAATGACAGATTCGTCATATAAAAGCGCGGTTATAAGTTTGCAATATGACTTGTCTGTGTTTAATTTAGAAAGTGCTATTCAGCATATATGTCAGCAAGCTGAGGAAAAAGTTCGTGAAGGTAATGTTGTTATTGTCTTAAGTGACAGAGGGTTAGCAGCGGGCTTTTTACCAGTACATGCCTTATTAGCGACGGGTGCTGTACATCATCATTTGGTCAACGTTGGTTTGCGTTGCCAGTCAAATATTGTTGTTGAGTCGGCTACGGTCCGAGATCCACACCAGTTTGCAACGCTTATTGGTTACGGTGCAACGGCTGTTTGTCCATATCTTGCCTATGAAACGCTGAACGACATGCTGGAAACGGGCGATATAACTGGTATTGAAGAAGATGTGTTGGCTCAGAATTACCGTAAGGGTATCAATAAAGGGCTGTACAAAATACTATCTAAAATGGGTATTTCAACAATTGCTAGCTATCGTGGCTCGCAGTTATTTGAAATTGTTGGGCTGCAATCGGCAGTTGTTGATACCTGTTTCAAAGGAACCACCAGCCGCATTGAAGGGGTTGGTTTTGAAACGCTAGAAAATGAGCAAAAACAACTCTCTAAAGTAGCTTGGAACCCACGAAAAAGTACTGAACAAGGCGGTTTGTTGAAATATGTTCATGGGGGGGAGTATCACGCTTATAACCCAGATGTTGTCAACTCTTTACAACAAGCGGTCCGTTCAGGTGATATTAGTAAATACCGTCTGTATGCTGATGAGGTGAATCACCGTGCACCTGCCTCCATTCGCGATATGTTTAGCTTGAAGTTAGATGAGAAAAAAGCTATTTCTATCGATGAAGTAGAGCCCGCAGAAGGCTTGTATACACGTTTTGATACAGCTGCAATGTCATTGGGTGCGTTGTCACCTGAGGCGCACGAAACATTAGCTATTGCAATGAATCGTTTGGGTGGCCGTTCAAATTCTGGTGAAGGGGGTGAAGACCCTGCAAGATTTGGCACTGAAAAGCTGTCAAGAATAAAACAAATTGCATCAGGGCGCTTTGGTGTAACACCACATTATTTAGTTAATGCCGATGTCCTGCAAATTAAGGTTGCTCAAGGTGCTAAGCCAGGCGAAGGTGGGCAGTTGCCGGGGGATAAAGTTAATAAAATGATTGCAACGCTGCGCTACTCTAAGCCAGGCGTTTCACTTATTTCACCACCACCACACCACGATATTTATTCAATTGAAGATTTGGCTCAGCTTATTTTTGATTTGAAACAAGTGAACCCAGAAGCCCTTGTGTCGGTTAAATTGGTTTCAGAAGCGGGTGTTGGAACGATCGCCGCGGGTGTTGCTAAATGCTATGCCGATTTAATTACGATTGCGGGTTATGACGGCGGTACAGGTGCCAGCCCACTAACCTCAGTACGTTATGCTGGAGCACCGTGGGAGTTAGGATTAACTGAAACGCATCAAACATTGCTTGCAAATGATCTAAGAGACAAAGTTCGTCTGCAAACAGATGGGGGGCTAAAAACTGGTCTAGATGTTATTAAAGCGGCTATCTTAGGTGCCGAAAGCTTTGGTTTTGGTACGGGCCCAATGGTTGCTATGGGGTGTAAATACCTTCGTATTTGTCATCTAAATAACTGTGCGACAGGCATTGCGACACAAGATAATGTACTTCGCATGAAGCATTATCACGGAGAAGTAGAGTATGTGATGAACTACTTCCGCTTCCTTGCTCAAGAGGTGCGCGAATGGTTAGCGAAACTGGGCTTTAAAAAACTTGAAGACATCATTGGCCGAACAGATTTGCTTGAGCAAATTGAGGGACTAACAGATAAGCAAAGTGGCTTAAAACTACAGCCTATCTTGGATTATATTCCGGGCAATGAAACGAAAGCACAGCACTGCATTACGCCACAAAATGATCCGTTTGACGATGCCGCATTTGCTGAAGGAATAGTGGTAGATGTGCTGCCAGCAATCGAAGCAAAAGCGGGTGGTTCGTTTAGATATACGATTAGTAATATTCACCGGTCTATTGGTGCTCGCGTATCAGGTGAAATCGCGAAACGTTATGGCAATAATGGTATGAACGATGCCCCTATTGATATTCACTTTAGCGGTTCAGCAGGCCAAAGTTTTGGTGTGTGGAATGCGGGTGGTCTAAATATGACACTTGAAGGCGATGCGAATGATTATGTTGGTAAAGGTATGGCCGGTGGTAAACTGGTTCTAAAAGCACCAGCAAATAGCATGTTCGATAGTCATGATTCAACCATCATGGGTAACACCTGCTTATATGGCGCTACCAATGGTAAATTATTTGCAGCTGGCCTAGCAGGAGAGCGTTTTGCTGTTAGAAACTCTGGCGCAATAGCGGTTGTTGAAGGCATTGGAGACCATGGTTGTGAATACATGACAGGTGGTGTTATTGCTGTCTTAGGAGAGGCCGGCATTAACTTCGGGGCAGGAATGACGGGTGGCTTTGCATTTGTATTGGATGAGTCACGTACGTTTGTCGACAGATATAACCATGAATTGGTAGATATTCATCGTGTGTATACAGAGTCAATGGATGCACATTGTGGCTATTTACGCCGTTTAATAGAAGAGTTTACAGTCGAAACAGGCAGTAAAAGAGGTCAAGATATACTTGATAATTTTGCTGATTATATACAACACTTCTGGCTGGTTGCACCTAAAGCGGCTGACGTTAAATCGCTATTAGATTCAATAACCTCATAAGAAGTTTAACGTAGAGAAACACAGATAAAATGGCTAATAATTTTCAATTTGTTGACGTACCTCGCATTGACCCAATAAAGGTGCCTGCGAATCAAAGAAAACAAGAGTTTAAAGAGATTTATGGTGAGTTAGATGCAGAGCAAGCAGCCGATCAAGCTGATCGTTGCCTACACTGTGGAAACCCATATTGTGAATGGAAATGCCCCGTGCATAATTACATTCCAAATTGGCTTAAACTGATTTCAGAAGGTAAGGTTATTGAAGCAGCCGAGTTGTCGCATAAAACTAATTCATTGCCGGAAATTTGTGGACGCATTTGCCCACAAGATAGGTTGTGTGAAGGCTCCTGTACGCTAAACGATGAATTTGGTGCTGTTACTATTGGCTCTATTGAAAAATATATTTCTGATGAGGCTTTCAAACAAGGCTGGCGTCCAGACCTATCAACGGTCAAACAGACGGGTAAACGCGTAGCGATTATTGGTGCAGGACCGGCCGGTTTAGGGTGTGCCGATATTCTTGCTCGTAATGGTGTAAAGCCAGTGGTTTATGACCGTTACCCTGAAGTAGGCGGACTATTAACTTTTGGGATACCTCCGTTCAAATTAGAAAAAAGCGTGGTGAAAAACCGTCGTGAAATTCTAGAAGGTATGGGTGTTGAATTTATATTAGAGACAGAAATTGGCAAAGATGTGCCATTTCAGCAATTACTAGACGAGTACGATGCTGTTTTCCTAGGGATGGGTACTTATAAATTTATGAAAGGTGGTTTTCCGGGTGAAAACTTAGAGGGCGTGCATGAGGCGCTTCCATTCTTAGTGTCTAATATCAACCGCTTGATGGACTTAGAAGGCGTTAATACCATCATGGGCGATGAGTTCATCGACATGAAAGGGAAACGAGTTGTGGTGCTCGGTGGTGGAGATACGGCGATGGATTGTAACCGTACAAGCATTCGTCAAAATGCACAAGAAGTGACTTGTGTTTACCGTCGTGATGAAGAAAATATGCCGGGCTCTCGTCGTGAAGTAGCAAACGCAAAAGAAGAAGGTGTTAACTTTCTTTGGAATCGTCAACCGGTAGAAATTATTGGTAAGGACAAGGTTGAAGGCATTAAATTAGTGACCACCGAGTTAGGTGAGCCAGATGCACGCGGCCGACGTAGCCCTGTTGTAATACCAGGCACGGAAGAAATCGTACCGGCTGATAGTATTATTGTGGCTTTTGGTTTTCAGCCAAGTCCAATGCCATGGTTTGCAGATTTTGGTATAGATCTTGATGAGCGTGGCCGTGTGATAGCACCAGAGCATAATGAATTTGGTTATCAGACCACCAATGAAAAAGTATTTGCTGGCGGCGATATGGTTAGGGGGTCGGATCTTGTTGTTACGGCTGTTTACGAAGGTCGTGAGGCCGCCCAAGGCATCCTTGATTACTTAAACATATAGTCTTCATTACCCTATTTTAGCAACGCCAATACACGGCTTTTACACTTAAGAGTATTAAATAATGACCACGTTAAATAATGACCACGTTAAAAAATGATTTAATGTTAAGAACATTGCGTGGTGAAAAAACAGAGCGTACGCCTGTTTGGATGATGCGTCAGGCGGGCCGATATTTGCCTGAATACCGTGCGACACGCGCTCAAGCGGGTAGTTTTTTAGATCTGTGTAAAAATGCAGAGCTTGCTTGTGAAGTCACTTTGCAACCGTTGGAACGTTATCCAATGGATGCAGCGATCCTATTTTCCGATATTCTGACAATCCCAGATGCGATGGGTTTAGGCCTTTATTTTGAAGAAGGCGAAGGCCCTCGGTTCGAACGTACTGTGCAAACGGCAGCGGATATTGACAAGTTATTTGTACCCGATCCGAATCAAGAACTTCAGTACGTAATGAACGCTGTTTCAACCATTAAAAAAGGGTTGAATGGTGCTGTTCCATTAATTGGTTTTTCCGGTAGCCCATGGACCTTAGCTTGTTACATGGTTGAAGGAAGTGGGAGCAAGAACTTCGCAAAAATTAAACGCATGATGTACGACACCCCCGAGTTGATGCATCGTTTGCTCGACATCGTTAGTCAATCGGTAATAAGCTATCTACAAGCTCAGATTGAAGCGGGCGCACAAATAGTCATGGTGTTTGATACCTGGGGCGGTAACTTATCAACAAAAGATTATGAAACATTTTCTTTAGCCTATAGCCGAAAAATTTCACACGCCCTACAAGCAACAAACCCAAGCGTACCACGATTATTATTTACTAAAGGTGCGGGTGTTTGGCTAGAAACTATGGCGGATGCTGGCTATAACGGCTTAGGAGTTGATTGGACAACAGATTTAAAGCTAGCACGAGAGCTCACGAAAGATAGCGTTGTACTGCAAGGGAACCTTGACCCAACAAGCTTGTATGCTAGCCCAGAAAAAATCCGTCAAAAAGTACGTGACGTATTGGCCGATTATGGTCACGGGCATAAACATATCTTTAACCTAGGACACGGAATACTACCTGACATTAATCCAGAGCACGTGAAGGCGATGATTGATGAAGTACATCAAAGTAGCCCCGCGTACCATCAATAATATTATTTTTGGTTTATAGTTTACTGACGGGTGACTGAATTGGACTACGACGATAAACCCAGAATAGAAATACAGTATTGCACCCAATGCAGGTGGTTGTTACGTGCGGCCTGGTTAGCACAGGAGTTACTGACAACGTTTGAAGAAGAGCTCGGTGGTGTTACTTTAATACCAGCCAGTGGTGGTACATTTGAAATCACAATCAATGGCAAGCAGTTATGGTCACGAAAATTAGAACAGCGCTTTCCAGAAGCGAAAGAAATAAAGCAGCGAGTGCGTGACGAGCTATGTCCTGATAAGTCATTAGGGCATTCAGATATTAAAAAGCCTAGCTAGACAAAAGGGCCACGGTTAACTGGCAAGTCGTTTTAAGTTTTTTTATTACGTATTAGCCCAATAGTTTGTTTTAATTGAATGATACGCTGAGCGTATTTTGGTACTCGCCCAGCAGAAGACCGTTGAATATTGTCCAACAGCTTTTCAGATTCATCCAATCGGTTTAAGCCAATTAATGCATGGGCTTGCATCAGCACAAAACGAGGGTTATTCGGGTTAAGTTTAATACCTGTATTAGCGGTTGCTAAAGCATCAGCAAAACGATTTTGTTTCATTCTAATCGCAAACAAATGCACTAACGAATAATAGCGGTGTGCAGATTTACCCTTTGGTTTGTCAATTAAAGCTTGTAGCCAGCTGGCCACATCATTTGCTTTAGATAAACAACGTTCATTACCAGACATCACACACTTAATGGCCACGTCTAAGGCTCGAATGCCCCATGCACCCATTGGTTTTTGATGGATAATGTTAACAATATAATCTGAGCGGGCAAGTTGTAGAGAGTCTAGTTGGGTTTCAAGTTGAGTAAATGAGTCGGGTGTTACCATGCTTAAACTGATTAAAAACCCAGCTTCTTCAGGCGATAACTCAGCAGCGCGTAAGTAATAGGCATAAGCACCCTCAAAGTTTTTTTCGCGTTTACGTAAAATTTCGCCACGCAAATATTGGCTACTTGGTGAGTCGGGGTGATTGACCGCAAGGCTTTCAATTAAGGTAGATTCACTACTCCAATAATGTGCACGCTGGAAGGTACCAAAACCAAGGCAAAAAATAACAAGAAAGATCATGCAGATCCTTAAACCGTTCGGTATTTTGCTTGGTAACGCAAATAACAATAAATAGCTAATGGCTAACAAAGGCCCTAGAGCCGGCAAATAATTTCGGTGTTCATGGATAATCTCTAGTGGAAAAACGCTAGACTCGAGACTATGACCTACTAAAAACCAAAGTACAGCAAAGGCAAACACAGGGAAGCGTTTTCGCCAAGCAATGGATAGTATCAATAAAATAATAATGCCAATAATGCTAGGCAAGGTGGTCCAAATTGAAAATAAATCTGAGCTGAGCTTAAAATCATCATGAAATAAGCCCATGGTTTGTATATCTGGAACAATAATCATTGACAGGTAAAACCATAAAACACGTGGTTCGGTTAATACCCGTTCATAAAAAGTGAAAGGGCGTCCTCCATAACCGCCTGTAATAAAACTGGGATGTTGAAACCAATATAAAAGTCCGGCTAAGATTGGTAAGCCAAGGAAAATAATAAAAAACCAACGGACTTTTTTAATTGTTTGTTGGCTAGAATGTAATTGAGTCAGTAGCGTGAACTCTAAAGCCCCAATATAAACAGGCAGTAACGCAGCATTTTCTTTACATGCTACGCCTAGCACCGTACCAGCAATTAAACCCAGACACATCAGGGATAGGCCCTGTGCAGGTTGTTTCTCAAGCGAGAGACGACCTACTACATAAAGACAGGTGCCCATCAACATAAACATACTGGCCATACTGGTCATGCGCTGAACAACATATAAAACACTGGTTAGTAAAAAAGCATGTAATGCCCAAATCAATGTGCCGCTAATGGCAAAGGCCACGCGAGGGTTAGATAAGCGGGACTGTTGTGCCCAGCTCGTATGGCAAACACTTGGCCATAATAAAGTGAGTAGCCAGAAGACAAGGCCGGAATTTATGCAGTGAATAGCAATGTTAAACAGCTTAAAGTGAATAGACTTGAAACCATCGGCAAAGTAGTAATTTAATCCAAAAGAGAGAGCAGGGATGATGCGCTTTAAAGGCCCGCTTTCATTCGATAACGTTGAGCGAATAATATTTTGTTCGTTGAGATCATGAATAGGAACATTAGGGTTCTCAAGAATATTCAGTTGATCATCAAAAACAAATGGACCATTCCAGCCAGGCGCATATGCTATAAAAATAACCAGGCAACAAATGCTCCATAACACAAGCGGTGAAGCTAAAGGATTAGTCATTTTGAGCAAAATCAAGGGGTCAGCCAGCTTGATTTTTAAAAGATTCACTTTTCCTATCTCCTCCGTGAGTGCTAAGTTTCGTTGTTCTAGAAACTAATGGTCTGATTTTTTTATGAAAGTTTTCGCTGCCATAAGCTTCACCCGCAATAGTTGCTCTTGTGATTTTTTCTTCTTGGTGGGTTATATCGAGTCGATTAAATAATTCTTTATAGCGCTTGCATCGTATATCGGGGTTGTAACCTAACGCGCTATATAAGCTGTGCTCAGTAATTAACTTATCCTCCACCGCTAATGCATTATGTGAGTAGCTTGACCATCTATAGTCACAAGGGTTGGTCACAATATTCGCTTTAACAGGATTCATCTCAATGTATTTGTATAAACTAAAAAGATAAGAGTCACTGTCTACTAGGCAAGACTTATAGCGGCCCTCCCATAACGTGCCAGTTCTTTTATGTAACGCATTGTAATAACGAACATACCGGTTAGCCATCGCCTGCATAAAAACAGCTAATTGCTCCTTGCTATCAGGTGTAATTAGCAAATGTAAATGATTTCTCATAATGACGTAAGCATGCAAAGAACAACCTGACTTTTCCAAACCATGGGCAATATCATCCTTAACTCTCAACATATCATCTTCAGAATTAAAAATATCTTGCCGGTTATTACCACGGTGCATAATATGCAATGGTTGATTAGGGATAACGAGTCGAGGAAGTCTTGCCATAAGTTGACTCTAACGGATAAGAGGGTTTAAATCAAGCTGGCTGACCCCTTGATCTCTTGATCTCTTTATTGCTTGCAACATTGCCTGAATGGATTATAATTAACCAATATAGTAATGGGTAATACTAGTATTACCAGAAAGCAAAGGAGCTATTGTGCAAACAGCGACGAGTAAACTAACAAAGAAATACCAAGCAACAATACCAGAGCCAGTAAGAAAGCTACTGCATTTGAAAATGGGTGATGAAATTGCCTTTGATATAAAAAAAGACGGTGTTCACTTACGTAGAGCAAGAGCAGTAGATATAGCCTTCACGCAAAGCCTAGAAAACACATTGAGCGAGTGGATGACGGAAAATGATGAAGAGGCATATAGTGACCTTTAAGGCATTTGATGTCGTCGTTGTACCGTTTCCATTTACAGACCGGACAACAACAAAAAGGCGGCCAGCGTTAGTCCTATCAAATGAAAATACATTTAATCGCAAGGTGGGGCAGTCCGTGTTAGCCATGATAACTAGCGCTAAAAACTCAGATTGGCCGCTAGATACCAATATTCAAGATTTAGATGCAGCAGGCCTACCATCGGATTCAGTAGTACGAATGAAGCTGTTCACATTAGACGATAGACTGGTTCTTCGTAAGGCAGGGCAATTGAGCAGCAGGGATAAACAAGCAGCTCAAGTTGCTCTTCAAGAATTACTAGATGTTTAGTATAGCTGATGGTTATTATTCCTAAGCATTACCACCATGAGTTGAGCAAGAACCTTAGGATCAAGCTGGCTGACCCCTTGAATTTCCCTTGAATTTCTTGAATTTCTTGAATTTGTTGGGGTCTTTAAGTCATGCTCAATAGCTTCTCAAGCTCCTTATGTTATTTTCAAGCGTAGAGATAACTAAACGGTGTTAAGAAAATTAAGGTGTTACGGTTATTTCGATAGAGGACGTGCTTATCGGTTCACCACTAACATCCCTATCAACCCAACCATCATTTCCAGTGAAGATTTGTGATCTAACGGTTGTTGTTGGAGAAGTAGCGCTACGGGCATAAAATAAACCTCGACTGTAAGTGCCTTCGTCACCATCAATTAGTTCTTGGTTTGATATACAGTTTGGACCAGCAGAGATGTTTGATGCTTGGCATGGTGTTCCTGCGCCATTTGGAATTGGGTCATGTAAGCCAGCTTCCCATTGGTTGCTGACAACTCCATCGCCGGTATAGGTGGCAGTAAAGTCATAGTTATCTTCATCTGGAGTCCAGCCTGTTAGCTTTGTTAGATCAACCTCGTAAAAAGGTATGCGATCTAAAGGAATATTAGTCGCAGTGTATGTTGTCCCTTCGTATGCTCCATCAGGTGTTTCATCCATATAGATCGCTCGGGCTTGAAGTTGGAGCGTCGATGAGTTAGTTAGTGAGTTATAATTTCCTGCAGAAATCTCACTTGAGGCATAATCAGCAAAGCTACGATCAACGGTAGAGTATGAATTTAAGAAATAGTTGATACCTTGGGTTTTTTCAATGTCTGCTACATGTCGAACTAAACTTGTTATGTAAGTTGAATAAATAGCATCATGTGTTGAAACGTTTAAAAATTGTTCAGGAATAACGTTAAACCCAATTAATTTCCAGCTTGGGAAGATCTTAAAGCCGCCAGCAATATATTTAAATCGACAAACCTTATATGCAACATTGGTAGCGGGTATATTCGACTCATCTTTTCCATCTCTGCAACAGGCATTGCAAGCAAACGGCTGATCATTATCGCCTAATTGATTTTCTTTAACTTGAGTATACCTAGTTTCGTATGTGCTCAGACTCACAAGATTTGAGGTGACCTTGTTTGCAGTGTCCCAAGTTACATACCCAGTAAGGTGAGTGTCTGATGCTGCACCGTTGACTTTTTTGCAGACACAGCCAACAGTATTAAACCTATCACGCCTTTGTATAGTATTTGTTGAGGTATTAAACACTAAAGATTCAAACGCTGAAAGAACACCAGCGCCTCCCCGGCTAATGTTAGGAGCAACTTGTCCACCAATTAACCTATTATTGTCTTCAATATCGACTTCAGCGACCCCGTTATTCGGATCAAAATTATCATCAATTTTATCTGTAGGGCCAACATTACCAAATGTATCATCAACTGTAGAGGTGGTAATTGATGGGTCGTATCTATAAATGATGGAATCAAACGAAACAACGTTATTGGTATCATCACCGACACCGTCCCAAGAGGCAACAACGTGAGCTACCTTGAAAATAGGGCTCCCTGAGGGAGTGGTTGATGGGGTTGTTTTGCTAGTAGAGGCGTAATAGTTAATAACCGACCACTCCAAGTCGTAATTTATGTTTCCAACAGTAGTGGCGCCTGAAAGAATTCGCCCTCCTGCATTATTACCTATATGTTCATAAGCAAGGGAATTTGGATTTGCAATTAAACCATCTGTATTAAGAGCTAAGGAAGCCCAGCTATGAGTAGAGGTAATGTTTATAAAACGCGATAAATCATCAACTTTCCTATTAACAAGGCTTGCAGCAACGGCTCTTTCATTTGCATTACTGCCGCTTCTTAGGAGGGAAGTTTGTAATTTTGAAACAGCTAAAATCCCAATAGCCAGTACGAGTACGGCAATCATGATTTCAATTAAGCTAAAGCCATGCTGATGTTTATCCTGATTATAATTTTTCATGTAGGTCCTCGATCAGTTGCTTTGGAAGTCTTTGGCACTATAGGCAAGTTTAGCAATATCAGAGTTAACTGCGTCATCCTGTAGGCCTGAGAGGACACAGAAATCATAAATTTGCTCATAATCACCGTTCGTTAGAAAGCTATAGGTATCGGTATCTTCAACAATGACAGCGCCATGAACTTTAGCTCCACCGTTGGCAGTGAAGTCAGTTAAACCGACAAAGATCCCCCATACATTAGCGCCAGCATTGAGTTTTAGTTTGCCTTCAGAGACAGCGATAATAGGGTTGTATTGCTCGCCGGAAGTGGTGAATGTAGCGTCCCCAGTGCACCAAATAATCGGTTTTGCATTAGTTTTGTAACCAGCTGTATGACTATCATTGCATGGTCCATCAACATAGATACCGTCGCTTTGGGCAATGGCTTTTACTTCAGCTACTGTTTTACCATTAAAGAAATGTTCAAATGGACTGTCAGGAAAATCTTCGATGACATTCCATGGACCTTTAATATCGGGGTGGTCGTATGTCGGCGTATATCCAGCACTACTTCCAGCACCGCTGTCACTTAGGTGATCATCCGGGTCGCATGCACAGTTGCTCCAGTCATCGGTATCGGTATATTCGTAAACACACTTTAAAGGCCCTCCCCATGCGGATGTGGCACTACTGTCAACATATGAGTCGATACCACATGTTTGCCAAGTACCACCACTGCCTGAACCGTCAACCCACAAAGATAAGTCACCAAGAATGTCGCCATTATCATTTGTTATGGGTGATACGTTTAGTGGGGTTACTGTTTTACAGTCAGTTTGATTATGGGTAACACGTGGGTCAGCAATAATCGTAAAACTACCAGATAAGTCTACTCCTGATGCAAGAACAGGGGGGACGACTCCAGGCGTAATAAAGGTTGTTTTTCCATAAGATACTTGTGAAAAAGCTTCTCCTGTGTCATCTAGACTTTTACCTGTACCTATGGCAGTGATTATGTTGCCAGCAGATGAAGCTTCATACACGATGTATGAGTCTGAAGCTATGTTTGATGTGAGTGATACAGTATATTCTAGAGGCTCGATGGCTGTTGTAGCAATTACGCCATCATAGGCTAGGTCGTATGATTTGCTGCCAATTTTACAAGGCAATACGTCCTTAATGGCGACATTTGTGCAGTCTTTCCATGGGGATGTGCCGCCTACAGTACCTTCATATAGATCCGTGTTGTTTTCTATAAAAGCCGAGCTTTGCTCAAGCGCAGCATCAGCCGCCGCTTGTGCCTCTTTATGGCGATACTCATTAGCTGCTATACGTTGATCCATTACGCCAACTCGGGCTGCAAATACAGTAATGAGAGTGACCCCAATAAGTAAAATAATAGAGACAAGAAGAACGGCGGCGCCCCTTTGTAAGCTTAATGACTGTCGTGAATTATGTATTTTCATTGTAAGCCCTAGTTTTTGGGATCGTCGTTTCTTAAACGAATGGTTTCAGTTATAGTACGTCTTGGGTCGTTAGCATCTGGGCCGATTGGCGGCAAATCAACTGTCCCCGTTAAAGTGATAGTGACGTCATAAACGCTTACGCCAGTTGTTGTTGTTAGGGCTGTTAAGCTACTAACGTCGTTAGTGTTTGCACTACCTGAAATATCGAAATCTAAAGTGGTTATGAATGCAATATTGGGGTCGGTTAGATCTTCCCAGGGCAAGGCAGTGTCACAGGTAGGGCTTCCTAATGCGCCAATAGCTCCACCGCTGCTAATCCACTTAACTGTATTTTCGTGTAGTGTAAAACCAAAATGCTCTCGACTTTCAGGGTTTATGCCGCCTGTATCTGCAACAGCCCCTGCATCAGCATCTTCATCATAAGCATAGCGAATGCAGCTTCTTGGAAGTGTTGCTGGGTCAGGGGCATTTAATTTGTCCATAAAATCACTGATTGTCGTACGCTCTGAATAACCGGCTCGCTTTAATTCGTCAACCATAAAAGTCATTACACCCCTTAACTCTTGGTTAAGGCGAATCATTTTAATGTTTTCTGTGCTAGAGCGTACGTTAGTCGAAAATACGGTGATGATAACGGCTGTAACGAATAAACCAAGTACCATCGCAATCATCATCTCGATAAGAGTAAGGCCTGTTTGTCTTTGATTAATCATGATTAGCAGCCCTCGAATCCCATTCCGCTATCAGAGCAAATGGTAGCTCTTCCGCGGGCATTCACTGTAGTTCTTATACTCCTGCCATCAGCTAAGGCAAACTCAACATGCCCTGGCGTTGCTTGGCCGCGTAATGGTGTAAAAGATACTAAGTCACTTGCAAAATTAACATTGTTATCTTTAATCAAAACATTGTTGCCATAGTCTGCTTGACTAATGGTCTTCTTTACACCATCAATTTCACAATAATCAGCTTGCGAAGAATCGGCTTGAAAACAATCACAAGCGGCATTTACTTTCATGCCATAGCACCATTTTGAGGTGTCGACGGAGTCAAATTTATAATAAATTCTGACAGGTGTGTTTCTTTTAATCGCCTCAGTTTTAATAAATATTAAATCTACTTGGAAGTTTTCAGCGGCTCCTTTTAACTTACGCCCTTCTAATATACTGAACATAGAGGGCGCAGCAATAGCCACCAAAATACCCAATATCACTACTACAATAAGCAGCTCAATCAGTGTAAAACCCTTTTGTCTATTTTGATCCATCTACAAAGCTCTCCTAGTTACGGTTAATTATAGTAGTGATGCTTAGGTTGGCAAGGGTTATGATATACCGCTTGTCTTGATAAAATAGCCGTTTGTCGTGTTGTGTGCTATTTTTTAAGAAAAATCAGATAATTTAATTTTACTAAATTATACAATTGGATGCATGGGAGCTGCACGATGATTAAAAAACCTTTGTACGGATTCACCTTAATAGAGTTGATGATTGTAGTGGTAATTATTGGCGTATTGGCAGCGATAGCAGTACCTGCTTATCAAGACTATGGGAAGCGCGCGCGACGAGCGGATGCAAAGCAAGCTTTGTTGGATGCGCGTTTAAATCAAGAAAAATGGCGTGCTAATAACTCTAGTTATGCGTCAACTACCGTCAGCGTTTGGAGTAAAGATGTAGTAGGAAACGTTGGCAAGAGCCTAGATGATCATTATGACATTGAGGTGCAATCGGCTACAGTAACTCAATACTCGATAACCGCGACACCAGTTTCCGGTGGATTTCAAGATGGTGATGATTGCGGTACGTTTGCTATTGACGTGAATGGGGAAGATTACACTGGCAGTTATGCAGGTGAGAATTGCTGGGACCGATAACTATTTGATTTAAATAAAACCCCCCCCGTCAATTGAAGGGGTTTTTGTTGTTCGTTAGCAAAGAGTTTTCTAGTTATATGTTGGGCTTCCTTTGTCGGCAACTGCTTCTGCATTCATGCAGTTGTCAGCACCAACCTACGATATAAGTTGTTTGGTGGAGAAAGCTTGCTCACCCATCATAATTATCAATCAACTCCATACCACTGTCGTTATCATCATCGGGGTTTTTAGCTTTTGCATCACCCAGCTTGATCATTAAGCGTACCTCGTTGCTAGAGTCGGCGTAATTAATGGCGTTTTCGTAGCTGATGTCGCCGCTGGCATAGAAGCCGTACAGTGCCTGGTCAAACGTTTGCATGCCTTGTTCGGTAGAGTTTTTCATCAGCTCTTTTAGTTTATGAATATCACCTTTTCTGATGAAGTCTGAGGCTAACGGTGTGTTAAGCATAATTTCAATCACTGCTTTTCTGCCTTTGCCATCGATGGTGGGTACAAGTTGCTGCGCGATCATGGCCTTTAGGTTGAGCGATAAATCCATAAATAATTGCTTGTGCGCTTCTTCAGGGAAGAAATGAATAATACGATCAAGTGCTTGGTTGGCGTTATTAGCGTGCAAAGTGGACAGGCATAAATGCCCCGTTTCAGCGAAGGTCATAGCGTGCTCCATGGTTTCGCGACTACGAATCTCACCAATTAGGATGACATCGGGTGCTTGACGCAACGTGTTTTTAAGCGCAACTTCATACGATTCGGTATCTATGCCTACTTCGCGTTGCGTAATGACACACCCCGCGTGTTCATGCACATACTCAACAGGGTCTTCAATGGTGATGATATGGCCGGAACTGTTTCTATTACGGTAGCCAACCATCGCAGCTAAGGACGTTGATTTACCGGTGCCGGTTGCGCCCACGAAGATAATGAGCCCGCGTTTTGTCATTGCCAATTCGTCTAAAATTGGTGGAAGGTTGAGTTCTTCAGAGGTTGGGATGGTGGTTTCGATTCGACGTAAGACCATGCCAGCATCGTCTTTTTGTATAAATGCGCTGACACGAAAACGGCCAATATCTGGGCGTTGAATGGCAAATTGGCACTCTTTGGTCTCTTCAAACTCTTTTTTCTGATCATCGGTCATGATGCTTTTTACGATGTCTAAAGACTGGCTAGCGCTTAAGCGTGTTTTTGATACTTGCTGTAGCGCTCCATTGACCTTAATGGTGGGAGCCCAACCAGATGTAATAAATAAGTCAGATGCTTTTTTATGAACAACGAGTTGTAAAAGTGCATCAAAATCCATATTAAATTCTCCTTTATATACTATCTAGCTAAATGCTTTTTTGTCGGCGGCTTTCATTCGGGCATCTTGTCTTGTAATGACACCGGCTTGAACAAGCTCTGTTAAGTGTTGATCGAGGGTTTGCATACCATCTTTACGACTGGTTTGTATGGTGGAATACATTTGTGCAATTTTATCTTCTCGAATGAGGTTTCGGATAGCCGCAGTGCCGGTCATGATTTCCCATGCGGCAATTCGTCCACCACCAATTTTTTTCATTAAGGTTTGTGCAATAACAGCACGAAGTGACTCGGATAACATGGAGCGAACCATGCCTTTTTCACCCTCGGGGAATACATCAATAATACGGTCAATGGTTTTGGCAGCAGAGCTGGTGTGTAAAGTACCGAAGACCAAGTGGCCTGTTTCTGCCGCGGTTAACGCAAGGCGAATGGTTTCAAGATCTCGCATTTCGCCGACTAGAATAATGTCGGGGTCTTCACGAAGCGCAACACGTAAGGCTTCACTAAACCCATGTGTATGCTTGTGTACCTCACGTTGATTAATAAGGCATTTTTTACTTTTATGTACGAATTCGATAGGGTCTTCAATGGTGAGAATGTGTTCGTATACATTATCGTTTTTATAATCCATCAAAGCCGCTAGTGTGGTCGATTTTCCTGACCCTGTTGGCCCTGTTACCAGCACAATGCCACGAGGAACATTGATGATTTCTTTAAAAGATTGGGGGCAATTTAAGTCTTCTAGGGTAAGAATATCAACGGGAATAGTTCTAAATACAGCAGCAGCTCCGCGGTCTTGATTAAAGGCATTAACACGGAAGCGAGCGGTGCCGGGCAACTCGAAGGAAAAATCGACTTCAAGAAACTCTTCAAAGTCACGGCGCTGTTTATCGTTCATGATGTCATAAATCATTGCATGAACTTCTTTATGCTCAAGCTCAGGCATATTGATTCGTCGAATGTCGCCATCTACTCGAATCATAGGAGGTAAACCAGCTGAAAGGTGTAAGTCAGAGGCGTTATTTTTGGTGCTAAAGGCTAATAAATCTGAAATATCCATGTGTTAAATCCGTTTGCCCCAGAGAGCTCAGTTATTTGTATAATGAAACGTCTAGAAAATACTACTATCATTAGTGCAAGTAAATCTAGTACGTATTCTAAGTATAGGCACGAATCTTAAATAATGCTTCCTTTATTACAACGATACTATACACAACAGGCGCTGATTGCAGATTTAGAGCAAACGCATTGTTCATCGGTTAAATTATTAGCAGTTAGTAAAACTCGCCCTGCGTGTGATGTGGCAGTGCTGTACAGTGCTGGGCAGCGTGATTTTGGTGAAAACTATTTACAGGATGCGCTGAAAAAACAACAGGTATTAGCGCATTTAGATATTTCATGGCACTTTATTGGGCCTATTCAGTCAAATAAAACTCGCGACATTGCGCGCTATTTTAGCTGGGTACACAGTGTAGACCGGTTAAAAATAGCGACTCGTTTAAATCAGCAGCGACCGGCTTATCTGCCACCGCTTAATATTTGTTTGCAAGTTAATGTTGATGAAGAAGAAACCAAGTCAGGCTTTTATTTAGATGAGTTGTTAGACGTTATTGAACCAATATTATCATTGGAAAACATTCGGTTACGAGGGCTTATGGCTATTCCCAAAGTAGATAAGCCGATAGCTGAGCAGCACGCATCGTTTAGGAAAATGGCACAGGCAAAAAAAGAAATTGAGCAAACATTTGATATTAGCTTGGATACGCTTTCGATGGGAATGAGCGGCGATTTACAGGTGGCCGTTGCAGAAGGAGCAACAATGGTGAGAGTAGGCACCGCTATTTTTGGCGAAAGACTAAAAAATACGGTTTAATGGCGTTTATAAAATTTAAGATTAAGTGAGAGTATGAATACAAAACAGATTGGATTTATTGGCGGTGGCAATATGGCCAGCAGCTTAATTGGTGGGCTTGTTAGTAATGGTTACCCAGCCGATAAGCTAACCGTTGTTGACCTAGATAGTGAAAAACTGAGCTATTTAAACCAAACATTTGGGGTTAATACCTTACAAGACAGCAAAGAGCTAGCCACTAAAGCAGATGTTTTGGTATTAGCAATAAAACCCCAACATATGCAATCGGTTGCACAAGATTTAGGGCAGGCGATACAGGATAAATCCCCTGTTGTGGTATCTATTGCAGCCGGTATCCGAGTGGAGGCTCTTGATCGTTGGTTAGGTGGCCATTTACCGATTGTTCGTTGTATGCCTAATACGCCAGCGCTGGTTAAAACAGGGGCGACAGGGCTTTATGCAAATGCTCAAGTGACGGAAAACCAAAAAGACTTGGTGGAATCCCTGTTACGTGCAGTTGGAGTGACTGTGTGGGTGGAAGAGGAGCATGAGCTGGATGCGGTGACAGCCTTGTCAGGTAGTGGGCCAGCCTACTTTTTTATGATCATGGAAGCGTTGGAGGCGGCAGGAATAAAGGCGGGTTTGAACCAAAAAACAGCGCAATTATTAACACAAGAAACAGCTCTAGGTGCGGCAAAAATGGCGCTAGAGTCGACTGAGCCAGCAAGTGTATTACGTCAACGCGTGACCTCACCCGGAGGCACAACGGAGCGTGCTATAGGTATTTTGGAAGAGCAGGGGCTAAGGGATATTTTGCAGGCTGCGCTGTTGGGAGCAAAAGAACGCTCAATCGAGTTATCTGACGAATTGGGAAATAACTGATGCCAGAAGGATATTTGTCAAACCCATTGATGCTGATTATAAATTCGTTGGTAGGTGCGTATATTTTCGTGTTAGTACTTAGGGTGCTACTGCAATATACAAATGCGGACTCAAGAAACCCGGTGTCGAGCTTTATTATTAGAGCAACACAGGTACCGCTGAAAGTACTAAAGCCGATTTTCCCTACCGTTAAAGGGCTTAACCTATCGGCTATTGTGTTGATGTTGGTTTTGCAGATGCTAATAGGCTTTTTAGCCATGAGAGGGCAACCGAATGTTTGGGTGGTTTTTATTTGGAGTTTGACAGAACTTATTAGCACCATTATTAATGTTTTTATTTATAGTATTTTCGCAACCGTTATTTTAAGTTGGATAAACCCGGGTGCCCATAATCCGGTGGTCAGCTTGCTATATAAAATAACAGAGCCCGTATTGACGCCTTTCCAGCGCTTGATTCCACCAATGGGTGGTATCGATTTTAGCCCGATAGCGGCCTTGTTAGCGCTGCAGGTATTAAAAATGTTACTACTACCACCGCTTTTTGCTTTGATATAGCAAGTGACGCACTTGGGAGAATACGCGCGGCTAGTGCGACTGCCGAGTTGGCACGTGCTTGCCGCTAATGTATCGATTATCTTGGCAGTTTTCCCTCAAGGTATAAAATATTATTAGCGCAAACGCCCTAGTGTGCATCGGCATCCATCGTGCTGTCAGAACTTTTCAAATAATCATCTATACTTTTAAGAAAGCTTTATGGAATAAGCCGGCTAAATAAAGGGTGGTTAACAAATGAACCTTGATGCACAACTTCGCAGTTATGACCTATGGAAGCAGTCAATGACTGACTCTATAAAGGTTTATCAGCATTGGTTAGATGCGATGAGTCTTACGGATACAGAGACAGAGTTGATGTTGATTAAAAATTTGCGATTGATAGAAAAAGATACGATTACTATCGCTTTTGCAGCTGAGTTCTCGCGAGGCAAAACAGAGTTAATTAATGCATTATTTTTCTCGTCTGCGGGGATACGTTTATTACCATCGAGTCCAGGCCGGACAACAATGTGCCCGACGGAGCTTTTTTATGACCGCAAAGCGGCGCCTTATCTTAGGTTGTTAGATATTGAAACGCGTGCCAACGACACCTCGATAGAAGATTACAAAAGAGACCCAAAACACTGGGTGCATATTGAGCTTGACGACGATTCACCTGAAAAAATGCAAGATAGTTTTTTGCAGTTATTAAAAACAAAAACGGTGTCAGCAGCACATGCAAAAGAGCTAGGACTGGCCACTGAAGAGGTTGAAGGTGAGGTGACGATTCCTGCTTGGCGTCATGCGTTGGTGAGTTTTCCGCATCCGATATTAGAAAAAGGGTTAACCGTGCTCGATACCCCCGGTCTCAATGCATTAGGCAGCGAGCCAGAGCTAACCTTAAGTATGTTACCGAATGCTCAAGCAATGATTTTTGTTTTAGCTGCGGACACGGGTGTGACACAAAGTGATATGGCGATGTGGAAACAATATGTTCAAGGGTATAGTAATAAGCATCCACATAGTTTGGCGGTGGTGCTGAATAAAATTGATACGTTAAGCGATGAATTAATGAGCGATGATGAATGGACTCAGTCGATTCATAAGCAAACATTGGAAACGGCAGGTTTATTAAATCTAGAAGAGCAAGTCATTTTTCCCCTATCAGCCAAACAGGGGCTGATAGGCAATATTAAAAAAAACCAACAGATGATTTCAGCAAGCGGCATACAAGGCTTGGAAATCTTTCTGTCAGATAGAATACTCAGCTCACAAAAAGAGATTCTTCAGCATAAGGTCATTAGTGATGTTGTCGACAGCATGAAGTTAGCAAACAGTGTACTCACCAGCCGATTACAGCATGTTGTGAACCATACCAATGAGCTGAACGGGTTTTATAGTAAGAGTGAAGAAGCAACGGCGGAATTATTATTAGAAACGCGAAAAGAGCAAACGGCTTATAAGCAAAACTTAGCGCACCTAAAAACCAGCCGGCATATTTTTTATACGCAAATAGCGGACTTATTAGAAGTGGTTAACCCAAAACGTGTGTCGTATCTTATTGATGAAGGACGCGAGCAAATGAGTAAAAGCTGGACCAGTGTTGGTATTCGTCAAGGTATGAAAAGTAGTTTTGAAGGGTTAAATTCGCTGTTGAACGAAACACTGAGTACCACACAAGCGAGTATTAAATTACTGGATGCTATCTATAAGCGTTTTAAAGATGAGCATAACCTCGATGTGGAGCAAGCAGCGCGATTTGATATTAAGGTCTATCAACAGCGATTGGATAAATTGCTTCGAGATGGCTTAGAGTTTAGTAGTAGTTCGGAGGCTGCGTTAACCGAACAAAATACACTTACAAAACGTTTCGTTAATACCGTTGGAGCGCAGGCGATATCAATCTTTGAACAAGCGCAAGCTGATATTAATCGCTGGAAGTCGATGGCGCTGGCTAATTTAATTAGGGAAGTAAGTGAGCAAAAAAAACTGATGGAAAGTAAGTTGGACAGCTTGCGAAGTGTATCGGCAGGAAAAAATGAGCTAGACGACAAGATTGCTAACAATAAAATATTAGAAACGGAGATAAAGGAACGACAAGCGCAGCTTTTGCATATGATGGATCAAATTAATATATCGGCAGAGAGCTTGGAGGTAGAAAAAAGCGTACGTCAGGAGGCTATTTAAGGGTCTTTGTGATAAAAATCATATCCCACACGCCATGGCCTAAACGTAAGCCTCGGTTTTCAAATTTCGTTAATGGCCGAGAGTCCGGACGTTCAGCATAATTTGGCTCAGTTGAATTAATAAATCCTGGATGAGCGTTTAACGTTTCCATCATGTGTTCGGCATAGTTTTTCCAGTCTGTTGCAGCATGAAATCGCCCGCCTGTTTTCAGTTTAGAGTGAATCAGGGTTAAAAAACTTGTTTGAACAATGCGGCGTTTATGATGCCTTTTTTTGTGCCAAGGGTCGGGAAAAAAAAGCTGCACGCAGTCGAGACTATGGTCAGGAATAGCGTGCTGAAGTACCTCAATAGCATCGGTATCAAAAAGACGAATATTAGTCAGCTTCTTCTCTAAAACGATGCGCAATAAATGCCCAACACCAGGCCTATGCACTTCAATACCGATAAAGTTTCTGTCTGGGTTATTCTCAGCCATGGTGGCTAAGCTTTCACCATTACCAAAGCCTATCTCTAGTGTTACAGGGTGGTTATTAGCAAACAGTGAATTTGGCTCAATAAGAAGGGCCGGATCCAAGCCATATAATGGCCAGCCTGTTTTAATGGCGCTGTCTTGTCCGGGCGTCAAACGGCCTTCACGTTTTACAAAACTGCGAATGCGGCGTAAGAAGTTGGGGTTGGTTTCGTTGCTCATGAATAAAGCTCGGTTAAATTAAACCATCCAACGGTGAGGAGGCCGACGCATATCGGCGGCGAGGCATACGACCAGCCAAGAAGGCTTCACGTCCGGCCTGCACGGCTTTTTTCATAGACGATGCCATTAGTACAGGGTTATTTGCGTGGGCAATAGCTGTGTTCATTAGAATGCCATCGCAGCCCAATTCCATACCAATGGCAGCATCAGACGCGGTACCGACGCCAGCATCAACAATAATGGGTACCTTAGCATTTTCGATGATGGTGAGAATATTGTATGGGTTACGAATACCCAAGCCTGAACCGATTGGAGCGGCAAGTGGCATAACGGCTACACAGCCCATCTCCTCTAGCCGTTTAGCAATAATAGGGTCGTCGTTGGTATAAACCATTACGTCGAAACCTTCCTTAACGAGAATGTCAGCAGACTCTAAGGTGGCAGTAATATCAGGGAATAGGGTTTTTTCGTCGCCTAATACTTCTAATTTGACCAGTTTATGCCCACCTAATAGTTCACGTGCAAGGCGGCATGTTCTAAGAGCATCTTTAGCGGTATAACAACCGGCTGTATTGGGTAAAATAGTGTATTTATCAGGGGAAATAACATCGAGTAAATTAGGCTCGCCAGGGTTTTGACCAATATTCGTCCGGCGAATGGCTACCGTGACGATCTCAGCGCCGCTCATTTCGATAGCCGTCTGGGTTTCTGCCATATCTTTATATTTGCCTGTGCCCACTAGTAATCTAGAGGAAAAAGATTGGCCAGCAATAACAAGGTCATCGGGTTGACCGCCACCAATGGCTTGTACGACTTCCACAGTATCTCCTTCTTTAAGTTGAATGGTATTAAACTGGTCGGCGGGCTTTATTTCTTCATTCAGTTCAATAGCAATACGCTTGCCGAACAGGCCCATTTGTTTGATCAGTTGCTCTAAGGTTGTTTTATCATCACAGCTAAAATTTTCGCCGTTAAGTTGAATATTCATCAGCAGTTATCAATGATTAATCGTTTGCACTATCTAGTTTGCTTTTGCGTCTTGAACGCACAGCGGCCGCTAATTCTTCTAGCAACTGCACGCTGCTATCCCAGTCAATACAAGCATCGGTAATGCTTTGGCCATAAACTAGTTCTTGGCCGTCAACTTGATCCTGGCGGCCAGCAACTAAGTGGCTTTCAATCATAACGCCGCTAATACGCATGTCACCACCGGCTATTTGTTTCGCCACATCCTTACCTACAAGCATTTGGCGTTCGTGTTGTTTACTGCTATTGGCATGGCTAAAGTCAATCATCATGTGTAGGTTAACGCCGGCTTTCCCAAGCTCTTTAGCGGCAGCATCAACACTGTCGGCATCATAATTCGGCGTTTTGCCACCGCGTAAAATTAAGTGACAGTCGTCGTTGCCAGCAGTTTGAAAAATGGCCGACTGGCCTTTTTTGGTAACCGATAAAAAGTGATGTGGGCGAATGGCTGCTCCAATTGCATCAATCGCTACTTTAACAGTGCCATCAGTGCCATTTTTAAAGCCGACTGGGCAGGATAGGCCGGATGATAACTCGCGATGCGTCTGGCTTTCAGTGGTTCTCGCACCGATAGCGCCCCAAGCGATCAGGTCGGATACGTATTGTGGCGTGATTAGGTCTAAATACTCCGTGGCAGCAGAGACACCTTGAGAATTAAGGTTTAGTAATAATTCGCGTGCGGTATACACACCTTTGTTGATGTCAAAGCTATTATCAAGGTTGGGGTCGTTAATTAGTCCTTTCCAGCCAACCGTGGTGCGTGGTTTTTCAAAATATACTCGCATCACGATGATCAGATCGTCAGATAAATTATCAATGTAAGGCTTTAAACGGGCGGCATATTCGAGTGCTGCTTTCGTATCATGAATTGAGCATGGGCCAATAACAACCAGTAAACGATCATCTTCGCCATGCAATACTTTATGAATAGCGTTCCGGGTTGAGGCGGTAGTTTCAGCAGCCGTATCTGTAATAGGCAAGTCTTTGTGTAATTGTTCAGGAGAAATAATTTTCTGCATACCAAGAATTCTTGTGTCGTCTGTTTGAATTAAGTTCATGATCAGTCCGTTCTATGCTGACGCTAGTGATAGCCTAAATCAGCAAATTAATAAAAGACTGGAAATAATACATCTAATCGGTTGAATTTGCCTGCCCCTTGACCAAAAATAGATCAAATACTTTCAAATTTACAGGGAAACTTAACGATGGAAGAGGGATATGAAGAATATGATGAGGTTTTTGAAAAAATTCTTGCGAATAAGTCTTTATTGCCCGTAATACCAGATGCTGGCCTGAAAATTTTATCAGCGTTAAATCACCCTAAGGGTAACGCTAAGATGTTTGCGAAGGTTATCGAAAGTGATATGGGCTTGTCTGGGTTTATTCTTAAAACTTCTCGCAGCTTAAGGTATTTAACTCGCGTCCCGCCGAAACGTGTTGAGCAAGCAGTGGCCCGAATGGGGCTGCGTGAAACCTATCATCTATCACTTAGTTTCTTGTCAAAATCTATTTTTCATTCGTCAAATAAGCAAATTGAAGGGTATATTAAAAAGGCTTATCGGTTTTCTACAAAGGTGGCTGTGATATCGTATTTTTTAGCCGGTAAAACACAAAACTTAGCGCCGGGCGATGCAATGTTGGCGGGCCTGTTTCAAGATATTGGTGTGCCCTCTATTTTAGCGACATTGGATGAATATCCGAATATTTTGCAAAATGACCTGAACAGAACAAAGTGTATTGATGTATTGGCGCCTAGGGTAGGTGCGCTGATCATAAAGAAATGGGGTTTAGACGAAATGCTGGGTGTTGTAGAAAGTCGGAAAAATTGGTGGTTAGATAAGGAACAGCTTGGTTTGGCGGAGTTGGTGTTGATTGCACGTGTGCATGCAACAATTGGCACACCTGAGTTTAGGGCGTGCCCACCGTTACTTGAAATACCTGCGTTTCAAAAGCTTCAACTAGGGGAGCTTGGCCCCGACAACACATTGCAAATACTCAGTGAATCAAAAAATGAATTGGCTGAAATAGAACGCTTGTTGGCCGCTTAGCTTAAATCGATCATTCATACAGTTTTAATAAAAGGCTGATATCATCTAAGGATATAAAACGAATACTCAAGGGGGAGTAAAAGTTATGAGAACATTATTTAAAATTTTGGGTGGTTTAGTATTGTTATTGGTTGTGACTATTATAGTTGCGCCAATGCTGATTGACCCAAATGATTACCGAGAAGAGATTCAGGCGGTTGTTAAAGATAAGACCGGCCGTGATTTGTCCATCAATGGTGACCTTAATTTATCTATTTTCCCTTGGGTGGGCGTGGGTATTAACGAGGTGAGTTTAAGCAATGCAACAGGTTTTAACGCCGAATACTTTGCAGAGATTCAAGAGGCAAACGTTAAAGTTAAGCTGCTACCGTTGTTAAGTCGGCAGGTAGAAGTGAGCACAGTTGTTCTAAAAGGCATGCGGTTAAACCTAGCAAAGGATAAACGCGGCAAAACTAACTGGGAAGATATGATCCAGTCATCGGCTGAGGGCGATAAAAAACCAAGCGATACGAATGCTGATCAAGCATCAGGGGCTGCCTTAGGTGCGATAGCAATTGGTGGTGTGCAAATTGTTGATGCAAGCATCTCATGGGATGATGCCAGCAAGGGTGAAAGCTACAACCTGACTGATTTAGGTTTGAGTACAGATGCGTTATCTTTAGGGTCGCCAATGGGTGTTGAGTTAGCCTTTACCGTAGAAAGTAGTAAACCAAAAGCGACAATACGTTTGAAGCTTGATGGTGATGTGGTGATTAACGAAGGGTTAAATAAATTTGATTTTCAAGACTTAGCGTTAGCGATTGATGCGGCCGGAGAACCTGTTCCAAATGGTGCAATGAAAGTTGATATAGCCACTCACTTGGTGGCTGACTTAGCAAAATCAGGGAGCTTAACGCTAGATCCTATGACGATTAAATTCGATGATTCAACGTTATCGGGTAAGGCATCTGTTAATAATTTTGATAAACCAGCAGTCACTTTTGATTTAGCGGTAGATACAATAAATATTGATCGTTATCTGCCAAAAACAGCCACAGAGGGAAGCCAAAGCAGCGCGGGTAATAGCGCCTCTGTTCCTCCGCCAGCAGCAGTTGCGTTAATTCCTGTTCAAACAGTCCGAGATTTAAATATCAATGGTTTGTTTGTAGTGAAATCGCTCATTGTTAATGGTTTAACAGCACAGGAGGCGAGTGTAAAAGTTGTCGCTAAAAATGGTGTTTTAAATTCACAGCAGAGCGTCAAAAAGTTTTATAACGGTAGTTATGATGGTAAAACAACAGTTGATGCGCGCCAAAATACACCACGTATTAGCGTTAAAGAACAGGTAACGGGGGTTGATATTGAACCGTTGATGGTAGACCTGATGGGAGAGTCTAAGGTGTCTGGCGTGGCGAATATTAAAGCAGCGTTAACCACGCGCGGGAATACGGTTGCTGCGTTTAAGTCGGCATTAAATGGTACTGCGCAGTTTAGTTTCGAAGACGGCACGGTAAAAGGCATTGATGTTGCTGCATTAATTAAACAAGGTGAGGCTGTGCTGAAAGGTGATGTATCTGCGCTGGCAGCTCAAGGCACGGGTGAAACAGCCTTTGCAAATATGTCTGGTACTGCGCAAATAACTAATGGCTTGGTTAACAACCAAGACCTCTTGATGGCCTCACCTTTGGTTAATATCAAAGGGGCAGGGACAGCAAATTTAGTCAGTGAGGTGTTGGATTATCGACTAACATTACAGCGGACAAAGGCACTTAGTGAGGCCGAGCAAGCCGATGCTGAAGACCTTAAAAACATGTTAATTCCGGTGAATGTGTCTGGAACATTTGCAAAACCAAGTATTAAGGTTGACACCAAAGCGATCGTACTCGAGACGCAAAAAGAAAAAATTGAAGAAAAGAAAACAGAGCTAAAAGAAAAGCTCGATGAGAAAATTGGCGAGAAATTAAAAGGCCCAGCGGGTGACTTATTAAAAAGCCTATTTTAATAAAGCAACCTCAGCAGCTGTCCGTAGGGCCTGAATATTTTCAGGCCCTTGTTTTTAGTTGGTTTGAGTTGCACGGCAGAAAGAGTTTACCTTGGCAATTACCGCCAGAGTCCTACCGTGTTTGGTTGTCTGAGATCATGTTGCAACAAACCCAGGTAACAACGGTTATACCGTATTTTGAGCGATTTATTCAGCACTTCCCATGCGTTGAAGCGTTAGCAAAAGCGCCATTAGATGATGTGCTGCATTATTGGTCAGGTCTTGGGTATTATGCACGGGCAAGAAACCTTCACAAAACAGCAGGCATCATTGCTAATCAGTATGGGGGGCGTTTTCCTCAAACGCTCGCTGAGCTTGTTGAGTTGCCGGGTATCGGGCGCTCTACGGCTGGGGCGATAGCAAGCTTATCAATGGGGCAGTCAGAAGCGATACTTGATGGCAATGTGAAACGCGTGCTCTGTCGTTTTTTTGCGATACAGGGCTGGTCTGGGAATAGTGCCATTTTAAAGCGTCTATGGGCTATTTCAGAGCAGTTAACACCTAAGCATAAGGCTGGTAACTATAATCAGGCCATGATGGATTTGGGCGCAACGGTTTGTAAGCGTTCAAACCCCGACTGCCCGCAGTGCCCATTAAAGGAGGACTGTTTGGCACTAAAGAAAAACTTAGTTTCAGAATTACCGACACCAAAAAAACGAATGAGTTTACCGGTTAAAAAGCGGTACTGGTTAGTCTTTAAAAATGCTCAGACGGTTTTACTCAATCAACGACCGCCAACAGGATTATGGGGTGGGCTATGGGCTTTTCCAGAATTTGAAACGTATGACCAACTGGTTGAGTGGTGTGAAAAAAATGACACTGACATAACTGGGGCGAAAACAATAGCGGAAAAACGTCATACATTTTCTCATTATCATTTGGATTACACGCCTATTGTTTGCTCGACGCCAGCGGTTAGCTCGAAAGTTGCAGAAGATAATAGATCTAGCTGGTATGAAATAAACAGCCGTGTGAAAATAGGTCTCCCAAAGCCGGTGAGTGAATTAATTTCCCAGCTAACGAATGAATCATAAGAAGGTTAATACTATGTACTGCCAAAAATTAAAACGCGAAGCCGATGCGCTAGAAAAGCCGCCTTTTCCGGGTGAGCTTGGTGAAAAAATCGTACAAAATATCTCAAAAGAAGCCTGGCAGATGTGGCTAGCGCAACAAACGATGCTTATTAACGAAAATAGACTAACGCCTTTTGAGCCTGAAGCGCGTGCTTTATTAAAAGCAGAAATGGAGAAATTTTTATTTAGTGATGACGCTCAAGCACCAGAAGGGTACGTTCCGGTCGATAAATAAGGTCATTTCTAACATCTTTCTTGACTAAAGTTGCCTGCCGCTGTTTAATACGCGACCACATCTTAGATGCCCAGATAGCTCAGTCGGTAGAGCAGTGGACTGAAAATCCTCGTGTCGATGGTTCGAATCCGTCTCTGGGCACCATTTGTTATAAAGCCTCAGCTACTATGTAGTTGGGGTTTTTTTATTTCACTAGGACGCCATTATTTTACTTAGTTGGTCGGTGGTCTCGTTCTCTCATCTAAGTGGTAGCTTCTCATTTGAGCCTTTTTTGAATTGGCGACGTTGTTTATACCTCCACGAGGTGTTCATTTTGCCATGCGAGTTTCTAACGTTATGCGAGCTATCCTTCGAGCCATGTATGGCGGTTGAAGAAAGCTCTATGTGAAAAGCTCCCCTTCATGGCTGTTAGGTGTAGCTGGGTTATTTACTCTTGCTTCTTTAGTTCGTTTATAGGCTCATAGGTATATGGGGCGGGGGAACGGGCTAAGTATATTGACCACCACATATATTAATGACTCCCTTTAGCTGACTGAGAAGCAAATCCACCTGTTGGCTACTGAAAGTAATTTCCGAGGAGCAGCAATATAAGAGATGTAGAGTATCTTAAGTAGTTCAATAATGTTGCCTGAGTTGAGTAAGTAAAAGTTGGTTACAGGGCAGCATTTAGCCAAAAACCACTACTAAGTCACAGAAAAATTACACCCTTTGATTGTATAGTTGCCTTGACTGAGAGAGAAGGATGACTCAGCTAAATTAACTAAAAATAATCAATATATTTTTTAATTGAAAGTTTTTAATTACTAACGAAATATTAATCAGGGAGGTACATTTTGTTGTTTGCGCGTAATTCAGGAATTTTTCATATTTGTTACTTACATTATTTATTTACAAGCCTTCATATAAGGAAAATTAAAACAAAAATATTATTATCATTTGTTCTATTAGGCATATTATCAACGGGACATACAGAAATCTTTACTGCTTCTAATCAACAAGAACTTTATTCGGCAATAGAGGCCGCTAAACTCAGTTCTGACGAAGAATCGTTGATCACCTTGATGGATGGGTTTGTTATCAGCGATCCGTTTCCAGGCGTTTCTTCTAAAAACATAACCATAGATACGGCTGTGCATTCGCTCTCTTTTTCAGCAGACTCTGTATTTAATATAGATACTAATGGGGTGCTGACACTGCTTGGTAATATTGATGGCGGTGATAGTATTTTTGATAAAAATGGAAATGGTGAACTGGTTCTAAATGTGACCGGTTCAGATATCAACCGGATTAGCTCACTTGAAGGTGATATCGTTGTGAGCGGTGGAGGTGAGCTGAGAATAATAAACCCGTTATCTGAAACGAACGGTATAGTAAATATTGGGTTGTTGTCGAATAAAGTAGCTAGTTTAACGGTAACAGGCGGAGGAACGCGGCTCTTAGCAGAGGGGCCTGATGGCTTAGATATGAGCCAAGGTAGTGGTTCTAATTCTACACTCACTATTCGAGAGGGTGCATATTTTGGTATTGAAAACGCTGTAAGAATACATAGGACTGGTTATCAAAATTCTACAGCGACTTTGAATATAATTGGCCAAGGGTCTTTGTTGGAGACTTCTGCCATCGGCTTTTTTAACGGACAAAGTGCCGTTAATTTATTGGATGGTGGTCAATTGCGCTCCAGCGGTTCTTCACATTTGGGCGGGTTTTATGCGGGAAGGATGCCTGATGCAGAAGGCATTGCTGTGGTGTCAGGCCAAAATTCAAGTTGGACCTCTGATACTTTCTATATGTATCGTGGTTCTCTTAGTATTCTTGATGGGGGCGTAGTATCTGCATCAACACTAAATATTGGAACTCGTGGATTTGCTGTGCCTAACTTCGATGTTCTTGTTTCAGGACAAGGATCATCATTGATGGCGAATACGATGGCATTAGGTACTACAGGAACAGGTGTTTTGACGATTTCTAACAATGGTGCCGTTATTGTAGATGAGGGTGCATCTCCATTTGTTTTAGGGGGTGCAAACGCTAATAGCAATGCCATTTTGAATATTGGGGGCGGAGTGGGTAACAGTCCACTTTTGGCCGGTTCTCTTGAAGCATCAGAAGTTTTGCTCGACTCAAAAGCAAGGATAAACTTTAACCACCTTGAAGCTGATTACAGTTTTGATACTGCAATCACTGGTGCTGGGGCGATTAATCAAGTGGCGGGTCGTACAATTTTTACTAACGATCAAACTGGTTTCACTGGTTTAACTAGCGTTGAAGGTGGTGTATTGGAAGTCAACAGTATTCTTGGTGGAACAATGAAGGTAAATGGAGGTCGTTTACATGGCTCTGGCTCTGTTGGGGATGTCACCCATGAAGCTGGCGCTATCATTGCTCCGGGTAATTCCATTGGTACGCTCACCATTAACGGGGATTATGTTGGTAATGGTGGAGAAATTGAAATTGAATCTGTATTAGGTGATGATAATTCGGCGACGGATTTACTCAGCATAACAGGGAATACTTCAGGTGCCGCAAAGGTTGTGGTTAACAATCTTGAGGGGGCGGGTGCTGCCACACAAGAAGGCATTCGAATTATTTCGGTTGGTGGTGTTTCTGATGGCAGTTTCACGCTGCAAGGCGATTATGAATACGAGGGAGAGGAGGCCGTTGTTGGTGGTGCTTACGCTTATCGTTTATATAAAAATGATGTCAGTACAAACAGTGATGGTGATTGGTATCTCCGTTCTTCTCTTTTACCTAATTCAGAAAAGCAAGCTAGGCCACTTTATCAGGCCGGCGCACCGGTATATGAAGCTATGCCTCGTTTCTTATTGGAACTAAACAGGCTCCCGACGTTAAAGCAACGGGTTAGTAGTCGATATTTGAGTCATTATAAAGATAAGGTATCAACTTACAAGAATACAGGCGAGCAGGCAAATCAACTCCGTCATAATGCTGGCCTTTGGGCACGCTTTGTGGCATCAAATGATCGTATGAGCCCTAAATCGTCAACTAGCGGGACGAAACTAAATTCCGATTTATGGAAAATGCAGTTAGGGCTAGACGGCAAGCTGCCAGGTATTAGTGAAGGCGAGCTGATTGCTGGTTTTACTGCCCACCTTGGAGCGGCATCAGCTGATATGCGTTCTCA
Source organism: Cycloclasticus pugetii PS-1 (assembly GCF_000384415.1). Classification (NCBI taxonomy): domain Bacteria; kingdom Pseudomonadati; phylum Pseudomonadota; class Gammaproteobacteria; order Thiotrichales; family Piscirickettsiaceae; genus Cycloclasticus; species Cycloclasticus pugetii. Next base: position 95,443 of record NZ_ARVU01000001.1, read on the forward strand.
ATATGGTAACGGCGCTATCGACACAAATGCATATGGTGTTGGTACAACATTAACTTTGTATCAAGAAAGTGGGCTCTATATTGATGGTCAAGCGCAAATGAGTTGGTTCCGTAATGACCTATCTTCCAAAACGATGTCACGTAATCTTGCAAATAATGTAGACGGATTTGGTTATAGTTTGGGGGTCGAAACGGGTTTTCGGTACGAGTTAAACCCCAAATGGAGCCTGGTCCCACAGTCACAACTTACCTATACCACTGTGGATTTTGATAATTTTGAAGATGTGTTTGAAGCCAATGTTTCACTCGAAAAAGCAGAGAGCTTAAAAGGTAGGCTCGGATTAGAGGTTGGGTATGGGCCTGAAAAAAACCAGTACATTTACAGTATTACAAGTTTGACATATGAGTTTATTGACGAAACATCAGTATCAGTATCTGGCACAAAATTTAACTCCGAGGACCGACGCTTAGGTGCTGAGGTAGGCATTGGAGCGAATTACAGCGAGGCAGAAGGTAAATACCAACTATATGGTGAAGTGTTGGTCTCATCATCATTTTCCGGAGAGGTCTCAAGCACTGGAACAGTCGGAGTTATGATTCCCTTCTGAAGAGGTGGATGAGGCTTTATTTCAGAGACTAATCTTTAAGTTGCCAATCGAGCACACATTGTGCTTTTGAAAAATTGTGTCTATGAGCTGGAAAGCTTGTTTGGGCAGGTATTTTCAATACCATTGTATGAGGTTCATTAAAGGGTTAAAAGTTTGTTATCATCAGTCGTACATTTAATGCCAAGTGGATATTGTTATGAGAATAAAACAGCTTATTTTACTTATTTCATTATTGTGTTTGTCGCTAGCCGCGCAAGCAGGTTATCAACTGGATAATACCGCCTCATCACTTTATTTCGTTTCCATTAAGAAAAATACTATTGGCGAAGTGCATAGCTTCGACTCTTTGAGTGGTTCTGTGGATAACAATGGCGCTGCAAGTGTTACGATTAATTTGGCCAGTGTTAAAACGAATATCGAGATTCGTGATGAGCGTATGAAGTCGTTATTATTTGAAACGGCAGCTTTTCCGACAGCTGAAGTGTCTACGAATATAGAGGTGGGCGCGATAACATCCCTAAATATCGGTGAAAGGCTTGTCATGCCAGTGGCGTTGACACTTAATCTGCATGGGCAGTCAGTGGCGGTGCAAACACAGCTACAAGTGATCGCTGTGAATGGCGGAATATCGGTGAGTACAATTAAGCCAATCATGTTGAATGCCATGGATTTTGGCCTAACGGAAGGGGTTAAGGCGTTAATGGAGATTGCAAGCCTTCCCTCTATTGCAACAGCCGTTCCCGTCTCGTTTAACCTTGTATTTAAAGCGGACTAAAGTTAGCGCGTAACGTTGAGAGAGTGATGTTGCACGACTGCTGGGCCTGAAAAAGGTGGCTAGTTGAGTAAACTTTTTTAAAACCACAGGGCTCACGTAAACGTGTTAGAGGCCCTTTAGGTATAATGCCACTTTGCCTAGCGATAGTTTTTATTTACATGCCTTCATCCATTCGCGAGATTCGCGCATTAATCCCTAATTGTTTAACCAAAGACCGGCATGCCTTTCGTACGCAGTTAAAAAGAGCGAGTTTAAAACGCTCGCTAGAACAGCAAGCGCTGCTAGACACGCTGGCTGAAAAAGTAGCAATGTCTATTAGTCAGGTAGAGCTGCGTGAGGGAAGTTGCCCAACAGTGAACTTTCCTGATTTACCGATTAGTGAGAGACGGGAGGAAATTTCCAAGCTGATTGATAAGCACCAAGTTATTATTCTTTGTGGTGAAACGGGGTCAGGAAAAACCACCCAATTACCTAAAATTTGCTTGGAACTGGGTCGTGGGTTTAAGGGACAAATTGGCCATACACAACCGCGCCGATTAGCCGCGATCAGCGTGGCGCAACGCATAGCTGATGAGCTGAAGTCAGAGCTAGGGCAAGCGGTTGGTTACAAAATTCGTTTTCAGGGTAAGGAGAATCAACAAACCCTTGTTAAGTTAATGACAGACGGTATTTTGTTGGCAGAAATTAAGTCGGATCCATTTTTAAGCCAGTACGATACCTTGATATTAGATGAGGCGCACGAACGTAGCTTAAATATTGATTTTCTCTTAGGTTATATGAAATGGCTGCTACCAAAGCGACCAGATTTAAAATTAATTGTTACCTCGGCAACGATTGACCCCGAGCGTTTCTCTAGGCACTTTGATGGCGCACCTATTATCAATGTTTCCGGTAGAACCTATCCGGTTGAAATGCGTTATCGGCCAGTCGGTGTCGATTCGCAGCAAGGCGACGAGGATATCGTTCAGGGGATTGTTAATGCGGCTGATGAATTACATCGCGAGAGAGCGGGTGATATGTTGGTGTTTTTAAGTGGTGAGCGAGAAATTAGAGAGGCGGCAGAAGCGCTTAGGAAACATCACCCACCAGGCTACGATATTTTGCCCTTGTATTCACGGCTCAGTAGCAAAGAACAGGCGGCTATTTTTAAGCCGCATAAAAAACCACGTATTGTGCTGGCGACAAACGTCGCCGAAACTTCATTAACAGTACCGGGTATCCGTTGCGTGATAGATACCGGCTTGGCACGGATCAGTCGCTTTAGTCAGCGGAGCAAAATACAGCAGCTACCAATAGAAGCTATTTCACAAGCAAGTGCGAATCAACGAAGTGGTCGCTGTGGGCGAGAAGCGGCGGGAATTTGTATTCGCTTGTTTAGCGAAGATGATTTTAACCAACGGCCTGAATTCACTGAACCTGAAATTTTACGTACCAATCTGGCATCGGTTATTTTGCAAATGAAATCGTTGAGGCTGGCAGATATTAATCAGTTCCCATTTTTAGAGCCGCCTGCCGACAAAATGATTCGTAGTGGCGTGCGTAGTTTGCATGAACTAGGTGCGCTAGATAAAAATGAAAAATTAACTCAAATTGGCCGGCGGTTAACGCATTTCCCGCTCGATCCTCAATTTGGCAGGATGTTATTAGCCGCTGAGCAATTTCAATGCTTAGACGAGGTCTTAACCATAGTGTCGGCCTTGTCGATCCAAGACCCAAGAGAACGGCCTGGTGATAAGGCGAAATATGCCGATGAAAAACATAAAGCGTATCAAAATGAGAGCTCGGACTTTCTATCCTTTTTAGTGTTATGGCGTGAAATACAACGCCAGAAAAAGACACTATCGAATAATCAGTTCCGTAAATATTGTCGAGAAAACTTTCTTGCGTATATGCGAATAAAGGATTGGGAAGATATTCGTCGTCAGCTATTAGATTTAGTGAAAAAAAACTTGGCGTTGAAGATAAACAACACGCAGGCCGACGATGATGCGATTCATCAGTCTTTATTGGCAGGCTTGGTGACTCGGATTGGTTTTAAACACGAACAAGCTGAATATTTAGGTGCACGGAATTTAAAATTTTACATTCATCCCGCCTCTACGTTATTCAAGAAGCCGCCAAAATGGTTGATGGCCGCAGAGCAAGTAGAAACAACGCGTGTTTATGGTCGAACGGTTGCGTCAATAAAACCCGAGTGGATTGAAAAAGCCGCTGGGCATTTGATTAAGCACCATTATTATGAACCGCATTGGTCAAAAAAATCGGCGCAAGGGATGGTGCATGAACAACTTTTATTGTTTGGTTTAACGATTAGCAAAGGGCGGAAAGTACCGTTGGCTCGAACAGAACCAGAGCAAGCCCGTGACATGTTTATACGCCATGGGCTGGTTGATAGAGATATGGTTTGTCATGCGGCGTTCTTTAGAAAAAATGAAAAACTGTTGCAGGAGATTGAGTATGAACAGCAAAAAGGCCGCCGTGTAGACCTGCTTGTAGATGAGCAAGCCTTGTTTGAGTTTTATGATCAAAAATTGCCAGCGCAAATCAACAGTTTGGCCGCTTTAAATAAGTGGATAAAAAAGGATGAAAATCAGGCGATTCTTGAATTAACGCCAGAGGATGTTTCTTCGCAAGATGAAACAGCGGTTGATGCGAATAAGTTTCCCGATATGCGTCTGATAAATGGTGTGCCGATAAAATTGAGTTATCGATTTGAACCAGGCCATGATGAAGATGGTGTTACCGCGCAGATCCCATTGGCACAGCTAAATCAATTAACCGGTGATGGGTTTGAATGGCTGGTGCCGGGCTTGTACGCGGAAAAACTACAAGCATTGATAAAGGGGTTGCCAAAAAATTTACGTAAACAGTTTGTGCCTATTTCAAATTCTGTTGAAGCCTGCTTAGAGGAAATGGATTATGCGAATGGGCGTTTGTTAGATAAATTGGCTGCTTTTTTAAATAAACAATTTGGCTCAACCTTAAAAGCAGCAGATTTTGAATTAGATAAATTATCACCCCACCTGCGAATGAATTTTAATATTTTGGGTAAAAAATCTAAAATTATTGCTGTATCTAAAGATTTTAATGCCTTAAAGCGGCAGTATGCTGAGAAGGCAGGTATGCAATTTCAAACGGCGTTAACCAGTGCGTTATCGTCATCGGGTTCAAAAAATTGGCAATTTGATGATATCCCCGAACATCAAACGATTCAACATGATGGGCAAGAGCTGAAGGGCTTTCCGGCCTTAGTTGATGAGCAAGGGAGTGTGGGGCTCACGCTAATGGATTCAGCTGAACAGGCGCAAAAAACTCACCGAAATGGCTTGATACGGTTATTTCGTTTGAAGTTTTCAAAAGAGCTAAAAAAACTAAGCCGGCAGTCAGCCATCACCACCGCACAGGCGTTTAGTTATCAACAATTGCCATTGCATCCTCATTGCAAACGGAGCCATGGGGAGGATGTTTTCGATGATTTGGCCTATCAATTGATTGCTAGTTTTTTTGCTGACCAAGATATTCGTACTGAAGCTGAGTTTGATGCAGCGGCGCAGAAAAATGATATTTCATTGTATGCAAAAGGCTATGAACTTTCGGAGGTTATTTCGCAGCTTTTGTCTCAATATCAAAAGCTAGCAAAAGAGCTTGAACAGTGGCGTAATGAAAAAGTTATGTATGAGGATATTTCTAAGCAATTGTCTTGTTTATGTTTCAACGGGTTTGTTAGGCACGTTTCGGCAGACCAGTTAAGGTTTTACACACGTTATTTAAAAGCAATTCAGCTTAGGTTGGAAAAAGCAGGCGGGCAATTACATAAAGACCAAGAAAAAACAAAACAGGCGCAGTATTTTGAAAAGAAGTTTTGGCTGTGGGTGTCTTCATCAGGCGCAAACCCGGAAAATGAAGCTTTCCGCTGGATGTTAGAAGAATTCAGAATATCGCTGTTTGCCCAGCAAATTAAAACTAGGCAACCTATCTCAGAAAAGCGGTTGGAAAAGGCGTGGGCCGCGATGTTGGGCTAAAGCTAGAGCTAGAGCGCTAAGGGTGATAAGAACGTTAATGATAAATCGTTTTTATGATAGAAAGCTGAACTCAGGCCGCCACGCCACACCCGGTTTTAACCAGCGTAATGAAAGCAGCTTTCTAGCGAGCCTCTTTACGTTGCTGAACGAGAATCCAAGGTAATACAATAACAGACCAAAGGTTGCTATCACCTTTTGACCATAATAAAGCCTCTTCATTTGAAACGGCTGATAAACGGTTCTCAGCGATCCATTGTTCAATAACTGGTTTATTGTCATTAGCCATTTCCACAGCGGCATCCACAAGATCAAGCTCACTGGAAACACGTAATAAATTACCGCGAGCAAAAAAACGCTCTAAGTCTTTCCACTCAATGCTGGCTGTTTCGGCATGTAAGGTATGCCATTGGTCGGTTTTGTTTTTCATGGCGTGTATTTTACACAAGATTTATCTTCTCAGCAGGGTCTAGGGGGTTAATATGTTTTTGATAATATGCTTATTATATTTAATAATATAAATTTATTCATAACATAAGAGAAGTGACACTATGGAGAACTTTACCCCCTATTTATCGTTGGCAGGCGGTGTATTAATTGGTATCAGTGCGAGTATTTTAATGTACTTAAATGGTCGTATTGCAGGCATTAGTGGCATTGTCGCCGGTGTCTTTAATGCGCCTTCGTTTGAAGAAAAGGCATGGCGCTTTGCCTTTGTTGTTGGTCTTGTTTTAGGAGGTGCGGTTTATATGCACTTTTTCCCAATCACAATAGCGGCTAGGGAATCGATGTCTACAATATTATTAATTGCCGGCGGGTTGGTGGTTGGAATAGGCACAGCAATGGGTAGTGGTTGTACTAGTGGGCATGGAATTTGTGGTATTTCACGTTTTTCTCTGCGCTCATTAGTAGCAACAGCGACGTTTTTGTTAAGTGGCATTGTAACAGTGTATGTTTTCAAACAAATTACGGGGGGTTAATAATGCTTAAAATACTCAGTGCGTTAGTTGCCGGTGTTATTTTTGGCGTCGGTTTGGCGTTATCGCAAATGGTAAACCCCAATAAAGTGATCAATTTTTTAGATATCACCGGTCAATGGGACCCCAGTTTAATGTTTGTTTTAGGGGGCGCTGTTTTAACAACAACGCTTGCTTACCGTTTTATTTTTTCAAGAGGTAAGCCTCTTTTGGCTGACGACTTTCAATTACCAACTTTATTACAAATAGATCGTCCGTTAATTATAGGCGCGGCGTTATTTGGTATTGGTTGGGGCGTTATTGGTTATTGCCCAGGTCCTGCGGTTGCAAGTTTAGGGTTTGGTTTTCAAGAACCGTTGCTGGTCGTGGTATCCATGTTGGTGGGTATGTTGCTCTATAAGGCGGCTGTTAAATAATTAAAAAATTGCGCTGATAAACATTTTTAAGCCAACAAAAAGCATGATGACGGCAAACGTTTTCTTCATTGCACCGGTAGGGAGCGTGTGAGCTAGGTGCACACCAATCGGTGCGGCGAATAAGCTGGCCACACTAATGCCCAGAAAGGCAGGTATATTAATATAGCCAATATTGCCTTCCATGGGGATAGTGTTTTTTAGGCCGAGAATAATAAAACTAATGGCACCAAAAATGGCAATAGGCAGGCCAAAGGTGCTTCCAAACGCAATAGCTTTTTTCATCGGTACGTTGTGCAATAACATGTACGGAACAGTAAAAGTACCGCCACCAATACCAATCAGCGTGGAAAGTATGCCTAAAACACTACCGGCGAGACTCAAGGGTAGTGGCGAAGGCAGTTTGCGCTCAGGATTCGGTGTTAACTTTAGTGCCATACGAAGGCCATTCAGTAATAAAAACCCACCAAACACCATAGAGAGCAGCTCAGTCGTCAGGTAATGCACTAAGTGGGCGCCAAAATAAGCGCCAATAGCAATACCTGGGGTGAAATATTTAACAACTTTCCAGTCAATGGCGCCACGCTTGTTTTGCGCATAAATGGCGGAAAGGGAGGTGATAATAATAGTGGCTAAAGAAGTAGCAATCGCAGTTTGCATGCTGGTTTCTACTGGCATACCATGGAGGGGTAATAGCCAAGCTAAAAATGGCACAATAGCAATACCGCCGCCGATACCTAAGAGGCCTGAAATCAGTCCTGTGAAGGATCCAAACAGCAAACAGTACATGAAAATCTCTAACACAATAAAACCTTGGGTTGAAAAAAAGCTTAAAATCATAACATATATTAGACTATGGTAATGGAGATATATCTGGTAGGCGGTGCCGTCAGGGATAAGCTGCTTAACTATCCGTCAAAGGATAGGGATTATGTTGTTGTTGGCTCATCGGTAGGTGAAATGCTACAACAAGGCTTTGAGCAAGTAGGTAAGGATTTTCCTGTTTTTCTTCACCCGGATACAAAAGCGGAATATGCCTTAGCAAGAACAGAACGCAAAATAGGCGGTGGTTACAAAGGGTTTGAAGTGCATGCGTCACCGGAAGTGACATTAGAGGAAGATTTGCAACGGCGTGATTTGACGATCAATGCGATGGCACAACGTGCCGACGAATTGATTGACCCATATGGTGGCAAAGTTGATTTAGAAGCTCGAATATTGCGTCACGTGTCTCCACACTTTACAGAAGACCCGTTACGCATCTTGCGCGTGGCACGATTTGCTGCACGTTATGCGCATCTGGGTTTTAGCGTGGCGCCAGAGACCATGAAAATGATGCAAGAAATGGTTAGTAGTGGTGAGCTTGCCTTGTTAACAGCGGAGCGTGTTTGGCAAGAAATTAGTCGCTCATTGGGTGAGCAATCACCAGATATATTTTTTGAAGTATTAAGGCAATGTGACGCCTTAGCGGTTATTTTGCCGGAGTTGGACGTATTATTCGGTGTCCCTCAGCCAGCAAAGCACCATCCTGAAATTGACACCGGTATTCATACAATGATGGTGCTACGTCAAGCCGCTAAGTTATCGGACAGTGCTGTCGTGCGTTTTGCGGCATTGGTGCATGACCTTGGGAAAGGGCTGACGAAAGCGGATAACTGGCCGTCTCATCATGGTCATGAGGAGATGGGGTTAACGGCTTTAAAGACGATGGCAACACGTTTGCGAATTCCCAATGAATTTGTTGATCTGGCAGAAAAAGTGATGAAATATCATACGCATTGTCATCGGGCATTTGAGTTAAAAGCAGCGACCTTATTGAAAGTGTTGGAGGCATTAGGGGCTTTTCGCCAACCGCAAAAATTAACCTCATTTTTATTGGCTTGTGAGGCAGACGCCAGAGGTCGAAAGGGTTTTGAAAACAAGGACTATCCACAGGCTGATTGGATTAAACAGGCTTACTTTGCAGCGAATGAAGTTGACCCTAAAGAGTTTGTTAAACGGGGTTTAGTGGGTAAGAAAATTGGTGATGCCATTCATAAACGGCGGCTTGAAGTCATTCAACAATTAAAGCATGCAAGAGCAGACTAAAGTCGTTGGGCATAAAGTCTGCCAATGATGTTGTTGTGTGTATTTTATAATACTGAGCATGCATATTTAGAGGCTTAAACGGGCAAAAAGACAAACCGGGCAGCCGACTGAAAAACATTTTTTATAGTGCGATGGTTTTTAGTCGCAATAACCAGCGCGAGCAGATCCTGTTGACCAATGAGCTTGCCAAATAACCGATCATAACTTCGGTTTGTTGCGGAGAGGCCTTTACCAGAACTGAGTAAAAAAAGTTCTCCATTTTGTTTTCTTTTGGTTTGCAGTAACCACGAAGCGACTTCAATATTGCGTGCGCCGTTATACACTTTTTGAGCATCTAAGCTATCGAATAAATAAAACTGGCTTTTACCGTTATATGACAAAGTAAGCATGCTAGCTAAGCCCGATACATAAGCAAGTACACGGTCACCTTGATATTGTTCGTTAAAAGCGAGTCGAATACTGTCCACGCTACTTTTGCCATTTACGGTTGGAAAGGGTTGTTTAAAAATACGTGCTACAGCGGCTTCTCTTGATTTTAAATTGGTTTTCTTCCATTCTCGTGGGTTACGTTTGTAGAGTTTTGTTGCTAGTAGCCTCAGGTGTTTGATAGTTTGTTTTACGTGGGTGTCAGCGACCATGTCGATATCAGTCTTGGCCATGGCGTTAAGATTGAAGTATTCGTAATGGTAGCCTTTTTGGTCAGGGACTTGAGCGCAAGCACTTAATAGAAGGGCCAAAAATAGCAACAAAAAGAATCGGTTTTGCATATGTTATTCAGTAGTATGTTCTTATTGAAAGTCTAGTTTAATTCGAGGGTGGTGTGTCCAAATTGCAGAAAATAGTGTTAATTACTGGTGCGGCAAGGCGAATTGGCGCGCAAATGACGAAAACGTTTCATGCGGCAGGGTACGGTGTTGTGGTTCACTATCGTCATTCACGCAGCGAAGCGGATGAGCTTGTTCAGCTATTAAATAATAAAAGAGAGCACTCTGCGTGGGCTATAAAAGCGGATTTACAGTCGGTGCAGAAAATTGAGCAGATGGTCGATCAGGTGATTACTAGACATGGGCGTTTGGACGTGTTGATTAATAATGCGTCTACATTTTACCCAACGCCAGTTGGCGATGCTAATGAGAGTGAGTGGAATGATTTGATGGGGAGTAATTTAAAAGCCCCATTTTTTGTCAGTAAAGTGGCGTTCAAGGCATTAAAAAAAACCAAAGGTTGTATTGTTAATATTGTTGATATTTATGCTAAACGTTCATTGGTAGATTACCCGATTTATAGCACCGCAAAAGCGGGGTTATATGCGTTAACAGAATCGTTAGCTAAGGAGTTGGCGCCAGATGTGCGTGTGAATGGCGTATCGCCAGGGGCAATTTTATGGCCAGAAAGTCAGGCAACTGAATTGACCGACAGCATTGTTGAAAAAATTCCTTTGCAGCGACAAGGTGCACCCAGCGATATTGCCGAAACAGTGTTATTTTTAGCCCAAAATGCGGCTTATATTACCGGTCAGGTGATTGCGGTTGATGGCGGTAAAAGCCTTGTCTAATCCCAACTAAAATCAATGCGTTTTTGTACGATGTTAGATTTGTCGAAATGTTGCCAGAGCTGCTGGTAAGAGGTCTGTAAAACAGGGTGTTGTAGGTTGCCAGCAATTTCAGCCAGTGGCTCTAAGACGAATGCATACTGAGTTATTTCGCCACGCGGAATATCGAGAAGAGGGTCTTTGCTGATGAAGTTGCCATACAGGATTAAATCTAAATCCAGTGTTCGCGGGTTAAATTTTTTCTGATCAAGGGTGCGGCCATTGTCTTTTTCAATCGTATCAAGAATGGTATCTACTTGTATTGCGGACAGATCTGTTTCAAAAGCAGCAATTAAATTTAGAAAGGGTTGACCATCAAAACCAACCGCGTCGGACTCATAAACGCTGGATAAGGTGAGGTTACCGAATTGTTTTTTTAAGGCATTTATACCGGCACGGATATGTTTTTCGCGCTCAATGTTGCTGCCAATGCTTAGGTAAACAGTGGTCATTGGGGTTTTGATCCACGCTCAATAATAATGCCAACGTCATCGGCATGGCGTAATGCTCCTTTCTTATTCAAGGTTAGCTTTAGCCAAGGGACATTGAAATCATGAATAATCAGTTCGGCAACTTTTTCGGCTAATGTTTCAACTAACTGAAACTCACTTTTTTCGACAAAATCAATCACTGCTTTCGATAGAGATTTATAGTCTAAAGTGTCGTCAATATGATCACTAGCAGCAGCTTTTTTTATGTCCGCGGCCATTTCGATATCAAAAAAAACGGGCTGTTTTACTTTGCGTTCCCAGTCAAAAATGCCAATGATGGCTTCAATTCGTAAGTTTCGTAGAAAAATAATATCCATAAGGTCTTTGTTTACTTTGTTTGAGGCGTATTAAGTGCAGATAATGGCCAGCGAGGTCGAGCTTTAATGCTGAGCTCGTCGAATTCCCCAGCTAATAGACGTTGATAACCAGCGTAAGCGATCATGGCGCCATTGTCAGTACAAAATTCATGGCGGGGATAAAATACCTTGGCGCTGATTTCTTTGGCCATTTGGTCCAGTGTTTTACGTAAACGTTGGTTGGCGCTGACGCCACCAGCAACCACTAGGGTAGAGAGCCCGGTTTGAGTTAAAGCGCGTTTGCATTTAATCGCCAATGTGTCAGCCACGGCATCTTCGAAGGCTCTGGCGATATCAGCACAGGTTTGCTCGTCTAAAGCATGTTGCTGGCTGGTTGTTAAGGCAAAAGTTTTGAGCCCGCTAAAGCTAAAATCAAGCCCTGGCCGGTTGGTCATAGGGCGTGGAAAATTAAACCTTTCCGGATTGCCATTTTTGGCGCAAGCGGCCAAGGCAGGTCCCCCTGGGTAGCCTAAATTGAGTAATTTTGCTGTTTTATCAAAGGCTTCGCCGGCAGCATCATCTAAGGATTCGCCGAGTAGTTGATAGTCACCTATTTGATTGACCTTAATTAATTGTGTGTGCCCACCTGAGACCAATAAGGCAACAAAAGGAAAGCTAGGTGGTGTTGTTTCAAGCATGGGGGCTAATAAATGACCTTCCATATGGTGAACGCCGATAGAGGGGATGTCCCATGCATAAGCCAAGCTTCGAGCAACGCTAGCTCCAGCAAACAGAGCGCCAACAAGTCCCGGCCCAGATGTATAGGCAACGCCGGACAACTCACGACTAGTTACGCTGGCATTAGCAAAGCATTGTTTAATAAGTGGAATTAGTTTACGGACGTGGTCTCGTGAAGCCAGTTCAGGCACAACGCCTCCGTACTCCGCATGCATGTCAATTTGGCTATACAGCGCATCAGCGAGTAAGCCGCGTTCGCCATACAAGGCAACGCCTGTTTCGTCACAGGATGTTTCAATACCAAGAACAAGTGGTGGCTGGGTAGTCATTGATGGCGATGGTTTAGCAAGGTTTTAAAGCAGGCTATTATACGCAAACAAGGCGCTTTCTGCCTAAACGATATGAAGCTCACGTTAACCATTAACAATAGATTTTCGTTAAAGGTGTTGTTATTAGGAGAGTATGGGTGTTGGCATATGGCTTTGCTGCGTGTATAATCCGCCATCCTTTTACACCATTTAACTTTTAAGAAGAGAGAAATACATGCCTTCAGTTCGCGTTAAAGATAACGAACCATTTGACTTTGCTCTACGTCGTTTTAAGCGTACATGTGAAAGAGCCGGCGTTTTGGCTGAATCACGTAAACGTGAGTTTTATGAAAAGCCAACTGCTGAGCGCAAGCGTAAAGCAGCTGCAGCGGTTAAACGTCATTTGAAAGGGTTGTCTCGCACACGTCGCGCATTGAACAACCTTCGTCGTGGCCGTAGCTAATATTTGCTACTCGCGTCGTTAACATAATGAGCGAACAAGCCACGCCTTTATTGCACCGTATCCGTGAGGATATGAAGTTAGCAATGAAGGCTAAAGAAAAAGAAAAGCTGAGTGTTATTCGTTTAATACTCGCTGCTATTAAGCAAAAAGAAGTCGATGAGCGTATCGAATTAGATGATACGCAAGTCCTTCAATTGCTCGATAAGATGGTCAAACAGCGTCGTGATTCAATAGAGGCGTTTGACAAAGCAGGTCGTGACGACCTATCACTGATAGAGCAAAAAGAAACAAGTATTATCCAGCAGTACTTGCCCCAACAATTAACTGAATCAGAGGTCGATCAACTGATCGATCAGGCGATTACCGAATCTGGTGCGCAAGGCATGAAAGATATGGGTAAAGTGATGGGTATTCTTCGCCCTAAATTACAAGGTCGTGCAGACGTTGGTGCGGCAAGCGGTAAAATAAAAGCCAAGCTTTCTTAATTTGTTTTTATTTAGTGGTCCGCATGATCACTGTATGACAAATTGGTAGGCATGGAGAAGCGCATCAATTTCACTGGGCACTTCCGGCTCGTATAGAAAAGTATTAACGCTTGTTAATGTCGTCTATGCTTCAAGCAAGAATCATAGGGTAAATAAAATACCATAATCATGGCAGGTCGAATCCCCCAGCATTTTATTGATGACTTATTGGCAAGAACCGATATTGTCGAGGTGATTGATAGCTTGCTACCGTTGAAAAAAAAAGGTGCAAACTACTCTGCTTGCTGCCCTTTTCATAACGAGAAAACCCCCAGTTTTACTGTCAGCCAAGACAAGCAGTTTTATCATTGTTTTGGTTGTGGCCAGAGTGGTTCGGTGATTGGCTTTTTAATGGATTACAGCCACTTTAGTTTTGTAGAAGCAATTGAAGAATTAGCAAGCCGCGCTGGCGTGGAAGTTGTACGCGAGCAAGGGTTTGAAACGGAGAAACCGAAACGGGATTTATCGCCACTGCTGCGTATGAATGAGAAGGTGAGTGACTTTTACCAGCAGCAACTGCGACAGCATGGGGCCAGTCATATTGCGACGGAGTACTTGAAAAATAGAGGGCTGACAGGCGAAGTGGCTAAAACCTTCCAATTAGGTTTTGCACCACCAGGTTGGAGTAATTTGCTGTCGTCGTTGGGCCAAGATAACGATTCGCTCCATCAGTTAGGTGAATTAGGGCTTGTGGTGACGAATGAAAATAATAAAACGTATGACCGCTTTAGAGAGCGAATTATTTTCCCTATCCGTAATAAACGTGGGCAAACTATCGGGTTTGGTGGTCGAGTTCTAGATGGCGGCGAGCCAAAGTATTTAAATTCTCCAGAAACGCCGCTCTACCATAAAGGCCGTGAAGTATATGGTTTATATGAAGCGCTAAAATCGTCTACTAAAATACAGCAAATTATTGTGGTTGAAGGCTACTTAGACGTTATTTCGCTTTATCAGCAGGGCGTTACAAATGCTGTTGCTGCCTTGGGTACCGCAATCACTCGCGAGCACGTTGATTTATTATTTCGCTCTGTGTCCACCTTGGTGATATGTATGGATGGTGACACAGCGGGACAAAAAGCAGCATGGCGTGCTGTGACGAATGCTTTGCCAGCTTTGCGCACTGGACGGCAAATAAAAGTATTACTGTTAGCTGAGGGTGAAGATCCTGATAGTTTAATTCGTGAAAAAGGGGCCTCACACTTTGAGCAGTTGGTAGAGCAGGCGACGCCGTTGTCCAGTTATTTTTTTGATTACTTAGGTAAACAGCACCCGTTGACGACAATCGAAGGGCGGGCTGGTTTTATGGAGCAAGCGAAACCATTGCTAGATACATTACCTGCGGGTGCTTTTGCAGAATTAATGAAGAAACAATTAGCACAGCTAACTAAAATGGAAAAGCAAGGTGCGGCCGCTTCCTTCAAACCTCGATTCGGTGCGCGACAAGTTGTTAAAAAAACTGGGGCCGCCCCCCTTTCGGCTATGAGGCATTTAATAATGCTGATTCTTCATGAGCCTGCGTTGGTGCAAAAAATTAATACACAAGACGCTTGGTTACAATTAAATGTGCCAGGAATGCCGGTATTAAATGAAATTATTTCGGTGTTAAATGGTCATATAGAGGTATCGCCAGCAATGCTGCTAGAACGGTTTCGTGGGCACGAACATGAAAAAATTATTAGAGCATTGTTTGCCGAAGAGCGATTAATCGAAGGGGAGTCGACTGAGCAGGAGTTTTTAGGCGCAATTGAGCGCTTGAAAGAGCAGGCAAAAAAGAGTCGTTATGAAATATTATTGGCAAAAGCAGAAGATTTAAGTGAAGAAGAAAGAGATGAGCTTAGAGAATTAATGAAATAAAAGAACATTCGTAGATAAATTAAGAATATCTGCTAAAATACTCGGTTCAGTTGGCGAAAATTTGTACTTAGTTCACGGGAACATAATGGATAAAGAACAACAGAAAGAACAAACCTCTAAAATCAAAGCATTGATTAGTAAAGGGCATGAGCAAGGTTACTTGACGTATGCGGAGGTGAACGATCACCTACCCCAAGACGTGGAGCCAGAGCGTATTGAAGAAATCATTACAATGATTTCAGATATGGGCATTAGTGTCAGCGAAGAGGCGCCAGAGTCAGATACTGTATCCGATGGCACCGTTGCTCAAACGGTTGATGAATCTGCTGCGGCTGAAGTAGCGGCTGTTGCTTTAGCAACCGTTGATAAAGAGTTAGGCCGAACGACAGACCCTGTCCGTATGTACATGCGTGAAATGGGCACGGTTGGCTTATTAACTCGCCAAGGTGAGCTTGATATAGCTAAGCGTATTGAAGAAGGGCAAAACGAAATGTTGGCGGCGATTGTTCGTTACCCAGCTGTTGTGGATCGCTTTTTTGATGTGTTCGAAAAAATTAAGAGTGATGAACTTCGCCTAGCAGACTATATTCCAGATTTTGTTGATTTAGAAGACGACTATGATTACACGCAGCCTGCGGCAGCGAAAGATGAAAGTGCGCCTGAAATTCCAGCATTAACCATCGAAGATGTCGAAGTTCGTATTAACGAAATTGCGGCTAAGTACAAAGAATGTACTAAGGTGATTAAAAAAGAAGGTTATGCCTCAGAAAAAACTCAAAAAGAGTTTGATGAGTTGGCCTTATTGTTTATGGCGCTTAAATTTACACCGCGTTTCTTTACATTGCTTTCAAATGAAATGAAACAATGTGTTGAGTTGGTTAGAGCTCAAGAAAAAACCATTATTGACATCTGCGTTAAACAAGCAAAAATGCCGCGTAAGTTATTTATCGCAGGCTTTGTTAAAAATGAAAGTGACATAACATGGTTAGAAGAGCACTTAAAAACAGACGAGCCATTTGTTGCTGTTATTAAAGAAAATTTCCATGAAATTAAAAAAGCACAAGTTAGGCTGGCTAATGTAGAAAGCGAAAGCTCTTTAGTCACGACAGAAATCAAAGACATTAACCGTCGCTTATCGATTGGCGAAGCCAAAATGCGCCGTGCTAAAAAAGAAATGGTTGAAGCCAATTTACGATTGGTGATCTCCATTGCTAAAAAATACACAAACCGAGGGCTGCAATTCCTAGACCTTATTCAAGAAGGCAATATCGGCTTAATGAAAGCGGTTGATAAGTTTGAATATCGTCGTGGTTATAAGTTCTCTACCTATGCAACATGGTGGATTCGTCAGGCCATTACGCGTTCCATAGCCGACCAAGCAAGAACGATTCGTATACCAGTGCATATGATAGAAACGATTAATAAATTGAATCGTATTTCACGTCAAATTTTGCAAGAAAAAGGTCGAGAAGCATTACCAGAAGAGTTGGCGATAGAAATGGAAATGCCAGAAGACAAGGTCCGCAAAGTACTTAAAATTGCAAAAGAGCCTATCTCTATGGGTACACCGATCGGTGATGATGAGGATTCAAGCCTAGGTGACTTTATTGAAGATGCTAACGCAGTGTCACCAGTAGACTCAGCAACAATTGAAAGCTTGAGAGAGTCAACACAAGACGTACTTGCTGGCTTAACCGCTCGCGAAGCAAAAGTGATTAGAATGCGATTCGGTATTAATATGAATACTGATCACACATTGGAAGAAGTGGGCAAGCAATTTGATGTGACTCGTGAGAGAATACGCCAAATTGAAGCAAAAGCATTACGTAAATTACGTCACCCTTCACGAACAGAGCATTTACGTAGCTTTATAGATACGTCAGAATAGAACAATGGGCCTATAGCTCAGTTGGTTAGAGCAGTGGACTCATAATCCATTTGTCCAAGGTTCAAGTCCTTGTAGGCCCACCATATAAAAAGCCTCAATTCCCGTTTAGGGAGTTGAGGCTTTTTTATTTAAATAAGGTTTTTCAATGCGCTAGATTTACTTTATTCGGTAACCGTATAAAGCCTATAGCGGGTGGGTGATAAAAAGAAGGTGTTGCTGGCCTTTTAAAAAATCTTTAAGTGAAAAAAATCACAAATTAAATTTAGTAATATGCTGTTTACCCGTATGCTTATAGACAATTCATTAATGAATCTATAAATAATATGTCGACAACATTATTAGCCATTTATAACCGGACCGTTTTAGGTCGACCTGTTTTTACAATGGTCGTGATGGTGCTTTTAGTCATTTTTCTGGGGACTCATGCTACTAAATTTAGACTAGATGCCTCTGCTGATTCGTTAGTCCTAGAAAATGATGAATCATTAGAGCTTTATCGGTCAATAAAGGCGCGCTATGGCTCAGATGATAGTTTAATTCTTACCTATACACCTCAGTTGGATATGTTTTCAGATGAGGTGCTACAAGACATAAATCAGTTACGGTCAAAATTAAAAAAGATTGATCGAGTTGAGTCAGTAACTACTTTATTAGATGTGCCTTTAATTAATAGCCCTCCGATGACGTTGTATGAGTTAAGCGAGGAGGTTATTACGTTAGAAAGCCCTAAGGTTGATCGTGAGCTAGCTAAGCAAGAGATAATTTCTAGTCCGCTTTACCGTAATCTATTAATCAGTCCTGATGGGGAAACGACTGCCTTGCAAATAACGTTTAAATTTGATGAAAAGTGGGAGAGTTTGCTAAAAAGTCGTGATGCTTTGCGTACCAAGCAGTTAGAAAATAGGCTCTCTGTAAAAGAGGCTAACTTACTGCAAAAAATTTCAGGTGAGTTTGATGCTTATAACGCATTGTTACAGGTCCAACAAAGTAAAGATATTGAGACAGTACGTAATATCATGGATCAACACCGAAAGTCCGCGCACTTGTTTTTAGGGGGCGTGCCGATGATTGCCAGCGACTCGATAGACTTTATTCGGCATGATTTATTAACGTTTGGTATTGCTGTTTTTGTGATTCTCATCATTATTTTAAGTGTCATTTTTAGACGCTTACACTGGGTTATTCTGGCCATGATGACCTGTTCAGCATCAGCAATGAGTGTGATTGGTATCTTGGGCCTTTTAAATTGGCCGGTGACGGTTGTTTCATCAAACTTTGTTTCATTGCTTCTTATCTTAACGTTATCGTTATTGGTTCATTTAATTGTCCGGTATAGAGAATTACATCGAACACTGGCAAATTATGATCAGCGAGAATTAGTGCTTGAGACGGTAAAAAGTAAATTTATTCCCTGCTTGTATACATCGATCACCACGATGGTGGCCTTCGGTTCGCTACTGGTTAGCGGTATTCGCCCAGTGATTGATTTTGGTTGGATGATGGTAATAGGTATTGGCATCGCGCAGCTGATGACGTTTACATTATTTCCTGCGGCAGTGGTGTTATTAAATAAGGAAAAGCCGACGCAAGAACATGATATTACCGAGAAGCTGACACAGTTTTTGGCAGATAAGAATAAGCAATATGGTCGTGGAATCATGTTGTCTTTTGTTCTCTTGGCGGTGTTAAGTGTTTGGGGGCTTGCTCAACTAACCGTTGAAAACCGTTTTATAGATTACTATAAAGAGTCGACAGAAATTTATCAGGGTATGGAGCTGATAGACCAAAAGCTAGGCGGTACAACCCCCATGGATGTGGTTATTGATGCACCGGCTTATTTTTACGAAGAAGAGGCTGAAGAAGAAATATATGAGGAGGACGATGAGTTCTTTGATGATGAGTATGGTGATGCTGCTATTGGAATAACAGGCTCAAGTTATTGGTTTAACAGTCAGATGCTAGGGAAGATTGAGGAGATACATAATTACCTTGATGCCTTTGATGAAACAGGGAAGGTAATCTCCATAGCAACAGCAGTAAGTTTGCTGAAAACGCTCAATGAGGAGATTCTAAATAATGATTTTGAGCTGGCGATTCTTTATAAAAAGTTGCCCCCTGTTATTAAGGAATCGTTAATTGAGCCTTACATGTCTGCCGATGGCAATCAATTACGTTTTAGCATCAGAATTTTTGAATCAGACCCATCACTACAACGCGGAGAGTTATTGGCAGAAATTAAACAGGGTCTAAACCGTGACCTTGGGATAGATGAGGAGCAAATTAAAGTTACCGGCATGGTCGTTCTCTATAATAATATGCTTCAAAGCTTATTTCGCTCACAAATTTTAACCTTAGGCGTTGTGTTTGTTGCTATTTTGATAATGCTGGCAATACTTTTTCAAAACATACGCTTAGCAGCCATCGCCATCATCCCCAATATAATGGCCGCGGGAATGGTGCTTGGGCTAATGGGCTGGTTAGCAATTCCACTGGATATGATGACAATCACCATCGCCGCTATTTGTATAGGCATAGCCGTCGATGACACGATTCACTATGTACACCGTTTTATAGATGAATATAGCCAACATCAAGATTATTGGTTGGCGGCTCAGCGAAGCCATAGTTCGATTGGTCGAGCAATGTATTACACATCGTTGACGATTACGATAGGCTTTTCAATTTTAGTATTTTCTAATTTTATACCCACTATATATTTTGGTCTTTTAACGGGGTTTTCAATGATTGCAGCCTTACTGGCGAATATGACGCTCTTGCCATTACTTATTATTCGTTTCAGGCCACTGGGTAATCAGCCAAAAATTAATGTTTAATAAGACTTGTTAGTGGGGGGATTTAAGGGGGCTAAATCACGCTCGAAAAAAGGTGTTTAGCTTTTTGTTGGCTATAAAAATCAAATGCCATGCAAATATTTCTAATCAACAACTGCCCAGGGGCTAAGACCTTAATTTCATTAGTATCGTAGCGTATCAACCCATCACGCGAAAATTGATCGAGCTGTGGGTAGGCGTCATCAAAGTAAGTGGCAAAATTAATATTAAGTTCTTCTTCAATAGCCCTAATATCTAGCGTGAAATGGCAAATAAGCTGAGTGATCACAGCACGGCGAATTTTATCGTCGGCATTCAGAGTAATGCCCTGATAAATAGCTAGTTCATTATGCTTCAAGCTGTTTGCATAGTCGTCTATTGTGCGTTGGTTTTGGGAGTAGGAATCTGCAATACGCCCAATAGAAGTAACGCCAAGGCCAATCAGGTCACACTCAGAGCGTGTGGAGTAGCCTTGAAAATTTCGGTAGAGTTTGCCATTGTGTTGGGCAACAGCCAGCTCATCGTCAGGCTTTGCGAAATGATCCATGCCAATGTATACATACCCAGCGCTGGTCAATTGATCAATAGATTGGTGCAGTATTTCTAGTTTTACTTCGGGCGTGGGTAACTCGTCCTTGTTCATTTGGCGTTGAACTTTAAAGCGCTCAGGCATATGTGCATAATTAAAAATAGACAGTCGGTCAGGGTTCGCGCCATGGATGACTTTATCAAGCGTTTGTGAAAAGCTACGAGGCGTTTGATGGGGTAAACCATAAATCAGGTCGAGGCTAATAGAACGAAAATTATTTGCACGGGCGGCATCAACAACCGCCAATGTTTCGGTTTCACTTTGAATGCGATTAACGGCCTTTTGAACAAAGGGGTTGAAATCTTGAACCCCTAAACTGATTCGATTGAAGCCAATCTCTCGTAATAAAGCGATGGTTTTTTCATCGGCTTCACGAGGGTCTATTTCAATGGAAAACTCGCCGTTATTATCATCTGCTAATGTGAAATGTTGGCGTGTAACAGCCATCAGTTCGCGCATTTGTTGATGATTAATAAAAGTGGGCGTGCCACCGCCCCAATGTAGTTGTTCGACGGTGCGTTTAGAATCAAATAAGGCTGCTTGTAGGGCGATTTCTTTGTGTAAATTATTCAAGTAGGGAACAGCATGCTGACGATTTTTGGTAATGATTTTATTGCAGGCACAATAAAAGCAGACCGTGTCACAAAAAGGCAGGTGAAAATATAGAGATAGCGGCCCACCTCGTTGATTGGATAGGTCAACTTGCTGCTGATAACTTTCAGCTGTGAAATTTTCATTAAATTCAACAGCTGTTGGATACGAGGTGTAGCGTGGCCCAGCTTTGTTATAACGCTGAATAAGGTCGAGGTCGAAAGTTACGGTTTGTTCCAAGGCTATAGTGATGTGCAAATGTTCAAGGCACTATAGCACTTCAATATGGGTTGATATGATGAAATGAAGTCAGATCTGATGCGGATCAAGTTAACGTGATATCAATTAAAGTAGGTGCGATTTGCTGATATTTACGCACCCAAGTTTGTGATAAAACAAGGCAATGGGGTTGCTCGATGATGGCGCATGATATAAGCATTCAAGCCTGACTGAGCTCGCCAATCGTTTAGAAAGTTGGTACGTAACGCGGTGTATTTTTAGATGATATGATGAAGTGCATAGGACTTTATTTTTATCGGCGTGCTCAGAAAAATTTGAAGTTAAAGGAGACAAGTTGAATATTACATTCCACGGTGCTGCAAAGGGAGTAACCGGCTCCTGTCATCTTATTGAATGTGCCGGTCAGCGCATTCTCATTGATTGTGGGCTATATCAAGGTAGTCGAGAAATTATTGAAGAAAATGCTGAACCGTTTGGCTTTGACCCTGCTTCGATAGATTTTTTATTACTGACGCATGCTCATTTAGACCATTGCGGGCGAATCCCTCTGTTGGTGAAACGCGGTTTTAAAGGGGTTGTTATCACCACGGCAGCCTCATTGGAGTTGGCTCGGTTGGTTATGCTGGATTCTGCTGGCCTACAAGAAGAAGAGGCACGCTACCAACAACGTAAAGCAAAACGACAGCAAAATAGTGATAAGGACATTGAGCCGCTATATAGTATTTTGGATGCGCTCAATAGTTTAGAGTTTTTTGGCAGACAAGCCATTTACGGGCAATCTGAACAGCTAGCAGCGGGGATACAAGCAACCTTTTTTGAGGCAGGGCATATTCTGGGGTCAGCGTCTATTCTTCTGCAGCTTGAAGAGAAGGGTGCGGTTCGACGAGTGCTCTTTTCAGGTGATCTTGGTTACGGTGGACGGGCTATTTTGAACGCACCAGACAGGCCGCCAAAAGTAGACACGGTTATTATGGAAACAACCTATGGTGATAGGGTGCATAAGCAATTACAACCCTCTATTGAAGAGCTTTATGGGGTGATTAATGAAACGATAGGCCGTGGCGGAAATGTCATCATTCCGACGTTTGCGATGGAAAGAGCGCAAGAAGTGCTCTATTTTTTACGAGAAGGTATTCTTAGTAAAAAGATAAAACATTTTATTAATGTGTTTCTTGATTCACCCATGGCAATTTCTGCAACGCAAATTTTTGCGCGGCATCCTGAATGCTATAACACAGAAGCTCTAAACCTGTTTAATGAAGGCAAAGACCCTTTTGGGTTTCCAGGGCTACATTTTACGCGTGAAACGACCGAGTCAATGGCAATCAATCAGGTGAGTGGTGGTGCTGTTATCATGGCAGGATCGGGTATGTGTACGGGCGGACGTGTGCGGCATCATTTGAAACATAATTTATGGAATCGGCGCAGTAGTATTGTATTTGTTGGTTTTGCAGCTCAGGGAACGTTAGCAAGACGTATTATTGATGGTGCAAAAACAGTAAAAATATTTGGTGAAGAGATGCCTGTTCAAGCCAGTATTCATACGATTGGTGGTTTTTCTGCGCATGCTGACCAAACTGAATTAATCGCATGGCATGCAAAAACAGGGAACCCTAAAACGACGTACCTTGTTCATGGTGAAGAGAAAAGCATGAAAAGCTTTGCTGCAAAAATTCAAGCAACAGATGTGAGAATACCAACGCTGCATGAATCGTTTGAACTATAAAGACGAGCATTAGCGTTTAGGCTAGTGTATGTATGCGATAGCGATGCACTAATAAAACAAGTGGTTAATGTCGTTATATCTGCAATACTGCATGCCTGAGCAGTATTTCTAGGGATGTTAATAGCACATATAGCGGTCTATACTAATAAAAAAAATGTAAGTATGGAGGGGTGAGGGATGAGCGATAACACAGCAAGTAATGAGCAGGCAGCGACCAAGGTTAATGTCTATTTTAATTTTAGAAGTCCATATTGTTATTTAGCGTCTAAAAGTATGTTTTCTGTCGTTGATCAATACCGCGTAAAGTTTTTATGGAAACCTTTTGGCGGATGGGCCGGTCGATCATCGCCTGAGCGAGTAAAGAAGAAAATACATTTAGTACGCCAAGACGTAGCACGTAGTTGCAAGAAAATGGGTATACCATTTTCTCCACCACCGATTGAAACGGACCCAACATTGGCAGGCGCAGTCTCGTTTGCAGCGGAAAAAGAAGGCCTGTTGAAGCCTTATATCATTGAAGTGATGAGGCAAGAGTGGGCAGAAGGCCGTAATATCGGTGAAATAGATACTTTGTTTGAAGTAGCAGAAGTAATAGGCTTATCACATGAATGTGTTGAAGCAGCCAGTAGTGATGAGTCTTATCTCGTTAAAATGGATGAGAATTGGCAAGAAGCACAATCAAAAGGGGTTATTGGTGTGCCATCGTTTACGGTTGACGATCAAATCTTTTGGGGAAATGATCGGATTGATTCGTTGAAAGATCATTTGCATGACCTGAGATTGAGAAACATCTAATGGTAACAACAGAATCGTCAATAACACTTTATCAACGGCCAGATTGCCCCTTTTGTTGGAAGGTACGGTTAGTTGCTTTTGAAACCAAGCTGACCATTAGAGAAATTGTTGTTCAATTAGATAAAAAACACCCTGATGTCGTGTCTTTAAACCCAAATGCGACAGTGCCCGTTTTGGTAGACGGTGATTTGGTGATAACTGAGTCAGCACAGATTATTGAATACCTGCTTGACCAGTGTCCAGAAATACAGCTGATGCCTAGCTCGCCTAAAGCACGTGCGAAGGTCAGACAGCTACATCACTACAGTGATAGCAAATTAGGAAAAGTTCTATTTCCCTATATCAAGCAAAAACGAGATAGCCCAACACACGAAGCCAGTGCCGAGGTTAAGGAATCGACTCGGTTAGCCTGGTTTGATGAGCAGCTCATCTTATCGGAGCAATTGGGTCAGAGTGAGTTTTTTACTGGGCATTTCTCAGTGGCAGAATGCGCCTTAATACCGCGCTTTTGTTTGGCCATCACACATGGCTTAGCAATCGATGAGTCCTTCCAAAACTTACATGATTGGTATGCACGTTGTGCCGCCCGGCCCTCTTTTCTTAAAGCACTGCCTGAGCAATTTCCGGGGCTTGCTTAGGTGCTCTTGTGCGACTTACGTTTCGTCGCTGTTAACATAAGTTTAATGGTTTTCTACGAGGGGTTGTATGACAAACCTTAAGGTTATAACGGGTTTAATTTTATTGCTGTTGCTGATATCGGCATGGTTTTATTTCAGTGCTGAAGAGCCAGTGCCGGTACGCTTAGTGTCCGTTAGTAAAGGGCCAGTAGATTTAACGGTTTCTAATACTCGGGCAGGTACCATTAAAGCTTGTAACCGATCACATTTATCATTACCCACCGGTGGGCAAATTGCAGAGTTGTTTGTTAACGAGGGTGACCACGTTAAGAAAGATCAAGTGCTTATTCGACTATGGAATAAAGATCATCAAGCTCGTTTTGAAGAGGCGATTGCCAGAGTGGAAGCGGCCAAACTCACGGTAATTGAAAGCTGCCGTATGGCGAGCCTTAATAAACGTGAACATAAGCGATTAACAGGGTTAGCGGCTAAAAAACTGGTGTCTGTGGAACGTTTGGATGCTGCCGAGACGAAAGAGACTATCTCAGCGGCAAGTTGCAAGAAGGCCCAGGCTAGTAAGGACAGTGCTATTGCCGGTATGAAATTGCAACAGGCGATGATAGAGAAAACCGAATTAATAGCGCCCTTTTCGGGTGTGATTGCTGAAATTAACGGTGAAGTGGGCGAGTACATTACGCCATCTCCATCAGGTGTGGCAACGCCGCCGGCCATTGATTTAATTGGCGAAGGTTGTTTGTATGTCCAAGCCCCTGTCGATGAAGTGGATGCCTCTTCAATTCAACCGGGTATGCTTGTGCACCTGACATTAGATGCGTTTCGTGGGGAACGGTTTGAGGGAAAGGTTTCGCGAATTGCACCGTATGTAAAAGAGCTTGAAAAACAAGCGCGTACGGTAGATATAGATGTTAATTTAGTAGATAAAGAACATTATCAAAAAATGCTTATCGGCTATAGCGCCGATGTAGATGTGGTTATTGAGCAGCAGAAAAACACCCTTAGGTTACCGACAGAAACGATTATTGATGGCAATAAAGTATTGGTATATCAGGCATCTAATAAACAGTTGGCCTTAACGGAGTTTACCCCGGGCTTGAGTAACTGGCGTTATACAGAAATTAAGGCGGGCTTAACGGATACTGAGCAAGTGCTGATATCGCTTGATGTAGAAGGCGCTGTGGATGGAGCCTTAGTGACCATAGACGATGATTGAATTAGATCATTTAGAAAAAAAGTTTCAAATCGGTGATCAAGTTGTTCATGCTCTGGACGATGTTTCTTTAAAGATTGAACAAGGCGAGTATATAGCTGTGATGGGGCCGTCAGGCTCAGGTAAATCAACCTTAATGAATATTTTAGGCCTGCTTGATAGGGCTAATTCGGGTGATTATATGCTCGATGGTATTAATGTATCGACCTTAGAGGAAGCCGAGCGGACAACGTTAAGAAGTCAAAAAATTGGTTTTGTTTTTCAGTCTTATCATTTAGTACCCCGACTATCGGCACGAGAAAATATTGAGTTGCCGATGATGTTATCGGGCATCCCAGCGCAGCAACGTAAGCAGGCAGTGGATGATATTCTTGATAAATTGCACCTAATGGATCGAGCGCATCATAGCCCGAATCAATTATCAGGTGGGCAACGACAACGTGTTGCGATAGGCCGAGCAATAGTGATGAAGCCGAGCATTTTATTAGCAGATGAACCGACGGGTAATTTGGACTCAACATCTGGAGAGGGTGTGACGCAGTTGCTCGAATCACTAAACGCAGAAGGTATTACTTTAATGGTAGTAACTCATGACGCCACACTGGGTGCACGAGCGAAAAGGCAGTTGAATATGTTAGATGGGCGTATAGTTTAGCGATGTTTTGGTCAGACATTGTGGGGTTTATAACGCATGTCTTAAGTCGACACCGGTTTCGTACGATAACGTTATGGCTTGCCATTGCCATTGGTGTTGTTGCAGTTAACCTGTTAACAGCATTGGGCGAAGGAGCCAAATCATTTGTCCTTAAAGAGTTTAATGTACTCGGCCGTAATACGTTAATTGTTTTACCTGGGAAAAAAGAAACCACCGGTGGTATGCCGCCTCTGACAGGTGAATCACCAAGACCGTTGACATTAAAAGATGCTATATCAGTCTCTCGGCTATCAGGTGTAAAAGCAGTGGCGCCCATAGTGGTCGGTAATATTGAAGCCTCGTATGACGGTAAAATTCGTGAAGTATTAACGATTGGCACGAGCCGAGATTTTTTCCTTATTCGTCAATTAAAGGTATCTCAAGGTCAAATGCTACCGACTTTAGACCTCGATAAAGGCGAAGCAGTGTGCGTTATCGGCAATAAATTACGACAAGAGCTATTTCAAAATAAGCCTGCGCTTGGCGAACGGATACGGCTGGCAGACAGTCGATTTCGAGTAATAGGGGTATTAAACCAAGGCGGTACTAGTTTTGGTTTTGATATGGATGATGTGATTATTATTCCGGTCGCAAATGCACAGTCTGTGTTTAATGTAGAAGGGCTGTTTCGTTTATTTGCAGAGGTGCGGGTTTATCAACAGCTCGATAATATAAAGCAAGCCATTATAGAGCTGTTAAAAGAGCGACATGAAGGTGAAGAAGACGTTACGGTGATTTCTCAAGATGCTATGTTGACCTCGGTTCAAGAAATATTGGATATATTAACAATAGCGGTGGCAGGCATTGCCTCTATCAGCATGTTAGTCGCCGGTATTTTGATTATGAATATGATGATGATAACGGTTTCTCAGCGGGTTAAGGAAATTGGCTTACTCAAAGCATTGGGGGCAACCTCATCAACAGTACGGGTGTTGTTTTTATCTGAGGCTGGGCTGATAGCAGCAGTGGCCTCTATGTCGGGTTTAGCGTTGAGTCAGCTGATTGTTTTACTGGCGAATATATATTTTATAGAGGTCCAATTTCACTCACCTTGGTGGGCGCAAGTGGGTTCTATATTATTGGCGATATTACTGGCGCTTATATTTGCATGGTTGCCAGCCCAGCGAGCATCAATGCTTTCGCCCGTTGAAGCGCTGCAAGGTAAGCAGCAAAAGGAAGTGTCTTGAATTGGGTCGATAGTGGACGCTGGATCTTTAGCTCGGTATTGAGCTATCGGTCGAGAAGTTTATTAACGGCTTTAGGAATGGCCGTTGGCATTGTCTCGGTGACCTTGTTAACGGCTATCGGCGAAGGGGTTCAACAGTATGTGTTAGACAGTTTTTCACAGTTTGGCGCTCGAATTATTGCCATTAACCCTGGTTTAAAAGAAACGCATGGCGCTGGTGGCCTGCTGTCTTCAGTGCGACCGTTAACATTGCGAGATGCACAAGCGCTAAAGCAGTTAACGGGTGTTGAAAAGGTGGTGCCTGTGGTTCAAGGCTCGGGCGTTGTAGAGTTTAATAATCTGCAGCGCAGTGGGGTTATTTTGGGTGTCGGGCCGGATATGAGTGATGCCTGGGACTTTAAAGTGGCTCAAGGGAATTTTTTCTCCGGTAATTTGGAAGATGCGCGCTCGACAGCGGTATTGGGTTACACCATGAAAAAAGAATTGTTTGGGGATTCAAACCCACTCGGCCAGCATATTCGTGTCGGTGGTCAGCGGTTTCGGGTCATTGGCACTATTGAAAAAAAAGGCCAGATGCTTGGGGTCGATATGGACGATACGATCTATATTCCAGCGCAAAATGGTTTGCAGATGTTTAACAGAGAGTCGTTGATGGAAATTGATGTAGTGTTTTCAGCAAATGTAACATTAAAGCGCATTGAAACGCGTATTAAGGATCTTATGATTAAGCGTCACGGGCGAGAAGATGTCACGCTAACCACACAAAATGATATGTTGGAGTCAATGGGCAAAATACTCTCTATTTTAAAATTATCGGTGGGTGGGCTAGGCGCTATTTCATTGCTCGTTGGTGCAGTTGGTATTTTGGCGATTATGACAACAACGGTAAGAGAAAGAACAGCCGAAGTGGGGTTGCTCCGAGCGCTTGGTGCGGATAAAAAAACGATATTAATATTATTCTTGGGTGAGGCTGCCGTGTTAGCGTTAATGGGCGGCCTGTTAGGCTTAGTATTGCTGTTTATGCTAACCGGCTTGTTACAGCTTTTTTTACCGGGCTTACCGATAACGTTTAATTTACTTTTCTTAGGGCTGGCATTAGTGATGTCAGCAGTAATTGGCCTAATAGCCGGTGTTGTCCCAGCTGGGCAAGCGGCAAACTTAAACCCGATTAACGCACTTCATGAAGAGTAATTAATGCGCAGGCTGATGTGTCTTTAAGCGCTGAGTGAAGAGAATAATACTGATCGTTAACAGTATGTAAAAAGGATACAGGTTTTGCCAATGGTGATGATTGCCGATTAAAAACCCGGCCAGTGGAGGGCCAAATAATATCCCTGGGCCTTGGCCAGTAATAACAATGCCTATAACACGGCCTGTATCAATCGGCTTATCGGCTAAACGAGGGCTTTGGGCAAAAATAGCAGTGGGTATCATGCCTAAGAAAAACCCCAGTAAAGCCAATAGTATTAAACCCAATTGGTCTGGATAGCTTGTATGTAGCAGTAGAGTGATTACGATAGTAAGCGCGACGGCGGGGAACGTCAGCATTTTAAACCAAGGGATACCCCGATGAATGAGAAAGCCGCTGACTAAATTTCCAGGGATAATAAAAGCGGGCAAAATAGTCGTAATAAAAAGTGCGTTGCTCAAGCTAACTTGATAGGTTTCAATGAGGTATGTGGGAAGATAGGTGAGCATGCTAAAGAAGGTGCCAGTGAAACAGGTAAAAATGAGCCCCATAATAATAGCCTTATAGACAACGGACCGAGAGAGTTTCTTATGAACGGTGTCAGAGGCGGTACGTGTTGGGTCAACAAGTTTTATTGATAGTATAAGTAAGGGTAGGGCAAGAAAAAACGCCGCGCCCCACAGCCAACGCCAGTTAAAAAACTCTAAAATCACAGGGGCTAATAAAAAGGTTAGCACACTTCCCGCGGGCATCCAAAGTGCCCAAACACCCATTGTTAATCCCATATCGGAAGGTTTCGATAAATGTGAAATTAAAGTTGGTGCAGCAACAGACACAAAGATAACGGCGATGCCTTCAATGATACGGCTTAATATTAATTCGTTAGCAGAATTGATAATGATGCTAAAGCCGGCGGTAATAATAATCAGGCTTAATGCGATTTGTAACACTTTTTTGGGGCCGTACCGATGCGATAAGGCGCCAACAAATATGCCCAGTAGGACACTGGCTAAGGCAGCCGAAGACATAATCCAACCAATTTGGATAACACTCAACGGTAACTCTTTTTTTATCTCTAATAAAGCAGGGCTAGCTTTGGTAACAGTAATGGCCGACGCTATACCGGTTAGGAAGCTTAAGCAAACACCACTCCATTGGGTTTTCGTAACTGTGTTCATATTAATTGTGTTAAATAATCTGAAAGGCTAGGGGCTATTAAAAGGTAAGCCGCTGTGCCTAAGGTTAATGCGGTACAAAAAAGTGCAGAATCCAGTTTAAATCGATCAGCTAAAGCAATACCAACGATAACGGGGGGGGCAGCGGCTGTAATGCTGGTGATAATTAACACCTCACCGCTTAAGCCAACAGGAACCCCACTACTAAACGCGATGGCTGGGCTAACAATCAGCTTAATGAACATAGCTGGTATTGTCAAAAGAACATATTTAAAGCTGCTTATTTTAAAGTTTACGCCCACCATTAAAAGTAACATAGGCACAGTTGCCAGCCCCATCATTTTAAATGCCTGAATAATGCTTTCGTGCGGGATCCATTGAAAATACCGAAGGGTTAACGCTATAACGATTGCCCAAACGGGCGGCATCAGCAGTAATTCACGACCTAAATGACCACCGGCAATGCGCGTTCCAAAGTGCGCTGCAACCAGCACGGCAATTATCCAAACAAAAGGGACGGTAGCGAGCAGGTCATAAATTAATGGAATGCTGGCCATTTCAGCACCAAATAAGGCCTCAACGGCAGGCAAGGAAATCCCCATGCCATTGCCAAAACTAGCCGCTAAAACTAACGCACCGGCTTGAGGGCGGGAAATATACCCAGCACGAAGCAGCCCAGAAAATAGGATTAGGCTTAGACCCAAGCACAGGCTGATGGTGATAATGCCGGTCATGGGTACCTGATAAAGCTCTTCTTTTAGTGGCGTTGTAAGAATGATATATAAAATCAGGGTAGGTGCTAACAGGTTAACCACCAAGGCACTTAGGGTGCTTCTTAGTTGTTGTGTTGTAACACCGCCGGGTTCAAATTTATGCCAAGCCACGCCGGTGGCGAGGATTAAAACCATGGGTATTAAGCTACTCATTGAGGTTATGCTTTTCCTGCAATTTGAATGGAAGTGGCCGGTGCTTTTTCACCAACGTGCATGGCCATAACTTGATCACGAATAGACATTTCCGAATAGGTCATTCGGTCTCGTTGACGCAAGACCTCAAACCAGGACTCAGACATATACACTTCAGAAAAAAGCTGGTGGTCATTCGCATCATGAAATATTTGCCAGAAATACGCGCCATTCCTTTTGCGAATAACCCGTAATTTTTTCATTAGAGAGAGAAACTCATCTGTTTTGTCCTGAGGAATACAGTATTGAATAGACACCAAAACGGGGCCTCTATCACCGGGAACTGAGTCTTCATCAATAGCGATGGGCCATTGAGTTGTGGGAGAGGGGTCTAAGCTATCATTTGCGATGGCAAAACGGCGGCTTAACAATAAAGTGAGTAGTAGTCCAGTGGACGCGATGAATATTGAAATGCTAGAGCCATAATGGTCAGATAAGCTCCCCCATACCAAGCTGCCAAACCCCATGCTGCCGCCAAAGGTAAGCATGACAAGAGAAATGGTGCGTGCACGTACCCAGTTAGGTACGACCATTTGAGCAGATAAAATAAAAGATGAAAAACTAGAAATCCACGCGCAACCCAAAGCAACTAAGGTTAAGCCTAAGGTATACAAATTAGGTTTATAAGCGAGCAGTACCAAGGGTAAAGATAAAATGACGGTGGATAATGAAATAATTTGGTTACGTGTGAGTAAACGATGAAACCGCGGTAATAAGAACGCACCCAAAATTGTTCCCAAGCCCACGACAGCCATTGAAATACCGAAACTTTGAGCGCCCATGTTCATTTCACGAATAACAATAATGGGTAATAAAGCCCAAGAAACACTGGCGAAAAAGAAAAACATCGCACTACGGAATAATACGATACGTAATGAACGGACATTTCGTGTGTAGCGTAAACCAGCTTTAAAAGCACCCATAAA
Organism: Cycloclasticus pugetii PS-1; assembly: GCF_000384415.1. Lineage (NCBI taxonomy): Bacteria > Pseudomonadati > Pseudomonadota > Gammaproteobacteria > Thiotrichales > Piscirickettsiaceae > Cycloclasticus > Cycloclasticus pugetii. The sequence continues at coordinate 127,227 of NZ_ARVU01000001.1, forward strand.
TCGTTCAACGGGCAAGGCAGACTGATTATCTGGTTTTTTGGGTTTCCAAATAGCTAAGGCCACAATTAAGCCGGTAAACGAAACTGCGTTAAAGATGAAAACCCCAGTTGGGCCAGATTGAAAAATAATAAAGCCACCAATGGCCGGACCAATGGCGCGGGTAACATTGGTACTTAAGGTGTTTAAAGTAATCGCGTTTGGCAACTGTGCTCTGGGCGCAAAATCGGGCACGCTGGCTGCCCAAGCGGGCCTCATCATCGCATTGCCAGCACCTAAGGCAAAAGTAAATAGCAACAAACTTAAGGGCGTAACGGCATCAAAATAAGTACTGATCGCAAGGCCGCTTGCTGTTAGAAACAGTGCGATATGTAGGGCCAGCAACATTCGACGGTGGTCAATTAAGTCAGCCAACGTGCCGGATGGGTAGGCTAAAAATAAAAATGGTAGGGTGATGGCCGTTTGGATTAAAGCGATATAAAGGTCGGATGTTGGCATGGAAGCCATCAGCCAGGTGGTGCCAATTTCTGTCATCCAGGTGCCAACATTTGAGATGGTCATAGCGATCCACATCATCCTGAAAACAGGCGATTTAAAAGGAGTCGTTAACGAAGATGAGTTCAATGATTAGTTTGAGGCAAGTTTTATTAATAGGCGATTATAACAGGTGTTACTTATCAACTTGTTATTCGGTTATTACCGTTTAACGTTGAAATAAATAAGACGTTCTTTTGCATAAGGCAACTAACATTAACATTAAAGGCACTTCAATTAAAACACCCACAACAGTGGCTAAGGCTGCTCCAGATGAAAGACCAAACAGTATAACTGCGGTAGCAATCGCCACTTCAAAGTGGTTAGAGGCACCAATCAGTGATACCGGTGCCGCATCTTGATAAGAGAGTTTAAACAATCGAGACAAGACAAAATAACCTAACGTAAATATGAATACCGTCTGTACTAATAAGGGGATGGCTATCCATAAAATAGTTAAAGGGTTTGAAACAATAACCTCGCCTTTGAATGAAAACAGCAAAACAAGGGTCATTAACAACGCTAAGATGCTCACCGGTGTCAGCCAATGTAAAAACTTTTCATTAAACCAATCCATGCCCTTATGTTTGATGATTAATTGCCTTGAAAAATAACCACTGATCAATGGCAAGGCGACATAGATAGAAACAGAAAAAAGCATCGTTTCCCAAGGGACTGGCATTGCGTTTACATTCAGTAGTACCGTGCCTAATGGCCCATAAAGGAAAAGCATCATGAGTGAATTGATAGCGACCATCACTAATGTTAAGCCGCCGTTTCCTTTGGCTAAGTGGCTCCACATTAAAACCATGGCAGTACATGGTGCAATTCCCAGTAAAATCGTCCCAGCGATATAACTTCGCCATAACTCCACCTCCTCACCATTTACGAGGACTTCTGTACCCGGTAAAAAATCTCTAAATAAGTAGCCTAAAAAGAAATAGGAAATGGCAAACATCGTGAACGGTTTAATCGCCCAGTTTATAAATAGGGTTAATAAAACGGGTTTTGGTGTTTTTGCAGACTTAAGCACCTGAGCAAAATCTATTTTAACCATGATGGGGTACATCATAAAAAATAAGCACACAGCAATGGGGATGGAGACTTGGTAAATAGAAAAGTCATTAAGTACAGTTGCAACGCCTGGCGCAGCTTTACCTAAGAATATGCCACCGCCAATACAAAGAGCGACCCAGAGACTTAAATAACGTTCAAAAATGGATAGTTTTTTCTCTGTTACATCAGTCACAGTTATCTCCTGATTCATATCGTGAGTCTAATGGCGAGCTAAATGGTGAGGAGTTCGCACGCCGAGCCTAGCTAACAAACCCTTATGGTCATTTATAACTTAACGCCATAATGGTTTAGAGCCACCATCATAAGCCAATAACTGCCAATTGTAAGCGCAATAGAAAGGCTGAGGCTGGTGTAAAAATGTAAGCCATACCTTAACAAAAAGGGGAGGGATATAAATAAAACAAAAGATGGCAAAATAAGCCAAAAAACACTGCTTGACAGTGCGCTGACCTTATCCACATCTTTTGTGTCAATGTATAGCCAAATCATTGCTAGTACCGAAATGAGAGGCATAGATGCCAGTAAAGCGCCCATTAAAGAGCTTCGCTTTGCTAGCTCTGAGACAGCTACAATAAGAACTGTTGTGATAACAATTTTTGTTATGTAGTAGATCACTTAAGGTGCCTTTATTTTGCCTTTATAACACTTGATTGAATCGAGTCTTAAGCATTGTATCAGCTCAAGTTACTTGTAATAACATATAACTAACGGCGATATAACGCAGGAGTTTACCTGCCGTAACCAATATAAGAAACCAGAGTAAGTGAACCCTTAAAACACCGGCAATAACGGTTAACGGGTCGCCAATGATTGGAACCCATGCAAAACATAAGGAAAACAAACCGTATTTAGTAAAACGCTGTTCTGCTCGAATAAAATCAGCTTCCGACATTCGTAACCATTTTTTTATTACAAGCAAGCTAGCCCAGTAGCCTAGGGCATAGTTTGTCAGTGATCCGAGCACATTGCCTATTGTCGCAGTGATAACTAGCGTAGTGGGTGATAAACCGCTCAGTAATAAAGCATTTAAAACAATTTCTGAGCTTAACGGTAAAACTGTGGCGGCTAAAAATGCAGCAATGAAAAGGCCAAGATGTCCGAGTTCTGAAAAATAGTCCATGAGGCTTAACGGTCGAGTTAAGTGACCGCTTTAGTCATGGTAAAGGTTTCTTTGTTAGACATGTTTAACTACCAGCATTTCGCTAGCGCCTTTTTGAAACTCATACGGCACGGCACTAAGAGAAACCTCAAAACCAGATTCTTTTAAAGCAGTCATTACTGGTTTTAAATGTGGTGAAACTTGATTATCGCCTAATGAAAGTAATGGATAAACTCGAACCTCGGTGGCTATACGACAAAGCTCTTTCATCGATAGAAGGTGCTGCGCTCGATCGACATGCCCACTGTATAAAAATAAATAATGCGAACATAAGGCCAGCTCAAACGCATGATCTTTAAAAGGCAACATGGGTAGTGCAGAATTTACATAACGGCCGGATTTTTTACCGTGCTCATAGTCGTTTAAGAATATTTGCATGGCACCCATTCTAATTTTACCCATGGCCTCAACGTTTGCGATGTCTTTCCACACATAATCAATTGTATTGTTGGCAACTTGCTCCATAACCTGCGGGTAAACCGTATCAATTCTTGAGCGTATTTCCTCGGCAGTAAATTGATAGATAGGGTCTACAGACACAACCTGATCATTGGTGCGTGATAATTCGGCATTAAAGCTGGCTGGGCCATCTCCACAGCCAACAATGCTTTTTTTAAGATCAGATTCTGATAACGAAAACATGCCCCTGTATTCGCTTAACGACCTTCCCCATGGGATGACTTCAGAAAGCTGCATTATGATTCCTTTTTTGTATCGAACTTATTTTGGCAGGGTTTGCGTGTAGCAAGAAATAGACAGGTGGTTATTAATATTAATGGTGTTGTTTAGAATATAAACGATAAACCAAAGAAATTAACAGGCAGATACTCGCTGGAAACAATAATGCCATGAAATGGTATTTTAAGAATAGTAATGAGCCTAAGGTACCACCCAATATAAAGCCAATAATGATCGTTAAAAAAAGTTTTGTTTTACGTTTATCCAGTTCGTTACCTTTAACAAGCTCTCCAAGCATAATGCCTAAATCGGTGAAAATTCCTGTTAGGTGGGTGGTTCTAATGATCGCTCCACTATAGGTTGTTGCCAATGCATTTTGTAAACCGCAAGCCATCGAAGCAAAAAAATGGCCATAAAATGAGCCTTTAGTTAGCAGCAATAGGGTTACTAGTAACAAGGCAGATTCTAAAAATAATGCAGTATCGTAATGCTTTCCAAGCTTTAGCGTTGAACCATGTAATAAAAATCCAGCTATCGACGAGCCAAATAGAAATGACAATAAAATACCCAGTAAATGAAGGGTATGTTGAAAGGGCAATGTTAAAAAGCCGGTACCTAATAAGGTAGCGGTACCTGACAAGTGCGAGACTGATTGATGCTCAAAACTAAGTAATCCGACTGCATTAACAAAGCCTGCTACTAGTGCCAGAATGAAGGCACCAACTTCAACCCATTTTGGTAACGTTGAAATCAACCCTCAAAGTCCTGTGTAGTTAGTGGCTCAAACAATGGCATAAGGCAGGCGAGCGAAACTGTCATGACATTGTCTGTACCCAATTTGCGACTCCGATGGCCTCCATAATAAACTCAACCGATAAAGCGGCTAATATCATGCCCATGATTCGTGTTAAAAGAGAGGCGCCGCCGTGGCCAATTATTCTGATGATCCCGCCTGAAAAAAGAAGTAGAAGCAGCGTAATTACCAAAACAACAAGTACCGTTGCTGTAGTCATCATTTGTTCTTGAACGGTGTATATATTATTGTCCGTTATTAGGATAACCGCCAGAATTGCCCCGGGTGAGGCGGTGGCAGGAATCGCCAGCGGAAACACAGATATGTCGTGCATAGGTTCACCTGTTTTTTCGGGCGTGTTATTTGAAAAAACCATCTGTAAACCAAATAAAAATAGAATGACCCCGCCAGAAACCTGAAATGAAATAAGGCTAATTCCCATTGCGCTAAGTAAGACTTGGCCGACCAAAATGGCGCCGACTAAAATTAGCACGGTATAGACAATGGTTTTGTAGGCCGTTTTTATCCGTTCCTTGCTAGAAAGCTTTGCGGTTAGTGCAGCAAAAAGCGCCATTGTGCCTATAGGGTCGATTGTCGCCCAAATAATTAAAAAGTCGTGCAGTAATTTATCTATCATTTGTACTCGGTTTAATTGTCATCATATTTTAAATAGCCGTCGTATCTTTTTGTTTGAGTTGATGTGCTTGAAAGCAATGAATTTAACATGGAAGCACTAGGCGTACTAAATGCAATTTTAGTGGAAATCAAACGGCATAGTGGTGCGGTTAAGTTAAAGCATACAATGGTTAAGCATGGTTTGTGTGTAAATAGTTAAGCATACGGCCCATTAAGCGGTTGATTGAAAGAAACCGTTCTTCAGGTGCGGATAAAATTGTATCCTCCGTTTGAATGTATTTAGCTTCTACAAGCTCATCACCACAGTTATCGACAAGAGCTTGTGCAGATTGAAGCGTAGTTTCTAGGTGAAATTGCAAACCGATGGTCTTAGTGCCAATTTGAAAAGCTTGGTTTTCGCAAGCTTCACTTTTTGCAATGTGAATGGCACCTTTAGGTAGCGTAAAGGTTTCGCCATGCCAGTGGAATGCATTAATGTCATCGGGAAATTGGAAAACGGTGCTTAGCTTTGGTTGTATGGCCTTTACTGGAAACCACCCAATTTCTTTTTTTGGCTGTGGATAAACTTTGGCGCCCATGGCGCTGGCAATAAGTTGTGCGCCTAAACAGATACCAAGAACAGGAAGGTCTGATTTAACGGCTTTTTGTATAAATTGTTGTTCCGCTTCTAACCAAGGGTATTGTTGATGGTCGTTTACACTCATTGGCCCGCCCATCACAATAAGAAAGTCAATATCTGTTAAGTCGGGTAATGCCTCAGAATTATAAAGCTGTGTGCTGGATATGTTGTAACCCGCCTGTTGAAGCCAAGGCGCAATACTGCCCAAACCCTCAAATGGAACGTGCTGTAAGTAATGTGCTCGCATGGTGTTCCTTACCTTTTTATGCCAACGTCTTTAAATAAGGGCGAAAAAAAATACGGCGAAGGGGCGTTGAGCTTATCCATCTGCATGAACAGGTGATGTTCCATTATTTTTGCGAGTTAAGTGTAAGAAAACACCCAGCGAAGCGAGTAATAAAGCAGTGCTTGTAATAATCGCTACGGGGTAATATAAATTACCAGCCAGTTCTAACTGGCTATATTTAATCACCATAATTAACGCCTCTAAAGACAGCGCAATACAAACCGTTCCAATAAATCTTGGAATGGTTCTACGTAAACTTTCAACAGCATCTTCATGTTCTTCTTCGCCGGAATACTCTTTATTAATGACCAAGGCGAGTTCAAAAACAGCTAAAGCGATAATCCCTGTATTAACTCCGCTCAAAAATATTTGCATAATATCTTTGCCTGCAAGAATGCCTTGAATAATTGTTTGCGCGAGCGAAAAAATGATAGCTAAAGCCATCCCAAAAAATATAAAAGTAAAGAGTTTTGCAACAAGAAAACGCATGATATGGCTGATGTCTTTTTTCATTTAAAACTTCCTATGACATTTAACGACCGCGCTTAGTGACTGTGCTATGTTGCTTGGTCAGATTAATTTATTGGTGAGTTGGCCCCCATTTATACCGCAGTGTAGTCACTATTTAAATATTTGTTAGCATTTTAATAATGCTTATATTGCTTTAAACCTAATGGTCAGATTGTGCAAAAAAGGCCCCGTTTAGATAAACACAGCAAGGTGCGATTTTTACAGAGTAACTTCATGGTTTATGTCGTTATTATTAAGCCTAACATACCAAACATAAAGCCCAAAACGGCTCCCATGGGTGGTGCCCAATGTTTTTCTAAAGCCACTTGTGGCGCCAAGTCTTGAAATATTGAATAAAGAATGCCCCCAGAGGCGAAAAGCATAATACCAGCGATAATAACTATTTCGTCAGACAACCAAAGATAACCGCTCACTCCAGCAATCGGGCCAAGCAAGGCCATCACAGCAAAGGTAATGATAATTTTATAAGGCTTATAAATAGCTGTGGCGTTTAATTCGCGATAGGCATTAAAGCCTTCTGGCATATTTTGTAAAGCGATTAAGCCAGCCAGTAACAGGGCGTTGCTACTGCCCGTTGCAAAGGCTGCTCCTAACGCTATGGATTCAGGAATAAAATCAGACAGCATAGCGGCTAATTGACTTGCTGAAGTGTTGGTTTTTTTAAGATAAATATCAAGAAATAAAAAACTGAAGCCACCCATTAGCAAGCAAAGGCAAGCAGACAATGGGGGCAGTACCTCTATACTTTCGGGGACTAAAACAAAAGCAACTGCGGATAATAATGCGCCTGCTCCAAAAGCGATCACACTGTGCCTGAGCTCTTCTTCTAACCATTTGTTTGCAATTTTTTCAAAGCAGGCAATAGCAGCGCCCAAGGCCATCGCTAGCCCAGCGAATAAAGTTGAGGTAATAACAGTCAATAAAGAATCCATTCACCAAAAGAGCGAATCTTTATTGCACTGTTTTCTAAACAGCTGATTATGGACGTGCAATGTGCTTAAAAGAAACTTGGTTTCTACCATTGTTCTTTGCAGAGTAAAGAAGTTCATCCGCTTCTTTAATGAGATCGTTCTCGTTATTTTCCTTGTTTGGGTGCATTGTTGATAATCCTATGCTGGCAGTTAAGATAGGAAGCGTTGGTGCTTTTTTATTAGGAATATTTAAAGAAAGAATCTCATCAAGTAATTTACTAAGCAAAACCTGTGCTTTATCTAAACTAGTGTTTCCATACACTATCGCAAACTCTTCACCACCATACCGAGCACATAGATCACTTGGCCTTGTGGCAAAGCTTTTTAGGACTTGGCCGATTGATTTTAAACAGCTATCGCCGGCCTGATGTCCGTAAGTGTCATTTAGTAATTTAAAATGGTCAAGATCAACGATGGCCAGTGAGATGGGCATCCCAAGGCGGCGGCATCGCTTCCATTCACTATCTAGAAATTCATTAAAGTATCGGCGGTTTGGAATATCCGTTAAGCCATCAATACGCGATAAATTGAGAACCTCTTCTTCGGCCAGTTTTCGTTCGGTAATATTTTGGTGTGAAATGACAAAACAGTGATCACCCTCTACAGTGAAGGGGGTCACGCGCATCATAAACCAGCGTTCTTCATTAGGGCTATGGCATGGGTATTCAAAGTAAAACTCTTTTTTATCGGCTGCTATAACCGATCTAATTCCGCTGGCAGCTTTGACGCCAAAGTCATCGCCCATAGCCGCTGCTTTATCGCATTCGCTTAAATAATTAACGCCGCTCCATCTTTCATCTATCAAACAGGCATTGTTTTGCCCAAATGAGCTCCAACTCTTATTTACAAATAAGATGTCGCCTTGACTATCTATCACCACAATATGTTCTGTAATGGTATCGAGAACAGATTTTAGGAAATCATAGGATTCAATCATCTGTTACCCCTATTTTTTTATAAGATAAAAACCAAACGAGGCGTATCATTCACCTTTTTATACTCTTTGCTCACTACGTTTTCCAAAATAGTGCCCAGTTACTGCCCCAACGAGAGTCCCTGAAAAAGTAAGGATTTCAGAAAAGTGAGGGTTTTTAGTAAGGCCAAAGGAGAAAATAAGAATAAAACAGAAACAGATAATGCTGATTGCTAATAAGGGCGTGGCTCGGTTATTCATTCGATAAGTAAGGGTGTCAGTTTTACCTAGTCCACCACAGGTTCCGCAGGCTAGCCCCATGTAGTTACCACGTTTCAGTTCTTGCTTTTTTACACAGGCAGCGCATGCGTCGCCATTCTCTCCATGGTTGCAAGTTCCTGTTCCTGAGCAGTGTGCGCAGTCATGTAGGTGATACTCTTCATTATTCATGTTCGATCATTCCTTAATCAACACTCTGTTTAAATTAACAGACGGCGCATTTTTGCGCCGTCCAAGTTAAATCATCCAGTTAGGCGTTGCCTATTTATGTGCGATGGGTTTGTCGGTAAATAGGTAGTCTTTTAGTTCTTTGTCCATCCTTGGGTCTTTTCTTCTAATCCATTCAAGAACCATGGCAGCATGCTCTTTCTCTTCATCTCGGTTGTGAGCAAGAATGGCTTTTAATTCTTCATCTTTGCATGCATCAACTCGTTGGTTATACCAATCTACCGCCTCAAGTTCTTCCATAAGGGAGGTGATGGCTCTATGCATATCTCTTGTTTCATCTGTAATTTCACTAATAGGTTCGTGATAGCCTTCATTTGACATATTTTTAATCCTTTTTTATTTCCTTAGTTTATACGGCTCCCCGTTAAGGGGTTTAACGTGGAGCCGCAATATAAATATCACGCTAGATCGAAGCGATCTGCATTCATTACTTTAACCCATGCCTTGATGAAATCAGCAACAAACTTTTTCTGGTTATCATCTTGCGCATACACCTCAGCGTAGGCACGCAGGATTGAGTTAGAACCAAACACTAAATCGACACGTGTTGCTGTCCACTTTACCTCGCCAGACTTACGTTCCTGTATTTCATACAGGTTTTTACCCGCTGGTTTCCAGGTATAACGCATATCCGTTAAATTCACGAAAAAGTCGTTACTAAGGGCGCCGACGCGGTCTGTAAACACACCATGTTGGCTATTGCCGTAGTTGGTGCCCATCACGCGCATGCCGCCTAATAGCACGGTCATTTCTGGTGCGGTAAGCCCCATCAATTGAGTGCGATCGAGCATTAATTCCTCAGCGGAAACAGCATAATCTTGTTTCAACCAATTACGATAACCGTCATGAATAGGTTCAAGGTCGGCAAATGAATCCGCGTCAGTCATTTCCTCTGTGGCGTCACCTCTGCCTGGCGCAAAAGGAACAGAAGCCTCTACACCGGCGGCACTAGCAGCCTGTTCAACACCCACATTACCCGCCAATACGATTAGATCCGCAATGCTTGCACCGGTTTCGCTAGCAATTGGCTCAAGCACAGATAGTACTTTATTAAGTCGTTGAGGCTCGTTACCTTCCCAATTTTTTTGTGAAGCAAGGCGAATCCGCGCACCATTGGCACCGCCACGTTTGTCTGATTGGCGGAAAGTACGCGCACTGTCCCATGCTGTTGCCACCATTTCGCTGATACTTAGGCCGCTATCTGCAATTTTTGCTTTAACAGCCTCAACATCGTAGTTGCTGTTGCCAACAGGAACAGGGTCTTGCCAAATTAAGTCTTCTTGTGGCACTTCAGGGCCGATATAGCGTGCTTTTGGCCCCATGTCACGGTGTGTTAGCTTAAACCAAGCACGAGCAAAGACCTCGGAAAAGTAAGCAGGGTCGTTGTAGAAGCGCTCAGATATTTTGCGATACTCAGGGTCCATTTTCATGGCCATATCGGCATCGGTCATAATAGGGTTTAGTCGAATAGAGGGGTCTTCAACATCAACAGGTTTATCTGCTTCGTCAATGTCAATCGGTTCCCATTGCCATGCACCGGCTGGGCTTTTTTTCAATTCCCAGTCGTATTTTAGAAGCAATGAAAAGTAACCGTTGTCCCACTCAGTTGGCTTGGTTGTCCACGCACCTTCAATACCACTTGTTACCGTGTCACGTCCAATACCACGTGTTGTTTTGTTGTTCCAGCCTAAGCCCTGCTCGTCTACATCAGCCGCTTCAGGTTCCGCGCCCAACAAGGCTGCATCACCGTTACCGTGAGTTTTGCCAACCGTGTGACCACCGGCTGTTAGGGCAACTGTTTCCTCGTCATTCATTGCCATCCGCTCAAAAGTAACACGTACATCGTGTGCAGTTTTTAACGGGTCAGGTTTACCATCGACACCTTCTGGGTTTACATAGATTAAGCCCATCATAACTGCGGCTAATGGGTTTTCTAAATCTCGCTCACCTGAATATCGGCTATTTTCGTTGTCACTAGGAGCAAGCCACTCTTTTTCTGACCCCCAATAGGTATCTTTTTCTGGGTGCCAGATATCTTCACGGCCAAAGGCGAAACCAAAGGTTTTTAGGCCCATCGATTCATAAGCAATAGTGCCAGCGTAAGTGATTAAATCCGCCCAGCTTAATTTGTTACCGTATTTCTTTTTGATGGGCCAAAGCAGACGCCGCGCTTTATCTAAATTAACATTATCTGGCCACGAGTTGATCGGTGCAAAACGTTGATTACCGGTGCCAGCACCACCACGACCGTCAGCTATTCTATATGTACCAGCTGCGTGCCATGACATGCGGATCATCAATCCACCATAATGCCCCCAGTCGGCCGGCCACCACTCTTGGCTATCGGTCATTAACGCTAGCATGTCTTGTTTAAGTGCAGCGAAGTCAAGAGTTTTTACTTCGTGAGCATAATCGAAACTCTCATCTAACGGGTTTGTTTTGCTGTCATGTTGATGCAATATGTCCAGATTAAGGGCATTAGGCCACCATTTCATATTTGATGTGCTGACCTCTGTTGCACCACCGTGCATGACGGGACATTTATTTTCTGACATAAAGTATTCCTCAAGTTATTGGTTAGTCGTTACCACCTTAGGAGGTGGCGTGAACAAGCATCTAATAAATCCATCTATATGTATAGTCGATTGATTATATGATCACGATAGCTTTTATCTATTTGACGCATTAATTAAATAGATTCCTGCATAACCCAATGTCTTGCATAAGCTTTAATTTACAAGATACGGTTTTCTCCCCTTCGTTTTACAAGAATTTTCAGTCATATATTTACCAGCATAGACCTTTAATTATTTTTTCAACAGTAAAGATACTATTTTTTTTGTCATCCTGTGCGCGTTTAGTCATAATTTTGCAGGGCAATAACACAAGGGCGTTATTGTTTTTAGCCGATTGTTATATTTATTTTTTCTTTCGTAGGTCTTTTACTAAATATGAATTGCCCGGCCCTCGTTTGAGTTGAAACAAATCGATGGCTTTAAGAAGGCTGCTGAGGTTTTTATAACCGTAGTTTCTTGAATCGAATGATGTTTTATTAGAAATATGTGCGCCGACGGGGCCAAGGGCCGCCCATCCATTATCTTCTTCAGTGGCCTCAATGGCCTGCCGAAGTAAATTTATTAACTTGGTGTCAGACTTAATAGTCTTTGTTTTTGTTTGTGCGGTATCGTTGTTATCAGGTTTTTGATCTAAAAATAAAAACTTAGAGCACGCGTTAACGAAAGGAGAGGGTGTTTTTCGCTCACCAAATCCTAATACCACTTTGCCTTCTGCTAGGGCACGAGTAACCATTGGTGTAAAGTCGCAATCAGATGATACAAAGCACATAACATCTATATCTTTCGTATACATGACATCCATTGCATCAATAACCAAGGCTATATCAGACGCGTTTTTTCCTTTCGATAAATCATATTGTTGAACTGGCTGAATAGCATATTCATGTAAAAGGTCCTCCCATGCCTTTATAGAGGTTTTTTTCCAGTTACCATATGCTTTTCTTATGGTGACTACGCCGTATTTAGCAACCTCGCTAAGCACATCTTCAAACTTACTAGCGGGCGCATTATCAGCATCTATAAAAAGAGCAATCTTTTGTTTTGAATCATCCATTCTTTTTACCTTGTTAATAGTTTTTAATAGCTAGTACTGCCAATAAAGTTTGTTTGGCTTAGTTAGCGTCGTGTAGCAATCGCTTGTCATTAGCGTGTATGCTCGGGAAACAGTATTGGCCAAGAATCTTGAGAACCGGCAAACAAACTTAGGCTGTTTGCTGAGAGTTTTTCGCATGGTTCTGCAGCAAACTCTTTAGCTACGTGTGCAGACACTGGGGAGAAATAAATGTTCACGTCGCAATGCAGGCGACCTTCCGATTCATGTCGAATAAAGGCAGCCATTTCTTTTGGTTTGCCGGCCTGAGTATACGCTAACAATAGGTGTTGGTTGATTAACTCTAGTTGATCATAGGCCAACATGGCATCACCAAGGTTTTTTTTGAACCAGTTTTTCATAAGGGTCTTGAGGCTAATGTATTGTTGTGCGTTAGGGTTTTAGGGTATACCTTTTCTCTTAAGTTCAGGAGCTTTTGACGTATTGGTAAACTCAATTTTAACGTCGAAAAAATTGGGCCTTTTTAATGCCTGCTTGATAATGGATGAAGGCATTAGCTATGCCAACAAACCTCAAGCAGACGAGGTGGCTCAAATAAAAAAAACTGCATAGCCTTGAAGGTAGTATTTAGCAAACCATTTGTAGTGTTGCTTTAGGTTTTACGGAGAGCGAAGCCAAATACGAATCGAGCCTATCACGTCAAGGAGCGTTTCGCTGTGAAGGTTTTGTTTTGAAATCAGTGATTAAATGATGAGGGTCAATGTAGGCACGTTGTTCCCTTGCGGCTTCGGCCCACCAAACTAATTGTTTGATGGTTCGGTCAAAATAATCGAACCATGAGTCATTATCGACCTCTGCTTGCGCAGCCCCGGTTTTGGTGAAGACTTCTTGTGCTTTAGGTACATGTATCATTGCGGAAACAGGCAAACAGCCCAGTTCTGATAAATACGTACGCATTCCAATGGCTGCACGCATACCACCCCATTGTCCTGCGGAATAGGTAGCGATCGCACTTGGTTTGTAGGCAAACAAAGAGCTGCCAAAGTGATTCAACAGGTTAGCAAGTGCGGGGCTCATAGAATGGTTATATTCAGGGCTAACCATAATAAAGCCATCAGCACTCTCAATTTTTGTCGCTAAATCATTGAGTTCATCAGGGGCCTTGTTTTCTGGGTAAGCAAAATGAGGCTTAAAGATAGTATCAAGCGAATAATCTAAAACATCGATCAACTCTATTTCATGCTTTTCATATCGGCTTTGCAGGCAGGTTAGCACCGCCTTAGCTACTCGAACACCCAAACGCGCAGGCTTCGGAGGCGTGCTATCACGAACTGTGCCTAAAAAAACTAAGAATTTCATATCAACCTCTACTTGATGCTAGCTATGGAGCATAACGCTTGGTTAAACAGGGCGTGCGAAAATCATTTGTGAGATTATTTAACTCAAACATACAAAAGCATAAGCCGCCAGCGCAACGAGCTGACGGCTTATGTGGTTGCTGTTTTAATCGGGTAGGCTGGTTAACTAGCTTAGTATTTACCCATTTCCAACACGGTGGATGCAGTCACTTTGTCGTCTTTAACTGCTTTGATGGTTACGTAGTATTCATTATTCTTGCCTCCAGAACACGGTGGCATATAAGCGCCTGCTTTATCCCAACTTGGGCTGCGATGCGCTTCGATTAATGTAAACTCTTTAGGGATATCGAACGTATGGCCAAGAACAGAGGGGACTTCCACCTGACTTTTTTGTGGATCAATCATGAATTTAATTATTCCATGTCCACCGTTATCCATTACCTCGTAATTACGATCACTGTACTCCAGAACCAACGCGTTAGATTCCGCAGGGATTTCGCTAACAATTAGCTTAGGTGTTGCTGGGTTAATACCGCCAAATTTCTGACATTGTTGTCCTGTAGGCACTGTAACGCCATCCCATGATTTATCAGCAAACTTGGCATCCAGAGCGAATGCGCTAGTGCTGGCTAAAAAAGTGACTGCTAAAGCGTTGAAAAATTTAAATTTCATAATAATGTTTGCTCCTAGTGTTGAGTGTAAAGAGTGCAGAAATATTTTTTTTCTGTCTTCTGCCTTTGTGACGCTAACTGCCGAATTTGATGCACCCACTTAAGATAAATGAAATTGTTGTCGCCCCACTTGGTCATTCGCAGGCGGCGTGTATTGAGGAGCACCATCAGTTAGGTTTATCATAAAAAAAGATGCGTGTCTACCCATCGTAGTTTGCTGTATAGGCAGTGCTGAGTACTTACGATTAGCGACAGATGACGTGCACAACGGCGTCCATTAGTAGGCGTAAGCTGACTTAAAACTTCACTTGGCAAATTTTGGAACAGAACAATTATTTTAAACGTTCGATAACCACCACAGCAGTAAAATTATTAGCGTGATAGCAATAATGGCTTTCGTTCTATAATGCTTTATAAGCGCTTCAGCTTTATCCCCCGCATAATAAACAACGGCGGCTAAACCAACATACCGTAACGATCTGGCTATTACTGTGGCTAGTAAAAATAAAGCCAAGGAATATTGCATCGCTCCTGCAGCGAGCATGGCCACTTGAAACGGAATAGGGGCAACACCAAGGGACATAACAAACCAAAAACCCTGGGTTTGCATATGTTGTTTTACATTATCGAATTGCTGCTGGTTAAAAAAGGTATCAATAATCCATTGTCCGGCCATATCAAAAAGGTAATAGCCTAGTGCGTAGCCAAAACAGGCCCCAATAACACAGCCAATAGTAGCCATCAGTGCAATTTTCCACAGCGAATCTCGTCTGGCCTGCATCAATGGCGCCATAACAGCTTCAAGAGGGATAGGCACAATCGTCGATTCTAAAAACGAGGCAAAGGTAATGCTTTTAAGCATGTGTTGTGAATCGACTAACTTCTGAGTTTTCTGTTCAACTTCTTTACTAAAAGGCATGTAGTCCTTTATGCGATTGTATGGAGACCCTTGGGTTTTTATTAACAAAAAGGCCAAGTTCTATATAACAATAACACTCTAAACCAAGGAAACGGGGTCAGGTCTTGCAATCACGCATCTCCGCTTTTTTAATGGCTCGACTAACCGTTGAATAATGCACATTAAACACATCAGCAATGTCTTTCATTAAATAATCACCACTGACATATGCACTAACGATTCCCTCGTCACGTGAGGAATAATTTTTCATATACCAGTTTAAAGGTTTAGCTTGCGCCCTACGCTGTACTCTTGGAACTTCTCTAAGGTCACCTTCTCCAGCAATGTCTTCAATTCGTGTTAGCGCCTTATCAACAAATGCATCGTCACCTAAAAAAACTTGTCGCTTCAAAGCAGCCCATATTGGCGACAGGCCAACGCCCTCACGGACAAAGTTTTCATAATTAATGACGGCAGTTTTTCTAGAATGACCAAAATGGTTTAATATCCAGTCCGTTTCCAACCAATCTGAACTAGAAACAACACCGATCATCGCCTGATAACTACTCCATTTCCAGTCCGACAAATCTGTTACCATTCCCGCTCTAATTGGGTTTAGTACAACATAACGTGATAATTCAAGTAAGTAAGCATCTTTTTGAACAAGAATAGCCTTAAATCGCCCCTGAAAAACATGACCAACACGCCCATGCCTTCGATTAGACTTTTGGGTAAATACTCCATTCAGTTGGCGCATCCCTTGTGACAAATTCCCCTCAATTGTTTCAATAACAATATGGTAGTGGTTATCCATCAAACACCATGCATGGCATCGCCAATTAAACCGATGACAAACCTGAGAAAAAACCTCTAACCAAATCAACCTATCTTCATCGTCAACGAAAATATCTTCACGTCGATCACCACGAGAGGTCACATGATAAAGCGCACCCGCATATTCAATTCTTATTGGTCTAGCCATAAACAGACCCTATCAACACAAATGCATGATTGCAAGACCTGACCCCCTTATTTTTCTTTTGAGCGTTTTGTTAGCTTTTAATGTTAAGTGAGTCCCTAATTTCTTTTTCATGAAGAATGCCATCATATTTAGAGGCTATGTTTAAAAATTCGACATTTATTCTTTCTTTAAGAGGCCGCAAATTACTGTTTATCTTTACCGCATGGCCACCCCATTCTTTCTGGGTTTTACCTTGGGACTTCAAGTCATCTATAATTTTAGAGTGATAGTCAATTTTTTCTTGGATTAGTGATGCGGAGTGAATAAGAGAGTTTATTTTTCCATTCTTAATTATTTCCTTTTTCTGTAAATGTAAAGCCCAAACCGCTATAGCTAAGGCAATAGTTCCAATTACTACTTCTATATACTCCATATATCCTCTATTTGTGGAAGCTAACGCTTAGGGTAAAGCGCGCGGGCTTTTTCCGCGTCGCCTTTGACCCACTTGTTATACGTATTTCGTAAGGGCATTATTAACATAATTATAAGCCTGATTAACATCCTCTATATTAGCGGAATAATTAATATATTTATAAAGAAATTCTAATGCAAAGTATCTTTTTATTTCTGTATATTGATTAACCATAGGGTGATTTGAGTAACCATAAATGGGTTCTGAAAATTCTGGAAATTGATCTATTGTGATGTCGAAAATCAACCCATCAACTTCAACCCAAAAATGGCTTTCTGATTCTTTATCTTTTCCATGAATCACCTCAACGGATAAATCAGGAAATTTCTCTATTAAAATCCACGCTAACAAGCAAGAGGAGCCTTCACATGAATTATTAGGGAAGCCATAAAAGAAAGGAAGTCCGATTTTTTCCTTTTCTTTTGCAAATAGTGACCTGATAAATTTTGACAGCTTGATGAGATCATCCATGCTCACCGGCTCCTTTACGTATAACTAGTTATTAAGGGGAATAAAAACTCCCTGTAATTTCTTTACTTATAAGGAATATAATTCCCTGTAATGCGATAATCAAGAAAAAACAGGAGGTAATTTACGTTATGTCCAATTTCAATAGCCCTTCAGAGAATAAGTCAATTTTTCGACCACAATCCAAACGTTTAATGGATCAGGTTCGAGAAGTTCTTCGGTATCATCATTATGCCTTGCGTACTGAAGAGTCGTATATCAAATGGATCTTAGCTTTTATCCGTTTTAATAATAAAAGGCACCCTAACGAATTGGGTAAGGCTGACATTGAGGCATTTTTGTCAGATATGGCACTGAATAAGAACTATTCGGCCTCTTCTCAGAATCTTGCAATGAATGCGATTGTTTTTTTGTATAAAAAGGTTCTTGATATGCCTGTGGCGGAGAATATTTCGGCGGCACGATCCAAAAAACCAGTGCGAATTCCTGTTGTTTTGAGTAAAGGTGAGGTGGTTGAGCTTTTAAAACATATGCGGGGAGTGAGGGGTTTGATGGCTCGTTTAATGTATGGTGGCGGCTTAAGGGTATTGGAGGTGTCGCGCTTACGGGTACAAGATATTGATTTTGCTAATGGCTATCTTATGATTAGAGATAGCAAGGGTGGTAATGAGAGAAAAACACCTTTGGCGGCTACGGTTGTAACGGATTTAAAGTTACAGCTAGAAAAAGCCAGGTCATTATTTGAGAAAGATCTTGCAGCGGGTGAAGCGAATGTTTACTTACCGGGTGCGCTGGCTAAAAAATACCCTAAGGCAGCTTCAAGTTGGGAGTGGCAATATGTATTCCCATCTAAGAATTTATCAGTCGACCCGCGAGATGGTGAAATAAGGCGTCATCACCTTAATGAGTCGGGTATTCAAAAATCTATTCGTGAGGCAAAGCAAAAAGCCAATATCAATAAAAGAGTCACGAGTCATACCTTAAGGCATTCGTTTGCGACACATTTGTTGGAAGCCGGTACAAATATTCGCGTGGTGCAAAAATTATTGGGCCATAAAGATGTTAAAACCACTGAAATTTACACCCATGTATTACAAGAAAACATGGATGGGGTGATTAGCCCCTTAGAACGTTTAGAGGGATTGAATGAATAGAAAAAACACCGGCGCACAACGCATTGTGTGCCTAACTGAAGAAACCACCGAAGCCTTGTATTTAATGGGAGAGCAACAGCGCATTGTAGGTATTTCGGGCTTTACTGTGCGCCCCGCGATGGCCCGTAAGGAAAAGCCTAAAGTGTCGGCATTTACCTCGGCTAAAATTGATAAAATTTTGGCCTTAAAGCCGGATTTGGTGCTGGGTTTTTCCGATATGCAGGCGGATATTGCAGCTGAACTTGTTAGGGCTGGTTTGCAGGTGCATGTGTTTAATCAGCGTTCAGTGGGTGAAATTTTTACCATGCTGCATACCTTAGGCGCGTTGATTGGTGAGCCTGAAAAAGCGGCGGTGCTGGTGAACCAATACCAGCAAAATATTAAACAATGTGTTGAGCAAGCCAGTGGCTTTAAGAAAAAACCGAGCATTTATTTTGAAGAATGGGATGACCCATTAATTTCTGGAATTCGATGGGTGTCTGAGCTGGCTGAAATAGCAGGGGGTGTGGATTGTTTCCCCGAGTTATCAAAACAAGGGGGGGGTAAAGATAGAATTATTGCCGACCCTAAGACGGTGATTGACCGCGCGCCGGATATTATTATTGGTTCGTGGTGCGGTAAAAAGTTTCGACCAGAGCGAGTGGCTGAGCGTGAGGGCTGGGATGTTATTCCTGCGGTAAAAACGAATCAACTGTTTGAGATTAAATCGGTGGATATTTTACAACCGGGGCCAGCTGCGCTGACCGATGGCTTGCGTCAGCTACAAACTATTATTAACAACTGGGTGATGCTATATGGATAAGGTGCTGTATTACGTACACGACCCAATGTGTAGTTGGTGTTGGGCATTTAATAAAACATGGGCCGCAATACAGTCTAGTTTGCCCAGCTCTATTGAGGTACGTTATTTATTAGGAGGGCTTGCGCCAGACAGTGACCAGCCAATGGCTACCGACTTGCAAGAGAAAATTAGTGAGGGCTGGTATCGCATTCAGCAGCATGTTCCAGGTACCGAGTTTAATCACGACTTTTGGACTGTTTGTAAGCCACGGCGCTCAACGTATCCATCATGCCGTGCCTTAATTGCTGCAAGAATGCTGGATAGAGCAGCAGAAAAGCCGATGCTATTGGCGATTCAACAGGCGTATTATTTGCACGCTAAAAACCCAGCCGATGACGAGGTGTTAATAGAATGTGCTGGCGAGATAGGGCTTGATCAAAGCGAGTTTTCGGCCTTATTGAATCACTCAAGTACTCAGCAGCAATTATTGATGGAAATAAAATTGGCTAGAAGTATGGGTGCCAGTAGCTTTCCAAGTATCGTGTTACAGCAGGGCGAACAGACCCGGTTGTTACGCTATGACTATAACGACCCACAGGTACTATTAAATCAGTTAAGCTAACACGGTAAAGCCGAATAAATAAAAGGAACAGTGATGATGGAGCTTGAGTTGGTTTATTGGCACTGGTTAGTGCTGGGTATGTTGCTGGTGGGGTTTGAGATTTTTGTGCCCAGTTTTACAGTGCTATGGTTTGGTTTGGGTGCTGTTGTTGTGGCTGCTTTTTTGGTCTTAGTACCCTCGTTAACGCTCGGTTGGCAATTGTTTATTTGGACCATTTTTTCGGTTGTTTTTGCTGCGGGCTGGTTTAAATTTTTGCGCCCCAAAATGATCGATCGTACTAAGGCGGGTATTACGCAAGAAGCGATTGCAGGTGAAACGGGAATGGTGATTAAAGCGCCCAGTGAAGCATCGCGTGGGCATGTGCGTTTTACGACCCCTATTTTGGGTGATGATGAATGGGAGTTTATCTGTGAAGACCCTGTGATAGTCGGCGATAAAGTGATGATTAAAGAAGCCTCGGGTAATACGCTTGTGGTTAACAAAGTAACGTAATTTAAAAAAAGGAGTTAACAATGGAAGGACTTATTGTAGCGGCGGTATTTTTTGGGCTAGTGTTCTTAACGGTTGCGATGGGGGTTAAATTGGTGCCCCAAGGGTCTAAGTTTGTTGTGCAACGCCTTGGTAAGTTTCATAAAACATTAGGGCCGGGGTTAAATTTGGTGGTGCCATACATAGACCAAGTTGCCTATCGTGTTACCACGAAAGACATTGTGTTGGATATTCCCTCCCAAGAGGTGATTACGCAAGATAATGTAGTGATTATTGCTAATGCGGTTGCGTACATTAATATTGTGGCGCCAGAACGTGCTGTGTATGGCGTGGAAGACTATGAGCTAGCCATTAGAACCTTGGTACAAACGTCGCTTAGGTCTATTGTGGGTGAAATGAAGTTGGATGATGCATTAACCTCTAGAGAATTAATTAAAGCACGTTTAAAAGAAGCTATTTCAGATGATATTTCAGACTGGGGGATTACGCTTAAAACCGTTGAAATTCAAGATATTACCCCATCTGGCACAATGCAAAATGCAATGGAAGAGCAAGCGGCTGCAGAAAGGCAACGTCGCGCAACGGTGACTCGGGCAGAAGGTGAAAAAGCCGCTGCCGTTTTGGAAGCGGAAGGTCGTTTAGATGCATCAAGACGAGATGCAGAGGCGCAAGTAGTATTGGCAGAAGCGAGTAAGTTGGCTATTACTAAAGTAGCTGAAGCGATTCAAGATAAGGAATTGCCGGTGATGTATATTCTGGGTGAGAAATATGTCGATGCAATACAAGATATGTCAAATTCAGATAACGCAAAAACCATTTTGCTACCGGCAGATTTGCCGGCAGCAATTAAAGGCATGTTGGGTGGGCGTTAAGGCTTATTGAATAACGCGAACTTTGCCAGAGGCGCTGCGAATCAGTTTGACGTGGTCGCCTTTTCTAAACATAACGTTTTCGTTAACTTCTTGTACAACGGATTGTACTTGGCCGTTATCGAGCTGAATAGTAATTTGCACGCCATTGGCCTTGTTATACATAGCCTCGGCTTTGTTGCCGACAATACCACCGACAACTGCGCCCGCCACGGCTGCGGCAGCACTGCCTCGACCGCTACCAACACTGCTGCCACCAATGCCGCCAATTAAACCACCGGCAATTTTACCGACGGCGTTGCCTTCTGAATCGATGGTGACTGGCTGAAGATCAAGGATGATGCCATTTGTGACGTGTAAGGTTTGATTAGCTTCACTACGGGTGTAGCCTTCGCTGGATGGGCCATATGGGTTGGGGCCAGCACAAGCGATTAATAGTAAAGATAAGGTGATTGGAAGTAGCAGCTTCATGATGTCTCCTTTTTTTAAAGGCTGTTGTAAGTCAGAGTACAAAGATCTCTGGTTGGTTCATTTCTTTAAGAGCGTATTAAGGTTTAAGGTACCTTCTTTTACAAAGGGTAAGCTGTACATAGAGGCAGGAATGTTAACGGTGCCATGGCTGACTTTACCGGTTAAACGAAAGTGTAAATCAGTCTTGTTAGTGCCAGAGAGTGTTTCTAGTTGTCTGATTACGCCCAATGTATTGCTGATCAGAGAGACCGTTAGGTAGGCTTCTTGATAAGGCAATATATTGACCGATTGGCTGCTGACCCCGTGCGCAAATTCTGATCCATTAATTTCTAATTGATAACTAAGCCCTTTAATGAAAAACGGGAAGTCGTTTGTATTTTGAATGCGTAAGGTTAATGCGTATTCTTGCTCTAGCAGTTGTGCGTTAACCAGTTCAATATTATTAAGGCTGATTTGCGGTGGTTGTGCATGATAGGTAATACCGGCGCAACCTGCCAAGGTTAGTAGAGCTATAAATGGAACTAGAAGTTGGTGTGTAAGGAAACGCATGGTTATCTCCGTGGCGGGTTTTAATCTTATGCTAGGCAGAAGCTAAAAGAAAGGGTTAGAACAAAAGAGTATCTTGGCCTTCTTCCCAAGCTGGGTATTTGTTCATAATGCTAGTAAACAGTTCAGAAGAAAGATAGTGTTCAAACCAGCGCTGCAAATACGGGTAAGGGGTTTGCTTGAACCAATCAATGTCTACATGCGCAAACTGGCGAATAAAGGGAAAAATGCCAATGTCTGCAATCGAGGGTTCATCGTCCAGTAGAAAAGAATGCGCTGCTAATCGTTGATCTAAAAGGCTAAGAAAAGCCTCAGCTTGTGTACGATAGTGCTCCGCTGAGAAGTCGGGAAATCGATCAGCATATTTATAGTGATCGAGGTGTTGTTTAAATTCATTATCATTCAGTGATACTAGGCGGTTAGCGTCTAAAACCCGCGCCGAAGAACCCCTTAGGGACTGGCTATCGTTTATTGATGTTGCCCAGTGCACAATTTCCCAGCTTTCATCAATGACTTCACCAGTGGGTAACTGAAGCACAGGCACAGTTCCTTTAGGTGAGATCGCTAACATGGCAGGTGGCTTGTTGCGCAAGACAACTTCACGCAAGATCACCTTAATACCAGCGTGCTTTATTGCTAAGCGGGCTCGCATGGCATAGGGGCAGCGACGAAATGAATATAAAATGGGCGTGTTGGCTGTAGAGGTCACGTTTAGTGGTGGTGGCCGCCTGCGCCATGAGCATGCCCGTGTGAAATTTCTTCTTGTGTGGCGGCTCGAACATCAACAATGTCAATGTCAAAGTGAAGCGTTTGTCCTGCAAGGGGGTGATTGGTGTCTACCTTAGCCATAAATTTACCCACTTTTACGACGTTGACTTGGTGCTGACCTTTTTCAGTTTGCACGGTGGCAATCATGCCTGGACGCCATTTTTTAGCGCCCATTAAATGTTTGACTGGAACGCTTTGAATTGAATTATCTAGACGTTCGCCATAACCATCTTTTGGTTCAACACTGACGCTAAACTTATCGCCTGCTTGTTTGCCTTCAAGTGCTAATTGAACACCACGAATCATGCCGCCATGACCTTGTAAATACGCGATGGGTTCTTGAGCCGAAGAGCGCTCAATAATTTCTTGTTCGTCATTTTTTAAGATGTAGTTAAATCGTACAACGGTGTCTTTAGTAATCTGCATGGTTAAAAGTTTGTGGTCAATAAATAACAATTTTAACATTCAAGTTTGCCTCACGGTGTAAACTTCATGGCATGAAAAAAATTGATCTTCATTCGCATACCCTTATTTCTGATGGGACATTAACCCCCAATGACTTGGTTGAACGGGCGAAAGCAAAGGGTGTTGAGATGTTAGCCATTACTGACCATGATACGGTAGATGCTTATGAGCAATTGTCGCCAGCCAGTTATGACGGCTTGAAGATTATTCCTGGTGTTGAACTGTCAACGCAATGGCGAGGGGTGGGTGTTCATGTTGTCGGTTTGAACTTAAGCCTCGATAGTGCATCGATTAAAGAAGGGGTCGCTCAGCAGGGAAAAGCACGGGCTGATCGAGCACAGATTATTGCCAAACGGTTAACTAAACTGGTTGGCCCCATCGATTTTAATCGGGTTAGTGAAATTGCTAACCATAGCCAGATTGGGCGGCCCCATTTTGCACAGCATCTTGTTGAACTCGGTGTGGTTAAGAATATCTCCACGGCGTTCAAGAAATACTTGGGAGATGGAAAGCCGGGCGATGTAAAACAATGCTGGGCAGAGTTACCGAACATTATCGACTGGATAGTAAAGGCAGGCGGGGTGGCAGTATTAGCGCACCCACTGAAGTATAAAATGACATGGACTAAGCGGTCGGCGTTATTGGATGATTTTATTGCAGCAGGTGGTAGAGGGATGGAAGTTGTCTCTGGCCAGCAAACCAAGCAAGAAACGGACAGATTGGCTAGGCTGTGTGTTGAAAAAGGCTTACTGGCTTCGTGTGGCTCGGATTTTCATCAATCGAGTCAGTGGAGTGATATTGGTGCAATGTCAGCATTTCCAACGGTATGCAAACCGATTTGGCTAGACTGGTAAGCGCTTAGTAACTGTTCAGTCGAAACTCGATTTTTTGCTTATAGGTGGAAAGAGAGTTGAATTTGCTAGCAGGAAATCGCCACGTTTGAATTGTTTTTAAGGCAGATCGGTCAAGGGCAGATGAGCCAGAGCTTTGAATAATAATTGCTCGGGTAACACGCCCATCATTAGCCACTGAAAGATCAAAAATAACCGAACCTTCAACGCCTCTTCGCCTTGCAACGCTTGGGTATTTTGGCTTAGGTTGATAGGTTGGCTGTGGCGACATAAAAAGGGCTGGTTTTTTAACCGGCGATGGCAGGGGAGAAGCGACCTTTTTGGGTGTTACTTTAGGCGTTGCAGCGGGTGCCTTTTTTTTGACCACTTTCTTGGGCTTTGGGCTTACTTTTTTTGCTGTAGCTGCCTTTGTGACAATTTTTTTCGGTGTTACTTTCTTTGGCTTAGGTTCAGGCGGTTTAATGGGGGTTGGCGGAGTGATAGGCGTTGGCACAGCCAAAGAAATACTTATTTTCTTAGTGGCAATGCTGTCAATATCATCGCTTGAAAAAATACCGGTTTGATAGGCAAGAGCCACAACAATGGCATGAGCTACAAACGAAATAAAGACAAATAGCAGCACTGACTTTGGCTTGTAAATAACCGACCCCCATGACTGTGCCACGCTACTCACGAATTATAATCAGGCTTTTTCAGGGTCCATTGATAAAGTGACTGTTTGAGTACTTGGTTTTGCAAGTCGCTTATCAATAACATTTTTTAGCGCAATAAGTAGGCCTAAACCAATAAAGGCTCCCGGCGGTAAAATAGCGAGCAAGAAGCCTTCGTAATCGCGAATGACATAAATGACCATGTCTTTAGCCGCGTCTCCAAACATTAAATGAGCGTTTGCAAATAAAGTTCCAGAGCCAAGAATTTCACGTGCGGCGCCTAGAATAACTAAAGCGGCAGTAAAGCCAAGCCCCATAGCTAAACCATCTACCACGGATGTACCAAGAGGGTTTTTGGATGCAAAGGCCTCTGCGCGGCCAATAATGGAACAATTGGTCACAATCAGTGGAATAAAGATGCCAAGTATGAGGTATAGCTCGTAAAAGAAGGCATTCATGAGCAGCTCAATGGCGGTGACAATGGAGGCAATAATGAGTACAAAAACGGGCAACCTAATTTCGCTACCCACTTGTCGCCGAATAATAGACACAATAGCATTGGATAATACGAGGGTGAGGGTGGTTGCCAGCCCAAGACCTAAACCGTTAATAACGGTATTACTCACTGCCAGCAAGGGGCATAGCCCTAGTAGAGCAACGAAGGCTTGGTTGTTATCCCAAAGACCATTTTTTAAAATTTGTTTGTAACTATCCATTGTTAGTTGCTTGGGTAATGGTTGTTAATGTTTCTTGATTGGCTTGATAATATTGTAAGGTTCTTAACACTGCTTTAACGACGGCTCTAGGTGTAATAGTAGCGCCAGTAAATTGGTCAAAACGACCTCCGTCCTTCTTAACCTGCCATAAACGGCTTACAGGGTTGTTTAATGAACGTCCATTAAAGCCGTAGATCCAATCACTCTTGTTGGTATCAATGGCATCGCCTAGCCCCGGTGTTTCGTGATGTGAGACCACGCGAACACCAATTAGTTCGCCATTCGCTCGAATAGCCACCAATAGTTTGATAGAGCCATTGTAGCCATCCGCTGCAGTCGGTGAAGCAATGATGGCCATCAGTTGGTTGTTTTTGATGGCTTTATAAATAGTGACTTCGTGTTTATTTCCAAAGGCGCTTGGGTCTACGACTTGAAGTGTATCTGTTAGCAGGTCGTTATCATGAAGCGTTTCAGGGACTAGCTCACGTAGGTTTTGTAAAATAAATAAGCGCTCATTATCTGCAATTTTTTCATGTGTTATCGAATAAGTGAGCGAGACAAGCCCAATGCCAATTAGCGAAAACAAGCCGAGCACCCAGCCAGACTTTAGAATTGATGTTTTATTATTAGCCATATTAGTGGTGCCCATAAACGCGTGGAGGCGTGTAATGGTCGATCAGTGGAACGGCCATATTAATAAGGATAACTGCAAAAGCAATGCCTTCGGGGTAACCACCCCATGTGCGAATAATGTAAGTGAGTAAGCCAATTAAAACGCCATAAATAAAGCGGCCCTTTAAGGTCGCGGCTGCGGTAACCGGATCGGTAGCGATAAAGAAAGCACCGAGTATGGCGCCACCGCTAAGCAAGTGAAACAACGGTGATGGTGTCACGCTAGGTTCCAGTAGGTAGAAAGCAACGCTGATGGTGAACAAGCCACTTAACAAACCGACAGGAATATGCCAGCTAATGATTTTTTTAAATACTAATAGAAGGCCGCCCACAAGGTAAGCAATAGACACCCATTGCCAGCCTTCACCTGACAGACTACCAAATATAGATGATGAGCGTATTTCACCGATGGTTTGATTCAGGCTGAGCTGCGTCTTCATTTCATCGAGTGGTGTTGCGGCGGTTATTGCGTCAATTAGTGCTTGTTTAGGTTGTTGATCTAGAATAATGGGCAGTAGATCAGTAAAGCTGCTATCGGCAGGTAGCATTGAATAGGGCAGCATCCAAACGGTCATGCTTTTTGGAAAAGAAACCATCAAGACGGCAAAGGCAACCATCGCTGGATTGAACGGGTTATAACCGAGCCCGCCGTATAAGTGTTTGGCAATAACAATAGCAATAAAAGTACCTATGCACGGAATCCACCATGGTGCGATGGTGGGTAAGGCAAGTGCTAAAAGTACGGCAGTTACTACGGCGCTTAGGTCAGACAGAAAAGGGAGTACAGGCCTGTTACGAAGGTTCAACATGACCGCCTCAGTGATAACGGCGGTGGAAACACAGATAATAATATTGCTTAAAACGCCTAGGCCAAATTGCCAAATCATCGTAATGATGCCCGGCACTAATGCAATAAGAACCCAGAGCATCATTTTCTGAATACTATTTTGCGGTTCAATAAAGGGCGCGTTAGAGGTTAAAAAATGCACAGTTTAGCCCTCGTCTGGTGTTGGGTTTTTCTTGGCTTTTGAGCGACTAACAGCAGCATCAATTTCTTCCTTAGCAGGTTTGTTTTTTAACGCTGCTTTCTTTTTGCGAGAACGTTCTGCGCGTTCTGCTTTCTCACGAGCGATACGTTCTTCTCTTGCTTCAAAGCGTTCACGGGCCACATTTGATAAATGCTTTTCATGTTTTTGTACTTTTAAGGCACTTTTTGCATATCGAAAATGCTGTACCAATGGAATATGGCTGGGGCACGCGACATCGCAACAGCCGCACTCAATACAATCAAATAAATTTAGTTTTTCAGCCTTTTCTAGCTGCTCAGAACGGCTATACCAATACAGCTGTTGTGGGAGTAGCGAAACCGGGCATACGCTGGCGCATAAGCCGCAGCGAATACAGGGCATGGCTTGTTTTTCGGTGACTACTTCTTGTTTGCTGGCAACTAGAATACAGTTGGTTGCTTTGATAATGGGGATATCGTCGTTTAACAACGCAAAGCCCATCATTGGACCGCCCATAATTAAGCGTTCGGCAAATTTTGTGTAGCCATTGCAAATATCAATCAGTGCTTTAATAGGCGTGCCTAATCTAACCTCAAGGTTATGAGGTTTATTAACCCCTTCTCCGGTGACGGTGATAATTCTTGATGTTAGCGGTTTACCTTCAATAACCGCCTGTTGAACGGCGTAAACAGTACCAACATTAATAGATACAATGCCAATGTCCGCAGGAATTTTGCCGCTGGGAACTTCTTTACCCGTTAGGGTTTG
Organism: Cycloclasticus pugetii PS-1; assembly: GCF_000384415.1. NCBI lineage: Bacteria > Pseudomonadati > Pseudomonadota > Gammaproteobacteria > Thiotrichales > Piscirickettsiaceae > Cycloclasticus > Cycloclasticus pugetii. Next base: position 155,212 of record NZ_ARVU01000001.1, read on the forward strand.
AATCAGTTGTTTTTCGCCACCTGTTGGGTAGATAGTTGGAATTTGAACGGCGCTAATAATGCTGTTTTGGTGCTCGGCTATGGTGCGTTGAACGGTCTTAAACGTGTCGGGTACATTGTCTTCAATAGCAAGAATCGCACGCTTTGCGCCGGTCATATGTAGCAGAATTTCAATGCCTTCTACGATGCGATCGGAGCGCTCTTTTAATAGCCGATCATCGCAGGAGATATAAGGTTCACACTCGGCACCGTTTAAAATTAAAGTGTCGATTTGGATAGCTTTGCTTTGCGTGTTAAGTTTGATCGCGGTAGGAAATGCGGCGCCACCTAGGCCAACAATCCCAGCTTCACGAATCAGTTGAACCAGTTTCTCAGCCGATAACTGTTTGAAGTCAGCCTGAGGTGTTGGCGTTACTTCGGTATCGAGGCCATCAGTTTCTATTGTTATAGAGGGCGCAGAAAAACCAGAAGGGTGGGGGATTAGGTGGTCGGCAATGCTTATTACAGTGCCAGAGCTGCTGGCATGAATCGGTGCGCTGATCATGCCTTGCGCTTCAGCTATTTTTTGCCCACGTAGCACAGTGTCGCCAACGTTAACCAGCGGTTTTGCAGCATTACCAATGTGCTGGCCTAAAGGGTAAATTAAGTGCTTTGGTACAGGTGCTATTTCAATGGGTAAGTTGACCGACTCATTTTTATGGTCGGCAAGCGATGGTAGACCACCTTTAAATGACCATAGTTTCATGAGTTTTTCTCTTCAGAAGATTTAGGCTTTTCCCACTCCCAAAGGGACAAGGTTGTTGCCACAGGCTCCATTGTTATGCACTCAACAGGGCAAGGGGATACGCACAATTCACACCCCGTGCATTCTGCTTCGATAACGGTATGCATATGTTTGGGTGCACCTAGAATAGCGTCTACAGGGCAGGCTTGAATACAGAGTTTGCAACCAATACAGGTATTTTCATCAATAACCGCCACTAAGTTTGCTTTTTCAACGCCGTTTTCTTCGTTGAGTGGTTTGGGTTCAACCCCTAATAAGTCTGCAAGGGCGATAATGCCTGCTTCGCCACCGGGTGGGCATTGATTGATGTCAGCATCACCATTGGCAATAGCTTGTGCGTATGGTCGGCAGCCAGGGAAGTTACATTGACCGCATTGAGTCTGTGGTAAGACAGCATCAATTTTATCAACCAGTGGGTCACCTTCTACCTTAAAGCGAATAGCGGCATACCCAAGAAGGATACCAAGTGCGGCGAATAAAATAATGAGTATAAAAAAAGACATGAGTTAGAATTTAATCAAGCCTGAAAAGCCCATAAAGGCAACTGACATTAAGCCCGCAGTGATTAAAGCAATAGCATTACCTTTAAATGGCTCGGGCACGTCAGACACTGTAATGCGTTCTCGAATGGTGGAAAATAATACCAACACCAAAGAAAACCCTAAAGCGGCACCAAAGCCATATAAGCCAGACTCTATAAAATTATGCTCTTCTTGAACGCTTAATAAGGCGACACCTAAGACAGCGCAATTAGTGGTAATAAGCGGCAGATAAATACCTAAAACCTGATGCAGTAAGGGGCTTGTTTTATGGACGATAGCTTCGGTCATTTGCACAACGACAGCAATAACAACAATAAAAGTAATGGTCCGCAAATATTCTAAGCCTAAAGGAGCCAGTAAATAATGATTGGCTAAATAACTGCAAATGGACGCTAGGGTAAGTACAAATGTTGTCGCAAATCCCATACCCATAGCAGTTTCCAGCTTGTTTGAAACACCCATAAAGGGGCACAAGCCGAGAAATTTCACCAACACAAAGTTGTTGACTAGTATGGTGCTGACTAAAATGAGTAGGTATTCAGACATAGGGTAAATAAAGGGTTTTGACTAGTATATAGCCATTAGTTCAAATCGTATGGTTGATTGTTAGCGCCTCATATAACCAGATAGAATGAAAATTGTATTTAATATTCAATTTAAGAATTATAGGGGCTTTTTATTAAATGCTCAACTTTTTGCACCATACTGGTTTTTATTTAATGCGCATTCCGGGTTTTGCGCCATTGTCTGGCGATAAGATCCATAATTCATCACCACCTGGACCTGCGGCTAGAACCATGCCTTCGGATACGCCAAAGCGCATTTTACGTGGTTTAAGATTAGCGACCATAACAGTGAGTCGGCCTTCAAGTTGCTCAGGCGTATAGGCAGATTTTAACCCTGCTAATACTTGCCGGCTTTCATCACCCAAACTTAGTGTTAAACGAAGTAATTTGTCAGCCTCTTCAACGTGCTCGGCTTTTTCAATAAGGGCAACGCGCAAATCAATATTAGCAAAATCGTCAAACTCGATAGTATTGGCTATCTTTTCAATTTTTTTAGTCGCTGGGCTTTTTGCGGCAGTAGGGGTTGAGAGTAAGTTTTCTTTCGATGCTTCAATTAAAGCGCTGAGCTTATCTGCGTCAACACGGGCCATCAAGGGTTTGAATTTATTGATGGTGTGAGCGGTTAGAGGCGATAACCCATCTGGCCAAGCAAACTCGCCGGCGTTGATAAATGTTTCAGCTTTAGCAACCATCGTTGGTACAACGGGTTTTAAGTAACTGGCAATAACATAAAATAAATTAATGCCGACACTGCAAATGTCGTGTAATTCAGCATCGCAATTGTCTTGCTTAGCAATGACCCATGGCTGTTTTTCGTCAATATACTGGTTGGCTTTATCGGCCAAGGCAGAAATGGCGCGCATGGCTTTGCCGTATTCGCGTGACTCGTACAGTTCAGCAATAGTGTGGTTTTCCTCAACAAATGATTGGAATAGCTCAGGCTCGGAGCACGTAGCGGATAATTCATTATTAAACCGTTTTTTAATAAAGCCACTGCAACGGCTCGCAATGTTTACCACTTTATTTACAAGGTCAGTATTGACGCGCTGGCTAAAGTCTTCGAAGTTAAGGTCGATATCTTCAACCCGGTTGCTCAATTTTGCTGCAAAGTAATAGCGTAAATATTCAGGGTTTAAGTGCTCTAAATAAGTGCGAGCTTTGATAAAGGTGCCGCGAGACTTTGACATTTTTTCACCATTAACGGTTAAAAAGCCATGAGAAAATATCGCGGTTGGGGTTCTAAACCCAGCACCTGTTAACATGGCTGGCCAAAATAAGGCATGAAAGTAGACAATGTCTTTGCCGATAAAGTGATAAAGCTCGGTGTTACTGTCTTTACCCCAGTACTCGTCAAAATCAAGCCCATTTTGGTCGCATAAATTCTTAAAGCTGCCCATGTAGCCAACCGGCGCATCAAGCCAAACATAAAAGAATTTGCCTGGTGCGTTAGGGATTTCAAAACCGAAGTAAGGCGCATCCCGAGAGATATCCCAATCTTGCAAGCCCACTTCAAACCATTCGTTTAGTTTGTTAGATACTTGTTCTTGTAGATGACCAGATTGAGTCCAGTCTTTTAACATGGCTTCAAATTCGCCCAGTTTAAAGAAAAAATGCTCTGACTCTTTATCAATGGGCCTTTCACCTGAAACAGCTGAAACAGGGTTAATTAAATCGGTAGGGGAATACGTTGCACTGCAGACTTCACAGTTATCACCGTATTGATCGGCGGCACCACATTTTGGGCATTCGCCTTTGATAAAACGATCAGGAAGAAACATTTCCTTAACCGGGTCATAAGCTTGGGTGATGGTTTTGCTGTGAATATGCTGCTTTTCATGTAAGCGGTTGTAGATCAGTTCGGCAAAGTCGCGTGTTTCGTCTGAATGGGTTGTATAAAAATTATCGAAACCAATATTAAAGTCTTGGAAGTCGGCGTTGTGCTGAGTCCATGTGTCTGCAATTAATTGCTCAGGTGTTATGCCTTCTTGTTGTGCCCTTAACATAATGGGTGTGCCGTGTGCATCATCGGCGCAAACATAATGACAGGTGTGTCCTCGCTGTTTTTGAAAACGCACCCAGATATCAGTTTGGATATATTCAACTAAATGGCCAATATGAATAGGGCCGTTAGCGTAAGGTAAAGCACTGGTAACAAGAATTTTTCTTATTTCGTTTGACATAAATAAAGGTGATAGTGTTGAGCAAGTAAGCCTAACAATAAATGGTGTTGTATAGGCGTTGGTTTATTTGGCTGTATTGTCCCATAAAATAAGCACAATGCCTTCGGCATTGTGCTTATTCTTTACACGGTATGTTTTAAGTTTATGAAAAAAGTTGTCCGGTTTGTGAATTTAAAATGACGTTATTTAAAAACGCAGTTTTTTGCAAAATCAGATGTTTGGTTAGCGGTCCAATCAGCTTTAGATTTTTCTTTCATGTCTGTGCACCAAGCGTCACTTCCAACTTCTGGCGTGCATGCTGTAAGGGTTAATAATGTGATAACAAGGGCGCTAAGGGCGCTTTTTTTAATGATGCTCATGGATGTCCTTAAAAGTATTGATGTTAGACGTGTTGTGAAAACGAGATACGGAGATGCTACTAAAATTAGTCGCGTAGGTGTTAATAATTTTATTAACCCTTGTCGATGATGTGAGGCTGGCTTATAAATGGTTGCTTGGTTTGCGCTTTTAGTCGGTGCCTAAAATTCGCAAAAGTTGCGAATAAACGTATAGAATAGAGTGTTTTATTGCAGGGCTATTTGGAGCACAAATGAGTGAATTGTCAGTAACAGGTATAGAGCAGCACCTAAAAGAATTTATTGACCCGTTAACGGGTAACAGTATCGTGTCTAATAAGGCGTTGAAAAACTTAACACTGGTCAATGGTGAGCTTCGAGTTGAGCTCATATTGGGGTACCCAGCTGCGGGCGTTAAAGAGCAGTTAGAGGCTGAAGTTGCGGCGCATCTTCAGCAGCTCGATGGCATTAACAGTGTTGAGGTAACGATTAGCTGGATCATCAAACCACACGCTGTTCAAAAGGGCGTTAAATTAATGAATGGTGTAAAGAATATGGTGGCTGTGGCTTCTGGAAAAGGAGGGGTCGGCAAATCAACAACATCGGTTAATTTAGCGTTGGCGCTTGTTGCAGAAGGTGCACGTGTCGGCATTCTTGATGCGGATATTTATGGCCCAAGTCAACCGACCATGTTAGGTATTAGTGGTCGCCCTAGTTCGCCAGATGGCCGAACCATACAGCCAATGGAAAGCCACGGTCTGCAAGTGATGTCAGTTGGTTTTTTAGTTGACGAAGATACACCGATGATTTTGCGTGGGCCGATGGTTACGCAAGCCTTAGGTCAATTGTTAAATGATACAAATTGGGATGATCTTGACTATTTAATTATTGATATGCCACCGGGAACCGGCGATATCCATTTAACCTTGGCACAAACTGTTCCTGTAACCGGTTCTGTCGTGGTGACAACACCGCAAGATATCGCCTTGATTGATGCGAAGAAAGGCCTAAAAATGTTTGAAAAAGTGGATATCCCAGTGCTCGGAATCATTGAAAATATGAGTCTGCATATCTGTTCAAACTGCCAACACGAAGAAGCAATTTTCGGGCAAGGCGGTGGCGAGGCGATGGCGCAACAATATGGTGTTGAATTTTTGGGAGCGCTGCCGTTGGATATCTCTATTCGAACCAGCACAGATACTGGAACCCCCACCGTTGCGTTAGACCCGGACAGCCAAATTTCTGTGATTTATAGAAAAATGGCTAGGAAACTGGCCGCATCATTGTCAGTAAAAGCAAAAGACTTTAGTGGCAAAATTCCAAACATTGTTATTAATTAATTAGGTTCGCTATGGGTATTAAATCAGACAGCTGGATTCGCCGTATGGCGAATGAAAAAGGGATGATCGAGCCTTTTGAGTCGCATCAGGTGAGACACTCAGATGAGGGGCGAGTTATTTCTTATGGTACATCGAGTTATGGTTACGATATTCGATGTTCTGATGAGTTTAAAATTTTTACGAATATTAATTCGGCAGTGGTTGACCCTAAAAATTTCGATGAAAATAGTTTTGTTGATATTAAGTCGGATGTTTGCATTATTCCACCTAATTCATTTGCCTTGGCAAGAACGGTTGAATACCTAAGGATCCCACGGGATGTATTGACAATTTGCTTGGGTAAATCAACATATGCGCGTTGCGGCATTATCGTTAATGTCACCCCATTGGAGCCAGAATGGGAAGGGCATGTCACTTTGGAATTTTCGAATACCACACCTTTGCCAGCCAAAATTTATGCTAATGAAGGCGTCGCGCAAATATTGTTTTTAGGTGCCGACGAAATATGTGAAACATCATATGGCGATCGCGGTGGTAAGTATCAAGGACAAACTGGCGTTACATTACCTAAAGCTTAACGAGGCGTTGTGTTGCTAATTGTCAAAATGGGCACTTAGCAGGCGCATTTCAAAAGTCCCATAGGTTTTTTTACGTTGTAAAAGAATGGGGAGGTTATGTAATTCCTTTGCGCACCAATAATAGGTAATCAAGGGTTTATCGTCTTTTTTACGCGCAAGTTTAATGGTCTGGTATTGTTTTCCGGCTACTTTAATTTGCTCGTCGCCTAGTTGAGTAAAGGAATAGGTTTTTAATTTTCCACCATCGGCAATTTGGTAGCTCAACGACTTTTCGGCCGGGTTTTTTAAGTCCTGCATTAGGGCTAATTGTAAAAGCGCTTTATCTAAGACGCCGTTGCTTAGCGTTAGCCTCCAATCGTGCCCTTTTGACGAATTTGTAAGTGTTTTTGTCTGCCAATCAAAGTGCAATTTTATGTTTTTCTTGTCATCGCCAAGAGTTTGTTGGTATTCGTAGGATAAAGGCCTTACTTGCTGTTCAGTGAGCTCAAATCGACTGCTTTCAAGTACGATATCGTCACGTACGAAGGCAAGCAAGCCGCTTGTTTCAGTGGATGAGAGAAGCTGATATTGGCCATTGGCTAACATTTTAACGTTTAATGAAACGTGGCCAATTTCAATATTATTATGGCTTAGTTTGTATTCGGCTTTAAAGGTGGGAAGGGTTTGGTCAGCTGCAAAAGTATGAGTAGATAATAGACTAAAAAAAACGACGATAATAAATAGGCTGGTTTTTTTTAGTAATATATTCATCTGCTTACATTACATGTAATCCATGACGACTGGGCCGCTCATTTTTTTTCCATCCATATAGACTTCGTTGCCTTTTAGTTCAATTCGCCCCTCGGCAAGCCAGCTAATGGCGGTTGGGTAAATAAGGTGTTCCTTCGTTTTAATTCGAAGCTCAAGGCTCTCGGGGCTGTCGTTGGGAAGAACCGGTAAGCGTGCTTGCAAAACCACAGGGCCGCCATCGAGCTCAGTATTAACAAAATGCACGCTGCTACCGTGAAGTGGCTCGCCATCGTCCATAACCCGTTGGTGTGTGTGCATGCCTTTGTATTTTGGCAGCAAAGAGGGGTGAATATTGATGAGTCTGCCGTAATAATGGTTCACAAAGTCATCGCTAAGAATGCGCATGAACCCAGCTAAAACCACTAAATCAGGTTTGTATTCATCAATTTGTTGCTGCAAGTCTTGATCGAAGGCTTCACGTGATGAATAAGTGGTGTGATCTAAAACATGGGTTGGAATATTGGCTTCTTTGGCACGGTTAAGTCCCATAACCCCGGGCTTGTTACTGATAACCGCCGAAATAGTGGCGGGTAGGCCAGTATCTATAATCGATTGGAGCGTTGTGCCAGAGCCCGATAGTAAAACGACAATACGATAGTCGGAGTTCATTATGATTAAAGGTAGTTAACCTTGGGTTCGCCCTCGGCTTGGGCAATATCGCCGATGATGAATGCAGACTCTCCGCTTGACTCAAGTTGAGCGAGAACAGCGTCTACATTGTCTTTTGCGACGCAAAGGACCATGCCGATGCCGCAATTAAAAGTTTTAAGCATTTCCTCATCGCTAATATTGCCTTCTTCTTGAAGCCAATCGAACAACGCGAGCGTTGGCCAGCTACCTAGTTTTACATTGGCTACTGTATTGTCAGGTAAGACGCGGGGCAAGTTCTCGGTGATGCCGCCACCGGTAATATGAGCGATGGCATGAATGGGTTGTTTGCTAATTAAATCAAGTAGGGTCTTAACGTAAATACGCGTTGGTTCGAGTAAAACATCGGTAAGAGGTTTGTTGTCCAATGTTTGATTTAGGTCGTCTTGTAGTTCGATTACTTTGCGAATTAATGAGTAGCCATTTGAATGTGCGCCTGATGAGGCAAGGCCAATTAATATATCGCCAACGGCAACCTCAGTGCCATCAATGATGTTGTCTTTTTCAGCAATACCAACACTAAAGCCTGCTAAGTCGTAATCTTCGCCATGATACATTCCGGGCATTTCGGCGGTTTCACCGCCAACCAGTGCGGCACCGGCTAATTCACAGCCCTTTCCAATGCCTGCAATTACGTCACTGGCCACGTCTACATTTAGTTTGCCTGTTGCGTAATAGTCGAGAAAGAATAAAGGTTCAGCGCCGGTTACGATAATGTCATTGACGCACATGGCAACAAGGTCTATGCCGATCGTGTCATGCTTGTTCAGCATCATAGCCAATTTAAGTTTTGTTCCAACACCATCGGTGCCGGAGACAAGAACGGGTTTTTTATAACGATCGAGTGGTAGCTCAAATAAAGAGCCAAAGCCGCCCAGCCCTGACAGGACGCCTGCGCGCTGGGTTCGCTTAGCAATAGGCTTTATTCGTTCGACGAGTTGTGTGCCGGCATCAATATCAACACCTGCGTCTTTATAGCTTAGGCTATTCTTTGAATCGTTCAAAATAAACTGTATTCGGTTATAAAAAGTTAGATTATATCAGTTGAGTTAATTGTTGGCAGTAATAGGGCTAACTATATTATGCTATAGCTTATTATTAATTAAGGTTTTGTGGGCGTAATGATGCGTTTTTTAGTGAGTATTTTATTGTTACTATTATCTGTGCCGGCATATGCGGTGCAGTTAGAGGGCCTATACACGGCGCAAGTAGCAGTTGATGACCAGTCTCAGTCTGTGCGTAATCAGGCCATTAAACAGGCGCTTCATACAGTAGTACGTAAAGTCTCTGGCCGTCGTAGTACATTGAATAATTCGCCGTTACTGGAAGCCTTATCGAATGTTGGCTCCTATGTAGAGCAGTTCCAGTATAAAAAAAGAGATCAAGATAACGGATATTGGTTGATCGTTAGGTTTCAAAAAGCTGCACTAGATCGAACTTTGCAACAGTTTGATGTGCCTGTTTGGGGCGCTAATAGGCCGGATGTGTTGTTATGGTTAGCAGTGGATGATGGTAATGATCGTTATATACTCAATAGCAGCACAGGCAAAGAATTGGCTGATGCGCTGAAACAAGAGTCGTTAGATGCTGGCTTAGCAGTGACCCTACCTTTGTTAGATTTGGCAGATCAAAGAGCCGTTAGTTTTAACGATATACGGGCAGGTTTTTCAGAGCAGATAGCGCTCGCTTCTCAACGTTATAGTACAAATCAGGTAATCTTTGCTCGGTTGTTAAAAACCAACGGGATATGGCAGCTTAACTGGACCTGGCTAAGTGAAGGTCGGCAATACGATGGGGTGGAAAAATCCTCCGGTGTTAGTACTGTTTTTCAGCCGGTATTTATTGAAATGACAGAAAAGCTAGCAGATATTTATGCCCCGATGGGTATTGTCAGCTTGGAAAAAAAGCTGACAATTGAGCTGATTGGAGTTGATGACCTGCTGGCATTTACTCGCGCTACAGGCTATTTATCATCGCTTGATATGGTAAAAAAATTAAACTGGGAGCAATTACAGGGAAATAAGGTGGTGCTGAACCTAGTTATCACAGGTGATGAGTCGGTATTGATACAGACCATTGCATTGAACGATGTTTTGTCACCGGGTAGTTCTCAAAGACTAGTTGCCCCGGTTAGTGTCGATATCAATAGCTTGCCTGCTCAACCATTGGAAAAAGTTCTTTACTACCGAGTCAACTAAATGAATAGGCGCGATATTCCTAACCTGATCAGTGTCATTAGGATTGTATTAGTTTTACCAATCATCTATTTGTTATGGAACAAGCAGTATCAGATGACCTTGGCGCTTTTTATTATTGCTGGGTTGTCAGATGCATTAGATGGTTTTTTAGCCAAGCGATATGACTGGACGAGCCAGTTGGGGTCTTTTCTAGACCCATTAGCTGATAAGTTGCTATTGGTGTCCTGCTTTTTAGTATGCGTCTTAACAGGCTTAATGCCTGCTTGGCTATTTATTGTGATTTTGTTGCGTGACGTCATTGTGTCTTTTGGCGCTCTAGCGTATCACTTGATGATTGAGACGTTTCAAGGCACGCCACCATTTTCTAGTAAGTTAAATACGACATTTCAGATCGTTTATTTGGTGTTGTTAATAGCCAGCCAAGGCATCGTGCCTATACCGCACAGTTGGATTGAGTTTGCGCTTTATTCGGTTGCTGCAACTACTGTCATTAGTGGTTTGGAGTATGTTTGGAGCTGGGGGTTTAAAGCATGGGAAGCGAAGGTTCGGGAGTAGTATGAAAAACGATAACACTAAGTACTATTTAGTTGCCATTGCCTTTATTGGTCTGGCTTACGTGTTATTGCCCATTTTAATGCCATTTGTTTGTGCGGCATTATTAGCCTACTTAGGTGACCCACTGGCAACGTGGCTGGAAAAACATAAGTGGCAGCGATCATGGGCGGTCAGCTTGGTGTTTGTTGTAATCTTTACTCTTTTGGCAGGCGTGGCCATCGTGCTTGTGCCGCTGATAGAGCAACAGTTTGCTAGTTTGGTTGAAAAAGTACCGGCTATTATCAGTTGGGTAAAAGAAACGGTGCTGCCGTGGCTGCAAGTTCGTTTAAATCACTATGGCTCCGTGAATGTAGATGAAATTCAACAGACTCTGCAAGACAATATTGGCAGTGCTGGTAGTGTCGTGGCAAGCATCTTGAGCTCTGTCAGCTCGTCTGGAATGGCTTTCTTGTCGGCGCTGACTAATCTGCTGTTGATTCCACTCGTCACGTTTTACTTTTTACGCGATTGGAATGCGATATTAGAACGCATTCAACATTCGTTTCCACGTCGGCTAGAAGATAAGTTAACGGGTATTGCGCACGAAGTTGATGCTGTTCTTGGCGCTTTTTTCAAGGGACAACTTTTAGTAATGGCTAGCCAGTCAGTTATTTACTATATTGGATTAAGTCTAGTGGGGCTGGAGTTTTCCTTGTTAATCAGCTTAATTATCGGGCTGGTCAGTTTTGTGCCTTATCTAGGTTTGATTGTGGGGCTTGTATTGGCCTGCGCTACGTCTGTTTTTCAGTTGCATGATGTCAGTGGTGTTTTGCCAATCTTAGTAGTGTTTGCAGTAGCACAAGTTTTAGAAAGCTTCGTGTTAACCCCTGTGTTGGTCGGCGATAAGATCGGTTTGCATCCGGTAACGGTCATATTTTCGGTGATGGTTGGTGGTCAGTTTTTTGGAGTGACCGGGGTCTTATTGGCTTTGCCGGTGGCGGCGGTTTTATTTGTACTATTGAGACACGTCAATGATCAATATAAAAGCAGTGAGTTATACAAGCAAACATAAAAAAAGGCACCGATTCGGTGCCTTTTTATAATTATGTCTCGTGACTATAGGTTTTGTGCAACAAAATCCCAGTTCACTAATGCCCAAAATTTATCCATGTAGGCAGGGCGAGCGTTACGACAGTCGATGTAGTAAGCGTGCTCCCATACGTCACAAGTTAATAATGGTGTTTGGCCAGCGGTTAACGGTGTGCCCGCATTGCTGGTTTGAACGATTTCAAGTTTGCCATCAGCATTTTTAACCAACCAGCACCAGCCAGCGCCAAATAAATTAACAGACTTGTCTGTAAACTCTGCTTTAAATGCGTCAACAGAACCGTATGCTTCATTGATGGCAGCCAATAAATCACCTGTTGGCTCAGTGCTGTTTGGCGTTAAACAGTTCCAATAAAATGTGTGGTTCCAGATTTGTGCTGCATTATTAAAAATAGGGCCAGAAGAGTTTTTGACAATCTCTTCAAGACTTGCGTTCTCAAACTCTGTTCCAGGGATTAAACCATTTAATTTAGTAACATAGGTTGCGTGATGTTTACCGTGGTGAAACTCTAGTGTTTCTTGAGAGATATGAGGTTCCAATGCGTCAATTGCATAAGGAAGAGCGGGTAATTCATGTGCCATGATAATTGCCTTTGTAGTTAAGTGATGCGCTAAGCGCGTTAAAAAGTACGTATATCACAATAGTAAAGTTTATGATATAAATCAATATTAAATGAGACTTACCGTTATTTTTTTGCAAAAAGCAAAAGGGCTGGTAAACCAGCCCTTTTGGTAAGCGTTTTAAATGACGTTACTTGTCGTCGCTTGTATTGTGTACGTGGATGTCTTGTTGTGGGTAAGGAATGCTAATGCCTTCGCTATCAAAGCGTAATTTGATGCTTTCGAGTAAGTCGAAATGCACACCCCAATAATCAGCAGAGTTGACCCAAGGGCGTACGGCGAAGTTTACGCTGCTATCGCCTAATTCGAGTAGGCCAATGGTTGGAGCGGGGTCTTTTAAGATGCGTGTTTCATTTTGCATGAGTTCGTCTAATACGGATTTTGCTTTCTTAATATCATCATCATAACCAATGCCAATAACTAAATCTAAACGTCGTGTTGGCTTGGTTGAGTAGTTAACAATATTTCCGCCCATTAAACTGCCGTTAGGAATGATAATGGTTTTATTATCGCCAGTACGCATCACGGTATTGAAGATATGAACCTCTTCGATGATACCTGAAGCGCCAGCACCTTCAATAAAATCGCCTTTTTTGAAGGGACGAAAAATAATCATTAATACGCCAGCGGCAAAGTTTGCTAATGAGCCTTGAAGGGCTAAACCAATCGCTAGACCAGCAGCACCAATGATGGCAATAAATGAAGTGGTTTGTATGCCCAGTTGCCCCAGTGAGGCAATGATGACGAAAGCCAGTAGAGCGGTATAAATAATGTTAGTAGTGAATGAAATAAGGATCGGGTCTGAGCCGCCTTTTTTCATTGCTTTAATGACGCCGGACTTAATCGACTTAGCAATCATCTTACCAATAATAAATATTGCGAGTGCAGCGATGATTTTAAGCCCGTATACGGTGAGTAGCTCTTGAACTTGAAGAAGGGTTTCTTCGGATAATACGTTTTCCATTTTATACCTCGGTTAGTTTTTGGTTAGGGGGTGAAGACTTTTTTTAGTAAATCGGTTGTTCGGGCTGCAGGGTTTTCACGGATGAGCTTTTCTTGCTCGGCAATTCGTAAAAACATAGCGTCAACCGCTTTTTGTGCAACAAACGTGTCAAGATCCGGTGTTTGTGAGGAAACTAATTGGCCGATCGAGCCTGAGTTAGCGATAAGTTGCTTGTAACTGGCGGTCACACCAGCACTATCTGTTGACTGTTTAACAATGGGTAGGAACTTGTTAAGTAATTGCTCGGAGCTGTGTTGTTTGAAATAGTCAGTTGCAGCGGTATCTGATCCATTGAGAATCTGTGCCGCATCATCAATACTCATGTTTTGAATGGTGTTTGCAAAAATAGTAGCCGCTTCAGGGGCTGCTTGTTCGGCGGCCTTGTTGAGCGTGGCTTGGAAGCTGTCTACTAAACGACCTTGGCCAAGCATTTCCAGTGAAGAGGCAATGGGTTGTAAGCTGCTTGGAATGGGGACCTTTACATCCTCATGGTTCAAGAAACCACCTTCTTGGCTTAAATTGTTAACAGCAACGGTCGTGCCTTTTTTAAGGGCTTCTTTTAGTCCTGCAATAACATCAGTCTGACTTAAATTTGCGGGAAGTTGGCTGGATGTTGGAATGCTGAGCTTGCTGGTATCGATGTCTTTAATAAAATCAAAAAGCCCTGCGTTGACAAGAGGTGTTGTTAATAAAGCGATGATAAACGTCGTTTGTTTTAGCCAATTGTTCATGGAAACGTCTCCTTGTTTTTAAAAACGATATCATATTTCCCCGAACTGAACACAGCCTTAATCAATAATGGCTTATATCGATTTTGATAACGTGGACTTTAAAAAAGGAATGGTCAACTTTCGCTGGGCTGCTAGGCTTGCTTTGTCTAATGTGTTAAGCAAGTTCCAGAGCGTATGCAGATTTCTAGGAAAGTGCGTCATTAAATAGTTAGCGGTTTCACGGTTAAGTTCTAAGCCGAGTTTTTGAGCACGTGCTTGTAAGGCTTGTAGGGTGCTTTCGTCGCTAAGAGGGGCCAAGTTAAGTGGAAGGCCGCTATTTAATCGGCTTTGCAAATCGTTAAGGCTGATCTGAAGATGTTGTGGCGATACCGTGGCGCTTACAATTAAACGCCCAGTTTGCTGTTTAATTTGATTAAACAGGTTAAATAAGGCCTCTTCCCAATCAGTCTTTTCACATAGGATGTCGATATCATCTATACAAATTAGGTCGAGGTTCGCCAAGCCCTCCAGTATTTTTGCCGAGGTGCCCAGTAGCTCTTTTGCTGGCAAATAGCTGGCTGTGCCACCTAGTTGGCTTTGGCGTTGGCAAGCCGATTGTAATAAATGAGACTTACCGGTTCCTATGTCGCCCCAAAGAAAAATAAACGGTTCATCGGCGTCTTTTAGGGACTTAATGACCAGTTGATTCTCAGTGGCAATAAAGCTCTCAAAGTTAAACGCTTCTTTTAACTTGAAAGGCAGAGGCAGTTGGGGGTGCATTAATGTTTGCTAATGTGACGAATATATAGAGAGGCGCTAAAAAATACCGTTAAGCTGATGACAATTTCAAGAAGGCCAAGCAGTCGAGTAGTTGAGCTTGCAAACGCTTCGGTTGTGCCATGTATAAAGTACAGCAGGCTTAAGTAAGCCGCCCAGTTAACGGGCTTTTCTTTACCATGTAGAACACCCCTTAATGGTAATAATAATGGGATAACACAGGTGATAAGCACCAAGGCTACTGGGAAGGTTTGCGGTGGCGCGAGTAGGGTGATCCAAGCGGTTATGAAGCCAATTAAGCAAAGGTAGCTGAGTAGTTGCAACCAGTACGCTGCTTTTTTACCGGGTAAAGTCATTATGAATTAAGTTTTTTTGCGAGTAGGGCGATTCTTTTGCCAAGAGCAAGGCATAAGTCAGATTCGTGTTGATCTAGTTTTCGCGAGTTATCAGGGCCTGCTAGATGACTGGCGCCGTATGGTGTGCCACCAGATTGTGTTTCTAACAATGATGGTTCAGAGTACGGTAGCCCGGCCAGCAACATGCCGTGGTGAAGCAACGGTAGCATCATTGATGTGAGCGTTGTTTCCTGCCCCCCGTGAAGACTACTGGTTGAGGTAAAAACGGCAGCAGGCTTGCCAATCAGCGCGCCAGATAGCCAAAGGTTGCTTGTGCCATCAAGAAAGTATTTTAAGGGTGCAGCCATATTGCCAAATCGAGTCGAGCTACCCAAGATGAGCCCGTGGCAGTTTTTAAGGTCGTCTAAGCTGGCGTATAAAGCACCGTCAGCTGGAATATTGTCTTCAGTTGCTTCACAAACGCTAGAAATGGCTGGCACGGTACGAATTTTAGCTTGTACGCCTTCTATGCTTTCCACGCCCCGAGCAATCACACTGGCCATGTTAGCTGTTGCGCCATGGCGACTATAAAATAGAACCAGGACCTCGGTGTTCATTTATAAAATTTCCAGAACGGTTTCAGGTGGGCGGCCAATTGCTGCTTTGCCATTCGCTAAGACGATAGGCCGTTCAATTAAAATAGGGTTCTCCAGCATTGCTGTGATTAACTGTTCATCGCTAAGGCTGTTGTCCTTTAGGTTTTGTTCTTTATAAATGGCTTCGCCTTTGCGCATTAAGTCGCGTGGCTCCATATTGAGCATGCTTAATATGGATTCTAGTTCGGCTCGGCTAGGTGCTTTCTTCAGGTACTCGATAACGTCTGGTTGAACGCCTTTTTCTTCAAGTAGTTGGAGTGTTTGGCGAGATTTGCTGCAACGTGGGTTATGATAAATTTTAATGCTCAACAGAGTATCCTCATGCGTGTTTTCTTGAATTATAAATTATCTGTTAATTTAGGGCAGGCTTTTTCTGCTTTGTGTGCTGCGTGATATGATGGGCGGTAGATTATTAAATAAGAATTCGAAGATGAAATTACCTGATTTTAGCCAAGCGTCAGTACTGGTTGTTGGAGACTTGATGCTGGATAGAAACTGGCAAGGCGATACCTCGCGTATTTCTCCAGAAGCGCCAGTGCCTGTTGTGCACGTTAAAAATGTAGAAGATCGCCCAGGCGGTGCCGGAAACGTTGCGTTAAATATTGCGGGTTTGGATGCGGCAGTGTCAGTTCTTGGTTATACCGGTGATGATGACGCAGCAAGATCGTTAAAAAGTCAGCTAGAAGAAGCAAAAGTAGTGTGTCAGTTTATGACACTGGCTAATCAGCCAACGATTACCAAATTACGCATTTTAAGTCGTCATCAGCAATTGATTCGTTTGGACTTTGAAGACAGTTTTCATGATTTGCCGGCAGAGGCCTTACTAGAACACTATACAGCGGTACTTGCCTCGCATGATGTGGTGATTTTGTCAGATTATGGCAAAGGAACGCTGGCGTCTGTAACACAACTTATTGCTGCGGCAAAAGCAGCAGGTAAAAAAGTATTAATAGACCCGAAAGGAACAGACTTTAGCAAATACCGAGGGGCCACGTTAATTACCCCAAATTGGAGTGAGTTTCAAGCCGTGGTAGGTGAATGTGAGAGTGATGAGGATGTCGTCATTCGTGGCGCTGCCTTGCTTAATGAGCTAGAGCTGGAGGCGTTATTGGTTACCCGTGGTGACAAAGGCATGACCTTATTGCAGCCGCAACAGCCGCCGATTCATTTACCAACGCAGGCGCAAGAAGTGTTTGATGTGACGGGCGCAGGTGATACGGTTATTTCAACATTAGCAGCATGCTTGGCCGCGGGCTCAAGTTTTTCAGAAGCCACCGTATTGGCTAATCAAGCAGCCGGCTTAGTGGTGGCTAAATTAGGCACGGCATCGATTACTCAGCAAGAGTTGCAGGCGACTTTGCACACCTTAGAAGACATGCCTCGCGGCTATGTTAGTGCAGATGAGTTGTCAGAAGCGATTTCAACAGCGCGCTTGAATGGCGAAAAAATTGTACTAACAAACGGTTGCTTTGATATTTTACACCCAGGACATGTGCGGTATTTGCAGCAAGCAAAGGCGTTGGGTGATCGGTTAATTATTTTAGTGAATGATGATGCCTCGGTGTCTCGCTTAAAGGGCCCTGAGCGGCCGATTAATAATTTAGCAACACGTGCAGAAATGTTGTCCGCATTAGCGTGTGTAGATTGGGTTTGCGCTTTTTCAGAAGATTCACCACGCGAGCATATTTGTCGCATTTTGCCTGATGTGTTGGTGAAAGGTGGCGACTATCAACGAATTGAAGATATTGAAGGACATGATTGTGTTGCCAAGGCAGGTGGTTCTACCTATGTGCTGGATTATGTGGATGGTTGTTCAACGACCAATTTGATTAAAAATATACGCGATACAAGCGATAAAAGGTAAACGAAGATGATAATCGTAACAGGTGGTGCAGGGTTTATTGGCAGCAATATAGTGCAAGGTTTAAACGCTAGAGGTATTAGCGACATCTTAGTCGTTGATGACTTAAAAGACGGCACAAAATTTAAGAACATCGTGGATGGCCGGATTGCCGACTATATGGATAAAGATGATTTCTTAGATAGCGTATTAGGCGGGGACCTCGACGGGGTTAAGATTGAAGCGCTTTTCCATCAAGGCGCCTGCTCATCTACAACTGAGTGGGATGGTCAGTTTATGATGGAAAACAATTATGAATACTCGAAAACCCTTTACCATTTTTGCCAAGAAAATAAGGTGCCGTTTATTTATGCATCCAGTGCCTCGGTTTATGGCGGTGGGCGTGTTTTTAAGGAAGACTTATCCAACGAAGCGCCACTGAATGTGTATGGTTATTCTAAATTCTTGTTTGATCAATATGTCAGAGCACAAGAAGCATTAAGCCCGCAAGAGGCCAGAAGCCAAGTAGTTGGACTGCGTTATTTTAATGTATATGGCCCCCGTGAACAGCATAAAGGAAGCATGGCGAGTGTAGCGTTTCACTTAAATAATCAACTACTTGAAAAAGGTGAAATCAAACTTTTCGCTGGTTGTGATGGTTATGCAGATGGTGAGCAAGTACGTGACTTTGTTTATGTGACGGATGTGGTTGACGTGAATTTATGGTTTTTGGATAACCCAACGGTGTCTGGAATTTATAATTGTGGCACGGGTAAGAGCCAACCTTTTAATGATGTAGCGAAAGGCGTACTGGATTATCACCAAAAAGGCAGCCTAAGTTACATTCCTTTTCCCGACCATTTGATTGGACATTATCAAAGCTTTACAGAGGCAGACTTAACGGCGTTAAGGGCGGCCGGTTGTGATGTTAGATTCAAAACCGTGGCTGAAGGAGTAAAGTGTTACATGGAATGGTTAAACGCCGGTTAGTTTAATGCGACTGGCGTACTCAGTCTTATTGTACTTACTGACCCCGTTTTTTATTTTACGGCTGTTAATCCGTGGGCGCAAAGCACCGGCATACTTAAACCGTTGGGCAGAACGTTTTGGTTGGTATAAAAAAGGTCATCCGCAAGGGGTTATTTGGTTCCATACCGTGTCTGTCGGTGAGGCAGAGGCAGCTTTTGCACTGATTGATAAAATTGCAGCTGCTTATCCAGATAAGCCAATTTTGGTTACTACAACCACACCAACGGGCTCTACGCGAGTGAAGGCATTTTTAGGTTATCGTGTTCATCATGTGTATTTGCCTTACGATTTGCCGGATGCGATGTGGCGCTTTTATCGGTGTTTTAAACCAGCCATAGCGATTATTCTAGAAACAGAAATTTGGCCAAATATGCTTCACCAAGCGCAGAAAAATGCTGTGCCGTCTATTATTGTTAACGCACGACTTTCTGAAAAGTCTGCAAAGGGGTATGCAAAACTAGGTGCTTTTATGGTGCAAACATTGGCGAATATTACGCATGTCTGTGCGCAAACTGAGGCGACCTTAGAGCGATTCGTTGATCTCGGTTTAAATAAAAATAATATCAGTGTGCCAGGTAATATTAAGTTTGATCTAGAAATGTCAGCCCATCTGTTTGAAGAAGCAGAGGTCATCAGGCGAGATTGGTTTCAACAGCGCCCTAGTTGGATAGCTGCCAGTACGCATGAAGGCGAAGATGAAATAGTATTGGATGCTTTTTCTCAAATAAAAAAACAGTTACCGAATAGCTTGTTAGTTTTGGTGCCTCGGCACCCAGAGCGATTTAACACCGTTGCAAAAATGTGTGAAAAACGTGGTTATACCGTGACGCGACGAAGCGAGCAAAAATCATCGCCAGTAAAAACAGACGTGTTTTTACTGGATACCTTGGGTGAATTGAAACTGTACTATGCAACCGTTGATGTTGCATTTATTGGTGGTAGTTTCGTGCCAACTGGTGGGCACAATATGCTTGAGGCGGCGGCACATTCAGTGCCGGTTCTTTTTGGTCCATTTGTACATAACTTCACCGAAATTAGTGAGTGCTTATTAAAAAAAGGCGCTGCGATTCAAGTGATAGGTGCGGACGAACTTGCATTACAAGTGGTTGACTTACTCGAGCACCCTGAGCAACGAGATCAGATGGGAATGAAGGGCCTTCGTTTTGTTGAGCAAAACAAAGGCGCGGTGGATAAAGTGGCAGAGCGTATTGTCAGTATGGTTAATGCGTCTCGTTAGTAGCCGCTTTAAAGTACTTTCATCAGGTATTTTTTGCCTGATCTTAACAATGAGTATCGCGCGTTTTTCCTATACGCCAATGATCCCTATCATGTTTGAACAGGCTGGATTAACCAAGGTGCTAGCGGGTTGGTTGGCGACTATAAATTATCTGGGCTATATGTTGGGTGCGTTAACAGCGACATTAGTTGGAAACCTCGTTGTTAAAGACCGGATTTACCGGCTAGGCTTACTGCTTGCGATTATGACAACAATAATGATGGGGCTGTCTGATAACCCTTGGGTTTGGGGTGTTTCGCGCTTTGTTGCGGGTTTTAGTACGGCCGCCGGGTTGTTAATTGGCGCAGGCCTAATGTTAAATTGGTTGATTAGGCATCACCATCGAAGCGAGATGGGTATTCACTTTTCTGGGATAGGGTTAGGAATAGTACTTGTAGCTTTATTACTTGAATACTCGAAGTCAGTCAGCTGGTCAGCGCAATGGTTGTTGCTCGGTTTTGTTGGGATGGGGTTAGCTATTCCTGCATGGCGATGGTTACCGCCTCCAGCTACAAGCAAGCTAACAGAAAAAGGGCAGCTTCTTGATGATAAACCACCCAGTAAGCGGTTCTTGGGGCTTATGTTGTTGGTGTACTTTTGCGCAGGTTTTGGCTTTGTTATTAGCGCAACGTATATTGTGGCAATAGTCGAGAATCAGCCTGCTTTGAAGGGGCAAGGTGAAATTGCATTTCTTGTATTGGGTGCCTGTGCCGCGCCAGCGTGCATTATCTGGGATTTAATTTCAAGAAAAACGGGTATTTTGAATGCGCTGCTATTTGCATTTTTGATACATGCGGTAGGTATTGTGCTTCCCGCGTTGAGCGATACATTGCTGTTTGCTTTATTAAGTGCTGCTTTGTATGGTTTTACTTTCGTGGGTATCGTAAGCATTGTGTTGACAATGGCGGGCCGATTTTACCCGACAAAGCCGGCAAAGCTGATGGGTATGTTAACGATGAGTTATGGTGTTCCGCAGATTGTAGCGCCCACTATCGCAGGCTATTTAGCAGCCTCAACGGGTGATTATAATGCCTCATTATTTATGGCGAGTGGCTGCGTTTTGTTCGGTTCAGCTGTTATTTGGCTGATCAAAAAATGGGCTATTAAAGACATGGCGTTACTTAATGCAACGCCATGATGCTTATGTAGCTAGTGTTCTTTATTACGGCTAATAATGAGCGGTGTCTAGTGTGCTAGCCAGTTGTTGACTATGCCAAGGTCGGCCTCAGAAAGGGTTCCAGCATTGTTTTTAAGGTTTAAAATATTAAGAATATAGTCTTTTTTCGCAATGCTTAGTTCAAGTTTTGCTCGTGATAAGTTACTTTGCGCATCAAGCACATCAACGATGGTACGGGTCCCTACTTCTAAGCCAACTTCATTTGCGTCTAAAGAGCTTTTGTTTGAAACAATGGCCTGCTCTAAGGCATGGATGCGTTTTAGGTTGGTCGTAACGCCCCTAAATGCGTCACGCGTTTTTCTTAGAGTGGTGCGTTGTAATGATTGTAAGATATCTAACGATTGTTGATGGTTAAACGCTGCTTGCCTTGTTAGTGAGCTGGTTCTTCCGCCCGCAAATAAAGGCACATTTAGTTCTACGCCAATGCTATCGGATTCATTTCTTAAGCCAGTTCCAAAGCTGCCACCGCCGGTTTCAGCATATTGGTGAGAAGCGACTAGATCTACAGTAGGGTAGTGGCCTGCGCGCTGTAGCTCTATTTCTTTTTTAGCAATGTTGACATCGTATTTAGCTACTTCCAGCGATAGGTTTTGCAGGGCAGCAAACTCTTCCCAGCGATTGATATCATTCGGTTCAGGCGCAGATAAGGGGAAACTAGAGGCTAAATGAGCCAGTACTAATTCGTCGGTTTGGATAATCTCTCGAAGTGACTCTTGTGCAGAATACAGGTCATCTTGTGCAGCAATTTGAGTTGCAATAGACAAATCATATCGAGCTTGGGCGTTATGTACGTCAGTGATCGCGATAAGGCCAACTTCAAAGCGAGCTTGTGCTTGCTCAAGCTGACGGGTGAAAGCATTAACATCGTCGTTTGCTAAGTTCAAGGCTACTTCGGCTTGAAGGCTGTTAAGGTAACGTTCGGTTAAACGTAAAATTAGTGCTTGTTGCGCAATTTCATACTCTACTTCGGCTCTAGAAACCTGCTTATTAGCTTGCTTGTAGCGAGTGTAGTTGGCCCAATTAAAAAGAGGCTGTCTTAGGGAAACTGCAAAGCCCTCATCACGGAATTGGTCTGTGCTTTTCCCCGTTCCCGAAAAACTACTTTCACTTTCTTGGCGGACATCATTAGACAGCGCCGATGCGTTAATGCTAGGTAGTAACCCAGCTAAAGCCTGTGGGCTTGCTTCTTTTGAAGATAGCAACTGGTTATAAGCAGCATGAATGTCAGCATCATGTTGAAGAGCACGTTTGTAGGCCGTCATCAAATCGATAGGTTGGGCGATGCTTAAAACAGGGAAAATACAAAGAGCGAGACTTGGAAGAAGTTTTTTCAAAAAAATCATGTTGGTAAAGAGACTAGTAGTAACAGCCAACACTTTAGCATGTTGGGCAGGTTCTTAACCATCTTCATTCCGTGTTTTTAATGTAAATGTGACGGGTCCGTCATTGCATAAAGTAACTTGCATATCGGCAGCAAATTCACCGCATGAAACAGCGGCATATTGTTGTTTTGCATAACGCGTAGTAAATTCGAACAACGGCTTTGATAGTTGAGGTGCTGCAACGCAGCTAAAACTGGGGCGAGCGCCTTTTTTGGTATTGGCCGCTAAGGTGAACTGTGGGATCAGTAATAAACCACCGTTAATATCTTTTAAGCTTAAGTTCATTTTACCGTTTTTATCGGCAAAAATCCGATACGATAAAATACGATCAATCAATTGCTTTGCTTCGGTTTCGCTATCGTTTTCCTTAATGGCGACAAGGGCGACGATGCCTTGGCCAATTTCACCAATGAGGCAATCATTAACGGTAACCTTGGCATAAGTGACGCGTTGAATAACGGTTAGCATGAGCAGGTTATGATAAGTGTTTAAAAAAATCTGCATAGCTGTCGCTAATAACAGCTAGTGAGAAAGCGGCATTTGCAGGGCTAGGATTGGGTGATACGTAAACGGGTTTGGCGTTAATCGTCCAAGATTGCAGGCCCCAGCTGGTGGCAGATTGTTTGCCTTCGCTGTATTGCAGGTATTTTTGACAGGTTAATTTACCGTGGAACCAAATTATGTCGGGCTGTGCATCGTCGATGAGTTGCTGTAGTCGGGAGCTACCGTTACGGTAGTCAAAGGCTTTTAAGTCGCCGCAGCCAGCGGTTGGGCGCTTTACTAGGTCAGTAAATCCAATTCGGTATTTAGTGTGTAGGTATTGGCAGCCTTTAAAACTGGCCTCGATATGTTCATCAAAAAAACCGCACTGATTGAGTGCTTTCCAAAATCGGTTTCTGGGGTTGGCAAAGTAAAACCCTGCCTTAACAGACGGAATAGAAGGGTTTAACCCAACTGACAAAGCGGCTAATGGGGCGCTAAGTAGGTCTGGCAAGGTTTCCATTAGCTTAATAAGTTGGCATAGAATTATCGACCTGAGCGGCCCAAGCATTAACACCGCCGGTCAAGTTAATAACATCGGTAAAGCCGTTTTGGAGCAAAAACTGAGCTACTTGTTGGCTTCTCATTCCATGGTGGCAGATAGTAATAATAGGGCTGTCTTTTGGCAGTTCATCTAGACGATTAGGGATGCTCTGCATTGGTATTAAATGGCTGTTTGATAGATGACAATATTCAAACTCGTTAGGCTCTCTAACATCAAGCAAAAATAAGGAGTGATTAGGTTGCTCAAGCAGTGAGCTTAGTTCAGTAGCAGAAATTTTTTTCATATGGGTAATAAAGCCTTTTTTATTGGAAATTAATTATAGCAGTGTGTGATAAGATGAAGGCTACCCTAATATCAATACACGTGCATCAAAGAGGTCGTTATGAGCGCCATTCCAGAAGAATTCCAGAAGAAAACCGAAGCATTGCAGCAGGCAGCTATAACGCCTTTGCCAAATTCAGAAAAAGTTTATATTAAAGGCTCGCGTGATGATATCAACGTGCCGATGCGTAAAATATCATTAGCGGATACAGCGTCTAGTTTTGGCGCAGAAAAAAACCCAGATGTGTATGTTTATGATTGTTCGGGTGTCTATACAGATCCAGATGCAACGATTGATTTGCGTAAAGGGTTGCCGAATGTGCGTTTACCGTGGATTTTAGATAGGAATGATACTGAGCTGCTAGAAGGGCCCAGCTCAACTTTTGGCCAAGAACGGCAAAACGACCCAGCGTTAGCAAGCTTACGTTTTGAGCATATCCAAGCACCTCGACGAGCGAAAGCGGGCGCAAACGTTAGCCAAATGCATTATGCGAAAAAAGGCATTATCACGCCTGAAATGGAATACATAGCGATTCGTGAAAACATGAAGCGTTCTGAAATTAACGCAGAGCAACACCCCGGCGAATCCTTCGGCGCAAGTATCCCTGAGCAGATCACAGCAGAATTTGTGCGTGACGAAGTTGCACGTGGCAGAGCGATTATTCCAGCGAATATTAACCACCCTGAAGTAGAGCCAATGATTATAGGCCGTAACTTCTTGGTTAAAATTAACGGTAATTTAGGTAATTCAGCGGTGACTTCTTCGATTGAAGAAGAAGTTGATAAGATGGTATGGGGCATTCGATGGGGCGCGGATACCATCATGGACTTATCAACCGGTAAAAATATACATGAAACACGTGAGTGGATTTTGCGTAATTCCCCTGTGCCGATTGGTACGGTGCCGATTTATCAAGCCCTTGAAAAAGTAAACGGTAAAGCAGAAGATTTAACGTGGGAAATTTTCCGCGATACTTTGATTGAACAAGCAGAACAAGGTGTTGATTACTTTACAATCCACGCAGGCGTTTTACTACGTTATGTACCGATGACAGCTAAGCGGACGACCGGCATTGTGTCACGCGGTGGTTCTATTATGGCGAAATGGTGTTTAGCACACCATAAAGAAAACTTTTTATATACGCATTTTGAAGATATCTGCGAAATCATGAAAGCGTATGATGTGTCATTTTCATTGGGCGATGGGTTGCGCCCTGGCTCCTTGGCCGATGCAAACGACGAAGCTCAGTTTGGTGAATTAGAAACGTTAGGTGAACTGACGAAAATAGCTTGGAAGCACGATGTGCAAACAATGATCGAAGGTCCTGGTCACGTTCCTATGCATATGATCAAGGAAAACATGGATAAGCAGCTAGAGTGCTGTGATGAGGCGCCTTTTTATACCCTCGGCCCTTTAACAACCGATATTGCACCGGGCTATGACCATATTACATCGGGCATTGGTGCTGCGATGATTGGCTGGTTTGGTTGTGCGATGCTCTGTTATGTTACGCCTAAAGAGCATCTGGGTTTACCGAATAAAGAAGATGTTCGAGTGGGGATTATTACCTATAAAATTGCTGCACATGCGGCGGATTTAGCCAAAGGTCACCCCGGCGCACAAATACGAGATAATGCCTTATCAAAAGCGCGATTTGAATTTCGTTGGGAAGATCAGTTTAATCTTGGTTTAGACCCGGACAGAGCACGTGAATATCACGACGAAACCTTACCTAAAGACTCTGCCAAAGTTGCCCACTTCTGCTCCATGTGTGGGCCACATTTTTGTTCGATGAAAATTAGCCAAGATGTGCGCGATTATGCAGCGAATAAAGGCATAGATGCTCAAGATGCGTTGGCTGAAGGGATGGCTGAAAAAGCAGGCGAGTTTAAAAGCAAAGGTGCCGAGCTATATAAGAAGGTTTAACATCTTCTCATAATAGCGCAGAGATCCTGAGCAATCAAAATTCGGCTAGCTTTTTGAAGGAGCTAAATGTTTAGGCTGGCGTTGTTATTAGCTGGCCTAACCAGAGTAAGTTGATTAATCGCTTGAGGCTGAGTCATGGCTGAAATGGATCTTGCTGCTAAGCCGGTTCTTGTTGCTCTGGTATTAGCAACGCTGGTAATGCTAGAAATGCTAGCGCCGATGTTTCGATTTTATGATGCTGTCAAACCACGGTTGAGGCATGATGCGGCTAATATTTTATTAGGTGTTTTAAATGCGGCTATAGCGAGTATTTTGTTCACGGGATTGGTGTTGTCAGTCACAACATGGGCAGTGGGCTATTCGTTTGGCCTATTGAATTGGCTGACATTAAGCCCCTACCTTGAGTTATTAATTGGTCTATTGTTATTCGATTGCTGGCAATATTGCTGGCATAGACTCAATCATGCAATTCCCTTTTTATGGCGATTTCATGCTGTCCACCATTCGGATGCGGCAATGGACGCCAGTTCAGCGGTGCGGTTTCATAGCGTAGAGATAATATTTTCAAGCGCTCTGCGTTTATTGGTATTGCCAATCATTGGCTTAAGCGTAGAGCAGTTGCTAATTTATGAGTTGATAGCGTTACCGATTATTTTAATTCATCATAGTAATGTTGCTGTTCCAGCTACGTTGGATAGATTATTGCGTGTCATTATTGTTACGCCTCATGTTCATTGGGTTCACCACTCGCACTTGCAAAACGAAACAGATTCCAATTACGCCAGTGTGTTGTCCATTTGGGATAGGGTTTTTGCTAGCTTTTGTTTGCGAGATGATCCTCAAAAGATACGGTTTGGTTTAGGCGATAGATTTGATCAAACGCGGTGGGATCAATTTATTGGGCAGTTAAAACAACCCTTTAATTCAGCCTTATATGAACAAAGAGAAAGCAGTCTTAAAAAGTAATTTGAATAAGCGCTTGTTTGGCTTAGCGAGGGATTTGTCGGCTAACAATAGCCAGCCAAGGTTGTTGTTCTTGTGGTTTCCCTTCGGGGCGATAGTAGTGCGTTAATATCTCGAACCCGGCTTGCTCCAAAAAAGCTTTACTGTCCTCTAGCTCTTGGTAATGCCCGTAACGCTGACCTTGCCAGCCTTCAGCGTTACCGCGTGGATTAGACGTAAATAAAATGCCATTTGGGCGTAAGCACTGATGCAACTTATTCAATACATTTAAAAGTTGTGAGCTTGGCACATGAAACATTGATGCATTGGCGAAAACTCCATCAAAATGTTCAAAGGGCAACGTCATCGTGGCAAAGGTTTGATTAAGTGTTGGGCAGCCGCTGTACTGTGTGGCCATTTTGCAAAAGGTTGGCGAGCCATCTAGGCCTATTGGAACGTGCCCTAAGGATTTAAAGTGTTTTAAATCTCTGCCGGGACCACAGCCAAAATCAAGGATATTAAGGGTTTTGTCTTTTGGAAGGGCGGCTAAGAAGGCCTTAATGTTTTGCGAAACATCATGATCTTTTGTGCCACTCCAAAAAGCGTCTGCATTATGTTCGTAATGCTTTATGGTTGTGGTTTCTTTAGCGCTGATGTCGTCCATTTGTTTATTCCAAAGTTTTTGCTGTCATTTGTCAGTCGAGGCAACTTAAATAACGAACGGGGCATTGGTTTATGAAAGGTTGTTATTTTTTGTCTGTTTCAATGAAACTGGTGTCGGGTCAGTATAAAATATTCACATGGATATTACACATATATTAGATGGGCTTAACGATGCTCAGCGAGATGCAGTGAGTGGCCCAGAAAAGGCCGCACTTATTTTAGCAGGGGCAGGCAGTGGTAAAACGCGTGTGCTGGTGCATCGAGTTGCCTGGCTGATGCAGGTTGAAGGTGTTTCGCCGTATAGTATTTTGGCGGTAACGTTTACTAATAAAGCGGCAGGTGAAATGCGTGAGCGTGTGCAATCGATGCTAAAAACACCGGTTGGTGGCATGTGGATTGGCACCTTTCATGGGATCGCCCATCGTTTATTAAGAATGCATGCTCAAGAACTGGGCTTACCCGATGCGTTTCAGGTGCTAGATTCAGATGATCAATTTCGGATGATTAAGCGTTTGCTTAAATCAATGAATGTGGATGATTCACGCTGGCCACCTCGCCAAGTCCAATGGTTTATCAATGCACAAAAAGACGAAGGTAAACGAGCGAAACATATTGCGCCGTCGAGTGATCATTTTGAGCAAAAAATGTTAGAGATTTATGCAGAATATGAACAAGTTTGTCAGCGCTCTGGGCTGGTCGATTTTGCTGAATTATTACTTAGAGCACATGAGCTATTACGTGATAACGATGCGGTAAGAGCGCATTATCAGCAGCGTTTTAAACATGTGTTAGTCGATGAGTTTCAAGATACCAATACCATTCAATATGCTTGGTTACGGCTACTCACAGAAGAATCTGAAAACTTATATGTAGTGGGTGATGACGATCAATCTATTTATGGTTGGCGTGGTGCAAAGATTGAGAATATTCATCGTTTTCAAAAAGATTATGCTGAACATAAGGTGGTGCGTTTAGAGCAAAATTACCGTTCCACCAGTACCATCCTAAAAGCAGCCAATGCCATTATTGTTAATAACGATGGGCGGATGGGTAAAGAGTTATGGACCGATGGTGAGGAAGGCGAGTTAATCTCTTTGTATTCGGGCTATAACGATCAGGATGAAGCGCGCTTTGTTGTTGATAGAATTAAAGACTGGGTGACGAATGGGCACAGTCGTGAAGAAGCCGCTATTTTATATCGCTCCAATGCTCAGTCGCGCTTATTTGAAGAGTATCTAATGGCTGCCGGTATTCCTTACCGTGTGTATGGTGGTTATCGTTTCTTCGAACGGTTAGAAATTAAAAATGCATTAGCCTATATGCAACTGGCGACCCATCACGATAATGATGCGGCATTTGAGCGCATTGTTAATACGCCAACACGTGGGCTAGGTACGCGTACGCTAGATATTATTCGTGAGCAAGCTCGTGGGAAAAGCATAAGCCTTTGGCAGGCAGCAAATGAGTTATGTGAGGAAGCGGCGTTAACTGGTCGAGCATTAAATGCATTGACGGGCTTTTTAGCCTTGATTCGTCAACTGGTTGTTGATATGGCATCGATGAGCTTACATGAAAAAGTTGAACAGGTAATTAGCCGTTCTGGTTTGATTGAACATCATAAAAAAGAAAAAGGCGAGAAGGGCGAAGCACGAGTAGAAAACTTAGAAGAGCTTAGCAATGCAGCGCGTCAATTTGCCTATGAGGCTGATGAAGCTGAAGAGTTGAGTGAGTTAGACTCATTCTTAGCCCATGCTGCTTTAGAGGCTGGTGAAGC
The DNA here is from genome assembly GCF_000384415.1 of Cycloclasticus pugetii PS-1. Lineage (NCBI taxonomy): Bacteria > Pseudomonadati > Pseudomonadota > Gammaproteobacteria > Thiotrichales > Piscirickettsiaceae > Cycloclasticus > Cycloclasticus pugetii. The sequence goes on from NZ_ARVU01000001.1 coordinate 184,290, forward strand.
TCAAGGTGATAAATTTGAAGACTGCGTTCAATTGATGACCCTGCATTCGGCAAAAGGCTTGGAGTTTCCACTGGTCTTTATGGTTGGTATGGAAGAAGGCTTGTTTCCTAGTCAGCGCTCGGTTGATGATGCAGCGAAACTAGAAGAAGAGCGACGGCTAGCCTATGTTGGTATTACACGAGCAAAGGAGAAGTTGTATTTGACCTCTGCAGAATCGCGTCGTTTACATGGGCAAGAAAGCTATCCGATGCCGTCTCGTTTCATTAGGGAAATTCCTGCAGAGTTAATGCAGGAGGTTCGTTTAGGCACTCGTGTAACACGCCCCGTAGTAAGCAATCAACAAGCTAGTTTTAGTGATGAATCAGCCGTTGGTTTTAAAATGGGCGAGCATGTCGTGCATGCAAAATTCGGCGAAGGTGTGGTGCTGAATATTGAAGGCAGTGGTGCGCAGGCGCGAGTGCAGGTTAATTTTTCTCCAGCGGGTAGTAAATGGCTAATGCTTGCCTATGCGAAATTAGATAAAGTTTAGCCTTAAAACGCCCCAGCTTATGTTCAATAAGCTGGGGGAATAGCTATTAATTTAAAATGGGTAGTGCACGTGGTTTGGTGCAACTGTGACCCAGCGTAATTCGGTAAACTCATCAATCACTGCGCGGCCATCGAAGCGTCCATAACCGGTTGCTTTAGTACCGCCGTACGGCGCTTGAGCTTCGCCATTAACAGTTGCGCTGTTAATGTGACAAATGCCCGATTCAATATGTTTTGCCATTTTCATCGCTCTTGGGAAGTCGCGGCTGAAGACAGAGGCCGATAAACCGTATTCCGTATCATTTGCAACAAACAGTGCTTGTTCATCGTCTTTAACGCGAATAATAGAAATAACCGGACCAAAAGACTCCTCGTGATAGGCACGCATGTCAGCAGTAACATTATCTAAAATAGTGGCAGGCATCGATGCGCCCTCTGCTGTTCCGCCAGACACAACGTTGGCGCCTTTGTCTACTGCATCTTTAACAATACTGTTTAAGCGCTCACCGGAGGACGAGTCAATCAGTGGGCCAACAATACACATTTCGTTGCCGGGTTCCGCTGGATTGCCCATGGTCAGTTGTGCGGTAGCGGCAGCAAATTTTTCTATAAATTCATCAGCCACTTTTTCATCTACGATGATACGGCCTGTTGTCATGCAAATTTGACCTTGATATAAGAAGCAACCAAACACAGCCGCTCTAACCGCTTCGTCAATATTGGCATCGTCTAGAATCACTAGCGGAGACTTTCCACCTAACTCAAGCAAACAGCGTTTTAAATGCTTTGCTGCTTGCTGGGCAATAATGCTGCCGACACGAGTAGAGCCTGTGAAGTTAATGCGGCGGATGGCTGGGTGTGCAATCAATGCTTCAGTGATTTGAGGTGCGTCTTCAGAAGCATGTGTGATAACGTTTAAAACACCTGCTGGTAAACCTGCCTCAAACAGCGCTTCGCAAACCAATAGATGCGTTTTTGGGCTGACTTCAGAAGCGCGAAAGACAACCGTATTACCAAATGCAATAGGGTAGGCAATGGCTCTAGCTGCTAACGCTACAGGGCCATTCCAAGGTGCCATACTTAACACAACACCAACGGGTTGGCGGAATGTCATAGACAGAGTGTCAGGCTTATCCGTTGGGATTGTTTCACCCTGTACTTGGGTTGTTAAGCCTGCGGCTTCACGGAATAAACCCGCTGCCATCATTACGTTAAAGCCAGACCATAAGGCGGATGCGCCCACTTCGGCAGCCATGGCTTGAATAATATCATTCGTTTTGCTTTCTAGGATGTCGGCTGCTTTGAGTAATAAAGCGCGACGCTCGGTTGGGCCAGTTTCTGACCAAGTTTTAAAAGCAATAGCAGCGGTTTCAGCTGCTTTGTTTGCATCGTCAATGGTTGCAGCAGCACCTTGAGAAACAACGTTGCCAGTGAGTGAATTTAGGCGTTCAAATGTTGCGCCATTTGAGGCGTCTACGGCCTCATTATTGATGATAAGTTGGGTTTTCATAGTGTTCCGTTGTTATTATATAAGCATTTAATTATGAATGTTTTTTTCAATGACTACAAATGAATTTCGAGAAAAAGATAATTAATCGATATTCATGTGGTTGTATGCTCGCAAAGGCATAGTGCTTATGCAAGAGCAATCTTAAGATTACGCTGACGAATACATGACATAACTAGGGTTTGCCCGTAAACCTAGAGCTAGACCGTTATTTTTGTGTGTTGAACGACGCGCCCAATGCTCAATAGATGGGATTTATGTGGAATATATGATTGAGATCAAGAAATACATGATTGTTAGCACTTTAAGGGTGTTTTTATTGAGAGAAAATTAGAGTTATTTGTCTACATTAGTGGGTATGGAATGAATATAGAAAAAGGAGTTAATGATGCTTACATATGAAGATTGTGTCGAATTGAGTGGTCTCACCAACGAAGAAATAGAGGCTATCGCAGAGCATGAACATGTGCCAAACATTGTAGCGTTAGAGCTAGGGCATTACTTGCTTGAAACTGAAGCTGGCGTTCCAGCAATTAAAGAGATTATCTTAGACGATATCCATGAGGCAGAAGCGTGCGGTAACCTTGTGCAAAGTGCTAAGCTCAAGTTAGTGCTTCAACACTTTGTTAGCCAGCACCCTTATCATGAAGTTGGGCAATAACCCGTTGGTTGGGCACTGGCATAAAAGGTCGTTTTGATACGTCAGATATGGCCTAAAAAGGCATAGGGTATTGTCTTCTAATGGTTTTAATTCCCTCGTTAACTTCATCAGATAGCGTTAGGTCAATAGACGCAATATTGCTTTTTAATTGCTGCATACTGGTAGCGCCAATTAAATTAGAGCTAACAAAAGGTTGCTGATTAACAAAGGCTAACGCCATTTGGCAAACATCAAGCTGATGTTTTTTAGCTAGCGCGATATAGGCTTCAATGGTGGCATCAGTTTGTGCGTTAGCACGATGTTCAACACGCGAATCAATAGCCAAACGGGTGCCTTCAGGCATAGCGCCGTTAAGGTATTTCCCGCTGATTAAACCACGAGTTAAAGGCGACCAAGCGAGTAAGCTGCAATCTTCATGTAGACTAATTTCACTAAGGTCTGGCTCAAAGTGCCTAGCCATTAATGAGTATTCATTTTGAATCGATACCATACGTGGCAACTGATGTTTTTCAGACAACTCTAGCCATTTAGAGGTGCCCCAAGCAGTTTCATTTGATAGACCCACATGGCGAATTTTGCCTGCCTTAATAAGCTCATCCATGGTTTCAAGAACTTCAATGAAGTTGTCTTCAACCGCTTGTTTGTCAAAGTTAGGAGCGTAGTCCCAAATTTGACCAAAGTGGTAAGAACCGCGGTTTGGCCAATGCAGTTGATAAAGGTCGATGTAGTCGGTTTGTAAACGTTTTAAACTGTCTTCAACGGCTAATAGAATATTTTTACGGTCAATAAAGTTGTTGCCCTCACGTACCCACTCCATACCGGGCCCGGCAATTTTTGACGCAAGGATCACCTTGTCGCGATTTTTACGTGAGGCAAACCAGTTACCAATAATAGTTTCAGTTTTGCCGTAGGTGTCAGGTGTTGGTGGAACAGCATACATTTCAGCGGTATCAAAAAAATTGATGCCCTGAGTGAGAGCATAATCCATTTGCTCAAACCCTTCTTCTTGCGTGTTTTGACGGCCCCACGTCATGGTGCCAAGGCCAATTAAACTAACGTTAAGATCGGTTCTACCCAGTTGTCTGTATTGCATAGTGAGGTCCTGTTTTTTTAATGTCTATTCATCTTATCGACCCAAGCCATGCCAATGGCTGATAGGACGAAAGTAATATGCAGAATAACGTACCACATCAGTTTATCGTTGGCGATATGCTCGGCATTCATAAACTTTTGAAGTAAATGGATTGAAGAAATTGCGACGATTGAGGCGGCTACCTTTTGTTTCAACGAGCCAGAATCTAATTTGCCAAGCCAAGACAGCTTTTCGGCACCTTCTTCAATATCAATTCGCGAAACAAAGTTTTCGTAACCACTGAGCATCACCATAATAATTAGCCCACCCACCAAAGACATATCAACTAGCGAAAGAATCACCAGCACCATGTCCGATTCTGTAGTGGATAAAATAATGGGGAAAAAGTGAAAAGCTTCTTGAAAAAATTTGATAGATAATAAAATCAGAGCAAGGCTTAAACCAAGGTAGATAGGGGCGAGTAGCCACCTTGAGGCATAAAGTATTTTTTCTAGGCGTTGTTCAATACGCTGCATAAGATTGAATTGGGATCAGTGATAAAAAAGTTAGTATACATGGATTAAGTCTAGTTTTTAACACTTCTCTCTATGGTGTATTGTCGGTAATATAGATAGCTAGTGGGTTCAATTTTAGGGGGTTAAAAGCGCCATTATTTTGTGTGTTTTTTAGCGAGCAAGGCCTCATTACACTAAAATATCGTACACTGGGCAGATTTGGTGTTTATATTCAAGAAAACGCTTGTTAAATGATAGATGGCAAAACAGGGTGCTATTGTTATTAAGATGAATATCTTGGCAGTTAATCAATAAAAAGCAGTCGCAAGCTGCATTAAAGAGTCAATGGAGAACATATAAATGAAACGTCGTGATGTACTGAAATCATTTGGCAGCGGTATGGTTGCAGCCACGTCACTCGCTGTGGGTGGAAAGGCCTTAGCTGCCAAGCCAGAATTTAAATGGAAAATGGTAACAACATGGCCCAAAAACTTTCCCGTATTAGGCACAAATGCTAATTATTTAGCAAAAACCATAGAGGAAATGTCTGGGGGGCGTATTCGTATCAAAGTATATGGTGCCAACGAACTGGTCCCTGCTTTTGAAGCCTTTGACGCAGTGTCTCGTGGCACTGTAGAAATGGGTCACGGTGCGCCGTATTATTGGAAAGGCAAGAGTGAAACGGCGCAATTCTTTTCCGCCATCCCTTTTGGAATGACAGCACAGGAAGTTAACGGTTGGTTGTATTACGGTGGCGGCCTTGCGTTATGGGAGGAACTGTACGACCGATTTAACCTAGTGCCTATGGCAACGGGTAATACAGGTGTTCAAATGGCCGGCTGGTTTCGTAAAGATATTAACTCTGTGGATGACTTGCAAGGTTTAAAAATGCGTATTCCTGGTCTAGGTGGCGAAGTGTTAAGCCGTGCAGGTGGAACGCCCGTCAGTATGCCAGGCGGTGAAATCTTTACCTCACTGCAATCAGGTGCTATTGATGCAACCGAATGGATTGGGCCTTATAACGACTTGGCCTTTGGTTTGTATAAAGCAGCAAAAAACTATTATTACCCTGGTTGGCATGAGCCTGGCTCAACGCTAGAAACATTTGTTAATAAACAGACCTTTGAGTCGTTACCGAAAGATTTGCAAGCCATTGTAAAACACGCATGTAAAGACGCTAGTATGGACATGATTTCAGAATTTAGCGCAAAAAATAATGCAGCATTAGACACCTTAGTAAATAAGCATCAAGTCAGTGTTAAAGCCCTACCGGATGATGTGCTGAAAAAACTTCACTGGCTATCCAATGAAGTGGTACAGGACATTGTAGATAGAGATGCGTTCTCACAAAAAGTTTATGCCTCGTATAGTAGCTTTCAGCAGCAAGCGATTAAATGGTCGGATGTGTCAGAGTATGCATACATGCGGGCTAGGGGGTTAGGAGCTTAACGTTTCATACATCAACTGAGCTGAAAGAATGAAACTAATTTTAAAAACTTGCGCCGCATTTTTTAATGCACTGTTTGAGTAATGTTTTAACGAAAAAGGCTAATGATTATGAATGATTCGTCTGAAAATAAAGAGTCTGATAAACGAGCAGGGGAGATAAATGCTGATAGGGCTTATCGAGAGTTGCATTTGACGCTTGGTAAAGAAACCATTCAGCAGGTGGTTAGCAGTTTTTATGACCTTATCAAAGTGCATCCAACGCTTGGTGGTTACTTTTCTGAGGTGAAAGATTGGGACGAGCTTAAACAACGAATAGGTCATTTTTGGTGGATTGATTTAGGCGGTAAGCGTTATCGTGAAGATATTTATAACCCCCATGCCGTACACCGCTATTTAAAAATTCCACCAAGCCTGGTTGATGATTGGGTGGCGTTATTCTCGCGTAATTTATATGAGCACTTGCCAAAGAAGTACGCAGACATTTGGCTTGTCCGTGCTACTAAAATGGCAGAGTGGATTCGTACTGATTTGCAGCAACATCAAGAGTCTTAGTGCTCGTTTAGGGCGTTAACCTCCTTAGCGATATAACCAGTTTTTAAGCAAGCGTGTGACTGCTGGCATAACAAGGTAAGTCATCAGTAAGACTTGTCCCACCACCATAATGGCAAGTTTTAGTATAGGCGTTAAGGTTGACAACCAAGGCGCAAATACTTGGTTAATGGTTACTAATAAAGAAAATACCACGACCATTAGCACTAGGGCCATTTTGTGCCGGTTAGGTGCGGCGCTACTGGGCACTTCTGGCAAGGTAAACCAAAATTCTAACCCAGAAACTTTCTTTATTTTTGTACTGCCTTCAATAAGCCCTTTTTCATCAAGTTCATCTAAAAAGCGCTGCCTTTGTTCAGACTCTTCCCATTTTTTTTGGTGTGCATAGGAATTAAAACCAACAATAAGCACATAATCACCGCCTGTTTGTGCAGATGGCTTTAGGATGTGCACACCTTGGTGCCCGGGAAATTTAGTGGCCACCTCAGAAAGCCGGTGTAGCCAGTCTTCATACTGTTGTTCTGCGCCTTTTTTTACCTTGCGTGCAATTGAAACGGTAACGGCGGTATTGTCTGTGTCAGCCATTATTAACTAGTACGTTGCCAAATACTCAGCTGACTAAAGCTGTGCTGAAATTTTCGACTGGTATCGCGAATAACAAAGGGCACATCGGTGGGGTCGTTAACTAATTTAAAATGCTCACCTAAGTGATCTTTTAAGCCTTCTAAGGTGGAATATGGCTCGCCATCCTTACGAATGCCGCCTAACCAGTTTTCTTTAGGCGTGAACTCTTCCAGCCATGTGTATGGTGAAGCAATGGCCAATAGGCCGCCGACGTTAATTCTGTGGCGAATATCATTTAGGAAAACGGCGGGTGTGCGTAAACGGTCAATAAGGTTAATGGCCAGTACTAAGTCATAATTGGTAAATTGTGGTTTTAGGTTGGTAGCATCACCTTGAAAAAACTCAATATTGTCGCGATTGTTGCTAAGGCCAATGTGCTCTAAAGTTTGTTCATGATAGGAGACTATTTCACCTTCTTCGATTAGCTCATAATGAATTTTGCCTTTTTGCTGCATTTGATGAGCAATGCGGATAAAGCGCGCAGAAAAGTCGATGCCAGTGACCGCATCAAAATGTTGTGCCAGTTCAAAAGAAGCCCTGCCAACGGCGCAACCTAAATCAAGTGCGCGAGTGGTGGGTTTATCTTGCAGTTGTTCCAAACATAATTGAACACAATGAGCAGAAAGGTCTTTTACATCAAAGTAAGTCGGGCCGTAATGAAAGTGGCAATACTGAGAGACAGCGGTATCGGTTTCGTACATAGCAGATGGTTTTTCCATAGGTTGTGTTGATTCTACATAGCGGAATCCCGCATGTTGATAAAAGTGGCGCCTAAAGGCATAGCGTGCGTGTTTGGTGGCCTCGTTGCCGGTTGAAATCCAACAGCCGCCTTTAATTAAATTATGTTGTGTGTCAAAGGTGGGGGTGGAAAAATCGTCATATAACGGGTGAACTTCAAAGCCATCAAAGCCACTGATGGGTGTTTCTGTCCATTGCCATGCGTTGCCGATTAAGTCGTGAAATTCGCCAAAGGCAAAGTGATCAACTGGGCAGGCAGATGCCCAATGTTCCAGATTAATGTTGCCGGGTGCTTGTTCCCACTCTGGTTGGTCAGGAATATTGTGAAGCTGGTGTAAGTGTTGCCATTGCTCCTCGGTGGGTAGGCGAATAGGTTTTCCTTTCTTTTCGCTAAGCCAGTTACAAAACGCTTTTGCTTCTAAGTAATTGACCTCTGCTGGCCAGTTCCAAGGCATTTCTTGCTCTTCTAATAAGGTGCGAAGAAGGTAGCGATCATCTTTTTGTATCCAAAAAAGCGGGTGTTCGGGTTTTTTATATTGCACCCAGTTCCAGCCTTCTTCGGTCCAAAATCTTTTTTGGTGATAGCCGTTGTCTTTTATGAAGCTGAGAAACTCAGCATTAGAAACAAGGTACTTACTGGCGGAAAACTCCTCAATATCGACAACTTTTTCACCGTATTCGTTATCCCAGCCATAGGTTTTGTGGTTTTTATCTTTACCAAGTTTAATGCGCCCACTTTCAACATTAAGCAGTTCATTACTAGGGGCTTCTCCTACATGAGGGCAAACATTCCAAGTGCTATGTTGCTGCAAATGTTCAAGCGGCATTTGGCGAATAATAGCGGAAGAGGTTTCAATATGGATACGTTGGTGCTCAATGCCCATAAGAATAGGCCAAAACGGGCTTTCCCAAGTAATCGGAAGCTCGAGCGGTAGGGTGCTTATAAGTGAATCAATCAGTGTTAAGACGGTTTGTCGGTACGTCTGTACCTCGCTAATGATAGGCCAATCGTAATTGGCCTCATTCAAGTCATCCCACGACATTTCATCCACACCGACGGCGAAGATTGATTCAAAGCGCGGGTTAACACGCCGTTGGATCAGCGAGGCAAGGCTGAGTTTATTGATGAAAAAAGTAGCAGTATGGCCGTAATAAAAAACAAGGGGGTGACGGAGAGATTCAGGCCTTAAATAAAAAGCCTCATCATGTTTTAGTGTGCTGTATAACTGTTCTTCTAGCTGAAATGTTTTGTGTAGGTAGTCGCGAATTTCTTCTCTTTTTTGTTCAACGGACCCTGTGTTCAGCAAAACTGTTTTAGTTATTTTTACGTCATGATTAATTTCTTCTGCTACGGATGACATGTTTCCCCTCGTTGGTTACATTCCTTTTAGTCTATTACTGGCTTTGAAAAAAGCAAAGGTATTACACATAAGATTTGTTAATAGGTGATTAAAGTCAATTATTGTAAATGATGCTGGGGAGCCAGGTCGTTAGCGCTGGCCAAACAGCCAATAAGGCTAATAGGACTAGTTGTATTAATATAAATGGTAGAACGCCTCGGTATATTTGACTGGTTTTAATAGCCGCCGGTGCAACACCGCGTAAGTAAAATAATGCAAATCCAAAAGGTGGTGTAAGGAACGAAGTTTGTAGGTTTAACGCAATCATAATGCCCAGCCAAACTGGGTTGATATCCATTGCTAATAAAATAGGCGCAACAATGGGTACGACAACAAAGGTTATTTCAATAAAATCTAACACGAAGCCTAAAAAAAACATAACCAGCATGACCACCAGCATAGCGCCGAATACCCCACCTGGTAAGTCAGACAGTAATTCTTCTATCAGTTCATCTCCGCCAAAACCTCTAAAAACTAACGAAAATAGCGAAGCGCCAATCAATATAAAAAACACCATACTGGTAACCTGAGTGGTGTCCTGTGTTACAGCTTTTAATTGGGCAAGGCTAAGTTGTTTTTTTAAATAAGCGAGAAAAGTTGCGCCTACCGCGCCAACAGAAGCGGCCTCGGTTGGTGTTGCGATGCCGGCAATAATAGAACCCAAGACGGCGATAATTAAAACCAAGGGCGGCATTAGGCCGGTTATTAAGCCTAAATAAAGTGATTTATCGACCTGTTGGCGGGGTAAAGCCGGGCAGCTGGATGGTTTAAAAAAAGCCAGGCCAGCTAAGTATATTAAATACAAAGCCACTAATAAAATACCTGGAATTAGGGCGCCAGCAAACAGGTCACCAACGGAAACAGTGTCTGGCGAAAAAATGCCCATATCGAGTTGAGCTTGCTGATAGGCAGATGAAATAACATCGCCAAGTAGCACTAATACAATGGAAGGGGGGATAATTTGACCCAGTGTGCCAGAGGCACAAATGGTGCCGCAAGCCAGCGCCGGGTCATATTGACGTTTTAGCATGGTCGGTAAAGACAATAACCCCATGGTTACAACGGTGGCCCCGACAATACCGGTGCTTGCAGCCATTAACATACCAACTAATACAACCGAGAAACCTAAACCGCCCGGTAGGGTGCCAAATAGCTTAGACATGTTTTCAAGCAGGCTTTCGGCAATTTTAGCCTTTTCTAGCATCACGCCCATAAATACAAATAAGGGAACGGCAATTAATGTGTCGTTTTCTATAATGCCAAATAATCGATTCGGTAAGGCGGCTAAAAAAGCAGTGTCAAAGGTGCCAAAGTAATCACCGGCAAAGGCAAAAATTAAAGCGGTTCCTGCCAAACTAATGGCAACGGGGTAGCCCATTAGTAAAACAAGAAAGACAACGGCAAACATCCATAAGGCAATACTACCGTCCATGATTAGCCTCGCGTAAGGTGCAAATTGATTTCATGATTTCCGATAAGCCTTGCAAGAACAATAAAAAAGCCATCAGTGGAATTAACGATTTAAGTAAGAAGACACCGTCTAGTCCACCTGCTTCTCTAGAGCCTTCAAAGTAAGCCCACGAAGTAGATACGTAGTCCCAGCTGGCATGTGCGATAAAGATACTTACGGGGAGCAATAAAAACACTGAGCCTAGCAAATTGACGATAGCGCGACCTTTCGGCCCTAGGCGTTGATAGAAAATATCTACACGTACATGACCATTTATTTTAAGTGTATGTGCAATGGCCAACATAAATACTAAGCCATGTAGGTAGGTTATGGACTCTTGTGCGGCGATCGAGCCGATGTTGAAGCCGTAACGTAAGGTTACAATGCCAAACATAACGACAACCATCAAAGCAACGAACCAAGAAACGGTATTAAAAATAACCCTGTTAATAGAGTCTATAAGACAGATCAGCGTATTGAACATGTGGTTTGAGTTTCATAACGAAGAGGCTATATTACAATGTGTTGTCAACTGAATACAGGCTTATGCGTTAAATTAGGTTGGACAATAAAGGATGAGGGTTTAGCGAGGCTTTTGCAGAAGACGGCCAAGCTGGATAAGTTTCTAGCGGGCTTAAAAAAGAAAAAATATGGTCATGTAGAGTTTGCAAAGAAACAAATGAGGGGTGTTAGGCCTTGTTCAAAAAATAAGGCTGCTTGTTTACTTAGCGCAAGGTCGGATTAATAATTATTCTAAACAGTAGTTGTTAGGAAGCTCCCGGCGGGCTAATAAAATTTGTTTCATGGCATCAGGGTCCTTTAGGTGAGTCATTTCGCCTTCTTTTGGAAAGTGCACGTCTCTTAAGCGCGATAACCAAAATCTAAAAGCAGCTGCACGTATTACAATAGGCCAGTGTCTAACTTCGTCTTCTGTCAGCGGTCTAATAGCTTGGTAAGCAGACATAAAGGCTTTAAAGCGAGTGTTGTCTAAGGAGCCATTAGTGTTGATGCACCAGTCATTTACAGCAACGGCTATATCGTAAGTAAAATAGTCATTACAGGCATAATAAAAGTCAATAATGCCGGATAGCTGGTCGCCAGAAAATAAGGCGTTGTCTCTAAACAAATCGGCATGGATAACGCTTTTAGGTAGACCTAATGTGTCATAGGGGGCCTGAAAAGCCAATTCGCTGTTGATAAGTTCAGCGGAATCTTGGTCAACTAATGGTAACAGTAATTCTGCCGCTTGTTGTCGCCAGTGAGCGCCTCGACTATTGTCGCGATAAATGTCTAGTTCTAAGCTGGCTAAGTGTAAATTTGCCATTGCCTGACCAATAACGGCGCATTGGGTCGAATTGGGGCTGTCAACATCAGTGCCGGCTAACTTTTCTACCATGGCTGCCGGTTTACCATTTAAGGTAGATAGGTAATTGCCTGCTTTATTGAGGATCGGTTGTGCACTAGGGACATCCTTGGCTGAGACAAAAGCCATGATCGTTAAAAAGTAGGGTAACTCTTCTGCTTTTAATTCCTCAAACAGCGTTAATACATATTGGCCGCGGGTGGTTGTTACAAAATAGTTGGTGTTTTCAATACCGGAACTAATACCTTGAAAGCTAACAAGGTGGCCCAAATCGTAATGCGTTAAATGAGCGACCAGCTGGGCGCGCTCAACGACCGTATAGACAGACATAACTTAGAAAACCGCTTTGGAACTACCAGCTAAACAGTAACCATTGGGGAATGTTCATGCCTTTTTCTAAGTCTGAACGGCGCGTTTCCAAATTGCCATCACCGTCGGTATCCACCATATAATAAGCCGGTGCGTTTTTAGGTGAAATTTTCACCATGTAAACATTGCCGTTAACACTGTACTCAGTAATCGTTTCTTTCTCTTTACGGGTGATTGTAATGTCAGGTGACATATTCTCACCGCTGACAATTTGTGAAGGCAGTTCGGGCGGCTCAGGGACAACAGTCGGTCTTGCATCTTCTGCCGTAGCGTTTGATAAATACATCAGTAGTAGGGCTAGAATAATGGGTAAGCAGCGGCGCATGATTTTCCTTTGGAATAAAGTGTTTCTCCAATTATGACACTAACTGGTGAGTTTTTACAATTTGGCTTTGTTTTAGCGGTTTTAAAGCTCTAGCAGTATTTCTTCTTCTTCGGCAGAAGGCGCAAATCCACGCTGCTCGTAGAAGTCAAAAATAGCTGTTAGCACCTCATCGGGTGTTTCACAAAGCTGAAATAGATCGAGGTCTTCTTTTTTAAGGGTTCCTGTTGCCACTAAGGTGTTTGAAAACCAATCAATTAGGCCGTTCCAGAATTCTTTATTAACGAGAATAATGGGTATCTTTCGAGTCTTGCCTGTTTGAACCAAGGTTAAAATTTCAGCCAGTTCGTCTAAGGTGCCGTAGCCACCCGGTAAGACAACGTAAGCGGTGGCGTATTTGACAAACATGACTTTACGGGCAAAAAAATGTCTGAAATTTAAGCTGACGTCTTGGTAAGGGTTGGACTGTTGTTCATGTGGTAACAGAATATTAAGCCCTATGCTTGAAGACGGCCCTTTAAAGGCGCCTTTATTGGCAGCTTCCATAATGCCAGGGCCGCCACCGCTAATAACAGAAAAGCCGGCGTTGGATAAGGCAAGGGAAATGGCTTCGGCGCGTTGGTAATCAGGGTGATCTTCATTGAGCCGTGCAGAACCGTAGACACTGACGGCAGGCTTAATGTGTGAGAGCTGTTCAAAACCATCGACGAATTCGGCAATAATTTGAAAAATTTTCCATGCTTCGCGTTTTTGATCGCTCATCTGCTGCTCCTGTTTTTTATAACATGGTAATCGGTTTGCGCAGTATAAGGCTAAATTAAAGGATCGATGTTGCTTGAGTGAAACTTATGTTCTTTGCTTGATACCCTTGGGTATAATCTTGCGTATATAAATATTGGATAGGTTCATGGCTGAAAAAACATTGGTATTGGTAGATGGCTCTTCTTACTTATTTCGTGCCTATCATGCACTGCCATTATTAACAAACTCAAAAGGTGAATACACCAACGCCATTTTAGGCGTAACAAACATGCTTAAAAAACTGGTTGAGACGTACCCAGAGGCATATTTTGGAGTCATATTTGATGCCCCAGGAAAAACGTTTCGTAATGATATGTATCCTGAGTATAAAGCCAACAGGGCGTCAATGCCTGACGAGTTGCGAGAGCAAATTAAGCCATTACATCAGTTAATAAAAGCAATGGGGCTACCTTTAGTTATGGAGCCAGGTGTTGAGGCGGATGATGTGATCGGTACATTGGCTAAGCAGGCCGAAGAGGAAGATCTTAATGTTGTTATTTCAACAGGCGATAAAGACATTGCGCAGCTGGTCACCAATAAAACGTCATTAATTAACACAATGAATAACCAATGGCTGGACGAAGAAGGCGTGAAGGAAAAGTTTGGTGTGCCGCCTGACATGATTATTGATTATTTAGCCTTGATGGGCGATACCTCCGACAATATTCCGGGTGTGCCTAAAGTGGGACCAAAAACGGCTACAAAGTGGCTCAATGCATACGGTTCACTGGATGAAATTATCGCAAGGGCTGATGAAGTAAAAGGCAAAGTAGGTGAGAGTTTGCGTGATCACCTTGATGCGATTCCGTTATCAAAAGAGCTCGTAACGATTAAATGTGATGTACCGTTAGATAAGGCTCCGGCGGATTTAATAAGAACGCAGCCGGATACAGAAACCTTAAAGGAGATGGTAAGCCATTATGAGTTTAATTCATGGTTAAAACAGTTGGGTGGAACAAAGGCGTCGACGGTTGCCAGCGAACAGGTGGATGAGAAACCGTTACCGGCAAAAACTGAATTAACCGTAGAAACGATTCTAGATGAAGCAACATTTAACCAATGGTTGGCAAAGCTGACAGAGGCAGAGTTGTTTGCCTTTGATACCGAAACAACACATTTAGACTATACGAAAGCGTTGGTCGTGGGTGTTTCATTTGCTATTGAAGCAGGTCATGCGGCCTATGTTCCGTTGGCTCATAGCTATCCCGGTGCGCCACAACAACTATCTAGGCAATGGGTGCTGGATCAATTAAAACCCTTGTTGGAGTCAGAAAGTGCTCGTAAGGTCGGTCAAAATCTTAAATATGATGCGAACGTGCTTGCTAATCACGGTATTAGCTTGGCGGGAATTTGTCACGATACTATGCTTCAGTCTTACGTTTTAAATAGCACTGCGTCGCGGCACAATATGGATGCCTTGGCTGAAAAATACTTGGGGCAAGAAACTATTCATTACGAAGATGTGGCGGGTAAAGGCGCAAAACAAATATGTTTTGATCAAGTGTCTATTGAGCTGGCAGCACCTTACGCAGCGGAAGATGCTGATATTACGTTACGTTTGCATCAGCATATTTTTCCTCAGTTAAAGCAAATAGACAGTTTGGCAACGGTCTATGAAACGATAGAAATGCCACTGGTGCCTGTGTTAGCCAGAATGGAGCAAACAGGGGTGTTGGTTGATGAGCAAATGTTAAGCCAGCAAAGTGGCGAATTAACAGCCAGCATTAAAGCCTTGGAAACGCAGGCCCATGAGGCTGCGGGCCAACCATTTAATCTGGGGTCGCCAAAGCAAATTCAAGAGATTCTGTACGATAAATTAGGCTTGCCAGTCTTAAAGAAAACACCCAAGGGTCAACCTTCGACGGCGGAGAGCGTTTTGCAAGATTTAGCCGTTGACTTTCCCTTGCCGCGCTTGATTCTTGAGCACCGTAGTTTGAGTAAGTTACGCTCAACCTATACCGATAAATTACCAAAACAAATTAACCCAGTAACTGGGCGTGTGCATACTTCCTATCACCAAGCGGTTGCGGCAACGGGACGATTATCTTCATCTGATCCGAATTTACAGAATATTCCGGTACGCAGTGAAGAAGGTCGAAGGATTCGCCAAGCATTTATTGCAGAGGAAGGCTTTACTGTCATGGCAGCTGATTATTCACAAATTGAGTTGCGGATTATGGCGCATTTATCGCAAGACACGGGGCTTTTGCAAGCCTTTAAAGAGGGTTTAGATGTGCATAAGGCAACAGCAGCAGAAGTGTTTGGTGTGCCCGTTGATCAAGTTGAGACTCATCAGCGCCGTTCGGCTAAGGCGATTAATTTCGGCTTAATTTATGGCATGTCTGCGTTTGGTTTAGCGAAACAGTTAGATATTGATCGCGGCGCTGCTCAAGGCTATATCAATTTGTATTTTGAAAGGTATCCAGGCGTAAAACAATATATGGACGAAACACGTGAGCTGGCGCGTGAGCAAGGGTATATTGAAACGTTATTCGGTCGACGTTTATACCTGCCTGATATTCTGGCTAAGAATGGACAACGTAGGCAGTATGCTGAAAGAACAGCTATTAATGCGCCCATGCAAGGAACAGCGGCAGATATTATTAAGTTAGCCATGTTATCGGTGGATAATTGGTTGCAAGTTGATAAACCTGCTGTGCGAATGGTGATGCAGGTGCATGATGAATTAGTGTTTGAAGTCGAAAACAGTTATTTAGATCAGGCCGCGAGCATTATTCAACAAAAAATGAGTGGGGCAGCATCTTTGGATGTGCCATTAGTCGTGGATGTTGGTATGGGTAAGAACTGGGATGAAGCGCATTGATCGGTGATATGTTTGCTGTAACTGAACAGAGCTTTGAAGGATAGGCGCGTGTTGAAAAAATACTTAATGTTGAACTTTTTTTAAAACGCGCAGTCTATTCAGTTGTATCTGTAAAGATATACTTGCTCATAAACTTCCCCTCCCCTTGAGCAAGTTTCCGGTTAGCAATAACCGGGTTTTTATAAGGCTCTAGGCTATTTGTATGGTTCTAGAGCTTTTTTTTGCCTGTTATTTTTGTACATTAAGGTGTTCATCCAACCAGTTATGTAGTTGTTCGATGCCTTCTTTTTTTAGCGAAGAAAATAGCTCAACTTGTACATTTCCAGGTGAATCTTTAAGTTGTTTTTGAACGGCAAACAAAGTGTTTTTAGCGTTATTTCGATTAAGTTTGTCGGCCTTGGTTAGGGCTACAAATACGTCCAAATTTAGATGAGTAGCATAGTCAATCATTTGCCTATCGTACTCACCTAAAGAGCGTCGGATATCGACGAGTAAAACCAGACCGTGCAGTGCCTGCCTTTTTTCTAGGTAGCGCTCAAGCTCAGTTTGCCACTGTTGCTGAATTTTAGGCGGGACTTTAGCGAAGCCATAGCCGGGTAAATCAACAAGACAGCGCTGATCATCAAGCTTAAAATAGACAAGTTGTTGAGTTCTGCCGGGCGTTTTGCTGGTTCTGGCGAGGCTTTTTTGGTTGGTCAATGTGTTGATGGCGCTGGATTTTCCAGCATTAGATCTACCAGCAAAGGCCACCTCATATTCAACCCCTTTAGGAGTTGTTTTGAGGTTGGGAGCGTTTAGTAAGTATTCTGCGCGGTGATAAAGAGGGTTCATGTTACAAGCCAAGCGATAAATTTGTTTATTGTACCGGAGCAAGCAATTTGCAGTGGGGATAACAACAAATCACTTAGAAAAATACTAAATTCAATTAAATTTATTGTAAAATTACGCGCTAGTCTAGCGTTAAGCTAAATATATTGGAGAAATAAAGATGAATAAGGTGTTACTGGCGATAGCCGTTTTACTGCTATCAATTACTGGTCAATCATGGGCGGGTGATGCGGCAGCAGGTAAAGCAAAATCAGCGCAATGTGCGGCTTGCCATGGTGTGGCTGGCATTAGTCCTATGGGTATTTACCCTAATTTAGCGGGTCAAAAAGAACAGTACTTGGTAAAGCAAATAAACAACTTTCGTTCAGGTGTGCGCAAAGACCCTTCAATGCAGGCGATGGTTAGCGCTTTAACTGACGATGACGTGGCGAATCTTGCGGCATATTATGCTGGAATTAAATAAATAAGTAGGCTTGGAATGATGATGAAATTGAACATATTATTGGTTTGTTTTTTTACTGCCTTAGTATCAACGAATGCTTTTGCCGTTGGTGATATTGAAGCCGGCAAGGCGAGTGCGGCAGTTTGCGCGGCTTGCCACGGTCAAAATGGCATCAGCTCCAATCCGATGTGGCCAAAGTTAGCGGGGCAGCATGCTTATTATATTGAAAAAGAACTGCACGACTTTCGAAGTAAAAAACGAAATGACCCAACAATGGCGCCAATGGTTGCCGGTTTGACAGATGTTGATATTGAAAATTTAGCGGCTTACTTTGCCAGCGTGCCGTCAACGGTTGAGGCGGCTAGCGCAGATAAAATTAAGCTGGGCGAAAAGATATACCGTGCTGGAAAGGTTGATAATGGTTTACCGGCTTGTATTGCATGTCATGGCCCTAATGGGGCAGGTAGTGCGCCAGCGCGTTTCCCACGTATTGGCGGTCAGCACGCAGCTTATTTATCTAAAGCGCTGAAGGATTTCAAAGCAGAAACACGAAATAACGATCATCAAGCAATGATGCGTGACATTGCTGGTCGGATGAACAATAAAGAAATTGAAGCAGTTTCATCATATATTTCTGGTTTGCACTAAACGAACGTTTTTTCTGCAAAAAGGGGCAGTTTGCTGCCCCTTTTTGCTATTAGCTTAGTGCTTGCGCAAGCGCGACCTAAAATTTCTTATGAAAAATCCACAACCAGCGACAAGTACTTCGTCAGTTAGAACCTCAGCCTTGTTGTTGAAGTTTATGGGGTCGATGAACTTGGCGATAACCCTTTTAGTGGCGCTATCTATAGCGGCCATTATTGGGACGGTTTTACAGCAAAACCAGTCATACACAGACTATATAATAAAATTTGGACCCTTTTGGTTTGATGTGTTTAATCAACTTGGGCTCTATGATGTTTATTCGTCCAGTTGGTTTTTATTTATTTTGCTTTTTCTGGTGCTCTCTACCAGTACTTGTATTTATAAAAACGCGCCAAATATGTTGCGCGAAATGCGTGAATATAGGCAAAATGTCCAACTTAAAACCTTGGAGAATTATTCAAACACCTATAGTTGGACGTTACCTCAACCGATGGCTGATGTGCAGCATGTTACGCAAAAGATATTCTCACATAATGGCTATAGTGCTCGGCTGAAAGAGGGTGAGTCTTATACCTTGATTGCTGGTATGAAAGGAGGGGCTAGCAGACTGGGCTATATTTTAACGCACGTAGCTATTGTGCTTATCTGTATTGGTGGCTTGATAGATGGTAATGCAGTCTTGAAAGCACGAGAAATGTTGGGTCAAATCATACCTGAAACTCAAAACATTGTAGCCAATGAGGTGCCTGAGGTCAGTCGCTTAGGTATTAATAATCAGTCTTTTAGAGGCAGTGTTTCGATACCAGAAGGTCGTCAAACAGATGTCTTGTTTCTTAACTATAAAGACGGTTACTTGGTGCAAGAGCTGCCTTTCACGGTGGAAGTTAAAGATTTTAGAATAGAGCATTATGAAAGCGGTCAGCCGAAATCATTTGAAAGTGATTTGGTGATTTATGACGAGCGCTTGGATCAACCCTTAGAGCAAACTATTTCCGTTAATCATCCGTTAATCTACGATGGGTATTCTATTTATCAGGCCAGTTTTTCTGATGGTGGCTCTAAACTAGAAATGCTTGCTTGGCCACTAAACGGCGAAAGTAATGTAGGTAAAAAGGTGGACACTAAGGTTGGTGCGGAAGTACCAATAAATTTATCTGGTGAGAGGTGGATTCTAGAACCATCTGATTTTCGATTATTTAATATCAATCCATCGGCAGAGGCGGATAAAAAGTTTGAAAATGCAGGCCCTAGCGTACAGTTTAAAATGCGTGACAAAACGGGCGAAGCGAAAGAGTATTTAAACTATATGGTGCCAGTAGAAAAAGAAGGTGCATATTATTATTTAAGTGGGGTGCGTAGTTCACCGGCTGAGGAGTTTAGGTATTTGTATATTCCCGCAGACGATAAAGGCAGTATAAAACGGTTTATGAATTATCTGCATGCGCTTGGTAATGAAGAGTTGTTGCGTAGAATAGTAACAGAGCAAAATTTTGCCGGTTCGACCTTACCGTCTACTGATGCTGCGCAATTAAACGAAGCGATGATTAAATTGGTAGGGCTATTTATTGAAAATGGAATGGATGGCGTGATCGATAATGTTGAGAAAAATGTACCAGCTGATAAACGTGAAGAAGTCACCAAACTTTACGTTAGGGTGCTTCAACAAATGTTGGGCGCAGTATATGTTGATGTATTGTTGAATGAAGGCGTAGATGTCAGCTTAGGTATAGATGAAAAAAAGGCTGAGTTTTTTGATGCTGCCTCGGCTGCAATGAGTGCAATTGGCCGTTATGGCTCACCAGTCTATTTTCAACTTGCTAGCTTTGTCCATTTGCAAGCGAGTGGCTTGCAAATTGCGAAGGCACCAGGGAAGAACTTAGTTTACCCGGGCTGTGCGATGCTGATATTAGGGGTGTTCTTAATGTTTTATGCCCCTCAGCAGCGGTTATGGGCACGACTGGAAGAAAAAGATGGCGGGCTAAGGTTTGTTTTGGCCGGTCATGCGATTAGAAATAAATTAGACTTTTCGAAACAATATAAACAGATCCAAGCACAGTTTGATCGTGTTTTAACAGGTTAAGGTAACGATATGAACAGTACACATGCAGCGTTGCAACAAGAATTAGATCAGCAATCTTTTTGGAAAGGGCTCGGTATAGTTGATTGGGTGTGGGCGATTATGGTGTTGCTTGGCAGCGGATATGCCTATGCGAGCTATGCCTCGTTAATGGATGTATATGAGCAGGTTATTTTATTTTCAACCGGTATCAGTTTAGTTGCCTTAGGTTGGCATTGGAAAGAAATTAGGGGGCTGTCACTGGCAGTTTTTTTACTCAGTATTTTTGGCATTAGTCGCTACACAAACGGGCTGACTGATGTGGAGACGGATTTCTTTTTGCGGTTTTTGGTATCAAGTCAATCAGCTATTATGTGGATGAGCGCACTGTATGTGCTTGCAACGGTTACTTACTTTATTGCGTTTTTTGCACGTTCAGACTTTATAGGGAAAGTTGCCAGCGCGATGACCTGGTCGGCAACAACAATGGGTTTGGTTGGGTTAATGGTTCGTTGGAGAGAGTCATACCTTATCGGCTTAGATGTTGGGCATATCCCAGTGAGCAATTTGTATGAAGTGTTTATTTTATTTTCAATTATTACGGCCTTGTTGTATTTGTTTTACGAGCGTCGTTATCAGACACGCATGTTAGGCGGGTTTGTACTGCTAATTATTAGTGCAGCGGTTGCCTTTTTGCTTTGGTATGCGTTTGATAGAGATGCCGCCGATATTCAACCATTAGTGCCGGCCTTACAGAGCTATTGGATGAAAATTCATGTGCCAGCCAACTTCGTTGGTTACGGTGCGTTTGCCTTAGCTGCTATGGTAGCAACTGCCTATTTAATTCGTGTCAGAGCGGAACGACTTAACTCGAATAGTATTGCAATGGCCTTGCCTGCGTTAGATATTCTTGATGACCTTATGTATAAATCCATCGCTCTAGGGTTTGCATTTTTTACCTTGGCGACCATTTTAGGCGCGTTATGGGCGGCTGAAGCATGGGGTGGTTATTGGTCTTGGGACCCTAAAGAAACTTGGGCCTTAATTGTTTGGTTGAATTATGCAGCTTGGTTACATATGAGGTTAACAAAAGGTTGGCGTGGAAAACCGATGGCTGCATGGGCCATTGTTGGTTTGTTTGTTACCTTGTTTGCCTTTTTGGGTGTCAATATGTTCTTGTCTGGTTTGCATTCATACGGCGAACTTTAGCGTTATCAATTTTAGGAGAGAATAATGAATAAACTATTGGTCTTATTGAGTATTTTTTTTATATCAGCAGGTTCTTCTTTTGCCGCAGACGTTGAGTTTAAAGAAGGTGTTGATTATCAGCTGATTAAACCTGCTCAACCCACAGATGATTCAAGCCGCCTCGAAGTATTGGAAATCTTTTGGTATGGCTGTCCGCATTGTTACCACTTTGAGCCTACATTAGATCCTTGGGTAGCAAGCCTTCCTGCCGACGTAAATTTTGCTCGCTTGCCTGCGGTTTTCAATGAACAGTGGGAGCGACATGCACGAGCCTACTTCGCAGCCGATATCTTAGGCGTATTAGATGAGTCACATGGTGCGTTATTTCATGCTATGCATGCAGAAAAGGCAGTCATTAATACAGTCAATCAACTGGCTAACTTTTATACGAAGTATGGAATAGATGAGGCGTTATTTAAAAAGACCTACCATTCCTTTATTGTAAATACAAAAGTAGCAAGAGCGAAGGATATGGTTGACCGTTATGGCGTAACAGGCGTACCGGCTATAGTGGTTGAAGGTAAATACCTTATCACAGGGTCAATGGCGAAGAGTTACCAGAACATGTTGAAGATTATGGATTACCTGTTGGCTAAGGAAAGAAAAACAAAATAAATTCACAGTGCGGTGATTTAGCGACAGTTCTTGTTGATAAAGTCGTTAAGTTGTTCGCGCTGTTTGTTTTTATCTTCGTCAGTGAAGCGAGAATAGTTCCCTTCAGTGTCTTTGTACAAACGGTTACCGCCGTAATCTAATTCAATAAGGCTCTTTTTGCTGGCCTCGCAGCTTTCCTGGAGGCGCTTGTTTTCCTCAGCCTGTTGTTGCAGTTTGTCACGAGCAGCTTGACGTTCAGCATTAGATTTGGCTATTTCATTGGCACTATCTTGAATTGATTGTTGGTTTTTTTTAGCATCGGCGACAGGTTTTTTCGTGACAGTAATGTTTTGAGTCGAAATGGATTTGTCAGCTGGCGGATGCTGGCTATAGTGAGTGTTACCTTGGTGGTCAACCCACTGGTAAATGGCCGAATAAGCAAATTGAGCAAAAAGTAAGCAAGAACAAAACATCAAAGCGCGATACATAGGGAAGTCCTTATGATTATGTAGGATTAGTGTCTTTTGGTTAAGTATATAGCACTGTGTGACTAATGAAAGAGCTTGACCAAATGCACAAAAGTTAGTATTTTGTCCAGTTCGATTTCATGTTGTAATCGAATTTATTTTAGATCGAATCAAATCAGTTGAATTTTGGAGAATCATTGTGGAGCTAAGTGGCGGTGAAATCGTCATCCAATCCTTAAAAGATGAGGGTGTGGAATACGTGTTTGGGTACCCTGGTGGGTGCGTATTACATATATATGATGCTATTTTTAAGCAAGAAGATGTGAAACACGTGTTGGTCCGCCATGAGCAAGGTGCTACTCATGCGGCCGATGGTTATGCGCGCTCGTCAGGTAAGCCTGGTGTGGTACTTGTAACCTCTGGCCCCGGTGCAACAAATGCAGTAACCGGCATTGCTACAGCCTATATGGACTCAATTCCTCTGGTGGTGATCACTGGGCAAGTGCCTCGAGCAGTTATTGGTACCGATGCTTTTCAAGAAGTTGATACGGTCGGTATTACTCGCCCGTGTGTAAAACATAATTTCTTGGTAAAGGATGTTGCCGATATTGCTGAAACGATGAAAAAGGCGTTTTATTTAGCTATGTCAGGTCGCCCAGGCCCTGTTGTGGTTGATATCCCTAAAGATATAACAGACCCTGATATTAAGGTGCCTTACCAGTATCCTGAAGAAGTAGTCATGCGTTCTTATAAACCAATAATTAGTGGCAATATTGGTCAAACAAGAAAAGCAATTGAACTGATTAAAGCAGCTAAACGCCCTGTAATATACAGTGGTGGTGGCGTTATTTTAGGTGAAGCTAGCGAAGAATTTAGACGGCTTTGTAAAACGTTGAATTTCCCTGTTACTCAGACCTTAATGGGCTTAGGGGCTTTTCCAGGCACAGACCCGCAGTCTATAGGAATGCTGGGTATGCATGGTACTTACGAAGCGAATATGGCAATGCATGATAGTGATTTAATTATTGCTATCGGCGCTCGGTTTGACGATCGGGTAACAGGTAAAATTGCCGAGTTTTGCCCAAATGCCAAAATTATTCATATTGATGTGGATCCGGCCTCTATTTCTAAAACCATTACGGTTGATGTGCCTATTGTTGGACAGGTAAAACCTGTTGTATTAGACATGCTTGCACAAATAGAGAGTTTAGGTGAAACCTTTGATCGTGAGCGTATTGCTGATTGGTGGCGACAAATAGACGAATGGCGTGCAGTAGATTGCATGGCATACGATAAGAACAGCGGCACTATCAAACCACAATATGTTATCGAGCAACTGTATAAGGTAACGAACGGTGAAGCCTTTGTAACATCGGACGTGGGCCAGCACCAAATGTTTGCCGCACAATTTTACCCGTTTGATAAACCTCGTCGTTGGATCAATTCTGGTGGCTTAGGAACAATGGGTTTTGGTTTGCCGGCGGCGATGGGTGTAAAGTTTGCTAACCCAGAGGCTGATGTTGCTTGTGTAACCGGCGAAGGAAGCATACAAATGTGCCTGCAAGAGTTATCGACCATGTTGCAATACGATACTCCCGTGAAAGTGATTAACTTAAACAATGGTTATCTAGGCATGGTGCGTCAGTGGCAAGAGTTCACTTATAAAAGTCGTTATTCACATTCTTACCTTGAAGCATTACCAGACTTTAAAAAGTTAGCAGAAGCGTATGGTCATGTGGGTATTCAAGTGACTAAAAAAGAAGATGTAGAGCCGGCGCTAAGGGAAGCCTTTGCGATGAAAGATCGTACGGTTTTTCTAGACTTTTTAACAGATACAGAAGAAAACGTATATCCAATGATTGAGGCAGGTAAAGCTCATAACGATATGGTAATGGCGCCAAACTCAAAGTATAAAAGGATATTGGCATGAGTCGTCAGCATATTATTTCAGTCTTATTGGAAAATGAAGCCGGTGCTTTGTCGCGTGTTTCAGGCTTGTTTTCTGCTAGAGCTTACAACATTGAGTCCTTAACGGTTGCACCGACTCAAGACCCTACCTTGTCTCGACTAACATTGGTAACCGTTGGCAATGATGAGACAATTGAGCAAATTAAAAAGCAACTGAATAAATTAATTGATGTGGTGAAGTTAATTGATTTATCAGAGTCCTTTTCATTAGAACGCGAGCTAGTTTTGCTGAAGGTGAAAAAGAATGATGCCATGTTGCAAAAAATTGACAGTTTAGGCGCCGATTCATCAGCCCGTATTACCGATGAAACGGATGGCTATTTGATTGTTGAATTATCAGGCGAAAAAGCTTGGTTGGATGATTTCTTGTCTTCATTGGAAAATGAAGTTATTGATGTTGTTCGGACCGGTGTCATCGGTTTGTCTCGTGGTGAGAGATCGTTAACGCTGTAACAAGTTAAGTGCGGCGTCTTGCGCAGGCAGGACGGTTAAATTTTAATAAAATTAAGGAAAAAGATGAATATTTACTACGATAAAGACGCGGACCTTTCAATCATTAAAGGAATGACAGTAGCTGTTATTGGTTATGGTTCACAAGGCCATGCGCATGCAAATAACCTAAAAGATTCTGGCGTTAATGTTGTTGTTGGTTTAAGAGCTAGCTCAAGTTCAGTGGCTAAAGCACAAGAAGCTGGCCTAGCGGTTAAAGAAGTGGCTGAAGCGGTAGCATCTGCTGACTTAGTAATGATTTTGACTCCGGACGAATTTCAATCTCAGTTATATAAAGAAGAAATTGAGCCAAATATTAAGCAAGGTGCTGCATTAGCATTTGCACACGGTTTTGCTATTCATTATAACCAAGTGGTACCACGTGCTGACTTAGATGTGATTATGATTGCACCTAAAGCGCCTGGACATACCGTACGTAACGAATTTAAAAACGGTGGTGGTATTCCCGATTTGATTGCTGTTTTCCAAGATGCATCTGGCAAAGCTAAAAATATCGCCTTGTCATACGCATCAGCAATTGGCGGCGGTCGTACAGGTATTATCGAAACAACCTTTAAAGATGAAACAGAAACTGACCTATTCGGTGAGCAAGCTGTTTTATGTGGTGGTACGGTTGAACTTGTTAAAATGGGTTTTGAAACATTGGTTGAAGCCGGCTATGCACCAGAAATGGCGTACTTTGAATGTTTGCATGAGTTAAAACTGATTGTGGATTTAATGTACGAAGGTGGCATTGCTAACATGAACTACTCGATCTCAAACAATGCTGAGTATGGTGAGTATGTAACCGGTAAGAAAGTGATCAATGACGAATCTCGTGAAGCAATGCGTGAAACGTTAAGAAACATTCAAAATGGTGAGTATGCTAAACAGTTTATTGTTGAAGGGGCGACTAACTACCCATCAATGACAGCAAACCGCAGAAATAATGCGGCACACCAAATTGAGCAAGTTGGCGGAAAATTACGTGAAATGATGCCATGGATTACTGCCAATGCTTTAGTTGATAAAACTAAAAACTAGGTCGTTTTTTAAAGACTACAAAAGCGGCCGTTTTAACGGCCGCTTTTTTTTGTCATCATATAGATGATGCTAGGCTATACTAAAAATACAACCAACGGAGTTAGTACTTGATGAAACAAACACCCCCTCCATCCAAAGGGCTGTATTTACTGCCAAACTTATTTACAACCAGCGCCTTGTTTGCTGGCTTTTATGCGATTACAGGCGCAGTTAATGGCCATTTTGAAATAGCTGTTATTGCTATTTTTATTGCCATGGTGCTGGATGGCCTTGATGGCCGTGTTGCACGCATGACCAATACTCAAAGCGAGTTTGGTGCACAATACGATAGCTTGGCTGACTTGGTTTCATTTGGTGTGGCACCTGCAGCAGTTGCTTATTCGTGGGGGCTGTCGTCCTTAGGCAAGTTTGGTTGGATGGTAGCCTTTGTATATGCAACGTGTGGTGCATTACGTTTAGCACGCTTTAATGTTCAGCATAACATTGCTGATAAACGCTACTTTCAAGGGTTAGCCAGCCCAGCTGCCGCTGCCCTAGTGGCCGGCTATGTGTGGTTAATGGAAGACTACCAATTAACAGGCACCGCGGCGACGGCAGGCTTACTAACAGTCACCTTATGTGCGGGTTTATTAATGGTTAGTAACATTCGTTACCATAGTTTCAAAGAGCTTAATTTTACGGGCAAGGTGCCTTTTGTCGTTGCCGTGATTGTTATGCTGGTTTTAGCCTTAATCTATGCTGCGCCTCCGTTAATATTATTTATTATGTGTTTAGTGTATGCCTTATCTGGACTAGTACTAACGATGCGCTTATTGCGCCGAACACAACGCGATAAAACTGAATGACAACATCCAATAGGCAGCTAGCCTACTTGGATCTGATGGGCGTTCAAGTTTGGCAAGAGAGGAGCAGGCAAGAACAGGTAATCGCCGAAGAAGTCAGTGACGACGTTACAGCAAACACCCTTCAAGAGCTTTACGAAATAGCGTCAAACTGCCAACGTTGTGAGGCTTCAGCTGTTAGGAACCAGCTAGTGTTTAGCGATGGCCCAATGCACGCCGACTGGCTCATCGTTGGTGACTTTCCAACACAACAAGATGATAGAGAAGGGCGGCCATTAACTGGTGACGTGGCTCACTTATTATCAGAAATGTTATTGGCGGTCGGGGTTAAAAAATCGACAGTTCATTTAACAAACAGTGTTAAGTGTCGTTCAGCTAATGTTGAAGCGGAAAAGGTCGAGTTATTATCGTGCCGAGCTTACTTGATTCGTCAAATAGAATTGGTAAAACCACAGCTTGTCTTTGTATTGGGTGAAAAGGCAGCACAAAGCTTACTAAAATCAAACGAATCGTTAAGCCACCTAACAGGAACAGTGCATAAGGTTGATGATGTGCCCACACCAATAGTGGTCAGTTGTCACCCACGCGATTTATTAAAAACACCTTCAGCCAAAAGGCAAGCTTGGGACGATATACAACTGGCAAGAACGCTGGTTAGCAAGGCTTGATGTTAACTAAATTAAAATCGTTGCTGAGTTTAACTGGCCCTCAAGTGGATTATTTACGCCCATTAAAAACAAACGATATTCCCAAAGTTCTGACAATTGAGCGGCAAATGTATAGCTACCCTTGGAGTGAAGGTATCTTCAAAGACTGTTTAAAAATTGGCTATTCAAATTGGGCCTTTATTAAAGACGGTCAGTTCGTAGGCTATGTTATTTTATCAGTCGCAGTTGGCGAAGCGCATATCTTAAATATATGCTTGGACCCTGCCTACCAAGGCAAAGGATTAGGTCGACAATTTCTAAAAGAAGTGCTGATTATCGCGAAGAAAAAAAATGCAAACAGTGTTTTCTTGGAAGTAAGACCCTCCAATACAGCAGCCGTTCAACTCTATAAAACCGCCGGTTTTAAAAAAATTGGCAAACGTAAAAATTATTACCCAGCAGCCGATGGTAAAGAAGATGCTTTGGTCTTATCGTTGGATTTAACATCAGATTCTGCGTAAAAAGCTCCTTTGGCATTATTAGCTAACAATCGCTTGCCGTATAATGCCAAATCATTATTTTAAGTAGTTAATCAGCATGTCTAGCGAATTTAAAAAACGGCGAACGTTTGCCATTATCTCCCACCCCGATGCGGGTAAAACAACGCTGACCGAAAAACTGTTGTTGTTCGGGGGCGCGATTCAGGTTGCGGGGTCAGTTAAAGGGCGAAAAGCTTCACGACACGCAACATCTGACTGGATGGAAATGGAGCAAGAGCGGGGTATTTCGATTACTACCTCGGTGATGCAATTCGAACATAATGAAAAATTATTGAACCTGCTCGATACCCCTGGGCATGAGGATTTTTCTGAAGATACCTATCGAACATTAACAGCGGTTGATTCTGCGTTGATGGTCATCGATTGTGCGAAAGGGGTGGAAGCCAGAACCATTAAATTAATGGAAGTGTGTCGTTTGCGTGATACGCCGATTATTAGTTTTATTAATAAGTTGGACAGGGAAGGCAGGGATCCTTTAGAGCTTATTGATGAAGTTGAGTCGGTGTTGAAAATTCAATGTGCGCCAATGACATGGCCAATAGGCATGGGTAAGCGCTTTAAAGGCGTTTACCATATCTATAAGGATGAGGTACATGTGTTTAGCCCAACGCATGGCGGTAAAATTGCCACTGGCGAAATATTTAAAGGGCTAGATAATCCTGGGCTCAAGGAGTTGATGGGCCATGAGTTTGAAGATTTTTTTGAGGAGTTAGAGCTTGTTCGAGAAGCCAGTACGCCTTTCGATATAGACGCTTATTTAGCGGGTAAACAAACACCGGTGTTTTTTGGCTCGGCGGTGAATAATTTTGGTGTGGGTGAATTGCTTGACGCGTTTGCAGAATATGCGCCAGCTCCTCAACCACGACAAGCCGTTGAACGTGAAGTGCTGCCAGAAGAAGATAAGTTTTCGGGTTTTGTATTTAAGGTTCAAGCCAATATGGATCCAGCGCATCGTGATCGAATAGCCTTTATGCGTATTTGTTCCGGTGAGTATTCACAGGGTATGAAAATAAACCATGTGCGTATTAAGAAGAATATTCAGGTTGGTAATGCCATTACGTTTCAGGCGGATAGCCGGAAAAACGTAGAACAGGCTTTTGCAGGTGACATCATTGGGCTGCATAATCATGGCACCATTCAAGTGGGTGATACGTTTACACAAGGTGAGGCTTTAAAATTTGGTGGTATTCCTTATTTTGCCCCAGAGCTTTTTCGTAAAGCTGTCTTAAAAGACCCGCTACGTATGAAGGCTTTACAAAAAGGCCTGACGCAATTAACCGAAGAAGGTGCGACGCAGTTATTTAAACCGCTACGGAATAATGACTTAATTTTAGGTGCAGTGGGTGTGCTTCAGTTTGAAGTAACGGCGCAACGGCTTAAAAGTGAGTATAACGTAGAGTGTGTGTATGATAATGCACCTATTACAACGGCTCGTTGGGTGAGCTGTGATGACCCGAAAAAATTTGAAGAGTTTAAGAAGAAAGCGCACGATAGTTTGGCAGAAGATGGCGGTGGCTATTTGGTATATTTAGCGAAAAGCCGAGTTAACCTATCGTTAACACAAGAGCGCTGGCCAGAGATAACCTTTAGTGCGACACGCGAGCTGTAAAACATAAATGATAGGAGTGAGTGATGACTGAAAAAAACTATTCAATAGAAGCATTAGAACTAGGCCCTGCAGAAAACTTTATTTATCTGATTCACGATCACAAAACTAACCGAGCAGCGGTGGTAGATCCTGCTTGGGATGTGCCTAAGGTAATAGAGTTGGCTAAGCAAAAAGGAGTCGAGATTACCGATATCCTGCTAACGCATAGTCACCATGACCATATTAACGGTATTGGTGATGTGCTGGATAAGTACGATGCACAGGTACATTTGTTAAAGCAAGAAGCTGACTTTTGGGGTGATCACCCAGCCTCGCCAAGCATTCATTATGGTGGTGATGAAATTATGTTGGGTGATAGTAGTATTAAAGTGTTGCATACGCCGGGGCATACGCCCGGTTCAGCGTGTTATCAAATAGGCGATGATTTGTTAACGGGCGATACGATGTTTGTTTTTGGTTGTGGACGGTGTGATTTCACAGGCGGCGACCCAGAAGTAATGTATAAAACCTTGAATAAAATTCGTACGGAATTACCAAGTTCTACGACGATTCTGCCGGGGCACAATTATGCGGTTAAAAAGACATCAACCATCGCAGAGCAAATAAAAGGTAACCCGTTTTTGCATCAGCATAGCCTGCAAGATTTTGTGCAATACCGAATGAATACGCCAAAACGCAAGAGCCCTTATGAGGCAGAGCCAGAATCGGGCTGTGGGCACGATCACTAAGTGGCGTATGAATTTAAAGATGATGATGTGATTTGCAGTTGCACGGGCGTCACCAAAAAGCACTTTTTAACAAGGATAAAGGCCGACAATATCGAGACACTTGAGCAGGCAAGGGAAAAAACACACGTTAATGTTGCCTGCGGCATGTGTGTTTATATTGTGGAAAAACTGCTCGATGTAGACTAAAAGGTTATTTTTCTGTGAGCAAAAAAACGTGTTCAAGCATGCGCGATACGCCTTTGGCCTTGAAGCGTTTTGATTGCTCTAAAATATCCTCAGACACTAAGCACTGAATCTCATAACGCGCAGAGAAATGTTGCTGTACTTCGTCAGGTGTTACCGAAAAGGGAGGGCCGCTCATTTCATGTTGGGGGTAGTCAACAGTAACGAGTAGGCGCTGCGTTTTATTAGGTAAAAGTTCATTTAGTTTTTCGACATAGCGGGCGCGCATATCCGCTGGAAAAGCAATCAAGGACGCACGATCGTAAACAAGCTGGTAAGCAGCTACGTCGTCGGCTGTTAGTTCGAATAAATCGCCGCAAATAATGGTGAGATTTTCATAACGATACGTTAAAAAGCGATCACCCTGGGTAATACTAGGCGTGAGATTGTTTTCCTTGAAAAAGTCCTCCACGGCTTTTTTGCTTAACTCAATGCCCAATACTTTTTCGGCGTGTTCTGCTAACCAGATAAGGTCTTTGCTTTTGCCGCACAAAGGCACAAAAACAGCGGCGTTTGCTTTTGGTTTGAGTGCAGCAAAGTGCTCGATAAGATACGGGTTAACGTCATTTAAGTGAAAACCAATTTCACTTTTTGCCCAACGTTCATGCCAAAAGTTAGTGTCCATAATGTTTAAGTTTATTGTTTTGTGACTGTTTTTAGGTGCGCGATTATTTGATCTAAGGGTATATCTTGGTTGTCGCTGTCTGTTCTAGCACGATATTCAACCATGCCATTGTCTAAGCCTTTATCGCCCAGCACGATGCGATGAGGAATGCCAATAAGCTCCATATCTGAGAACATAAAGCCGGGGCGTACTTTTCTATCATCAAATAAAACATCAAAACCGGCTTCTTTTAGCTCTAGGTATAGTTTTTCAGTCGCTGCTTTTAAGCGTTCAGACTTATGCATATTCATCGGTAATAAAGCGACTTGAAAAGGGGCTAATGCAGCGGGCCAAATAATACCTTTATCATCATGATTTTGTTCAATAGCGGCAGCAATGACGCGGGTAATGCCAATACCATAACAACCCATGGTCATCACTTGGTTTTTGCCGTTTTCGTTTAGCACAGAAGCATTCATCGCTTCGCTGTATTTAGTGCCTAATTGAAAAATATGGCCAACCTCAATGCCGCGAGCAATAGTCAGGGTGCCTTGTCCATCAGGGCTAGCATCCCCTTCCACGACTTGACGAATATCTTCAATACGAGCGGGTTCTGCTAAATCGCGGCCCCAGTTTACCCCTGTGTAGTGCATGTCATTTTCGTTAGCGCCACAAATGAAATTTGCCATAGTCGCTGCGCTACGATCAACAATCATAGGGACGTCTAAATCAATGGGGCCGATATAGCCTGCATCACAGCCAGCAGCTTGTAAAATCTCAGCATCGCTAGCCATCGTTAGGGGTGATGCTACGCCGTCTAACTTTTCGGCTTTAATATCGTTCAGTGAGTGGTGGCCGCATAATAAAAGCGCCACTACAGTATCGTCATCTCCTTTTACCAGTAAGGTTTTTAAGCACTGCGCGCTGCTCACGTTTAAGAAGCTGCTGATTTCTTCAATGCTGCGTTGGCCTGGGGTAGGTACTTTTTCTAACTGTTCAGTGGCCTCGGCGCGCGGCTCTGTGGGTGCTAATGCCTCGGCTTTTTCTACATTAGCGGCGTATTGGCTTTCAGTAGAAAAGGCAATCGCGTCTTCACCAGAATCAGCCAGTACATGAAACTCATGCGAGGCGTTGCCACCAATAGAGCCGGTGTCTGCCAATACAGGGCGGAAATTTAGGCCAAGGCGTGTAAAAATATTATGGTAGGCCTGAAACATGCGGTCATAGGTTTCTTGCAAAGACTCGTCATCCATATGAAACGAATAGGCATCTTTCATAATAAATTCGCGTGAACGCATAATGCCAAAACGAGGCCGAATCTCATCACGAAATTTAGTTTGTATTTGGTAGTAATTAATCGGTAATTGCTTGTAACTCTTTATTTCGTTACGGGCCAGTTCGGTAATAATTTCTTCATGTGTTGGGCCTAAGCAAAACTCACGGCCATGTCGGTCATTTAAGCGAGCTAGTTCAGGGCCGTATTGTTCCCAACGCCCCGATTCTTGCCACAGTTCAGATGGCTGTACAACTGGCATTAAGACTTCTAACGCACCAGCATTGTTCATTTCTTCGCGAACAATATGCTGTGCTTTTTGCAGAATGCGAACACCAAGGGGGAGCCAATTGTATAAACCAGCTGCTAGCTTGCGAACAAGCCCCGCGCGAATCATTAATTGATGACTGACGATTTCGGCATCTGAAGGGGTTTCTTTAACGGTATTGAGTGGGAATTGGCTAGTACGCATAGTTATTTTCTTCGGTTAATGAGGTTCACATGAAGCGAGACATTTTACGCTGAAAAAGGACCACTACCTAGTGGCGATAGAAAAGATATTGTTAGGCAGCTTTTTGATCCCAGCGTTTAAGTTTTCTATCAAGCGTGCGGCGAGAGATGCCCAGGCTTTTTGCGGCTTGAGATTTGTTGCCTTTACTCTCATTAATGACTTTAAGAATATGCTCTTTTTCAAGTGATTTTAAGCAGTACTTGTTTGTAGTCGCTGAGTCAGTGTCAGCCACCGGTAATGTTTCATGTAATGGGATGCTTAGCAGTAACGAGCGTTCAATATGGTTGCGTAGTTCACGAATATTACCGGGCCAGTCATAAGCTTGTAAGGCATTGATTGACTCAGTTGAAATGTGAGGGCTGGTTAATTCGTGTTCCTCACACAATTGGCAAACAAAGGTGCTAGTGAGCGCTTCAATATCATCTGGGCGGTCACGCAGTGGCGGTGCAGTAAAAGGAACGACACTTAAACGGTAATATAAGTCAGCCCTAAATAAGCCTTGCTTAACCAGGTCTTTAAGGCGTTTATTTGTGGCGGCAACGATACGGACAGAGGTGTCATATTCTTTGTCGGAGCCAACGGGGCGAATGGTTTTTTCTTCTAAAAGGTGTAAAAGCTTGGGTTGCGAATCTAGCGGCAGCTCGCCAATTTCATCTAAAAATAATGTGCCATTTTGTGCAGTGGCGACTAGCCCTTTTCGTGCGTCTTTGGCACCTGTAAAGGCGCCTTTTGCGTGACCAAATAGTTCGGTTTCTAATAAGTGTTGACTAAAGGTTGCGCAGTTAATAGATACAAAGGGACCTTTGCGTTGGCTAAGGTCATGAATTTTTCTAGCTAATAGGCTTTTACCAGTACCCGTTTCGCCGTCCAATAAAATAGGTGTGTTTTTAGTGGCGACACGATCAATGTCGTCCAACAGTTTAACGACAAGTGGGTTATTACCAAAAAATGAGTGGCGGTCACGAATGGCTTTACGAAGTGCCGATGATTTGTGGGTAGTCATAGAAAATAGCGTCGTGAGACATTCTGTCAAAAGTCTCTTTATATTGAGACAAAGTGTCGCATAAGTCTAGTGCGTTGTTATGCTTGTTTCAGTGATAATTTTTAAAGTTAGTTATTAATCAATGAGTTGATGGTATGCCAAACCCGCTGGCATTAGTTTTGCTGTATGCCAGCGGGTATTTTGATAATCAATAATAAGGAAAAATCAATGAAAATAAATAAATTAGCGTTAGCTGCCGCTGTTTTTATGGGGGGCTCGGTATCGGCTCATGCAGGCTCTGAACTGACAACGCTACTTATGTTGCTGCATGAAAATGGCACGATATCAGATGCGCAATACCAACGCGTATTAGCTGAGGCAAAAGCAACAGAGCAAAAAACGATCGCGCAAACTGAAGACATTCAAGAAAGGCTCGATAAGGCAACCAATGTTGAAGTAAATGTTAATAAAGGTGGCTTGGCTGTTAAATCTCGTGATGGTAACTTCACCACGCAAATTGGTGGCCGCATGCAGTTAGATTCTGCCTGGTATGGAGAAGATGATTCGGCAGCGGGTAGCACGCTGGGCGATGGTACAAAAGTACGTCGAGCAAGGTTATATATTAAAGGCACGGTAAATAAAGATTGGTTCTATAAGTTTGAGTATGACTTTGCGGGTACAGGTGATACACGAAAAGGGATTACGGATATTTGGGTTGGTTACAATGGGTTTGACTTTGAAGGGCTAAGCGTTAAGGCCGGCCATTTTAGAGACCCATTTATGTTGCAAGATCAAATCAGCGACAATAATACGCAGTTTACCGAAAGAGCTTCAATTGATGCCTTTACGGCGAGTAGACATATTGGCGTTATGGGTAGCATTGATCGTAAACATTGGACAACAGCGCTCGGTGTGTTTGGTGATAAAGCCAATACAAATGGTGGCTCAGACGATGAGGGATGGGGGTTAGGCGGGCGCTCTACGTGGATGCCAGTTAATGAAAAAGGCTCGTTGGTTCATTTAGGTTTGGCCGCAAATTACCGCAGCACACGAGGAGGCGAGGTTCAGTTCAAACAACAGCCTGAAACTAACATCTCAGGAGTGGACTTTGTGGATACAGGTAAGTTGCTAGATGTAGATAGCTATCTAACATTAGGTGCCGAAGTAGCTCTTGTTAAAAATAGGTTTTCTGGCCAAGCCGAATATATTCGTACTCAGCTTGAACGCGATACAACTAGTGACCTAACATTTGATGGCTGGTATGCACAAACAGGCTGGTTCCTTACACAAGATACACGCCCATATACGCATAAAGGTGCAAAATTCAAAGCAGTTAAGCCTAATAGCCCGTTTGGTAATGGTGGTATAGGTGCATGGGAGTTAGCGTTACGATATAGCACCATTGATTTAATGGATGGCGCTATAAACGGTGGTGAAATGGACAACGTGACTTTGGGCCTTAATTGGTTCCCAGTAGCGGGCTTACGTTTTTCTGCTAACTATATTAAAGTGCTAGAGGTAGAAGGTGGGGCGCACGATAATGAAGAAGCAGATATTATGCAGCTTCGTGGCCAATGGGCGTTTTAACGCGGTAGGCCATCAAAGGGGCGCATTTGTCGCCCCTTGTTTTTTATAACGGGATAAGTAACGGGTAAATAATGAAAAAAATTGTAAAAATACTTTGGCTGATGGGTGTTGGCGCGCTGATGATGTTTGCGTCAAACAGTTCGGCATTGGATGTTCTTAGAATGTCGACCACAACCAGCACAGAAAACTCGGGGCTTTTAGCGGTGCTAAACCCTGTCTTTGAAACCCAGCACAATGTTAA
This sequence comes from Cycloclasticus pugetii PS-1, assembly GCF_000384415.1. Taxonomy (NCBI): domain Bacteria; kingdom Pseudomonadati; phylum Pseudomonadota; class Gammaproteobacteria; order Thiotrichales; family Piscirickettsiaceae; genus Cycloclasticus; species Cycloclasticus pugetii. The sequence goes on from NZ_ARVU01000001.1 coordinate 220,049, forward strand.
GCTTGAAGTGATTGCTGTAGGCACTGGTAAAGCATTGGCAATGGGGGCGCAAGGTGATGTTGATGTTGTGTTTGCTCATGCACCAGCGGCAGAATTGAACTACGTCAAGTCGGGTGATTTCATTGATCGCTCGGCGGTCATGCATAATGACTTTGTTATAGTAGGCCCGACCAGTGACCCTGCAAATATAGCAGCCTCTAAAACAATTGAAGAGGCCTTGCGTAGTATTGCTGAAATAGAAGCTAGCTTTATTTCCAGAGGTGATGACTCGGGCACACATAAGAAAGAAAAACTGTTGTGGAAGAAAGCCGGTGTTGCGCCCAGTGGGGACTGGTATGTCGATGTCGGCCAAGGCATGGGCGCGGTGCTTAATATAGCGAATGAAAAACTAGCTTACGCTTTAACAGACCGGGGTACGCAAATTGCTTTTGCCGATAAGATCTCCCTCAAGGTGTTGTTTGAAGGTGATGTTAATTTATTCAACCCATACCATGTGATGGCGGTTAATCCAAAAAAACACCCGGGCTCAAGGTATGACTTAGCGATTAAATATATTCAGTTTGTTACGAGTAAAAGAGGCCAAGAGATTATTGCAGATTTTCGTAAAGGTGGGCAGCAGCTATTTTATCCAGATGCTGAGTAAGTAACGACGACCATTAAAATCTCGATAAACGCCCTTTATAAAAATAGAGGGCGTTTTTTTATGCCTGATTACTTAGCGCGAGACCAATAAGAGGCAAGTAGGGATCCAGTTAAATTATGCCATAAGGAAAACAGCGCGCCGGGCAGTGCCGCAAGCGGAGCAAAGTATTTAACTGCCAGCGCCGCTGCAAGACCGGAGTTTTGCATACCAACTTCAATGGCTAGGGTTTTGCAGGTTTGTCGATCCATACCAAGTGCTCGGGGTAGCCAGTAGCCGGTGAAGAGGCCCAGTACGTTATGCAGAGCAACAGCGCCCACTAATAACAGCCCAATAGAGCCTAAACGAGGTTGGTTGAGTGCAACGATAATGGCGATAATAAGCACGATAGCAAAAACAGATATCAATGGGAAAACCTGCTTGGTTGAGCTTAAAAAACGACCAAAAAGTTGGTTGACTATGATGCCAGCTGTGACCGGTAAAATAATAATCTTTACAATATCCATAAGCATTTTCATGGCCGGTACATCAACCTGTTTACCAAGGTAGAGCAGGCTTAAGGCAGGCATTGCAATCACCGCCAGTAGGGTTGAAAAAGTGGTGATCGTGATCGATAGGGCAACATTTCCTTTTGCTAAGTAACAAATAACATTGGAGGCGGTGCCGCCTGGGCTTGCGCCGACCAGTATCATGCCGCTGGCAAGCGCTAAGGGTAATTGCAACCAAGTGGATATACCCCAAGCAAAAAAAGGCATGCAGAGAAACTGCAATAATAAGCCGAAGATAATAGGCTTAGGCGATTTAAGAATACGTAAAAAATCATGTGCTCTTAAGCTAATACCCATGCCAAACATTACCAAACCTAATAAGAAAAAGAGACTAGGTTTAAGGGGTATAAATAAGCTAGGGATTGCGTAGGCGACAATTGATAAAAGTATTGCCCAAACGGGGAAAAGCTTAGTGGCTTTGTTAATCAAGGTAATTCCTTCTAAGCCGATAGGCTATCGTTAGTCTTGTTTAGGAAATCTTTTAGGTAGTACCCTGTATGAGACTCATTACATTGAGTGACCGCTTCAGGTGTGCCTTGTGCAATCACTTGTCCGCCACCATCTCCCCCTTCAGGGCCGATATCAATGATCCAATCGGCTGTTTTTATAACATCTAGATTGTGTTCGATAACCACAAGGGTATTGCCGTGATCACGAAGCGTATGCAAAACGCTAAGTAACTGCTGTATATCAGCAAAGTGCAAACCGGTAGTCGGTTCGTCAAGAATGTAGAGAGTTTTTCCGGTATCACGTTTTGATAGTTCACGTGATAGTTTGACGCGTTGAGCCTCACCACCCGATAAAGTGACAGCGTTTTGCCCCAAGGTAATATAGCCAAGCCCGACATCCATCAACGTGCGGAGTTTTTTTGATACAACTGGAATCGCATCAAAAAAGCCACAAGCATCTTCAACTGTCATTGAGAGCACTTCGTGGATTGTTTTACCTTTGTAGCGAATTTCCAAGGTTTCTCGACCGTATCGCTGGCCTTTACAGCTCTCGCAATTGACGTAAACATCCGCAAGAAAGTGCATTTCTACTTTAATAACGCCATCGCCTTTGCAGGTCTCGCAGCGCCCACCTTTTACGTTAAAGCTAAATCGTCCAGGCGTATAGCCGCGTGACCGCGCCTCTGGGGTTGCTGCAAACAGTTCACGAATGGGGGTGAAGAGCCCAGTGTAGGTAGCCGGGTTTGAACGTGGTGTTCGCCCTATAGGGCTTTGATCGATATCAACGACCTTATCAATATGTTCTAGGCCATCAACACCGTCATTAGCGGCGATAGGTAAGGATGATTTATTCAGTACTTTTGCAACCGTTGGGTACAAGGTTTCGTTAATAAGCGTTGACTTACCCGAACCAGATACGCCAGTAACACAGGTAAATAAACCGATGGGAATATCAACACTGATGTTTTTTAGGTTATTAGCGCGTGCATTATTAATGCGCAGTGTTTTACTGGCATCCACGGGGTGACGTTGTTGGGGCACAGCGATATATTGCGCGCCTGATAAATATTGCCCGGTGATGGAAAGAGGGTCGTTGATGATTTCCTCAGGCGTGCCTTGAGCGATAACGTTACCACCATGAATACCTGCTTTAGGACCAATATCAACCACATGATCAGCTGCCAAAACGGCGTCTTCATCATGTTCAACTACAATCACGGTATTGCCTATATCACGCAAGTGAAATAGGGTGTTAATGAGACGTTGATTATCACGCTGGTGCAAACCAATGGATGGTTCGTCTAATACATACATAACGCCAACAAGCCCAGCACCAATTTGACTGGCTAGGCGTATTCGTTGGGCTTCACCACCCGATAAGGTGTCTGCGCTTCGGTCTAATGATAAGTAATCTAAACCGACATTAATTAAGAAATCGAGACGCGCCTTAATTTCTTTGACGATTTTTTTAGCAATTTCGCCACGGTGTCCAGCCAATTCTAAAGAGGAAAATAAGGCGCTAGATTGGCGAATAGACAGGTTTGTGATTGAAGGTAAAGTGTGGGTGTCTACAAAAACATGGCGAGCGGCTTTATTTAAACGTTGGCCTTGGCAGTCTGGGCAAGCCTTGCTTGATAAGTATTTGGCCAGTTCATCGCGTACGGTGTTTGAATCGGTTTCACGATAGCGTCGCTCCATACTATGAATGACCCCTTCGAAAGGGTGTGTGCGTTTAATGGATTCGCCTCGGCTGTTCAACGTTGTAAAGTTGATAGGCTCATCGCCACTGCCAAATAAAATGGCATGTTGGGTTTCTTCTGGGTATGAATTAAAGGGCTCTTCTGGATCAAATTGGTAATGCTTGGCTAGCGACATAACCATTTGATAGTAATACATATTGCGCTTGTCCCAGCCACGGATGGCGCCACCGGCAAGGCTAATATCAGGGCTATGTAACACTTGTTGAGCATCAATATATTGCGTAATACCTAAACCATCACAGCTTGAACAAGCCCCCTTTGGACTGTTAAAGGAAAAAGAGCGAGGCTCTAATTCACTAATGCTGTAGCCACAAGTTGGGCAGGCAAAACGCGATGAAAATAAAATTTCTTCATCGTCATCCATGCTGCTGATGACGGCGATACCTTCGGTGAGCTTTAACGCCGTTTCAAAAGACTCTGCCAATCTAACGGACAAATCATCGCGAATTTTAAAGCGGTCAATGATGACCTCAATGGTGTGCTTTTTCTTAAGCTCTAAAGGTGGGGCATCGTCTAATTCAACAATTTCACCATCAATTCTTGCGCGAATAAAACCTTGGTTACGTAGATCATTTAAGGTATTAAAGTGCTCACCCTTACGTTCCTGTACCACCGGTGCTAGTAGCATCCAGCGCTTTTCTGGGTCTAAGGCGAGTACAGCATCGACCATTTGCGTGGTGGTTTGCGCTTCTAGTGATGTACCGTGATCGGGACATTGTGGAATACCTGTTCTAGCGAACAATAAGCGCAGGTAATCGTAAATTTCTGTAATGGTGCCGACTGTTGAACGTGGGTTGTGGGAGGTAGATTTTTGTTCAATAGAAATAGCTGGCGATAAGCCTTCAATATGGTCGACATCAGGTTTTTCCATTACCGATAAAAATTGTCGAGCATAAGCGGATAGCGATTCGACGTAACGACGCTGTCCCTCTGCATAAATCGTGTCAAAGGCTAAAGAAGACTTGCCAGAACCAGATAAACCTGTGATAACAATCAGCTTGTCTCGGGGCAGGTCGAGATCAATATCTTTTAAGTTGTGGGTTCTTGCGCCACGAATTTGAATGGTGTCCATTTACGTATCTAATTAAATTACCAAACCTGTTAATATACCCGTCTTTTTAAAGGCTAGGCAAAGTAATTATGGCTGATTCTTCAAGCCAACCATCAGTAATGAGTGAACAAGAGAAAAGAGCAAGCTTAGGATTGGCGGGCATTTTTTCAATGCGCATGCTCGGCTTGTTTATGATTTTACCTGTAATGTCCTTGTATACCGAGCACCTTAATGGAATAACACCGGTGCTACTGGGCTTGTCGATTAGTATTTATGGTTTAACGCAGGCGTTATTGCAAATTCCTTTTGGCTTGATGTCTGACCGCTTTGGGCGTAAAAAAATTATTACGATTGGCTTATTATTGTTTGTAGCTGGTAGCGTTGTCGCTGCCTTATCAACAACGATATACGGCATTATTCTTGGCCGGGCTTTGCAGGGGAGTGGCGCTGTTGCTGCGGCAATTATGGCGTTGGCGGCCGATTTAACGTTGGAGCAAAATCGGACAAAAATAATGGCAACGATAGGCATCAGCATTGGTATCTCATTTGGTATTGCGATGGTACTGGGTCCATTGTTAGCATCGGTTGTTGGCTTGCAGGGTATTTTCTGGTTTACAGCGATTTTGGCCACGGTGGGTATATTTATCCTGCATAACGTTGTGCCAGACGCGAAAAAATTATCGGTGCATAAAGATGCAGAGCCTATTCCTGCTTTGATGGGTAAGGTGTTAAAAGATACGCAGCTATTACGTCTTGATTTTGGTATTTTTTGCTTACATTTAGTGATGACCGCTATGTTTGTTGTGCTTCCACTGGTTTTACGAGGGAAGCTGGGCATCGCTGCGGATCACCACTGGATGGTTTACTTGCCTGTGTTGGGGTTATCGGTAGTGGCAATGCTACCCTTTATTATCCTCGCAGAAAAAAAGCGTAAGATGAAAGTCGTTTTCGTTAGCGCTGTAGCGGCCTTGTCATTGGCTAGCCTCGGGTTGTATTTGTTCAGTGGTCATCTTTGGGGCATGCTGGGTTCTTTATTTGTATTTTTCACAGCATTTAATTTGTTAGAGGCGAGTTTGCCGTCATTGATTTCTAAAATAGCGTTTGCTGGCGGAAAAGGAACCGCGATGGGCGTTTATTCCAGCTCGCAATTTTTTGGCGCTTTTTGTGGTGGTTTAATGGGCGGGCTAGTCTGGAATAATTATGGTTTAGCCTCCGTGTTTTTAGCCTGTGGCGGTATTTTATTTATTTGGTTTATAGTGGCGCTAAGCATGAAGGCCCCACGTCATATGAGTAGTTTGTTGAAACATGTGGAGATCGAAACGAGCGAGCAGGCACGGCAAATAACTGATAAGCTATTAGCGGTAAAAGGGGTGCTAGATGTTGGTATTTCAGTTGATGATTCAACGGCTTATTTAAAGGTCGATAATGAATTATTAGATGAGCTGGCACTAGAAGCAATCATCCCAACTAATCAAGCAACAGGCTGAGATTAAACTTTAAACCCGCCCCATTGAGGGCAAGAATAACGGAGCACAACATGGCAAGCAGAGGCGTAAATAAAGTAATTTTGGTGGGTAACTTGGGTAAAGACCCTGAGATTCGTTATATGCCGAGTGGTGGTGCGGTAGCCAATGTTACCGTGGCAACATCAGAATCATGGAAAGATAAAAATACAGGTGAACAAAAAGAACAAACAGAGTGGCATAGAGTAGTGTTTTTTAATCGTTTAGCTGAGGTGGTTGGTGAGTACCTTAAGAAGGGCTCAAAAATTTATGTAGAAGGTGCTTTGCAAACACGTAAATGGCAAGATCAAAGCGGACAAGACCGTTACACTACAGAAATTAAAGCCAGCACAATGCAAATGTTGGACAGCCGAGGCGGTGGTTCGGCTGAATTTTCGCCAGCAGGTTCAGCGCCGGCCTCGAAACCGAGTAATTTTGCATCAGCACCGGCACAACCTACAGCACCGATGGATGATTTTGATGATGACATTCCATTTTAGAGACCATCGAAGACTGCTTTGTACATAATAAATAAAAAAGCCCATAGTTAATGGGCTTTTTTATTGGCTGTTGTAAACAGCGGATTCGTTACTACAACATATACAATGGTTTTATGTTGTAGGTTTAAGGCTTATCTGTTGTTACCGTGCTTTAGGTGAAAAATACCTAAAGCTAAGGGGAGCTGGAAAACTTAGCCTTTGTCTTTATCCGCTTGGGGTAAACAATCCATAATGGCTTGATGTTGCCCAGCAAGTGCCTTATCAATTAATCCAGGGAATAACCCATTCAAGCGGCCAAATAAGCGTTCTTGCCAACCCACAAAATGCCTAGCCTTACTGCTTTGTAGAAAGTCGGCAAACTCTGTTGCTACTTTTTCAGGTGTATCTATATTTGCCTTGATAGCCACATTAAGCGCTTGGGTGTTCTCGTCGTTGAACGGTGTATCAGTTCCGCGTGGTGCGAAATAGCGCACATCAACCGTGCCACCGTGAAGTTCTCGTCGGAGGGCTTCGGTAAAACCTTTTAGGCCGTATTTGCTGGCGCTGTATACAGTAAAGCCTGCAAAGGCCAAACTAGCAAAAGCAGAGCCGATATTAACAATTTGCGCAGACGGTTTAGCTTTTAATAACGGCAATAGCTGCTGTGTTAATAAAATAGTGCTGGTTAAGTTAATATGAATAACAGAAGAAATTTTTTCTTCGCTCATGGTTTCAAAGCCTGTAAATGCACTGATACCAGCATTATTAATCAGTATGTCAATACCACCTGCTCGTTGCTCACAATGTTCTTTAATGACCTGCCGGCCTTCAGAAGATGAAATATCAGCCGCCAAGACATCGTGTTGGCCTGATAGATTTTGTTTGACGGTTTCAAGCTTATCTTGATTTCGGCCTACTAAAATAAGTTGTGCGCCTAATTCTGATAATTCTTTGGCGACTGCTGCACCAATACCACTGCCAGCACCGGTTAATAAAATGACTTTATTGTTGTACACTTAGTTCTCCTTTTGTTCGGTTTTTAACGCAACGAAAAGATAATAAAAATTATTACGCCGTGAATAAGTATACCTTGATTTTTAAGGTGTGGTTGAACTGAGCAAGTCAAAATAGATAGACTTTGGAAGTAAGATGTTTGAGTGTTTTAAGTTGCTTTGTGCTATTTCGGAAATTAGCAATTATCGTGTGATAGAGGTTTGCCGCTGATGCCAAAAACTCAGTAAGCGTAGACAGGGGGAAGTGTTAATTAAAAAGTGGAGTATTTGCTTGTTGTCTTTTATTTTCATAACAATAAAAAAGCCCCTATTAAGGGGCTTTTTTAATTAGCTAGGCCGATATTAAGCCAGCTAATTTAGCTTTTCCAAGAAGGTTTGCTTATTCTTCAGCTGCGGCATCCGTCTTAGTTGCTTCATTTGCTTGAGACATTGCATCATTTGCCATTTCTTTAGCAGCGTCTACAGCATCAGTTGTTGTTTCTTTAACAGCATCAAGCATATCAGCGCCTGCTTCTTTCGTTGCATCCATTGCGTTTTCGGCGCCTTCAGTTACATCAGTAGCTACTTCTTTTGCACTTTCCATTGCGCTAGATGTGGTCTCTTTAGTTGCATCAATGGCTGAGTCAGCGGCCTCTGATGTAGCATCTGCCGCATCTTTTGCCATATCACCTGCAGACTCAACGGCACTACTAGCGGCATCTTTTGCGCTGGAGGCGGCTTTTTCGGCTTCTTCACAACCGGTTAAGAATAAAAGGCTTGAAATCAGTGCGGCGATCAGTAAAGTTGAGTGTTTCATTGTTGTTCCTTCAGTTTGTTGAGGTAGTTAATGTCGTTCGACTAGATTATATAGTAACCAGTCAGTCATAATAAAGCTAGCAAGTGAGACAAACAGAGCGAAAAGCTTGTGTTTAAGAGCAGCAATAATTTAAAGGCGTTGAGTAAAGTATATGAATAAGAAACAGCCAGAGTGGCTAAGTCCAGAAGAGTATCAAATGATTGTCGGCCCCTCATTGAAGGTGGCGGCAGAGTTGGCAGCTAGTAGAGGAGATCCAACGCTTTTTAAAGACTTACCTTGTATGCTGGGTTTAATGCATTTGGTCAACCAGTTAAAAAATTACTATATAGATGAATGGGCTGTGTTGAGCGGGGTGTCGAGTGAAACGTCCTTGCAAAAGGCCCCAGAAGCTGCTTGTATGATGGTGTTAACAGAAGGCAATGTTGCAAAGGCTGAATTGAATATGATGATCAGCTCGCTTAATAGGGCGTACCAACAAGTGCTAGATGCGCAAATAATGGAGCAGGCAGATATGGATATAAAGCGGGCTTGGGAAGCGATAAAAACCAGTCAGCATGAGCAGTTTTTGGCCTTATTGGAACAAGCAGCAAAGAAATTTGTTATCGCACTAGATAGCTGGGAAAAAGTGAGGCGTGGTTAAACCGTTCCTAATGCTACTGCTGCCACTGGTACTGTTTGGTTGTGCCTCTACACCACCTAAGAACCAAGCAAACCTGTGTGCTATTTTCTATGAAAAAGATGATTGGTACCCGGCAACCTTAGCGGCACAAAAAAAATGGGGCACACCAATAGCTGTGCAAATGGCGATTATTCATCAAGAGTCTCGCTTTCAATCGAATGTTAAGCCTCCAAGAGATTGGTTTTTGGGTGTTGTTCCTTTACCTCGTTCATCCAGTGCGTATGGTTATGGTCAGGCGCAGGATTCAACTTGGGAGTGGTATATGAAGTCGACAGATAGTTACGGTGCAGACCGTGACGACTTTGCCGATGTCGCCGATTTTATTGGCTGGTACACCAATGTGTCGCAACGAAAGTTGGGGATATCAAAATGGGATGCCGAAAAACAATACCTTGCTTACCATGAAGGTCACGGCGGATACAGTCGTGGCACATATTTAGCAAAGGGGTGGTTGCGACGTGTTGCGAAAAAAGTGGGTGCTCAGGCGAAACGTTATTCAGCACAGTTAAAAGGCTGTGAGTCGACATTAGATTCTGGTTGGTCAATATGGCCGTTTTAAACATATCGAAAAGCCAAAGGGTGCGTCGCCTACTCATAGTCGTATGTCTTATGGCGGCGATACTATCTAATACATCATTGGCAAGAGACCAAGAGGCATTTCCATTGCCGCATGTGCTAAAGCCAGATGTTAATTTTTGGTTAAAAGTTTACACAGAAGTGACGACTGATGAAGGCTTTATACATGATAATCAGCGGTTGAATATCATTTATGAACGCTTATCTTTTACACCGGGCACAAGCTATAAAGAACGTCAACAATCCATTAAACAAAAGAAAAAGTACTACCAAGACATTTTACTCTACCTTGCGGCTAACCCAAGTAAACGACTAGATCAGGCGCGATATAGGCATATTAAAGCCTTGTGGCCAACAGGTACTACCGGCGAAGAGTTTAAAGAAGCGGCAAACCGGTTACGCTTTCAACTCGGGCAAGCAGATCGGTTTAAGCAGGGGTTGGTGAGGGCAGGGCGTTGGCAGCCGTATATTAAGGAAGAATTTCAAAAGCTTGATTTGCCGGATGAGTTGGCCGCTTTGCCGCATGTTGAGTCATCATTTCGTTCTGATGCTAGATCGCATGCTGGAGCTGCTGGTTTGTGGCAATTTACGCGTTCGACGGGGCGTCGGTTTATGCGTATTGATCACGTCGTTGATGAACGATTAGACCCCTTTCTGGCAACAAGGGCAGCGGGCTTGTTGTTAAAAGATAACCATAAAATTACGGGAACCTGGCCGCTAGCATTAACCGCTTATAACCACGGCGCTGCGGGTATGAGGCGCGCAGTGTCAGCGACGGGGGGAACTGATATTGCCAAAATAGTGCGTGAATATAAGGGCCGTACGTTTGGGTTTGCCTCACGAAATTTTTATAATGCGTTTGTCGCTGCACACGATATTGACCAGCAACCGTCAAAATATTTTGGGCAAGTGCAACGAGACCCCCCGATGGTGATTCAAGAGGTTAAGTTGCCATCCTATTACTCGGCGCAAGGCTTAATGACGGCATTTGGGATTAACAATAATATTTTTAAATCGTTGAACCCAGCGTTACAACCGACCGTTTGGTCAAACAATAAATATATTCCAAAGGGCTACAAGCTTCGGGTGCCGGTAGAGACGGGTGCTGCGTCGATTAAAGGGTTAATGGCCAGAATTCCTCCTGACGAGCAATCAATGAAACAAAAACCTGATGTTTCATATCGGGTGAAACGAGGTGATTCGCTCTCTAAAATTGCTGAACGCTTTAAGGTAAAAACCAGTCAGTTAGTGGCGATAAATGGGCTAAAGAGTCAACATAAGATTCGTGTTGGTCAGCTACTAAAGTTACCTAATATAGCGAAAAACCAATTAAAGGGCGCACACCCAGTAGCGCAGGATGCTATTTTTTATACCGTCAGAAAGGGTGATCGTTTATCAGCTATTGCAAGTAGGGTAGGCGTGTCTGAGGCGAATATTGTGTCTTTAAATAAATTAAAAAATAAGCATTATTTATATGTAGGACAAAAACTGCGGATACGAGCAAACCCAGATGTATTGTCAGTCGCTGCGAGTGCAAAGGCCCTTAACCCTAAAAACCATGTAGAAGAAAACAGTTTAAAAGCGGACCCGAGTAATTATCGAGTGGCCGATGATGGGTCTGTCGAAGTTCAAAGTAATGAGACGCTTGGGCATTTTTCCGAATGGTTGTCGTTAAAAACGACGGTCTTGAGAAAGCTTAATAAGATGAGTGCTCAATCTCGGCTAAGGATGGGCGATCGACTTAAGCTTGATTTCTCGCATGTAGACAGGCGTCAATTAGAAAGCAAGCGCTTGGCTTTTCATAAAAAAATACAGGATGACTTTTTTAAGCGGTTTAGCGTTGTTGAAACAGAAACATTACGGCTCAAAAACGGCAGTTCTGTTTGGTTATTAGCGCAACAACAAAATGTGCCGTTATGGTTGTTAAGGCAATACAATACGAAAGTCGACCTTAATCGTGTTAGTACTGGGACACGGTTAACCATTCCTAAGGTTAAGAAAAAGCCAAAATAGTAGACCTTATGTTGAAGGTGAAATAACGAGTTCACCTGAAGTGACACTAAAGTTGTTATCGCCTTCCAGCGTAGCAAGGAGATCTTGGCCAACCATCTCATTGCGCCAATCACTCAATAACTCAAGATCGCGTTGACCATGGATCAACTGTAATAATTCTTTACGATTGGTGAGAGACGTGGCGTTGACGTTCGCGGCGGCGGCTTTCAATCTTACTTGAGCCATTAATAGATCGGCTAAGGCTTCTTGTTTTTCAGTGACTTTCTTAGGTTTTTGTTGAGCCGCAGTAGAGGCTGGTTTTTTGTCAATGGCATTGGCAATAATGTCGATAATTGCGCGCCCAAATTTATCGGTGAATTTGTCTGAAATGCCGCGAATAGACGATAGAGTGTGGAGATTGGTTGGCTTGAGTTTGGCCACCTCTATTAAAATATCATCTTTAATTATCCAGCCACGAGGGATGTCTTTTTGTTGTGCAAGGTCTTCACGCCATTCGGCTAATTTTTGTAACGCAGATAAGGCGCCACCTTTTAAACGTTTGGCTGCTCGGATCCTTTTCCATGCAAGTTCTGGTGGGTTGGAATACAGTGAAGGTTTGCATAAATCGGCAAAGGCTGGCGCCAACCAATTAAGTCGGTCTTTTTCCTTTAGTTGGTTTTCTAATAATGGGTAAAGCTTGGCTAGATAAATCACATCGTCAGCTGCATAGGTGATTTGTTCTTCGCTTAACGGTCTACGTAGCCAGTCTGTACGTGAATGAGCTTTGCTTAATTGCACACCCAAAATATCATCCACTAATCGTGCATAGCCGGCTTGTTCTGGGTGGCCTAAAATGGGCGCGGCAATTTGAGTATCAAAAACAGGCGCTAATGGCTTGCCGCGTAAATCGTAGAAAATTTCTTGATCTTGACGTGCGGCATGGAAGACTTTGAGTATATTTTGGCTGTATAAAATATCCAATAAGGGCTTGATGTCACAGGCTATTGGGTCGATGATAGCGACTATATCGGCAGTGGCAATTTGAATTAACGCCAGTATTGAACGGTAGGTTTTTTCCCGTTGAAACTCAGTATCTATCGCCAACCAAGGTTCGTTTTTTATCGTGTTACAAAACTCAGAAAGCTGTTCATTGGTGTCGATATAGTGAGGTTTCGTCATAACAGTAAAGCGTGTAAAAAGAAGAGGCAGTGTAAACGATGATTAAAGTTTTTACAGCGCAAAATTTTATCGAGGTTGCTTTTTGGAGAAACTACCTCGAACAACACGGGATTGCCTGCCAAATCAAAAATGAGTTTTTAGGGGCCGCTGCCGGAGAGTTACCACCGACAGAGTGTTGGCCAGAGCTTTGGATAAATGATGAACGTGACGAACAATTAGCGCAAAAGTATTTGGCCAGTGATCCACTGGGTGAGCAAGATTTACCTGCATGGAGATGTTCGTTTTGTGGAGAAGAAAGTGACGGACAGTTTTCACATTGTTGGAATTGTGAGAAAGAAAAACCTATCGAGACAAATTAAGGCGGTTAAAAGATGAATATGGCATTGTGGGAGCAATTAGCGTTGGGCGCGGTAGCGTTATTGGTTATTTTTTGGTTTAGACCGGGTATTAAAGCGGCGCTTAAACAAAGTGAAGAGGCGGAAAAGGACTGGGCTGGTATTTTGTTACCCATAGCGGCTGTTATTTTATTTGTTATTTTTTTAGTGCTGACCAGCTAAGGGTGAAAATGTTCGATGTTTGATCGAGTAGTTAGCCGTTATTAGGTCTGTTAAGGGACATGCAGATGGCTTTGTATATAACAAGGCATAAGTAGATGCCTCAAATAAGAATAGGTTTTTATGCTTGGCTTGAACACAATAAAACCGAGTGTATTAAACCAATACACGGTTAATTTGTTAGCATGTCGTTATTATTAGATCAGGTTATATAGTTAATGAATCAAGAAGAAGCAAGAGCAGCAGAACTCATCAGTAAAACTCAAATTAAACGAGAAGCGGATGATTTGGTGGCGCTAGGGAAAAGGATTGCGGATTTGTCGCAAGATCAATTCGATGGCATGCCATTAACGGATGACTTAAGACAAGCCATTGTTGTGGCCAGAAAATTATCTAAAGGCGGGGCGATAAAACGGCAATTTAAGTATATTGGAAAATTGTTACGCAGTACCGATGTTGAAGGGATTAACCAAGCCATTGAACGACAGCTCGATAAAGACAGAGCGGCGACAGCTCGCTTACATATGATGGAGCAATGGCGAGATAAGTTAGTCGAGCAAGGAGATGCAGCGTTGAGCGAATTCTTAGTGAATTACCCACAGGCGGATCGCCAACACATTAGGCAGCTTCAACGAAAAGCGAATCAAGAATTGGAAAAACAAAAGCCGCCAGCTGCTGCACGGAAAATATTTCAGTATATAAAGGAACTGTCGGTTAATGATTAAGAAGCTGTTCAGTTAAGTTCGCTTATAGTGTCCAGATGTTTATAAATAAGGAGAGGGTTATGTTAACTAAAAGATCAACAATGGGTGTTTTGGTGTTGCTTTTTTTATTCTCGATTACAGCCGTGCATGCGGCTAAACCAGAGGGCGAGTTTGTAGGCAAGGCCGAACACAGTGAATCCTTTTGGGAGCGCTGGTTTGGTCGCTCTGAGAAGCTGGATAAAAAGGAGCTCGACGACACGCTAGGCAGTAAAAAAGAAAAACAGAAGCAAAATAAAGATAAAGAAAAAACGAAACATTATTTTACTGAGTCAGAACGTTCTTATATAAAAGATTATTATCGCCGTGATGGTGATGATAAAGCCGATAAAAAGTATAAAAAAAATAAGGACAAACAGGTACCTTATGGTTTGCAAAAGAAATTAGATCGTGGTGGTCAGTTGCCTCCAGGTTGGGAGGCAAAAGTAGCCCGCGGAGAAGTGTTGGATAGCGATATTTTACGATACTCAGAACGTATCCCGCATGAGTTGGCCAGACGACTGCCTACGATACGTGATGGTGAAGAAGTCCGTCGAGTAGGTAATAAAGTGGTACGGGTTTTAGAAGGAAACGGTACAGTTATTGACGTGATTGATCTAGCAGACGTTCTGCTTCGTTAATAAATATTTCTAGTGTCTGGTCGTTATTACAACGGCCAGACGATTAGAATAAGGGGGACAGAGATCAGCGTGATAATAATTTCCAAGGGTAGTCCCATTCGCCAATAATCCCCAAATTGATAACCGCCGGGCCCCATTACAAGTGTATTGGATTGATGCCCAATAGGTGTTAAAAAAGCGCAAGAGGCACCAATGGCAACGGCCATTAGAAAGGGGTCTATATTCACGCCAAGTTGATTTGCAATGCCAACAGAAATAGGGGCCATTACTAGCGCAGTGGCAGCATTGTTGATAATATCGGATAAAAACATTGTGGTTACTAGAATCAGCGTTAAAACCATGTAGATGGGTAACCCTTCAGTGATACTAACGATGCTACTGGCAACCAGCTCGGTAGCGCCTGTGCTTTCTAAGGCGCGACCAACCGGAATCATGCCACCAAGTAAAATAATAATTGGCCAATCGACATCGCGATAAACGTCTTTGCCAGGCAAAAACCCCATGATGGAATATACAAGAATGGCTAAGATAAAGGCTCCTGCCATTGGCAAAATATTGATTGCACCGAGAATAATCGCGCCAATAAAAATTGCCAAAGCTATCAAAACCCGGCGGTGTTGCCCAATTTGAATGCCACGTTCGGCGAGCGGTAATAGATTGAGCCCTGTGAGCATGTCGTTAATTAAACCTTTTTGGTATTGTAGCAATAGGACGTCACCGGCCTGAAAGGTATTGTTGCGTAGGCGTTTGCGAACCACAGATCCTTCTTGAGCAAGGCCGATAACAGCAACTGAATTAGCGGTTCGGCGACGTAAATAAGAAACATCTCGGCCAACCAGCGGAGAAGTGGCGGTAATAACACACTCGGTTAATGCGAGGTCGCCCTCGGTTAAATTATTAAATGTTTTTCCAGTGGCTGTTTGAAATTCTAAGTGTGAATCAGCAAATTTGCTCTGCAAGGTTAACGGGTCGCCTCGAAGGATTAAGATATCGTTTTCTTTAAGCTTATAATTTGGGTTTGTATTAAGTGCAAAATAGTGACCACGAGCAACGCCAACAATGCCAATATCGTTAATTTGAAGGTCTTCAACTTCATTAACAGCAAGGCCAATTAAGGGGCTTTCTGGCATCACCTTCGCTTCGGTTAAGTAACTACTGACTTCAAATAGCTTTTCGGGCTGATTTTCTTCAAATCGTTTTTTTGGTATTAACCGCCAGCCAATTAAGGTAATAAAGGTGACGCCAATGACAGCGATAACGGAGCCAATCGGTGAGAAGTCAAACATACTAAAAGCGGTTCCAGTAATGTCAGCACGATAATTTGCAATGATAATATTGGGTGGCGTACCAATCATCGTGCTCATGCCGCCTAAAATACTACCAAACGCCAAGGGCATTAAAACCATCGCGGGTGATCGGCCGTGCTCTTTAGCGGTGGCAATGGCAACTGGTAGTAATAAAGCAAGCGCGCCAACATTATTCATAAAGGCAGAAAAAAAGGTGACAAGAGCCGTTAATAAGGCAATATGAATGATGGCGTTACCAGTGTGGGGTAATAAGTAGGAGGCCACAACATCAACAACGCCGGCATTCTTGAGTGCTTGGCTGATAATCAACACAGCGGCAACGGTAATAACAGCTGTGTGCCCAAAGCCTGCAAACGCCTCATTAGGGGTAACAAGGCCAAATAATAGAACAGCAGTCATGGCTGTTAACGCAACAATGTCATATCGCCATCGTCCCCAAGCGAATAAAGCAAGGGTTACCGTTAAGATGGCGAATATTATGCTTTGATCATGGTTCATATTCTTTTAAAAGTAAGTTTTTGGCTTGGTTGATTTGACTCGCTAAGGTTTCGGAACCGCCTTTGTCGGGGTGTACTTTCTGCATGAGTCGTTTATGTGCTGCAATAATGTCTTTTCTTGAAGCGCCGGGCTTTAAGCCCAGCATAGTGAGGGCTTGTTGTTGATTCATTGCTTGCGCTGAAGGCGGTGGGGTGTTGCCCTGAGCTTTGCTTTTGGTGGATTTTATTATTTTAGCCATACCAAGCAGGCGTAAAATATTGGGCAGCTGCTTTGCAATAAGTGGAATGGCGGAGCCAATAAAGGCAAAGATAATATTTAGTTTGCCGGTGACAGCAAGAAAGATAAGCCCGAGACCTAACAACAACCAAAGTGATTTTCGAATAGTGGCAGCAACGGTTTCAGCGGGGGTGTTGAGGAACCATCGGACGAGATAGATGGCACCTAAAGCAACGGCAATAACTAAGAGCAGGCGAATCATACGAGCGGTAAATTTATTTGTAGCATTATTTTATTAATTCACGGTATTTCTTCTAATTTTGTCTAAGCTTACTGTGTGCGAAACGAAAATAGAAATAAAATCTCAAAACAAATCCAAGAACTGCCGGAGGATGCAAGACGGTTTTGTTTTCTAATTGAAAATATAGATGAGTTTGAGGCGCAAAACTGGCTGACTCAAATTAGTTTGGTTTTGCCAAGAATTCACGCCGTTATGGAAGTAATCGATCATGCAAATAATAGGGCGGAATGCTTTTTTGCATTATCTGATATTGATGAGCGCTTCGAGCTTTTCTGCCACCTTAAAAAATCATTAGGCGAGAAAGACGGTTATGAAGTAGGTGAGGAGTTAATCCATAACGAACTGTATGGAAGCCTGTCTGAAGACTTGGCCGACCTTTACTTCGAAATTAAACGGGGCTTAGATATTATTAATTGCGGCCAAGAGAACTTATCTGTTGCTTTGAACCTATGGCGTGATGGGTTCTTTCTTCATTGGGGGCAGCATTTGATCGATGCTGAGCGACATTTGTATCATTTACGCGTCCACCATCAAATATAAAGCTGTTGGATGGGTTAGTTGTAGTAAGTGCTTGCTTACTTTTAGTCACGTTGGCGGTGTTTTAGAGATTGTCGTATCCAAATAATAACCCCGGTAAAAGCTAAAAATATAAGAATAACTGCGATTAAATCAAACAATAAAACCCCGTAGGCTCCAAAAAAACGGCCACTATGTATGTCTAGCATAAAGGTTTCCAGTGAAATAATGTTTGATTTATAGCGTTGGTTGATGGCCTTAAGTGCAGTCTTTGATAAAGGTTCTTGGCTGGCCCAGTGTAGCTGTTCGTCAACGGTAGTTTTTTGAAAACTCAATGCCTCAGTGAGTCGATAAATTTGATCGTTTGCAAGCAAGTGTATTTGCTGATCACTAGTAGACCCTATGCGATTAATATTAGCGGGGACTCCGTTGAGAGTGCCCAATGTTTCAACGAGCTGGTTGTCTGCGTCAATCAGCAGTACCGTATTGGTTAATGCAATAAGTAAAAAATCATTAAATTCAATGGCACCAGCTAACATGCTGTCTATTGCCATAGCCTCATTCGAATTGATGAATAATAAATCATCGGCCTGTGTGACGGTATATTGCTTTGTTTTGAATTGTCGGGTCCAAGTAGGCGCTTGGATGTTGTAATTGTCTAATAGAAAATTAGAGCTAAGGTGTTTTTTTTTTAGCGCCAAATCATCGGTGTGGTTTAACGCAATACCGCTGAGGCTAATAAAGATGACAAACACAGCAGCTAAGAGCCCCGTGTAGCGATGCCAAAGGTATAAGGAACTAAATTTTTTTCGGCGATACCTTTTGTTGCCCATGATTTAAAGTTGTTGTTCGAGGTAAAGGGCTATTCTAGCGACTTTTTTTAGGGCTCGTACGGATAAAGTGGCACCAGAGATGCCATCGATATGTTTATCAAGTTGTTGATCTTGGTTGATGCCAACATTATCGAATTGGCGAGTAAAGAACGTGTGTTTAACTTCCCAGCCTCGTGATTCTCTAAAGGTTAATACTTTGAGTTGTTGTATTTTTCCACTCTCAATGACGACGCCGATAGTAATGGGTTTTTCTTTGCCAACTTCGTCAAGTATCCACGCTGTTTTTTCGCCATCTTGCCAATATTTTACGCGGATAAACGAAGGCTTATGTTGCAAAAACTGAGTGATGACTTCTTTCTTATCTTTCGTTAGCCAAACCGATGATAAAGGGGGGGTGTTGCCTTCAAACACTTGATTGAGGAAAGCCTCAGGGGTCTGATAGACCCCTTTGGCGATGGCTGCTTGAAAGAAAAAAGCAGCGGCAAATAATAAGGCAATCCTTTTCATGGGTTTTTAAGTAGACCGATTAAAACTGATAGCCGATGCCGAGGTTAAGTCCATTTTGCTCTTTACCATCATCATTATTTTGGTATTGATAGTCGGCTTTAATGACAACATCTTCATGTGGCCAGTAGTTTATACCAACGTCCCATTGTTCCTTTTCAGTATCTTTAGCGGTGCCAGAGTTGCTACCTGCATAATTATCCCATTGGTTGAATCGAGCAAATATACCAAATTTTTCAGATAAACGGAGAGATGGCTCAACGTAGAAACCTTCTTGTTTGTCAGCGCCGACTGCTTCAACAGCGTAACCATCAATATCCCAAGCAGCATATAGAGCCTTGACAGTGAAGGGGCCAGTAGACCAAATAGCATGGGTTTCAATTAAGTTACCGCTTTCTAGGCCTGCTACTAAGCCTTGACCCATGTTTTGTTGGTGTTGAGCTGATACTGCAAGTTCAAGACCTGGGATGCCAGTGTACTTAATACGTGCGGTAGCAGCCGGATCATTCGCTTTTGCTTTGCTAACTTTTTGACGACCGCTGCGGATACTGAAACCATTATCAACATTAAGGCCAGAATGGATATAAGCGTCATAGCTAAAGCCTGCGCCTAGTTCACCATGAGCACCTGCACCTGCTGCCCACCAAGTTGCTGGGATAATGTTTTTTTCGATGGGGTTACGTTCTGTGCCGTAAAAAGTAGGTGGCTCATGAGTTTCGTTGATAATACCGACAGGTAGTAAAAATAAACCGGCACGTGCGGTGTGGTTATCATTGAGGTCGAAGTCTATATACGCTTGTTCTAGTTCAACTTCACCGTCTTTGCCGTCTCCTGAAAGGCTATGTTCAAGCTCTAATTCTGAGAAAAAACGAATATCATCGGTAAACTCATGGCCAAAAAATAGAACAAAACGGTGGAAGTCAATTTCATCTTTATCACTAGCACCACCTTTGCCTGAAAGGTTGTTGTAATGTAATTCACCATAACCGCCAATGCTGGTTTTGTCTGCCCAATCAGCTAGTTTTTGGATACCACTGGCACTGTCAGCAATAGATTCTGTCGCGATAACAGCAGCTTCTACCTTGTCGTTGGTTGTGGCAACAGCATCTCGCAATTGGGAGTTTTCTTGTTCTAATTGTTTATTTTTTGCTTCCAGTGCATCGAGCCTCTTAGCAAGGTCTTCAAGCGTTAATGCCGATGCCTGTGGGGCAGCAAGAACCCCCAACAAAAGCGCTAAGCTACCTGACTTTTTAATACTGTTTTTCATGATAATCTTTTCTCTTAGAAAGTTAAAAATTAGGGTGAGAGGGAATCTTAATACGAATCATTCTCATTAGCAACCAAATAATTGTCTGCTTTAATAATTAACAGGCGGTTTGATGTCATTTCTCGTATAATGATGGGGTATAAATATATTTATAAGGAGTTAACGATGGGTGCAGCAGGTTCATTTAATTCAGTTTTATCGGCAGCGGATATCAATATTAGCGAGGCAGCTGGTGAAAAGCTTTCCGAGTTATTCGCAGAGGTGGGTGATGAAATGGATGCCATTCGTATTTTCGTATCAGGTGGTGGTTGTAGTGGCATGTCATATGGCATGACATTTTCTGATGAAAAAACACCTTATGATAGCGTATTAGATTCGGGTGATTATAAGGTGTATGTGGATTCAGTGGCCTTGAATTATATGCGTGGCGTTGAGATTGATTTTATTGATAAAGGCATGGGCGAAGCGAGTTTTGTTTTCAACAATGTGTTTGCGGCAACAGGCGGTTCAGGCGGCTGTGGTTCATGCGGCTCTTCTAGTGGCGGTTGCAGCTAAAAAACAGTCGGTCGTTTAAAGCTTAGAGGTGCCGCTTAGTTTTTAACGTTGTATCTGTTTTTTTATAAAGCGGCGCTGATTCTTAATTAAAAAACCTAAAGCTAGGCTTTAGGTTTTTTTTTATGTTGGCTTCGAACTCGCTGCAACTTGTACGTTGGGCGGCTGGTTTTTACTGAGGGGTATCAAGGCTATAGGTTGTTTAATGCAGCCTATAGAAAGTTAGATAACGATTTAAAAAATAGCCATTTCTCAGTCTCGGGGTTAAGAGTGAATCTTATGAGTTTTTAGGCGGTGTCGTAGCCTCATGAAAACCAGCTGGAACATGCCCCATTTCACCTTCATTGAAGAAAAAGCCTTTCATGTGTTTCTCAATCACTTGAATGCTTTCCACATCCGCGGTACTTAAACCATTTTCATTGATAATCATTGATAAGCGCTCGAGCCATAATGCCCAGCCTTCTTTGGATACGTTTGCCAGAATGCGTTCACCTAGCTCACCTGGATGGGGAGCACTGTCTAAGGCTTCGGATTCGGTTTTAAGGACGACACATTGAACGGTGTTAGTCATAAATAGGCTCTGGAGTTAATTTGAAAAAGATTATACAAGGCTTAATACGGAAGTGCAGGTCTAAAAAGGTTTAACTGTCGCCAAAATTACAATGCCAACCAAAAATAACACGGGTAATTCATTCATCCAACGAAAGTACACGTGGCCATGTTTATTACGATCGTGCTTAAAATCAAGTAGCCACTTGCCACAATAAACATGGTAAATACACAGTAATGCAATTAATGTTAATTTTACATGCAGCCAACCTGATTGGCCAAACGCAGCCCAGGCATAGTCTGTCAGCATTAAGATGCCAAAAAGCAGGGTAAGGACCAGCCCCGGTGTCATGATGCCAAAGTATAATTTTCGTTCCATCAGTTTGAAACGCTTGTTGCTGGTCTCATCATCGCTCATGGCGTGATAGACAAATAAGCGAGGCAGGTAGAATAGGCCAGCAAACCAGGTGACCATGAATATCATATGTAGCGCTTTGTACCACATTAGCTTTTAGCCAATAATTTATCGAGCTGTTTTCGCATCTTTTCCTCATCGAACAGCCCAAGCTTGTGTAAGGCGATAGTTGAATCGGGTGCGACTAAAAAGGTAGTCGGTGTTAAACGAACATTACCAAAAGCTTTCGCGACATCGCCTTTCGGGTCTAAAGCAATAGTGTATGGAAGAGACTTCGCCTGTGTCATCGCGATAACATGCTCTGGGCGATCATGCTTCATAGCAATAGCGATAATAGACACACCTTTATCAGCATAATCTGCATGGATCGCTTTTAAATGAGGTATTTCTTTAATACAGCTAGGGCAATCGGTGGCCCAAAACGTGATTAAAGCAGGTTTGCCATTGAGTGAGGTGGTGGCAATTTCTTCTCCGTTTATGGTGCTTATTGAAATGTCAGGAACCTGATTGATGGCGCCGCTATTGAAATACACCAAACCGGCAAAACCAATCAGTAAGATGGCTAATATAAATTGGAAGGATTTATTTTTGTTCATTGGGTTTTGCACTAAGGTAGTTTTGAGTTAACCCTTGATATAAAGCTATAGGGCAAATTAGTTTAGATGTTCCGTTGGCAATAAAGGCTGTAGCCATCATTGGCAATAATAAATCATGTGAGTTAGTCATCTCCATAATAATGACAAAGGATGTTAACGGTGCTTGTAACATGCCTGAAAAATAACCTGTCATGCCTAAAAGAATGACAACTGAGACAGGGGCAATTGGCAGCCACTCAGCTAGGTTGGCTCCAATGCCTGCGCCAACCGAAAGGGATGGTACAAAAATACCAGCAGGAATGCCAATAAAAAAGGTGGCTATACTGGCGAGCATTCGCATCAAAGGGTATTCAGATGACATGCTTTGAGCATTGAATAGATAGTTTTTAGTTTCTTGGTAGCCCGTCCCTGCAGTTGCACCCTCAGACAGGTAGTTAAGAATAGAAATAATGATGCCGCAAATAAAGGCAATTTTAAGGGGTGATAAGTAGTTTATAGATTTTAAAAAAGGCCCGCCTTTAAGAAGGATTAAACTAAAAAGGCCGCCCATAAACCCAGTAGCAATACCGCAGACAGGAATGATGAGCCAAGCTTTTCCCCAAGGAAAGGATGTTGGATAGTTGTCCAAAAACACATATTGCCCATGGAGAATTAAGGCCGTAGCACCGGCAAAAATAACGGCAGTGATAATGAGCCCACTGGTTTTCTCCTCAAGTGAGCGCCCCATTTCTTCGATGGCAAATACAATGCCAGCCAATGGGACACTAAAAAGTGCTGCAAAACCGGCGGAGCTGCCAGCTAAAATGAGTCCGCGTTCTAAATAATGAGGTCCAAAGTTAGCAAACCGCCCAAAGTAAGTCATCAAGGCGGCGCCAATGTGTATAGCTGGCCCACCTAAACCAACAGAAGCGCCGGCAAAAATACCGCCAATACTAAGGAATAGTTTACCAACAAGGATTCGAAAGCTAAGTAGTGGTTTGTTAAGGCCGGCTTCTGAAGGTTCAAGCGCTGCTTTAACTTGCGGGACACCGCTACGTTCTGAGCCAGGAAAAAAAGTAAAGGTGACCCAAGCAAGAAAAGTAAGGAGGATAGGTGTAAATAAAAAGCTGTAGATCAAGTATTTTTGATGCAGCTCTCTAAATAATGTGCTGACCAATTCACTTCCGAAAGTTAAAGCGACCGATGACAAGCCTACAAAAATAGCGCCTAACCAGAAAACAAGGTGAGTTTTCCAAGCAGAGAAAAGCGTAAAAATTTGCTGAACGTTGGGGTTTGCCATTCGACTAAGTATATCAGACGATGCTAGTGTAAAATGTGCTGATAATAAGGATTAATATAAAGAGGCAGAAGTGTGATAAAAGCAGGTATTGTAGGTGGAACGGGTTATACCGGTGTGGAGTTGCTCCGGTTGCTAGCGATACATCCACAGGTGGATGTTCAGGTAGTAACATCGCGGGCCGAAAAGGGTTTGCGTGTTGATGCTGTGTACCCAAATTTACGCGGGTTTAATGATTTATGCTTTGTTGCCCCGGTTGTTGAAAATTTAACAGCATGCGATGTTGTGTTTTTTGCAACACCTAATGCGACAGCTATGACGATGGCGAAAGAGTTATTGGCTGCTGATGTCAAACTAATAGATTTATCAGCTGATTTTAGGTTGAAAGATGTTGCGGTTTGGGAAAAGTGGTATGGCGCTAAACATGCTTGCCCAAAACTACTTGAGCAGGCAGTGTATGGCTTGCCTGAAACAAATCGAGAGTTGATTAAACGTGCAGATTTGGTAGCTAACCCTGGCTGCTATCCAACGGCTACGCAGTTAGGTTTTTTACCGCTTCTTAAGGCAAATGTTATTGAAAGCTCAATGTTGATTGCCGATGCGAAATCAGGCGTGAGTGGAGCTGGTCGTTCTGCCAGTGTTGTCGGTTTAATGAGTGAAAGTGGTGAAAGTTTTAAAGCATACGGTGTTCCGGGGCACCGACATTTACCTGAAATTTCTCAAGAATTGAGTCATCTGTCTGCATCACCGGTTTCGCTAACATTTACACCTCATTTAGTGCCAATGATTCGAGGGATACATGCCACGTTGTATGCGCCGCTAAAAGAAACGGGGATTAACTTGCAAGATTTGTTTGAGACGTTTTATGCTGATGAGCCCTTTGTCGATGTATTACCTAGTGGTGCGCATCCGGATACAGGTGATGTCCGTGGCACAAACCGTTGTCAAATCGCTGTACATCAGCCTCAAGGTGGGCAGGTTGTTACCGTATTGTCGGTGATTGATAATTTAGTGAAAGGGGCTTCAGGGCAAGCTGTTCATAATATGAACATTATGTTTGGCTTGGATGAAAAAACGGGCCTAGATCAAGTAGGTTTATACCCCTAAATAGTATAGGTGCTTTTAATGGTTCGTCACCAATGTCCACACCCTTATCATCAAACGCAGCGCAGGCGGTTAATCGAAAAAACGGCGTTGTTTATTGTTATTGTGCTGCTGGCATTGTTTTTTGTTTTAGGGCGACTATCGGTTAAAGATGTTAAACAATATCAAGCCGATAATGCTCGATTAAAAGAATCTGTTGTTAAGTTAACGAAGGCAAACAAAGCTCTTGTGAAACGGCTCGACTTTATTGAAAGCTCGAAGGTAATCGATGCGCAGTCTCAAAAAGATGCAAGAAAATCATTGGTTAAGCTGCACGAAGAATTAAGCGATACAAAGGAGCAGTTGGCTTTTTATCAGCGGGTTGTGGCACCAGAAACGTTAATTAAGGGGCTATATATTGATAGTTTTGATATCAGGCCGCTCGATGAAAAAGGTGGTTATGACTATGAACTAGTGTTGGCCCAAGGCACGAGCCAGAAACAAGTGATTAAAGGCCAATATACGTTTTCAATAGTAGGTGACTGGCAGGGGGAAGAAAAGGAGTTCCTGCTAGAGGATTTGTCTATAGAAGGATTGAAGTCTGGTAATTTTTCTTTTAGGTATTATGAGTTGCTAACAGGTGAAATTAAGTTACCGATTGGATTTATACCTAAGACAGTAAGCATGATTATTAACCGCTCGAAAAAAGGCTCCAAGCCAATGCAAGAGCAGTGGCTTTGGCAAGAGGTCGTTAGTGGCTAAAGGTTGAGAATTAGGAGCTAACGCCTATCTGGGATAGACTAGTATGCTAAATTAAAGAAATAAAGTTAGAGGTTGAAAGAATGTTTTCTTCAAATACAAAAAAATTGAAAGAGATTAATACCACTAATGTATCCACTATTATTGGGGAGGGTACGGTTGTTCAAGGAGATATTGTTTACACTGGTGGGCTGCATATTGATGGTCGCGTTGTCGGAAATGTATCGGCGGAAAACGGTTCAACTGCAACGCTTACGTTGAGTAAGCTGGGTGCTATACATGGGAATGTTAATGTTCCTATAGTCGTTCTTGATGGAGAGGTTCAAGGTGATGTGATAGCGTCCGAAAGGGTGCAAATGATTGCTAATTCTCGAGTGACAGGCAATGTTCAATATAACTTAATTGAAATGGAAGTAGGGGCAGAGGTGAATGGTCAACTCGTGCGCCAGCAAGATGCGGCTTCCAATATAACAGCTATCGGTTTGCAAGAAGAACCTGTGCAAGACGAACTTTCTTAATTGAAAGTGTACTAACCGTATAGTGAATAAATTTTAAATAAAGAGGCTCTAAATATGACAACATTTGTTGCAGAAGCGGATATTAATTTCACAGACAGTGCGGCACAAAAAGTGGCTGAGCTGATTAAAGAAGAAGGTAACCCCGAGTTGAAACTTCGGGTATATATTTCTGGTGGTGGTTGCTCGGGTTTTCAATACGGTTTCACCTTTGATGAAACCATGGCTGAAGATGACTTTGGCATAGAAAAAGATGGTGTCGTTGTAGTGATAGACCCAATGAGTTACCAGTACCTTGAAAAAGCAGAAGTTGATTATAAAGAAGACCTACAAGGTTCGCAGTTTGTTATTCGTAACCCAAATGCAACAACAACTTGTGGTTGTGGCTCATCATTTGCAGCATAGAAACCTGTTGCTTTATTAGTTACTAAGTTATTCAGTTTAAGCGGGGTAAATAGAGCCCAAAATAACGGCTTTATCGGCCCCGGTAACCGATGGCAGGTTACCAGTTTTTCCCTCAAGCGCCCGTTTAGCAAGCCATGCAAAGGCACTGGCCTCTACCCAATCAGGGTGAAGGCCGTGAGCCTCCGTTGAATCAATAGGTAGCTCAATTAAATGGCGAAGCCTTGTCATTAAATAGTCATTATGTACGCCGCCGCCGCAAACTAAGACGTTATCAACGCCTGGGAGTTGCGTTAGGCTTTTTGCAATGCACTGGGCCGTTAATTCGCATAAGGACGTCAGCGTGTCGATCGTACTGCCGGGGTGTCGCTCTAAGTGTGAAGCCAGCCAGTTAAGGTTGAAATATTCAGGCCCTGTGCTTTTAGGGTAAGGTCTTGCGAAGTATGGGTCGTCCATCATGCTGTTGAGGAGGGGGGTATTAATACGTCCAGCTTTGGATAACTGTCCGCAATGGTCATAGGGTCTTTCAAAGTGCTGCTGACACCATTGGTTCATTAGTGTGTTTCCAGGGCCGCAATCAAATCCAATAATAATGTTAGTTTGGTCTTTATTAAGATAGCTGACGTTCGAAATACCACCAATATTGATAATCGCTTGATTATCGTGCGCTGATTGAAAAATAGCTTGGTGAAAAGTAGGCACTAACGGAGCGCCCTGACCACCTGCTGCAATATCGCGTCGTCTAAAGTCTGCCACAACAGTAATTCCAGTTTCTTCAGCAATACGGTTGGCATCACCAATTTGCAGAGTAAAAGGCGGGGTGCTATTAGGGCTATGGTGTATCGTCTGCCCGTGTGAGCCAATAGCAACGATGTCGTGAGGGCTTAGGCTTGTATTGTGTAGCGTGTCTTGCACGCATTGAGCGTAGAATTTGCCAAGCTGGGCATCTAATGTCCCGAGTGCCTCATAAGAGATGTGAGTTTGCCCGCAGGCGGCTGTTATATCGGCTAATAATACAGCTGGGTATGGCTTATAGTAACTTGAGAAAAGACTTGGCTTGTCATTGCTAAAATCAACAATAGCAATGTCGACACCATCTAAACTGGTGCCTGACATGATGCCGATATACAGTTGTTTCACGCTGTTTTATTTAAGTGCTAACTGAGTCTTTTTTGCGAGCGCTAATTGCGCTAAAAGAGGAGATGTCTGATTTTTGAATTCAGCCAGCAAGTTTTTATTGATTGGTTCAGCCGCGGGGAATTTAGTAGTTAAAGGATTCCGGTGAACGCCATTAACTCTAAGCTCATAATGCAGGTGTGGTCCGGTTACTAACCCTGACATTCCAACATAACCGACGATTTGCCCTTGTTTGATGTGTGAGCCTTTTTTGTAACGACCATATTTAGACATATGTGCATAAAGTGAGCTGTATTTTTGTCCATGTTGAACGATTACGACGCGGCCATAACCGCCCTTTATACCACGGAAGATGATTTTGCCGTCCCCAGTAGAACGGATAGGTGTGCCTGTGGAGGCCGCGTAGTCAACACCCTTATGTGCGCGAATCCTATTTAAAACGGGGTGTTTTCTACGCAAATTGAAATGTGAGCTAACTCTTGCAAAATCGATAGGGTTGCGCAAAAAGGTTTTACGCATGCTCTTTCCGTCAGGAGAAAAATATTCAGTATTGCCGTCTTTATCAGTAAAGCGAACAGCTTGATATTTGTTACCGCGGTTTATAAATTCAGCAGCTAAGATAGGGCCATTCTCAATACGCTTCCCATTGATGGATTTGGATTCATATAGCAGGCTGAATGAATCTCCTTGTCTTAAGCCTTGAGTGAAATCAATGTCCCAGCCGAAAATATTAGCAAGCTCCATGATTGTTTTATCAGACACCCCAACTTGTTTGGCATCATAAAAAAGTGAGTTATTGATATCTGCGGATGCTACAGCGTGAGAAACTTCCACTGGTTTTTCAATAACCGTTGCAGCAAAGTCATTATCAATGGTTTCAATGCGAAGGGTTTTTATTTGGTCGAGGTCGTATTCCAAAGAAACGCACTCGCCATCTGCATTTTGTGCGAAACGTAGTGTTTGCCCCGGTCGAATCTTTTTTAAAGCCTGTGTTTGTTCGCCAAGCTGAATAATATTATGTAGCGTGGTGGCTGAGTAATTCAGGTGGTTAAATATTTTAGCCAAACTGTCGCCGGGCTTAATGGTGTACTCTTTCCATGAGATTTTTTCTGAAGAGCCTGTAATTTTGGCAGTGTTTGTTGGAGCAGTTAACGGCGCGGTTTTATGCTTAACAATTGATAAAGTAGGCGCAGAAAAATCGTCTGATGATCTCTCTGGTAAATCAATAGAGACTACATGTTGATTGTTAGTTGGCTTGGTAGATAAGCTGGCCTGATTGGAATCAGTAGCATTTTTGAAATAAAGCGCAATGCCCAGCATAACTATTGTAGTCAGCAGCATGGTGATAAGACGTGCTTTTTTGCTGTTATAGCGACGAGGGCTTATCGGTGTTTTAAAATCACGATTTATTAAGCTAGATTTCATCATAAAAAGGTTAGTGTTAAGGGTTATGTAAAAACAAAAAAAAGCTATAAAAAGCGTAAGCTTAGACATTGTATAGCAAGTAAAGTGAAAAGTATAAAGCCCAATTGTGACACGAGTAACCCTTTCATTGAAAGTAATGAAATTGTGACCGGAAAGAACGTCCTACAGAGTCAGTCTGGGTGAGAAAAAGTTGATTTATATTTGATATGCAGTATCTTGCGCCTTTTATACTATATATAGGGAAGATGTGTGAGTGAAGCTATAAAATTGCAATTAGCGCAGCTAAAGCGCGGATCTGATGAAATATTGGTAGAGTCAGATTTTGATAAAAAAGTAGCCTCGGGCAAAAAGTTAAGAATAAAAGCTGGTTTTGACCCTACGGCCCCAGACCTGCATTTGGGCCACACGGTACTTATTAATAAGCTAAAACAGTTTCAAGATGCTGGGCATCATATATTGTTTCTTATTGGCGATTTTACTGGCATGATTGGCGACCCAACGGGGAAGTCAGCAACGCGGCCGCCGTTGACCAAAGAAGAAGTCATACAAAATGCGGCTTCCTATACCGAGCAAGTTTTCAAGATTCTAGATCCTGACAAAACCGAGGTAGTGTTTAACTCAACATGGATGTCAGAATTTAATGCAGTAGATTTAATTCAATTAGCAGCCAAGCATACTGTCGCGAGAATGCTAGAGCGAGATGATTTTAATAAACGCTATACCGGTGGTAAGCCTATTGCTATACACGAATTTATATACCCATTAATACAAGGGTATGACTCAGTAGCATTAAAATCGGATGTTGAACTCGGTGGAACAGACCAAAAATTTAACTTATTAGTGGGTCGCCAGCTGCAAGAAACATATGGTCAATCGCCACAAGTGGTGATGACAATGCCAATCTTAGAAGGATTGGACGGCGTACAAAAGATGTCAAAATCACTGGGTAACTATATAGGCATCAATGAGGCGCCGAACGATATGTTCGGCAAGATCATGTCCATTTCTGACAGTTTGATGTGGCGTTATTTCGAATTGCTTAGTTTTAGGGAGATGGATGAAATTAATGAATGGAAAGCCCAGTGCGAAGCGGGTAAAGAAAATCCAAAAAACATAAAAGTTAAATTGGCGTTAGAAATAGTTGAGCGTTTTAACGATGAATCATTAGCAAAAAGCGCACAACAAGAGTTTGAATCTCGATTTAAACATGGCCAGCTTCCAGAAGACATAGAAAGGATAACTATAACAAGTGCAGGAGAGCTATTATTGGCTAATGTTATGAAGGATGCAGGGCTAACAAAAAGCACATCGGAGTCCTACCGCATGATAAAGCAGGGGGCAGTAAGAGTTAACGAGCAGAAGATTAATGATAAAGGTACGATGCTTGGGTTGGGAGAGGAGCACTTAGTGCAGGTAGGGAAAAGGAAATTCGCAAAGATAACAATAGCTTAGTAAATAAAGTTGAAATAAGCGTTGACCAATGAAATTAGGTCCCTATAATACGCAGCTCTTCTAGCAAAGCAGCCGAATCATTAAGCTGAAAAGCAAAGAAGAACAGTAAAAAGATCCAGATATTTATTAACGAAAAAAGTTAACAAATAATTTGCAAAACGAAAGCAAATGGATATAATAGCTGGCCCGGTTCAGACCAAGTTTGAATCAGCTCTTTAAAAATTTATCAAGTAATTTGTGTGGACACTTGTGTTGATTGTTTAAGTTATTTAAAAAATAATCAATATAGGTTGAACACACTTAAGTTTTAAAATTTAAGTAATACGTTTAATTCTATATTGAGCAAGATCTAGACCTCCTTTTAAGAGGTCGAAAAATATAAACTGAAGAGTTTGATCATGGCTCAGATTGAACGCTGGCGGCATGCCTAACACATGCAAGTCGAACGGAAACGATGCTAGCTTGCTAGCAGGCGTCGAGTGGCGGACGGGTGAGTAATGCATAGGAATCTACCTAATAGTGGGGGACAACCTGGTGAAAACCAGGCTAATACCGCATAATCCCTACGGGGCAAAGCAGGGGACCTTCGGGCCTTGCGCTAATAGATGAGCCTATGTCGGATTAGCTAGTTGGTGAGGTAATGGCTCACCAAGGCAACGATCCGTAGCTGGTTTGAGAGGATGATCAGCCACACTGGGACTGAGACACGGCCCAGACTCCTACGGGAGGCAGCAGTGGGGAATATTGCACAATGGAGGAAACTCTGATGCAGCAATGCCGCGTGTGTGAAGAAGGCCTTAGGGTTGTAAAGCACTTTCAGTAGGGAGGAAAAGTTTAAGGTTAATAACCTTAGGCCCTGACGTTACCTACAGAAGAAGCACCGGCTAACTCCGTGCCAGCAGCCGCGGTAATACGGAGGGTGCAAGCGTTAATCGGAATTACTGGGCGTAAAGCGCGCGTAGGCGGTTAAACAAGTCAGATGTGAAAGCCCCGGGCTCAACCTGGGAACTGCATTTGAAACTGTTTAGCTAGAGTGTGGTAGAGGAGAGTGGAATTTCAGGTGTAGCGGTGAAATGCGTAGATATCTGAAGGAACACCAGTGGCGAAGGCGGCTCTCTGGACCAACACTGACGCTGAGGTGCGAAAGCGTGGGTAGCAAACGGGATTAGATACCCCGGTAGTCCACGCCGTAAACGATGTCAACTAACTGTTGGGCGGGTTTCCGCTTAGTGGTGCAGCTAACGCAATAAGTTGACCGCCTGGGGAGTACGGCCGCAAGGCTAAAACTCAAATGAATTGACGGGGGCCCGCACAAGCGGTGGAGCATGTGGTTTAATTCGATGCAACGCGAAGAACCTTACCTACCCTTGACATACAGAGAACTTTCTAGAGATAGATTGGTGCCTTCGGGAACTCTGATACAGGTGCTGCATGGCTGTCGTCAGCTCGTGTCGTGAGATGTTGGGTTAAGTCCCGTAACGAGCGCAACCCTTATCCTTAGTTGCTACCATTTAGTTGGGCACTCTAAGGAGACTGCCGGTGATAAACCGGAGGAAGGTGGGGACGACGTCAAGTCATCATGGCCCTTATGGGTAGGGCTACACACGTGCTACAATGGCCGGTACAGAGGGCCGCAAACTCGCGAGAGTAAGCTAATCCCTTAAAGCCGGTCCTAGTCCGGATTGCAGTCTGCAACTCGACTGCATGAAGCTGGAATCGCTAGTAATCGCGGATCAGAATGCCGCGGTGAATTCGTTCCCGGGCCTTGTACACACCGCCCGTCACACCATGGGAGTGGGTTGCAAAAGAAGTGGGTAGGCTAACCTTCGGGAGGCCGCTCACCACTTTGTGATTCATGACTGGGGTGAAGTCGTAACAAGGTAGCCCTAGGGGAACCTGGGGCTGGATCACCTCCTTTCTATAACATGAACGTTGCATAAGTGTTCACACAAATTACTTGATATACACCCGAGCTAGGGTCTGTAGCTCAGTTGGTTAGAGCGCACCCCTGATAAGGGTGAGGTCGGTGGTTCAAATCCACCCAGACCCACCACGCTCATAATACTATTTGGGGCCATAGCTCAGCTGGGAGAGCACCTGCTTTGCAAGCAGGGGGTCGACGGTTCGATCCCGTCTGGCTCCACCAATTCAATAAGCCTTCAAAGAGGGTTTATTGAATTGGCATTAGTGTTGATAGCTCTTTAACAATTTAGAAAGTTGTACATGTATTTTTTAGCCCCTAGTTGGCTAGAAAATATATAAGAAGTATAAAACGTGATATCGCATGTTTTATACTGCTTAAGTAATTCATAATGAACGTTATTTACAGATATATAGCCTTTTTGGGGTTATATGGTCAAGTGAATAAGTGCATACGGTGGATGCCTAGGCGACAAGAGGCGATGAAGGACGTTGTAGCTTGCGATAAGCTTCGGGGAGGTAGCAAACAACCTTTGATCCGAAGATTTCCGAATGGGGAAACCCGGCCATTTTTAATGGTCACCTTATACTGAATACATAGGTATAAGGAGCGAACCTGGGGAACTGAAACATCTAAGTACCCAGAGGAAAAGAAATCAACCGAGATTCCCTTAGTAGCGGCGAGCGAACGGGGACCAGCCCTTAAGCTCTATTTGTGTTAGTGGAACATACTGGAAAGTTTGGCCATAGTGGGTGATAGCCCCGTACACGAAAATGCATTTAGAGTGAAATCGAGTAGATCGGGACACGTGATATCCTGATTGAACATGGGGGGACCATCCTCCAAGGCTAAATACTACTTGTCGACCGATAGTGAACCAGTACCGTGAGGGAAAGGCGAAAAGAACCCCTGTTAGGGGAGTGAAATAGATCCTGAAACCGTATGCATACAAGCAGTGGGAGCACCTTCGTGGTGTGACTGCGTACCTTTTGTATAATGGGTCAGCGACTTACTTTCAGTGGCAAGCTTAACCGTTAGGGGAGGCGTAGGGAAACCGAGTCTTAATAGGGCGTCATAGTCGCTGGGAGTAGACCCGAAACCGGGCGATCTATCCATGGCCAGGGTGAAGGTGAGGTAAAACTTACTGGAGGCCCGAACCCACTTATGTTGAAAAATGAGGGGATGAGCTGTGGATCGGAGTGAAAGGCTAAACAAGCCCGGAGATAGCTGGTTCTCCTCGAAATCTATTTAGGTAGAGCCTCGCATATCACTGTTGGGGGTAGAGCACTGTTACGGCTAGGGGGTCATCCCGACTTACCAACCCGTTGCAAACTCCGAATACCAACAAGTGCAATTGCGGGAGACACACGGCGGGTGATAAGGTCCGTTGTGGAAAGGGAAACAGCCCAGACCGTCAGCTAAGGTCCCAAAATGATACTCAGTGGAAAACGATGTGAAAAGGCACAGACAGCCAGGAGGTTGGCTTAGAAGCAGCCATCCTTTAAAGAAAGCGTAATAGCTCACTGGTCAAGTCGGTTTGCGCGGAAGATTTATCGGGGCTTAAGTATCATACCGAAGCTACGGATGCGTGTTTACACGCATGGTAGAGGAGCGTTCTGTACGCCTGTGAAGGTGAATCGAGAGGTTTGCTGGAGGTATCAGAAGTGCGAATGCTGACATGAGTAACGATAATGGGGGTGAAAAACCCCCACGCCGAAAACCCAAGGTTTCCTGCGCAATGCTAATCAGCGCAGGGTTAGTCGGAACCTAAGGCGAGGCCGAAAGGCGTAGTCGATGGACAACAGGTTAATATTCCTGTACCGCGTATAACTGCGATGGGGAGACGGAGAAGGCTAGATCAGCATACTGTTGGATATGTATGTTTAAGCATGTAGGGCGAGTTCTTAGGTAAATCCGGGAACTCATTAAACCTGAGATGTGATGTCGAGGACTCTACGGAGTCCGGAGTGATTGATGCCATGCTTCCAAGAAAATCCTCTAAGCTTCAGGTTATAGGCGTCCGTACCCCAAACCGACACAGGTGGGTGGGATGAGAATTCTAAGGCGCTTGAGAGAACTCTGGTGAAGGAACTAGGCAAAATGGTACCGTAACTTCGGGAGAAGGTACGCCCTCTAGGTGACGCGACTTGCTCGTTGAGCTCAAGAGGGTTGCAATAAAATGGTGGCTGCGACTGTTTACTAAAAACATAGCACTCTGCAAACTCGTAAGAGGAAGTATAGGGTGTGACGCCTGCCCGGTGCCGGAAGGTTAATTGATGGGGTTATCTTCGGAGAAGCTCTTGATCGAAGCCCCGGTAAACGGCGGCCGTAACTATAACGGTCCTAAGGTAGCGAAATTCCTTGTCGGGTAAGTTCCGACCTGCACGAATGGCGTAACGACGGCCACACTGTCTCCACCAGAGACTCAGTGAAATTGAAATAGCTGTTAAGATGCAGTTTACCCGCGGCTAGACGGAAAGACCCCGTGAACCTTTACTATAGCTTTGCACTGAACTTTGAACCTATTTGTGTAGGATAGGTGGGAGACTTTGAAGCAGGAACGCCAGTTCTTGTGGAGTCATCCTTGAAATACCACCCTGGTATGTTTGGAGTTCTAACCCAGGTCCGTTATCCGGATCGGGGACAGTGTATGGTGGGTAGTTTGACTGGGGCGGTCTCCTCCCAAAGAGTAACGGAGGAGCACGAAGGTACCCTAAGGACGGTCGGAAATCGTCCGCTTAGTGCAATGGCATAAGGGTGCTTGACTGCGAGATAGACACATCGAGCAGGTACGAAAGTAGGTCATAGTGATCCGGTGGTTCTGTATGGAAGGGCCATCGCTCAACGGATAAAAGGTACTCCGGGGATAACAGGCTGATACCGCCCAAGAGTTCATATCGACGGCGGTGTTTGGCACCTCGATGTCGGCTCATCACATCCTGGGGCTGTAGCCGGTCCCAAGGGTATGGCTGTTCGCCATTTAAAGTGGTACGCGAGCTGGGTTTAGAACGTCGTGAGACAGTTCGGTCCCTATCTGCCGTGGGCGTTTGAGAATTGAGGAAAGCTGCTTCTAGTACGAGAGGACCGAAGTGGACGAACCTCTGGTGTTCCGGTTGTCACGCCAGTGGCATTGCCGGGTAGCTACGTTCGGACGGGATAAGCGCTGAAAGCATCTAAGCGCGAAGCCTCTTCCAAGATTAATTCTCACTGATTCTTTAAGAATCCTGAAGGGCCCTTGAAGACTACAAGGTTGATAGGCATGGTGTGGAAGCGCAGTAATGTGTGAAGCTAACATGTACTAATTGCCCGTGAGGCTTGACCATATAACACCCAAAAGGGTTGTTATTTAAATAACTAACATTATGAATTGATGTACAACTTTCTAAATTATTGCAGAGAATATCTCTGATGCCGATTTGCCTGGTGGCAATAGCGAGCGTGTACCACCCGATCCCATTCCGACCTCGGAAGTGAAACCGCTTAGCGCCGATGATAGTGTGGCAGTAGCCATGTGAAAGTAGGGAACTGCCAGGCTTTTACACAAAAACCCGCCTCTTGGCGGGTTTTTTTTGCTCTATGGTTTTTGCTTTTTTTAGGGTGTAAATCTATACGTTGGCTCTAAAGATGTAGCTACTTATCAGTTTTGTACGTCAATATGCGGCACCCTAGTTAGCTAATGATGGATGAGTTAGCATTTGTGGTTTGGTGCCTTGTTTATTTGTTTGTTGGGCTTCTGTCGGACGCTATAGCTCTAACGAATACTGTTACAACGATACCTATTTTTAGCATTAGTACCGATAAGATTTGTATGTTTCAATTTTGTTTTGTTTGATTTCTGATCGTTAGTTTATAGAGTTGCTATTGACAGAAATACAGGCATAAAAAAAGCGGATAATTTATATCCGCTTTTTTTATAAACCGTATGTTATTAGTTACTTTGATTTAAACAATTGAGTGTTCAAAGCACTCCCTTTTTAGAGGTTACTATTTTGTTGTGGTTAAAAACAATCGCCAGGTATGCTAACGGTGCCTTCCATTAATACTCGTGCACTTCGGCTCATGGTTACTTTATTGACGCTCCACTGTCCATTGATATTACTTACTTCTGCACCAACCTTCAATGTACCTGATGGGTGCCCAAAGGTAACAATGTTTTTTTCACCACCTCCTGCTGCAAGGTTGACTAATGTTCCGGGTATGGCAGATGCAGTGCCAATGGCAACCGCTGCTGTCCCCATCATCGCATGATGAAGTTTACCCATTGATAATGCACGTACATTTAGGTCTATACTTTGAGCATCAATATTTTTCCCACTTGAAGATACATAGGATTCTGGTTCGGAGACAAAGGCTACCTTTGGTGTGTGTTGGCGGGCAGCCGCTTCTGAAATATCGTTAATCAGGCCCATTTTAATAGCGCCGTACGCTCGTATCGTTTCAAAGCGCTCTAAGGCGTCAGCATTACTATTAATAGCTTCTTGTAACTCAGTGCCTGTATAACCTATATCTTTAGCATTTAAGAATACCGTTGGTATTCCCGCATTAATCATGCTGGCTTTGAAAGTGCCTATGCCAGGTACACTAAGGTCATCAACTACATTGCCTGTTGGAAACATTGCTTCTGAAGGATCGACAGGGCTGACAAAATCAACTTTAACTTCAGCAGCTGGGAAAGTGACCCCATCGAGTTCAAAGTTACCTGTTTCTTGTACTTGACCGTTTGTTATGGGGATATGTGCGATGATCGTCTTGTTGATATTTTTTTGCCAAATTCGTACTACAGCTATGCCATTATCTGGCACACGTTTTTTATCAACGAGGCCACATGTGATTGCAAATGAACCTACTGCTGCAGTTAAATTACCGCAGTTACCGCTCCAATCGACAAAAGGTTTATCAATAGCGACCTGTCCAAATAAATAATCGACGTCATGATCGGCTTGATCACTTTTGGCCAAAATAACTGTTTTGCTGGTGCTGGATGTTGCACCTCCCATTCCATCCGTTTGTTTGCCGTATGGGTCTGGGCTACCTATGACGCGTAATAATATGTTATCACGTGCCTCGCCGGCTACTTGGGCCTCTTTGGGCAGGTCAGTTAAGTTAAAGAACACACCTTTGCTTGTGCCGCCACGCATGTAGGTGGCGGGAATTTTTATTTGTGGCACGTATGTCATTCTAAATCCTGTATTAAGCAGCTGATGATGACTCTAAGAAGTCTTGGGCAAAGCGTTGTAATACACCGCCGGCTTCATAGACGAGAACTTCATCTGCGGTGTCTAGGCGACATGTTACGGGGACATCAATGGTCTCGCCGTTTTTACGTGTAATTGTCAATGTAAGGGTGGCACGTGGTGTTATATCGCCTGTTACCGTATATGTTTCTGTACCGTCTATGTTGTAAGTATGACGATTTTCACCGGCTTTAAATTCAACTGGTAATACACCCATGCCAACTAAGTTAGTACGGTGAATACGTTCAAAGCCTTCGGCTACGATTACTTCAACACCAGCAAGCCTTACGCCTTTTGCCGCCCAGTCACGTGATGATCCTTGGCCGTAATCGGCGCCCGCTATAATAATAAGTGGTTGTTTACGGTCCATGTATGTTTCGATTGCTTCCCACATGCGGCTGATGGTTCCTTCTGGCTCAATTCTAGCTAGCGAACCTTGTTTGACTTCGCCGTTTTCTTTAACCATTTCATTTAATAGTTTTGGGTTTGCAAATGTCGCACGCTGGGCCGTTAAATGGTCACCACGGTGTGTTGCATATGAATTGAAATCAACTTCAGGTAGGCCCATTTTATGCAGGTATGCGCCAGCAGCGCTATCTAACATAATCGCATTAGAGGGTGACAAGTGATCGGTTGTGATGTTATCACCTAGTACAGCTAGTGGACGTAAATTTTTAAGCGTACGTTCACCGGCTAAAGCACCTTCCCAATAAGGAGGGCGACGAATATACGTTGTTTGTGGACGCCAATCATATAGGGGGCTGACTTGTTCTTGTTGAATATCTGATTCAGGGAACATCGGGATGTAAATTTCGCGGAATTGTTCGGGCTTAACATACTGCTTAACAATTTCGTCAATCTCTTCATCGCTGGGCCAGATATCTTTTAAGGTGACTGGATTGCCTTCTTGATCATTACCTAGGATGTCTTTTTCAATATCAAAACGAATAGTACCTGCAATCGCATAAGCAACAACTAATGGTGGTGACGCCAAGAAAGCTTGTTTTGCATATGGGTGAATTCGTCCATCGAAGTTGCGGTTGCCAGATAATACAGCAGTGGTATATAGGTCTCGCTCAACCACTTCTTTCTGAATAACGGGATCCAGTGCGCCGCTCATCCCATTACAGGTTGTGCAAGCAAAGCCGACGATACCAAAACCCATTTCTTCGAGTTCAGGTAATAGGTTTGCTTCTTCTAAGTAAAGCTGTGCTACTTTTGAACCTGGTGCGAAGGATGATTTTACCCACGGTTTGCGGGTTAGGCCTAGTTCGTTAGCTTTCTTAGCGACAAGGCCAGCAGCAATAACATTACGTGGATTACTAGTGTTAGTACAGCTAGTGATGGCGGCAATGATAACTGCACCGTCGGGCATTAAGCCTTCTTCGTTTTCTACGGTGCCTGAAATACCACGTTCAGCTAATTCTGATGTTGGTACACGGCGGTGAGGGTTTGATGGGCCAGCAATATTACGTACGACGGTTGATAAGTCGAATGTTAATACGCGTTCGTATTCAGCTGTTTTAAGATCATCGGCCCATAGGCCTGTTTCTTTTGCGTAGTTTTCTACCAATTTAACTTGTTCGGCATCTCTGCCGGTTAGTTTTAGATATTCGATGGTTTGCTCATCAATAAAAAATAAGCCTGCGGACGCACCAAATTCAGGTGTCATATTTGAAATGGTGGCACGGTCACCGAGTGTTAACTCGGCAGCGCCTTCGCCAAAGAACTCAAGGTAGGAAGAGACAACTTTAGCATTACGCAGGAATTCGGTAATAGCCAGTACGATATCAGTGGCTGTAATACCAGGTTGTCGTTTGCCAGTGAGTTCAACACCAATGATATTAGGTAAGCGCATGTATGACGGGCGACCCAACATGACTGTTTCTGCTTCTAGGCCACCAACGCCAATTGCAATAACTCCTAAGGCATCAACATGTGGTGTATGGCTATCTGTTCCGACGAGTGTATCAGGGAATGCAACGCCGTCACGAGCATGTATAACCGGAGACATTTTTTCTAAGTTGATTTGATGCATGATGCCATTACCAGGCTGAATCACATCTACGTTTTTAAAGGCTTTTTTAGTCCAATTAATGAAGTGAAAGCGATCATCATTACGACGGTCTTCAATTTCACGGTTCTTTTCAAAAGCGTCTTTTTCAAAACCAGCATGTTCTACGGCCAGCGAGTGATCCACGATCAATTGTGTAGGGACAACTGGGTTTACTTTAGACGGGTCGCCACCTTTTTCTGCAATAGCATCACGTAAGCCAGCTAGGTCGACAAGTGCTGTTTGACCAAGAATGTCATGACATACAACACGTGCTGGGTACCATGGAAAGTCTAGGTCTTGTTTGCGTTCTATTAATTGTTTGAGAGAGTCAGTTAATGAAGCTGGATCACAGCGTCGAACTAAGTTTTCTGCGTGTACGCGAGAGGTGTACGGTAGCTTTGCATAAGCGCCTGGTTCTATTGCGTCAACAGCGGCACGTGTGTCGTAATAGTCTAAGTCAGTGCCTGGTAGTTTTTTGCGGTAATCTGTATTCATTTTTTTACTCATATATATTTAGATAAAAAAGCCAGCCGTGAAATGCAGGCTGGCTTATATGTTATCACGCTGTGTTTAGTCGCGATCTTCTATCGGTGGTACTGGACGTGGGTCTGGGCCTACGTAGTCCGCATTCGGTCTAATAATGCGGTTGTTTGAGCGTTGTTCCATAATATGCGCCGTCCAACCAGTGACCCGAGACATAACAAAGATCGGGGTAAATAACTTGGTTGGGATACCCATGAAATGATAAGCAGAAGCATGGAAGAAATCAGCATTACAGAATAATTTCTTTTCACGCCACATGACTTCTTCACAGCGTACAGACACTGGGTAAAGTGTTGTGTCGCCAACATCAGCTGCTAACTTTTCAGACCATTTTTTAATGACAGCGTTACGCGGATCACTGACCGTATAGACAGCGTGTCCAAAGCCCATGATCTTTTCTTTGCGTTTTAGCATTTCCATCATTTTTTCTTCAGCTTCATCAGGTGATTTCCAATCTTGAATCATCTCCATTGCAGCTTCATTAGCGCCGCCGTGTAAGGGGCCACGTAATGTGCCAATTGCGCCGGTCACACATGAGTGGATGTCTGATAATGTAGAAGCACAAACACGTGCAGCAAATGTAGAGGCGTTGAACTCATGCTCTGCGTAAAGAATAAGAGAGGCGCTCATAACAGCAGTATGTACGTCGTTTGGTTTTTCGCCACGTAACATGTGTAAAAAGTGTCCGCCAACAGAATCATCATCGGTTGCTGTTTCAATGCGAACACCTTCATGACTGAATTTGTACCAGTAGCAAATGATGGATGGGAAGACAGCAACCATACGATCGATTTTATCTGTTTGTTCAGAGAAATCTTTCTCTTCTTCAAGGTTTCCCAGCATAGAGCAACCTGTGCGAATTACATCCATTGGATGAGCATCTGCAGGAATATTTTCCAGAACCGTTTTTAATGCGTCTGGTAAGCCTCGTAGAGACTTAATTTTAGCAATGTACTGATCTAGCTCTGCTTGGTTTGGTAGTTTGTTGTAAGCTAATAAATAGGCTACCTCTTCAAATTTTGCGTTTTCCGCAAGTTCGGTCATGTCATAACCGCGATAAGTTAAACCTGTGCCGGATTTACCAACGGTACATAAGGCGGTTTCGCCTGCTGATTGTCCGCGAAGCCCAGCTCCGCCTACTTTCTTTTCAGCCATTATTTTTTCTCCTTTGAAAATAGAGCATCTAATTTTTGTTCATATTCGTGGTAGCCCAATACATCGTATAGTTCCATACGTGTTTGCATGGTATCGATAACATTAACTTGAGTACCTTCTTTGCGAATGGTTTCGTAGACGTTCAATGCTGCATTGCTCATTGCACGAAATGCTGACAATGGGTAGAGCACCATGCTCGCACCAGCTTCGCCAAGTTCTGTGGTAGTGAAGTAGGGTGTTTTGCCGAACTCTGTAATATTTGCTAAAACAGGTACGTCTACTGCGGCAGTAAAGGCGCGGTAATCGTCTAGTTCGTAAACAGCTTCTGCAAAAATCATGTCCGCGCCAGCTTCAACGTAGGCACATGCACGGTCGATAGCAGCTTGTTGGCCTTCGCTGTTATAGGCATCTGTACGTGCCATTAAGACAAAGTCAGGGTCTGTTTTTGCGTCAGCAGCGGCTTTAACGCGATCGACCATTTCTTCTTTGGTGACAAGTTCTTTGTTTGGGCGATGTCCGCAACGTTTTGCAGCCACCTGGTCTTCAATATGAACCGCAGCAACACCGGCACGTTCAAATTCTTTGATAGTACGTGCAATGCTAAACGCGCTGCCCCAGCCTGTGTCGATATCAACCAATAAAGGGACGTCAGTTGCTGCCGTAATTCGGCTGGCATCTGTTAGAACGTCATTTAAGGTGGTAACACCAAGGTCTGGAAGTCCAAATGATGTGTTGGCAACACCGCCACCTGAAAGATAAATAGCTTTATAGCCTGTCTTTTCGGCCAATAAAGCGGCATAAGCATTGATGGTGCCCATTATTTGTAATGGTTTTTCCTGTGCCATGGCTTCACGGAAGCGTCGGCCTGCTGATTGAATGGTCATCTAAAATAAATCTCCTTAACTAAGTGTTATTTAAACGCTTTTTGGATAACCAAGCGTTTTAAGGTTGTCGGCAATTTCGCCTAAAGATGCGGGGTCGTCAATGGTGGCTGGTACCTTATGTTCTTGGCCATCGGCCATGCTTCGCATAGTGCCGCGTAATATTTTACCAGAGCGTGTTTTTGGTAATCGTTTAACGATTGTAGCCATTTTAAATGCTGCGACAGGACCAATTTTTTCACGAATTAAGGCAATTAGTTCTTCTTTAACCTCTTCTTCGTTACGGTTGGCACCTGATTGTAAAACAGCAAAACCCATTGGCGATTGTCCTTTGATGTTATCAGCGACACCAATGACGGCGCATTCAGCCACGTCTGGGTGCGATGCAAGGACTTCTTCCATTGCGCCGGTTGATAAACGATGCCCTGCTACGTTTATGACATCATCGGTACGGCCCATGATGTAGACATAACCATCTTCATCTTGATAGCCAGCATCGCCTGTTTCGTAATAGCCCGGGAAGGTTTCCAAATATGAGCTAAAGAATCGCTCTTCATTTTGCCATAGTGTTGGAAAGGTGCCTGGCGGTAGTGGTAGTTTAATGGCAATGGCGCCCATTTCAGCGTTTGCAACAGCTTGCCCCGATTCATCTAAGAACTGGACATCATAGCCGGGGACGGGTTTGGTTGGTGATCCTGCTTTAACGGGAAATGCTTCAAGGCCTAAACAATTTGCAGCAATAGCCCAGCCTGTTTCTGTTTGCCACCAGTGGTCAATAACAGGGACGTGAATTTTATTTTCTGCCCACGTTAGTGTATCTGGGTCGCAACGTTCGCCAGCAAGAAATAAAGCCCGCATACATGAGATATCGTACTTTTTAAGGTAATCGCACTGAGGGTCTTCTTTTCTAATAGCCCGTAATGCAGTAGGGGCGGTAAATAATGACGCTACTTTGTATTCAGAAATAACAC
Organism: Cycloclasticus pugetii PS-1; assembly: GCF_000384415.1. Lineage (NCBI taxonomy): Bacteria > Pseudomonadati > Pseudomonadota > Gammaproteobacteria > Thiotrichales > Piscirickettsiaceae > Cycloclasticus > Cycloclasticus pugetii. Next base: position 263,012 of record NZ_ARVU01000001.1, read on the forward strand.
GCCAAAAAGCCCCCGGGTCAGGCGTGCCGATGGGTTTGCCTTCAAACATAACCGTGGTAGAGCCATTTAATAAAGGCCCATAACAAATATAAGAATGACCAACTACCCAACCAATATCTGAGGCTGCCCAGAAGACTTCGCCGGGTTTGATGTTATAAAGGTGCTCCATGGTCCACATCATGGCGACTGCGTGGCCTCCATTGTCGCGAACGACACCTTTCGGCTGGCCAGTGGTGCCAGAGGTGTAAAGAATATAAAGTGGGTCAGTTGCTTCTACCGAAACACAATCGACAGGTGATGCACTATTAATAGCGCTGGCCCAATCAATATCTCGGCCTTCTTTCATAGAGGCAGTTGCTTGCGGGCGTTGTAAAATAACCGTGTTAGCAGGCTTGTGCTCGGATACGTTAATCGCTTCATCGAGCAACGGCTTATATTCAATAATGCGACTGCCTTCAATGCCACAAGATGTTGATAAAATAACGCTGGGTTTTGCGTCGTTAATACGCGTGGCGAGCTCGTTTGCGGCAAAGCCGCCAAACACAACGGAGTGAACTGCGCCGATCCTAGCGCAGGCTAGCATTGACATCACACCTTCTGGAATCATCGGCATGTAGATCAGCACTCGGTCTCCTTTTGTGACACCAAGGTTGGTTAAAACGCCGGCTAACCTTGATACTTCATCAAGAAGCTCTTGGTAACTGTAAGTTTTTTTAGTGTTTGTAACGGGGCTGTCGTAAATTAGAGCGGCTTGTTTTGCAAGACCATTTGAGACATGGCGATCGAGAGCGTTGTAGCAGGTGTTTAACTTGGCGCCGGCAAACCATCGATAATAAGGGGCTTTTGAGTCATCCAGTACGCGATCCCATTTTTGGTCCCAATCAATCGTCTTCGCAGCGGTTGCCCAAAAAGCTTCGGGCTGTTCAAGGGATTGCCTATATTGATCTAAATACTGCCCCATCTTTTTCTCCAAGAAGTGAATGCTAGTGACTATTTTTTTATTTGTTACGTTTTATAGTTTGAACAGCCGGTCATAATACTATTTTGAGGTGTTTTTTTCAACCCAAACCCTTAAGCCTTGGATGATTAGACTTATATCTAACATTAGAATTTTAAACAGGTTTTCTTGGCTGATTTGGCAGCCTGTCGCACGAATTTCTTCCACAAAATAGTTTTTTATTTTATCACCCAAGTCCTTGTCAGATGTTGTCTGCAAGGCAAGGTCGGCAAATATTTTTATGCGTTGACGAAGTGATTCTGCGAGTGGGTTTAAATTATCTACCATGCAAAAGTGCGTAAGGTAGGCACGATCACACTGGGTGTTCATAAGTTTATCAATAGATTCTAGCCAGTCAGCAGGGTCAAAATCTACCGGTGAAGATGGCGGGAATATAAACGGTTGACCGCTAACAGTCAGTTCTGGATAGGCGACACCAAAGGTATCTCCAGTAAACATGCCGTTGCTGGTTTTGTCGATAATACACACGTGGTGCTTTGCGTGGCCTGGTGTATCAATAAATTCAAGTAGCCTATTTTGAAAGTTTAACCTAAGCCCATCATTAGCTTCTGTGACGCGTTGTTGATCGATTGGGACCAAATTGCCGTATTGTTTTTTGAATTCTGCCTCACCATATACAGACGAAGCGCTTGCTTGGAGCCTGCTTGGGTCGATCATGTGTCGAGCGCCTCGTGGGTGAATAATAAGTTGAGCATTAGGGCATTGTTGCATGAGGCTGCCGGCACCACCTGCATGATCTAGGTGAACATGTGTGGGGATAATGAAATCAACATTATCAACAGGAATGTTTTTGATTTTAAGAAGTTCTAGTAATAGAGGGGTTGTGAAATTGGTGCCAGTATCAATAAACGCAGCATGATTTTTTTGCTCAATGAGGTAGCAACTGGCTAAACCAGGCCGAATATATTGCGTGTCGATGCAGCTAATGCCATGCCCTAACGATTTATAGGTTGGTTTTTCCATGTGTTTGCCTGTTGGGTTTGTTTTTAGTTAAGTAAGGGCTGATATTTCAAACTAAAGACTACTGTATTGGAGCGTGTAAGCAAACTTTTTATATGAGGCTAGTGCCGAGAAAATACTAATGTTAAACGGTAGTTTGAACTGTTGGATTAAGACGTTACGGCAGGGGGGGTATGTTTTGTAACAGTAAATATAGTGAGTTTATGTAAAAAGGCGAGGCCTTATTTCCCATGCTTAGAGGGAGTATAAAGTTTGATATACTGAATCTATAATTTTAATGAAAAATAAAGGAGCGAGCGTGGCAACGTATAAATCCCCAGTGCAAGATATGGAGTTTGTTTTAAATGAAATTATCAATGTTGGTTCTTTAACCGAGATTGAAAAGTTTGAAGATGCAACGGAAGACATCATTACGGGTGTACTTGATGAGGCCGCTAAGCAAATTGATAATACTATTGGCGTTCTAAACGAGTCTGGTGATGCCGAGGGTGCTTCGTTAAACAACGGTGAGGTAACCACCCCTGAGGGATTTAAAGAAGCCTATGCATCTTATGCAGAAAGTGGCTGGATTGGGCTAGATAAAGACATTGAGTTCGATGGCCAAGGGCTACCTTATGTTCTAGCGACAGCGGTTACCGATATGCTATCAGGAGCGAACGCTGCATTTTCTTTGTACCCAGGCCTAAGCAATGGGGCGTATGAGGCATTAAAAGCGCACGGAACACAAGCGCAAAAAGAAACCTATATGAGCCATTTAAGCCTCGGTGATTGGAGTGGCACAATGTGTCTGACAGAGCCCGGTGCTGGTAGTGACCTTGGACAAGTGCGAACAAAAGCTGTGCCACAAGAAGATGGCAGTTATTTGATTGAAGGTAATAAAATTTTTATTACAGCAGGCGAGCATGATCTAACCGACAATATTATTCACTTGGTATTAGCAAGAACACCCGGTGCACCGGAAGGTATTCGTGGTATCAGTATGTTTGTTGTGCCTAAATTTTTGATTAATGAGGATGGCTCATTAGGTGAGCGGAACGCAGCAGAGTGCGCCAATATTGAAGAGAAAATGGGTATTCATGGCTCCAGCACTTGTGTGATGAATTTTACTGATGCAAAAGGTTATTTAGTGGGTGAGCTCAATAAAGGCATTCAAAATATGTTTGTGATGATGAATGCAGCTCGCTTAATGGTCGGTTTGCAGGGACTTGGCGTTGCTGAGCGTGCAACACAAAATGCGATAACGTATGCAAAAGAACGTAAACAAGGGCGTCCACTGACCCGTAAGGCCGAGTCTTCATTTGATAGTGATACTATTATTGTTCACCCGGATGTGCGCCGTATGTTGTTCACTATGAAAGCATTAACAGAAGGCTGCAGAATGATGGCGTACGACACCGCTAAACATGTTGATTTATCCGAAAACCACCCTGATGAGGCAGTACGAAATGCTTCAAAGGCTCGGGTAGATTTGATGACGCCGGTGTGTAAGGCGTTTATTACTGACGTGGGTGTGGAAGTGTCAGGCCTAGGTGTGCAAGTGTATGGTGGTCATGGTTATATCAAAGAACATGGTATGGAGCAGAATATGCGTGACAGTAAGATATTCTGTATTTATGAAGGGACGAATGGAATTCAAGCGATGGACTTGGTTGGCCGCAAGCTTTCAATGAATGATGGGCAGTTACCGATTGATTTTTTTGCTGAGGTAAAAAGCGAGCTCGCCTCGGCGAGTGCTGAGATGGCATTTGTTACGCAGCCATTAACATCTGCCCTAAGTGCCTTAGAAGAAGTGACGGCTTGGTTGATTAAATCGAAAGAAGAGGATCTAAATGATTCCGCGGCAGCGGCGGTAGATTATCTACAGATGTTTGGCTTAGTTTCATTAGGGTATTATTGGCTACGAGCCGCTAAGGTTGCCAGTGGAAAAGAAGGCGTGTTCTATCAAGGCAAGTTAGCGACAGCTAATTTCTTTGCAACAAAGCTTTTGCCGCGTGTTCATGGTTTGGCTCCTGTGGTTATGTCGGGAAGCCGCTGTGTTATGGAGCCAAGTGAAGAGTTGATCGTTTAGCTTTAAACGATTTAAATTAAAAAGATAAGGCCCAGCTGTCTTCACGGGCTTTGTTTTTTCGGAGACAGTTCATAGGTTATTATTTATAAATAAAAAAACAGGTTTCTTGTATGAATCTTTTTGATATGTCATTGGATAAAAATCCAGCCAATTATGTCTCACTTTCGCCACTTACTTTTTTAAAGAGGGCGGCAGATGTTTATCCAAATAAAATAGCATGTATCCATGGTGAGCAGAAAATAACTTGGGCTGAGACGTATCTTCGTTGCGTTAAGTTAGCCTCGGCGCTTGCGAGCAGAGGGGTGAAAAAAGGAGATACCGTTTCAGCGATGTTGCCAAATATTCCAGCGATGTTTGAATTACACTTTGCTGTGCCAATGTTGGGCGCAGTATTACACTCAATTAATACACGTTTAGATGTTAAATCAGTTGCTTTTCAGTTGGACCATGCTGAAAGCAAAGCGGTCTTTATTGATGCTGAGTTTGCTGATGTTATGGCGACGGCAGTAAAGGAAGCCGAGGTATCCCCGCTAGTAATTGATGTGGAGGATGCAACATTTGGCTCAAGGCAGGCCATTGGCGAGGTTGAATATGAAATGCTCGTTGCTGAAGGTAATGAGACATTTCAATGGAGTTTGCCAGAAGATGAGTGGCAGTCGATTACATTGAACTATACCTCTGGAACCACGGGTAATCCAAAGGGAGTTGTTTATCATCATCGCGGGGCTTACCTAAACGCACTTAATAATATAGTGACCTGGGATATGGGCAATCACCCTATTTATCTTTGGACGCTTCCAATGTTTCATTGTAATGGCTGGTGTTTCCCTTGGAGTCTTGCTGCTTCTGCGGGCACAAATGTTTGTTTGCGTAGTGTGTTACCGAAGACGATTTTTAAGCTTATTAAGTCTGAAAAAATAGATCATTTTTGTGGTGCACCGACGGTTCTCACCATGCTGATCAATACGCCAGAGAAGCATCAACAAGGCATTGAGCACGAAGTGAAAGTTATGACGGCTGGCGCAGCGCCGCCGGCAGCGGTTATTCAGAAAATGGAAGAAATGAGTTTTAGTGTGACACATGTTTATGGATTAACTGAAACTTATGGCCCTTGTACAGTATGTGCTTGGCATGATGAATGGGATGAGTTGCCGTCTGATGAACAAGCAGCGCTTCGAGCTCGACAAGGGGTTAGGAGCGCAATGCTGGAAGATTTAATGGTGGCGGATCCAGAAACACTCGAACCGATGCCTAAAGATGGCGTGAGTATGGGCGAGGTATTTATGCGTGGGAATAATGTGATGAAGGGATATTTAAAAAACCCGTCAGCATCTGACGAAGCATTTAAAGGCGGTTGGTTTCACTCGGGGGATTTAGCTGTGTGGCATGAAGATGGCTATATAGACATCAAAGACCGATCAAAAGACATCATCATTTCAGGTGGTGAAAACATATCCACATTAGAAGTTGAATCTGTTTTGTACCGTCATCCAGCTATTTTAGAGGCAGCTGTTGTTGCTAAATATGATGATGTATGGGGTGAGAAGCCATGTGCTTTTGTGACCTTGAAAGAAGGTGAAAACGCCACAGAAAAAGAAATCATATCGTTTTGTAGGAAAAACTTGGCGCATTATAAAGCGCCGAAATATGTTGTATTTGGTGGCTTGCCAAAAACATCGACTGGGAAAATTCAGAAATTCACATTAAGAGAACAGGCAAACGAGATAAAGCACTAATTCGCTGCCATGTTTGGAGTAATGATCAATACCAGAGAGCCCTTTAGTCTTTGGGTGCTCAAGTAAGGTTGGTATGAAAATAACCTCGAGCGGCCAATAAATTACAACCATGGCGACAATAATACCATTTAAGAAGAAAACGCTGTCTGAAAAGCATAAAGGGGGGACGCTATGTCGAAATGGCCATCATGCATGGGCGATCGATAAAGACCAGCAATTTGATGTTAAACAAGGTAAATTGGTGACTTTATACCGTTGTCGGCGGTGTAAGGTAAGTAAACAAAAGCTGATTTAACGCAGTTCTATGCTCGTTTTTTTGTGCGGTATCTGGAAAATGGGCTACAATGACTGTGAAGTATTTACTAATATGGAGTAAGAAATGAAGATATTCAAAAACTTAGCGGCTGTTTTGGTCGTCGCATTATTTGTATCGGGCTGTGCCTCAGTTAAGACTGACAAGTGGCAAAATTGTGCTATGGCAGGTGCTGCAATTGGTGGCGCAGCAGGCGGTTTTGGCGATGATCATGATAGGTCTGATTTAATCGTTAGTGCGATTGGTGGTGCTGTCATTGGTGGGACTATTTGTGCATTAATGGCAGAAGAAGAAGTCGCGGCTCCGGCTCCAGAAAAAGACACTGATGGTGATGGTGTTGTGGATAGCTTGGACCAATGCCCTAATACGCCAGCGGGTGCAAAAGTAGACAGCAAAGGTTGTGCATTAGATAGTGATGGTGATGGTGTTCCTGATTATAAAGATGAATGTCCAGATTCAGCTCCAGGTGCTGTAGTTAATGAGCTTGGTTGCGCTATACCTCTAGTGCTTAAAGGTGTTAACTTCCATTTTGATTCAGCTGTGTTGACGGACGAAGCAAAGCAGGTTTTAGTGCAAGTTGCTGATAACTATAAAGCATATCATTCACATGTGGCTTTGCTAATTGGTGGTCATACTGATTCTAAAGGACCAGCAGAATATAACTTAAGCTTGTCTCAACGTCGTGCTGAAGCAGTTCGTGCGTTTTTGATTGCTGAAGGTTGCGATGAAAGTAAATTAACAGCAGCAGGTTATGGGGAAGAAAAACCATTTGCTGATAATGCAACAAAAGAAGGGCGTGCACTTAACCGCCGAGTTGAGTTAACAGTAAAGTAAAACAACTTTAAGGTTGTGATAAAAACGGGGCTTTTGCCCCGTTTTTTGTGCATAAGAATAAGTCATAGAGTAGAGTGCAGAGTTGGGATGTTGATCTTTGCTTCGTTTAGGTTAGAATCAACGTCTAGGGATAAATTAATTGTAAAATTAAATGGAGAGAATAATGAGAATTTACAAAAAACTGACAGCATTATTTGCATCAGTAGTGTTAGTCAGTGGCTGTGCAACTGTTGAAACAGAAAGTTGGCAGAATTGTGCCATAGGCGGAGCATTATTAGGCGGTGCGGCTGGCGCATTTGTTGAAGGTGCGACAGAGGTAGGCATTGGGGCCGTAGTGGGTGGTTCCTTAGGTAGTTTAATTTGTGGGGACGAGGCTGAAGCCGTACCAGATGCCGAGCCTGACACAGACGCTGATGGCGTCGTTGACAGTCGTGATGAATGCGTGGGTACGCCAGCAGGGGCAGCTGTTGATAGTAAAGGTTGTAGCACAGATAGTGATAATGATGGGGTTGCTGACTATAAAGATAAGTGCCCCAACTCTGCACCTGGTGCGAAAGTAAATGCATTAGGTTGTGTGGATGCTTTAGTTTTGGAAGGCGTTAACTTTCATACGGCCTCGGCTGAGTTGACTGATTCTGCGAAAGCTATTTTACTACCCATAGCAATGGCTCATCGTAAGCATTATGCGGATGTAAACTTGTTGATAGCTGGTCATACTGACTCACAAGGTACAGATGCGTATAACCAGGGTTTATCTGAAAGGCGTGCAGCATCAGTTCGTGCTTTTATGATTACACATGGTTGTGATGAAAACATGCTCTCAACAATCGGATATGGTGAAAGCAAGCCTGTTGCAGATAATGCTACCTCTGAAGGGCGTGCTAAGAATCGTCGTGTGGAGATGAGCGAAAAGAAATAGTTACTTAATAAATGAAAAAACGGGGCTTTTGCCCCGTTTTTTTTTGTAAAAAATAAACCAATTAGTAAGGCTAGGCGTAATCTTAAAACTCAAAAGTGGCGTTACTGCCAATGAGCTTTATGCCAACGAAGTTAGGTTTATGTGCTTTTCTATGAGCTTGTCTTTGACAGACTGGGCAAGATTAGTACTAGCAGATACACCAAATGAGTTTATTCTGGCGGGAGTCGCTGATATTTTTATTATTTTTTCCGCTTAGGGTTGGGATTGCTTGGCTAATAAAGAACAGCGAGCTGTATGGTCGACAGAAAAATTATTTATTCGTTATTTTCCATTTTTGTGCGATGCCGCTGGACGTTTCGCTATATATATATTGTCCATCAGATGAGAAAGCCAAGGCAATAATAGCGGCGGCCTCATTGCCCCATATAACGTCTTTTTTTGGCATCCATGTGTTAAGCAGGCTGCCTGTTTTAACATCCCATAAGTCAATTCGTTGATTGGGCCTACCTGTAAGTAGGTGCTGGGAGTCGGTTGAGAACTGGCTAGCGGAAACAGTCATATACCTCATAGGAAGCTGGCTTAGTTTATCGCCAGTTTCAGTATCCCATAGTTTGGTTTTTCCTAGGGATGCATTACTCATCGCATAACGACCATCATCAGATAAAGCGACATTAAATATTTTAAAGTTTTGGCGCCATTGTTGGGTCAACTCTCCAGTTTTAAGGTCCCAGAGCTTTGCGTATTGATCATTAGCTCCTGTAATAGCGTAACGTCCGTTGTGTGATAGAGCGACAGTATTAACAAAACCATTGTGCTTGAAGCTGTAAATGATTTTTCCATAATAAAGATCGAAGTAATAGGCTTTGTTCGATTCCATGCCGATAAGAGCATGTTGACCATTGCTTGAAATAGCGATATCTGTAATATTAGGAAAGTCCCAATAGCCAATAATTTTGCCACTTTTGACTTCCCATAAAGCAAGGGAGTTACTCTCAGCGGTAATGGCAAACTTATTATTAGCAGATATTGCAGTGGCGATAATGCCTTTATTGTTATCGGTGTGTTGCCAGCGGTGTAGTACGGTGTTGGTAGCTACTTCAATGAGTTGTGCTACACCATTTGTTATAGAGACAAGGGCTAGTGAACCGTCTTTAGATAGGCTTGCATTGAGTAAGCCCGCTTTATCATGCACCCATTGTTGCTCGACATCGGTCTGATATTGACACGCTTGGAGTAAAAAAATAAGGCTAATAAGATAAATGTTTTTTAAAAAAGGACTCATCTTAATAAGGGGCGTCGGGTTATTTGAAAATACGTTTTAGTTTTAGTTTTAATTTTAATTGAGCGAACAAGCTGAGTGGTTTTTTGAAGGACTCCTCCGTTATCGGCTCAATCTTGTGACCTTCCATAAAGGCTGTTAGTACCTTATTAAAAGCCTTTGGTTGTTCTAATTGTGGGCTATGACCAACGCCATGAAAGGTATGAAATCGGCAATTATCAATATGCTGTTGCATATTTTTTAGTGGTTGTAGGGGGATAACGCTATCTAAGTCACCATGCATAATTAAAACAGGGAATTTAAAGTGCTTTAGTAAATGTGTGCCATTCCATTTTTTTAACGTGGACAAAAAACCATTAAATGCTTTTATATCCATTTTAAGAGCATCTTCAACGATCAGGTTGAGATAGAATTTATTGTAGTTGAGCCTCGGCATGGCTTTTTTAAAGCTGGTCATTAACAGCTTTCGTTTTAAACCAATAGTGCCTAGGAAGTGAAAGATATGTTCGGGTGAAAAAAAAGAGCCCTGGTTGGAAATATTTTTTAATGATGCCATGCCTTCAGCAGGGGCAGGAGCAACCAAGGTTAAGGTAATAATTCGATCAGCATTAGTGCCTGCTAACTGTTGGGCGACAGCACCGCCTAATGAATGACCAACAAGGTGAAATTTATCTAGCTTTAGTTGGTCGGCAAACTGCAGAATGTCTTCGCTGAGCGTTTCTATATCGTAGCCACTGCTAGTGACTTCACTGTCACCACAACCCCTGAAATCGGGTGCGTACCCTTGGAAGCCATTAGGCAACTGTTGTAAAAAAGGTTGCCAATAATGCCAACTGCCAAAATTGCCATGTAGCAGGATAATGGGTATATCGCCGTTTGATTGGTGCTCGTAATGGACGTTAAGGTGTTCAAGTTGAATAAAAGGCATAGTGTTAGTGAACCCAGTTCAATTTATTGTGTAAGGAAACAACGGAGCCAATAATAATTAAAGTAGGTGGTTTTGGTTTAAGCTGGTCCACTTTATCGGCGATATGTAATAAATCAGAAATGATGACGCGGTGATCTGCTGTTGTGCCTTTTTGAATGAGGGCGACAGGGGTGCTGCCTGATAATTGTCGTTCAATAAGTTTTTCACTAATTTGCCGAAGTCCAATTAGCCCCATATAAATCACAATAGTTTGGTTGGGTTTGGCCAGTTGGTCCCAGTCTAAATTGACCGTATTGTCTTTTAAATGCCCCGTGACGAACATGCATGATTGCGCGTGATCTCGATGAGTGAGTGGGATGCCTGAGTAACTGGCGCACCCAGATGCAGCTGTGATACCGGGAACCACTTCAAAAGCGATGCCTTCATCGATAAGCGTTTCAATTTCTTCACCACCGCGACCGAACATAAACGGGTCGCCACCCTTTAGTCGTACAACACGGTTGCCTTCTTTGGCCATTTTTATTAATAAGGCGTTTATGCCTTCTTGCGGCACACTATGTTTGCTGCGTTGTTTACCGACGTATATACGCTCAGCATCGCGACGGGATAAGTTTAGGACTTCGTTAGATACAAGACGGTCGTAGATAATGATATCTGCCAATTGAAGTAACCTTAACGCCTTTAATGTCAATAATTCAGGGTCGCCTGGGCCTCCGCCTACAAGATAAACCTTGCCGTTGGTAGCGACATCAGGTGCTTTATGTAGAGCCTGCAGCAAGCCTTTTTTAGCCTCTTCATGCTGCCCTTGGTAACTGAGTTCGGCGACAGGGCCATTGAAAATAGTTTCCCAGAAAATGCGTCGTTGCTTGATGTTGGAGAAATGATCTTTCACAGCCTGACGGCATTCGGCAGCAAGGCTTGCTAATTTCCCTAAAGATTGTGGGAGCAGCGTTTCAAGCTTTGCACGCATTAAGCGAGACAAGACAGGTGCAACACCGCCACTTGAGATGGCGATGGTCATCGGAGAGCGGTCAACAATGGCAGGAAAAATGAAGCTACATAATTGAGGTTGATCTACAACGTTAACGGGAATGTTGTTTGCCCATGCTTCAGAGGAGACTTGAGCATTAGTTTGTTCGTCATTGACGGCGCAGATAACTAGATGAAAGTCGAGGGTGTCAGTTGGTTTAAAAGCTCGGTTAATATGGTGTATTTGCTGATCAGTAGCCAACTGAGATAATTCGTCTGATAGCGTTGGAGCAATAACAGTGACATTAGCGCGAGCCTCTAATAACAGGCGAGCTTTTCGAGTAGCCACTGAGCCCCCGCCAACTAGTAGACAGTTTTGTTTATCAAGTTTATGAAAAAGCGGAAGGTAATCCATGGTCTATTTTAACTCTGAATGTCGAAAACAGGTAGTTAGGTGATCATTAACAAGGCCAGTAGCCTGCATGAGCGAGTAACAAATGGTTGGGCCAACAAAACTAAAGCCCCTTTTTTTTAAATCACGACTTAGTCGACTGGACATGTCTGTTTCGTTCGGCACTTGTTCGGGTCGCTCCCATTGGTTGATAAGTGGCTGATGGTTTACATACTGCCATAAGTAATTAGAAAAGCTACCAAACTCTTTTTGTGTCTTTATAAAAGCAATAGCATTTTTGACGCTGGCTTTTATTTTAAGTTTATTACGTATGAGTCGTTCGTCTTGTAATAGGTGATTTACTTTTTTGTCGCTATACTTCGCGACGATAGCTGGGTCAAAATGATCATACAGCTCACGGTAAGCTTCACGTCGTTGTAGCACTGTTGACCAACTAAGGCCTGCTTGAGCGCCTTCAAGAATCAGGTATTCAAATAATTTGTGTTCGTCTGTTAAGGGTACGCCCCATTCTTGGTCGTGATACAGAATATCGAGTGGTTTTTGGGCCCAAGGGCAACGTGTCTTATCACCCATGGGTTATCGCAAGGTAATAATTGGCCAATCGTTTTTAATGGCGTGATGCTTCAGTTGTTCATCTGGGTCAACAGCCACGGGGTGGGTGACTTTTTCCAATAGGGGAATGTCATTATGTGAATCACTGTAAAAAGTGCTATTACTGAGGTCGGCCTGATTATCAGCAAGCCATTGTGTTAACCGGGATACTTTCCCATCTTGATAGCAAGGAGTGTCAACATATTCTCCAGTATATCGACCATCAACGAACTCGGGCTCTGTTGCCAATACTGTTGGGATGCCGAAAAGCTTCACAATAGGTTCGGTAACAAAACGATTGGTGGCGGTAATTACCATTAAGGTATCGCCTTTATTACGATGTTCTTCAACTAGGTCCTGTGCTGAGGTTAGTATCAAAGGGCGAATTTTTTCATCAATAAACTGCTCGCGCCACTGATGCAGCTTTTCAACGGGGTGATCGGCAAGAAATGATAATGCAAAACTCAGATACTCACCGATATCCAGCTTACCTTGACAGTAATCGTTGTAGAACTGGGTGTTTGCTTTTGCGTAATCATCGCCATCGACGAGTTTTTTCTCAACAAGAAACTCGCCCCAAAGGTGGTCACTGTCGTCACTAATTAAGGTATTGTCGAGGTCAAAGATGGCAAGGCTCATGGGCGTATTATGTTTACAAGTAGGTTATGAGGGCTACATCAATGTTGCTAGAGGCGCTAGCCCCCATTAATGTGATTTAACTGTAAGTCTGACATAAATATTGGTGATTCCCAATCATTTTGTTATGGATGGTCGCACTGTGTCTAAACGTGGCTATAATAATCAATATTAAATTTTAGTTTAACAAATGAATCATGATTGATGACGATGGCTACCGACATAATGTTGGCATCATTTTATGTAGCCAACACAATAAATTGTTTTGGGCACGGCGTGCGAATCAAAGTGGTTGGCAATTTCCTCAAGGCGGCATGAATGAGGGTGAAACTCATGAAGAGGCGATGTATCGTGAGTTGTATGAAGAGATTGGTTTAAAACCCGAGCATGTTGAAGTTGTTGGAAAAACAAGAGAGTGGGTCTATTACGACTTACCTAAACGTTATGTTCGTAGGGATCGTTCACCAGTGTGTAGAGGTCAAAAGCAGATTTGGTTTATGTTACGGTTGGTGGGTGAAGAAAAACATATTACATTTGATAAAACGGAGACACCAGAATTTGATAGCTGGCGCTGGGCTGATTATTGGGAGCCGGCTTTCGATGTTGTGTATTTCAAGCGTAATGTGTATTTAAGTGCATTAACCGAAATGTGGTCTTTTTTATTCCCGGGGATTACGCCTAATATTTTTAAAAAATAACTAATACCCAGCAGAGTTTTGATCGAGGTTATTGGGGGTAGTTGCTAGTCTGATAACATCCGTGTGTATCCCGCCACTGGTTGTTAAGCTCAGCCAACGATAACCAGGTGCTATATTGTCTATAGCAAACTCTTGGCTAAAAGGCTTAAATTGGAAGCAGGTCGATGGTGTGGAGTAGACGGGACTACCCGCAATGGTACTGCTGAACGATTGGTGGACGTGCCCATGAATAATGCCTTGCACGCTTGGGTTGTTCTCGATTAAATAAAGAAGAGGCGCTGGGTTTGCAACGCACATACTATCTAGCCATTGGCTGCCGACAGGCTTTAATTGATGATGCAAACAGATGAGCACATGCTTAGCGGGATGAGCATCGATTTCTTGCTGGAGGTTGGCTACCTCCTGCTCGTCTAGAGTCCCGCCTTCTTCACCAGGTGTTTCAGAGTTGAGAAATGCAAAGAGCCATTGTTTATGATGTAAAAAAGGCTGGTACATCACGGGTGGTGTTGAAAACAGGCTGGTTAAGGTGCTGGAGGTGTCATGATTGCCAGGAAGCACGTAACACGGGATGCCGAGCTTTTTTAAATGCTCAATCAGGCGTTGGTAAGACTGAATGGAGCCGTCTTGGCTTAGGTCGCCAGTGAGAAAGATAAGGTCGGGTGGCCAGCTTTGTTGTTGTGCTAGGCTTAAAATGGACAGAAAGCTCTCTTCAGTGTTAACTCCTACCAATTGATCATCAACAGACGCCATCAGGTGCATATCAGTCAGTTGGAGAACTTTTATGCTCGAAGGTTCGCAATGAGCAGATGAGAAAACGTTAGCTTTTTTCAAGAATCTTTTGGAACAATTTAAAGTTTCTCTAAGTATAGCCGCTGATTTTAAAATTGCGCTGAGAAAGAATAGATCCTTAAGCGATTTTTTTAATCATCACCATTGAGCGGCGAGTTTGGTTGTAACGGAGGCGTTTCTCGGCCGGTAAATCATTCAGGGTGGCGGGAGAAAACCCTTTTTCTGCGAACCAATGGCTGCTTTGTGTTGTGAGAACAAACAAGTGGGTTAACCCATGGCTGCGAGCTTTATTCTCTATCATGCTCAATAAATATTCGCCCCGTTCCCCAGTGCGGTAATCGGGGTGAACAGCTACGCAAGCTAACTCGCCCATCAGCTCATCGGGGTATTCGTAAAGGGCTGCGCAAGTTGTTATTAAGCCATCTTGTTCAATCACATGAAATTTATTAATATCCATTTCAATGGCTTCACTAGGGCGGTAGGCAAGAAGGCCTTTTTCTTCTAAGGGCCGAATAAGTTCGATAATACCATGGAGGTCATTAATGGTAGCGGGGCGTGCGTCTTCAAAGGGCTGAATGCTGATCAGTGTGCCTGAGCCTTGCCGAGTAAACAGTTCTAATTGCAGCCCACCATTAATATTTCGGTCAATTAGGTGAATTCGCTTTACACCTAACTGGCTGGCGCGAATGGCTTCTTGCAAGTGCAAGTAAGCATCGTCTTGTTGATTGTCAGAGGACGTTAATAGGGCTTGTGCTTGCTCGGTAGTTAATTGGCGAATGAGTTTGTTTTTCTTGGTGAGAATCTCCGCTCGCTCGGTCATTATGATGAGTTTATCAGCTTTTATTTCGGTCGCTATTTCGGTTGCTATTTCTTCACTACGTAAATTAAAGACCTCACCGGCGGGTGAATACGCCAAGGGTGAAATAAGAACAATTTGGCCTGCATCCAGCGTTTTAGAAATGGTTTCGTTATTAACGCGGCGCACAGCCCCTGTAAACTGGTAGTCAACCCCATTAATAATACCGAGTGGTTTTGCAACGATAAAATTCCCAGAAGCAATATTAATGGTCGAGCCAGAAGAGGCGAGATTGGCTAGACGAGTTGATAGCTTAGCTTCAATATTAGTATGTGTTGTTCCTGCGGCCTCTTTTGCTAATTCAAGGGTTAGCTTATCTGTGACTCTAAGGTGTTGAAAAACACGGCTAGGGTGCTGGTGTTCATGTAGTTTCTTCTCTAGCTGGGTGCGGATACCGTGAACTAGGATAAGACGAATACCTAAGCTATGAAGTAACGCAATATCCTCCATTAATGTTGAGAATAATGTGTCATCGATAGCATCACCGCTAAAGTTTATGACAAATGTTTTCCCCCGATGGGCATGAATATAAGGGGCCGTATTCCTAAACCAATTAATAAATTGATGAGGGGCTATCGGCTCACCTTTGCCAAACCGAGGGAGGGGATTATGTTTACCTTGCTCGAGGGATATATTCAGTTCGTTGGCTGCGTCGATAATGCTCTTCATGGCAGAAGAGGGCACTCGCCCATCGGTACCATGCTTGCTTTTTGGGTAAGTCCAACGGTAAATAGTGGCGGGGTCTTTATTAATGGCCTTAGCTAGCTGCTTTACGCCTCCAAACTGCCGAATAATAAAATTTGCATCATCTTCCATGCGGGAATATTATATTTTTATTGCATTAATTGCAAAAAATATTAATTTTTTGCAATTAAAAGCCTATTTTATGCAAATATTAGAGATTATTTTTTGCATAAAGTTGCAATAAGGCGTTATTTGATCCGCAGGAATGTATTCATTAGCTTGGTGAGCCTGGTCAATGTTCCCTGGTCCGACGACGAGGGTCTCAAGGCCAAGTCTATTAAGAAAAGGTGCTTCTGTGCCAAAGGCAACTGCTTCGGCTTTTTTGCCAGTCAGAGACTCGACCATTTGAGTCAGTTTTGCATTAGCGGCTGTTTCAAAGGCCGGTACGCCAGCAAAAATAGGGCGATGAGCTAGCGTCAGTTTACTGTCGATAGAAAGTATGTTGTTGAGACGTTTTTGCAGGTCGGCCCTTAACGTGTCGATATCCATGCCAGGTAGTGGTCTGATATCTATTTGAGTTTCGCAGTGCGAGCAAATTCTGTTGGGGTTGTCGCCACCATGTATAGATCCGATATTCATCGTTGGTGAGGTTATAGCAAAACTTGGGTTTTGGTGTTTGCGTTGTAAGTCATCACGCCATTTTAATAACTCGTTGATGACTTTATGCATCCCTTCGGTGGCGCTAGCGCCTAAATTAGGGTTGCTAGAGTGGCCAGCTTGCCCGGTAACAACAAGAGACTCCATCATCACACCTTTATGCATGCGAATGGGTGTTAATCCAGTGGGTTCGCCAATAATGGCATACTTAGCATGATGGAACTGTTTTTTGGTGAGTGCTTGAGCCCCAGTCATTGCACTTTCTTCGTCTGCAGTGGCCAGTATTGTCAGTGGTCGTTTGAAATCCTTAGGATTAAAGCGTGAAGCAACATCGATGGCCAGCGCGAAAAAAGACTTCATGTCAGTACTGCCTAAGCCATAGAAATGGTTGTTTTTTTCGGTAAGTTTAAAGGGGTCTTGTTGCCAATGATGTTCATCATAAGGCACTGTATCGGTATGCCCGGAAAGGACCAAGCCATCTGCGCCTTTGTGGCTAGGGCCGATGGTGGCGATGAGATTGGCTTTTCCGGGGTGGTTTGAAAGCGGTTCAACTGAGACAGTGAAGCCAAGGTTTTCTAACCAATCGGCCAGTAAGTGAATAACTGGAAGGTTGCTCTGGTCGAGCGACTGATTAGTGCTGCTGACTGATGGCGTGCCAATTAAGGCACGCATCATGTCAAGCATATTAAGTGGTGTGATCAAGGCTTATGAGTACAAGCCAAAAAGGAGTGGGATCATCCTAATTAGCTGGTTTTATCAGTCACAGCGCCTTCTGAAGCTGAACTGACCAATTTTGCATATTTGGAAAGAACGCCACGTGTGTAACGCGGTTTAGGTTGTTTCCAATTTGCAAGACGTTGTTGAATGACTTCATCGTCTAGGTGCAGACGTAACTCATTTTTTACGCTATCAATCGTAATCGTGTCGCCATCTTCAACAATAGCGATAGCCCCACCTTGAAACGCCTCGGGAGTGATATGGCCCACAACAAAACCATGTGTTCCACCAGAAAAACGGCCATCAGTGATAAAGGCAACTTTATCGCCCAGTCCTCTGCCCATAATGGCTGATGTTGGCGCTAACATTTCTCTCATGCCAGGGCCGCCTTTAGGCCCTTCGTAGCGAATAACCAAAACATCACCTTCCTTGATGGATCCACTAAGGATGCTGGCCATCGAATCTTCTTCAGAGTCGAAGACGCGAGCGGTTCCTGTAAAACCAAGACCTTCTTTGCCGGTAATTTTAGCGACAGCGCCTTCGGAGGCAAGGTTACCGTGAAGGACAACGAGGTGACTGTCTTTCTTGATGGCATTGTCTAGCGAATGAATAACATCTTGATCATCTGGGTAAGGCGCAACATCAGCTAAGTTTTCAGCTAGCGTTTTACCGGTAACGGTTAAACAATCACCATGCAATAAACCAGCATCTAAGAGTATTTTCATTAATGGTTGAATGCCACCAATTTCAATTAGTTCACCCATGGAATATTTTCCACTGGGTTTTAAGTCGGCGACCATTGGCACGCGTTTACCGATTTCGGTAAAGTCGTTTAATTTAAGGTCAACGTTGGCGCTATGTGCCATTGCTAATAGGTGAAGAACAGCATTGGTTGAT
This sequence comes from Cycloclasticus pugetii PS-1, assembly GCF_000384415.1. Classification (NCBI taxonomy): domain Bacteria; kingdom Pseudomonadati; phylum Pseudomonadota; class Gammaproteobacteria; order Thiotrichales; family Piscirickettsiaceae; genus Cycloclasticus; species Cycloclasticus pugetii. The sequence goes on from NZ_ARVU01000001.1 coordinate 280,973, forward strand.
CCGCCTAGGGCAATCACAACGGTAATAGCGTTTTCAAAGGCTTTACGGGTCATGATATCGCGAGGCTTGATGTCGAGCTCTAGTAATTTTAAAACAGCTTTACCGGCATCTTCACAATCTTTTTTCTTGTCCGTTGAAATAGCTGCTTGAGCAGAACTGTTCGGCAAGCTCATGCCCATCGCTTCAATAGCAGAGGCCATGGTGTTTGCGGTGTACATGCCTCCGCATGAGCCAGCACCAGGAATCGCTTTTGATTCGATGGCGTGCAATTCGTCGTCATCAATCAGGTTATTTGCACGAGCGCCTACGGCCTCAAAAACTGAGATGACATCTAATTTACGTTGTTTATGGCAGCCCGATAAAATAGTACCGCCGTAAACAAAAATAGCTGGGCGATTTAGACGCGCTAATGCAATCATGCAACCGGGCATGTTTTTATCACAACCACCAATAGCAACAACACCATCAAAACCTTGACAGCCAACTACAGTTTCAATCGAATCGGCGATCACTTCACGAGACGTCAGCGAGTACTTCATGCCTTCGGTGCCCATTGAAATGCCATCAGAAATGGTGATGGTGTTAAAAATAACCCCTTTGCCACCGGCTGCATTAACGCCTTTGGCTGCGTCATCGGCTAGGCCATTAATGTGCATATTACACGGGGTCACCATTGCCCATGTGGAGGCGACGCCGACTTGTGGTTTTTTGAAATCTTCATCATTAAAGCCAACCGCATGAAGCATTGCACGACTCGGTGCGCGTTCCATACCATCCACTACTTGGGAGGAAAATTTTCTGCTATCGTTCTTTTTGTCTGACATATTGTGCTCGTATAAGTTGGGTTAATTAGAATGAAGATTGCCAAGATGATTTTTTACGCCAACTAACTTTTGGAAGTATAAAACCAAGGATAATACCAAGTAGTAAGACGCCGGAGCCGACTAGGAACCAATCTAACGCGTCACTATTTATCAGCATATCATTTTCTCTTTTCAGGCTTTCTAGTTCGCGTTCAATCGTTACGACGCGTTGTTGAAGCTGGTTCCGTTCTTCAAGAATTTGCACGGCATTACTGGAGGTTTCCTTTAATTGTGCTAATTCACGTGATAATGCAGTGTTGATTTCTTTTAACTCAGAGGTTTCGGTATCTAGGCTGCCTTTTTCTGAGCTCAGCTGAGTCAATTGTTGGCTGGTATCGCTGAACTTGGTTTTAAGCGCTGCCAGCTCGGCTTCAGCCTTGGCTAAACGAGATTTGGCTGAAGGGGTTTTGTTTAATAACCGTGATAAAACCCAGCCTTCGCGCGAGTTACCTAGTTTGATTTTTGAATAACCGGATGGTCGGTCAGTCTCGATCACGTTGACCATTTTGCCGCTTTTTAGTGTGGCGATAATACGGTGCTTAGAGCTTTTGCCAGAGCGAACCATGATTTCGAGCTCATCTGAGACATAAGCGGGTTGCGCCATGATGGCAGTACTTGTTAAAAGAGTGAGTATCAATAGTATTTTTTTCACAAAACGACCTTTATATGTAAGGATTGGATTCATTATTCCATTAAAAATTCTAGTAGTGCTTTTTGAGCATGCAAGCGATTTTCAGCTTCGTCCCAAACAACACTTTGTTTTCCGTCAAGCACTTCTGGGCTAACCTCTTCGCCACGGTGAGCAGGTAAACAATGCATAAATAAAGCATCAGGCTTGGCAACAGACATCAGTGCTGAATTAACTTGATACTCTTTGAAGGCTTGCTCGCGTACTTTTTGCTCTTCTTCTTGCCCCATGCTGGCCCAAACATCGGTGACAACAAGGTCAGCGTCACGGGCGGCTAGTTTAGCATCTTGAAAAAGTTCTACATGACTAGCCGTGGCGGAAAGTAAGGCTTGCTCTGGTTCGTAACCGACCGGGCAGGCAATAGTGAGTTGGAAGTCGAGTAATTTTGCCGCATTCATATATGATTGGCACATATTGTTTCCATCACCAACCCAGCACACACGTTTCCCTTTGATATCGCCACGTAATTCAAACCAGGTTTGTAAATCGGCCAATAACTGACAAGGGTGGAAACGATCGGTTAAGCCATTGATCACAGGCACTTTGGAGTTGCTTGCAAATGTAGTCACGGTTTCGTGGTTGTTGGTACGTAACATGATACCGTCTACCATGCGGGAAATTACACGCGCAGAATCTGCAATGGGTTCGCCTCGTCCTAGTTGCGTGTCGCGAGGGGACAAAAATAATGCGCTACCACCGAACTGCGTCATGCCGGTTTCAAATGAGATGCGAGTGCGGGTTGATGATTTTTCAAAAATCATCGCGAGAACTTTATTCTTTAAGGGCTCATGAATAATGCCATCAACACGCATTTTTTTTAATTCGATAGCGCGCTGGATGATTGAGCGTAACTCGTCGGCGCTTAAATCGTTCAGGGTAATAAAATGACGTGGTTTCACCATAATAGATACTTTACAGAAAGAATGGGTTAGTGGGCAATAATCAAGTCGCTAACCAATGTGGTTATTTGTGCGGCTTCATCATCGCTAATAGTGAGCGGCGGCAGTAATCGCACCGTATTGCCGGCGGCTACATTAATGAGTAACTTCTTTTCAAGCGCTTTATTGACCAAGTCCAAACAGGGGGTTGATAGCTCAATGCCAATCATTAGCCCTTTTTGCCTAATCTCTACAACGTGCTCGCAGTGTTTTAGGTTTAACTTAAATGCTTCAGCCATTTGAGTGCCTAGCTGGGTGGCGCGGCTGGCGAGTTGATCACGTTCTACAATTTCAATAACTTTTAAAGCAGCAGCGCAGGCGAGTGGGTTGCCACCAAATGTTGAGCCATGGCTGCCAGCAGTGAGCAAGCCGGTGGCTTTTTTAGACGTCAGGCACGCACCAATAGGTACGCCATTTCCTAAGGCCTTGGCCATTGTAACAACGTCGGCTTGGATGCCATTTTGTTGGCTGGCTAAGAAGCTGCCGGTGCGGCCAACACCAGTTTGCACTTCATCCAGCATAAGTAGCCAGTCATTCTTTTCGCACAAGTCACTTAATTTATTAAGGTAGTCTGCGCTAGGAATGTTAACCCCACTTTCACCTTGGATGGGTTCAACAAGCACAGCGACGATATTGGGCAACTGTTTTGAAAGCGTGTCGAGAGCGTTGATGTCGTTGTATGGGGCATGATAAAAGCCCTCTGGAAGCGGCGAGAAGCCCTCTTTTATTGCCAAATTACCAGTTGCTGTTAGGGTCGCTAATGTACGGCCGTGAAAGCTTTTATCCATAGTAACGATAATAGGGTTTTGGATATTTTTGCTGTGAGCAAAGCGACGGGCTATTTTAATAGCGGCTTCATTAGCTTCTGCACCTGAATTAGCAAAAAAAACATCATTCATGCCAGTGAGCTCGCAAAGCTTGTCAGCCAGTTTTTCTTGTTTATCAATATAATAAAGGTTCGAGGTGTGCATTAGCGTATGGGCTTGATCACTGATGGCACTAGCGACTTCTGGGTGAGCATGACCTAAACCACAAACAGCAATGCCTGATAGAGCATCAAGGTATTTATTGCCGTTTTCGTCCCACAGCCAAGCTCCTTCGCCTTTGAGAAAGCGAACCGGCATTGAAGCGTAAGTTGGCATAATATGGTGGTGCATAACGAACCTTATCAAGTTGTATTATGGTACAAAAACAAAGGCAGCCAAATCTGGCTGCCTATTTTGTTGATCTATCATTATAATTCTCTATATGAAAATCAGCAACTAATCAACTATGGATGCCATTGAGTTAAGTATCTTTTCAAGTCGAATTGAGTCTATTTGCGATGAAATGGGGGCCGTTTTACAGAGGGCAGCCTTTTCGCCAAACATAAAAGATCGTTTGGATTTTTCATGCGCTATTTTTGATGCGCAAGGTCAATTGTGTGCGCAAGCTGCCCATATTCCCGTTCATTTAGGCAGTATGGCGTACGCAATGCAAGATATTGTTGAGCAGGTAGATTGGCAACCTGGCGATATGCTGGCGCTTAATGACCCTTACTTAGGTGGAACGCATTTGCCTGACGTGACGCTGGTATGCCCTGTATATATGAATGGGAAGCGAGTTGGTTTTGTTGCTAATCGTGCACATCATGCCGATATAGGTGCCGAGACGCCAGGTTCTATGCCATTGGCAACGCATTTAGATGAAGAGGGGCTGGTTATTTCACCGACAAAGATCATGCGAGGTAACCAAGTATCTGCGGAGTTTGAACAAATAAAGCAGGCATTACGTCATACGATTGAATCCACTGGAGACTTTAATGCGCAAATCAGTGCAAACCAGCGAGGGGCGCAAAGATTATTGTCTGTTGTGGAGGACATGGGTGCTGAGAAATATGAGCGGGCATTAACACACCTTAATGAGTATGGTGATCGTTTGATGTTGCAATTATTACGGCGTATTCCAGTCGGAGTTTATCATTTTGAGGATGTCATGGATGATGATGGTCTAGGTGCTAAAGATATCAAGATCAAACTCAGTTTAACAATCAATAACAGCGAGGTTATTGCTAACTTTGCGGGTACAGCCAGCCAGGTGACAGGTAATATCAATTGTCCTTTATCAGTAGTGGCGGCGGCTGTTTACTACGTCTTCAGATGCTTAATGCCAGTTAATACTCCGGCGTGCTTTGGTGTTTATCGTCGAATTAAAATAATAGCGGAACACGGTTCGTTGATTAATGCGATAAAGCCTGCTGCCGTGGCAGCTGGGAATGTGGAAACCAGCACGCGATTGGTGGATGTGGTGATCGGCGCGTTAGCGCAGGCTGTTCCAGAAGAGCTTCCGGCCGCTAGCCACGGCAGCATGAATAATGTGGCAATGGGCGCTAAAACTGAGGGTGTTAGTTGGAATTACTATGAAACGATTGGTGGTGGAATGGGCGGGGGCGCCCTGTTTGATGGTTTGTCAGCGGTGCAAACACACATGACCAATACCCTAAACACGCCTATTGAGTCTTTAGAGATGCATTACCCTCTTAGGGTTAAGCGTTATCAGGTCCGCAGTGGGTCGGGTGGAGAAGGAAAAACTAAAGGTGGCGATGGGTTGATTAGAGAAATAGAGTTCTTGAAACCGGCGCATATTACTTTGTTAACAGAACGAAGGAGGCATAAACCATGGGGGGTATTAGGTGGGCAGGCAGGAAAGTGTGGTGAAAACTGGCTAAATGAAACGCGTTTAGCCGCAAAAGTTAGCGTGGATGTTAGTGTGGGTGACTGCTTGGCAATTAAAACACCGGGCGGTGGAGGCTATGGAGTTTAGACTTATTCTAAATATTCAGGGTATAATTCAAGAAATTGTTTTTAAAAGGTGTCGATATGTCTGTAAATGAACGAATAGAAGATCAACTAAAAAATCACGCCGTTTTATTGTATATGAAAGGCACGCCGTATTTTCCGCAGTGTGGCTTTTCGAGTAAGGCGGTGCAAATTTTACAAGCATGTGAAGTCGAATTTGCTTACGTTAATATTTTTGATGATGACGAAATACGCGAAGGCCTGAAAGAATATTCAAGCTGGCCAACATTCCCTCAGCTTTATGTGAACGGCGAATTAGTCGGAGGTGCTGATATTATGATTGAAATGTTTGAAAGCGGAGAGCTGAAAACTATGCTGGATAAAATTAAGGCTGCTTAGCAAAGGCATCCCATTGATTAACGATCTTACAAAATAAAATAGCGGTTTGCTCGGCGTCATATAGCGCCGAGTGGGCTTGCTCACTATCCCAGTCCATGCCAGCGGCTTTGGCGGCCTTAGCTAATACCGTTTGGCCGTATGCGAGCCCACCTAAAGTAGCCGTATCAAATGTGCTAAAAGGGTGAAAAGGATTTCGTTTGATTTGTGTGCGTTCTACCGCGGCATTCATAAAACCAATATCAAAAGCAGGGTTGTGCCCAACCAAAATAGCACGGGTGCATTGTTGTGCTTTTACAGCTGCCCTTACGGGGGCAAATAACTTCCTAAGAGCTTCTTTTTCATCAATTGCTAGGCGGAAAGGGTGATACGGGTCAATACCGTTGAACTTTAATGCAGCAGGGTCAAGGTTAGCGCCTTCAAAGGGGATGATGTGCTCACGATGAGATGATTCAATAATAAGCTGCCCCGATTCGTCCATAGCGGGAATGACAACTGCCATTTCAAGCAAAGCATCTGTTGTGGCATTAAACCCGGCGGTTTCAAGGTCAACGATGACTGGTAGATAACTACGAAAACGATTGGCCATCGTGTTTACATCAGAATTTAGCATTTTCTCTAGACTAACAATTTAGGAATATTTCGCTATAATAAGTCAAGCAGCCTTTGGCGGCTTTATAAAGTTGCATTAAAAATTACTAAGAGAGAGTTCTCATGAGATTATCGGTGTGTTTTAGAAAAGGAATTGTGTGTATGTTTGTTGCCATGGCGGCTTTATTGTCCGGCTGTGCATCGCTAACCTCACAAGAAGAAAATGACCCTTTAGAGTTTGTGAATAGGGGGGTGTACAAGTTTAATCAAAAAGCAGATGAATATGTTCTTGAGCCTGTTGCAAAAGGTTACCAGTATGTAACACCTGATATTGTCGACCAAAGCATTACGAACTTCTTTAGTAATTTAGATGACGTGGTGGTATTTGTTAATGACATTCTACAGCTTAAGTTTAATCAAGCCTTGTCGGATGGTGGTCGTGTGCTCGTTAACACAACGGTGGGTGTGCTTGGTTTTGTTGATATGGCTACTGACATGGGGATGCCAAAAAACAATGAAGATTTTGGGCAAACATTAGGGGCTTACGGCGTAGGCACAGGGCCATATGTTGTGCTGCCTATTTTAGGGTCAAGTACGTTGCGTGACACGCTAGGTATTTATGCAGATACGTTTGTTGACCCTATTCAGCAAATTGATGACTCTGATGCAAGGTGGGCGACGATGGTGCTCAAAGGTGTAGATACCCGCGCTGATTTGATTAGAGCAAAGAAAATTGCAGACCAAGCTGCGTTAGACCCATATGAGTTTGAAAGGAGTGCGCACTTCCAGCGTCGTAATTATTTAATTTACGATGGAAATCCTCCGTTGGATGATGAAGATATTTTCGATGACGAATAATTAGAGTACACAAAAAAGCCCCGTTTAAACGGGGCTTTTTTTATTGCTTTAGCTGCAGCCTAAAGGTTATTTCATTTTCCACTGTAAAGGGGTTTCCTGACGAAAAGGCGTTAACGATTGTGTGCCAAAAGAATAGCTAGGCGGTGCTTGCCAGCTTTCTTTGCTGAGTGTCAACGTCTGTTTGTTTCTTGGTAAGCGATAAAAATCGGGCCCATAAAAACTACTGAACCCCTCCAGCTTATTTAGAGCGCCTTCTTTCTCAAAGGCCTCTGCATAAAGCTCAATAGCGGCATAAGCAGTAAAGCAACCTGCGCAGCCGCACTGGTTTTCTTTAGCCGTTGTTGCGTGGGGGGCGCTGTCGGTGCCTAAAAAGAATTTCGGGTTGCCACTGGTGGCCGCTTTAATCAATGCTTGCCTATGTGTTTCACGTTTTAAGATGGGTAGGCAGTAATTGTGTGGACGGATGCCGCCCGCTAATAAGTCGTTACGGTTGAAAAGGAGGTGTTGTGGTGTCAACGTGGCGGCGGTGTAGTTGTTTTCAAGTACAAAATCAACGGACTGCTGCGTTGTGGCATGTTCTAAAACAATGCGTAGCTCAGGAAATGTCTTTCTGATAGAGGTAAGGTATTTATCGATAAAGGCTTTTTCCCGGTCAAAAATATCAATATCTGTATCGGTGACCTCTGCATGGACCAATAACGGGAGATCATGTTTTTGCATTTCTTCTAACACAGGAAAGAGTGCGGATACATCTGCGACACCGTTAGATGAGTTAGTGGTGGCGCCTGCGGGGTATAGTTTTGCTGCAAAAATATAGTCACTTTGGCTGGCCTGTTTGATGTCTTCGATCGAGGTGTCGTTGGTGAGGTAGATCGTCATCAATGGTTGAAAGCTGCTTTTTTCTGGTAAAGCGTCTAAAATTCGTTGTCGATAAGCACTGGCTCGTTCAGCATTAACAATAGGTTGTGCCAAATTAGGCATCACAATGGCACGTTGAAACTGCCGGGCACTAAAAGCAACCGTTGTGTTGAGGGCGGGGCCGTCGCGTAAATGTAAATGCCAATCGTCTGGTTTAGTAATGGTCAGTTGAGTCGTCATATTTGTATCAATCGCATGATGAAGCTATAAAAGTGCGTTTATTTTACATACATTGCTTGCTATAGACCTCGTAAATCATTGAAAATACCCAGTTGTGTTTAGTGCAAGCGTATAACAAGAACAACCGATCAGTATTTGGAGTGAAAGAAATATGCCTATATATGAATACCAATGCGATGCATGTAAGCATCGTTGTGAAGCATTGCGTAAAATAAGTGATGCGCCATTAACAAAGTGCCCTGAATGTGGGGAAGATGCATTGAGCAAGCTTATGTCAGCCTCAGGCTTTCGTTTAAAAGGCGACGGCTGGTATGAAACAGACTTTAAAAGTGGAAAAAAGAAGAATTTAGCAGAAGGCTCATCAAAAAAGTCGAGCGAGACTAAATAATTACAGGCCTTTTCTGAAAAAGGTATATCTAGCGTGATAACTGTCAGGCTACTCAAAAAAACATAACGGTAAGGAAATAAAGATGATGCGTAGTCATTATTGTGGTGACATTAACGAAAACCACTTAGGGCAGGAAGTTGAGATTTGTGGTTGGGTACATAGACGGCGCGACCATGGTGGCGTCATTTTTATCGATTTACGTGACCGTGAAGGTATTGTACAAGTGGTGTTTGATCCAGATCGCGCTGATTCTTTCGCCACTGCCGAAACCGTGCGTGGTGAGTATGTATTAAAACTAAAAGGCCGTGTTCGCCCGCGACCAGAAGGTACTATTAACCCTAAAATGAAAACCGGTAAGGTTGAGTTATTAGGGTTAGAGCTAGAAATTCTTAATCGTTCAGAAACCACGCCAATTCAAGTTGATGGCGATATTGAAGTGAACGAAGAAACGCGTTTACGTTACCGTTATATAGATTTGCGTCGCCCAGAAATGCTAGAAAAAATTCGCTTGCGACGCGATGTAACGCTTAATTTACGTCGCTTTTTAGAAGACGAGGGTTTCTACGAAATTGAAACGCCTTTCTTAACAAAGGCAACGCCGGAAGGTGCGCGTGATTACTTGGTGCCGAGCCGTACGCATGAGAATAGTTTTTTTGCCCTGCCTCAATCGCCACAGTTGTTTAAACAGCTGCTTATGATTGCTGGTATGGATCGCTACTATCAAGTTGTACGTTGCTTTCGTGATGAAGACCTTAGAGCGGATCGTCAGCCAGAATTTACCCAGCTAGATATCGAAACTTCTTTTATGGATGAAGGAGAGATAATGGGTTTAATGGAAGGCATGGTTAGGCGTTTATTTAACGAGGTTATCAATGTGAAATTGCCAGAGCAATTTCCGCAGATGACGTACGAAAAAGCTATGGATGTGTATGGCACTGACCGTCCTGACTTGCGTAACCCATTGGTGTTAACTGATGTAGCTGATTTGATGGCAGCGGTTGAATTTAAAGTATTTTCTGGCCCGGCAAATAGTGATGATGGCCGTGTTGCGGCACTTCGTGTGCCAGGTGCGAGTAGCCTGAGTCGTAAGGATATCGATGGTTACACTAAATTTGTTAGCATTTATGGCGCAAAGGGTTTGGCGTATATCAAAGTTAATGATCGTGCGGCTGGTATTGAAGGGCTGCAATCGCCTATTTTAAAATTCCTGCCTGATGATGTAGTTGAAAACATCATGGACAGAACTGGCGCACAAACAGGGGACATTGTTTTCTTTGGAGCCGATAAAACTAAGATTGTTAATGAAGCATTGGGCGCTTTACGTGACAAAATTGGTCAAGATCAGGGTCTATTGGAAGGTGATTGGAAACCTGTTTGGGTGGTTGATTTCCCAATGTTCGACTGGGATGAAAAATCAAGTCGTTGGAATGCTATTCATCACCCATTTACTGCACCTTCTTGTGATGCTGATGAACTTAAAGCGAATACAGGTAAGGCCTTATCTAGAGCGTACGATTTAGTGCTTAACGGTACTGAAGTAGGTGGTGGCTCCATCCGTATTCATAAAACCGATATGCAGCAAGTGGTATTTGATTTGCTAGGAATGGACGCAGTGGAATCACAAGAAAAGTTTGGCTTCCTGTTGGATGCCTTAAAGTATGGGTGCCCTCCACATGGCGGTATGGCGTTTGGTTTAGATCGCTTGGTGATGCTGATGTCAGGTGCATCGACTATTCGTGACGTAATGGCGTTCCCTAAAACACAAACAGCTGCATGCCCGTTGACATCTGCACCGGCGACGGTTAGTGATGCTCAGTTAAAGGAGCTTGGTATTCGTTTAAGAAAACCCCCTGTGGTTGAAGAAAAATAAGGATCTGTGATGGCACTTGCTATACAAAATTATTCATTATTGAGCGACGAAGAATGTGATCAACGCATTCAAGCAGCTAAAGAAAAACTGGGTGAGCGATGTGTCATTTTAGGCCACCATTATCAGCGTAATGAGGTGTTTAAACACGCCGATGTAAGTGGTGACTCACTTAAGCTGTCTAAGTATGCAGCAGAGTCTAAAGCAGAATATATTGTGTTTTGTGGCGTACATTTTATGGCGGAGGTGTCAGATATACTGTCACGCCCAGAACAAATAACAGTGTTACCAGATCTAGCAGCTGGCTGCTCTATGGCAGATATGGCAAACCGTGCCAATGTAGAGCGTAGTTGGAAAGAATTAAATACTCTGATCAATGCAGATGAGCAAGTAACGCCCGTTACTTACATTAATTCAGCCGCGGACTTAAAGGCCTTTTGTGGGCAGCATGAGGGCATTGTTTGTACATCATCCAACGCGCAGCAAGTATTAGAGTGGTGTTTTGAAAAGCGTGAAAAAATATTATTTTTCCCCGATGAGCACTTGGGTAGAAATACCGGTTATCGCATGGGGATCCCACTTGAAGAAATGGTTGTCTGGGATTTTAATCAACCGATGGGTGGCTTAACAAAAGAACAAATTGAAAATGCAAAGATGATTCTTTGGAAAGGGTTTTGTTCTGTGCATCAAATGTTTCAAGACAACCAGATTGATGACTTTAAAAAGAAAAACCCGAATGCAATTGTTGTGGCGCACCCAGAAGCTAATTTTGAAGTGTGTGAGAAAGCCGATTATGTCGGCTCAACCGAAGCTATTTTAAAAACGGTTCGTGAAGGTAAAGCGAATACGCAATGGTTGATTGCAACAGAGCTGAACCTAGTCAATCGTCTTAAGGAAGAAGTGAAAGACCAAGGCAAGCAAGTTCATTTTATGTCTCCAACCGTTGCGATGTGTTCAACCATGTTTAGAACAGACCCTCAGCACTTAGCATGGGTGTTGGAAAATTTAGCTGAAGGGACTGTAGTTAATCAAATACAAGTCAATGATGATGACAAGCAAATGGCTAAAAAAGCACTAGAGAATATGTTATCGCTTTTTTAGAGGGTCACTATCTTTAGTATGTATGGCCTGCGAGAGAGGGCTGCCTACTAAAACATAAACCTAGTATAGTTTTCTAGCTATTAAAAAGAAGCGTCAGTCTTGTGAGGTGGACGAAAAATCAAGTTGGCTGCTCTCTTGATTTTGCTTTCTTTATCTTATTGAGTATATCCTTAATTTGTTTTAACTCAGTATCTCTGCGAAGGTGAGTTTTTTCGTTAGCAATGTCAATCCAGCCAATAACTTGCTCCGCATGTTCGAGTTGGTTTAGGCGAATTAAAATATCTGCCATTTCAAATAAAGGGTGTAGAAAGTTAGGGCTAATATCGTAGGCTTGCTGAAAGGTGTTGAGAGCGCCTAATATGTCCCCGCTAGCGCGTTGGGCCTTACCTTTCATGTAATAGTAAACAGCGTGCGTGGGTGCTTTTTTTATCACGACGTTTATCCATTCGAGATAATTTTTACGCAAAGGTGCACAAACCTCCTTTTTTAAACACCCGGCTATTTGGTCTAAGGCTAATTGTGTGGACGGGGTGAGCCTGTTGTGTTCAAGCCGTCTTAATGTTTCAACTTGTAAGGCGTTTGGTATTTTCTGATCGTGAATGGCTAAAATATTTTGATAATGCAGTGCGTAAGCGGATTCATTTGGCTCGAGAGTCATTGCTTTTTTTATGGCTTCAGTGGCAATTTCTATGTCGCCAGCCTGGTGCGCCGCATTACTGAGCAAAGCCTGTATAGCTGGTGAGTTTGGATGATGTTCTGCTTCATAATACGCCAATGACTGATAATTTCCCCATTGTTTTGAACGAAGCCAGGTGGTGCTGCCTAAGATAAGGGCAACAAAAACAATGCTTATAATAACTTTCTTGGTTTCTAGTTTGGCCAAAGGAATGAGGGAAAAAACAGCAATGATGATGCCTATAGACGGTAAATTGTTGCGGTGTTCATGAGCGATTTCTAAAGGAAAAAATGTGGACTCTAATAAATGCCCAATGAAAAACCATCCAATGCCTAAGGCAAATAATGGGTTCTTTTTTCGATAATAAAAAGCAGTTAGCAGTAGGCTCAATATGAAAATGATCGATGTGAGTGTCGTCCATGGTGATAATAATGACGTTGAAAGTGTAATGTCATCATGAAATAAACCAAAGCCATTAATGCGAGGAATGAGTATCAGTGAAAGATAAAAACACAGAACACGTGACTCAGTTAAAACGCGCTCTAACATAGTAAAAGGGCGGTTGTTAAAGCCACCAGAAGCATAATCAATAGCCCACCAAATAGTGGCGATAAATAAGCTGCCAATAACGACTAAACCCAAGTTTTGTTGTTGTTTCGTTAGTCGATTAATCACCGACCAAGGTTTCTCTTTTAAATAGAGAAGCAGTTCAATTAATATAATTATCAAGGGGATTAAAACAGCATTCTCTTTGCTAAATAGTGCGAGAAGCAAGCTCGTCAAGCTAGCAAAAAATAAGCACCCTATGCGCCAAGTATAGCCTTGAGATAACCAACGGTTACGAGCACAAAGGTAGAGAGTAATACAGCCTAGACTAAATAAGGTGCTCAGTGATGTCATGCGTTGTACGACATAGAGCACGCTGGTTAAGTTTATGGGGTGCAGCGCCCATAAGAGGCTAAGGCCACTGGCAAACAAAAAGGCTGTGTTTGTGTTAGGTGTGGTGTTGATTCGCTTAAATAGCTGAAAGCACAGAAGATAAACCAATAGCGCATTAAGGCAGTGGATGATGATATTAGTTAGCTTAAATGCGGATGCAACGTATCCGCCGGCAAAATAATAATTAAGAGCAAAACTTAGAACGGCAACCGGTCGTTTTAGTGGGCCAGCAGAGCCTGATAAGCTACTGTTATATAGACTATAAAAGGATAGATTGTCTATCCTAAGTAAAGAGTTGGAAATGATGTTTGATGTGTCGTCAAATAAGAAGGGGCTATTTAAGCCGGATAAATAAACTATATTGACAGTAAAAATTACAAGGCAAGCAAATAAAATGAAATATAGGGTTGTTTTCATAATAAAAAAGGCGGCTAGCTAGCCGCCTTTTTTTATTTGGGTGTCTTAAGTTTTTGGTCTATATTTTGCTGGGACAGCGTCACAGCTTCCATCGTCAGCTTCAACTTCCCACCGCAAGTTTCCTCCAGTGTTGTTGGGTCTAGTAGGGCTATAGACAAAACATCCTCCATCAGCCCCTTCGCTAGCGCTTGCTAAACCGCCTAGTTTATTGGTGCCAGTTCTTAGTTGCACGACTAAAATAGGGCCGGTTCCAAAGCTAATGTCTGACACGTATTCGCCAGCGACTGACGTAAGCCCTAATGATGCGCCACCAAGGTTTGCTTCTTCAATTCCGCTTAGCGTTCCGTTTTCGCTCCAATAAATTTCAACGGCTGTTTTAAATGCGCCTGTCAAAGAAGCGCCTTCACCTACGCGTGATTTAATAGTGTAGTCTTGGTAAGCAGGAATAGCCAATGCGGCCAAAATACCGATAATGGCAACCACGATCATGAGCTCGATCAGGGTGAAGCCCTTTTGAGCGCTATGTTTTATTGTTTGTAGATTTTTCATGTTGATATCCTTATTAATATGTCATAAATTTATATTGCAAAAAGTATAAAGCATTTTGTGTGCCGCTTATCTGTATTTATTAAATTATGCTAATAACCTATTGATTTTGTTTGTTTAAAATAGTTTTTTAATTTTTCGTCTACATCTTTCTAAAGTGTTTTATGTCATAAAGTGACGCTGAGGGTCAATTAGTGCTTAAGTGTCTAAACCTAGTTTTTTTAGTCGGTATCGTAAGGCACGAAAGGTAATACCTAGGTCTTTTGCAGCGGCTGTTTTGTTCCAGCGTGTTTTTTCTAATGCATTGACGATGGCTTCTTTTTCCAATGTGCCAAGGTAATCTTCCAGTGGCGCGTCTGATGATTCGCCACTTGCATTGGGCGATGACGCTGGGGTAGTGATTGAGTTAGGTATGTTATGCGGGGTTTCGGGCAGCTGTAAATCTGCCTGGTGAATAAGCCCATTTTCACATAGGGTAAATGCACGTTCGAGTATATTTTCTAGTTCGCGTACATTGCCAGGGAAGGGGTACTTTGTTAGGGCTTTTAGCGCATTTTCACTAAGGCTTATAGTAGTATTTCCATGTTCGGTATTTAATTTTTGTAAAATATGGGTGGCGAGCTGCTGGATGTCTTCCTTGCGTTCGCGTAGGGCTGGCAAAGGGAGTTCGATGACATTAATCCGGTAATATAAATCTTGTCGAAAGCTCCCTTTTTCAACAAGTTCGCTTAAGTTTTTATGAGTGGCACACAAAACCCTAGTGTCGATCACGGTTTCAGTGTCACTGCCGATGGGACGGATGGACTTTTCTTGTATGGCCCGTAATAGTTTAACTTGCATGTGTAGAGGGAGGTCGGCGATCTCATCTAAAAATAAAGTGCCACCATGAGCAAGTTGGAATAGCCCCTTTTTATCAGCGATAGCGCCGGTAAAACTGCCTTTTTTATGGCCAAAAAACTCACTTTCCATCAGTTCATGGGGGATGGCGCCGCAGTTAATGGGGACAAAAGCTTGATTGGCCCGAGGGCCTTTTTCATGAATTAGCTTGGCAACTAATTCTTTACCGGTGCCTGATTCACCACTGATATAAATGGGTGCTTGGCTGCGAGCAAGCTTTGCAATTTTGGCGCGTACGTTAGCCATCATCACAGAGTCTCCCAATAATTGATCGCGACTTCGTCGATCAACAGGTTCGTCAGTATCGTTTATCTTTATGGCGGAACTGACAAGGTTTTTTAAGCTTTTTAAGTCAACCGGTTTGGAAACAAAATCAAAGGCACCTAGCTTGAGGGCTTTGATAGCAACTTCCATACTGCCAAAAGCGGTAATAACAGCGGTGGGTGTGCTGGGGTAGTGTGTTTGTACATGCTTAACCAGCTCTAAGCCGTTACCATCTGGTAATTGCAGGTCGGTTAGGCAAATATCAAAAGAGTGGGTCTTTAACAGCAGCTTAGCTTCGCTAAGGTCGTGTGCTGGTTTGCTGGCGATGCCCATGCGTGACAGGGTGATTTCCAGTAACTCTAAAATGTCTGGTTCATCGTCGACAATAAGGGCGAGTGTTTGCGGCATTATCTGTTAAGAATGTTTAAATAAAAGGGTGAAGCAACTACCACCATTGGGGTTGGCTTGGTAACTTAATTTAGCATGGTTAAGTTCGGCTAGTTGACTGGAGATGTAAAGCCCAAGCCCTGTTCCTGAAGGGGATGTTGTGAAAAAGGGCTCAAAAATTTGTTCTGCTGTGGTTTCGTCCATGCCTTTACCTGCATCAGTGATTGAGATGTAAACCTGTTGATTGATAGGACTTATGCCTATCTGCATATAAATTATTTGTTGTTTGTCGACAAGTTGGCCATATTTTAGAGCGTTGCTACAAAGGTTGTCGATAATTTGTTTTAAATGGTTATTGTCAAATTGAATGGTTTTAACGTTCTGAGCAATGTTGATTTGTATGGGAGAGGTTTGCAAACCAAACTGTTCCATAAACTCTTTATCAAAATCGGCAATCCACTTGTCGAGTTTGATAGTTTCAATGTGGCTATCTTCTTGTCGTGAAAGTTGGAGTATGCTTTTTACAATACTGTTCACCCTATTGGTATGGTTATGGATAATATCGAGTAGTCGTAGGTCTTCTTTTTTAATAGAGGTGGATTCGGATAATAACTCGCCGGCATGGCTAATAGCACCGAGAGGGTTTCTAATTTCGTGCGCAATGCTCGCGGTAAGTCGACCCAGCGAAGCGAGTTTTTCTTGTTGCACCTGTAGCTCAATGGTTGAAAGATCATCCAAAAAAATGATGTAGGCGTTGTCAGCAAGGTTGTGTAATTGGCTGAAGCGCAGCTTAGTTCGAGGTGAGTGGGCGCTTGCGGCAATATCGGCACTGCTTTGGTTAGGGTCTCTTAACCAGCGAGTAAATAATTGCCAACACTCAGGCGATATGTCTGACAAGGCTGCGCCAATACTAATGGGGTGCTCAATGAGAGTCTTGGCAGCATCATTAGCAAGGCGTACTTTATTGTGGTGGTCAACAACGATGATGCCAGATTGAAGGTGTTTAATAATGTAATCATTTAAATGAATAAGTTCATCAATTTCTCGGCTTTGTAACTGGGCTATTTGCTCTGATTTTTCAACGCGCTTTGCAAGTACTAACGCAAGGATTGAAATAGTGAAAAAAGAGGCGCTTAGCACGCCGCCATAGGTATAAGCGGTTTTTGCAAAAATACCGGTGAGGTCAGCATACAATTGCTCGCCAAGCACAGCGAAAGTGGCCATCGCAGCAAAAACTAAGGTGCATTGCCCGCCAGCCAATAAACCGCCAGCGGCAACGCTGACGGCGAGCAGAACCCCTAAGCCACTAGTAATGCCGCCACTAGCATGCATCAGAGAGGTTAAGAAGATAATGTCGGCAATAATTTTAAACTGTACCTGTCGCGTGTATGCAATATACGGTTTGCGAATAAAGACAGTGCTAAATAGGGTGAGTGCAAAATAAGTCAGGCTAACTGCTTGAAAGAGCCCCGGGTTGCTTTGGCCAAAAATCGAAGGCCCAGTGTGACTGGCAAATAAAGTAAAAAATGCACTAGACAATACTAATTGGTAGGCATGGAACACTTTAAGCGTTCGCCAGGCTTGTTCAGCAGGCAGGTAAAAACCGCTCCCAAATGGACATGTTTTGACGAATTCGCTTTGTTTCGGTGCAGAATGCATGGCGTAAATTTAAGTGTCTGGCTGAATTAAATTGTGAAATCTATTAGAATGGACTGGTTAAGTGACTAACAAAAATTAATCATAGAGGAATTTGAATGAATTTACATGAATACCAAGCAAAACAGGTGTTTGCTGAGTTTGGTGTACCCGTACCAGTTGGTAAGCCAGCACGTTCAGTTAAAGAAGCTGTCAATGTTGCAAAAGAGTTAGGCGGTGAGTGTTGGGTAGTAAAAGCCCAAGTTCACGCAGGTGGTCGTGGTAAAGCGGGTGGCGTTAAATTGTGTAAAGGGATAGACGAGGTAGAAGCGTTTAGCAAAAAACTATTGGGCTCTCGCTTGGTGACGCCGCAAACCGATGAAGAAGGTTTGCCTATCGAAATGCTTATTGTCGAGGAAGTTAAGCCTATCGATCGCGAGCTTTATATTAGCGCTGTGGTTGATCGTGGCACTAAACGAATTATGTTTATGGCGTCTGAAGCAGGCGGTATGGATATTGAAGAAGTGGCGGAAGAAACACCAGAGAAAATTTTATTAGCAGCCGTTGATCCTGTTGCTGGCTTACAGCCGTATCAAGCGCGCGATATAGCTTTTAAAATGGGGCTTAAAGGCAAACAAGTTGGGCAGCTGTTTAAAGTCATGTCTGGCATTTTAGCCGTTTTTTGGGCAAAAGATGCGAGCCAAGTTGAAATCAATCCACTGATTGTTAATGGTGATGGTGACTTAGTCGCACTAGATGCAAAAGTTAATTTAGATGATAACGCCGCTTATCGTAACGCCGATATGGTTGCCATGCGTGATCCGTCGCAAGAAGATGAAAAAGAGCATGCAGCACAACAACATGAGTTGAACTATATTACGTTGAACGGCAGCATTGGTTGCATGGTGAATGGTGCAGGTTTAGCGATGGCGACTATGGACTTAGTTAAATTGGAAGGTGGTTTCCCCGCTAACTTCTTAGATGTAGGTGGTGGCGCAACAGCTGAACGTGTGGCTGAAGCGTTTAAACTTATTTTGTCTGATGACAAAGTAAAAGTAGTGTTAGTGAATATTTTTGGCGGCATCGTTCGTTGTAACTTAATTGCTGAAGGTATTATTGAAGCGGTTAAAGAGGTAGGTGTTAGCGTACCGGTAGTGGTTCGTTTAGAAGGCACTAATGCCGATCAAGGGCGTCAGCTATTGAAAGATTCTGGTTTAGATATTATTGCCGCTGATGATTTAACCTTGGCTGCTAAAGCCGCTGTTAAAGCAGCATCTTAATTTAGGGGTATACGATGAGTATTTTAATTAATAAAGACACAAAAGTAATTTGCCAAGGTTTTACAGGTAAACAGGGGACATTCCACTCCGAGCAAGCAATTGCCTATGGAACAAAAGTTGTCGGTGGGGTTACGCCGGGTCGTGGTGGCGAAAAACATTTAGATTTACCTGTTTTTAACACCGTTGCTGATGCGGTTAAGGAAACCGGTGCAACTGCAACCATGATTTACGTGCCACCTCCGTTCGCTGCGGATGCTATTTTAGAAGCTGCAGCTGCAGGTATTGAAGTGATCGTGTGTATCACGGAAGGTATTCCTGTATTGGATATGTTGAAAGTGAAGGCATCGCTTGAGCAATATGAAAACGTAGTGCTAATTGGCCCTAACTGCCCAGGTGTTATTACTCCAGGTGAGTGTAAGATTGGCATTATGCCTGGCTTTATTCATCAAGCCGGTAGTATCGGTGTGGTGTCACGTTCAGGTACGCTTACTTATGAAGCCGTTCATCAAACAACCTCTGCTGGCTTAGGTCAAAGTACTTGTGTAGGTATTGGTGGTGACCCGATTCATGGGATGAACTTTATTGACGTTATTTCACGTTTCGAAGCCGATGAGAATACCAAGGGTATTATCATGGTGGGTGAAATTGGCGGAACGGCGGAAGAAGAAGCTGCAGAATACATCAAAAACAATGTAACGAAGCCAGTTGTTGGTTATATTGCTGGTGTTACAGCGCCTCCGGGTAAACGCATGGGCCATGCTGGTGCGATTGTTTCTGGTGGTCAAGGTACCGCTGAAGCGAAGTTTGCGGCTTTAGAAGAAGCGGGTGTTCACATTGTGAAATCACCCACTGAGATGGGCGCAAAAATGAAGGAAATTTTAGGCTAACTGAGCGTTAAAATTTAAAGTAGTGCAAAAAGGGCTGTAAACTATACAGCCCTTTTTTATGCTAGTAAGAAACTAGGAATAAGCTGTTATGAAATTAGCCTTAGTACAATTTAACCCTATTGTTGGCGATTTAGTGGGCAATGCCAATCGTATCCTTGAATTTTGCCAGCAAGCGGTGAGCGAGCAGGCCCGTGCAATCGTTTTTCCTGAGTTAGCGATAACCGGTTATCCACCAGAAGACTTGCTGCTTCGAAATGACTTTCTTAACGGTGTTGAAAAACAGCTTGAACGGATATCGTCAGAGTGTCCTTTATTAACCATTGTTATTGGCTACCCAGAAAAAGGCGAAGGCGTATTATTTAACAGTGTTGCTGTTTTGCAAGCCGGTGAGTTAGTGGCCAATTACCGAAAGCAGCAATTGCCGAATTATGGTGTGTTTGACGAAAAACGTTATTTTCAGGCAGGGGCACAAGCATGTACATTTAAGTTAGGCTCAGAGGTAATTGGGCTTAGTGTGTGCGAGGACATCTGGTCATCAAGCGTCTGTGATCAGTTACGCCAGTCTGATGCAACGCTTATTCTTAATTTGAATGCGTCGCCTTTTGAGATTAATAAAGCTGAAAAACGTGAACGTACAGTATGTTCACGAGTGAAGGAAACCGGTTTGCCTATTATTTATCTGAACCAAGTGGGTGGGCAGGATGAGTTGGTGTTTGACGGTTCGTCTTTTGTAATGAATGCAGCAGGCAAGGTTGTGCAGCGCTCAGCAGCTTTTGTTGAGTCAATAAACTATATTGATTTGGACTCATTACGCAACTCAACTTTGGAGGCGAAGCAAGATGCGCAATTGCCTGAACTGGAATCCATTTATCAAGCGCTGGTTTTGGGTGTGCGTGATTACGTAACAAAAAATGGCTTTAAAGGAGCGGTATTGGGTCTGTCTGGCGGTATAGATTCTGCTTTAGTATTGGCTGTTGCGGCTGATGCATTAGGTGGTGATAGTGTCGAAGTGGTCCTCATGCCATCAAAATATACGGCCGATATGAGCAATGAAGATGCGATTAAACAAGCAGAAGCCTTGGGCGTTAAGCATCAAACTATTTCTATTGAACCTGCGGTCAACGCTTTTTCAGCAATGTTAGAACCTGCGTTTGAAGGCCTAAATGCTGACGTGACTGAAGAAAATATTCAGGCACGTAGCCGTGGTGTCGTGTTAATGGCGATTTCAAACAAGAAGCGAAAAATTCTGCTTACAACAGGCAATAAAAGCGAGATGAGTGTTGGTTATGCAACGCTTTACGGTGATATGGCCGGTGGTTTTGCGCCGATAAAGGATGTGCCCAAAATGATGGTATATGCCTTGGCTAAATATCGAAATGAACAATCGCCAGTAATTCCTGACAGAGTGATTGAGCGGCCACCCTCAGCTGAGTTGGCGCCGGATCAAAAAGATGAAGATAGCCTGCCACCTTACCCCGTGTTGGATGATATTCTTGAACGTTATGTTGAACGTGACCAGTCGAGGCGAGAGATATTGGATGCAGGTTATGAACCAGCAATTGTTGATAGAGTACTTCGGCTGGTAGAGCAAAACGAATATAAGCGGCGCCAAGCGCCGCCGGGCGTTAAAATCACCTCACGTGCATTTGGTCGCGAGCGCCGATTCCCAATGACCTCGGGCTTTAATAAGGTGCTTTTTTCTGACGATTAACGCACCTTCGGTTCAGTAGCCAGCTTATTTGTCTAACTCTAAAAACTCCCAGATTTTTTCAGAGGTTGTTTTTTCGTGCGCGTACTTAGGGTTTTCTAAAGGTGGAGTGCCGTTTGGATAGTTCAGGTCGTAAACACGTTGGGCATCAGCGGCTAGGTCGTTCATATTAATGTGCTGGTAGGCGTCGACCATTAATAATAAAGCACGAGGTACGGCTGTGGTGTTTTGGTATTGTTCAATGATATTTTTAGCGCGATTAATGGCGGCAACATAGGCTTTGCGCTTCATATAATAATTGGCGACATTTAATTCATGTAACGCTAGGTTTGATTTAAGTGCAATGATACGTTGCTTTGAATCTGCAACATATTGGCTATTGGGGAAGCGCCTAATCAATGTTGCAAAATCATCTAGCGACTCAATGGCTGCGCCAGGGTCACGTTGAGATTTATCAGTGGGTAAGTAGCGCTCTAGAAAACCGATACCTCGATTAAAATTAATTAGGCCTTTAAGGTAGTACAGGTAATCCACGTTTTTATGGCGAGGGTGAATGCGAATGAAACGGTTAGCTGTTGCAATCGCCGACTCTGGTTCGTCATTTTTGTAATAAGCGAAGGCTAAGTCAATTTGTGCTTGTTGGGCATATTGGCCAAAGGGGTAGCGAGACTCAAGCCCTTCATATAGCTCAATGGCGTTAATGTAGTTTTCATCATCCAAAGATTTTTTGGCTTCGTCATAAAAGTCCGCTGCGGACCAATTGGCCGTCTTATCGGGAGTATCTATAGGGGTAACAAGATCCATAGTGGAGCATGCGGACAAGGAGGCCAGCATAAGAATAAGGAAAGCTTTTTTAATCGATGGACGATTCATTAGAGTCATGAGTGAAATAACAAGTTATAAGGAGCTAAACGGTTATAATGCCGGAGCACATCAATTATTACAATCCTATTGGCTTGAAAACTGAACAACAAATAGAATTAATCGTCCCACCTGAAATGGCAGGGCTTCGGCTCGATCAGGCATTAGCTGAGTTATGCCCAGAGTATTCTCGCAGTCGCTTGAAAAGCTGGGTGAACAGCGGCAATATACTGATCGATAATAAAACACTGCGCCCTCGAGACAAGGTTAATGGTGGGGAGGCGGTTATTATTACGCCCATTGCCGATACGTCATTAAATATCAAAGCGGAACCGATCGCGCTTAATATTGTTTATGAGGATGAATCGATGCTGGTGGTAAATAAACCGGCCGGTTTAGTCGTGCATCCTGCAGCGGGTAACTGGGATGGCACATTACAAAATGCTCTATTACATCATGACCCTGCGCTAGAGGGCTTGCCACGAGCGGGCTTGGTGCATCGAATTGATAAAGAAACCAGCGGGTTGCTAATGGTAGCGCGCACCTTAACGGCACATAAGCTATTGGTCGACCAGTTGCAGGCACGTGCTTTTGAGCGTGAATACTTAACTGTGGTGAGGGGGTATATGACGGCCGGTGGCACAGTGGACGCACCTTTAGCGCGACACCCGACTGATCGTAAAAAGTATGCGGTTAGAGAGGGGGGCAAAGAGGCCATCACTCACTATCGAGTTGCGCAACGT
Source organism: Cycloclasticus pugetii PS-1 (assembly GCF_000384415.1). Taxonomy (NCBI): domain Bacteria; kingdom Pseudomonadati; phylum Pseudomonadota; class Gammaproteobacteria; order Thiotrichales; family Piscirickettsiaceae; genus Cycloclasticus; species Cycloclasticus pugetii. Next base: position 303,778 of record NZ_ARVU01000001.1, read on the forward strand.
TTTGCAAAACATACCTTATTAAAAGTGAATCTTGAAACAGGACGTACTCACCAAATTCGAGTTCATATGAGTCATATAAACCACGCTATCGTTGGTGACCAAGTATATGGTGGACGTTTTAAACCCTTGGCTAATGCAAGTGAACTATTGAGTGATACTTTACGTGGGTTTAAGCGCCAAGCATTACATGCTGCCAGGTTAGGGGTGGTTCATCCGGTCACTGGTGAGCCGATTTCTTGGGAATGCGAGATGCCTGCGGATATGGCCCATTTGGTTGAAGTATTGGCGAAAGAAACCCCGGTTAAATAGACAGTACACATGCGCTTTATTGAACCGAGTTGGCCAGCGCCAAAAAATGTCAGAGCGTTAACAACGTGTCGTTCTGGCGGCGTTAGCCAAACACCTTATTCAACATTTAATCTAGCCACTCATGTGGGTGATGATGCGCAAGCGGTGATTGATAATCGAGCCTTGTTAAGTGACGAGCTTAACTTGCAAGCTAAGCCTGTCTGGTTATCACAAGTGCATGGCACAACTATCGTCGAGTTGGATCAACTCCAAAAGGGACCTTGTATAGAAGCAGATGGTTCAATTTGTAGGAGTGATGCGTTTGTTTGCACGGTGATGACAGCGGATTGCCTGCCAGTCTTATTGTGTACGGAAGATGGCTTAGCCGTTGCAGCAGTACATGCTGGGTGGCGAGGCTTATTGGCCGGCATCATAGAGCAGGCAGTTGCGCAACTTGCACCAACAGAAAAAATAATGGCTTGGTTAGGTCCAGCCATTGGGCCGGCTTGTTTTGAAGTGGGTAGCGAGGTTAAAAACGCTTTCGTTAACAAAAGCTTGGTGATGCAGCAGGGGTTTAGGCAGCTGAATGCTGATCATCATCTTGCTGACTTATATGCTTTGGCAAGAATGAGCTTATTGCAATGTGGTGTAAAAAGAATTTATGGTGGTGAATATTGTACGTATAATCAGCCCGATAAATTTTTTTCATACCGGCGTGAGCCGACAACGGGCCGAATGGCTTCGTTAATTTGGCTTCAATATTAACTTATTACCCATGACTGTATTTACTTGGATTATTTTGTTTACCATTCTTGGCGGAATGCTAAGTGTGTTAGGTGCGTCGCTGGTTCTTTTTTTACCTAAAAAGATAATCACTAGAATGTTGCCATTTAGTGTGAGTTTTGCAACGGGTGCATTGTTGAGTGTTTCTTTTGTCGGCTTAATTCCACACGCCTTAGAAGAAGTGGGGCATGAAAATTTTCACACCCTATCGATTACCATTTTGGGCGGCCTGATGTTTTTTTTCGCGTTGGAAAAAATGGTGTTGTGGCGGCATTGTCACCATGATGATTGTGAAACGCACGTGGATGTTCATGCGCACGGTCATCAGTCAGCCGGCAGTTTGATTCTTGTAGGTGATAGTGTTCACAATTTTGTTGATGGGGTGTTGATTGCAGCGGCCTTTTTGACAGATATTCATTTAGGTGTTGTGACGGCATTAGCGGTAACGACTCATGAGATTCCACAAGAAATAGGTGATTTTGCTATTTTGCTACAAAGTGGCTTTACCCGTAAAAAAGCTATTTTGTACAATGTTATTTCTAGCTTCGCAACGCTAATAGGTGGCTTGCTAGCCTATTTCTGGCTAGCAGATTTTGAACACCTTTTACCATATGTTTTAGCGTTTGCTGCGGCTAGCTTTATCTATATCGCAGTGGCAGATTTGATTCCAACGCTGCATAAACGAATTAACCTAGCAGCAGGCGTAGAGCAAATTTTACTGATGCTGTTTGGTATTGGTTTAATTGGTTGGTTACACAGCTTTATTCACTAAAGCTAAAGCTGGCACTATTGGGCTGGCTTGAAAACACTCATTTCATCCCCCATTAATTAGTTATCAAATTAAATTAATGAGGGTTGAAATATGCGAATGGATAAACTCACCAGTCAGTTTCAAGTTGCGCTTTCTGACGCACAAAGTTTAGCACTGGGTAAGGATCATCAGTTTATAGAACCGGCACACGTCTTGGTCGCTATGCTTGACCAGCAAGGTGCTAGCGTGCGTCATTTACTACAACTGGCAGGCGTCAATGTAAATCAACTACGCTCATCTTTAGGCGAAACAATTGATCGGATAGCAACGGTTGAAGGTGCAGCTGGTGACGTGCAAATGTCTAATGATTTAGGGCGTTTGCTTAATATTACCGATCAGTTGGCACAAAAACGTCAGGATGCCTACATTTCAAGTGAGTTATTTGTTTTAGCGGCACTTGAAGACAAAGGGCCAGCAGGCAAAGCGCTACAACAAGCGGGAGCGACTAAAAGTGTTTTAGAAAAAGCGATAGATGATATACGCGGTGGTGAAGCGGTGAATGATCAAAATGCAGAAGAGAACCGCCAGGCGCTGGAAAAATACAGTATTGACCTGACAGAACGTGCAGAGCAAGGAAAATTGGATCCTGTGATTGGCCGTGACGAAGAAATTCGACGCACTATTCAAGTGTTGCAACGTCGGACAAAAAATAACCCTGTGCTGATAGGTGAGCCAGGAGTAGGTAAAACCGCTATTGTAGAAGGGCTTGCGCAACGTATTGTTAATGGCGAGGTGCCTGAAAATTTGAAATCTAAGCGTTTGTTGTCGCTAGATATGGCCGCCCTTATCGCGGGTGCAAAATTCCGTGGTGAATTTGAAGAGCGCCTAAAAGCAGTGCTTAACGATGTGTCAAAACAAGAAGGGCAAGTGATCTTGTTTATCGATGAGTTGCATACGATGGTTGGTGCCGGGAAAGGTGACGGTGCGATGGATGCCGGAAATATGCTTAAACCAGCGTTAGCACGCGGTGATTTACATTGTGTAGGAGCGACAACCTTAGATGAATACCGTCAATATATTGAAAAAGATGCCGCATTAGAGCGACGGTTTCAAAAAGTATTGGTTGATGAGCCCAGTGTAGAAGATACCATCGCTATTTTGCGAGGTTTAAAAGAACGATACGAAGTACACCATAGCGTAGATATAACCGACCCAGCTATTGTTTCAGCGGCGGTATTGTCTCACCGTTATATAACTGATCGACAATTACCTGATAAGGCGATTGACCTAATTGATGAGTCAGCGAGTCGTATTCGTATGGAAATGGACTCCAAGCCTGAATCAATGGACCGGTTAGAGCGGCGTTTAATTCAGTTGAAAATTGAACGCGAAGCGTTAAAAAAAGAAACCGATGATGCATCTATAAAACGATTACAGTTACTTGAAACTGAAATTGACCAGTTGGATAAAGAGTATGCTGATTTGGAAGAAGTCTGGAAGTCTGAGAAGGCTGCTATGCAAGGCAGTGCCCAGCATAAAGAAGAGCTCGAAAAGGTAAAACTTGAAATGGAAACGGCTCGGCGTGCCGGTGATTTAACACGTATGTCAGAGTTGCAATATGGCGAAATTCCACGATTAGAAAAAGCAATTCAAGAGGCTGAGGAAGGCAGTGGTGAACAGGACTTTACCTTACTGAGAAATAAAGTCACCGAAGAAGAAATTGCTGAGGTTGTGTCTAAGTGGACGGGTATTCCCGTTTCCAAAATGCTTGAAGGCGAGCGTGAAAAACTATTGCAAATGGAAGCTGGTTTAAGTGATCGCGTTATTGGTCAAGAAGAAGCAGTTAAAGCAGTCAGCGATGCAATTCGTCGTTCACGAGCAGGCCTGTCAGACCCTAATCGCCCTAATGGTTCGTTTTTATTTTTAGGCCCAACAGGGGTTGGTAAAACAGAGTTATGCAAGGCATTAGCTGAGTTTTTATTTGATACTGAAGAAGCAATCGTACGAATTGATATGTCTGAATTTATGGAAAAACATTCGGTTGCAAGATTAATTGGTGCGCCTCCAGGGTATGTAGGCTATGAAGAAGGGGGCTATTTAACCGAAGCGGTTCGACGTAAACCCTACAGTGTTATCTTGATGGACGAAGTTGAAAAAGCACATGCGGATGTCTTTAATATTTTGTTACAAGTCTTGGATGATGGCCGTTTAACAGACGGGCAAGGCCGCACGGTTGATTTTCGAAATACAGTCATCGTGATGACTTCGAACTTAGGCTCAGATCGTATCCAAGAGCTAGCGGGTGAGGCTAATTATAATGAGATGAAAAGTGCGGTGATGGAAGTGGTCGGGCAGCACTTTAGACCGGAATTTATTAACCGTATTGATGAGTCTGTGGTGTTTCACCCCTTGGGTCGCACACAAATTCGTGCTATTACCACTCTTCAAGTAGATATTTTACGTCAGCGTTTACAAGATAGGGACATAGAGTTGGTTGTTTCAGAAGCTGCGTTGGATAAATTAGGTGAAGCCGGTTTTGACCCTGTTTATGGTGCTAGACCCTTAAAACGTGCGATACAACAACGCTTAGAAAATGAACTGGCACAAGATTTATTGGCGGGTAAGTTTGTGCCTGGTGATGTGGTTGATATAGATGTGCAAGACGATGCTTTGGTGTTTAAGAAACGCTAAGAGGTTTTGAGATGTCGTTTAGTGGTGGTTTAAAAGGCCACTAAATCATAGTCTAACTGGCGGCACCTGTTTGATCGGTGTTCGTCAGTTGGTCAACAGTTTCAAGATTGGGTGTTTTTGTCGGCAAGCATAATGTGGCTACCTGCCATAGAACATTTTCATGATTTAGGCGGACATGTTGCTTAATTGTTTTGAAGGCTTGATTTGATAAAGGCTATTGCCGAGTATCTTTTTAGCTGCAGATTTTGCGTTGCTAGCAATAGAGACGAGATCATTTTCTGACCTAAAAAAGCCGAAATCATGCGGCCTTAATGCTCCAATAGAGATTGATAAAAGTGGATAAAATACCGGCTCAGAATTTCTATCTAACGCAGAGATTCCTCCGTTAAGAAGGTGTTCTTGAGAGTAGAACTCTGACGTTAGGGCGCTAAAGTTATTTAAAGTGGTGTTGCATCGATGGTGCCAGTCGCTGCTTTGAAAAATGATGATGAAGTCATCGCCGCCAACATGCCCTACAAAATCAATGTCTGTATCTGCAGATTCTGCTAGCAACTTTGCGGTTTTTCGGAGTACTTTATCGCCCTCGCCAAACCCATAGGTATCGTTATACGGCTTAAAATTATCTAGGTCAAAATAACAAATAACGATATCTTGTTGAGTTTCAATGGAGTGATTAATTCGTTGGCTGATAGGAACATTGCCAGGTAGGTTGCTAAGAGGGTTCATGTGGCGAGCAAAGGTGATTTGCATCTCGGTTATTTCTTTCAATAAATGAAGCAGTTTACCCATGCCTTTGTAGCGGTTAGATGAGGTAATAAGAAAATCATCATGTTGTGCGAGGTTGTTTTGACTGGTGATCAATTGGCTAATTTTATTGAGTGATAAAGTAATATCTACCTTTAGCGCCTTAACGTCTAAAAAAGATAAAGCATTTTTTTTACTGTTTAATTCTTTTCCATAGCGGCTAGCATAAATAGTTAAAAACTCAGTACGCCAGATAACGCCTGCAACAGTAGCGTCGTCATTTAGGACTGGAAGCGCTGTTAGCTCAGGAGATGATTGAAAGCGTTCACCAATGTCGTAAAACTTAGTATGGGTATAAATAGGTTTGACATAAAAAAGTAGCTTTGCAGCGGTATTATCTGAACGCTCTATATTAAATTTAGGTTTGAAGTTATTTTTTCTGCTTGAAAATAGCGAGCAATCCAATAACTCAGTTGGTTTGGAATTGGGGCGGGCAAAGTAAAAACCTTGTGCATAATCGATAGCCATCGCATTAGCCTGTAGGTACTCACCGCGTAGTTCGATACCTTCACCTATTACTTTACAGTCAACACCTTTTGCAATATCTACAATAGACTGTACAAATTTTTGCTTGTTGATATCGTTATGAATGTCATTTAAAAAGTGACGGTCAATTTTTACGAAGTCGGGTTTAATTTCAGACCAGGTTCTTAAGCCTGAATAGCCTGCACCTAAATCGTCGATGGCGATGGAAAATCCCATGTCTTGATAGTATTTGGTTGCACTTGCCATTAGGTCATAATCTTCAATAGGGTATTGCTCAGTCAGTTCAATAACCACTTGGCTAGCATCTAAATTAGAGTCTTTTATATACTTTAATGTGTGGCCATGCTGATAATCTTTTTGTAAGAGAATTTCAGGAATGGTGTTAATAAATAATCGGGCATTTAAATTAAGTTCGCCAAACCGTTGAATGCTTACTTTTCGACAAAGTAAATCTAATTCGGCAAGCCGATCATATTTAGCCGCAGCGTTAAAAAGGTTGATGGGAGAGTGTAACGGACCATCAGAGGGGCCACGAATTAAGCCTTCGTAACCATAAATTTTATTGTCTTTCATCGAAATGATTGGCTGAAAGAGCGGAGTCAGTGAGTCTGTTGCTAATATATCTAAAAGCGATTGATAGTGTAGTTTTTCATCATGTGTCATAGGTGGGGAGTATCAATCAATAATATGACAGTTGTATGACGTTCATATAACGGGGCATTAAAAAAAGTTTACTGGTTGAGAGACCGCAGGCGCCTTAAGGTGGTTCAGTGCGTTACTGTTATTTTTAATAATTAGAGACAGGGTTTTCTCCGAAGCAAGTTAGAAGTAGTTTGTAAATTGTCACCGTGTTGTCATAAATATTAGGTATTCTGTAAACACTTACTTAAATGGCTTTTTTATGGAAACAATGAATGTATTGATGGTTGAAGACGATGAGGATATTGGCGAAATGCTACAACTTTCTCTTCAAACGAATAATATTGAAGTAACGTGGTGTAAAGATGTAATGAGAGCGCAAGAGTCTTTGCGAGATACGACGCCCGATATTATCTTGTTAGATTGGATGTTACCCGGAATTAGTGGGCCAGATTGGATCAAGTTTTTAAAGAATCAAGAAGAAAATAAACGTATCCCGATTATCCTGTTGACGGCACGCAGCGCGGAAGAAGATAAAGTATCGGGCTTGGAAACAGGCGCAGACGATTATGTAACCAAGCCTTTTTCTGTGCAAGAGCTCATTGCCAGAATGAAAGCGGTCTTACGACGAACCAGTACAGAAAATGAAACAGGGGTGATATCAATTGGCCCATTGTTTATTGACCCATCGAGTCATCGAGTCACTATCAATGAGGTGGACCTGATGATGAGCCCGACAGAGTATAAATTGCTGTCTTTCTTTGCTACAAACCCCAATAAAGTTTTCTCTCGCAATCAGCTGCTTGATAATGTATGGGGCGATAATGTCTACGTAGAAGATCGTACCGTTGATGTGCACATTAGGCGTTTAAGACGGATATTAGATGCTCAGGGTTGTGCAGACCTAGTTCAAACGGTAAGAGGGTTTGGTTATAAATTGGTGAACTTAAGCGCGTGAATATAAATCATAACTATGAGCGAAACACCTTTCTGTTGTGGTTTTTAACAGTCGGTGTTTTGGGTGTGTTAGTCGGTTACCCCGTCGAGGTGTCGGCACTTTTTTTATTGGCTTACATTGTCTTTCAATATCGTCGGTTACAACGTTTATATAGGTGGTCTAAGAAGTCTGGTGATCATGACCTGCCGTTTGAAGATGGCTTGTTTGGTCAAATTTCGGAAGACATCTATCAATCTAAGATGCAGGGGCTGGCACAAAAAGACAGTGTTAAATACCAACTAGAACGGTTTAAAAAGTTAATTTCTGTTTTTCCGGATGGTGTGGTTATTCTTTCATTGTCTAATGAGATTAAGTGGTTCAATAAGCAAGCCTCCCGGCTACTTATTTTAAAAAAAGAAGATACCGGGCAACTGATTAATCATTTAGTAAGGCATCCTCGGTTTACGCACTTTCTTAAAAATCTCAAGAGCGATGACGCCATTGTGATCGAGGCGCCTGTAATAGACACCAGCTGGTCGGCAGAAAAGATTGAAATAAGGGTATTGCCATATGGTGACGATGAACGTTTGTTGTTGATACGAGATGTCACTAAGGTTGAGCGCACGAATCAAGTGCGAAAAGACTTTGTGTCGAATGCATCGCATGAGTTAAGAACGCCGCTAACGGTCATGAAGGGCTATGTGGAAATGTTGTTGGCTTCAACCGCTGAGGATAATGTGCAAGTGGGTGCTTCGCTACGTAAAGTTGATCAGCAAGTGATTAAAATGCAAACCATGATCGAAGAGCTATTAGCGCTAAGTCGGCTAGAAGAGGGTAAAGTCGAGGCAGCCAATAGCTTGGTTAATGTGCGCAGTGTATGTGAACAAATTAAGTCCGAATTTCAGTCAGCGGCAAATGAGCATCAGCAATCATTGGTGTTTGATGTTCCATCGAGTCTTAATTTAAAGGGCAGTAAAGGTTCCTTATTAACCGTGTTGAGAAACTTGGTTGGTAATGCCATTAATTACTCTGATGAAAATGGTGAGATTCGTGTCGGCTGGGCAATCAATGAGCAAGGTCAGGGGCAACTTTTTGTTAAAGATACAGGTCAAGGAATAGGCGCCAGACACTTATCTCGATTAACAGAGCGTTTCTACCGGGTAGCTGAAAATAATATAAAAAATAAAACTGGGACAGGCCTAGGGTTAGCCATTGTAAAACATGAGTTAGAAAGGCATGAGGCGCATCTGGTTATCGATAGTCAAGAAGGGGAAGGCAGTTGTTTTCAGTGTGTATTTCCCGCTGAAAGAATAGACCCATAAGGCTGTCATCAAACTGTCACATTGCGTTCATTATAATGCCACATACCAAACCTAAAATGATGCACAGAGTAGAGCAAACGCTTTGCCAAATATTCAACTAAATTGGAAAAAATATGAAAATGAAAAAGATAGTGGCACTAGGACTGCTTAGCCTAACGATTGGGACAGCGGCTCACGCAGCTAAAATTGAAGGCACGGGCTCAAGTTTTGCCTACCCTGCGTATACAACGTGGAGTAAAGTTTATTACGGTGAAACAAAAAACCAAGTCAATTACACACCAACAGGCAGTGGTTCGGGTATTAAAGAAGTTAGTGCTCGTCACGTTGATTTTGGTGGCTCAGACAAGCCTTTAAAATCAAGTTCTTTAGCAAAAGCAAGTTTGATTCAATTCCCAACAGCTATTGGTGCGGTGACTTTTGCATATAATGTTGAGGGCGTCAGCGGTATGAAACTAAGCGAAGCCGCTATTTCTGGCATTATGTTAGGCAAAATTACAAAGTGGAATGATCCTATCATAGCGGCTGATAATTCAGGTATTGCTTTACCAAATGAAGATATTTTGTTTGTTCACCGTAGTGATAAATCAGGTACAACCTTTGCCTTTACCTACTACTTGAGCAAAATGAACCAAGAATGGCGCGAAACAATGGGTGCTAAGAAAGTAGTGTCATGGCCGACTAAAAACCGGATTGCTGGCAAAGGTAACTTTGGAGTTGCAACGGCGATTAAAAATAACGGGTTTTCTATCGGTTATGTGGATTACGCGGATGCTAAAAAGAATGGTTTAGATATGGCTATTATTGAAAATCGCGAAGGTATATTTGTTAAGCCAGAGCCAGCAACATTCGAAGCTGCGGCAGTGTATGCAGACTTAGATCCTAAAAAGGACTTTTATGCCAATATTGCATACCCACCAAAAGGCTATCCAGTCGTGACAGCAACGTTTGCATTAGTTCCTCAAAATGGTGAAAATGCAAAAGAAGTGATCAAGTTCTTTGATTATGCATTAACCAAAAAGAACAAGCTCATTGAGTCGGTCGGTTACGTTTCCCTTCCAGATGCAGTGATTAAAAAAATCCAAGGCTACTGGGTGGAAAAAGGCTTAAAATAAGCGCAATCTTTAACACAAGTTAACTTAAAAGCCTTCTCAAGAGGTTGTTGAGAAGGTTTTTGTTTGTCCCAGAGGGCGTAATGGAATTATTTTTTAGAAAAATTGCTCAATTAAGCGCTAGCTTAGTTTTTGTTATCTTAGCGGCTACAACGCTGGTTCTTTATTTATCAGCGAAACCGGCGATAGAAGAGTTTGGGGTTAAGTTTTTGTTTGAATCTCGTTGGGGCGAAGAAGAAAAGCTTGAGTTGTCGCCTGCCCAATTAGCCGAGTTAGAGTCATTAAAGGCGGACAAAGAGCAACCTTTAGAAGATGACTTTATTGAAGATGAAGAGGATTTTATCTTCGACGATGAAGATTTTATTACCGATGACGATATGGACTCTGAAGACAAGACCTCGAGAGAGGTTTATGGTGCATTAGTCCCTATTGTTGGTACGGTTTTCTCAACGCTTATCGCAATGTTGTTTTCAGTGCCTATAGCAATGGGCATTGCTGTTTTTCTATCTGAAATCGCGCCTGCTGCAATCGCCAAGCCTGTTGGCATAGCGATTGAGTTGTTGGCTTCTATCCCCAGTATCATTTATGGCATGTGGGGGCTGTTCTACTTTGGCCCATTCATCGCGGCTCTGTTTGGTGGAAATACAGTGTCATTGTTGGTTGCGGGGCTGGTACTTGGAATTATGGTTATACCTTTTATGGCGGCTTTAAGTCGAGATGCGATAACGACCGTGCCTGATATGCTGAAAGAATCAGCGTATGCGATGGGGGCGACTAAATTAGAGGTCATAAAAGATGTTGTTTTTCCTTATGCGCGGTCGGGCATTATAGGCTCCATAATATTGTCATTTGGCCGAGCGTTGGGCGAAACGATGGCAGTAGCCTTTGTTATTGGGGGCGTGTATCAATTTGCCAAAAAAGTAACCGACCCGACTAACTCAATCCCAGTGGTGTTGGCAAATAGCTTTGCAGAATCAAGTGGGTTGAGCTTATCTGTCTTATTTTATTTGGCGCTTATATTATTTGTCCTAAGCTTTATTGTGATAGCGAGCGCTAAATTTTACTTCTTGAGGAAAAAATAATGCGTTTAATGATGAATCGCGTGTTTATTGTCTTCTCCAGCTTGGCCGCAGTAGTAGGGTTACTTTTTTTAGGCTGGATTTTGTTCACCTTGTGCTCAAAAGGTTTGCAAGGACTCAGCTGGGATGTGTTTACAAAAGACCTGATTGAGGGAGGGTTACGTAATGTAATCGTCGGCCAAATAATGATGTCTGGTATAGCGACACTGATCGGTATTCCAGTGGGTATTCTCGCGGGTATTTACTTGCAAGAGTATGGCGGTAATTCAAAAAGTACAGAGTTTTTACGTGACCTCAGCGATGTCATGATGTCGGCACCTTCGATTGTTGTGGGTACATTTGTTTATGCAATTGTTGTTGTGCCTACGGGGCATACCAGTGGTTGGGCCGGTGTTTTAGCGCTGTTTATCTTAATGGTACCTATTATTGTTAGGACAACAGACGATATGTTAAACCTTGTGCCGACAGAACTTCGCGAAGCAGGTATCGCCATTGGCGCATCTAAGTACCATGTGACGATGAACATTGTCGTGCGTTATGCCAAGGCCGGTATTTTAACGGGTATTTTGTTAGCCTTTGCTCGGGTAGTGGGGGAAACGGCGCCTTTGATTTATACCAGTGGTTCGAGTGAATTTTGGTCAACAGACTTAACGAGCACATTCCCGTCGTTAACAGTGTCTATCTATAACCTTGCAACAATGCCAGACGATAAAATGATTCAGTTAGGCTGGACAGGGGCCTTTTTGTTAACGGCAATGGTATTAATAATTAATTTGCTTGGCCGTTATGCTAGCAATAAAAAGAGAGCAAACTAATGAAGAATATGATGGAAGTTAAAGACTTAACGTTTACTTATAGTGGTGCAAGTGAACCATCGCTAAAAGCTATTTCGTTGCCCATTGAAAAGAATAAAGTAACCGCGTTAATCGGCCCTAGCGGCTGTGGCAAATCGACTTTGCTACGTGGTATGAACCGTATTCATGATTTATACCCTGGTCATCGCTATGACGGTGTTATTAACCTTTTGAATGGAGATAGCAAAACGTACACAAATATTTTAGACCTGAAAAAAGAAGCAGAATTAATTCGGTTACGCCAACGAGTCGGTATGATTTTTCAAAAACCAACACCGTTTCCAATGACGATTTTTGAGAATATTGCTTATGGTTTAAGACTTTCTGGCGTTAAAAAACGCGCCGAGCTTCAAGAGGTGGTGGAGCAGTCTTTACGTGATGCGGCCTTATGGGATGAGGCGAAAAACCGATTGGGCCATGATGCACGTGGTCTGAGTGGTGGGCAGCAGCAACGCTTATGTATTGCACGGGCGATTGCATTAAAACCAGAGGTTATTTTGTTTGATGAGCCCACCAGTGCGTTAGACCCTATTTCAACCTTAGCGATTGAGGAAATGATTTCTGTTCTTCGTGAGCAATATAGTATCTGCATCGTGACACATAATATGCAGCAGGCGGCGCGCATTTCAGATTACACAGGGTTTATGTATTTGGGTGAAATGATTGAGTACGATGAAACAAAAACCATTTTTATGAAACCATCACAAAAGCAAACTGAAGACTACATTAGTGGTCGATTTGGCTAAGGGGGCAATATGACTACAGGGGAACATATTTCACATAAGTTCGATGAAGACGTTGAAGAGGTGACGACCAGTGTGCTGAACATGGGTGGTTTAGTGGTTCAGCAAATTGAAAAGTCGGTTAAGGCGCTATTGGCGGGCGATAAAGAAATGGCGGAAGAGGTCATCGAGGATGACTTGAAGGTGAACACGTTTGATGTTGACATTGATGAAATGTGCAACAGTATTATCGTAATGAGGCAGCCTACGGCAACGGACTTGCGTTTGATAATGGCTATTATCAAAACAACCAGTGATCTAGAAAGAATGGGCGATGAGGCAAAGCGTATTGCTAGGCAAGCGATTGATATTTCTAAACGGGGCGCCTTCCCTGAACAGTTTGATAGCATCGAGCAGATGTCGACCCGTGTGATAGGCATGCTGAACAAGGCATTAGACGCGTTCGCACGTCGAGATGTTGATGAGTCGTTTAATGTCATTCAAGTCGATAAAAAAGTGGATAAGGATTATGAAAATTTGGTCCGCCAACAAATCACTTATATGATGGAAGATCCGAGAAAAATTCCGGTAGCAATTGATCTATTATGGTCATCACGAGCTCTAGAGCGCATTGGTGATCGTGCTTGTAATATTTGTGAATACGTTATTTACCTTGTTAAAGGCAAAGATGTTAGGCACGTTGAAGTAAAAGAGTTAGAAAAACACTTGTAAACTAAATGATTGTCTACGTTTTAAAAGCCCGCCTTATGGCGGGCTTTTTGTTGTGAAAAGGCAAAAAACAACAATTGTCATCTGGCTGTCACACCATTGTCATTTAGCCCCTTTAATATGCGCCCGAGTTAAAGATATTTATTAAAAAACAAGGGATTAAAAATGAAACAAACTAAATTATCTGTGGCGATTAAAGCGACATTATTGGGCGCTTCAATTGTATTGGCACCGGCTTCATTTGCGGTGGATAAGGAATTATTAGACATCTTAAAAGCTAATGGTGCTATTACAGAAGATCAGTATACAGAGCTGTCTATGTCAAACATGATGAATAAGCAAAACAAACCTTCAGACGAAATGCTTAAGAAAATGGCATGGGCAGGTAAGCTTAAAGTGAAGGGTGATTTACGATTACGCCAAGAGTTTCGTAATGATACAAATGGTTCTTCAAAGCGTGAAGACCGTCAGCGCTATCGCGCGCGTATAGCCGTAGAAGGTCAAGTGACTGATACAGTAACCGCAGGTGTCAGAATGGCCTCTAATGGTGGCGCAACCTCCACGAATGAGACATTAGGTGATGGCTTTGAAAATGATACGGTTTACTTTGATAGGGCGTATATTAATTGGACGCCTTTTAGTGGCTTAGATTTGATGGGTGGTAAGATCAAACAACCATGGGAACAGGTATCTGGTGGCCTTGTATGGGATGGTGATGTGAACCCAGAAGGTGGTGCAGCTCGTTACACAGCTAAATTGGCGGGTGCAGAAATTATAGGGTCAGTTGGTCACTTTGTCTTAGATGATATTGATGGCTATAGCTTTGACGAAGATCAAACGATGCGCTATGGACAATTGACTGCTAAATTTAATGTGGCAGGTGCTAAAGCGATGTTAGGTGGAAGTATTTATGATTACGATGCAAACAAAGCAGGTGCCTTTACAAGTGGCGGCGGTAATGATTCAACAAAATATAGTCTGCAAGAAATATTTGGTTCACTTAATATTAATGCTGGTTTGCCTCTAACAGTTTATGGCCAGTATGTTGTAAATGGTGATGCAGATGGCTTAAACGATGGTGAAGACACCGCATGGTTGTTAGGTGTTGAAACTAAAATGGGTCGCTGGAAAGCCAGTTATGATTATCGTGAAACAGAGTTAAACGCTGTAAACGGCGCTTTTAATGATTCTGACTTCGCGGGTGGACGTACCGACTCTGAAGGTAATCGCTGGAAGTTATCGTACAAGATTGATAAAAATTTCAGTGTTGGAACAACCTATATAGACTCTGAAGTTGGCCAATTAAACGGTGATTTAGATTCAGATATATGGCAAATTGACCTAAAAGCTAAATTCTAGCGTTATGCTTTGATCAGCAGTGCCTTAATGGCATTTGCGCAATAGTTTTATAAGCCCAGGCATTCATGTCTGGGCTTTTTTTTGTGATGTGGAAACAATAGTTTTGGCAATACTGGTCAGATTAATGCAAAATGCCGACATTCTTTCTAAATTAAATATTAATAAAAATATGGCTTCTAAAAACTATATTACCGGCCTGTTTGGTACTTCTCCAGTGGCGCCAATACAGGAACATATGGCACTTGTTGACGAATGTGTTTCTAAATTAGTCGATTTGTTTGAATTCATGAGCAAAGGGGATACAGAATCGGTAGAAAAAGTGTATCACCAAATTGCTGAGTTAGAGCAAGACGCCGATGATAAGAAGCACTTTCTTCGTGAGCATTTGCCGACTGGCTTATTTATGCCTATTGCACGTCAAGACTTGTTGGATGCATTGCGTGTGCAAGACTTATTAGCAAACCGTGCCAGAGATATAGCCGGTATTGTTGTTGGTCGCCAACTTAAGTTTCCAGAGCAAGCAAGTAAACGCGCTATTGAGCTGGTGAGAGCGACAGTCGAAACGTGTCATCAAGCATTGAAAGTGGTCAATGAGCTAGATGAGTTGGTAGAAACGGGTTTTAGAGGCCACGCGGTGCATGTGGTTGAGGATATGTTGACCGAGTTAGATAATTTGGAGTCGGCTACGGATCGGATTCAGGTTGATTTGCGTGCTGATTTGTTTGCGGTCGAAAAAGAGTTATATGCGGTAGATGTGATGTTTATGTATCGGATTATAGAATCTATTGCCGATATTGCCGATGATGCTGAGCGTGTCGGTCGTCGCTTTCAATTGATGTTGGCTAAATAAGGGGAAGGGACAATGGATTACGGAACTACTTATTTGGTATTAGCGATTGTTTTCGGCCTATTTATGGCGTGGGGCATTGGTGCGAATGATGTGGCGAATGCGATGGCAACATCGGTTGGCTCTAAAGCGATTACTATTAAACAGGCTGTTATTATTGCAGCCATTTTTGAATTTTCAGGGGCTATTTTAGCGGGTGGGCAGGTTACCTCTACGATTCGAAAAGGAATTGTCGATGTTAGCGATTTGGGTGCAACCCCCGAGATTTTGATTTTTGGTATGCTCGCAGCGCTACTGGCAGCGGGAACTTGGTTACTGGTTGCTTCATTTAAAGGCTGGCCAGTTTCAACAACGCATTCGATTGTTGGCTCTATTGTCGGCTTTGCGATTGTAGGTATGAGTATGGATGCGGTGTACTGGGGCAAGCTCGGTACAATCGTGATGAGCTGGGTCACCTCTCCATTATTGGCGGGCGCTATTTCATATATGTTATTTAGGTCTGTTCAAACGATTATTCTAGATACAGAAAAACCGTTCGAAAACGCTAAGCGTTATGTTCCTTATTATGTCTTTTTGGTTGGCTTTATGCTCACATTGGTCACCATTATGAAAGGCTTAAAACATGTGGGACTAGATTTATCCATGACAGACTCGATTGCGGTAGCACTGGGTTTTGGTGTGCTAACAACGATATTAGGTAAGTATTTAGTGAGTCGTGTAAAGTTTGATGCGAGCGCGGACCGTGATTTCCATTATGCAAACGTCGAAAAAATATTCGGCTCCTTGATGGTTATTACCGCTTGTGCAATGGCCTTTGCACATGGCTCAAATGATGTGGCAAATGCTATCGGCCCATTAGCGGCAATTAATAGTATTATTGATACCGGTGAGTTATCACAGAAATCGGCCTTACCAATGTGGATACTCTTAGTCGGAGGTGTTGGTATTGTATTGGGTCTGGCAATGTATGGCCGTAAGGTTATTGAAACAGTTGGCTCGAAGATTACCGAATTAACACCAAGCCGTGGGTTTTGTTGTACTATCTCAGCGGCTTCAACAGTTGTGTTAGCCTCAGGTATGGGTTTGCCTATCTCAACAACACACACAATGGTGGGGGCGGTTTTAGGTGTTGGTATGGCGCGCGGTATTTCGTCACTTAATATGAGTGTCGTTCGTGGTATTTTTATGTCTTGGATTATTACCTTGCCGGTTGGCGGCGTGCTGGCAATTGTTTTCTTCTTCATACTCAAAGGGATTTTTGCTTAGGAGCTTGCTTTCTTTATGAAGGAGAAAAGTTTTAGCAGATAGGGCAAACAGGCACGGATGAATAGATAATAAGCGTGTTTTTGCGTAGAGCACGCTTGTTTTATGGGAGAGCTTCGCCATAAACGTATTTTATCTGCTAAAGTTTCATTGTTACCTTGCCGATTATTGACGGTATAAATGAGAATTAAATAAGGGAAGAGTTTTGGATTTAGCGACGTTAATAGGTTTTGTGGGTGGTTTGGGCATTATTATTGCCGCCATTGCAACAGGCGGAGATATCATGATGTTTGTTGATGTGCCGTCTGTTTTGATCGTAGTAGTTGGCACCTTCATGGTGACTTTGATGCAGTTGTCGATCTCGGAATTTTTGAGTTCGTTTAAAGTGGCTATTAAAGCCTTCATGAATAAAAATGATAACCCTGTTGATCTCATCAAGCAGGCAGTGGAGCTGTCTGATGTGGCCCGTAAAAATGGACTGTTGGCGTTAGAAGATCAAGAGGTGGATAACGAATTCCTCAAACGAGGCTTGAGTCTTTGTGTAGATGGTCATGACGCAGCGATGGTGCAAAAGTTATTAAGTCGAGATATGGACTTAGCGATTGGTCGCCATGAAGTTGGTCAGAATATGTGGAAGGCGGTCGGTGATATGGCGCCAGCGATGGGGATGATTGGAACCTTGGTTGGCTTGGTGCAAATGCTCGCAAACATGTCTGATCCAGCGGCAATTGGTCCGGCAATGGCCGTGGCCTTACTAACCACTTTGTATGGTGCGGTTATCGCTAATGCGTTTGCATTGCCGATGTCGGCTAAATTGGCGGGTATTAGCCATAATGAGCGACTCAATAAAGTATTAATTTTAGAAACCATTCAAAGTATTCAAGAAGGTATGAACCCACGTGTTTTAGAAACGTTGCTCAAAACGTATTTACCTGAAAGTCAACGATCGTCAGTGGGTGAGCCTGAAGAGGTCGAATAATAATGCAGACAGTGATTCAACATGAGTGATGATAATTGTCCAAAATGTGAAGAAGGGCTTCCAGCATGGATGGGGACCTTTGCCGACTTAATGTCATTATTGATGTGCTTTTTCGTATTGTTATTATCAATGGCAACTATGGATGCAAACCGTTTTAAGAAAATGGCAGACTCTTTAAATGATGCGTTTGGGGTGCAAAGACAGGTGGTTGCTTATGAAATAGTTAAAGGGACCAGTGTGGTTGCACAGCACTTTAGCCCGGCGGCGGGTGACCCAACCATTTTAGATGAGGTGCGGCAGCAAACAACCGACTCGGAAAGAGAGTTTTTAGGCAAAGACTCAGAGTCTGACTCAGACACAACGAAAAAAGAGGATGCTAAAAAACAAGAAGAGGTTGAGGCAAAAGCGAAAATCGTGACGGAGTATGTTGAAGCCACTGAGCAAAAAATTAAGGATGCTAAAAATTTAGCCGAAGAAATTAGAGAGTTTATGGTCGAAGAAATTGACCAAAATATGGTGAGTGTGGAAACCGACCTTGACCGGGTAGTTATTAGAATTCATGAAAATGGTTCGTTCTCCTCAGGTAGTGCGGAATTTAATCCAGAGTTTTTACCCATAATGGATAAAATTACAGCGGTTGTTAATGGTAGTGTTGGTACAGTGACTGTTGCAGGGCATACGGATAATATTCCCATTAAGGCGGGCTTGTATCGGTCTAATTGGGAACTGTCTGCGGCACGTGCCGTAACTGTCGCGCAAACACTGCTAACCGATGGAACGGTGGATGAAAAAAGACTGATCATTGAAGGTCATGCAGATACAGTGCCGCTATCTGATAACGAGACCCCTGAGGGTAGAGCGCTAAATAGGCGTGTCGAAATTATTTTAATTCAAGGTGAAATGCCCCAAGATTTAAGTAACCCCATACTAGACGTGGTGAAACAATAATGAGCCAAGATGCCGGACAAGAGCGTAGACGTTTTTTTAGAATAGACGATGAAGTGGCGATAAGTTATCGCGTTATTTCTAACGACGAAATGACTAAAGCCGATGGTCTTAAAAGGAATGAGGTTGAGCCAGCCTCTCTAGCCAATGAGTTGGAGAAAATGAATGAAGTGTCTCGGATACATTTTCGCCATGTAGAAAAAGAGTCGCCTGAAGTGGCGCGTTACTTTTCTTTTATAGAAGCTAAAATTAATTTATTAGCGCATCATATAATAATGGGTACCGATGAGCTGTTTGTAAAAACGATTCAGCCGGTTAATATCAGTGCCTCGGGTGTTTCATTTGCGGTAAGTAATGCGCTGAATATAGGGGATATTGTTGAGATAAAGTTTATTTTAACGCCCTCTCTAGCCAGCATAAAAACTTTCTCAAAGGTCGTTTCTTGTGAGCAAGATAGCGATCAGTTCAAGGTTGCTGTTGAGTATAGCCAGCTGGGCGATGAAGATAGGGATTTGTTAATTCGTCATATCGTTAAAAAGCAGATGAATGATATACGTGAGCAAAGCGACTAACGTAGACTATATTTTTTAAATCTATCTTCAGTAAATTGCACGAAGCTGTAACCCTTTTTAATGGAACTACTTGAAATTCATAAAGCGATAATAAAACGCATGGCAGATGGTCAGTTTTTTTCTGGGCAGCAGCTAGCCGATGAGTTAAATGTTAGTCGTGCTTCCATTTGGAATTACCTCAAAACACTCGAAACAGCAGGCTTTGACTTCCATGCTGTAAAAGGAAAAGGCACGCGCTTAAAATTAGCAATAGAGTTGTTGGATAAACAACGTATTCTTACCTGCTTATCTAGTGAACACAGAGCCTTGTTGAAGCAGCTCGATGTATTAGATGTGTGCGCATCGACTAACCAAGCCATCGTTGAGAAACACCAACTAACGCCTTTACCCAATGGGTCAGTTTGTATGGCTGAAATGCAGACAATGGGCCGAGGACGATTAGGCAGATCATGGGTGTCTCCATATGGGCAAAACCTATACATTTCTTTTTTGTGGAACTTTAAGGGCGGGATATCGGCCTTATCGGGGCTGAGTTTGGCGTGCGGGGTTGCTGTTTGTCGTGCGCTCAAAAGCCTCGGTTTAAATGGTCATGGCCTGAAATGGCCAAATGATATTCTATGGGAAGGTAAAAAACTGGGTGGAATTTTAGTAGAAATTCAAGGGGAAAGCCAAGGTGGTTATACTGCCATTGTCGGCATCGGGCTCAATTATCAAATGAATGAATTGTCGTCTGGCGAAATTGGCCAGCCTTGGGTTGATGTGTGTCATGCGTATGGCGAGAAAATGGGGCGAAATAAATTGGCTGCCCATGTGCTGGCTGAGGTTTTAAGTATACTGCATGGCTACGAAGAGACTGGTTTATTGCCACATGTTGAGCAATGGAATAACTACGATTGTTATCGAGATAAAAAGGTTCGAATTTTATCTGGTGAGCAATACGAGGAAGGCGTTGCGAGTGGTATCTCAAAGACAGGAGAGCTCTTATTGTTAACCCCCGATGGCCGAACGAAAAAAATCATGTCAGGTGAGGTTAGCCTGAGGTTAAGCGAGTAATTAATGTCTGAACTTTATATAGACCGTGGTAATACAGCGCTTAAATGGCAGTTGGTTGAAAGAGGGCGTTTGTTAAATCAAGGCGTGTTTAGTAACGAAATTACGTTGAGGGAAGGTTTTTCAACGTTAAAAGAGAGTCGCCTCGCAAATATTTATGTGTCTAGTGTGGCTGCTGAAGCATTTTGTCGTGACTTGCAGGTTTGGGCTAAAGAACGTCTCTACCCTGCGCCTACGTTTGTAGAAAGTACCCGTAAAGCTTGTGGGGTTGTTAATGCCTATCAAGATGCCGCGCAATTAGGTGTGGACCGTTGGTTAGCAATGATTGCGGCACACCATAAATATACCGGTATGCTATGTGTTGTAGATACAGGGACCGCACTGACCATGGACTTTCTATTAGAGAGCGGCCAACATTTGGGTGGTTTTATAGTTCCAGGCGCTGAATTAATGAGAAAAAGCCTGTTAAGCAACACACATAAAATCAACATAGGTGATACGCTGAATTCTAGTCAGCTTGGAACAAATACAAGTGAAGCGGTTACGTATGGTGTTGAACAGATGTTGGTGCTGTTTGTACGAGAAAAAGTTGTTGATGTAGGGGAAAAGCATCAGCAACCGATAACAACTATTTTAACGGGTGGCCATGCAACTGTTTTAGCGGAAGGCTTATGGCAGGACGTTCGATTGGAAAAAGACCTTGTGTTACAGGGTTTACAGCTAGTGACTAAATCATACCAGTGAAACGTTTATTATTATTGTTGGTTTTTTTAAATGTAGTTTACTTTTTCTGGGGAACCACCGTGGTGGAAACCAAACGGCTGGAGCAACACCAAGCACCCTTGTATAAAGAAAGTGAGCTTGAAACGCTGGTGTTGGTTGGAGACGAAGAAGTGGCTGCGATGCTTGAAAAACAAGTTTTGTTGGAGAGCAAAGCGAAACAGCCTATCAGTGAATGTTATGTGGCCGGTGATTTTGCTGATGAGGGCGAAGCGAAGAAATTATCACAAACATTAAGTAATCACTTAAGTACTGTGTCGGTTATGCCCTCAAAAGTGCTCGAGGAGTTTTGGGTTGTCTACCCTTCTCGTAGTGATGGGGAGCGTCCATTGCATAATGTTGAGACATTAAAAGCTATCGGAGTCGATGATTTGTGGTTAGTGCCCAGCGGTCCAAATAAAGGCATTATTTCATTAGGCTTGTTTGCAACGGCAGACAGTGCTGAAAAGAGACTGAAGGCCTTGTCGGAAAAATCGATTGAAGCCGAACTTATTAGGCGCAAAAAGTATCGTTATGGCGTAAAGTTTATAACAAGTGATGGTCTATCACCGATACTGGACAATTTAGATGGCTTTAAAGTAGGCGAAAACATTAGTATTCGTAAAATTGCATGTTAATCATTGCCCGACGTTTTTATTTGGATTAGAATACCGCCCCTAACGCTGGTGTAGCTCAGTCGGTAGAGCAGCTGATTTGTAATCAGCCGGTCGGTGGTTCGAATCCTCTCACCAGCTCCATTTTAGGTATTAAAGCCCCTTATATTTAAGGGGCTTTTTTATTGCTCGACGATTCTACCGACTTTATGCCGCTGCCAAGACCAGGCGGGCGGCCAATACTATCAAGCGATTGCAGTGGGGTATCAGCATGCCTTGTTTGAATAATCAGGTGATATTCGTAAATACTTAAGTTGCTGATTAGAATTTTGAGAAATGCCGTCAGAAAAGCCTAAGCTATCTACTCGGTAGAGTCTTTAAAAAAATACTTTCTTAGCGGTCAAGAGGCACCTAAGATCTGAACGATAGTAATTAGCAGGCCATCTTTTTCGACCTTAAAGGACTGAATTAATTGAATTTTAAAGGCTAATATAGGGCTTCATTATTTAAAGAAAATAAGGATTAAACTAGAGCTCATTATTATCTGAAACACAAAAATAACACTTGCTATAAGCAATGCTTTTTTGCCATTTTTAATAATTCCATCAAAGGCAATTTTTAACCCAATGCCTGACATGGCGACAATAAGGGCGTAGTGGCTCATTGTGCTGACTAGCTCAACTTGTTCTTGTTTCAGTAAGCCAAAGGTTTGGATAACTGAGAAACCAAAAAAACCAACGACAAAGAGCGGGATTCTATAGGCGACTTTGAGGTCTTCATTCGTTTTCATGTTTACTCGAGAAAACATGAAGATCAGAATCAGGATTACTGGGGCAAGTAACAAAATTCTGACCATTTTAACGATGGTTGCCGCTTCCCCCGTTGCTTGACTTACTGAAAACCCGGCAGCTAAAACTTGCCCTACAGCTTGTAATGTGTTGCCGATCAATACACCTGCATTAAGCTCAGATAAATTTAATAGGTAGTGACTAATAAAGGGTAGGAGAAAAATGCCAAGGGTGCCTAAAAAATTCACAATGGCAATGGAGAGGCCAACTTGCTCTTCATTCGCACCGACTATATCCTTGGTCGCTGCAACTGCAGAACTGCCACAAATGCCATTCCCTAAACCAAGCAATAACGCACAGCGTTTATCAAACCCAAACCATTTTGCAAATATCAGCGATGAAAAAATAGTAACGCCCATCGTAAACACGATCATTAAAATGGTCGCATAGCCTAATTCACTTAGAATTGAAAAATTTAGCTGAACACCTAAAAGGGCAATAGCAATGGAGAGTAAATATTTCTCGCTATAGTTAATACCAGATTTGAATTGATCATTAATACGTAAACTGTTGCCGACAATAAGGCCAAGTATAATGGCTAAGGTAACAGCACCTACCGGAACATAGGCGGCTAACAATATTGCTAAGAAACCCATTCCGCAGCAAAGAGCAACGCCCGGTATAACATAAATAATTTTTTTCATGAGTCTTAATATCGTTGATTAGATTAAGTCATATTGACTAGGTGTTTTGTTGCAGTTAACCCATGCAAATAATCGTAACATGACGGTGCATTAAGCCTGTCTAATAGTTAAAACTTGGTCGAGGTAATCCGACAGGTCAGTGGTTTATTTATACAGCTAAACGTTTAAGGAAGTCTGTGCTTCGCTTGGGAACTAGATCAGGCTGTTCAACATGTGGAACATGCCCGCAGTTTTCTATCATAACGGCTTCAAATTCACCAAAAGCCGTACTTCTAACCGCATGCGCTTGAAGTGTTGGCATTCCAGCTCAGCTTGGTTTCTCCGATGTAAGAAACCATTTAAGCACACAAAAATTATTGGATTTATTGGAAACCGATGTTTTTATGTGGCACGGATAGAGTGTGCTTTACCTTGAGGGGAAGTGGGTTAAAGCAACGCCTGCTTTTAATATCGAAATGTGTACACGGTTTGGTGTTAAGCCATTGGAGTTCAATGGCGTAGATGATTCATTTATGCACGAATTTAATGAACAAGATAAAAAGCATATGGAATATCTTACCGATTATGGTTTTTTTGCTGACTTACCACATGAGCGCATCATCACGTCATTAAAATCAAGCTACCCTAAGTTCTTTGCGCTTGTTGAAAATAATAAGTCTATAAAAGATAGCTTCTAGGGTGTCGGAAAATTAAATAGCGTATTTTTCGACTAAGGAAAGATTGCTACTACTTCGATGCGTCTTTCTTGCAAAAAGTATGGGGCTACTAAGCAGCCCCATACGGTGTATTAATAAGGACTTATATTGTTGTCGGTGTAAGGTATTTAGTCGTTGGTGGTGCGGTTAATAACGTACCTAGTTTTTCTAAATCTCCGCGCTCTGAGCGCCAAGCCATATAACTTTTGTGGTCTTCGCGCGAGTCCCATTTTTCTAACACCACAATATTTAAAGGGTCATCATCATTGCTTGTAACGACAATCTCTTGGCAACCTTTAAAAGCGCGTGTATCCGGTAATATAGCTTCGAATGTATTTAATAGTGTTTCACGGTTTTCTGTACTAACTTGTAAATTCAATATTACATTTATAGACATCATTATTTCCTCTTTTAGTTTTCATTATTTTTTGGTTTTAATAACCAAAAATTAAAATCGCCTAGTATCACCTATCATGGGAAAAGTGATTCTAGACTTGTAAAGTGGCCTAAATATCCGGTCGCTCAGGCGTGTTTATACCACTTTATAAATCAATTCAATATCGTATCCTTGGTGTGAGATATTGCTAACCATGCATTTCATTTTTATTGTCAGTCCAATTTTAAATTTTTCTTAATAAAGTCATTAAATAACTGTATTTTTAACTGCTTATATTGCTTCTCTTGATACACTAAATAAATACCTGCAGACCCTAAGTCATAATTAGGCAGCAACTCAACCAAGCGTCCTTCTCGTAAATCTTCAGCCACTATAAAGTGAGACAAGACAGATGCGCCCGCACCTTGTAACAGTAAAGCTTTAACAGCGCCTGCATTGTTAGTTTTTATAATGGCACCGACCGACACGGTTTCTTGTTGCTTTTTTTGGGTAAATGTCCATTTAGTCGGGTTAGGCAATAAGGAAAAAATGACGCAGGCATGTTTTTCAAGGTCTTTGGGTGTAACTATTGGCCCGTATTGCTTCAAATAGCTAGGACTTGCGGCTAATACCAGGCGTGAATCAGCCACTTTTGTTGCGACAAGGTCAGAGTTTTGTAACCAGCCCACGCGAACACACACGTCTATATTTTCTTCAACCATGTCGATCACTTGGTCTTGTAGCATTAGTTCAATGTTTAATTTGGGGTATAAACGCATAAACTCGACAATTAACGGCGTAATATATTGAATCCCTAAGCTATTAGTTGTGGCAATTTTTAATGAGCCAACGGGCTGGTTTTGCAGCACACTGATTTCATTTTGCATGTACTGCGTCTCTTCTACGATTTTCTTGCAGCTTTGAAAGTAGATTCGCCCAACCTCAGTTAGGTTTAGTTGACGAGTTGTTCGATTTAACAACCTTGCACCAACTTGTTTTTCCAAGAGGGTGACGTGTCGACTAACCGCCGATTTTGCCATTTTCAACACTTTAGCGGCCTCAGTAAAGCTGCCCAAGTCAACGACATGGTAGAAAATCATCATTCGATTGAGGTTTTCCATAAGATAATTGTTCTTAAAAAGAGAATAGTCTAGTATATTATCTCCTGCATTATTTCATTATATGAAATTAATGGTGTGGTAACAATTCAATTAACCCAGCACTCCTAGGGGAATGTTATGACATACAAAGCTAAGATTTCAGTAGGGGTTCTTTTGCTCTCCTTTAGCCATTTTGCATCTGCAATCAATGGCTATTTCGCGATTGCTTACGGTGCCAAAATGACGGGCATGGCCGGAGCCGCGATTGCCTTTCCTGAAGACACTTTAACAGGTGCTGTTAACCCTGCCGGCATGTCTCAAGTAGAAGGTTTAGATATTGGCGCTCGTTTTCTCTATTTACCCCGTGACGCCGAATTTGATTGCCGGGGTATCGGGGCTTGTGATGAGCTAGTACGGGATGATAGTCAGCGCGATTATTGGATTGTTCCGAACTTTGGCTGGAATAAACGATTAAATGATAAAAGCACACTGGGTGTTACTGTTTACGGTAATGGTGGGATTAATACGGCATATAGAAAACGCTTGTTTACAGAAACAGCCGAACGTGTTTTAGGGGCTCCAAGCATAACGACAGACGGGCATCTAGGGGTGGATTTTGCGCAACTTATTATCGCCACCACCTACACGTATGAAATGTCTCCAAATAACTATATTGGGGTATCTCCTTTATTTGGTATTCAGAAATTTAGTGCGCAAGGTTTAGACTTCTTTCAAGGCGTATCGTCAGACGCAGGCAGTCTAACGAACAGAGGGGACGAGGTGTCCTACGGACTGGGTATTAAATTAGGGTGGTTTTATAAATCTAACGATACTTACCAGTTTGGCGCCTACTATGCACCAAAAATGTAAATGACTAAGATGAAAAAATATTCTGGTCTGCTTGCTAACAATGGTGAGTTTGATATTCCTTCAAATTACGGTGTGGGCTTGGCCATTAATTTTTCAAAACAACTGTCTATTGCTTTTGATGTGACACGCATTAACTACAAAGACATTGAGGCGTTGTCAAACCCTGTGCCCACGGCTTCGGAGCTGAACCCTATGATCGGTTTCTCCGCAGATAGGCTACTCGGTGCAAAAAACAGCGTTGGGTTTGGTTGGAAAAGTATTACGGCGTATTCATTAGGTGTTCGTTACATTTTTGATGACAAAATAACGCTTCGGGCTGGTGCAAACGTGGGTGAAGAACAGATTCCTAGACGATCTGGGTTACTAAACCCCATTACCCCCGCCATGCCAGCTAAACATTTAACGGCTGGGTTTAGCTATAAAAACAGTGAGCATTCAGAATGGTCATTGGCTGTTATGCACGCCTTTCGTAATGAATTAACCGCTGAGAACACAGCATTTTTAGGGACGGATGTTAAGTTTGGCATTGCTGAGACGACCTTAGATATTAGCTACAGTTACAGTTACTAAAAGTCGTGTAACATACTACCTCGGTTTGGATAAACCGATCACTCATAATAAGAAAAACTATAAATGATTATGTTAAAAAAATTATCAATCCCTTTGCTGGCGCTTGTTAGCCTTCCTGCTTTAGCTGATTCTTCTCATGCCTATGCAAATGCGGTTCTTGAAGCCCTTCAAAAAAAAGGCTTACTAAGCGAACATGATGTGGCGGACATTAAGCAACATGCTCAACAAGCCGAATTGCAAGCGAGTAAACCCTCCGTGGCTAAAAAAACCAGTGTTAAGTCGGCTGTTAATAATTTAGTCGTAGCGACTAAAAAAAATGTTAACAAGGCGAGTCCTAATATTAAATTTTGGGGGTTAGCGCAGCCACGCTACACCTTTGTCCCCTCTAAAAATGGCCGTCAAGGAACAAATAGTTTTACATTAAGACGAGCGCGTCTAGGTTTTACGGGTTTTGCAAGTGACAATGTGGCTTTTCGCTTCCAGTATGATGCATCTAACGAAGTGGTAGGCTTATCAAACGCGCAAAAACTACTGGATGCTTGGGTGAGTTTGAAGCACTTTGATGACAGTCTTGGTAGTATCACAGTGGGGCAGCAATTTGCACTCGGTTATACAAGGCGACCACATAAATCGGCTAGCGTGGAACGCAAATTTACCGAGGTGTTATCACCCGGGGCTGTCGGTCGAGCGCGTGGGTTAACAATTAGAAAAGGCAATATGGGGCTGCCTGAAACTAACTCAAAGGGGTATTTTGGTAACCGTGTACATTATGCGCTTGGCTTATTTAATAGCCCTGACTTATCGCTAAATAATGATAATAACGATTTGTTGTTTTCAGCCGCCTTTGCGCTCCGCCCAAATGGTATTTCCCCCAGTGATGATGAATATCAATTTAAAGACAGGCCGTTAGCGTACAGCGTTGGTGCTGCCTACAGTACATCATTAGATTCTGTCACGTTGGATACAAAATTTCAGCCTAACGGGGTTGAGTTAGATAATGAGTGGCTTAGCGTATTTGCAGACGTTCAAGCGCACCATTGGTGGCTATGGGCGTCATGGGCAGAATTTAAATCTGATGCCACAGGTGGTTTAGCAGTTAATACACAAGGTGATAATACAAATGCGCTGAGTTCTAGTGCTTTAACTTTAGGCCTTAGCCGTGCCTATTTGCTGAACTCTGAAGACATGGGCTGGGCATGGGCATTACAGTATCAGCATGTCGATAATGAGCACCCCTCTAGAACAGCTTTCTTTAGACCGTTAACAGGGAAATCGACTGATGAAATAGCTCGCGGTATGAACCAAGGTAGTGTTTACCAAGCTATATTCACTTGGCAGTTTGATGAAAACTTAAGGCTTATTAATGAGCTGGCGTACTATGACCCCACAGACGGTAAATTTAATTATCCATCGTTTATTAGTCAATTACAGCTTTCCTTCTAATTCAATAAAACGTGTAGCCTATGAAACAAGAACACTATATTCAAGCAGCTAACCGACGCCTTCGTGTGCAACAAATAGGTCATATACAGGCTAACGCACCTACATTAGTTTTTTTGCATGGTGGTATAGACTCTATTGAAATGTGGCGTGATTTCCCCGAACAAGTGCATCAAGCTACTGGTTTATGCGTTATTGTTTATGAACGCTGGGGGCACGGGCAGTCTGAGCCGCTAACTGAGTTTCGAGAGTATGACACGCGTGCAGAGGAGGCGGGTGAGCCGTTGCTTGATCTTTTTAAGCACTTTGGCTTAACTGACGTCATTCTAGTGGGGCATAGTTATGGCGGTGTTATATCTCTTGTTGCGGCAAGCCTGCATACAGAGGTTGTATGTGCTGTCGTATCGATTGTTCCGCAAATGCTTATTCATGATCAATGTTTAGCCGGTGCACAAGAAGCTAAGGAAGCGTTTGAAAATGGCGACCTTCGAAAAAAGCTCTTTAAATTCCATGGCGAAGGGCTCGATATTTTGTTCTATGATTGGATAAATAGAGTGAATAGTGAGGCTTACCAAGCTGAGGATTGCACGCAGTATTTGCAACAAATAAGCTGTCCGGTCTTGCAGGTTTTTGGCAAAGAGGATGGTTTTGGGTATTTGCCAAACCTTGATCTGTCAAAAAAACATATACCCAGCCAGCTATCAGTCAAGGTTGTGCCCGATGCAGGGCATTATGTTCACTTAGATGCTAAAGAAACCGTCGTTAATGAGGTAAAAGAGTTTTGTCTAACACTGTAATGCCAAAGTGAGTGTGGTGCGCCTTAGCGCTTTATATTAAAAAGCCAGGGACGTTTTTTATCTATAAGAGTAACAAGGTTTATCCCTAGTTCTGCGGGGCAATTATCAGCGTCTGTCTATTGCCCAACTGTACTTGAGTTGCGAAAACGCTCATCGCTACTAGCAAAAGGCAGATCGGTTTGTTGTGTTGTCTGACCTGTCGAGTGGGGAATAGTCCTGCTTTATCCGATCGGTTTTCTTCTAGCGTATAGCATTGAACAGCACTAGCCTAATGCAGGTTTCAAGCTGGCGGTTGATCGCCTGCATTATGACTAGCGGTTCAATATTTCTGCTTTAGCGAGCTAAAAAATCTAATGTTAATGAGTTGAATTTTTCTGCATGTTCCCACTGCGCCCAATGGCCGCACTTGCTAAGGATGTGCAAGTCTGCATTAGGAATACCCCATAAAAATTTAAGTCCATGATCAAGAGGGCAGAATCGGTCATCACGACCCCAAATGATAAATGTTTCAGCTGCTATTTTGCCGAGGTTGGGTGTAAAGTCGCTGACAATAATATTAGAACTGGCAAAGCTTTTCATAAAGTTTTCAAGGTGCTCAGGCTTTCTCATCATATTCTCAAAGCGGCCTTCAATTAGTTCGTCGCTCATTAATGAAGGATCGTAAACAAAAA
Organism: Cycloclasticus pugetii PS-1; assembly: GCF_000384415.1. Taxonomy (NCBI): domain Bacteria; kingdom Pseudomonadati; phylum Pseudomonadota; class Gammaproteobacteria; order Thiotrichales; family Piscirickettsiaceae; genus Cycloclasticus; species Cycloclasticus pugetii. Next base: position 333,371 of record NZ_ARVU01000001.1, read on the forward strand.
CTTCAATCATTCGTTTTAACGCTTCAAGGGATGGGTTTTGGTATAAAGCGACCAATAATTTAATACCCTCTAATGGCATTGGTGAGAACATGCTTTGGCCACCACCACCAGCACCCATCAATACCATTTTGTCTAGGCGCTCTGGAAACTCAAGAGAAAAGCTAAGTGCGCTGGCACCGCCCATTGAGTTGCCAATTAAGTGTGCTTTTTCAATACCTAACTCATCCATCAGGCCTTTAATAGCACGTGCGTTTAGTACATCGCGTGCTAGGTCTGTAATAACAGCGTCAGATTTATTAAAACCAGGGCAATCTAATAAAATAGTGCGATACTTTTCTGCAAAAGCATCAATATTTCGAGAAAAGTTACTCCAGCCTGCTGCACCAGGTCCACCACCGTGAAGCATGATGACGGTTTCGTCTCCACTGCCTGCTTCGTTATAGTGTAGGTTCATGTCGAGATTTTTAATGTGGATGTTTTTGCTGGTGTTTTGTTCTGTAAGAGTCGTCATGTATTTGCCTATAGTTTTTATTATGTTTGATTAAAGAAGGTCTTAACGTGTAAAGAATTAACTCAATGGAATTCTTGTTGTTACATTCAATTAGATTTTACTGATGTAAGTAAGTGGTGACTAGAAAAAGTTGATAGGTTTGGTTGCCTATATGGTTTTATGGTAATAAAAAAGTGGCCCGAAGAGTATCTAAGTGCATTAAGTGGGGCTTGAAAACAAGGTATTTAGGTAAAAGTTTGTGCTATCTGCTTAATCCAATTGCAAAAAACCACTAAATTAGCGAAAATACACGGTTCATTTGGCGTGCTGCCTCTCATTTTCTTCTCGTTGTCGAATAGATGCTTGAAGAACTAGCCTTGGAAAGAATTATGAAAAAAACGATGTATGAAAAAATTTGGGAAAGCCACTTTGTTCACCAAGAACCAGGTCAGGCTCCTTTGTTATATGTAGACAGGCACTTAATGCACGAGGTTACTAGCCCTCAAGCATTTGAAGGCCTTCGCATGGCAAATAGGCCAGTGCGTAACCCACATAGCATTTTGGCGACAATGGATCATTGTGTGCCGACTAAAGATCGTGATCTTCCTATTGCTGACCCAATTGCTAAAAAGCAAATTGAAACGATGGCAGAGAACTGTGAAGAAAATGGCCTAAATTTGTACGATATGGAAAGCCCAGATAATGGTGTGATTCATGTTGTTGTGCCAGAGCATGGTTTTGTTCATCCTGGAATGGTCGTAGTGTGTGGTGATAGCCATACAGCAACGCATGGTGCGTTTGGCGCATTGGCGTTTGGTATTGGCACATCAGAAGTAGAACATGTGATGGCGACGCAAACCTTGCCACAGCAAAAATCTAAAACCATGTTGGTTCAAGTGGACGGTAAGTTGTCTAAACACTGTACTGCAAAAGATATTGCCTTAGCGATTATTGGCGTAACAGGCACAGCGGGTGGTACCGGTTACGTCATAGAATATGCCGGTGAAGCGATTGAAGCGCTAACGATGGAAGGCCGTATGACTGTTTGTAATATGGCTATTGAAGCAGGCGCCCGTGCAGGCATGGTGGCGCCGGATCAAAAAACATTTGATTTCTTAGAAGGTAAAGAGTTTGCACCTAAGGGAGAGCAGTGGGAGCAAGCATTAACGTATTGGAAATCACTGGTAACTGATGAAGGTGCAGAATATGACAAAGTTATCACCCTTAATGCATCAGATATCTCTCCTCAAGTTACTTGGGGTACATCGCCTGAACAAGTTATTGGCGTAAACGGTGCAGTACCGACGCCTGAAAGCTTTGATGATAAGGGCAAGCGTTTAGCCTGCGAAAGTGCACTTAAATATATGGGATTGGCAGCAGAAACCAAAATGACCGATATCAACATTGATTACGTGTTTATTGGTTCATGTACTAATGGCCGTATCGAAGATTTTCGTGATGCCGCTGAAATGGCAAAAGGCACAACCGTGGCAGAGGGCGTAACAGCGATAGCCGTGCCAGGGTCTTTCCACGTGAAAGTACAAGCTGAAAAAGAAGGCATTGATAAAATATTTAAAGAGGCAGGTTGGGAATGGCGCGAGCCAGGCTGTTCAATGTGTTTGGCTATGAATGGCGATGAGCTTAAAGACGGCCAACGTTGTGCGTCAACATCAAATCGTAACTTTGAAGGGCGTCAAGGCAAAGGTGGACGTACTCACCTTGTGTCACCCGCAATGGCAGCGGCCGCAGCGGCCGCCGGTCACTTTGTCGATATCAGTAAATTAGGTTAAGGCTATGGAAAAATATACAAAACACGAAAGCGTTGCGGCATTAATGAACCGTAATAATGTTGATACCGATCAAATTATTCCAAAGCAGTTTCTAAAAAAAGTAGAGCGTAGCGGATTTGGCGTACATCTATTTCATGATTGGCGTTATTTGAATGATGGTGTAACACCTAACCCAGAATTTGAGCTCAATAAGCCTGAGTTTGAAGGGGCAAAGATACTAGTAACAGGCGATAACTTTGGTTGTGGTTCGTCACGTGAACATGCGCCATGGGCGATTGCAGATTATGGTTTTAATACCATTATCTCAACAAGCTATGCTGATATTTTTTACAATAACTGTTTTAAAAACGGCATCTTAGCGATTGTTGTGCAGCCTGATCAATTGGATGCGTTAATGGCAGAAATTAGCGCAAACGAAGGGGTTAGTTTTACTGTAGATTTAGAAAATCAAACCGTTACAACACCGGGTGGCAATGGGTTCTCGTTTGAGATTGATCCGTTTCGTAAAGAAAACATGTTAAGTGGCTTGGATGATATTGGGCTAACACTTAAGCATGTAGATAAAATCAGCGCCTTTGAAGAACAGCATAAGCAGCGTCTTCCTTGGCTTTGGGCGTAAAAGCTAATAAGCGGTTAAGTTAAGCGGAAAAATGAGCTCTCGGTATATTCAAATTATGGACACCACCTTGCGTGATGGTGAGCAAACGCAGGGGGTGTCCTTTTCGCCTGCTGAAAAAGTAAGCATTGCGAAGGCGTTATTAGAGTCGCTGCGGGTAGACCGCATCGAAGTTGCGTCTGCTGGTGTGTCCGAGGGCGAGCAAGAAGCAGTTCGTAATATTAATGAGTGGGCGCAAGCTGAAGGCTTTGATGGAAAAGTAGAAGTCTTGGGTTTTGCCGACCATAAGCGTAGTGTCGATTGGATTGTTAATGCCAATGGTAAGGTGATCAACCTTCTTACGAAGGGTAGCGAAAAGCATTGCCGAGAACAGTTAGGTAAAACCTTAGACGAGCACGTTGAACAAGTGCTTAATACGGTTAATTATGCCTTGCAGCAAGGCTTAAAAGTTAATGTGTACCTAGAAGACTGGTCAAACGGCTATGCAGACAGTCCGGAGTATGTGTTTGCATTTATGGAGGCCATAAAAGATGCAGGTATTGATCACTTTATGTTGCCTGACACGCTAGGTGTTATGTCACCTGATGAGGTGCGAACAGCGTTAACAGATATGTGTACACGATTTCCTGACGTGCAATTCGATTTTCACCCGCACAATGATTACGGCCTAGGCACAGCTAATATTATGGCCGCCGTAGAAGCAGGTGTAAGCGCCATACATTGCACAGTAAATTGCTTGGGTGAACGTGCAGGCAATGCATCTGTGTCAGAAGTTTCCGTTGTTTTGCGCGATAAAATGGGCATGGAGCTGTCCATTGATGAAAGTAACATCGTGCGTTTAAGCAATATGGTTGAAAACTTTTCAGGCAAGTGGGTAGCGGCTAATGCGCCTATTATTGGTGATGATGTGTTTACACAAACCGCCGGTATTCATGCTGATGGCGATAAGAAAGGCGGTTTGTATGAAAGTAAGCTAAGCCCTGAGCGCTTTTCTAGAATACGCAGCTATGCCTTAGGTAAAATGAGCGGTAAAGCATCACTCAGTAAGAACCTTGAGCGTTTGGGTATTGAGCTGTCGGAAGAAAACCAAAAGAAAGTGCTTGAACGTATTGTTCGTTTGGGGGATTCAAAACAGACGATTACCACTGAAGACCTTCCTTTTATTATTGCCGATGTATTAGAGAGTGAAAGCTACAAGCATATCCGTTTGCTCGACTGTTCTATTACCAGTCGTTTAGATCAATCGTCTATTGCCGATATCGCTGTGAATATAAAAGGTGCTGAATATCAATCAAGTGGCACAGGCAATGGTGGTTTTGATGCTTTTATTGATGCCATTAATAAGCTATTGGTTGAATACGATGCGGTATTGCCAGAGCTAGAAGATTACGAAGTAAGAATACCTAAGGGCGGGCATACTAACGCACTAACAGAGTGTGTTATTACGTGGGCGAATGAACGAAAAATGCGTAAAACAAGGGGTGTACATTCTAACCAAGTGTTTGCCTCGATTCTTGCGGCGCTTCGAATGATTAATATTCAGTTGCACGAAAAATCGTAAACGATTAATAATCGAGCAATAAAAAAGGCTTACATCTGTAAGCCTTTTTTATTGGGTGTTAAATAAGATTTAAACCGTTGGCATAGCCTTAAGTTTTTCAACCACCTTGTCACCGAATGCATCTGTGCTAATCATCTTAACGCCACTACCTGGCTTAGATAAGTCTGCCGTTGAGAAACCATCAGCAAAAACGCCTTGCATGGCAGCCCAAACATTTTTCGCTTCTTCAACCATGCCAAAGCTATATTCAAGCATCATAGCAACAGAGCCAATCATGGAATACGGGTTGGCAATGTTTTTACCAGCAATATCCGGCGCAGAACCATGAGAAGGTTCGTAGTAAGCTTTCTCGTCTCCTAGGCAAGCAGAAGGCATTAGGCCTAATGAACCAAGAATACCGCCGCCTTGATCACTTAAAATGTCGCCAAACATGTTTTCCATTACCATCACATCAAACTGCGTTGGGTTTAAGCAAAGCAAAGTTGCGGCAGCATCAACTAAAATATTGATGACCTTAACATCTGGGTACTCTGTAGCAACTTCTTCCATCACCTCATTCCATAAAACGGATGATTTAAGAACATTACTTTTATGTATATTGTGAAGTACTTTTTTACGACCACTGGCTAATTTGAATGCGTGGTGCATAATTTGGCGAATTTGGTTTTCGTCGTACTCCAACGTTTCTTTAACATAACGTAAACCGTCATCATTAACGCCAACTTCCTTGTTACCAAAATATAAGCCGCCGACCAGTTCGCGAACCATGATGAGGTCAATGCCATCACCAATAATTTCAGGTTTTAGCGGAGAAAAGTGAGCCAAACTTTGTGGAAGAGAAACGGGGCGGTAATTGGCGTAAGTTTTGTAGCGACGACGCATAGGTAACAATGCACCACGTTCAGGCTGTTTGTCGATAGGAATTTTTTTTGATTCTTCGTGGCTTAAACCGATAGGGCCTTTAATAATGGCATCGGCTTGATCGCAAATGTCTTTGGTTTCTTGTGGGAAAGCATCACCTTTTTCAAAATATCCACAAGCACCAAATAAAGCGGGCATTAATTCAAATGTTACATCATTGCGTTCTTCAACGAGTTTTAAAACCTTAACGGCTTCTTGCATAATTTCTGGGCCAATACCGTCACCCGCCATAATGGCAATTTTGTAATTTTTCATGAGTTTACCTGTCGATTTAATAAATATAAGAGAGGGATTTTACGCGACTAGAGGCGTGTGTGCCATTATCACTTAGATTGTTTTTCAGTCTGTAGGCGCTTAACGTATAATAGCGGCCTGTATAGAACTTCAAAGAGATGACCTTATGGCTTTAAATTGTGGAATTGTTGGCTTACCAAATGTTGGTAAATCAACACTTTTTAATGCGTTGACGAAAGCAACCATTGCAGCAGAAAACTATCCATTTTGTACGATTGAGCCAAACACGGGTATCGTACCTGTGCCTGATTTGCGCTTGGATAAACTGGCACAAATCGTCAAGCCAGAGCGCGTAATACCGACAACATTCGAGTTTGTGGATATTGCTGGGCTAGTGGCTGGTGCCTCTAAAGGGGAAGGTTTGGGGAATCAGTTTTTAGCTAATATTCGTGAATCAGATGCTATAGCACATGTAGTGCGTTGTTTTGAAGACGATGACGTGATTCATGTGGCAGGAAAAATTGATCCTTTAGCCGATATTGAAGTGATTCAAACTGAATTAGCCTTAGCAGATATGGCATCGTTAGACAAAGCGTTGACCAAAGCAACCAAGGCATCGAAGTCTGGCAACAAAGATGAATTAAAACGTAAGGCCTTAATTGAGCAAGCGCTGGCGCATTTGGATTCAGATATTACTTTAAGAACATTAGGCTTAAGTGAAGACGAGTTAAAGTCATTTTCAGACCTGCAATTGCTGACATTAAAACCCATGCTATATATTGCCAACGTACAAGAAGATGGGTTTGTGAATAATCCACATTTGGATGCTGTGACAGCATTAGCGCAAAAACAAGGCGCCGAAATTGTTGCCGTTTGTGCAGCCATGGAAGCTGAAATTATTCAGTTAGATGAAGATGAGCGTGCAGAATTTTTAGAAGAGATGGGTCTAGAAGAGCCTGGGCTTAACCGAGTGATCAGAGCGGGTTATCACTTGCTGGGCTTGCAAACATACTTCACTGCCGGAGTAAAAGAAGTAAGAGCTTGGACCATTAAACAAGGTGCAACTGCGCCACAAGCTGCGGGTGTTATTCATACCGATTTTGAAAAAGGCTTTATCCGTGCAGAAATTACCGCCTACGAAGATTTTGTTCAATACAATGGCGAGCAGGGCGCAAAAGAGGCGGGTAAATTGGGTGTTCAAGGTAAAGATTACATTATGCAAGACGGAGATGTAACGCACTTTAGGTTTAATGTGTAAAACTTCGCAGGTATCTGCCTGTTTGGCTTGACAAAATAAGCCGAAACTACGAAAATTCACAGCCTTCAAAGTATGGTCATGTAGCTCAGCTGGTTAGAGCACGGCATTCATAATGCCGGGGTCGGTGGTTCAAGTCCACCCATGACCACCATTTCAAGTTTTGCCTTCAAAAATTACGCAACTTTTACTACGCGACTCTTAAAAAGAGCTGTTGGTTTTGTTTGCTTATCATTAACAGCATTATTTGGTTTTCAATGTTATTTGCGTACTATAGTTACTAAACGACGGCACGCAAAAAAAGGAATCAGTGATGAAAGAAGGGATCAACTACACCGCGTTATGTTTCACGATAGCGATAGCTATTTTCTTAGGCAATGGTCTGCTTTTTTTAGCAGAAAAAGCGTGGAAGACTTATGAGTTAAGAGTGGCTGCTCAACTGATGGAAGAGTCAACTGCAAGAATGAAGGTTGAATCTGCTAAGCGAATGGAAGAATTGCAAACCCAAAATCGCGAAAGAAAAAGAATCGCAGTTATTGAATCAGCTAATCAAAAGAACGTTCAAAGAATTAAGCGGGAAACCTGTGATTTTTGGGCGGCAGAATATAGCAAATCCAGAACATCGTACAATAAAGCCATGATGGACTCGGCTTGTGGTCGCTAAATACAGCGTCAGCAACCTACCATAAGACTTTGTCACCTATTTTGGTAACCTAAACTTCCGCTGCTAGCATTGCCGTGTGCGAAAAAAGCGCGAGCTGTGAGTTATTCAGCTCACGCTTTTAGATTTTTGCAGGGTCTTTTTCATTACTGTGTTAGCGCAGCGACCTGTGTGGCTACTTAATCACTCGTGTGACTCAGCTTCGGCGGCCAACTCGTCCATAGGTATTGCGATTTCTGGTGGTACTTCGTTATAAATAACTACGCCATATAACCCGATTAATAAAATAATCATTAGGCCGCCAAACACGGCTACTGATTTATTTTTGATGTAATGGAGGATCGATTTAAAATTGAAACTTAGGTGCGCTAGAACCGCTAGTATCATGATTAGGCCAAACAGTTTATGCACTGGATGCATTTGAATCGTGAAAGATGGCTTCTCTATAACAAACATCAAAAGCCCCGAGGTGGACATGGCGATAAACGAGACAAAAAGGGCTACGGCGACAATTTTCCTGAACATATTAACTCTCCAATTTTTAGTGTGTGACTGAGCACGTTTGAACTGAGTTGACCATACTACAGCGTGCATCTAAACGAAACGATATAATGCGGGCCATGTTGGTTAATCCTTCCTAAGCGCTTCAAACTTAGCGGCCATTGTGGGGTTCTTTTTCGTTAACTTTTTAACGGTTAGGTCATCTGCTTTGTTATTCGCTAAGCGCAGGTTATTTTCTGAGCCAAGAAGGGCATCCTTAGTTTTCTGCAGGTGGTCGATTGTTTTATCAATTTCGGTAATGGCGGTTTTAAACTTTTTAGATGCTAAATCGTAATTTCGCGCAAAGCCTGTTTTAAATGCATCAAGTTCTTCTTCAAAATGAGTAATATCAATATTTTGGGCTTTTACAATGGCCAGTTCTTGTTTGTATTTCAGTGAATTTTGAGCCGCATTGCGTAGCAACGTTATTATTGGAATAAAGAACTGTGGCCGAATCACGTACATTTTTTTGTAGCGATGTGAGACATCAACAATGCCCGAGTTATACAGTTCACTATCGGGTTCTAAAAGCGACACAAGAACAGCGTACTCACAGTTTTTTTCATGTCTGTCTTTATCGAGTTCTTTGAGAAAATCTTCGTTCTTTTTCTTAGTTGCCGTTTCGTCACTTTCATTCTTCATCTCAAACATGATGGAGACAGTCTCAATGTCATTTTCATCTTTATCGCGGAAAATGTAGTCACCTTTGCTGCCAGTGCGAGCATCATTGTCTTTTTCAAAATAAGATTTTGGGAAAGCAGTCGGTCGGATACGGTTAAACTCTGTTTCACAATGTTGTTCAAGCGTTTCGCCAACCATTTTGGTAGACAGGCGTGCTTTCATGTCTTTAAGGCGTTCAATCGTGTCCTCAAGGTCATTAATACGTGTTTCGTATTTATCCTTTAAGGATATTTCTGACATGGTTTTTTCACTTTCTTTCGCGTTAAGTACGGCTTTAAGGTGTTGAATCTCTTTGTCTTTCTCCGCAGATGTTTTTTGTAGCTGATTGGAGTGATTTGCCGCTGCCAGCTCAGACGCGGCTTTTTTTTCTAGCTCGGCTTGCCTTAATTTATTGGCTAAATCATCGCGTTCTTTTTCTACTGCTTTAACCGCCTCAGAAACAGCCAGCTGCTTTGACGTATCACCCGCCTCTAACCTTGCTTTCAGGTCTTGTATTTCTGCATCTTTGGCAGCTGAATTTTTTTGCGCATCGTTCGTTGCTTGTTGTTTAGCCAGCTCGACGGCATTAATTTTTTCTTTTTCAGCAATGTCTAAGCGCTCATTTAGCTGCTGTGTAAATTCGCTATCACGAACCTGCTTCACGATATCCGCGTACCCAGCTTCATCAATCTTGAATGCTTTTTTACATTCAGGGCAATGTATATCTTGCATGGTATTTCTTCCTTTGTTGGTGTGTTTTGTTGGTCGCTACTGTATTGTTCTGTCGCATTTGAAGCTGGTTTTAGCCCAGCTGATAATTGTTCAAAATAGCGATTTACTAACGGTTTGGCGGTTGATGAAACTCAATAACATTTTTATCAGGGTCTCTAATAAAAAAGAACTGTGCGCCTTCAAACTCAACCTCTTCAGTAATGGTAATACCCAGTGCTTTTATAGTCTTTCGTGCAGATTCGATATTCGTTACCTGTAAGGCTACATGAGTGTAACCCGTATTTTTTGCGGCAATATCCATCAGTACATTTTCTGTGCAATCAGAATCTGCGTTGAGAATAAAGTTTATATTAATACCAGATGGGTGCTCCATAATGGCAACAGGTTCCGGCCCGATAGGGCCAGCGATAAATTCAAACCCCAGTTGCTGGTAGAACTGTCTAGAGGCATTCAGGTTTTTAACTCGTAACCCAATATGATTAATTCGGGTAATTTCTTTCACCGTGTATTTTCCCTATTTATTTAGGTTTTTGTTTACCGCCTGCTTCAAGAACAATTTGGAGTGTTTTTTTATAGATTAGTGAGTAGTTTATTCATCTTTCCCGCTAGCTCAAAATCCAGTTCGCTTAAACCGCCCACATCATGGGTCGTTAGGCTGATATTAACTTTGTTATAAACGTTAAACCATTCAGGGTGGTGGTTCATCGCTTCAGCTGTTATTGCGGCAGAGGCCATAAAACCAAAAGCCAGTGCGAAATTAGGAAACGTACACTCTCGGTAAAGTTTGCCTTCTTTTAAACCCCAGCCTTTTATTTCGCCATTTTTCAAACGAGATTCGGCTTCCGTTAATGAGATTAGTTTTTTCATGGTAATCACTACGCCTCTTAAGTTATCAATCGGTTTTGGTTAGTGGGGAATGGATGCCTATTTTTCGGTGTTAAAAAATAAGCAGCACATCAATGCTTCCAACATATTGAAACCTAAGCTTTTTATCCCGCGATTATGTTGTGCCTTGTTGTGCTGTTTGGTGTAACAAAAATTAAAATGATTTATGCGTTTTTACCGCAACACTTCTTATATTTACGGCCATTACCGCAAATGCAAGGGTCATTACGGCCAATTTTTGGTGTTGCTCTGGTTATTGGTGTTTGTGGTGGCGGGCAGCAACTGGTGTCATTGCAGCTAGACTCTTTTGGCGCTACAGATGGGGTTGATAAATTATGGCTACTTTCATTCATATGGGTTATTCACTCTTTGTTGAAATTAAACTACGGACTGTAATTATAAACCTATAGCCAGCCTATACGGCGTGCGCCTATTTTGAAATGCTTGAGCGCTTTATTTTCTATATTTCTCTAGAATATTTTGCTTTGCTTGCACATTAGCCATTAAATAGTGGGTAAATTACATTGTTGATGACGTTTATTCCTTTCTCCGTGTGGATCCAAAACAAACCACTTAAATTCAAAATAATAGTGACCCAATAAACACGTTTAAACTCTTTTTTGCTCGACTTGTGGCGCAATTTCTTTTGAGCAAAAAAAGCACCCGGCCAGCCTCCAATTAGTGAAAGCAGATGCAGCGTGTTTTCTTTTATTCTCCAACGATTGTTTTGAGCTGCAGATTTATCAATTGCATATGTGGCAAAAGTAATAAGGCTCATGACAATATATATGCCGGTGATAATTAGGGGTAGCTTGCCAAAATAAGTTGAGGTTAATAGCACAGCGCAAAAAAGCGCTATAAAGATCTCACCCAAGTGACTGCCTTTTTTTGCTTGGCTTCTTTTTTTTAAGTGTCTAGCATCACGAGCAAATTGAATATTTTCAGCTTTATAACGGTTATTATTGTCCTGAACTAATTCATACACAATAATTTCGCCATTAACAGGCCGACGTGAGCGAGGTTTAAAGGCTTTAATATGCACGAAAGCGCGCTTTCCTCCACCATTTGGCTCGACAAAACCAAAACCCTTCTCATCATTCCAGTTTAAAACTTTACCTTGAAATTTCATGTTCTTGCTTTAATTTGGCTAACGTTACGCCTCAGTGTCGTGCGTCTTTGTCGCGCCCGCTGGAGGTGCTTGTTGGGCCGTTTTTATTCGGTCTTTCAGCTCATCAACCAATACTCTTCTATTGTAATTATGATCTTTAAGCATTTTTCTAAACCCATCATCGGGTATTTCGTCGTTGATTATTGCTCGTTCTACAATCCGCTCATCCCAGTAATTGTAGCTCCATTTACCATGCCAATCGGTCAGACCTCCAATCTGGAAACTCAAGTTTTGTCCAATGATATTATTAACTAACTCGAACACGCTATCTATACTCCCTGATAAACTAACTTCGTCAGAGTATTCTTCTCTCCGATACATATATTTTCCACTTCTGATTTGTAGCATAATATCCACTTCTCGATTACTCATGCCGAAAGCCAAGGCGGCATCGGTATAGCCGAAGCAATATGAGGACCGCATGGCGTTTTCACAGTACAAAATGTTTCGTAAAGCCACATATATTACGTCATAGAACCAAAATTTTCCTTCGCTTGAGCAAGGCAGCCACTCAATAGACTTTGCAAACATTTTGGTTTCTTTAAGAGTCTTTTTCAAGGATATTACGCTTGGCCTATAGCCTCGTATTAAGTCGATTAGCTTTTCTTCGCCTTCGACAATCACTCCATCAGTATCTAGATGCGTTATAAAAAGCGCCCCCTTGTCTTTCATTCGGCCAATTGCATCAATAGATAAAAAGGTAATCTGTTGATAGCGTTCCTTTATCAGCTTAATCGGCGTTTGGTTTTCATCGTGCAAACAAACAAAATCGTGATCACTATTGGGATTCGCATCACCTCTTGCTTGGGACCCACACCTTAGCACTAAATATGACATCTATTTAACCAAGCGCTTAACAATGACTGCTGTCACGATTGACCCCCAAATGACTGATAAAAACAGAAAGGCCGTTGTAATAATCAAGGCAGGGGTATTTTTTGCGGGTGTGATTTCTCCATATCCGACTGTTGTGAAAGAAACGACAGAAAAATATATTGACTCAAGTAATCCGGCATTAGCATTCATGCTGGTTTGAGAAACCATCAGGAATGCAAAAAGGGAAATCAAGGCACTTGTAACCACGATTACGTTCCAAATACCGTAGCCATACCCCAAAGCAATGTCGTAAATTAATCCCGATAAATACTTGAATGGGTGCTTCTTTTTGCCGAATAGATAATCGTACCTTCGGTAAAATTGAAAACGCTTATCGGCTATCATCGCAAAGCCTTCTTGATGCATCTTTTTAGAATTCTGAAATAAGGCTTGAAACCACCAGGCATTAACATTCGCCCATTTTTTATGCCATTCGGATTTATACGCAAAGGAGGATGGGTCTATATATGTACCTTCAATCTCTGCCTTATAGAAGACACACTCTTTAAACTTGCATTGATGAAACTCACAGTTAATTATTCTTGCGCCATTGAACTGACATTCACTAAAGGTGCAGTCTAAAAAAATAATATCTTTTATCTCTTTTGCAGAAAATAGGCATCGATCAAAACAGACCTTATATATGCGTTGCTTCGGTCCTTCGACCTCTTTTTTAAATACGATATAGTGCAACTCAATTTTCGAATCTTTTGCGATGTCTAGAATATCGACTTTCTTAGTTATCTTTTTGTTAATTTTCGGCAACCCAGTCACGGTGATTAGATCCTTGTAATTTATTCAGCTTAACGTTTATATAAGACTCGTGCGCCTTTTGCGCGTCGTGCTTGATATTTTTGTTAAGTATTAAAATATGCAGCAATTGAAAAACTTAACGCAATAATTGACAAAAAAAGGGGAATGGTAAAGCGTAAATAAGACTGTTCATGTTCTGCCAATACTGCTGATAGTAGAGGGAATTGTACGACATGGCGATCAGAACCTATTTGTTTCGCAAATAAAGCAATCAGAGTCCCATCCTCTTGTTTGTACCCATGTTTTTGGTTTAGGTGATAGTAAAGACGGCCAAAGACAATTTCTGGGTCTAAATTTAAATTTCTCGCAATCAACTCGCAGTCAATCGGCACATATATTTTTGTATCACGAGATGGTTTCTCTTTGTCAAAGTTACAAAAATCTGAATAGTATATTTTGTACACCTCTTTGAGAATAACTCTGTCTGTTACATTCTTAGTCATACCTCTTCCTTGTTACTTAACACTGTTAATAAGCGGAAGCAAAGTTCTACGTATCAAGTAGACATAAGTGGCTAATACTTCCATGTATTTTTATATTAGCAGCTAAACGTAAATAGGTTGTTAGCTAGTAATATAGCGAGTTGTTTTAGCTGAATATAACACAACTATTTTTATCGCCTAAGGCTACGTAGTTTTTAGGCCGTTGAATGAAGATCAGTTGGGGTTTATTTAGCTTGCGTACTAAGCATTTAATTTTAAATGATGAAGTATTTATACAAGTACAGGTGACCGTTTTGTCGCTAATGAAGGCTAGCTGCTTGCCCATAGGCGGATAAGGTTGTGATAGATGCCGGTTAAGTGGCGTACTTCGTTGTCGTCGGCTCCTCTTTCTATGGTTAGTGTTTGAATGCTTTGGTCGAGGGTGTACAGCATTTCTCGCTGCTGATTGTCGCGTACCATGCTTTCTAACCAAAAAAAGGAACAGACTCTCGCTCCTTTAGTAACCTTTAGAACCTGATGTAAGCTAGTTGATGGGTATAAAATTAAATCTCCAGCGGCTAGTTTTACTTGTTGAGCGCCATAAGTTGTTTCAATAACCAGTTCACCCCCGTCGTACTCTTTGGGATCAGATAGGAATAAGGTGCAAGAAAGGTCTGTGCGCATTATTTGGTGGTCGGGCAGGTGCATAATGGCGTTATCAACATGGGGCCCATAATGGTCGGCATTGTTATAACGATTAAATTTGGGTGGGAAGATTTTTTTGGGTAACGCGGCGGATAAAAACTGCGGGTGTCGCCCTAAGACTTTTAAAATATGGTTGCCTAATTCAATAGCAAGGTCTGACTGATCTTGAATTTGCTGGTTAACCTTAACTTGTTTTGCTTGACCTCCGGCGGTTATTTTGCCATCTTCCCAGGTTGTTTTATCTAGGGCTGTGCGAAACTGTTCAACGGTTTTTTTATCTAGTACATTATTGATTGGAAGTAGCATAAAACTGTATGTTGTAAACGTTATTGAGGCTGGGTAAAGGTGCACTCTGTATTAATTTCTTGCAGGGTTGAGCAGCCAGTTAAGGCCATTGTTACTTCTAGTTCTTCTCTTAACAAGCGCAACATATGGGCAACCCCTAAGGCCCCAGCAACCGCTAAGGCATACATTTGTGGGCGACCAATCAGTACGGCATTTGCGCCGTATGCAATGGCTTTAAAAATATCTGCTCCACGGCGCACACCACTGTCTAGCAAAATAGGAAACTCTGCGCCAACACGGTGGCGAATAGAGGGTAGGGCGGTGATGCTGGCGGGGACACCATCAAGCGCTCTGCCGCCATGATTAGAAACAACAAGCCCTGCAAATCCCATTTCTTTTACACGGGCTGCATCAGCCGGGTGCAAAATACCTTTGATAATAATGGGTAGGTCGGTTTGTTGTTGTAACCACTGTAAGTCTTGCCAAGTAGGTGCATCTTTCA
This sequence comes from Cycloclasticus pugetii PS-1, assembly GCF_000384415.1. Lineage (NCBI taxonomy): Bacteria > Pseudomonadati > Pseudomonadota > Gammaproteobacteria > Thiotrichales > Piscirickettsiaceae > Cycloclasticus > Cycloclasticus pugetii. Next base: position 348,487 of record NZ_ARVU01000001.1, read on the forward strand.
TTATGCCTTGGAAAATAATACTTTGTGTGCGGTTTAATTGTCGTTGCGTAGGGGAGGGTTTGCCCTCAAGGTTTGCTTCACGGACCTCTTGCGGCAACGTGAAATTTGCCCGTTGTGCGCGGTTTCTTAAGCCATTGATCGGCACATCAAGGGTAACAACAAGGGCGCTATAGCCGGCTTTTTCTGCTCGCTTAATTAGCGAGAGGGTGAACGCTTTAGTGTCTTGAAAATACAGTTGAAACCACTTTCTATAATGCGTTGTGTTGGCAATTTGCTCTAGTGTGGTAGATGAAAGCGTGCTGGCTATAAAACCGGCTTCCATTGCCTCGGCAGCAGCTGCGCTGGCAAGTTCTCCATCTGGGTGAGCTAATTGTTGATGAGCAACCGGCGCTAAGAAAATAGGGTGGCGATACTGCTCGCCAAATAGCGTTAATTCGGTTGAACCTTTAGATACATCTTGTAACACTCGACTGTAAAGGCCGATATCGTCAAACGCTTTTTGATTGTTTTTTAAGGTAATTTCGTTAGCCGACCCACCGGCAATATATTCAAAATGTGGGTGAGATATAAAGTGCTTTGCTAGCTTTTCATAATCATTAACGGCTGCAATATCAGGCGGTATTTGTGTCAGTTTTTCTTGTCGGGTTGGTTTTTCTTTCATGGGGCGCCTAGCCGTTGGTAGTCAAAATATAATACTTGGGGCCTAAGTTGCCTTAGGCCCCAGTAACCAAATTATTACGCTTTAATTGTTATGTCTAAAACTCATACGCTAAGGTGAGTTGGGCATTACGAGCATCGCCAATATAGGTAAAGCCACCATTTCGATAACCGGCTAAATAGTAGTCTTCGTCTGTAATATTGCTTACGTTCAAGCTCGCTTTAAGTTTTTTGTTAATGTCATAACTGGCAAAAATGTCATACACAGTATAGCTCGGTATTTCATAATCATCAGCTGGGCTATCGGGTTGCCCAACAAACATATTGCTGGAATACGTTGCAATACTACCAAAGGCAAACTTAGGTGTTGCTTGGTAACGCAACTGCAAGTAAACGCTATCATCTGCAAAGTTACTCAAGGGCTTGTTCTTATAATCGACAAGGTCGCCGCCTCGGCCTATGGCCGAAGATTTTAAAATTTCAGACTCCATCATTGTTGCGCCAAACTGCACACTTAATGCTTTGGTAATATTACCTACGGCTGAAACTTCAATGCCTTCCACTTGGTTTTTACCCGTGTTTAAGGTGCCTATAGATGAGTATGCGTCGCCAACACTTTCCATTACATCATCTTTTACAGTTCGGAAAATAGCGGCAGTTAACAAGAGCTTGTTATTTAAAACGTTCCATTTTGTGCCCAGTTCAACACTTTTTGTTTTTTCTGGTTTGCTGTTTTCAACTTGCAGGTTGTCACTTCCGCAAAGCCCGCCATAACCACAATTACCGCCTAGATCAGATTCGCCACCGTTAATATTGCTAGAGGTACTATAGGTTAGGTAAACATTGCCTTGCTTATTGATATTGTAAACAGTGCCAATATGTCCATTCCACAGGGTATCGGAATAAGAGAATTTAGTTGGAACAGTCGCGCCATAGCTCAGTACCGAGTTATCGTAATCAAAGCGGTCGGCTCGTATACCTAAAAACAGCGACCAATGATCATTAAAAGTAATGGTATCCATTGCCGATAATGATATGGTTTTTATGGAGTAATCGGAGTCTTTAGCTGCTTTGTTGATGTCACGCTCCAGTAAGCCATTAAGGTTATTGATCTCTTTGCCATTACCGTCCAAGATGCAATAATTTGGAGAACCGCCTCCTTGGCTTGCGACGATACAATTGGTTGCGCCATTATTAGTAACGTTATAAGTTCCATTAATGACGCCAATATCAGAGTATTCCGCACCAAAAACAAATTGATGCTTATTGCCCGCCAGTTCCCTATCCACAAACAGGTTAAATTGGTTTGCAAAATAGGTGACATCTTGCCAACCTTGGTGCGCTCTGCTTTCAATAGTAATGGTGGCTGCGCCCGGGGCAACGGGGTCACTAATATCCCTGGTTGCGCCAAAAGCGCCTGTTGTTACATAACCATTTTCGGTCGTGCCGTAACGGGTTGAGTTTTCTATTCTTAAGGCATCGTTAATTTCATAATTAAGACGGAAGGTTCCCACGTTAACGGTTGATTCTAGAAAGTCTTCGTCTTGTACGTACGATGGAATGTTATTGGCCACTTTAGAGTCGGTAATGTGGTAACTACCTAGGTCGGGTGAGTCTTCTGCATTTAAGTAGTAATAATCAGCCGTCAGTTTTAATTTATCAGTGGCCTGGTGGCTACCGGATAAGGCAAGACCTGTGCGCTCTTGGTCTGCAGGGTCGCGATCTGGAACATCTTTTTCGCTATATAATAGGTTAAGCCTTACTGCCGTATCATCATTAATTTTATGGTTGCTATCTAAGGTCAGCTCTCCAAAATTGTCTGTCCCTAAACCAGCTGATATTTTATTGAAGTCGTACTCTGTGCTGGCCTGTTTGGTTACCCCATTAATGGCGCCGCCTGTTGAGCCTCGGCCTGCAAAGGTGGAGCTGGGTCCTTTGGTAATTTCAACTTGTTCTAAGGCAAAGCTTTCACGAGTTGTCATTCCTGGGTCACGTAAACCATCCACAAAAACATCACTACGCGCTTCATGTCCTCGAATAATATAACGGTCACCAAAGGCATTGCCATTTTCACCAGTTCCTAAGGTAATACCGGGCTGGGCAGCTAAAATATCCCGTAAACCTGTTTTCCCCGAGTCTTGAATGGCTGTTTGTGTAATCACGCTGATTGTTTGAGGCGTATCGGCCAACTCTTTTACATGCCGACTATCGGCTGAAATTTTTGCTTTATACGGTGCAGATTTTTCTGTGTAAGGGTTGGTATCAATTGTTCGCTCTTCAATTTGTAATGCATCTAAAACAATAGCATCGCTTTCTTGTGCAATGGCGTTGTTTGCTGTGGCACCTAGCAGTACCGTTTGTACACAAATTGCTAGCGCTGTTTTGCGAGATGGAAATGCCGTTTTATTTCGCACTTTGAGTTTGGCCGATCTACTGCTTGCGGGGGCTGTCATTATTTGCTCCTTAATAAGTTGAGTTGGTAATAAGTGAATATTCAAGGGGAATGATCAGGGTTAATTGATCACGTGGTATTGAATTTGGGATGGCGGGCATTGGGCTTGCCTTGTCTAGGATGTCTAGGGCTGCTTTATCCAGTAAGGGGTAACCAGAGCTTTTGTGAACACTAGCGGATAACAGCTGACCTTTTTTATTTATAGTGAATTTCAGCGTGACGACGCCTTCTTGTTTTTTCTTTTTTAAGGCGGCAGGGTAATTTTTATATTGGTTTAGCCAAGCGATTAAGCTTGAGAAATAATCCTTTTTACCTAAGCGGTTCCCTGAGTTTGCTTCTGCCCCTTTTCCGCTTGCACGAACCAGTGCTTCAGACTTTGATTGCTCCTTGCTATTGCTGGTTTGTTCTTCTGGTACTTCTGGTTTTTCTGTTACTTCAGGGTCTTCTGGTTCTGCTGTCTGTTTCAGCTGGGCTGGCTTTTTTTGTTCAGAGTGCTGTACTAATACGGCATCCTTTGTTGGTTTTTTTGTGGTTACGGCAGCCACAGTAGGCGCCGGTTTTTTAACCGGCTTATTGGTTTTTTTTGGTGCTTTAGTGACCGGTTTGCTTATAACTTTTTTTTCTGGCTTAGTTTTTTTCTCGAGTTTTTGCTTTTTTTCCTTTTCAACTTGATCTATATAAGAGCCTTGCATGCCCAAGCCAATTTGAATGCCGTTTTCGCCTAAATCGCTAGCTCCACTTGGTTTTGGGGCAGGGCTTAACATATAGCCAGTTGCCGCCGCTAGATGCAGGGCAATGGAAACAAAAAAGGCTAAAGACCATTCTGAAATACGCATTTATTTGGCCGAAGAAGCTTGCGCATAAAGGGTTATTTTAAAAATACCTTTTTTGCGCAAAATGCTAAGTGTTTTATCAAGGTCAACGGCTTGAACACGTCTATCAGCTTCAAGCGCTAACAGCGTATTGGCCTCTATGAGAGAGTCTAAATCTAGGTCTAGCTTTTCAAGAGAGGTTTTAACGCCATTAAGGTAAAGCTCATTTTTATCAGTGAGCTGTAGAGTCACCGTTTTCTCGACAGCTTGAGCACCGTTTTCTGAAACAGGCAATTCAATACCTTGGTCTTGGATATCCCGCATATGCCCTGCAATCATAAAAAACACGAGCAGTAGAAAAACAATATTGATCATAGGGATCATATTGCTATCACCCTGTTGGCTACTTTTAGCTGATATTAGGCGCTGGTTAACCATTTTTATTTGCCGTTTGCTTAAGTGACTGACCGAGGGATAATGTCTGGAAGCCCAGTCTATTGAGTCGCTCCATTGCCGAAACTATTGATTGAACCTGTGTTTTGGCGTTAGGTAAGATGACCGTTGGTTTGTGAATATTGAGTGATTCTAAGAGGGTAGAATCTGTTAGCTTGAACGTTGATTCTTTACCAAGTAATGTCAGTGAACCATCTTCATGCAGCTCAATTAATTGAGGCTTTTCCAACGTAGTCTCGTGACTTGCTACGGGCGACTGCAAATCAAAACCATTATTTTTGCTAAAGGATGAAGTCAACATAAAGAAAAACAATAAAATGAAAACCACATCAACTAGCGCTGTCAAACTGACCTGTTTCTTTGGCCGCGGGTTAATTAATAAGGGGTTCATTAAGCTTGGGCCACTTCACGTAAAGGTTTAACCGATTTTCTTTCGGCTTGGATTGTAAAAACCCTATCCAAATCATCCTGAATGAGTATCGCCTGAACTTCAATTTTGCGCTCAAACCAGCTATGAATAATTGAAGTTGGAATAGCAACGGCAACACCCATTGCGGTGGTCATTAGAGCCATCCAGATGCCGCCAGAAAGGATGGCTGGGTTAACTTGGCTTCCCGCCGCTTCCATTGCTTTAAATGCTTCAACCATGCCTAAAACAGTGCCTAGCAGCCCTAATAAGGGAGCCAGTGAGGCAATGACCTCTAGAATTCGTAGGTACTTAGCAAGGTCGGCTAGTGCAAAGCGAGCCTTTCTTAAAATTTCGTTTTTTGCTTCTTCTGTAGACAGGACGCCGCTATCTAATAATTGAAGTGCTTGGGCGATCAGTGTTGACCTTAAATGACGCTGGCCATTAACCAGCACAATCGCTTGGGCAACTTTATTTTGCTTAAAGTTTGAAAACGCTTCTCCAATAGAAGATTTTGAAGTATCCCTCAATTGCCAAAACTGCCAAATTTTTAACAGGGTGACCGTTAGCGAGACAACAGAAAAGACAATAAGTAACCAAACAACGGGACCGCTAGTTATTAATAAATGAGACATGAAAACACCTTAACCATAATGAATTTAAGTAATGAGAATGTTAATGATAATCATTCTCATTACTTATTGTCAATAAGTCTGACAACTAAATGCTTAAATTTGAACGAGCTGATCTATAGCAGCCTTGTTGCTATATGAAAGGTGATACGATAAGGCCGCAAACGTAAACGCTCATAACAATGAGGTAGCCGCATAAAGTTTTTAATGGCAGTAGAATGGGAACGACGTTGAAAAGCTTGGGGGTATTCTATAAATGTTGTTCAGCGTTTATTGCAACTGGTGACCGTGGAAAAATAGAGGATAAATATTATGTTAGCACTTGAGCTTGACCCTGTATTACTGGCGCGTATTCAATTCGCCTTCACGATTAGTTTTCACATTGTTTTTCCGGCATTCACGATTGGCTTAGCAAGTTGGCTTGCTGTTGTTGAGGGGCTGTATCTGAAAACAGGCAAAAATGTTTATAGAGAAATCTACAAAATGTGGATTAAGATTTTTGCGGTGTGCTTTGGGATGGGTGTTGTCTCGGGTGTTGTGATGTCCTATCAGTTTGGTACTAACTGGTCTGTTTTTTCCGATAAAGTTGGCAATGTTATTGGGCCGCTTCTAGGCTACGAAGTGCTAACAGCGTTCTTTTTGGAAGCATCTTTTCTTGGCATTATGCTTTTTGGTTGGGGCCGTGTGAGCAAGAAAATGCATTTTGTTTCCACCTTAATTGTAGCTTTTGGCACGCTTGTTTCCGCGTTTTGGATTTTGTCAGCTAATAGTTGGATGCAAACCCCTCAGGGTTTTGAAGTAAGGGCCGATGGTTTGCTGTATGCCACAAATTGGATGGAAGTTATTTTTAACCCATCTTTCCCTGTGCGTTTTCTTCATATGGTAACAGCAGCCTATCTGACAACCGCTTTTGTTGTAGGCGGGGTTGGAGCCTATTATTTATGGCGAAAAATCCATGTTGAACACGCTAAAGTGATGTTTTCTATGGCGATGCTGATGGCGGTTTTTGTTGCGCCAACCCAGTTGTTTATAGGCCATGCACATGGTGAAAACACAATGGAATATCAACCTATCAAGGTGGCTGCGATGGAGGGAAACTGGGAGCGTGGCAGCAATAAACCGCTGTACCTTTTTGGCATACCGAATGAAGAAACCGAAAGTACAGATTATGGTATTACTATTCCTAACGGCGCTAGTTTGATCCTAACAGGTTCTGCAGAGGGGGTTGTGCCTGGGTTGAAAGAGGTCGCAAAAGAAGATCGCCCTCCGGTGGCTATTGTGTTTTGGTCTTTCCGCGTTATGGTTGGCTTGGGTGTGGCAATGATACTAACGGGTATTTTGGCTGCCATTTTATATTTCAGAAAACGCTTGTTTGATGTTAAGTCCTTTCAATTATGGTGCATGGCAATGATGCCAAGCGGGTTTATAGCATTGTTAGCTGGTTGGTTTGTAACGGAGGTTGGGCGCCAACCCTTTACCGTATATGGTGTTGTGAGAACGGCGGAGAGTATTTCTCCAGTTATCGCAGAACAACTGGCCTTGAGCTTAGGTATTTTTGTTGTGGCTTATACGCTGATTTTTGGCACGGGTAGTTATTATATTTTGAAATTAATTGGCAAGGGGCCCAACCAAGATAAGTCGGGTAATGGCTATTATGAACACGGGCAAGAGGCGGTTGCACCTAATCTAGCCAGCAACATTGGAAAGGAGGGTAAAAATGTTTGATTTATCACCATGGCTAGACCTACCTTTAATATGGGGCGCTTTAATCGCAACAGCTGTTTTTATATATGTCTTGTTGGATGGCTTTGATTTGGGCTGTGGCATATTATTTCCATTTGCGCCTAGCGATAAATGCCGTAGCAAAATAATGAATTCGATCGCGCCGTTTTGGGATGGTAACGAAACGTGGCTTGTTCTTGGTGGCGGCGGTCTTTTTGCGGCTTTTCCAGTTGCGTATGCGATAGTGATGCCGGCACTTTATTTACCCGTTATTTTAATGCTGATAGGGCTCATTTTTCGTGGTGTCGCCTTTGAATTTCGTTTTAAAACGGAGGGAAGAGACCGCAAACTATGGGATGTGTCTTTCCACGTTGGCTCGTTATTGGCTGCGTTTATGCAGGGCGTAATTTTGGGTAATTTTGTACAAGGCTTTGAGGTTGTTGAGCGAAGTTTTGCCGGTGGTCCGCTTGACTGGGCTAATGGGTTTGCAGTAGTAACAGGTATTTCGCTAGTGTTTGGCTATGCGCTGATTGGCGCAACATGGCTCATATGGAAATGTGAGGATGATACCCAGCGCTGGGCACGTGCTGTGGCGCGGTATGTTATCGGCTTTGTAGCATTGGCAATGGGCTTAGTGAGTTTGTGTATGCCATTTATTGACGAACGCATTCTGACGTTGTGGTTTTCTATGCCCAATATGTTTTTTCTGGCACCGGTTCCTATTATTACGTTTTGCGCTTTTGTTTTACTTTGGAAAGACTTACATAGCGAGCGCGAGATTCGTCCGTTTTTGCTCACCATCTTCATATTTTTACTCGGTTATGTGGGGCTAGGTATCAGCTTGTTTCCATGGATTGTTCCGTTTAGTTTTACCCTTTGGGATGCGGCCGCTGCCTCAACATCGCAATCATTCTTATTAGTTGGAACCGCGGTGTTTTTGCCCATTATTTTAGTGTATACAGGATATAGTTATTACATATTTAGGGGTAAAGCTGATGATAAAGCCATGTATTAAAAGCGGGCTAATTGTTGCGTGTTTATTGTGTTATGCAGTCAGTTTTGCACAAGAGCCTGTCTTTTCTTATGTTGAGGAAGCAAGAGGCATTACCCAGCAATTTCAACAAACATTAAAGCAGGAATTACAGGCGGCGATTAAAACAGGTGGTTTAAAAAAAGCCGTCGATGTGTGTAGTCTTCGCGCACCTGAAATTGCAGAAAAAATGGCAGACGAAACAGGCTGGGCAATAGGGCGTACCTCGTTAAAAACACGTCATCAAAACAACAAGCCCACAGCGCAAGAAAAGGCGGTTTTAGACGAGTTTGTAAGCAGGAAAAGTGCGGGTGAAGACCTTGCCGAAATGGAATGGTGGCAACAGCAGGGCACAAGCATAATGTATATGAAGGCAATTCCAATGCAGGGCTTGTGTTTAAGTTGCCATGGCATAACGGTAGAGACCTCACTTAAAAATCATATCAAGGAGCTCTACCCTCGCGATACCGCGATGGGCTTTAAAATAGGTGAGATTCGCGGAGCATTTAGCTTGCAAAAATATATAGAGTTAGCTAATGGACAAATTATTAAGTAAATATTTATCGCCTAAACAAAAACAATGGGCATGGTTTGTGATTCTTTGGTGCTTTGGTTTGTTCTGTGTCATGAGTATGGGCGCGGTGATCAAATTTATTATGAACATTTAGTGTTATTTCATAACTTCAACATGTTTATAGGTCAAAAATACGTGTTGAAGAAAAGTAATCAAAGTTGAACTGAGTCAATTCACCTGCTTGTTGCCCAGGCACGGGTAATAAACGGACGGTTAAAGGTTTATTTAAGGACAGAGACAACATCGCTGTGTCTCGCATTAACCCCTCAATTTTTTTCTGAGGTGTATTGCCACTAACAGGGATGACATCCAAGCCGGTACCGCCAACAGCTGCGCAAGCCAATAGCGTTGCGATATTAAAATTCTCACTGATAGCGTTTTGTGCGAGCACTGCATCTTCTAGTGGCAAAAGCATGACCGCACAGTAGCCGGCGCGATTAAAGTTAGCGGCATCCAAGCTTTGTTTGATTAAACCAATGGCTGCCATTGTGCCGGGGCCACCAAAAGGTTCGTTTGTGAGCAGTTCCACAATACGACCAAAAGAACGAGGAATGCTTGGATAGGGTGATGGCGTCATATCAATGCCGCGGTAGGTTATATTAGTGAGCGCGGCAGCTTCGGTTCCCAGCTGATCAAGCGTTGCTCCGAGGTGGTTAAACGTGGCTGTTAAGGACGGCTCTGCTAACCAGCGCTGTTCAGTATTATCAAAGGTTTCTAATAAGTCGACAAGGATATCTGCGGATTCGATAGCCATTGAAAAGGCGGTTGAGCTGTTTCCATCGTGCCAAGCGGCAGGAAAAAACGGGCTAAATGCTGGCATATTGGCGACCATGCAATAGCGTAAATTACCAAAACCGTCTTCTTTGATGGTTGAGTTATCCACCACGACTTGCGCTGCAGGTGGCAGGCAGTCTGTTTTGAGTCCATTTGCCTGATCGGCCAATTGTACGGAGGTAAATACCCAATCAGTTGCCTCAATGATGGCAGGGATTCCAGCCATAAGTTGTTTGATTAAGCTGTTTTCAGTGCTTGCCTCGTCAGTGCTTAAGCTTGCTCCAAGTGTCCCTAGGGCTACATGTTTAAAGCCTGCTTGATTGGCAACTTGTTCGTACTGGCTGGCAAACAAGGCTAAATGCTCAGCGCTGGCGCCTTCGGGGAAAATTTTTTCGAGTGGTTGGCTGGCTAGGCGTAAACTTTGCACGGCAAAACCTGCGTCAGTAAATAACTTTTTAACCTGCAAGGCTTGTTTGCCGAGAGGTGCAATTTGTTGCTCCATCTGTTGTTTGTCGGTATTGATTGGCAGTTCAGTGAAAAAGGTAAGGGCGCGAATTTCCATCTGGTCTCCTGAGTAAAGCGTTGTGCAGCGATTAAATGTGTATTGGGAATCTTAATAGGTTGATAGTTAATATATCAGAACCGGTGAGTGCCAGTGCATAGCTAAAAAGAAACCCCTTCAGATGGTTTAGCAAATTTGTGTGTTTGCTGGCTGTTTTTAAGAGCGATGTGCTTGCAACGTGATGGTATCAATGGGTTTTAAAATGAAGGGGCTTTTTTTGTGAATGAGAACATGCGTTTTTGAAATTAAAACCAAACAATAATGTCATTATTATTCAATAGGTTACGTTTTTATGGCACTGCTTGCCGATCATCTGCTTGTTCCGCAATATTTCTTTATCAGAAGGGTTTAACAAAAGAATTTCTAGTATTTTCTTTAATAAAGCGATGCAAGCCAATGATTTTTATTGCCTTTATTGTTTATTTAAATGTGTTTTCCAATGGCCTCTATAAACCCTAGCTAAGTGTTTGTTCGTAAAGAAAGTATTTATGGAATGGGAAACTTGACAGAGTGGTATTTTCATCCTTATAGTGCAAAAAAGTGGGGTAAAGTGGTAGAAAAGGGAATAAATCAAATAAGGGGGCCGGTTTTGTTTAGAGGGGTTAATAACGTGACGTTGGATGCAAAGGGGCGATTGTCTATCCCTACGCGTTATCGTGCGCAGTTGAAAACCTCTTGTGATGGGCAAATGATGATGACGGTTGATCGTGAACATAGTCTCTTATTATATCCCTTGCCGGTTTGGGAGGATATAGAACGAAAATTGATTAAATTGCCTACCCTAAATAAGCAAGCCAGACGTTTGCAGCGTTTATTAATTGGGCACGCAACCGAATGCGAATTGGATGGGCAGGGCCGAGTGCTTGTGTCGCCACCCCTACGAGAATTTGCTGGACTGGATAAGAAAACAGTCATGATAGGACAGGGAAACAAGTTCGAAATTTGGAATGAGCAGACATGGGTCACTAAGCGTGACATATGGTTTGAAGAGGAGAGTGCAGAAGACGGTGAGCTTTCACCTGAACTGGGAACCTTGTCGCTTTGATGTCTACTGGTGAATTACATAAGCCGGTTTTATTGGACGAAGCGATAGAGGGGCTGATACGACAAACTGATGGGGTTTATATCGATGGAACCTTTGGTCGTGGTGGTCATAGCGGGTCAATATTGCAGGTCTTGTCGCCTCAGGGGCGCTTATTGGCCATTGATAAGGATATGGATGCTGTGAACTCCCCCCAAGCACAAGCCTTATTAAAAGACGAACGATTTGAATTAGCGCACAGTAGTTTTGCACAGATGGAGCAATTGGCACAAGAACGGCATTGGGATGGCGCGGTTGATGGTATTTTGCTAGACCTTGGTGTGTCGTCCCCTCAGTTAGATGTTGCAGAACGTGGCTTTAGTTTCATGAAAGATGGACCTTTAGATATGAGAATGGATTCAACGCAGGGCGAGTCAGCAGCGCAATGGCTTTCTCATGTTGAAGAAGGCGAGCTGGTCAAAGTGCTAAGGGTGTATGGTGAGGAAAAGTTTGCTCGTAAAATTGCAGCAGAAATTGTTCTTCAGCGCAAGGAAACGGCGATTGAAACAACGGCTCAATTAGCGGCATTAATTGCAAATGTTGTGAAAAGGCGAGAACCCGGCAAACATCCTGCAACAAGAAGCTTTCAAGCCATTCGAATTAAAATTAACAAAGAACTCGATGACCTTGAGCAGGCCTTGGCAAGCTCATTGAGTATGTTGAAACAAGGCGGCCGCTTAGCCGTTATTAGCTTTCATTCGTTAGAAGACAGAATTGTGAAACGGTTTATACGTGAGCAGTCGCGTGGAGAGATCGTTCCTCGCCATCTTCCAATGCCGTTAGATGCTAAAAAGCCGGTGTTAAAAGTGGTGGGTAAGGCAATTAAAGCGTCTGCGAATGAAGTAGCGGGTAATGTCCGAAGTCGCAGCGCTGTATTACGTATTGCAGAGAAATTGTAATGGCAGATCAAAGTCTAGCAGGTATTACAGTGATTTTATTGGTGTTGGTGATGGTGTCGGCATTGGCCGTTGTGTACGTGAAATATGATGCGCGTTTAATGTTTAATCAGCTACAAAAAGAATTACGAGAACAGGATAGGTTGGGCGTTGAATGGAATCGTTTGCAGTTAGAGCAAAACACTTGGTCATCAAATAACCGAATAGAAAAACTAGCTCGTACAAAGTTAAATTTACAGGCGCCTACGTCGGCACAAATTGTTTACGTAAAAGTTAAATGAAGTATTCACATCAACAATCTAATAACACTGTGCAGAAGGTTATTGTGCCTGAGTTGGCGGGGCGTCGCCGATTTATTCTGGCGTGTTTTATGTTGATGATGTGCGTGCTGATTTATCGGGCAATTGATTTACAAGTATTAAATAATAGTTATTTGCAAAAGCGCGGAGAAGCGGTTCATTTGCGTGACATCAAATTACCTGCTTATCGTGGAAAAATTACAGATGTAGGTGGGCACGCGTTGGCCATTAGTGCACCAGTGAGTTCTGTTTGGGTGAACCCGCAAGAGTTGGAGCTGGGCACTAAAAAGAAAGAGTTTGCAAAGCTGCTTGGTTTGAAGGTTAGCGCACTTGATAAGAAGCTTAAAAAAGTAGCCTCGAGGCGGTTTGTGTATTTGCGTCGCCATATGGATCCACAGGTGACGGCAATGATTGATCAGTTGCAATTACCAGGGGTGTATTTACAAAAGGAATATAGGCGCTATTACCCTGATGGCGAGGTGGCAGCACATCTTGTTGGCTTTACAAATATTGATGATGAAGGGCAAGAGGGCCTTGAATTAGCCTGGGATGAATCATTAAAAGGGTCAGCAGGTGCCGAGCGTGTGCTTCGTGATGGCAAACGCAGAATGGTAAAGCATGTTGATAACATACGTGCGCCTATTCCCGGTCAAGATATTCGGCTAACGATAGACCGGCGTTTGCAATATTTAGCATACCGAGAGTTAAAGGCGGCCGTCGCGCAGCAAAAGGCCACGTCTGGTTCATTAGTGTTGCTGAATGCTGAAACTGGCCAGTTGTTAGCAGTGGCAAACCAGCCTGCCTTTAATCCAAACGATCGTTCTAAGATTAAAGCGAGTCATGTTCGTAACAGAGCCTTTGTTGATTTGTTCGAACCCGGTTCAACAATGAAGCCCTTTACCGTTGCGGCAGGCATGGAATCGGGTGTCTTTGATGCTTCTACCGTGATTGATACCAACCCCGGTTATATGCGAGTGGGACGTAGTCAAGTGCGGGATCACCGTAATTACGGTGAAATAGATTTAGCAACGCTACTACTTAAGTCAAGTAATGTGGCGTCAGCAAAAATTGCTTTGGGCATTCCTGGCGAAAAGTTATGGGGTATGTTGAATAGTTTAGGGTTTGGTCAGTCAGCAGGCCTTGGGTTTCCGGGAGAAGCTCGTGGCAAACTAGTTGGCTATGAGCAGTGGCGGCCGATTGAAACGGCGACCTTGTCATTTGGTTATGGTTTGTCTACCTCGGCATTGCAATTAGCACGTGCTTATTCGGTTATTGCGAATGAAGGTGTTTTAGAGCCGATTTCGTTAGTGGTTGATGAAGCGGCTGCTGAAAGTGTACGGGTGATGAGTCCAACAGTTGCTAACAGTGTGCGCAATATGATGCGCGGTGTGGTTACCAAAGCGGGTACAGCGCCCAGAGCAAAGGTGTACGGTTACTCGGTTGCCGGTAAAACAGGCACTGTAAAAAAAGCGATCGCCGGTGGCTACGCAGAAGATAAATACTTAGGTGTATTTGCAGGCATGGCGCCAGCTAGCGACCCAAAATTAGTAATGGTTGTGGTGATAGATGAGCCAAAAGCAGGCGATTACTATGGTGGTTTAGTGGCCGCACCAGTATTTTCCAGAGTGATGTCTGGGGCGTTACGCTTAATGAATATTGCACCGGACAACCTCGATAAGGCAACCGTGTTTGCATCACTTGAAAGAGGTATTCAATGATGCCAGCTAAGCAAAATTCTTCGTTGCTGCCTTTGCAAACCGTGTTGGACGGCTTGTTGGAGGTTGACTCAGACATACGTATTGCAAATTTGAGTGTAGATGCGCGCAATATTCAAAAAGATGACGTATTTATAGCAGTCGCTGGTTCACAACAGCATGGCCTTATGTACGCAGAACAAGCGATACAAGCTGGCGCAGTTGCGATTATTTATGACCCTGAAGCAGGGGGTGAATTTTTAGCCGAGAAAGTAAAAAAAGCACATAGCATTTCCCTCTTTAAGCTTGCCAACCTTGGTGAGCATATCAGCATCATGGCTGCGCGTTTATATCAATTTCCATCGAAGGAGTTATCTGTGGTCGGGATTACTGGCACCAATGGTAAAACCTCGGTGAGCCACTTTATTGCTCAGGCATTAAATGTACAGACAAATTCATCCGCTATCATCGGTACCTTAGGCTGGGGACAGGTTGATGATTTAAAGAAAACGATCAATACCACTCCAGATGCAGTGAGTGTTCAGCGGCAACTGGCGACTTTACGCGACGAAGGCATTGCAACCGTTGCGATGGAAGTTTCTTCGCATGGTTTAGATCAAGGGCGGGTTAAGGCGGTTGCGTTTAAGGGCGCTGTGTTCACAAATTTAACACATGACCATTTGGATTATCATCAAACCCTTGAGGCTTATGGTGATGCTAAATTAACCTTATTCAAATGTCCTTCATTAAGCTTTGTTGTTCTAAATCGGGATGATGCCTTTAGTGAGCGGATTAAAAACGCACTGTCATCAAGCGTTAAAGTGTATTCATTCTCAAGGTCGAGCTGCTATTCAACAGTTGAAAATTGTTTGTTTATCTCTAATGAACGATTGCTAGCAACGGGCTTATCATTCGAGTTGTCTTTTAATGGGTGTACTGTTCAAGTTCACTCTGAACTGTTTGGTGCTTTCAATATTGATAACCTTGTTGCAAGCACTGCTGTGTTAATAGCAATGGGTGATGAATTGAGTGTCGCCGTTGCTAAGGTTGAAAAGGTGAAGGCCGTTGAAGGGCGTATGCAACGGGTTTTAGTTGAAGGGGCTGAGCCCGAAGTGGTGGTTGATTATGCGCACACACCAGATGCCTTAAGGCTTGCTTTGCAAAGCTTGCGTCAGCACTGCAAAGGAACCTTAAGATTGGTTTTTGGCTGTGGCGGTAATCGGGATGAAGCAAAGCGTCCACTAATGGGGGCCATAGCGGATGAGTTAGCCGATAGTATTGTTATTACAAATGACAACCCACGTTTTGAATCAGCTGAAGCGATCGCTGAGCAGATTAAAGCAGGCATTAGTCATGTGGCTAAGCTGACCGTTACGCTTGATCGTGGGCAGGCAATACAGCAAACCATTGCAAGTGCCGCTAAAAACGACATTATTTTAGTGGCCGGTAAAGGGCACGAAGAATACCAACAGATACAGAATGAAAAAATAGCTTTTAGCGATGTTGCACAGGTAAAAGATGCATTAAATGCAAGCGTGTTGAGCGAAGAGGGAGGTCACGGATGCAAACCATGAGCCTTCAGCAAGCAGCGGTTATCACTAAAGGGCACCTTGTGGGTGAAAACGTGAGCTTTAATGCCATTAGTACAGACACAAGAAAGATCCAACAGGGTGATCTTTTTGTTGCCTTACAAGGTGAAAATTTTGACGCAAATGATTTTGTAGAACAGGCCAATAAGAACGGTGCAGTGGCGGCGATTGTTAGTGCTGAGATAAGTGTTGATATGCCATATGTGAGAGTAGATGACACTTTATTAGCTTTAACGCAGATCGCAAAAGAACAACGTAAGGCGCTGGATATCCCCTTGGTCGCTATTACGGGCAGTAATGGCAAAACCAGTGTAAAAGAAATGTTAGCAAGCATTTTAAGCGGTTCGAATAAAGTGCTAGCAACAGAAGGTAATCTGAATAATCAAATAGGCGTGCCGCTTACTTTATTAAGGCTAACCGACGAATATGATGTTGCAGTGATTGAAATGGGCGCAAGTCATTCAGGTGATATTGCGCATCTATGTGATATTGCAGCACCAACCGTGGCGATTTTAAATAATGTTGGCTCAGCGCACTTAGAGGGGTTTGGCAGTATTCAGGGTGTTGCCAACGCGAAAGGTGAAATTGTTTCAGGAGTTAGTGAAACAGGGACGGCGATTCTTAATCAAGAAGAGCCTTGGTTAGACCAATGGCTGGCGTTACTTGGAAATAGACGTGTTATTCGTTTCGGCTGGTCTGATAATGCTGATGTGTGGGCAGATATTGAATCGGTACAAACGGGTATTTTTAACGGTCAATTTAAAACGACTTTTATTCTGCATTATCAGCAAGAACAGGTCGAAATTCAGCTAAACCTTATCGGTACGCATAATGTTCTAAATGCACTTGCGGCGGCCAGTGCAGCCATCAGTTTAGGCGAGTCGCTCACTGATATTAAAGAAGGGTTAGAGCGACTGATGGTGGTAAAAGGTCGGATGCAATCATTAAAAGGCGTTAATAACAGTGTTGTTATTAATGATTGCTACAACGCAAACCCTAAATCATTTGAAGCAGCCATGGCCTGTTTAAAAAATATACAGCAACCTGTGTGGTTAGTGCTGGGTGATTTTGCAGAGCTTGGGACTGAGAGTATGCAGATTCATCGGCAGTTAGGTGCAGACATTGAAACCAGTCATGTAGAGCGTTTTTATGCTGTCGGCGAGCAGATGAAAGTGGCGGTGAATGAGTTTAATAAGCACAGTAAGTCGCCAAATCGGCAGGCGGTTCACTTTTCTACTAAAGACGCGTTGGCAGTGCACTTAGAGCATGAGCTGAGTGCGGATACAGTGATTTTGCTAAAAGGCTCTCGTTCACAGGGTTTAGAAACTATTGTTGAAAAAATAACACTTAAAGAGGACAGCGTATGTTGTTAATGATTGCAGACTGGCTGTCTGAATACCACAGTGGTTTTAGAGTGTTTCACTATCTGACGATGCGTTCGATTTTAGGCACGTTAACGGCGTTGTTTATCGCCTTTCTTGTTGGGCCAACCATGATTCGTAGGTTGACGTTTCATAAGATAGGTCAGGCGGTACGTGATGATGGTCCGGAAACACATTTTAAAAAAGCGGGCACGCCAACAATGGGCGGGACGTTAATTTTAGTGGCCGTTGGTTTGAGTACCTTGTTGTGGGCTGATCTTTCCAATCGATATGTTTGGGTCGTGTTGCTGGTTACCCTGTTAACAGGGGTAATAGGCTTTATTGATGATTATAAAAAAGTAGCCTTGCAAGACCCCAAAGGCTTGTCGGCGGGTAAAAAATATTTAGGTCAGTCAGTGATTGCCTTATCGGCGGCGTTATTTTTGTATTACACAGCGGTATCGCCCATTGAAACGACACTGTTCGTACCATTTTTTAAAGATGTAAGCCTTCAACTAGGCTGGTTCTTTGTTCCGTTGACTTATTTTGTGATCGTTGGCACCAGTAATGCGGTTAATTTAACCGATGGTTTGGATGGCCTAGCGATCATGCCGACAGTCTTAGTCGCAGGTGCGTTGGGTATTTTTGCGTATTTATCTGGGAATGCACAATTTGCTCAATATTTGGCGATTCCTAGCTTACAAGGAACGGGTGAGCTGGTTGTGTTTTGTGGGGCGATAGTGGGTGCAGGTATGGGTTTCCTATGGTTTAACGCTTACCCCGCAATGGTTTTTATGGGAGATGTGGGTGCGCTGGCGTTAGGGGCTGCCTTGGGGGTTTTAGCAGTCTTAGTACGCCAAGAATTGGTGTTAATCATCATGGGCGGTGTGTTTGTGATGGAAACGGTTTCGGTCATCTTGCAAGTGGCCTCGTTTAAATTAACCGGTAAGCGCATTTTTAGAATGGCGCCTATTCATCATCATTTCGAGTTAAAAGGCTGGCCAGAGCCAAGAATTATTGTTCGTTTTTGGATTATCACCGTTATTTTGGTGTTAATCGGGTTGTCTACGTTAAAACTAAGATAATGGAAGCACTGATGCAAAATGATTTTCACTATCAACGTTTAGGTTTAGCCCGTTTGGGCTTGGATCAAGATGGCGTGCGTGTACTTGTTGTGGGTCTGGGCGTGACCGGTTTATCGGTGATTAGATTCCTGCAACAAAATCATATTGAAGTGGCTGTGGTTGATAGCCGTGAAACTCCGCCTGGTTTAGATGTGGTTGAAGAATCATTTCGAGATATTGCTGTGTTTACTGGCGGTTTTGATCATGATTTTTTTGAAGCAGCGACGCATATTATTGTGAGTCCTGGGGTGACGTTGGAGGAGCAAGAAATTCAAGCAGCATCAGAACGTGGTGTGCCTGTGTTTGGTGATATAGACCTTTTCGCGGTGTGTGTAGATGCGCCTGTTGTAGGTATTACTGGTTCAAATGGAAAAAGTACCGTGACAACCTTATTGGGCCAGATGGCTGAAAAAGCTCAATGGGATGTTCGAGTCGGTGGAAACCTAGGGACACCGGCTTTAGATTTGTTAACCGAGAAAACGGCCGACTTGTATGTTTTAGAACTATCTAGTTTTCAGCTTGAAAGAACCTCTCAGCTTAAAGCTGATGTGGCGGCGCTGCTGAACATTAGTGATGACCATATGGATCGTTATCGCAGCGTGGTGGCTTATTGTGATGCGAAACAACGAATCTTTTTTGGTGAGGGCGTGGCGGTTTTTAACCGTCAAGACGAGATGGTTAACGCATTGGTATTACCATCGGAACGTCAAGGTGTTTCATTTGGCTTGGATCAGCCTAATGGTGATCATTATGGTCTGCTATCGGTGGACGGCGCAGAATGGTTGTCAAAAGGTAGTGAGCCTATTTTGCAAGTTGCTGAGTTAAAAATTAAAGGCACACATAATATTCAAAATGCTCTAGCTGCGATGGCGATGGCCGATGCGCTAAAGATTCCAGTAGCGGCTCAACAAATAGCATTAAGAGAGTTTTCAGGCCTTAGTCATCGAACGCAATGGGTGACTGAGTTAAAGGGTGTTACATGGATAAATGATTCTAAAGCCACCAACCCAGGAGCCTGTTTAGCGGCGCTAAATGGTTTGCCTGCTCCGATTATTCTAATTGCTGGCGGTGATGGAAAAGGCGCTGACTTTAGTTTGTTAAAGCAGAGTATTCAGTCAAATGTTTCATTGGTCATATTGCTTGGGCGTGATGCTAAAAGGTTTCAGCAAGAAGCGGTTGGGTCAATACCTTGTGAATTGGTTGCTAATATCGAAAAAGCGGTTCAACTAGCCGCTGAGCATGCAGTATCTGGAGACACAGTATTATTGTCGCCTGCTTGTGCATCGCTGGACCAATTTGCAAGTTATCAGCAACGTGGTGAGCATTTTATGGCGGCTGTGGAGGCGTTAGAACGATGAGTGCTGCGATGTTAAGCGTAGGAGAGTCTTCACGAGTGGCAAGACGCGGCCGTTACTATTTAGATGGCTGGATGTTATTTGCGGCGATGAGTTTGCTTTGCATTGGTTATGTGATGGTGGTGTCGGCTTCATTACACATTGGCGAAAGAGTGTTCGACAATATTTGGCATTACCCTGCACGTCAGGCGGCACATATTGTTGTGGGTTTGATCTTGGCGTTTGTCATGGCCAATGTTCCATTATCGGCATGGGAGCAAAGTGGGCCTAACCTAATTTTGGTAGCGATCGCCCTACTGGTCTTGGTGTTTATTCCGGGTATCGGCGTGAAGGTAAATGGTAGTTACCGCTGGATTAATTTGGGCGTAGCTCGGCTTCAAGTCTCAGAAATTGTAAAGCTTGTTTGTATTGTTTATATGGCAGGTTTTTTAACGCGTCATGTTCATGTTGTCCGCGAGTCTATCAAAGGGGTAATACGCCCTATGCTACCGCTAGGTGTGGTGTTCGGTTTGTTGTTGGCTGAGCCTGATTTTGGTGCAACGTTTGTTATTGGCTTTAGTGTGATGTGCATGATGTTTTTAGGGGGTGCACGCCTTATAGAGTTTTTGACCCTTGTGTTGATGGGGGTTGTATTAGGTGTACTGGCGATTGCTTCTTCAACTTACAGAATGGAACGAGTGACAGCTTTCATGGATCCTTGGGCAGATCACTTAGGTTCGGGGTTTCAGCTGGTTCAATCGCTTATTGCAATGGGACGTGGTGAATGGTTTGGGGTAGGGCTAGGTAGTAGTATCCAAAAGTTGTTTTATTTACCAGAAGCGCATACCGATTTTATTTTTGCGGTTCTCAGTGAAGAATTGGGTTTTATAGGGTCTAGTGTGGTGATTTTGTTATTTGGTTTATTGCTATGGCGTGCTTTTCAAATAGGTAAGGCCGCAGAGCGATTAAACCTAAGATTTTATTCATTATTAGCTTACGGTTTAGGTGTCTGGATTGGCCTGCAATCGTTTGTAAATATTGCTGTAAATATGGGTGTGTTACCGACGAAAGGGTTAACCTTGCCTTTAATGAGCTATGGTGGCAGTAGCATGATTGTAATGTGCATG
Organism: Cycloclasticus pugetii PS-1; assembly: GCF_000384415.1. Taxonomy (NCBI): domain Bacteria; kingdom Pseudomonadati; phylum Pseudomonadota; class Gammaproteobacteria; order Thiotrichales; family Piscirickettsiaceae; genus Cycloclasticus; species Cycloclasticus pugetii. The sequence goes on from NZ_ARVU01000001.1 coordinate 369,066, forward strand.
GTCGTGGGTTTGTTGTGCCGTATTTACCATGAAACACAACAACAGTACATGTCTCAATTGAAAGGGGGCGCGGCATGGCATTACGCATAATGATTATGGCGGGTGGCACAGGTGGGCACGTCTTTCCAGCCTTGGCTGTGGCAGATTACTTACAGAATGCTGGACACATGGTTAGCTGGTTAGGCACCAAAAAGGGCATTGAAGCAACAGTAGTGCCGGAAGCCGGTATTGAAATTGACTGGTTAAGCGTATCCGGTTTGCGAGGCAAAGGTCTGCTGAGCTTATTGCTAGCGCCAATAATGTTGTTAAAAGCCTGCTATCAGGCCGCTAACATCATTCGTCGTCGTCAACCCGATGTGATATTAGGGCTGGGTGGTTTTGCCTCAGGCCCTGGTGGTTTGATGGCTTGGTTACACAAAACGCCGCTGGTTATACATGAACAAAACCGGGTGCCAGGTACAACAAATCGTTTGTTAAAAAAGTTGGCTAAGCGGGTATTAGAAGCCTTTCCAAATAGTTTTGATGAACAGACAGGCGCTATCTTTACAGGTAACCCAGTTAGAAAAGAGTTGTTAGGCAGCTCGGTGGGTGAGCTAAAGAAAAACACAAATATTTTAGTCGTTGGTGGTAGCTTGGGTGCATCGGTATTGAATGAGGTGGTGCCTGAGGCATTACAAAGCCTACAGGCTAGTTTAAGCGTTAACGTTATTCATCAGGCAGGCAAAGCGACCATACAGATTGCCAGAGAAAAATATGGTGAGGCGGGTGTTGCAGCAGATATTCGAGAGTTTATTGCGGATATGAAGCAAGTATATCAATGGGCTGATATTGTGATTTGTAGGGCAGGAGCAATGACCATTTCTGAGTTAGCAATAATGGGCTTACCTTCCATTCTTGTACCACTGCCGCATGCCATAGATGATCATCAAACTAAAAATGCAGCCTACTTAGCAGATGCAGAGGCGGCTGTGTTGATGCCGCAGTCGACACTGACATCACAGAACCTGTCAGAAACATTAAAGGCCTTGCTTACTAATGAAAATCAATTATCAGATATGCGTAAAAAAGCACGGTCGTTAGCAAAACCAGAGGCAACAGAATTAGTTGCTAATGCTTGTTTGGAGGTGGCTTTATGATGCCCAATACGCATAAACATTATTCAGCGCACTTAGGTTTTGGCAAACTTAAGCGTATTCATTTTATCGGCATTGGTGGTGCGGGAATGAGTGGCATAGCCGAAGTGTTGATCAACCTTGGCTATGAGGTATCAGGGTCAGATATTCGTAATAGTAAAGTAACTGAGCGATTAGCGAACCAAGGTGCGACCATTTACATCGGGCACATGGCCGAGAATGTAGACGATTGCGATGTAGTGGTAACCTCAACAGCGGTTCAAAAAGACAATGCAGAAGTTGTTGCTGCGAAAGAGCAACGTGTGCCGGTTATTCCGCGCGCTGAAATGCTTGCGGAATTGATGCGGTTTAGGTTTGGTATTGCAATTGCCGGTACGCATGGAAAAACCACAACAACTAGTCTATTGGCAGTGCTGATGACAGAGGGGCAACTGGACCCTACCTTTGTGATTGGTGGTTTGTTAAACAGTGCAGGGTCAAATGCAAAACTGGGTGAAAGCCATTACTTGGTTGCAGAAGCAGATGAAAGTGATGCGTCATTTTTACACCTTCAACCCATGATTGCAGTGGTCACCAATATTGATGAAGACCATATGAGTACATACGGTGGCGATTTTCAGCAAGTGAAAGATGCCTTTCAGTCGTTTTTACATCAATTGCCATTTTATGGTTTAGCGGTGATGTGTGTTGATGATGAGAATATACGCGAATTGGCGCCATCGATTGGCAAACCTATTTTGAGTTATGGCATTGATCAAGCGGCAGATTTTCAGGCGTTGAATGTAAAACAAGAAGGCTTTCGAACACATTTTAATTTAAAGCGTTTGGGTAATAAGGGGCAGTTACCGTTAACCTTGAATATGCCGGGTAAACATAATGTTTTAAATGCTCTGGCGGCAATTGCAGTGGCCAGTGAGTTGGGCGTATCTGATGAGGCGATTGCATCTGGCCTGAATCACTTTAAGGGTGTTGGACGACGCTTCCAAGTGAATGGCGAAATAAAGCGAGAAGGTGGTTCAGCTTTATTGGTTGATGACTATGGGCATCACCCTCGTGAAGTTATCGCCACCATTAAAGCTGTGCGTGAAGGCTGGTCAGACAAGCGCTTGGTTTTGGTTTTTCAACCACACCGTTACTCTAGAACACACGATATGTTTGAAGATTTTGTCGATGTGTTAAATGAGGTGGATGTATTGGTATTACTTGACGTGTTTGCTGCTGGTGAAAAACCAATTGCTGGTTCTGATGGGGCAGCCTTGAGTAAGGCCATTCGGCAACGAGGAAAAATTATTCCTGTATTCGTCAAGGATATTCAGCAACTCCCCGATGTTTTAGATGGCGTTTTATTAGCCAATGACATTGTGGTGACTTCTGGGGCCGGAGATATTGGTGCCGCATCTGCAAAGTTAGAAAAACAGTTAAATACTCTAAGCGACCTTGGGCAAACGACCTAGGGGCTTATGCATATGATGATGAAAAATACTCACCAATTAACAGGATGCTTGATGGAGAAGGAGCCCTTGGCTCGTTATACATCATGGCGTGTGGGTGGTATTGCAGATCGGTTATATAAACCAGCAGGTATAGAGGACGCACAACAATATTTGAAGTCGCTACCAGCTGGCGAGCCAGTACTTTGGTTGGGTTTGGGTAGTAATGTATTAATTCGTGATGGTGGCGTGCGCGGCTCAGTCATTTATACACGAGGTTGTTTAAAACAGATGGAACAATTGGCTGACGGAATGCTTAAAGTTGAAGCAGGTGTGCCGTGTGCTTTGGTGGCTAAACTAGCTGCAGAAAAAGGCTTGTCTGGGGCGGAGTTTTTAGCCGGTATTCCCGGCACAATGGGTGGTGCGTTAGCTATGAATGCTGGTGCATTTGGTGGTGAAACATGGGCGTTAGTTAGTAAGGTTGTTTTGTTGAATCGGCACGGGGATTTAATAGTACGCGATGCGGATGATTTTGACGTGGGCTATCGCTCAGTATCACTGGCTGATGATGAGTGGTTTGTAGCGTGTTATTTAGATATTCCTCAAGGTGGCAATAAAGAAAGTCGTGAAAAAATACGTCAGTTATTGGCTAAACGTTCACAAACACAACCTACAAATGTTCCTAGCGGTGGATCTGTTTTCAAAAACCCTGAAGGAGACCATGCGGCGCATTTAGTTGAAATAACAGGCTTGAAAGGTTATCGAATTGGCGGTGCGCAAGTATCAGAGAAACATTCGAACTTTATATTAAATACAGGTCATGCCACGGCTAAGGACATTGAACGTCTCATTGAATATGTCAAAGGTCAGGTGCATAAAAATCAGGGTGTTTTGCTTGAAACAGAAGTTCGTATTATCGGTGAGGAAAAGGCGCAATGAGCACTATTCAATCCGCTAAATCTTTTGGCAAGGTTGCTGTGGCAATGGGTGGGCATGCTGCTGAGCGTGACATTTCATTATTAAGTGGTGAGGCCGTTTTGTCGGCCCTTAAATCACAGGGGGTTGATGCGATTAAGTTTGATACGGCAGCCTCTGACATCATGGAGTTAAAAGAAAAAGGTATAGACCGTGTTTTTAATATTATGCACGGGCGTGGTGGAGAAGATGGCCAATTGCAAGGTGCTTTAGAACTAATTGGCATTCCCTACACAGGGAGTGGTGTATTGGGGTCTGCATTGGGCATGGATAAGTTAAGAACAAAAAACTGTTGGCTGGGTGCTGGGCTTCCAACACCAAAATGGATGGTGCTAGAAAAAGAATCCGATATAGATGCATGCGTAGTTGCGCTAGGTTTTCCAGTCATGGTTAAACCAGCGCTAGAAGGCTCTAGTTTGGGGATGGCAAAAGCAAATACCATAGAGCAGCTTCGTGAAGCGTATAAAAAAGCAATGAAATTTACCTGTGATGTTATGGCAGAGCAGTGGGTTGAAGGAGCAGAGTACACCGTGGCTGTACTAGCAGATAAAGCGTTGCCAGTGATTAGATTGGAAACCCCTAATGAGTTTTATGATTACGAAGCGAAATATCAGGCAGAAACAACTCAATACCATTGCCCCTGTGGGCTAACTGCTGAACAAGAACAAGCCTTACAACACTTATCGATTAAAGCCTTTAAGTTGTTGGCTGCTGAAGGTTGGGGGCGCGTTGATTTAATGTTAGATGCACAAGGTAAGCCGCAGTTATTAGAAATAAATACGGTACCTGGAATGACCGACCACAGCTTAGTCCCAATGGCCGCAAAACAGGCAGGTATTGATTTTAATACATTAGTTTGGCAGATATTGGAAACCAGCTTTGCGAAGGAGGGGGCATGAAGAGTGTGATGATTGATTTGCTTCAGCAAAATGAAGTGTTGGTTAAAAAGAGCGTTCTTTCTCTAATAGTAGCGATTGTTGTATGGCAGTTCGTTAGCTGGTTAATGCAACCAAGCACGATGCCCATTAAACAGGTGCGTATCGGTGGTGAATTAAATTATGTGACAGCTGAGGATATTTCAACATCGTTATCAGCATTAGTTGATACCGGGTATTTCGCGATGAATAGCAGTGAAATTGTTAAACACGCGACGGCCTTACCCTGGGTGAATAAAGCAACAATTAGGCGTGTGTGGCCAGATACTATTGTGTTGACCTTGGTGGAACAAAAGCCTGCTGCGATTTGGAATAAAACGGCCTTGCTGAATACACAGGGCGAGGTATTTAAACCGGTATTTGATAAAAGCTTAGAAACATTGCCAAGTTTATCAGGCGTGGAGACGAGTAGTCAGGCGATACTTGAAGAATATAGAAAAGTTAATAACGCAATAAAAAGCACGGGTATTCAAGTCAGCAAATTGAGTTTAGCAGAGCACGGTAGTTGGTCGGCAGTAATGAGCAATGGCATAAAAGTAAGTGTGGGTCATCAGTCGCCTGAACAGGCAATTGGTAAATCATTAAGGTTATTGGCATCGCTGGAAGGCAGTTTGATAGATCAGCTTGCGAAGGTGGATTTGCGTTACCCAAATGGGGTGTCCGTACAGTGGAAAGACGGTTATAAATTTGCTGACCGGGTTGAGCAAATAGCCGCATTAAAATTGAAAAAGGATCAGCCAGTTAAAGGCTAAGAACAATGAAGAAAAACAGTGATAAGAATTTAATTGTTGGTTTAGATATAGGTACATCTAAAGTGGCGGCCATTGTGGGGGAAATAACCCCAGATGGAACGATTGATGTCATCGGTATCGGAACCAATAGTTCGCGAGGTTTGAAAAAAGGCGTGGTGGTTAACCTCGAGTCTACAGTGCATTCAATTCAACGCGCTGTAGAAGAGGCTGAGTTGATGGCGGGGTGTCAAATTCACTCAGTATTTGTGGGGATAGCAGGCAGTCACATCAGTAGCTTGAACTCCAGTGGCGTGGTGGGTATTAAAGAAAGCGAAGTGATTCCATCAGACATAGAGAGAGTGATTGATGCGGCAAGGGCAGTGGTTATTCCTGCGGATCAAAAGATTCTTCACATCATGCCACAAGAATTCATTATCGATGGACAAGAGGGCATTAAAGAGCCTGTTGGAATGGCGGGCATCAGGCTGGAAGCAAAAGTACATATTGTGACCGGCGCAGTGAGTGCAGCGCAGAATATTATTAAATGTGTAAGGCGTTGTGGTTTAGAAGTAGGCGATATCATTTTAGAGCAGCTGGCATCGAGCAGTTCGGTGCTCACGGATGATGAAAAAGAACTGGGCGTTTGTTTGGTTGATATTGGTGGTGGCACGACGGATATTGCAGTTTTTTGTGATGGCTTTATTCGCCACACCGCGGTTATTCCAATTGCCGGAGACCAAGTTACTAATGATATCGCTGTTGCATTACGGACGCCTACCCAGCATGCCGATGAAATTAAGTTGAAATATGCATGTGCGCTGACTCAATTAGTTCAAGAGGACGAAATGATTGATGTGCCAAGCATAGGCGATCGGCCGGCACGAAAAATTTCACGTGGAAATTTGGCTGAAATTATTGAGCCTCGCTATGAGGAATTAATGATGCTTGTACAGGCTGAGCTGAGGCGCTCGGGCTACGAGGACATTGTTGCCGCAGGGATTGTGCTAACGGGCGGCAGTGCAAAGGTAGAGGGATTGGTTGAATTGGCAGAAGAGGTATTCCACATGCCCGTTCGCCTGGGTTATCCGCAGTATGTGTCTGGTTTAAGCGAGGTGGTTCGTAATCCGATATATGCAACCAGTGTTGGGTTGTTGTTGTTTGGGCAGCAAAATAGTGTGGCAAGTGGTGGAGAGGTGAAAAATGGTTTTGAAGCTATGTGGGAAAAGATGAAGAGCTGGTTTCAAGGTAATTTTTAACGATAAATAGAGACTTTAGTATTTAGATTAACAAGATAGGGGAATTGATATGTTTGAATTAATGGATGCACATACACAAAATGCAGTAATTAAAGTCATTGGTGTTGGCGGTGGCGGTGGCAATGCCGTGAATCACATGGTTAATAGTGCAATAGATGGTGTGGAATTTATTTGCGCCAACACAGATGCGCAAGCTCTAAAAGACACACCAGCTAAAACGGTATTGCAGTTAGGTAATAATAGTACAAAAGGCTTGGGTGCAGGCGCGAACCCTGAAGTGGGCCGTCAAGCAGCGATTGAAGATAGAGAGCGAATTCAAGAAGTAATCGTCGGTTCTGATATGGTCTTTATCACAGCAGGAATGGGTGGTGGAACAGGGACAGGTGCTGCGCCAATAGTGGCCGAAATAGCAAAAGAAATGGGTATCTTAACAGTAGCTGTAGTGACTAAGCCTTTCCCATTTGAAGGCAAAAAAAGAATGTTATTGGCAGAACAAGGGATAGAGGAATTAGCACTTCACGTTGATTCATTAATTACTATTCCGAATGAAAAGTTATTGCACGTACTGGGCAAAGAAATGAGTCTGCTAAATGCCTTTAAAGCGGCGAATGATGTTTTGCTAGGCGCTGTACAAGGGATTGCAGAATTAATAACCTGCCCTGGCTTGATTAATGTCGACTTTGCTGACGTTAGAACTGTTATGTCAGAAATGGGTGATGCGATGATGGGAACAGGTAATGCAAAAGGAGAATCTAGAGCACGCGAAGCTGCAGAAGCGGCCATTCACAGCCCCTTGTTAGAAGATATCAATGTACAAGGCGCTCGCGGTATTTTAGTGAATATCACGGCTGGATTAGATATGTCTATAGGTGAATTTGAAGAGGTCGGTCAAGCGATTAGAGATTTTGCATCGGATGATGCGAATGTCGTTGTCGGTACGGTTATTGATCCTGATTTGTCAGACGAAATGCGAGTAACTGTTGTTGCAACTGGTTTAGGTGGCAAGGCAAAAGTGGCTGAAGAACCAACGCCGATTGTTCAAGTGAAAAGAGAAGCCATTAAAACGGCTGACCTGAAGGAAGAGGATTTTGATATTCCAACAATCATGCGTGATGGAAAAGCGGAAATGGCGGATCAAAAAACCAGTGGTATAGATAATACCTTAGACCCTGCTTATTTGGATATACCTGCGTTTTTAAGAAGGCAAGCCGATTAGTTGAGACCGTGAACCGCCCTTGGATATTGAAATGTGTTGAGGGCGGTAAAATAACTGAGTACGTGGCAATGCATGGCTTATTGTTAAATTGCAAAATGTGTTAATATCCCGCAATAATGACAATAAAAATAAATTGAATTTATCTGCTTGGGAGTTTTAAATGATTAAACAACGAACGCTGAAAAACGTGATTCGTGCTACGGGTGTTGGTTTACACAGTGGCGAAAAGGTTTATTTAACGTTGCGCCCTGCAGGCGTCAATGCCGGTATTGTTTTTCGCAGAATAGATTTTGACGAAGCAGTCGTTATTCCAGCAAAAGCAGAAAATGTAGGTGACACACAATTATCAACCACCTTGATACAAGGTGACGTACGAGTCTCTACTGTTGAACACTTGTTGTCGGCCATCGCTGGATTGGGTATTGATAATATTTACATTGATTTAAGTGCTGCTGAGGTGCCGATCATGGATGGCAGTGCAGGCCCGTTTGTCTTTTTACTACAATCGGCTGGTATAGAAGAACAAAACGCAGCGAAACGCTATATTCGTATCAAAAAAGAAGTCCGAGTAGAGGATGGCGATAAGTGGGCGAGCTTTGTCCCTTTTGAAGGCTTTAAGGTCGGGTTTAGTATTGAGTTTGATCACCCAGTATTTAAATCGCGTACACAAGAGGCGATTATTGATTTTTCTTCAACTTCATTCGTTAAAGAGATAAGCCGTGCACGTACCTTTGGTTTTATGAAGGATATTGAAATGTTACGTCAACGCAACTTAGCGTTGGGTGGAAGCATGGATAATGCCATTGTCGTCGATGATTTTAGAGTCTTAAACGAAGATGGCCTGCGTTATGAAGATGAATTTGTGAAACACAAAATTTTGGACGCTATTGGTGACCTATACTTACTAGGGCATAGCTTGATTGGTGAGTTTCATGGCCATAAATCGGGGCACGAGCTTAATAATAAGTTATTAAGAGAGTTGTTGGTTCAAGAGGATGCTTGGGAAGAAGTAACGTTTGAAGAAGATGACCAATTCCCTATTTCATATATAGAGCCATTACCTGCGGGTGTTTAAACTAAGATAGCTTGTTTTTTTGTAGTGTCTTGATGAGTTTATTCATGGAATGGGTTAACGAGTCTGCCTGTTCTGAATCGTTGGCTTCTGTAAGACACTTCAATGTATGACTGGATGGCGATTTAGGCAAAAGCGGTGTTTTTGCTGTGTGCTTAGATAGCACTTTAACCTTTAAAGTACGAACCCGTTCACCAAAGTAATTTGATAAGGCGTTTAGAATAGGTTGGCGTAGATACAGTAGTTTTGAAGCCCAGACAGAAGAGTCGGTGAATAAGATTACCGTGTTTTTACTGGCGGTGACATGCAAACAATGAGCTGCCAAATCTTCAGTTATTGATCGTTGAACAAGACGCAGAAGTGTTTTTTGTTGATGTAAGCTTTGCTGAATATGCTGTAAACCATTCAAGGATGACTTGTTGTTTTTGAAAGGTTGTTTAAACATATGTTGTTAAGATAAAAAATAAATAATATGCAAATTATACTGTTAACAAAAGGTAAAAAGAAAACCATCAACTTTTCTGCGATCCAGCAAAAAGTTATCTATGGGTTACTTGGTAGCTTTATTCTATTACTAGCAGTTTATTGGTATATGCCATCGGTGACCGAAGTTAGGTTAACCGAACAATCAGGGAAGGTATCTCAAGAGTTATTAACCCAGCGAATAGAGCTGGAAAGAGTGCGCGAGAAAACTCAAAATACGCTGGATAACCTTGCCTTACGAGTTGGGCAAATGCAAGCACAATTGACGAGGCTGAATGCGGTTGGTGAACACCTTGTTAAGAAGGCTAATTTAACGGCGTCAGAATTTAATTTTGACGAATTACCAGCTATCGGCAGTGCAGATTTGCCGGACTCAGCAGAAAGTTTTACAGAAAACCAATTGCTGCATGATATTCAAGTACTCGATAAACAGTTATCTTTACGCGAAAAACAATTAACGTTATTGGGTGTTTTTTCGGCAAATAAAGAGTTGTCTAAAGAGGTTCGCCCAGCAGGGTTACCAGTCGCAAAAGGATGGTTGTCATCGTATTACGGTTACCGAGCAGATCCATTTACTGGCAAGAAAAAATTCCACCATGGTGTCGATATTGCAGGCAAGACAGGGACCAGTGTTTTAGCCGCTGCATCTGGCTTGGTGACCTACGCGGGGAAAAAAGGCGGTTATGGTTATTTAATTGAAATTGACCATGGCTCAGGGTACGTCACCCGCTATGGGCATAATAAGGAAATAGTGGTCAAATTAGGCGATGTCGTTAAACAAAATGATGTTATCGCTAAAATGGGGTCAACGGGTCATTCTACCGGGCCACATGTTCACTTTGAAGTAATGCGCAACGGTAAGAAGGTGAATCCTCGTAAATACCTGTATTCTTCAAGCTAAGGCAGTACTTACTCCTACGTCCTTTTACATTCTGATTTAAAGCGTTATGAATAGGGCTTGAATGGGCCTAAAAAGCAGGTTTCAGTGAACCATATGCGGTATCATTTGGTTTTTCGTTTCACACTAAAGTTTATTTGTAATGATTTCAAATATCGTAAAGAAAGTTTTTGGTAGTCGTAATGATCGGTTGGTAAAAGCAAAACAAAAAACCGTTAAAAAAATTAATGAGATTGAAGCATCAATCAGTGCCTTAAGTGACACTGAGTTGAAAGCGAAAACGGATGAATTTCGTGCTCGACTTGAACAAGGTGAAACACTCGACGCATTAATCGTTGAAGCGTTTGCAGTGGTTAGAGAAGCTGGTGTTCGCGCCTTAGGCATGCGTCATTTTGATGTGCAGCTAATTGGCGGGATGGTGCTTCATGATGGACGCATCGCCGAAATGAAAACCGGTGAAGGTAAAACACTGGTTGCCACGTTATCAGCCTATTTGAATGCATTGCCCGGTAAGGGCGTTCATATGGTGACAGTGAATGATTACTTGGCTGAACGTGATTCACAATGGATGGGGCAGTTGTTCGCCTTCTTAGGCATGACAACGGGTGTGATCGTCAATTCGATGAGCCCTGAACAGCGACGCGAAGCCTATGCAGCAGATATTACATACGGCACTAATAATGAGTTTGGCTTTGATTACCTTCGAGACAATATGGCATTTGGTGTCGAAGACAAGGTTCAACGTGAGCTGCATTACGCGATCGTTGATGAGGTTGATTCAATCTTAATTGATGAAGCAAGAACACCACTGATTATTTCAGGCCCAACAGATGATAAAAGTGATTTATATATCAAGCTTAACGAGTTGGTAAAAGACCTTACAGAAGAGGTTGAGTCGCAAGAGGGTGGTGAGTACACCGTTGATGAGAAGTCGAAACAAGTCTTTTTGACAGAGTTAGGCCATGAAAAAATTGAAGAACTACTGACCAGTAGCGGCCTATTAAGTGAAAATGAAAGCCTATACGATGCCACTAATATTGGGTTGATGCATCATGTATATGCTGCATTACGAGCCAGTGCGCTGTATCACAAAGATGTCGATTACATTATTCAAAATGGTCAAGTGGTTATTGTTGATGAGTTTACTGGAAGAACAATGCCGGGCCGGCGCTGGGGCGAGGGGCTTCATCAAGCAGTAGAGGCAAAAGAAGGCGTTAAAATTCAAAGTGAAAACCAAACGATGGCGTCTATTACATTCCAAAATTATTTTAGGATGTATGACAAATTATCGGGAATGACCGGTACTGCAGACACCGAAGCATTTGAGTTTCAACAAATTTATGGTTTGGAAGTTATTGTTATTCCAACACACCGTGGGATGGCGCGTGAAGACGCCGGGGATCTTATTTATTTAACAGCGAAAGAAAAATACGAAGCGGTTATTGAGGATATCGAAGATTGCTACCAACGAAAGCAGCCAGTATTAGTGGGTACAACCTCTATTGAAGTTTCTGAATATATATCGTCCAGCCTAACCAAGAAGAAGGTGCCTCATGAGGTGCTTAATGCTAAACAGCATGAACGTGAAGCACAAATTATTGCCAATGCCGGTGCTTTAGGGGCGGTCACTATTGCGACTAATATGGCCGGACGAGGGACCGATATTGTTTTGGGTGGCAAGAGCGAAGACGAGTCATCTGAAGTATGGCAAAAAAAGCATCAGGCAGTACTAGATGCCGGTGGTCTCCGTGTAATTGGTACAGAAAGGCATGAGTCGCGCCGGATAGATAATCAGCTAAGGGGCCGGTCAGGGCGTCAAGGTGACCCTGGTGCAAGTCGTTTTTACTTATCGTTAGAAGACAGCTTAATGCGAATTTTTGCCTCAGAACGTGTATCTGGTTTGATGCAAAAACTGGGTTTAGAAAAAGGTGAGTCGATTGAGCACCCTTGGGTGAGTAAAGCGATTGAAAATGCTCAACGTAAAGTAGAAGGGCATAACTTCGATATTCGTAAGCAACTTCTTCAATACGATGATGTGGCGAATGATCAACGTCGAGTGATTTATGATCAACGTAATGAAATTATGGAGGCATCAGATATTGCCGATACTATTGTTTCTATACGTGAAGATGTCGTTAACCAATTAATTGATGTGTATATTCCAGCACAATCAATCGAAGAGCAATGGGATATTGCAGGCTTACAGGCTGCTCTTGAGGATGAGTTCTCCTGCAAGCTTAATATTCAAGAGCTATTAGATACAGATGATAGCTTGCATGAAGACAGTCTGCGCGAGCTAATCCTAAAAACAATCAGCGATGACTATGCAAAAAAAGAAATATTAGCAGGTGCAGAGGTGCTTCGGCACTTTGAAAAATCGGTGATGCTGCAAACATTAGATTCGTTGTGGAGGGATCACTTAGGTGCGATGGAACATTTAAGACAGGGTATTCATCTACGTGGTTATGCACAAAAAGATCCGAAACAGGAATATAGACGCGAGGCCTTTGAGCTCTTCACATCGCTATTAGATACATTAAAAAGAGATGTTGTTCAGTTGGTAACAAAGGTCCAAGTTCGTGCAGAAGAAGATGTTCAAGCCGTTGATGAGCAACGTCGTATTCATCAAACCATGGAATACAAGCATGATGATGCAAATGCCTTAGGTGAAGAAAAGAACGATGAGCAAGCCGACAAGGCACAGCCTTTTAAACGTTCGGATAAAAAAATTGGCCGGAATGACCCTTGCCCATGCGGTTCTGGCAAGAAATTTAAACAGTGCCACGGCAAGCTGTGAGGCTACGTTAAGCGCTCGTTTGAGTAAGGTGGCTTTTTATAGTCTAAGGGCTACTTAACTTTATATCTATAACTGTTTATTAGGAGCTTAATCATGCCTGTAGGCGGAACTGTCCCTTTAGAATTAAAAGCAATATCAGGTGTTCGCATTGGCACCGCATCAGCGGGTATTTCACAAACTGTACGTGACGACCTAACGCTATTTGAACTGACTGCGCAAACACAGGTTGCGGCTGTTTTTACAAAAAATAAATTTTGTGCAGCGCCCGTTACAGTGGCTAAAAAACATTTAGCCGAAGACTCTCCACGTTATCTACTGATTAATTCAGGCAATGCAAATGCTGGTTTGGGCGGCGCAGGTTTGTTGACAGCGCAAACATGCTGTGCAGAACTTGCAAGCAAGGTGAATGCTAAAGAAACACAGGTATTACCGTTTTCAACAGGAGTGATTGGTGAACCGTTACCAGTAGACAAGCTTGTAGGTGGTTTGCAAACGGCAGTAGATACCTTAAGCGAACAGCATTGGCAAAAAGCGGCTGTAGCCATTATGACAACCGATACCTGTGAAAAAGGCTGCTCTCGTACATTGCAGTTGGATGGCACAGAGGTCACCATAACGGGCATTGCAAAAGGCTCAGGCATGATAAGGCCAGATATGGCGACGATGCTATCTTATGTTGCGACTGACATGCCGATTGGCAGAAAAATCCTCGAGGTTATGCTGAAGGAGGCTGTGGATGTCTCTTTTAACAGTATTTCGGTAGATGGTGATACGTCAACAAACGATGCTGTCGTATTAATGGCAACCGCAGCGGCTGATATAGAGCCGATTGAGACGCAAAGTGATAAACGGTACCCAGTGTTTTTAGCAGCATTAAAACAGCTGTGTAGTTATTTGGCCGAAGCAATTGTAAGAGATGGAGAGGGCGCTACAAAACTAATAAACGTTCAGGTTGAACAAGCTTATACAGCAAGTGATGCAAAGGAAGTGGCTTATACGGTTGCGCATTCACCATTAGTGAAAACCGCCTTTTTTGCCTCAGACCCTAATTGGGGGAGGATTCTAGCCGCCGTAGGTAGAGCGAACATAGCAACAATAAATGTTGATGCGGTTTCAATTTACTTAAATGATATTTGTATTGTTAAGGCCGGTAAGCGTTCAGCTGACTATACTGAAGAGCAGGGCCAAAAGGTTATGAATCAAGAAGAAATTTGTGTTCGTATTTGTCTGGCTCAAGGAGACTGTTCATCCCGTGTATTAACTTGCGATTTATCTTACGATTACGTCAAAATAAATGCTGAGTACCGCTCATAAAGTATTAGACATAGTATTGATATACAGATGTTAAAGGTAGCGGTCGGGGTTATAAAAAATCAATACAATGAGGTGCTGATTAGTAAGCGCTCTAAGAAGGCGCATCAAGGTGGCTTGTGGGAATTTCCGGGTGGTAAAGTCGAAGAAGGCGAAAAGACTGAAGACGCGTTAAAAAGGGAGCTACTAGAAGAGTTAAATATAGAGGTGTTAACGGCAGTTCCCTTTATACAGGTGAAGCACGATTATAACGATATAGGTGTGTTGCTTGAGGTGTACCTGGTTGAAAGCTTTCAAGGCAAGGCATGTGGAATGGAAGGTCAACCGATTAAATGGCTTGCGATCGATTCGTTAGACAAAAGCTCATTTCCTGCAGCAAACAAGGCGATCATCGATGCGTTGAATTTACCTCGGTATTATCCAATTGTTGATGAGTCTATAGGCGCAGAAGAAGAGATGTTAAGCCATTTAAAGACCTTAATATCAGGCGGGTATACGATGATTCAATGGCGAGCAAAGTCGCTTAATAAGAGTGGCTTTAAACACTTAGCTGAGCAAGCGATGGCTCTTTGTAAACGTAACAATGTTCGTTTATTTATTAATAGCAGTATGACTGATGCATTAGAGATGAATGCTGAGGCGATACACTTAAGTGTTAACGAGGTGCTAGCTATGAAAAATAAAGCCAGTTCACTGGAAGGTGTTTTGCTGGCCGCCTCTTGCCATAATGAACAAGAACTAAAAGCAGCAAAGGAACTGGGAGTATTATTTGCCGTGTTATCACCTGTATGTGCAACACAAACGCATATAGGCATGAAGCCTTTAGGCTGGCCGCAGTTTAAGTCGTTAAGTGAGGCTGTGCCGCTACCTGTTTTTGCTCTAGGGGGTGTAGGGCCAGAAACGTTAGATAAAGCGCTGTCAAATGGTGCTTATGGTGTGGCTGGTATAAGAGCATTTGGCAGGTAACAGTCAATGCCCGTGGGCAAAGCTTAATGTTCGAACAGTTGGTCGTCCTCAGCTGGGTGTGCTTTTTCTCCAGCAATTGCATGTTTTTCTGAAGCCCATTCCCCTAAATCAATTAATTTACAGCGCTCACTGCAAAAAGGTTTAAAGGTTGAGGCTTCATTCCAAGGCACGGCTTTGCGGCAAGTAGGGCAGTTAACGGTTTGTGTTTTCATTTTAGAGTTGGCAGATACTTAATGTAAAACGAATGTCTTCATCTATTTGACTGGGTCTTTCTGTTTCAAGGGGCAACATAAAGCGGACTGTAAAGCGGTGCTTACCACCACTGATTTCAGCAAAATACTCAGAGGAAAGGTTTAAAGAAACCCGAAGTAAATGAACCGGATGGTTAGTATCCAAGCTTTGTTGGTAATAGCCAGCACGTGCAATTTTTTCGGTCGGCATGGCGCTATAGCGAATAAATTGCAGTAATAGCGAGATAGATTGCCGAATTGGTGTGAGATGAGCGGTCCAGTGTTGTATCTGCTCGCGACGAACGCTTAATGGCTTATTAAGCCAAAAATGGTAAGCTGGCAGGTCAAAATCGCAGGTACCACCAGGGATACTGTTGCGCTGTGATAAGCACTTTAATAAGTCAACTTGCCCTAAGACCTGATCAATTCTTCCGCTAGATGTTAAAAGCTGGCGGTTTAATGAATTGAGTTGGTCAATGCTTTGCTCTAGTTTTTCGCGGTCTACTTTTGGGTTTTTAGCAAAAATGACAAGGCACTTTGTGTGTCGTTCAATTTCTTTTGTAATTTCATTTCTTAGATCTGTTCTGCTTGAGATGGTAAGAATATCAAGTAAACAACTCAGCTCTGCTCTGTTTTGCCATTCTCCGTCATGTTGAGAAAAATGTAACATTTGCTCGAATAAATCCTCTAGCCGCAAAAAGGTGCGGATACGTTCACTAAGAGGTAGTTCGTAAGTGATCTGTTCAGACACAAGTAATAGATAAATCCTAAAACGTTTATTTTGCAGGATATTATTTGGTTTTTCCAGCGCTCATTTCTAAGTAGACGTTATGTAGCTGCTCTACTTTTTTTTCTAGACTATTTAATGACCCAACATTGGTGATAATATCATCAGCCTGACTGAGGCGGAATGCGCGGGTACATTGAGCGTTCATAATTGAGTTAATCATAGAATCACTCAGTTGATCGCGTGCTTTAACGCGTTTAATTTGAGTGGCTTCTGGGCAATCAATGACCAAGATGCGGTCAATGTTTGCTTGGTGCTTGGTTTCTAGTAGAAGAGGAATACTTAAAATACCATAAGGATAGTCAAAGCTAGCCAAGGTTTGGTACATGGTTTTGTAAATAATGGGATGGAGTATGGATTCTAAGGTTTCTTTTTTGCTGGGGTTGTTAAAAATTAAATCACGTAAGTAGTCCCTATTTAGTGCACCACTCGGTAAAAGAATGGAATTCCCAAAGGCTTGTTGCAGCTGGAGGAGGGCGGGTTGTCCTGATTGTACAATGGTGTGGGAGATAATATCTGCATCCACCACGGGGACGTTTCTTTTTTCGAACAATTGGGTGACAGTCGATTTGCCACAGCCAATACCCCCCGTTAAACCAATGGTTAACATACGATGTTATAAGCCGACAAACTGGAGGTAAGTTAGGTTAATTTTTTCGCCCCAGATCAACGCAATAAACGCGGCAATAGATAAATAGGGGCCAAATGGTATGGGTATGTTCTTATCTCGTCCGTGAATAATGATGAGTGTTATTCCAATGATTGCACCAGCTAAAGCAGATAACATAATGACCAGAGGTAACATTTTCCAGCCCAATAAAGCGCCAATAGCGGCAAGTAGCTTAAAGTCACCGTAGCCCATCCCTTCTTTACCGGTGATTAATTTAAATAACCAAAAAACTGACCAAAGACTAAGGTAACCGGCAAGTGCGCCGATGAGTGCGGTTTTAGGTGTGATGAAAATTTCAAATAGGCTGATGGATAACGCAAACCATAAAAGTGGAAGGGTGATAGAGTCGGGCAATAGTTGAGTGTCAAGGTCTATCAATGTTAGGCAGATTAACGCCCAGGTAAATAATAAAGCGACGCACATTTGTAACGACACGCCAAACTGTACGGCAATGAGAAGCGACAAAAGAGCAGTGATTAACTCGACGGCGGGGTATCTCATTGAGATAGCTTGTTGGCAGTTTTTACATCGCCCTTGTAGAAATAAGTAACTCAAAACGGGAATGTTTTCGAGTGCGCTAATAGGGTGTTGGCAAGAAGGGCAGCGTGAACGCGGTTGCGATAAATTAAAGGCCGCTGGTGAAGGATTATTTGTATCTTCTTGCTCAAGAAAGGCGAGGCATTCTTGGCGCCAAGCATTTTGTAACATGATGGGTAGCCGATAGGCGACAACATTAAGAAAGCTACCAACCAGAAGCCCTAGTAAGCAAACGGTTAAATAGAATAAAAAGGGGTTTTGTTCAAGCGCTTGGATAATGCTCATGTAAGACGGTTAAGCCGTTAGGTGTATTATTAAAAAACAGACCCTAACATAAAGATAGGCAGGTACATGGCAACAATTAAACCACCCACTAAGATACCGAGAATAGCCATAATTAAGGGTTCAATAAGGCTAGATAAGGAATCCACAGCGTTGTCGACCTCTTCTTCATAAAAATCAGCCACTTTACCAAGCATGCTTTCGACCGAGCCTGCTTCTTCGCCAATAGCGACCATTTGCACAACCATATGAGGGAAAAGGCCTACATTTTTCATGGCTTGTTGTAATTGGATGCCGGTCGCCACTTGTTCTCTCATTTGTAAAACGGCTTCGGAGTAAACAATGTTTCCGGTTGCCCCTGAAACAGACTCTAGTGCTTCTACTAAGGGTACGCCAGCAGCAGACATGGTGGACAACGTTCTAGCATAACGAGCAATGGCTGCTTTGTTCATGATGTCGCCAATAATTGGCATTTTCAGTATCATTCTATCGAGCAGGTGGTTAAATTTACGTGAACGTTTTTTAACTTGCATTAGAACAAATACAACACCGCCCATTATGCCAAAGACAGCCCACCACCACTCTTGCATAAAACGAGACAGTTCGACGACCATTTGTGTAAACGCCGGTAAATCTGCACCAAAGCCGCTAAATAAGCTTTCAAACTGAGGCACCACAAAAATCAATAAGATTGCGGTAACAATAACGGCCACTACTAATACTGAAATAGGATAGGTAAGGGCTTTTTTGATTTTAGCTTTTAAGCTTTCTGTTTTTTCTTTATATTCAGCAATTTTGACAAGTAAATCTTCGAGAATACCGGCATGTTCGCCAGCTTCTACTAAATTACAAAATAGCTCATCGAATTGAAACGGGTATTTTCCTAAACTTTCAGCGAGTGTTGACCCGCCCTCAATGTCTGATTTAATGTTGGCAAGCATATCTTGCATGGCAGGCTTTTCGTGCCCTTTGCCAATAATATCAAAAGATTGTACTAATGGAATGCCGGACGCCATCATGGTTGCTAATTGACGGCTGAAAACCGCGATATCTTTAGGAACAATTGGTTTTTGACCCATGCTACCAAAAAGTGCTTGAGGCTTTTTCTTAACCTTAATAGGGCGAATCCCTTGACGCCTCAGTTCTGCTTTAACAAGGGCATCACTTCGGGCATTTATTTCCCCTTTGCTGCGGTTGCCTTTATTGTCGGTTCCTTCCCAAATATAGGTAATTTTTGATGCACTAGATGCCATAATGTTTAATCTTTAGTGATTCGGTTTATTTCTTCTATGCTGGTAATACCAGCGATGACCTTTTTAAAGCCAGACTCCCTGAGTGTTAAAACGCCCTCTTGTGCAGCTTGTTCTTCAAGTTCAGTTGTTAAACCACCTTTAATGATAAGGTTTTCCATGGCTTCAGAAACAGGCATCACCTGGAAAATGCCAATACGGCCCTTATAGCCGTTAGTGCAATGATCACAGCCTACAGCCTTGTAAGTTGTTAATCCTTCAGCTTCTTCAGGGCTAAAGCCTTCTTTGATTAATAACTCTGTTGGTAATGTCTCTTCTTTTTTACATTTATCGCATAGTTTTCTTGCTAAACGTTGCGCCATAATTAATAACACAGATGCTGCAATATTGTAGGGTGGAACGCCCATTTGGTTTAAACGGTTTAAGGTTTGTGGGGCATCGTTTGTGTGTAATGTAGATAGAACAAGGTGACCGGTTTGTGCGGCTTTAACAGAAATTTCAGCGGTTTCAAGGTCTCGAATCTCACCGACCATGATTATATCTGGATCTTGGCGTAAAAAAGCTCGAAGCGCTTCAGCAAAGGTTAAGCCAGTTTTTGGGTTTACGTTGACTTGGTTAATACCCGATACAGTAATTTCAACCGGGTCTTCAGCTGTTGAAATGTTGATGTTTGGGTCGTTTAATAAGTTAAGCGCGGTATAAAGGCTAACGGTCTTACCACTACCGGTAGGTCCTGTCACCAAAATCATACCGTATGGCTTTTTGATAGCGGTTAGAAAAGCTTCCTTTTGAGTTTCGTCAAACCCAAGTTGCTCAATACCGACTTGTGCGCTGGTTGGGTCTAAAATACGCAGCACGATTTTTTCACCATATAGAGTAGGGCAAGTATTAACACGGAAGTCGATGGCCCTTTTTTTCGATAAAGCCATTTTAATACGACCGTCCTGTGGAATACGGCGTTCTGAAATATTCATCCGCGACATCACCTTAATTCGTGATATCAGTTTGTTTGAGATATTAACTGGTGGTGAAGCAATTTCTTTTAAAATACCATCTTGCCGAGTTCGGATTCTAAAACTTTTCTCATACGGTTCAAAATGAATGTCTGATGCACCTTTTTTAATGGCATCCAATAAGATTTTATTAACAAATCGCACAACGGGTGCGTCATCAATTTCACTGTCAAGATCGTCAACCGGTTCTGCATCGGGGTCATCGAAATTGATATTTTCAAGGTCGTCATCCAATAAGTCACTCATGGATGTATCTTCATCATCCATGGCGGTGTCAATAACACGTGCTAACTTATCCTCTTCAACAAGAATGGCTTCGGTGCTCATCCTTGTTTGGAACTTTATTTCATCAAGCGCTTGAAGGTTAGTCGGGTCAGATACGGCAACAAACAGCTTATTGCCACGTTTAAATATCGGTAATGCATGGTGTTTACGAACTAATTTTTCGTCAACAATACCTTTGGGAATAACGTCCTTGCTCAGTGCTGTAATATCAAATAATGGAACGCCAAACTCTTCAGAAGCAGAAAGAGCAATAATTTGACTATCTAAAACTTTTTTCTCTACAAGAAAGCTAACAAAAGGTCTTTTCTTTTTATAAGCCTCCTCAGAATATTTGAGTGCAACGTCTTCAGTAATTAGACCGTCTAAGACCAATCGTCTTGCTAAGCCACCTAAATAAAATTTTTCGCCGGATACAGCCATGTTAAATCGATTAATTTCCTATAGTTAGTACATAATAAACGATACTTTAACTAATATTAGTAGAAAATAAGGTTTAATGCAGTAAATTACAGTGTAATTATAAAAAAACTGGTCACTCTCGGTTTGAGAGTGGCTAATGATTGAATTTCTGAAGGTGTAATATAGTTTCATAAACCGATAGGGCTATGGTCTATATTTGGAAACATTGTGGTTAGGGTTTTAACGTTGAGTGTTTATAGTAGTTCTTTCACACCTACTCATATATTTTTAAAATAAATTATGGAAACACAAGTAAATGCATAGTTATACAAAGGTTAACGGGAGGAAAATTCGAATAGCTATTATTGGTTGTGGTCGAATTTCAAAAAATCACTTAACTGCTATTGAAAAGCATTCTTCTGAGATGGAGTTGGTAGCGTTATGTGATACTAATAGTGAAATACTTGAGCAATACATTTCAATATATAAGGTGTGTGGGTATAGCAAAATGGCTGAGTTATTAGAGGTTGAGCAAGTAGATGTTGTTGCTCTTTGTACACCAAGTGGCCTACATGCAGAACAAGCAAAAATAGCAGCTAAATACGGAGTAAATGTAATAACCGAAAAGCCGATGGCAACGCGTTGGCAAGACGGTGTGAGCATGGTAAAGGCTTGTGATCAGGCAGGCGTATATTTATTTGTTGTAAAACAGAACCGTCGGAACTCTACTTTACAGTTGTTGAAGCGAGCCATTGAAGAAAAACGTTTTGGTAAAATCCATATGGTTCATATCAATGTATTTTGGACAAGGCCACAGTCATATTATGACCAAGCAAAATGGCGTGGTACTTGGGAATTTGATGGAGGCGCCTTTATGAACCAGGCCAGTCATTACGTTGACCTTTTTGATTGGTTAATTGGCCCTATCGATAAGGTTCAAGCCATGATGAGCACAACGCGTGATATTGAAGTAGAAGATACCGGTGTGATGAATGTTCGTTGGCGAAGCGGTGCGTTAGGTTCAATGAGTGTCACTATGCTGACATACCCTAAAAACATGGAAGGTTCCATCACTATATTGGGTGAGAAAGGTAGCGTTCGTATTGGTGGAGTGGCTGTGAATGAGATACAACATTGGGAGTTTGATGAGCCTAAAGAGTATGATCAACAAGTAAAAGAGGCTAATTATGACACATCCTCTGTGTATGGTTTTGGCCACCCGCTGTATTACAAAAATGTGGTTGATGTATTACGGGGCATAGAAGAACCAGAGACAGATGGTAGAGAAGGGCTAAAATCGCTTGAGGTGTTGATAGCTGCTTATCTGTCAGCACGGGATGGAAAAACAATCTCGCTACCCTTGGAGTATTAATACATATATGGATATTACAATACACGAAACAGCTATTATCGATACAGGTGCGCAAATAGGTAAAGGCTCACGCATTTGGCACTGGGTACATGTGTGTGGCGGTGCGAAAATTGGAGAAAATGTATCACTTGGGCAAAATGTTTTCGTAGGCAATAAAGTGATTATTGGTAACCATTGTAAGGTTCAAAATAATGTTTCTATTTACGATAATGTCACCTTGGAAGCAGGTGTTTTTTGTGGGCCGAGTATGGTATTTACCAACGTATATAACCCCCGTTCGTTGGTTGAAAGAAAAAATGAGTATTTGGACACACTTGTAAAAAAAGGCGCAACCTTAGGTGCTAATTGCACCATAGTATGTGGTGTAACGATTGGGCAATTCGCCTTTATAGGGGCAGGTTCAGTCATTACCAAAGATATAAAATCTTACGCACTGATGGTAGGCAACCCCGCAAAGCAAATTGGTTGGATGAGCGAATACGGCGAAAGGCTTGATTTACCTCTACATGGTGAAGCTAAAACAACGTGCCCTCATACACAAACGGAGTATCAATTAAATGCCAATAGGGTTAGCGTGGTTAAGGTTGTCGAATGAAAATTGACTTTGCAAACCTTCAGCACCAATACCAGCTGTATAAAAAAGAAATTGATGCGAATATCCAAAAAGTACTTGATAATTCAAATTATATTATGGGTGAAGAGGTGCAACGGCTTGAACGGGAATTAGAGCAATTCACCCAAGCGCAGCATGCTATCACCTGTTCAAGTGGTACAGATGCTTTATTGTTAGCGCTAATGGCAATAGACATACAACCTGATGATGAAGTCATAACAACATCATTCAGTTTTATTGCAACAGCAGAAACAATAGCCTTGATGAAAGCCAAACCTATTTTTGTAGATATAGAGGAAAGCACCTTTAATATTGATGCCAGTAAAATCGAAGAGGCTATTACATCTAAAACAAAAGCGGTTATGCCGGTAAGTCTTTATGGGCAACCAGCCGATATGGACGAAATTAATGCCATCGCAAAAAAACATAATTTAAAGGTTATTATTGATGGAGCGCAGTCATTTGGTGCAACATATAAAGAGCAAGCAGAAGCTCATCATTGCGATATATATACCACTAGTTTTTTCCCCTCTAAACCGCTCGGTTGTTATGGTGATGGGGGCGCGGTTTTCACCAATAATGATGAATACGCCGAAAAAATAAAAATGCTGCGAGTACATGGCCAAAGTGAACGCTATCATCATAAATACATTGGTTTAGGTGCGCGGTTAGATACAATTCAGGCAGCGGTTTTATTGGCCAAGTTGCCCCATTATGCGGATGAAATAAAAGCTCGGCAGGCAGTGGCGCAGAAATATAGTAATAACTTAGAAAGTATCGTGGCGACGCCAAGTGTAAAAGAAGATCGTACTAGTGTTTGGGCGCAATATACCGTACGTGTAAAAAATCGTGAGGAACTACAAAATAAACTAAAAAATGAAGGTGTTCCAACGGCCGTTCACTATCCCCTGCCGCTTCACTTGCAAGCGTGTTTTCAATATCTTAATTTGGAGCGAAATAAGTACCCAGTTGCTGATGAAGTATCAGAAGAAGTTGTTAGCATGCCGATGAATTCATTTATTCAAAATGATGAGGTCATGTACGCTATAAGTAGCGCAATATTGCATGTTAATTTAAGTAGCTGAGGGGGCTAGTTGAAAAAATTCATTTTTGGAAGGTGTTATAAATTTTCTTGTCATGAAGACGTTGAAGACATGTTGGTAGAGACTGTAGGCCTTTATCAAGACATAGATGACGAGCCAGAGGTTTATGTAACGATAAAGATTAATCAAGACTTCGAAGAGAGCTTACTTACTAGAAACCCTGCTATACATGCTAGAACAAATCACGGGATGGTTACTTCATTTGGCAAGCATGTAGTGAATTGGCTTTTTGACGATGATGGATTTTTACACATAGACTTATATTATAACGAACCTAAAGGTTATATAAGCCTAATCAATAAGCTAATATCGATAGAGTACTCTTCAAGAATGGAAAGTTTTTTACAAGTACTATATGAGTTAGTGTTAGTACCTTCGGTGTATTTTTTTAGTGAGAAATCTATGCCGGTTCACGCCGCATCACTTAAAGTTGGGAGCAGGTGTGTTTTGCTTGCAGGCACTGGTGGTGTAGGAAAGTCATCAGCAATGTTAGCGTTAAAAGAAATAGAGGGCGCTGCTTTCATTAGTGATGATATCGTTACGGTTTCAAAAAACAGGAAGGCTTTTGGTAATATGGCTTGGCCAAAAATTTATGGTTATAACTGTGTTGGTAATGATGTCAAAAAAGAACTCCTATCAGGCCGCTCATGGCTGGACAGAATTCAATTTAACTGTCTTAATTACATGAATCCAAGCCGGGTAAGAAGAAAAATATCACCACTTAGGCTTTTCAATGAAGTTTCCACTAGTGGAGCTGAAATTACTGATGTTTTGTATTTATTTCGTGAGAATGTCCATGAGGTGAAAGTTTCAAAAATGCAGTTAGATGAGACAATACTATTAACAATTGAGGTTTTGTTGGCGGAGTATGGAATTTTTCATAATCATCTTTATTGGGAGAAGTATAACTCGATTGCAAGGGGGCTAAGTCCAGTTTTAGATTTAGAAGTGGTTAAAAAAAACTGGGTAGAGGTTCTTTCTCGAGCGTTTAGTGAGGCGCGTATTTTTAAAATATCAATACCATTGGATTATGACCATAAACAGTATATGAAGGAAATAGAAAAGTTATTTTCCAGTGCTTCTTTTTATGAAGAAAAATGAAAAAATGCGTGCTACTCAACAATCTGGGGTATTTTTTAATATAAAAAAAACTTTAAAACGACATGTGTTAAGTATATTGGTTCAGGCCGTAACAATAATAGTTGTCGCTAAGTTTTATGGGCCTGAAGGCAATGGTATATATGCTTTGGTTTTATTGCTTCCTCTTACTTTAGCGGGTTTTTTGAGTCTAGGCTTTGAGTCATCGAATGTTTACTTCCTTAGTCGTAAGCAATTTAATATCAATACCGCCTTTTATTCCAATGTTTTGTTTGGGTTTATTGTTTCAGTTTCTGGGTTAGGTTTGGGAAGTATGGCTCTTGCGGGCAACACTGAACTTTTTTTCCCAAAAATAAATTCCAGTCTACTCTGGGTGTCGTTGATTTCATTTCCAGCAATTTTAATGCAAAAGTTATTAGCTAGTATTTTGCAAGGACTACAAAAATTTGATCAGTTCAATATAGCTCTTTTAGCTTATCCATGTTGTTTGTTTTTGTTTATTATAGTCATAGTTCTTTTTAAGCTTGATAATATTGCTTATTTGATTGCAGCAAGTTCATTTAGTGCTTACATGTCATTGGCTGTAACTTTTTTTTTAGTAAGAGCTAAATTGATTAGTGAAAAACCAGTGAATGTTCGGAAATATATTTTAAGAGCTATCAATTATGGTTATAAGGTACATGCTTCAAATATACTTAGTCATATAAATTATAAAGCTGATTTGTTTCTACTTAATATCTTGATGAACCCCTTATCTGCAGGTGTTTATGTGGTTGCAGTTCAAATTAGCGAAAGGTTATGGTTGGTTTCACAGGCAATCTCAACAGTTCTTTTTCCTAAATTGTCATCGATGTCTGGTGATGAATTTGGTAGAAAAGAAGTAACTGCAGTTTTATTTAGGATTGTGTTTTATATTACGATGATAGGCAGTGTTGTTTTATCGATATCATCCTGGGTGATAGTAGAACTACTTTTTGGAGTTGAATACATTGGCGCAGTTATTCCACTTTTGGTTTTACAGCCAGGGGTGGTTGCGTTAGCAGTTTCAAGATTAATTGCTAACGATACTGCGGCAAGAGGAAGACCGGAGTTGAATGCATACTCTTCAGTTATCGTTGTTGTAGTGAATGTCATAGCGAATATTTTACTAATACCGGTATTTGGTCTAACTGGTGCGGCTCTAGCAACTTCATTAGCATATGTGGCGAACTTGATTTTTCGATTGGCCGTATACAAAATGTTAACTAACTGTGAACTTCGGGTTTTTTGGGTGCCCCAGATGCAAGACTTAATACATCTGAGGTATTTGTTTGGCCCTCAGCCACGAAGTAGCTCTTAAATTTGCTAGATGTCTAAATTATTCTTTCTTACAAGCACCTTTCCTTTTTTACCAGGAGAGCAGTTTATTGAAACTGAAATAAATTACTTAGCTGGTATTGGTTATGAAGTGATTTTGATGCCCTTAAAAAAAGGGCACAAAATAAGAAACTTTCCTAGCAACATTAAGCTAGATTTAAGGTTAGTATGCAGTAGTGAGTTTTCTCTTGTTAAGTTCATTAAGTTATTAGCCTCAAAGTATTTATACTCTGAAGTTTTTTTAAAGCCTAGTACTCTATTTTCAAGAAATAAATTATTAAAGACGCTGCGCTATATTTATGTTGGTGAGAATATTGCTCGGGAATTGGCAAGTTGTTTCGATAACTTGAATAACTCAAAGGTTCTTATTTATAGTTATTGGGCCAATGAAAGTGCTTTTTCTGGGGCTATTCTTAAAAAAAGATTTCCGAGTATTAGAGCTGTAACTAGGTGTCATAGATTCGATTTGTATAGGGAGCGAAACAAAGGTGGTTTTATGCCGTTGGGCATGAGCTTTTTAAAGGAGCTTGATGCCATTTTTCCTTGCTCTTCAGATGGAGCCAAGTACGTTGTTAAAGAATATAATGTGCCGCCTAATAAAGTTATTACTGCACGGCTAGGAACTTTAGATTACGGTCATGGAAAAGGCTTTAATGAAGCTGGGAAGTTTCATATAGTGTCTTGTTCGTATTTGGTACCAGTTAAAAGAGTTCATTTAATTATAGAGGCTTTAATGTTTTTACAAGGTAGTATGAATCTCACATGGACTCATATTGGTGGGGGGAGGCTTGAAAATGATTTGCAAAAGATGGCGCGAAGTAAGCTTGATAAAGTCGAAGTGAAATGGATGGGTGAAATATCTAATCATGAAGTAGTAAATTTTTTTAAGGATGAGAAGGTTGACTGCTTTATCAATGTGAGTTCAAGTGAAGGCATCCCTGTGTCGATCATGGAGGCAACTTCTTTTGGTATTCCTACCGTAGCTTTAAATGTCGGGGGGGTAGGGGAAATAGTTAACGAGAGAAATGGGATGCTATTAGGACAAGTTGCTACACCACGTGAGATTGCAGTAGCAATAACGAGTATTGACAATAAAAACTCTGTTCAATTTCGAAGGCAAGTGAAGGAGGTTTGGGATGAACGATATAATGCAGATAAAAACTATGTTCAATTTCAAGCTATGTTAGCGACGTTTCTTTAAATAGTGGTGTCAAGCGTTGAATGTAATCAAAGTTATAACAATCATAGGGGCAAGGCCCCAATTTATAAAAGCATCTGTAGTATCTCGTGCGTTTAAGCACTGCTGCGAAGATATTGTGGAAGTTCTTGTTCATACCGGCCAACACTACGATGACAATATGTCGAAGGTATTCTTTGATGAGCTAGGTATCTCCAAGCCCGATTACAATTTAGGTGTGGGTGGTGATTCACATGGCCAAAATACAGGCCGTATGATAGAGAAAATCGAAGACTTATTACTGGTTGAAAAGCCGGATTGGGTGTTGGTGTACGGTGATACTGACAGTACATTAGCAGGCGCATTGGCAGCGGTTAAGTTGCATATACCTGTAGTACATATAGAAGCTGGGCTACGATCATTTAATCGGAGTATGCCCGAAGAGGTTAACCGAGTTTTAACAGATCATATCGCAACCTTATTGTTTGCTCCAACTGAGCTTGCGGTGAGTAATCTAGTAAATGAGGGCAATGAGGGCATTGAACGCTCCAAAATTCACCTAGTAGGTGATGTTATGTATGACGCTGCCTTATATTTTTATAAAAAGGCTGAGCAGAAAAGTAAAATTTTAGAGACATTGAAGCTAAGTTCAAAAGAATATGTTTTGGCTACAATACACCGCCAAGAAAACACGGATGATAAGCACCGACTGTCATCTATTATTAATGGTTTGTCGCAATCTTCAGTGCCTGTTATTTTGCCCTTACACCCCAGAACAAAAAAACAATTAAACTTATTTGGTATTAATATTGGAACGCCTATTCAGGTGGTTGAGTCAGTGGGTTATTTGGATATGATAATGCTGGAAAAGAACGCTAGAGCAATAGCAACTGATAGTGGAGGAGTCCAGAAGGAAGCTTATTTTTATCAAGTGTCTTGTGTAACCTTAAGAGAAGAAACCGAATGGGTTGAGTTGGTTGAACAGGGGGTTAACCATTTAGCAGGTTATGATGAGAATATTATTACAAAATCAATGACAGCTAAGTTTCCTCATACATGTAAGAAAGATCTATATGGTGATGGGAGCGCAGCGCACAGAATTGTAAATGAAATCTTATTTACTTATTTAGTGGGTTGAGTTTGCATTGTACTCATCGAAATAGTTAGCGGCTTATTTATGTGTAACTTGGTTTACAGAGTCCATTAAAAGGAGTGGTTCCTTGCATATAATTTATGTTGTGGACGCAGACTTAAGTTCATCGCTTGGGGTGGCTAAGAAAATAGCTTCTCAAATTGAATTATGGAGAAACTATGGGAATACGGTTGAATGCTTCTGTATTAGTGAGAATTGTTATTCAGCCAATATAAAACGAGTAGAGTTTTCAAGGCTAAAAGCAAGGTTTATACCAATGGTGCTAAAGCGATATCTTAACCGAGTTCTCGCGTACAAAAAGATACAGGACTATATTGAAAATACAAAACCAGATTTACTTTATGTTAGGCAAAGCATTTGGGTTCCTCAGTTTGGTAGAATGTTATTGAAGGTACCGAGCGTTATAGAGCTTAATACGAATGACCTTCTAGAAAAGCGTACCTTGGGTTTTCTTTCATGGCTTTATTGCAAGCTAACCCGAGAGTTGCTAATAAGGGCATCGTCAGCTTTTGTTGCTGTTTCGAATGAGATTGCTGAGCCCTATGTTAAATATGGGAAGCCCATTATTACTGTTTCTAATGGGTTTAAAGTATTAGCGACTGAGAATAATCCAATAGACAAAAGAAAACGGGTTCAATTTATTTTTGTGGGCTCACCTAGTCAGTCATGGCAAGGGACTGATAAAGTATTGCGGCTTGCATTGATGTTTCCAGAATTTGATTTTCATGTAGTTGGTGAGGTATTGGATGGGGTATTGGAAAATGTCTTTTATCATGGGTTTAAAACAGGAGATGCACTTTCTGACTTATATTCCAAGATGAACATTGGGATTGGTACTTTAGCGTTACATAGAAAAGGTATGAAAGAGGCTTCACCACTAAAAGTGCGTGAATACTTAGCATATGGGTTACCTGTGATACTAGGTTATAAGGATACTGATGTTGATGGAAAAGATTTCGTGTTAAATATTGGGAATTACGAATTAAATGTTAATGAGAATAAACAGCAAATAACTGACTTTGTTAATGAGTGGTCTGATAGGCGAGTAGATCAAGAACAAGTTATACAGCTCATTGATTGGGAAATGAAAGAGCAGCGAAGATTGAAGTTCTTCGAAAGTATAATCAAAAGTGCACTCTAGGTATTTAAATGATTAAAATACTAAGCCCAATTGCTAGAGGTAATGGTGCGTATATAGTTCATAAAAACATAGAAGACCACGTAAGTGGTTATAAAGTCTTATCATATAGCCCTTGGATTACTTTGTTTCCACCAAGTGTATTTCCAATAGGGCGAAACTTAAAAAACAACATTATTCATACAAGCCCTGACTATGCCTGTTTTAATAAAAAAAAAGGTGTTCCTCTAATTTTGACATTCCATAACTATGTGTTGGATAAGTATATGCGCCCTTATAGTAGTTTTTCTCAGAATATTCACTATCAAGCAAATTTAAAATGGTTTACAAAAAGGTCGGTCAGATATGCGGATGAAATAACAGCAGTAAGTAAATTTACGGCGTTATTGGTCCAGCAAGAATTAGGGATAGAAAAGAATATTAGAGTTATCTACAACGGGGTTGATGAGCGTAAATTTAGACCGGTTAAAGGGGCTCAACATAGGAGCGAAAGCATTAAAGTGCTTTTTAGCGGGAATTTAACGACTAGGAAAGGCGCCCAGTGGTTGTTGCCGATTCTTGAAAGGCTTAATCCAAATGTTGAAATAATGTATACATCTGGTTTACGTGGCTTGGGTGCATTATCGAATCACCCCCGTTTTGTAAATGTAGGAAAGGTTCCTTATGAAGGTATGCCGCATTTATATCAATCAGCAGATCTATTGTTATTTCCGACTGTAAGGGAGGGGCTTCCCCTGGCAGTACTAGAGGCAATGTCATGCGGGCTTCCAGTTGTTGCGACAAATTGTTCATCATTACCCGAACTAATAGACGAAGGGAAAGGTGGGTTTTTATGTAGTTTAGGTGATACCGATGAATTTGCCGAAAAAATTAATTTATTGGCTGAAACTGAGGATTTACGTAAGGAAATGGGTGGGTACAACCGAGTTAAAATTGAAAGGAGTTTTACTCAAGGTCAGATGGTTTTAAAGTATCAGCAATTATTTGATGAAGTAGCTCAAAGAAGCCACTCTTTATAGTTAATGATTGGGAATATTTAGGAATTTGTTTTGGATAGAAATAAAGAAGAGCAAAATATCAAAGAATTCTATGATAGCGTTTATTATAAGGAGATAACTCACAGTGTTAAAGTATCCTCTTACCAGTTACGTCTTGCAAAAAAGCTAGGCGTTGTTGCAAATGATAATGTGCTTGATGTCGCTTGTGGCACAGGTGAATTTTTACGTGCTTGTGGTGTCCTTGGAGCCAAAGTTAGTGGAGTAGACTTATCTGATAAGGCCATTAATTCTTGTAAGGCTGTTTTACCTTATGGTGAATTTCACTCTTGTTCGGCGGAAAGGTTGCCGTTTGAAAATGATAGTTTTGATGTGGTTACTTGCCTAGGTTCACTTGAGCACTTTATTAACCCAGTTGAATCTTTAAAAGAGATGGTTCGTGTTGCGAAACCAACGGCAAAGTTTGTCATTTTAGTTCCGAATAAAGACTTTCTAACCCGTAAATTGAGGTTGTATAGTGGTACGTATCAAGTAGATGCTAAAGAGGAGGTTAGGACGCTTGATGAATGGAATGATTTGTTTATTTCAGCGGGAATTGTTGTTAATCATCGTTGGAAAGATTTACATGTGGTTTCGTTTTCTTGGATTTTGTTAAATGGTTGGAGGTCCATGTTGCCTCGCCTTTTTCAAGCATTAGCCTTATGTGTATGGCCTTTAAAATGGCAGTACCAAGTTTTTCACTTAGCATCTATTAAAAAGTTTTAGAGTAGAATTAAGCTGCTTAACGAGAAGGGTTTGTATTAATAAGGTTTTCTTTGTAACGCATAGCAATTCGTGACCACTCAAAATTCTCAAGGCAGTGTTTGGCGACACGATTACTAATTATTTGTTGGTCTTTTTTTAGTAACGCTTTTTTTTCTAAAATAAGGCTTCTAAATGCATCTGCGTTTAAGGGCTCAACTAACCAGCCATTTTTGTTTTCTTGTATTGCGTCTTGAATACCTTCCAAATTGGATGATATGGACGGTAAGCCGCAAAGGCCGGCCTCTAATTGAGTGATGCCAAAGCCTTCAACATCGTTTTTTATTGGGATGTTTGCTTGTATAAATAAATCGCTGTGGGTGAATAGGGTTTCTTTTAATTGATTATCGACTTCTCCCAATAAATAGACATTGTTGTCTAAGTGTAATTTTTTTATTAAGGAGCTGATCTTATCTTTATTAGGCCCATCACCAGCAATGAGGTAAATGATGTCTTTTGGCAAGTGAACCATGACGTTCTTTATAAACCAGTGAGCGCCTTTTCTTTCTACTAAGCGGCCTAATGAAAGTAATGTAAATTTATTGTCTAAATTTATTTGTAGGCGCTGTTGTAGTTTTCTTTTTGATAGCGGAATGATGGCAGACTTTTCTACACCATTAGGGATGACTGAAATTTTTTCGGCTGGAATACCCGCACTTATAGCGATATCTTTTGTGGAATGGCTGACAGCGATAAAGAAATCAATTTTCCTGAAAAAAAAGCAGATCCAAATTTTTTGATAAACAGGGTTATCCCAAGTAATATCTAGCCCATGTAAAATGCAACTGACGGGCTTATTAGAAAACAACTTAATGAACCAGCCCACAATAGCTGCAACACCATCTCCGAGTAAAACTTGATCTGCTTTTCTTATTTTAATTAAACCGGTAATGATGGCCCACGGTATAAAGAAAGGGAGTGCCTTTTTGCCAAACCGATTAATAATCGTTCGGCATGTTATCAAGTTAGAGAGGTGGCGAGCTAAGGCTTCGTTTTGATTCTCAATGCCACCTATGGTTGGTGGGTGAGCCCTAGATATAAATAGAAGGTTCATTGTGTTCAGAGAAAAGTTACCGATGGCCTTCTTTTTCAGAGTTTCTATAATGTAACGATGATATTTGCTCAGACAATATTCCCATTAAAAAAATAAATACGGAAGCGACGTACAAAAATAAACTGCCATTGCTGAATGTGCCTGAAGATAGATAGCTGTCAATATGATTGATGACCCCGCATAGGAAACAAAAAGCACTAGTGGGTAAAAATAAACGCATGGGTGAGAAAAGTGCGCCAATTTTTAAGATAATAATAAAGAAGCGTAAGCCATCTTTTAGTAGCTTTATTTTGCTTTTGCCTTCACGCTTTCCTGCTTTAATAGGAATATAGGCGACCGGTAAGGCTGAACGGAAGAATGCCATGGTCGAGGTGGTGGGGTATGAGAAGCCATTAGGTAAAAGGTATAAAAACTTTCTGAAATGGTTTGCTCGAACCGCTCTAAAGCCCGACGTGAGGTCTTCTATTTTATGGCCGGTCATAAAAGAAGCCAGTTTATTAAAGACGGCGTTACCTAACAGCCTTTTGGTTGATGCATGAGAGCCTGATTGCCGAGCACCAATAACCATGTCATAACCTTCGGCCAATTTAGATAATAACCGTTGGATATCGTCTGGGTTATGTTGTCCATCAGCATCCATAAAAACAATAATGTCTCCGGAGGCATTTCGTGCGCCCGTTTTAATGGCTGCCCCGTTACCTAACGGGTGGGGGTGGGAGATAACTTTTACGCCATGTTGTTCGCAGATGGCTTTAGAGGCATCTGTTGAGCCATCATCAATAACTAAAATTTCAGCCGTTGGTTGTGCTGATTTTAATTGGGGTAGCAAGGCTTCAAGGTTTTCTGCCTCATTTAAACAGGGCATTACAATGCTGAGAGTAGGTGTGTTTTTTACCATGTTTAAACCGTTAAAATTAATTATAAGTTTAATTGTCTCATATTTTTTATTAGGACGTGCTTTGTCTAAATAGGCAGAAGATTTATGCTTGCTTAGCAAGAGTTCTATTTGACGCTAATTTAATGCCCCTATTCTGGTTTCTTTAATCGTAAGGACTTTAGCAATAAGGTATTAGGGGGTGTTAAAATGTGTTTAATTTATTTGACCTTAGGAGTATTAAATGAAGCAAGATGATGGATTAGCACCTTCTTTTTGGCAAATGGTAGGCAGTACAATGTTGTCATTTTTGGGGGTTTCTAAAGAGTCACGAAGAAGGCGAGATTTTCAATATGGAAACCCTAAGGTGTTTATTGTGACTGGGTTTATCTTGGCCTTGTTGTTTATTTTTGCTGTGTTAGGCGTTGTTAAAATGGTATTGCCTAGCTAAACCGATGAAGAATGACCGGCCTAGCTAGTTAATAAGACAGTTATAGGGTGGCGATCTTCTCTTTTTGATCGTTTAAATTGCTAAGTTTTGAGGTAATATCGAGCTGTTTTGCTCTTTCTTTTTCTATAACGGCAGCGGGTGCTTTGTCGATAAAAGAAGCGTTTGATAATTTACCGCTGATGCGTGATGCCTCTTTTTCAAGCTTTTCAATTTCTTTATTTAAGCGTTCTAGCTCGGCATTTTTATCAATTAGCCCAGCCATTGGTATTAGCACTTGCATATCACCGACTAGAGCAATAGCAGATTGTGGTGCTTCATCTGCTGCGTTTAATGTGGTGATGGATTCTATACGTGCTAGTTTTTCCAATAATAAACGATTATCTGTAAGACGCTGTTGGTCTTGTTCTGAACAGTGGTTTAACAGTACCGGTAATGGCTTACTAGGGGGGATATTCATTTCGCCGCGAATTTGACGAATGCCCATAACGAAATCCATTACCCATTGCATATCACTTTCAGCAGCGGCAGATATTTTACTGTCATCGGGCTTTGGGTAGGCCTGTAGCATAATGGTATCGCCCGTTTTGCCTGCCAGTGGTGCTATTTGCTGCCAAATTTCTTCGGTAATAAATGGCATCAGCGGGTGTAGTAAGCGCAGCACAGTTTCTAGCACACGAATTAAGGTTTGGCGAGTTCCCCGTTTTTGTTCGGCTGAACTATTGTCATCAAGCAAAATTGGTTTTGATAACTCTAAGTACCAATCACAGTATTCATTCCAAAGGAACTCATACAGCGATTGCGCGGCTAAGTCGAAGCGGTATTTTTCGATAGAGGCAATAACGTTGGCTTCGGTTTTTTGTAAACGAGATTTGATCCATTGATCTGGCAAGCTGTAAATACAAGGTTCGTTGGTTAAACCCGTGTCTTCGCCTTCGGTATTCATTAGCACGTAGCGAGTAGCATTCCACAATTTGTTGCAGAAATTACGGTTGCCTTCAATTCGGTTTAAATCGAATCGAATGTCGCGCCCAGTCGAGGCCAGTGAGGCAAAGGTAAAACGTAGTGCATCGGTGCCAAAAGAAGGGATGCCATCGGGGAAGTGCTTACGGGTATCTTTCTCGATTTTAGCAGCCATTTTTGGTTGCATAAGGCCTTTTGTACGCTTTTCAAGTAAGTCATCTAGCGTAATGCCGTCGATTAAATCAATCGGGTCCAGTACGTTACCTTTGGATTTGGACATTTTTTGCCCTTCCGCATCGCGCACTAAGCCGTGAATGTATATTTCTTTAAATGGCACATCGTCCATAAACTTCAAGCCCATCATAATCATTCTGGCGACCCAGAAGAAGATGATGTCGAAACCGGTAACGAGTACACTGGTGGGGTAAAAAGTATCAAGCTCAGGTGTTTTATCGGGCCAGCCAAGGGTAGAGAATGGCCATAATGCGGATGAGAACCAAGTGTCTAATACATCTTCATCTTGTGATAATACAAGGCTATCGGCTAGGTTGTTTTTTTCACGGACTTCGGCTTCATTGCGGCCAACATATATGTTGCCACTCTCATCGTACCAAGCGGGAATTCTATGGCCCCACCAAATTTGACGAGAAATGCACCAGTCCTGAATATCGTTCATCCAGTTGTAATAGGTTTTATCCCAGTTTTCAGGTACAAATTTAATTTTGCCGCTTTTAACCGCTTCAATAGCAGGTTTTGCCAGCGGTTTGGCCTTAACAAACCATTGGTCTGTTAACAAAGGTTCAATGATCACCCCTGACCGATCGCCACGAGGCACCATGAGTTTATGGTCATCAATTTTAGCTAATAAGCCTAAATCATCCAAATCTTGTACGATTTGTTTACGTGCTGCCACGCGATCCAAGCCACGGTATTTTTCTGGCATCTCATCATTGATGCTGGCGTCAACGGTGAAGATGTTGATTAACGGCATATTGTGGCGTTGACCCACCTCATAATCGTTAAAATCGTGAGCAGGGGTTATTTTTACACAGCCAGTGCCAAATTCTGGGTCTACATAATCATCGGCAATAACTGGGATTTCACGTTTACATAAAGGCAACGCGATCATTTTGCCAATAAGGTGTTGGTAGCGTTCGTCAGATGGGTGAACGGCGACACAAACATCGCCTAGCATGGTTTCTGGGCGGGTCGTTGCAACCACAAGTTCACCGCTACCATCGGCTAATGGATAGCGCATATGCCACATATGGCCTTGTTCTTCTTGCGAAATAACTTCAAGGTCGGATACCGCAGTGTGTAATTTAGGGTCCCAGTTAACCAGGCGTTTACCGCGATAAATGAGCCCTTCTTCATGTAGTTTTACAAACACTTCGTTAACCGCTTTAGACAGCCCTTCGTCCATGGTGAAACGCTCGCGCGACCAATCTAGGGAGGTGCCCATGCGGCGTAATTGCTTAGTGATGGTGTTGCCAGATAATTCTTTCCAATCCCAAATGCGCTCAACAAATTCTTCGCGGCCTAAGTCGTGGCGAGTTTTACCTTCTGCGTTTAATTGGCGTTCAACCACCATTTGGGTCGCAATACCGGCATGATCACTACCGGCTTGCCATAGGGTGTTGTGTCCTTGCATACGATGGTAACGCGTTAGTGAATCCATGATCGTGTCTTGGAAAGCATGCCCCATGTGTAAGCTACCGGTAACATTGGGCGGCGGTATCATAATGCAATAGGCGCTATCGCCTCCTTTGGGTTCGAAGTAACCTTGTTCTTCCCATTGGCGATACCAGCGAGATTCTATGTCATGCGGGGCGTATGTCTTATCCATCGTGTGTGTTCGGTGTTGATTTTTAAAGGCGGTATTATAACTTTGTTGGAGAGGGTGGGGTTGTTGGTAAGCAAGTTTTTAGCTTAATGATATTTTACAAGAAGAAGGTTTGTTAGTTTTCCTTAATACGTAATGTTTATAGTTTTTCGCTGTCGCGAGGACGTTCATTTCTTTTGTTCACCCAAAAGTAACGAACCAAAGAAAAGGGTGCCCTAATATCAGTAAATTAACAGTTTTCGGGCTCGCAGGTAAACTCGCTACGCTCAGAGAACCTGCTTACTTATCCGAAAACAGCTAATTTACTTGCGAGATAAAGGGACGGTAAATCTAGAGCCATATCTGAACCGGTCTTGATTTTAATATCCCCTTTTGCTCTCACTGAAAAACTAAGCATTAAAATAGAGCGTTCTAATGTGGCTGTTTGAGCCTGTTTTGTAGGCGAGTTCCACAGTAGCTATTTTAGTGATTGGTTTTGAAGGAACCCTTCAGGGTGAAAGCATTTGGGTGGCATTTTTCTGGTTATTCTTTTGTTGTTACTGACAAAAGAGTAACTCGGCCTTTAGGGCGAAACTTTAACTAGAAATGAACACTCTAGCGACAGCGATAATAAGAATCAAATTTTATGCGTCTGCAGTCGATACCCTCTGCTCTTATAAAACTTAAACCGCTCCCGTCCTGCTTGTTTAATTGATTCATTTTGATTAACAAGCTCAGCAAATCGTTCAAACCGAGCAAAACAATCGGGTGTTTTCTCAGTAAGGTTAATTAGCACGTCGTGAATATCTAACGGGTCACCAGTGTGGTTAATGTACACTGGGTGGTTGGCGCACTTTGTTGGGTCCATAGTATGTGGTACAAAACTGGTGGGCGAGAAGGACCAAAGCAAGTCATCCACTGTCTTGGATTGTTGTTCTGAATCGGTATGAATATACACGCGATGACCCTGTTTGCTAGCTTTTTGAGCTAGCCGACAGGCAAAAAGGTGCTGTGCATCAGGGGTGTCATCTGGCAGTACATAAAAGTCGATTCTGGTCATTTTGTAATGGCTTGTTTAACAGCGATCCAATATAAATTGGCTTAGCATGTGAACAGGGCGACCAGTTGCGCCTTTATCCGTACCCGATTTCCAGGCAGTGCCGGCAATGTCTAAATGAGCCCATTTATAATCTTCGGTAAAGTGTGACAAGAAGCAGGCTGCGGTAATAGTGCCACCAGCAGGGCCACCAATATTAGCGAGATCGGCGAAGTTACTTTTTAGCTGGGGTTTGTATTCATCCCACAGTGGTAATTGCCATGCTTTGTCATTGGCTTTAATGCCAGCGTCTAGCAATTCGTTAGCCAATTTATCGTTATTGCCTAGTAAGCCGGTGGCATGTTTTCCTAACGCGACTACACAAGCGCCAGTTAAGGTAGCAATATCAATGACTACTTCAGGTTTAAATTTAGCAGAGTAGGTGAGTGCGTCACATAAAATTAAACGTCCTTCTGCATCAGTGTTTAAAATTTCAATGGTTAGACCGGCCATGCTGGTAACGATATCACCAGGTTTGTTGGCATCACCATCGGGCAGGTTTTCTGATGATGGAACAACGCCAACTACATTGATGGGTAAATTTAATTCGGCGCACATTTGAATCACGCCGAAGACACTTGCACCACCGCACATATCGTATTTCATTTCATCCATACCGGATGAGGGTTTTATGGAAATTCCACCGGCATCAAAAGTGAGGCCCTTACCAACCAGAACGATGGGTTTTTGAGAACTTGGGCCACCTTTATGTTCCATAGTAATGAGCTTCGCCGGTTGGCGAGAACCCCTAGAAACAGATAATAATGAGCCCATTCCTAGTGCTTCCATTTTGGCTTCATCTAAAATGGTTATTTTAAGCGATGCGTGTTGTTTGCCAAGTTCTTTTGCTGTCTCAGCTAAGTAGCTTGGGGTGCAAATATTACCGGGTAAATTGGCTAATTTTTTTGCGCTGTCAATGCCATTAGCGATACTCGAGGCGGTGTCTGCAGCACTGTTGATCATTTTTGCAGTGTAATCATCGGTATGCCATAGTTGGCATTTTTCTAATATGTTGGCATCGGGCGCGGAGGTTGTGAGCGTATCGGTGTATTGGTAAAGTGCTTCACGAGACTTCAATACTAACTGACGAACTTTCCAGTTGATATCTTTACCGCTAACTTCAACAGCTAATAATGTAGAGCAAACAGCCTTAATCGGTAAGTTTTTAAGCGAGTTGATGCTTTCGCTGATGGCCTTTGTGTAATCTTCCGCTGAGGTGTTGCCTTGCTCGCCAAAACCGACAAGAAGCACACGCTTTATTTTGCTGCTGGCAGGCATTTGAAGTAACAGTGTATTGCCCGCTTTGCCAGAAGCGTCACCTTGTTTTAAAACGGCAGCTATTTGTCCATCATGGGCTTGGTCGAAGTGGGTGGTTATTTCAAGCTGTTTACCTTTACTGAAAACGGGCAAAAGAAGGCAAGGAGTTGAAAGTTTATCGATTGACCCTGTTTTTGAAACGAATTGCATGCGGATACCTCTGAATGATAAGTAATGTTTTTGTTTGGCTTTTCCGTTAGGATACGACACCATAACTCTATGGATTTATGTGCCTAACTATAAGCCAAATACACTGTTGATGTCTGCGTTTAAATTAAAAATTATTGATCGATTGCTAGTGACTCAAATTAGCAAAATGATGTTAGGGGTCATGACGGTGTTGACGGTTATCTTATTGAGTCAGCGATTGGTTCGTTTGTTTTCTAAGGTTACAGCCGGTGAGTTGTCCGCTGATGTTGTGTTGTCATTAGTTGGCTTTAACCTGTTGCTATTGATGATTAAAATTCTACCGGTGGCTTTGTTGTTGTCGATATTACTGGTGTTAGGCCGGATGTATCGAGACCATGAAATGACGGCACTGTTCTCGTCAGGTATAGGCTTAACTCAGATCTATCGTGGAATATTTATTTTTGTTGTCCCTTTATTCGCTTTAACGATATACCTCTCATTAGTAACAGCCCCAACATTAATGCAAGCGATTGAGCGAGTGAAGACAAGCGATCAAGCTAACTTAGATATTCGCGGCATTACGGATGGGCGCTTTAATGAATACAGTCGTGGCGACTTGGTTTTTTATGTTGAAAAAATAACCAGCGACGACAAGATGTTGAACGTATTTATACAAAATCGTCAGCATGGCAAGTTGGGGATTACCTCATCGAAAAGTGGCGAAATAAAGGTGGACCCTGTCACAGGCGATCGTTTTATTATTCTAAAAGACGGTAACCGTTATGAAGGCGTGCCGGGCCAAGCAGATTATAAAATTACCAAATTTAAGGAATACGGTGTTGTAGTGGCGGAAAAGTCGTCAGCACAGGTGTCATTTGGTACCAAAGAAACCTCTACTATTCAGTTGATGGCGATGAAGTCGCCTAGAGCAATCAGTGAACTGCAAAAGCGTTGGTCTGTGCCGTTGGCCTTAATAACATTTGCCTTATTAGCAGTACCCATTAGCCGTGTATCGCCACGTGCAGGAATGTATGGGAATTTATTAACGGCTTTGCTGATCTATATTGTGTTTGAAAACTTCATGAGTTTATCGCACTCGTGGTTAGTAAAAGGGGTAACGGCACCTTGGTTTGGCATATGGTGGGTGCATCTACTGCTAATAGGTGTTACAGCAATTATGGTGGTTAATATGCACGGTGTTAGCTATGTTAAAAAGAAAGTGATGTTTAAAAGATGAAGGTCGTTAATAAATACATAGCCGTAGAAATGTTAAAAAGCACGGCGGTGGCGGTGCTTTTTTTGTTATCACTGGTATTGGTCATTACGTTTGCCGATGAGCTAGACGATATGGGCAAAGGTCAATATGGTTTAGTTGAGATTTTTAAGTACTTGGCATTAATTGCACCGCGTAATTTTTATGAATTACTGCCTTCGGCGGCTCTGTTGGGCGCTTTGATTACCTTAGGTGGAATGGCCAATAATTATGAATTAACCGCTATGCGAGCGGCAGGGATTAGTCGTTGGCAAATTATTTTTTCTGCATTGCGTGTCGGCATGATATTGATGGTAGTTTCTTTACTGGTTAGCGAAGGGGTGGCACCGGTATCTGAACAAGCGGCTCAAATGCTAAAGTTTACGGCTAAAAATGAACAAGTAGCGTTGAGAACGAAATATGGCTTTTGGACGCGAGATGGTGATACGTATTTAAATATCCGTGAAATTTTAAACTCAGCTGAACTCAAAGACGTCAGTATTTATGAAATGACGGATATGAACGAGCTAAAGTATGCAACGCATGCAAAGACCGCTAGTTTTATTGATAATAAGTGGGAGTTAAGCGGCGTTGAGCAAACCACCATTAATGATGCCGGTGTAAAAGTTGCCTTGTCTGATTCGGCAAAATTAGACTCGTTATTAGACCCTGGTTTGCTTGATGTTATTGTTGTTAAACCAGAGCGTTTATCTATCATGGGCTTAGCCAGTTATATCAACTTTTTAGACAATAACGGGCAAGATGCTACGCATTTTATTGTTGCGATGACCAGTAAATTAATTCGGCCTTTTGTAATTCTGGTTATGCTCTTGATTGCCATCCCGATGGTGTTAGGGGTAAAGCGAGCAGGTAGTACTGGCACGCGAATTTTAATCGGTGCGTTAATTGGAATAGGGTTTAATTTGGTTGATAGACTGTTTGGAAATATTGGGGTGTTGTACGGTTTAAACCCAGTTATCGCTGCATCGCTGCCGTTTTTCTTGGCATTATGTATATCAGCCTTCACCATCCGGCGAATGGGCTGAAGGCTCCTTTTCTACCCAAATTAAACGACTATTTGAGGCGATGTCATGCCAGCTCAGCCGATCTTTATTGACGAGTATCCACAAAACACCAAGGCCAAGAACCCCCCAAGACAGAATGGCCATTGTGAAACGTATCAAGGCTTGTCGCCAGCTAATATTTTGGCCTTTGTTATTAGCTATTTTTAACTTCCAGGCGAGCAACCCCAGCGTTTGACCACTTTTAGTCCAAAACCAGCCATAAAATAAGAAGCTGACCGACAAGAGGTACAGCGAATATAGCCATGAGTTTGGTTGAAATAAATGACTATCTTGAAAGGGAAGCAATACTAATGTCGCTAAAAATAAGATGGCAATCAGTAATAGCGCATCATAAATGATGATCGCTAACCGTCTTAGCAGACCAGGTGGCTTTGTTAAATCAGGCATGGGGTGTTATATAGATTGGTTACAGTAGTTTGGGTGCCCTAAGTTCGGCTTGAAGTTGATTAATACGGTTTTCAATTTGGCTGCTTAAGTAAAAATTATTATTAGCGGCTCGTAAGGCTTGTTCAAGCTGGATAATAGCGTCTTTGGTTAACCCAAGCGAGTAAAAGTACTCAGCCTTATATTGGAAACCTCGTACTGGGTTGTTAACCTGGCCGTAAGCGATGGAAAGGAGGTCGTACACATTGGGTGTCGGTTCGTAATTTTGTAGGTCCTCATTGAGGTTCGTTAAGGCCTGTTGCGGTTTACCATTGTGTAATAGAACCATGGCATATAATAAATTAACCGCGCGGCTTTGAGGGAATCGTTGTTTGCCCTGATCAAGTAACGCCAAGGATTGCTGCGGCTTATTGTCACGGTATTCATTCAGAGCGAGGGCCGTTAAATAATGGAGTTGGGTGGGGTTTTGCTCTGTCAGCGTAGAGAGAATGTCGCGTGCTTTTTCAAATTGCCTATCCTTCATTAAGGCGAGTGCAAGGCCATAACGAGCCGCCTCTTTAATTTTTGTAATGCCTTGTGATGATTCATCCTTTAAGGCGTTTATTAACTCGCCGGTTAAGTTTTGTGGGTGTTTGTTAACGCGAATTTTCATTCGAATTAAACGAAAATCTTGGGAGTCCTCAACTTGTTTATAAGGGAATTTTTCCGCACGTGCAGCGGTGTCCGAGATACGCGAAGCGGGCGCTGGGTGAGTGAGCAGAATTTCAGGAATTTTTTGACCGTATTGGGTGGTCGCCGTTTGAAGTCGACCAAAGAAAATCGGCATGCTTCTAGGGTCAAAGCCAGCAGCGGCAAGGTTTTGTACACCTACTCGGTCGGCTTCAGCTTCATGACTTCGCGTAAAATTAATTTGTTGTTGCACTTGCCCAGCTTGTACCGCCAAAACAGCGGCTGGGCCAACACCTGGAACAGTTACGCCTAAAACGACGGCGGCAAGCATAGCCGCTGCGCTGGGCATCGACATTTGACTGGCTGATTCAATAGCGCGCTGTAAATGCTGTTGGGTAACGTGGCCAATTTCATGAGCAACGACTGACGCTAATTCGCTTTCAGATTCAGCCGCTAAAATAAGTCCAGTGTTTAGTCCGATATTAGCATCGGGGCCTGCAAACGCATTGATTCGATCATCTTGCACGACAAAGAAATTAAATTGTCGGTCAGGTTGTTCGCTGAATTTTGCGACCCTGTCACCAAGTTGTTGTGCGTAGTCATTGATTTCTTGGTCGTTACTGAGTGGAACCCTTAGTCGAATGCTCCTAAGGAATGCTTTACCAAGTTTCTTTTCAAGTTCACCTGAAATGATGATATTTGATGTATTACCAATGTCGGGTAATTTAATTCGGTCATTAGCTTGGCTATTTTTAGACCAAACAAAGGCGCTACTCGCAATAATGCATGTAAAACTTGAGGCGATTAGTACGGTAAGAAAACGACGCATGATATTATGATATTTGTTCATAAGCCGTTTTAGTGTAATTGAGTTTAAATGCAAGTTAAATGAAAATCTCTATTCAGATCAATGCAAGTCCCTACCAATATCAAGCAGCGGATACGGCGTGGCACTTTATTGAAGCGGCGATTGCCAGTGGGCATGACATATACCGGGTGTTTTTTTACCATGATGGCATTTTTAATGCCTGCCGTGATTCACGCCCACCGGGTGATGAAAGGGATATTGTAAAAAGGTGGACGGCCTTACAAGCAGAAAAAGGTGTGGATTTAGTAGTGTGCGTTTCATCAGCGCAGCGAAGAGGGTTGCTTGAAAAAACTGTCGCTCACAAAGTATCGGGTTACGAAAATGCCTTGGCGGATGGGTTTCGAATTGCAGGGTTAGGTTTGTTAATGGAGTCGGTTATTGAGTCGGACCGTCATGTTACTTTTGGGGCTTGAAGTGAAAACGCTATTTTTTATTTTTAATAAAGGGTTTCATGGAAATGTGCGAGGTCATGAGTTTTTAGATATGGCATTAATGGCGGCGGCTTTTGACCAAAAGGTTGTTATCTTGTTTGAAGGTGAAGCTGTGAATGCCTTAGTTAAAAACCAGCAGCCTGAAAATATTGCCTTAAAAAACATGACACCTATATTAAAGGCCTTGCCGTTATATGATATTAATGACGTGTTTGTTGAAAAAGAGTCAATGGATCAATGGGGCTTAGTGAAGGAACAGCTGACCATTGAAACTACGTTGGTTTCTCGCCATGAGGTGGTTGAACAACTTAATGCAGCACACCATGTAT
This sequence comes from Cycloclasticus pugetii PS-1, assembly GCF_000384415.1. Taxonomy (NCBI): domain Bacteria; kingdom Pseudomonadati; phylum Pseudomonadota; class Gammaproteobacteria; order Thiotrichales; family Piscirickettsiaceae; genus Cycloclasticus; species Cycloclasticus pugetii. The sequence continues at coordinate 413,249 of NZ_ARVU01000001.1, forward strand.
TCAGTATCTGATGTTATATATTGTTAATAAAAGAACCGAGGCCCTAGACAGTTGCATTGAAAGAGTGATGTCAAATGATGTTGTCTTATTAATTGAAGAAGCTGTTTTAGCTACGGTCATTACAAAGCCACCGTCCATTTTATCTAAACCTATCGATCAGGTTCAGATCTATGCGTTAAGCCCTGATATGAAAGCGAGAGGCATTGATGTTAACCGCTGCTATGAGCATATTCGGTATGTTGATTATGCAGGCTTTGTTGAGTTAGTAGAAAATAATAATCCTGTTAGGTCTTGCTGTTGATGTTAGTGCAGTTAAAACGCGATGAATATGGCTTTTTGCAGAATAGAAGCGACTGGAGCGAGGCCGTGGCTGAGGCAATGGCGAAAGAAGATGAGCTATTACTGACGCCATTGCATTGGGAAATTATTCATTTTGCGCAAGCATACTACGATGAATTTAATCACCAACCTAATGCGCGATTATTTGGCCAAGCGATCAAGAAGAGATTGGGCGCTGAAAAAGGGTCGTCTATTTATTTATATAAATTATTTCCAAACGGACCATTAAAATACGCCAATAAATATGCGGGGTTACCTATTCCACCTTCATGCATATAAAGACGCTGTATTAATCCGTTTGTTTAAATCGGTGAATTTGCCGTCGCTGTTTTTTATTAGGCCTTTCAGAGCGGGGCATAGAGGCGTTCATGTCTTTATTGAGTGCTTTCAGCGCTTGACGTTGTTGAAGGCTTTCATCGCTTTCTTTGTACAAAAGGACGGCTTCTTTGGCGGGGCGACGTTGAGGGTTTAAGCCGACAATCTTAACCGTCCATTGATAACCAGCCTTATGGATTTGCAGGCTATCATCAATGCGAACTTCTTTACTGGGTTTGCTTCGTTGACCATTGAGGTGGATTTTTCCACCTGAAATCGCTTCGGTGGCGAGCCGTCGTGTCTTAAAAAAACGAGCAGCCCATAACCAAGTATCTAAACGCTGTTTTGTTAGAACGTTTTCAGTCACTAGATAATTAAGCGAGTAACTCGTCTAGTTTTCCGCGACTTTCTAAATCGTAAATTTCTGTGCAATCACCAACGTGTTTGTCACCATTAAAAATTTGCGGAACGGTAGAGCGCTGACTTTTTTGTATCATCTCAGCTCTTTTGTTTGGGTCATTCGCAATGGAAATTTCAGTAAATGGAATGTTTTTATTATTTAACAAACGTTTAGCCTGAGTGCAATAAGGACATAAAGAAGAAGTGTATATAGTGATCTTGGACATAGGAGGTCGATAGCGTTAAATTAATTTCAGTTAATTTTAACAGATTTGGAAGGGAAATCTGTTGGATTAACGGGTTTATGCTAGCGCTATGGGCCTGTTTTCAGTAGAATCACGGGATGTTGAAGAATTAATAAAATCATAGAGAGAAAGAGTCAATGAAGCGATTATTAGTAAGTTTATTGGTGTTGGGAATGGCGTTTTCTGTAACGGCAAACGCAGCGGGTGATGTTGCCGCTGGAACAATTAAAGGGCAAACCTGCCTTGGTTGTCACGGTGTGGAAAATTACAACAATGCGTATCCAACCTATCATGTGCCAAGATTGGGTGGTCAGCATGCTGGCTATCTGGTAACTGCCATGAAAGCCTATAAAAACGGTACACGCACTCATGCCACCATGCATGGTAATGTGGCTGATTTATCAGAGCAAGATATGCAAGATATTGCGGCATATTTTGAGCAAGACGGAAAATAAACGTTAATATTAAAGATCACGAGGAAGAAAATGAAACAATTAAATAAGATGATTTTTACCGTATTGCTTACTGTGGTATCTGTCAGTGCTATAGCAGCGGGTGATATTCAAGCAGGCAAAGAAAAGTCAACAGCCTGTGCAGCATGCCACGGTGTAAGTGGGGTGAGTGCTAGCCCGATGTTTCCTACTATTGCTGGGCAACATGCAGATTATATGGTCCATACGTTAAAAGGATATCAATCGGGGCTACGTAATGACCCTATTATGCGAGCTTCAGTTGCAGCGCTGACTGAAGAGGATATCGTTGATTTAGCAGCTTATTTTGCCAGTCAAGAAGGCTTGAAAACACTGAAAAAATAAAACTTAAATTAAAAATTAGTAGATACAAAAAACGCGCATTCTTGCGCGTTTTTTGTATCTATAAAATATAAGGATGGATAATGAGTCAAGACGTTAGCGTGAAACTTAAGCACAATAATGATGGGAAGCTCATAGAGGAATGTGAATACCTCGGTGAGGTTATGCATGGAAAGCGAACAATTTGGCACCCCTCTGGCGTGAAAATTTCTGAAACAGATTTTATTCAAGGTGTTATGCAAGGCCATCATACATCATGGTATTTAACAGGGCATATTGCACTAACAGCAACTGTTGCACAGGGTAATTATCATGGCCTCTTTACTGCGTATTGGCCAAACGGCGAAATGCGTGAACAAGGTCATTTTGATAAGGGGGAGCGAACGGGTGTGTTTAAATCTTGGTCTGATAATGGTGAACTATTAGCTGAAAAAAACTATGATCAATAAAATTCCGTTGTAGCCATTTTCTGGTAAAGGGCGAAAAAAAAGCATACAATGATGCAACGCAATAAAATGATTAATTAAATTGGAGGCGGGCAAATGGATGATAAATCCCCACAAGAAATATTTGAGAAAATGGCGGAAAAAGGCCATAACATGTTTAAAGATTTTTCAGCGGCGGAATCAAAAGAAATGTTGTCTCAGTTTGGTAATGCATGGAATACAATTGTTACACGTGCCATGGAGAGTCCTGAAGAGTGGGTGAAAACGATGTCTGGTTTTTACCAAGATCAATTTAACCTCTGGATTAATATGTTTAATCCAGCAAGTCAATCTACAGTTCATCCAGAGCGCGGCGACCGTCGTTTCTCAGGTGATGAATGGGAAGAAAGCCCCGTTCATAATTACTTGAAGCAGTCCTATTTATTATCGAGCCGTTGGCTAACAGGCTTGGTTGAAAACTCAACGCTGGATGAGAAAACTAAGCAAAAGTGCGATTTTTACACGCGCCAATTTATTGATGCGATGTCGCCATCTAATTTTGCCTTAACGAACCCAGAAGTGTTGAAAGAAACCATAGAGTCTAATGGTCAGAATTTGGTTGCAGGGCTTGAAAACCTAATGTCTGATATAGATAAAGGGCGTATCAGCATGACCGATGAGTCAAAGTTTACATTAGGTGAAAACTTGGCGACTACACCCGGCTCGGTGGTGTTTGAAAACAAGCTGATTCAATTGGTTCACTTTAAGCCGATGACTGAGAAAGTGAATGAGCGTCCTATTTTAATTATTCCGCCATGCATTAATAAATATTATATTCTTGATTTGTCTGAACATAATTCATATGTTCGTTACTGTTTAGAACAAGGCAATGATGTTTATATTATCTCTTGGAGAAACCCAGATGAGTCCTTGGGTGATGTTACTTGGGATGAATATATTTCTGTTGGGACAATACCTGCTATTGATGCAGTGAAAGAAATTTCTGGTGCGAAGAAAATCAATGCGGTTTCTTGGTGTATAGGTGGCACGATGTTAGCGACAACAATGTCTGTGTTGGCTTCAAAACGCAAAAAGCCAATAGCAACAGCAACATTTTTTACAACCTTATTAGATTTTTCTGACCCGGGCGAATTGGGTGTATTTATCGATGAGTCACAGGTTCAACAACATGAACACAAATTAAAAGAAGGCGGTGTCATGCCGGGTAAGCAACTAGCATCAACCTTTGCAATGCTACGTGCGAATGACCTTGTATGGAGTTATGTTGTTAATAACTACCTAAAAGGTAAAACGCCACCTCCATTCGATATTTTATTTTGGAATGGTGATTCAACTAATATGACATCTGCGATGTACACATGGTATTTGCGCAATATGTATTTAGAAAATAATTTGGCAAAACCGGGTGGTGTTGAACTTTGTGGTGTTAAGGTTGATTTAGGGAAGATTGATTGTCCTGTGTATTTCTTGTCGGCTATTGAAGATCATATTGCTCCGTGGAAAACTACGTTTATTGGTACAGAGTTGGTTAAATCTGAGTCGATAGAATTTGTTTTGGCGGCAAGTGGTCATGTGGCGGGTGTTATTAACCCTGCGAGTAAAAACAAACGTCATTTCTGGAAAGACGGTGAGCTGGGTAAAGGGCCTGAGCATTGGTTAGAGTCAGCGGAGGAAGTGCCAGGAAGCTGGTGGCCACATTGGGATGCGTGGTTGAAAGCTAATGGTAATAAAACAGTAGATGCCCCCTCTCAATTAGGGACAGATAAATACCCAGAGTTAGAACCTGCACCGGGGTCATTTGTTATGGCGAAAGCCAGTTAGCGTTAAGTTTTATTGAAGCTTCACCTGACAACTTAGCTTAGCTATGTGATTATAGAAGCCACCGTTTATACGGTGGCTTTTTCATGTGTAAAAAAGAAACGATTGGAGTGGTTATGAAATCCCCTTGTGTCAGGCAGTGTACGTTAAATGAAAACGACATGTGTCTTGGCTGTGGGCGAATGCTTGGTGAAATCACATCATGGGTATCTTTTTCGGAGCAAAAACGTACTGAGGTTATGACGCAGTGTCAGAATCGTTTGCAGGCATTAAAAACATGGAAGCCGAGTTTAGTCGACCAAAAGAAGTGAGGTGGCTAGTAAATGAATTAACCCTCAATAGGCCCTTGATTACCTAAACCTTAGGGGTAAACTAATTGACTTATATAATATAGATTGGAGGGTTTGCATGAATGCCGAAAAAGTTGTTTTCAGTTTCTTTATTGTTTTAGCACTGACACTGAATTTTGGTTTTTTTCTGGGTAAGTTGGGCAACCCAACAGACCATAATATCTATGTGCTATTCGCTACAATTTTCGTTAACCTTGTTGCGATGGGCTTGAAACTGGGAGATCGTTCGCAAGTGGGTGCTGTTTTATTGTCGACAAGTATAGTCGCTAATTTACAATTACTTGCAGGGGCCTTCGTGTGGGGTTATGTAACACAAATTTCAGAGACTGGATTGACGGCAGACAATACCTCAGTGATTGTTTCATTATCAGGTGGTGCATTGGTTGCTAACATTGTTTCTGTGGTGATGTTAGTGTCAGAAACACTTATGTCACGACGTTAAAAGTACGACTATGTCAGGCTCATCACTGGGTAGAGTATCGTTCATCGTGCTGCGCCATATGCGCACACCGATTATTATTTTTATATCTGTGTATGCTTTGTGCATTTTAGGGATGGTGTTAGTGCCCGGTCTGCCGGACGCAAATGGCCAAACGACGTATATGTCATTTTTCCATGCGTATTATTTCCTTGCGTATACCGCTACAACAACAGGGTTTGGGGAATTACCTAGGCCCTTTAGTGATGCACAAAGAATATGGGCAATTTGCTGCTTATATATTAGTGTTATTACTTGGCTGTATACGGTTGGGAAAATAATTTCTTTATTAAAGAATCCCTATCTATATTCGGCTTTTGCTGAAGAGAAGTTTATACGAGCGGTTAGAAAAAAAAGCAGAGATTATTATTTGGTGTGTGGCTTTGGAGATACAGGCAGTCTCTTATTGCGTGGTTTGACCAATGCAGGCTTTTCCGCGGTTGTTTTAGAGTTGGACAATGAACGTATTAAAGCGCTCGATTTGCGTAACTATAAATCCAAGGTATTGGGGCTTTGCGCAGACGCAACGGTACCGCGCTATTTGCTAGATGCTGGTATTGAAAGGGATAAGTGTATCGGTGTCTTAATTTTGTCCAATGATGAAGAAGCTAATTTAAAAGTAGCTGTGTCGGCGAGAATATTAAGGCCTGATATTAAAATTATTTGTCGTTCAACCTCCGCAGAAAATGAGAGTGAAATTTTAGCCATTGGTGGGGACACGCATGTTGTTGATCCATTTCGTGTTTTTGCAAGTTACCTCAGCTTAATCATTTATAACCCCACCGTACATACATTGAATGAATGGATGTCAGGAGAGCCAGGGGCAACATTGGATCGCAATATTTGCCCACTGAAAGCAGGTCGGTGGATTTTGTGTGGGCATGGTCGGATGGGGCAAATTGTTTATAAGAAACTCTGTGAAAAAGGGATTGATCTGACGGTAGTCGAACCACTGGTTGAAAATGTTGAGGAGATTGCCGATCACGCTGTCTTAGGAAGAGCAAACTTAGAAAACTTAAATAAAGCAGGGTTGAAGGGCTGTGTGGGTTTAGTCGCCGGTACAGACAACGATACGTTCAACTTAAGCATGGTACATCAAGCGAATAGGGAAAACCCATCGCTGTTTTCTATCGTCAGGCAAAACAGACATGTTAACGAAGTGCTGTTTAAAAAAGCAGATGTAGACTATATTTTGCAACCCAGTTTAGTCATCGCTCGAATGGTTTTATTTATGCTGATGGCGCCATTATTGAAATCCTTTTTTGCACACCTTAGGTTATTGTATGAGAATGACCCCTCAAAACTTGCAGATATAACCAATAGACTCGCAATAGAGGTAGGCGGCAATTTTCCAGCCATCAGGACGTATATTCTTGATAAGAAAACAGCCCCTGCGGTGTGTGCCAAGCTATCAAATAATGGCGAGGTTAGTTTAGGTGATATTTACAAAAAACCATCGAACAGAGAAAATGCGTTAAAAATGGTTCCGTTGGTTCTTCGTCGGGGGAAGGTGATTAAAGTATTACCTGCCAATGATTTGCAGTTAAGAGTGAATGATGAAATATTATTTTGTATGCAGCCAAAAGAAAAAATATTTCTAGAGTCTAACTTGTCCAATAGATATACCCTAGAGTACTTGTTAACAGGGAAAGATCCAGCGCGAGGTTATTTGTTTAAATGGCTGGAAAGAAAAAACATAGTGAGTTAAACGTGTTTATAGTATAAAGATAGTAGCCCTGCTCAAACGATAAAGCTGTTTGGTTCGGCTTTATCAAGCCATTGTTCAATTGAATGAATATCAGCATCATTCATGAGTGCTGGAGAGTGGGCTGTATTCGGTATTTCTAAAAACTCAGCGTTAGGGTGTTGTTCAAGCATTTGTTCAGTTGTTGAGCGTGCTAACAGGTCAGAGTTTTCGCCGCGAATAATCAAGGCTCGCTGCTGAATATTATTCCATATAGGCCATAAATCGATATCCTCAATGGGCTGATGGTTAAAGGCGAGAGAAATATCGGGGTCATAATTAAGCGTTATTTGCCCATTATCTAATTTCTTTTGCCCATAACGTAACAAATGCTTCCATTGTTCATCGCTTAGGTCTCCAAAGCCAGCGTAGGTGGTTCGCATATAGTTCTCAAGCTCTTGGGCTGTATCATAATAAGGTAGTTTGCCAACATAGTTAGCGATACGAATTAAGGCGGCCTTAGGGATAAACGGGCCAACATCATTGAGGATTAACGATTTAATGGGTGAGTTTTCCAACGAGGCGAGCATCATGCCTAATAGGCCACCCATTGAGGTGCCTAGCCAATCAATTTTGTTGGCACCTGTTCGAGCAATAATCATTAAAGCATCTACGATATATTGTTTGTAATCATAGGCTGATTTATCGTTTAACCAATCACTTTCACCACGGCCGGGTAAATCAAAACAGATGACTCTACGTTCAGTAGATAGTTTATTAGCCAGTGCATCAAAATCATGCTTGTTACGTGTTAAACCATGCGAACAAACAAGAATATTAGGGTTATCTTTGTTACCCCAATCGGTGTAAGCAAGGTGGTGTAAGCCTTCAGTGGAACAGCTAGTAAGGTATTGAGTTTTCATGTTATTTGATGATTTATTGTTGCGATGCATCTATAATCGAACTGTTGTTTTATAAAGCATAACCTAAAATTTGGAGAGAAGCATGAGTGAAGTAAGAGAGGTTGTCGTACTAAGCGCTGTCAGAACTGCGATTGGTGATTTTGGTGGAAGTTTAAAAACCGTAGAGCCGAGCACCTTAGCGGCCATTACGCTCAAGGAAAGTGTTGCCAGATCAGGTATTGAACCTGCAGAGGTTGGTATGGTGGTGATGGGTACGGTTGTTCCTGAAGAAGAGAGGGCGCCTTATACTGCTCGTATTGCACAAATTGAAGCGGGTATTCCTTGTGAAACATCTTGTGTTGCGGTCAACAGGCTCTGTGGCAGTGGTATGCAAGCTATTGTGGATGCTGCGCAAGGGATTATGCTAGGTGATTATGACGTTGCCATTGGTGCCGGTGTTGAATCAATGAGTAACTCCTTGTACGCCTTACCTGGCGCTCGTTGGGGGCAAAAAATGGGTGCTGGTCAAATGATTGATTTAATGATCTCCGCATTAACTGATCCATTTGGAACAGGTCATATGGGGATGACGGCTGAAAACTTAGCAGATAAATACAATATTTCTCGAGAAGACCAAGACGCATTAGCCGTAACGAGTCATCAAAATGCAGCGCGTGCACAAGCAGAAGGTCGTTTTGATAGTCAAATTGTTCCAGTAGAAATTAAAACGCGTAAGGGTGTGACGGTCTTTGATAAAGACGAGCATGTTCGTCCTGATATCAGCGTTGAGAAGTTATCTGGTATGCGCCCAGCCTTTAAGAAAGACGGTAGCATCACAGCGGGTAATGCATCGGGCATTAACGATGCGTCGTCTGCAATGGTATTGATGGCTAAAGAGGCAGCAGAAGCGCGTGGTTTAAAACCGATGGCAAAATTAGTGGCTTACTCCCATGCTGGTGTTGAACCAGAAATTATGGGGATTGGCCCTGTACCTGCTGTTGAGAAAATTTTAGCGGCAACAGGTTTGACGATTGGCGATATTGATGTGTTTGAGGTGAATGAAGCGTTTGCTGCCCAGGCGTTAAGCGTTTGTCGAGAACTTGACCTTCCAATGGATAAGGTGAATGTTAACGGAAGTGGGATTTCATTAGGTCACCCAATCGGGGCATCTGCAAATATTATTGTTGTAAAAGCACTGCATGAATTAGAGCGTGTTCAAGGCAAATACGCATTGGCTACTTTGTGTATTGGTGGTGGGCAAGGTATTGCGACTCTTTGGGAACGCATGTAGTTTAATAGCGTTAGACATAAAAAAACGGGCTCTAAGCCCGTTTTTTTATGCTCTAAAAAGAACATTATTTTTGTAGAGCTTTAGGTAAGGAAAATGTTACTTTTTCTTGAATACCAGGGGTTTCAAGAGCTGTTTCACCACCCCAGCATTTAAGTTGATCGATGACTCGTTGAACGAGTTCTTCAGGTGCGGAGGCTCCCGCTGTTACGCCGATACTGTGTACGCCTTCTAGCCAACGCTTATCAATATCCCTGAGCCATCAATCAGGTAAGCAGGCTTGCCAAGTTTTTCAGCAATTTCGCGAAGCCTGTTTGAGTTTGAACTATTCGGTGAGCCAACGACTAATACTAAATCTGATTTTTCGGCGAGTTCTTTGACCGCATCTTGGCGGTTTTGTGTGGCATAACAAATATCGCTTTTTTTAGGACCAGTAATATGTGGGAATTTATCACGTAAAGCATCAATAATTGAACTGGTATCATCCATTGAAAGGGTTGTCTGTGTCACATAGGAAAGCCCTTTATTTGCTGGTATTTCTAATGACTCTACATCCTCAGGGGATTCTACGAGGATAATTCGAACATCTGGGTTTTGTTGTTCATAGCGTCCCATTGTGCCTTCTACTTCTGGATGGCCTTTGTGTCCAATGAGGATAACGCAACGGCCTTTTTTTGCATTACTAACAACTTCCATATGGACTTTAGTTACCAAGGGGCAGGTCGCATCAAAAACATTTAATTGACGGCGTTTTGCTTCGTCTTCTACTGCTTTAGAGACGCCGTGAGCGCTAAAGATAACAGTTGAGTCATCGGGGACTTCGTTAAGCTCTTCAACAAAAATGGCGCCTCTTTTCTTTAAATTCTCTACCACAAAACGGTTATGTACGACTTCGTGTCGAACGTATATGGGTGAACCGAGTAATTCAAGTGAGCGCTCGACGATCTCAATGGCACGGTCAACACCGGCGCAGAAACCACGAGGATTAGCTAAAAATATTTGCATTTACTGCTTACCTTTTTCTGGTTGGCGATTTTTATCCCAGAGGATTTCTGATTGGCCGTCTTGGCGGGCCAGTACTCGGCATAAAACGAATAATAAATCGGATAGTCTGTTGAGGTATTTTATAACGGGTGGATTGATTTTTTCTTCTCGCATTAGGCGCACAACAATTCGCTCAGATCGCCTGCATACGGTTCTTGCAATATGGCAGCTTGCTGCTGCGAGATTACCACCGGGTAAAATAAACTCTTTTAAGGCGGGTAGTGTTGCATTATGTTCGTCTAGAACTTTTTCGAGCAAATCCGTGTGGCTGTCGTTGATAGCGCTATAGCCTGGCACGCATAATTCGCTGCCTAGGTCAAAAAGATCGTGTTGTATGTCCAGCAGTTGATCGGCTATCTTTTTTTCTATGCCGAAGGCAATCACTAGGCCAATTTGACTGTTCAATTCGTCAACAGTGCCATATGCCTCAACACGTAGTGAGTCTTTATCTACCCGAGTACCATCGCCTAAGCCAGTGGTGCCAGCATCACCAGTTCGGGTGTAAATTTTAGAAAGCCGATGTCCCATAAATTAAAGTAGAGCCTTTTTTGAAAGAATAATGCCATCCTCGTCTGCATAAAGGTAGTGGCCAGGGTTAAAAGTGACGCCAGCAAAGGTGACAGGAATGTTTTTATCTCCCCAGCCCTTTTTAATACTTTTTAGAGGGTTGGTTTGTAATGCACGTACTCCAATAGGCATTTTATTTATATCAACGGAATCTCGAATGCAGCCATAGATAATGACACCACTCCAGCCATTTTGGTGCCCCATTTCAGCAAGCATGTCGCCAAGCAAAGCGCAACGTAAAGAACCCCCACCATCTACGACTAAAACATCGCCGTTTACTTTTTGGGATAGCATTTCACGAACGAATACATTGTCTTCGAAGATTTTTACCGTTTGAATAGTGCCATTAAAGGTTTTATGACCACCAAAAGACTGAAACATGGGGGTCGCAATCTGCAGGTTATCTGAATAGTCATCACATAGGTCTGCTGTTTTAAAAGTCATGATTTTTAACTCGTAGAGTATACTTTTAAGCATTATAAACCAGTTCTTTTTATCAGCAGAGATACTTTGTATCGAGTGTGATAAATATGAGGGGCTCTTTTTGGAGAAAGCACATGAAAGCTAAATGATTAGGTTATGATATTTGACTAAGAGTGTTTTTTATACGAATGGGTATAGCAATGCAGTTAACAATAGATTCGTTAAGCGTAAAAGAAAGGAAAACACAGAAATTGAAAGGGGGGTATTTTGTCGCGTTGAACAGACAGGCTAATGCCTATGTTGTACCCAATTACTAGACCGACGGTCTGAATGTGAACGTCGATCTGATACTTCTTCAAACCTAATACTGCCACGGCGGTCATTAGTTCTGCGGCGCTGATAAACGGGCCTTCTTTTTTCGACTAAACCCACATGTTTACAATGGCATATTTTTTTTGAGCAGTCGTCTAACGGCAAGGCGGGAACGCTATTGATAGGGAAGTGCTTTTTACGAAGGGCTAGAACAGAGGTGCAGCAATTTTTTTCATCGCGGGGTTCAATATAAAAACCCCAGTATTTTTTTGAATCAATCATTGATTGAATTCGCTGTTGTTGACGTTCTGTCGAGGTGTTTGCTTTTGAAGAGGTGTGTGGTGTTTTCTTTTTGTAGTAAACGAGTGCTAACACCACTAATGTAAGAAGAATGAAAGCTAATAACATAGGCGAAGCCCCGTTAACTAAAGAGGTACAATTATATGATCTTTAATGGAGAGTGCAAATTTTTAAAATACTTTGCATAGTAATATGAAATTAATCAGGATTATATTGTTATTACTGATCCTTTTTTTTGTCGCTTTTTATAGCAAATTGCAACGTCTTGATACCATGGCTTGGATTAAACCATTAGAGGTATCTATTTACCCTATTAATGCTGGCGGGGACGTATTAACAGGTCAATATATTAATGCCTTAACGGCTCAAGACTTTCTCAGTCTAAATCAGTTTTTCAAGGTGCAATGGGCGACATATAGGGAATTTGATGCGGACCCTATCGTTATCACACTAAAGCCAGAAATCATGCAGCAACCACCCTTTCCACCAACAGATGGTAATATATTAAAGGTGATTTTCTGGAGTCTACGCTTACGGTTTTGGTCATACCAACAGGCTGTCGATAGTCATAGAAACACAGTGAATATTTTTGTGCGTTATCATCCAGTCAATGCTAATCAGCCGTTAGCACATTCGTTGGGTTTGCAAAAAGGTTTGATTGGCGTGGTCAATGCGTATGCTTCAGCTGAGTATGATGAGCAGAATAATTTGGTTATTGCACATGAGTTATTGCATACAGTGGGCGCGTCGGATAAATATAGTTTAACAACGGGGCAGCCGAGTTACCCAAGTGGTTTTGCATCACCTAATCTGCGCTATCGTCAGTCAAAGGCCGAGATAATGGCGGGTAAGATTCCAATCAATGAAGACGAGTCAATTATGCCAGAGTCGTTAAAACAATCTGTGATAGGTGTAGAAACAGCGAGAGAGATAGGGTGGATTAACGCTAATTGATGAGATAAATCATGGATTGATATAAGCCATTAATATAAGGTAATAGACAATTAGAATAAAAGGGGTTGTATTATGTTTTTTCAAGAATTAAATAATATCAACTGTAAGACATATTTAATAGCGGACTTAGATGCTGGGCAGGCCGCTATCATTGACCCGGTTGATAGCTATATAGATCGCTACCTTGCGATATTAGCCTATCACCGCCTTACATTAAAATTTGTCGCAGATACGCATACGCATGCCGACCATCGTTCAGCCTGTACAGCCCTTAGGCGATTAACGAACTGCCTTGTGATGATGCATGAGCTATCACCACAACCAACAGTAGATAAGCGCTATATTGATGGTGATGAGTTAACGGTTGGTAATATACATATTAAAGTGCTGCATACCCCCGGGCATACTCCAGATAGCGTTAGTTTCTATGTTAATGATGACAGGGTTTTAACGGGCGATGTTATTTTGATCCAAGGCACAGGGCGGTCAGATTTTGCTGGTGGAAATGCTGGTGATCAATATGACTCTATTACGGATAAAATTTTTACTCTGCCTGATAAAACCTTGTTATTCCCTGCGCATGATTACCGTGGCAATACAGAAACAACGGTTGGTTTAGAGAAGGCATCAAATCCGCGAATAGCGGGGAAAACGCGCGAGGAATATATCGAGATTATGGATAATTTGAACCTGCCACTTCCTGAAAAAATTCAAGAAGTTTTACAGATCAACCAAAGCGAGGTCGATGATGACCTTATTAAATTTCCAATGATTGCAGAGTTAAATCAAGTATTACAAATGGAACCCGCCGCGGTAAAAAATCGACTCGAAGAAACAGCCGATAACTGCGTAATTATTGATGTAAGAGAGGACTCTGAGTTCACTGGTGAGCTTGGGCATATAGCCGGTAGTCGTTTAATTCCAATGCGCTCATTACCTAAAGTAATAGAAGACTTGGAGCCACTTAAAAAGAAAGAAGTTATCCTAGTGTGTCGGTCAGGCGCTAGAAGTACGACTGCAGCCGCCATTTTAAAAGGGCTGGGGTTTCATAATGTTAAGAATATGAAAGGTGGCATGCTGGCGTGGAATAAGCTTGCGTTTCCAGTTGAGCGATAACCGTTAAAGAACCTATTAAAAAGCAAATTGGTCGCTTATAGGCTTAAGTACAAGTTGTTTATTAGGCATAAAAAAACCCGGTGAACTCTCACCGGGTTTTGATTAATATGTTTGAACTATGCTGCCTGCACAGGAATGGCGTTTTTTGTTTCTTTAACGCCATTATTATCGTCAAGGTATACCAGGCAAGGTTTAAAGGTAGCCAGTTCTGCTTCGCTGTATTCTGAATAAGCGCAAATAATTAAAATATCGCCTTCTGTTGCGCGACGTGCAGCCGCACCATTAACAGAAATAATACCGCTGTTATCTTCTGCTCTAATAGCATATGTAGTGAAGCGTTCGCCATTATTAACATTATAAATGTCAATTTGTTGGTACTCACGAATACCTGAAAGATCGAGTAGGCTTCCATCAATAGCACAGGATCCTTCATAATGAAGTTCGCTGTGAGTTACAGTAGCTCTATGTAACTTTGTTTGTAACATCGTAGAACGCATAAAAATAAGCTAGATTGACTAAATAGGAGGGGAATTATGCCTCATATGTCGTTTTTCATCAACAATAATGTGCATATGCAATAATTCTTTATAAATCATAGGGCTATAAAATTCAAATATTCGTTAGAACTTTACTGGCGGGGGTTTATTGTCTGGGTCTATCGATTGAGAAACAATGTCTTTTGCAGAGCGTTTGAATTGTTCTGACAGTGTATTTATAGAAGAGTCAGAAGGGACTGTCGTGCTTTCTTTGCTATTGTCAGCTACATCGTTTGGCGTTAATAAATGTAAGGTTTGTGTTGGGAATGCAATGTCAACATGCTGTGCTTTTGCCAGACGTAATATATCTAATAGAAAACGTTGACGCTCTCGTAATTCGGTACTCCAATCAGGCGTTTCCCAAAAGACATAAACAAGAACATCTAGCGAAGAGGCGCCCAGTGAATTGAGGTAAACATGAAAATAATCTTTTCTCATGTATGGGTGCAGTCTAATAATTTCTCTTACACCCTCGCAGAAGGCTTCAATTTTATCGGGAGGTGTATCGTACGTTAAGGCTACGTTACAGCTAAGTCGGCGATAGCGGCGCTGCCCCATATTGTCGACCTTTGCATTGATAAAAATAGCATTAGGCAACGTAATAAGGGAATCATAAAAGGTGCGTATTTTGGTGCTTCGTAACCCCACTTCTTCGACACTGCCCTCGATATCGTTAACGATGATCCAATCGCCATTATGGAAGGTTTGATCGAGAATAACCGTGATCGAGCCGAATAAGTTTTGTACGACGTCTTTTGCAGCCAGAGCAAATGCTAAACCGCCAAGGCCTAAACTAGCCAGTAGGCTTGAAACGTTCAAATTTAAATTAGAAGCAATAAAGGTAATGCCTATGACAGTGACGAAAACTTTTAATGTTTTTCTAATAAGAGGAACAAGAACATCATCTACTTTATTGTCAGTTTTGCTGGCTTGGTAATGTAAATAGAGAGTGACGAAATCAACCAGTCTATAAGCACCCCAAACACCCGCAATGCCTGCGAGAACTTTAACGGCAACCAATAAAATAACCATTGCCTGTTCTGGCAGTGCAAGGAGGTTTAAACCAGCCCACCAAATAGCAGCCATGGCGAGCATCGCCAACGGCCTAAGCATATCTTCAGGTGCTTCTTTGAAGGCCGGCGTCTTAGTTTTTCTGCGGAAATTTAACACCATTAATTGCAGTGAGAAAGCGGCAACTTTGTCAGCGATAACGCCGAGCGCGATAGACAATAAAACCCCTAACCATTTCCAATTTTCAAGCAAGAAAGAGCGCGTTTTAAGGGTGTCGGGTAATTGCCGACGAAATTGAATATGCCAAGGAATAAACTGTGCGTTTTGATCCTCAACTTTTAGGGTTTTTTTAGACGCTAGTTGGTCAATAATGTTGGGGAGCGATGAAAGCGTTTCTTGGCTAAACAACCAACGATCATTGTATGACTTAACAATACTGATAGTGTCATTTTTGTATTGAGCAAAGACGTAGGGAGCGCCTGATTTATTATCTGGAATGTTCTCAAGCTTTACGATGCGGGTTTTATCAATGGCTTCAAGTAACATCCATGCTAGGTCACGGCCTTTTTCATCTCGAACCAGTGGGTTGATAGCTGATAAATCTAGTGTGCTGATGGCCTTATTAATTTTTTCTGGCTGACCACGTTTAATATCATTCATGCTGTGCAAGAATGTTGAAAAAGTATCCCTTGGCGAACTAAGGCCTAAGGCTTCTGCGCTGACCACCTGATGGTCATTGTCATTCTCTGTAGAGTCAGCGTTTTCTGCAAAGCAAAGGCTGGTGTTGAGAAGAAGTATAAGGGTCAGTAACGTATATTTCATGGTTAATAATGCTTATGAGCGGTTAACGTATATGTTGTCGATTAGCCTTGTTGAACCCAGAAAAGCCGCTGCAAGAATAATAATTTCTTTATCGTTTTCAGTGGCGGGCCTAAGTTCGCTGCGCTGATAAATTTGTAGGTAGTCGGGTTTAAAACCAGCTTCGATTAAGTCTGTTATGGCATGACTTTCTAGGCTATTTAAATCATGGTTTCCTTCAATAATTTCTTGTTTAATGGTCTGTAAAAGTTGATGAAGACGAGGGGCTATTCGTCGCTCTTTTTCAGATAAGTAACCATTACGAGAACTCATGGCTAATCCATCAGGTTCTCTAACGATTGGTTTTCCGATAATCTTGATGGGGATATTTAAGTCATTTACCATACGACGAATAACGGCCAATTGCTGATAATCTTTCTCACCAAATATAGCAATGTCAGCACGGGTAATGTTAAACAATTTGGACACAATGGTGGTCACCCCATCAAAATGCCCGGGTCGTGAAGCGCCACATAAAACTTGGGTCATATTGGGAACGTGTACGTGGGTTGTTTGATCGCCTCCTAACGGGTACATTTCATCAATGTTGGGTGCAAAAAGAATGCTTGTATTGAGCGCATCAAGCTTGTCGCAGTCATCTTGAAAGGTACGCGGGTAGCTATCTAAGTCTTCGTTGGCACCAAATTGTGTAGGGTTAACGAATAAGGTTACCACAACGATATCAGCGTGTTGTTGAGCAGTTTTAACCAACGCAAGGTGCCCTTCGTGTAAGTTCCCCATGGTGGGTACGACAGCAATTTTTTTATTTGCTTGCCGGTGTTTATGGAGGGCGTTTTGTAATTCTTTAATGGTTGCTACAACAAGCATAGTTAAAACGAGTGTTCTTCTGCAGGGAATGTTTTATTTTTTACAGCTTCAACATAGGCGTTAACGGCGGCTGAAACATTACCTGCCTCAAGCATAAAATCCTTACTAAAGTTGGGGCGTTTACCAGCAGTAATATCCAACATATCATAGCTGACCAAGACTTGCCCGTCGCACTCAACACCTGCGCCAATACCGATAATAGGGATACTAACAGAGGCGGTAATTCTTTTAGCTAAGGATGAAGGAATGCACTCAACAACAATTGCACTGGCACCGGCTTGTTCAAGACACTTAGCGTCTTCAATCATTATGTTTGCCTGTGTGTCATCCTTACCTTGGACGCGATACCCGCCTAATTGGTTGACCGACTGTGGTAATAACCCAAGGTGTCCGCAGACGGGAATGCCCTGATCGACAATATGTTGCACACTGTCGAGAATTTTTTGGCCACCTTCAAGCTTAACCATATTGGCGTAGCCTTGCTGCATTAAAATAGCTGCATTATCAACCGCTGTATGAGGATCGGGGTAACTCATAAACGGTAGGTCAGTGACCAACAGAGCGCGTTCTAAGCCGCGTGAAACGATTTTTGAGTGATAAGCCATTTCTTCTACTGTAACAGGAACGGTGCTTGACTGGCCCTGGACAACCATGCCGAGTGAGTCGCCAACCAGTACCATTTCAACGCCCGCTTTATCAAGAATATGCGCAAAACTGGCATCATAAGCGGTAAGGCTGACAATTTTTTCGCCACGTTTTTTCATGGTGAGTAAGTCGGTATTGGTGATTTTTTTATGGCTTGAATGTTGGCTCATGTCGATCTCAAAAAGGGGTTATAAAATGGGTAAGGGGTTTAAATAGTGGCGACCTGCGCGTGTAGAGCAGATGTGTTTTAGCAGTTGCTCGTAGTCCTCATCGTTATCAACAGGGTTGATGTCGCTTGCGTTGACGATAAGTAAGGGCCCTGAATCATAATGATGGAAAAATTCAGTGTAAGCATTGGAGAGTTTTTGTAGGTACTCTCCGCTGATATTCTTTTCGTGCTTAATGCCGCGTTTTCTTATTCTAGATTGTAAAGTATTAACGGGGGCTTGTAAGTAGACGACCAAGTCGGCTTTTGTTGTTTGTATGGCAAGTGATTGATACATTTGATCATATAATTTGTACTCTTCATCCGTTAGGGTGAGCTTCGCAAATAAACGATCTTTTTCGAGCATAAAATCAGCCACAACACCTGTTGAGAAAAGCTCATTTTGGCTTAATTCGTTCCATTGTTTTGCTCGTTCCGTTAAAAAATGCAGTTGAACGGGTAATGCGGATTGGTTGGTGTGCGTATAGAAATGTTCTAAAAAGGGGTTTTCATCGGCTTTTTCCAGCGCGAGGTCGCACGAAAAACTTGCTGCAAGTTTTTTCGCTAAGCTGCTTTTGCCGACGCCAATAGGGCCTTCAACAGCAATGAACTTGGGTGGGTGAGCGGTTTCTAAAGTGTGATTATCCAAGGTTTAATGCTTTCTATGAGTGAGGAGAGAACTTTGCACGATACGACGATATGTTTCAAGCCATCATCGGTTAAATTTTGGCTGAATCGAGACGTGTGGGTGCGCTGTCATTCAACTTGTCTATTAAGGTTTGAACAGGGCCTAAGGTAGGGATGTTGAGATCTTTGTTGAGTTCAATTAATGGGTATAAAACAAAAGCTCTAGAAGCGATCCCAGGGTGAGGGAGTGTCAGTTCTGGGTCTTGAGAAACCAGTGCATCATAAAGCAATATATCTAAATCTAATGTTCTTGCGCCCCAACGCCCCGAGTCCCGTGTTCTACCGTGTTGATTTTCGATGGCTTGTAATGAAGTTAATAGCTCATAGGGCGTAAGCGAGGTACTGATTTTAGCCACAGCATTAGTGTAGTCAGGCTGATCTTGAGGCCCCATCGGAGGCGTTTGGTACAAGCTGGAGACCAACTCAAGCGAGCAGTTTTTTAGTTGCTTAAGGCGCTCAATAGCAGTTAGTACTTGTTGCGTAGGGTTTGATAAATTGCTACCCAATCCAATATAGGCGGAAACAGAGTGTTGCACGTTAAAGCTCAGTGTTGTTTGGTTTAGGGGGCTTCTTGCGTGATTTTCTTTTATGTTTGAACTGATTGGGCCGTGTCATTAGCTTTTGTTCAGTAGGGTCTAGTGTTTGGATATGAGTCCACCAATCGGCAATTTTTTCATCCACCTCTCCGTACTGCGCCCTTAATAGCATAAAATCATAAGCCGCACGAAAGCGCGGATGTTCTAAAAAGCGCAAACATCGCACGCCAATTTGCTTATGAAAGCGTGGTTGCAAAGCCCAAACCTCACGCATGGGTGTGGTCATCCGCTTTGGGATAGCTAGTCGGCTAACCTGGTGTGCAATGACTTCATTGGCTGCTGCATGAATGGCCTGCGTATCACTACTGAATGATGACCTGTTTTGTTCAATAAGCCGGCGGACAGGTTCCCAGAGCAAGGTGGCCAATAAAAAATAAGGGGTGACGTGTTGCTGATTCTTTAAGCGGGTTTCTGTGTTGCTCATGGCTTGTTTAAGAAGTCCAAGTGGTTTATCAGAAGTAGCTTTTTTAAGACATAAGTCGGTCTGCGGGAAAAGCGCTTCAAACAGACCATATTGACGGAGTGCGTCGAAAATTTGATTTGCGTCTGTATTGAGGAAAAGTTTGAGTGTTTCATCATACAAACGAGCAGAAGGAATATCTTTTAGCAACGGTGCCATTTCTAGCATAGGTGCGGCGGTGTCGTTTTCTATTTGAAAGTTTAACTTTGCTTGAAACCGAACAGCGCGAAGGAGCCTTACCGGGTCTTCTTTAAAGCGGGTGATAGGGTCGCCCATTAGCCGTAAGACTCTATTTTGATGGTCTTTAATGCCGCCAACGTAATCAATAACGGTCTTTTTCTTAGGGTCTAAATACAGCGCGTTAACGGTAAAATCACGGCGCCAAGCATCTTCTTCTAAGGTTCCATAAACATTATCACGCAATAGGCGGCCATCTCGATGAGCATGGCTGTCATTTTTATCGTGTTTAACGTGAGGCCCGCGAAAAGTCGCTACTTCAATAATATGGCGACCAAAATGAATATGTGCGAGCCGAAAACGGCGGCCAATTAATCGGCAGTTTTTGAATAGCGCTTGGACTTCTTCAGGTTCGGCATTGGTGGAAACATCGAAGTCTTTAGGGTGTAGTCCTAATAATAAGTCGCGAACACAACCGCCAACTAAATAAGCTTCAAAGCCTGCTTTAACCAAGCGGTCAGTAATTGAAACAGCGTGGCGGTCAAGTTTATCGGCAGATAAACCGAGTTCGTGTAATGTGTAAGTGGTTGGTTTATGTTGAGTTAACAAATTAGTTTTTAATGTAGTCAGTAGTCAATGATTAGGTTCTTGATGAACAATTGTATTGTAACGTATATTAGCAATAGGGTTGTTTTGCGTTATTTTTGCCATTTCTAAGCGTTTTGGACGTGCTAAAGAATGCCTGTATAACGGGTATGTGTTTTTATAAGTCCGGGTCGATGAGCTGTTTAAACTCCTTAGGCATGGCGCTTATTTTTTTCTTATGGTAATCCATAAACAGTAAGCCTGTCTTCGCAGTGGCAATAATGGTTTCCCCGTTATTCTTACTGACTTGATAGAGCATATTGAAGCCGCAACGGCTTGGGTCTTCTATGGCAATGTCGATGTTTAGCTGGTCAGGGTGAAAAGCTTCAGCTTGGTAGCAGATAGATAAGTCGGCCATGATGATGCCCAAGCCAGCAATGTTTGACTCTTGCATACCAACGTGAATAAAAAATTGGGCGCGAGCTTCATGCAACATTGAAATGAGTTTGTCATGTGCTAGATGCTGGCCATAATTAATATCGCCGATGCGCACAGGTAACGTACAACTGAATAAGGTGTGTTCTGGGTACGTGATAGATAATCTGGTCATGTCGCCCTCAATATTGATTGGTGATTCACATTATAGAGGAGCATTATGTAATGCTATATTGTATTTTTATAAATGGGCCAAGAATGTGAATAAATTATTATCTTCTGCATGGGTTTTATTGATCTTAATAGTGATTATTTGGGGGGTAAATTGGCCGATTATAAAAATTGGTTTAAGGTCGATAGATCCCCTTTGGTTCGCGGCTGCACGATTGGGTATAGCGCTGGTTACTATTTCGGTTTTACTTTTATTCTTGGGACGTTTAAAGCGGCCGCATCGGCAGGATATTCCTATTGTTTTAGGTGTCGGGGTGATGCAGTTTGCTGTCTTTGTAACCTTAATAAATATGGGCTTAACTGAGGTGAATGCTGGAAGGGCCGCGTTACTGGCTTATACCACGCCATTGTGGGTGACGCCTGGCGCCTATTTTGTTTTAAAAGAACCG
The DNA here is from genome assembly GCF_000384415.1 of Cycloclasticus pugetii PS-1. Classification (NCBI taxonomy): domain Bacteria; kingdom Pseudomonadati; phylum Pseudomonadota; class Gammaproteobacteria; order Thiotrichales; family Piscirickettsiaceae; genus Cycloclasticus; species Cycloclasticus pugetii. Next base: position 434,684 of record NZ_ARVU01000001.1, read on the forward strand.
GTCTCGCGAATAAAGTTGGTCGGGGCAGCTGTTGGAATTTGCGGTCTATTAATTCTGTTTAACCCCTTAGGTTTTGATTGGAATGATGCCTCGGTGGTTAAGGGCAATATATTATTGCTAGTGGCGGCGATGGTTTGGGCAATATCTATTTTGCATATTAGACAACATAAATGGAAAGGCAGTGTGCTGGAGTTAACGCCCTGGCAAATTATGGTGGCTTTACTGATCGTGGTGCCCTACGCTTGGTTTTCTAATACACAAGCTGTTGTTTGGAGTGCTGAGCTGGTGCTTATTTTGTTATATAACGGCATGCTGGCGACGGCGCTGGCTCAATGGGCATCCATAAGGGCAACGCAAATTTTACCGGCGATGACTGTTTCGCTAGGTTTGCTAATGGTGCCATTAATGGGGATATTATCGTCAACCATATGGCTTGGTGAGCCGTTTACCATGACTTTAGGGCTAGGAGCGGCGCTTATTGTCGGGGGGTTGCTGTTGCAAATTAATTTTAGGAAGCAGCGATAAACTTAACGCTGCGGGGTTTTGGTTACTGATGAGCTGATGGTGTGTGCTTCAATAAACACGCGTTTAACAGGCGGATATTTTTGTTTGATTTGCAAATCCATGTTGGCAATGGTTTGTTCTAGTTGTCCAGTTGATAGGTCGTCTTTAAAGTTGACGTTTAGCGTCGCTATAATGAAGTCTGGCCCCATATGCATGGTGAGTAATTCATGAATCGACTCAACAGTGTCATAATGACTAACAATACGTCGAATATCACTGACTAACTCTGGATTAGCACTTTCACCGATCAATAAACTTTTAGTTTCGTAAGCAAGCCAAATGGCAGTTCCTGCTAGAATTAAGCCAATAATGACAGAGGCGATACCATCGAATAATGGGTTGCCAGTGTAATAAGAGGCGGCTATGCCTAGAAAGGCAATCAACAGGCCGAGCATGGCAGCAGAGTCTTCAAATAATACAACAAACATAGACGGGTCTTTGCCACGCTGTACGGCTTCAAGGTATCCCCATTTGCCCTTGCTGCGAGTGAATTCATTTAAGGCAAAAAACCATGCGACACCTTCAAAAACGAAGGCTAGGCCTAAGACCCAAAAGCTTAGCGTTGGGTCGCCCATTGGTGTGGGGGCAATAATATGGTGAATACCTTCATATATAGAAACACCCGCGCCAACCGCAAAAATAAGGATGGCGACGACAAAGCTCCAAAAATATATTTCTTTGCCGTAACCGAAAGGGAATTGTTTGTCAGCAGGTTGTTTGGCCTTTTTTAAACCGTGTAACAGTAGCACTTGGTTGCCCGTGTCGACCAGCGAATGAATACCTTCAGAGAGCATAGCAGAGCTGCCCGAGTAGAAAGCAGCAATAAATTTAGTAATGGAGATGAGGCTGTTGCCAATGAGCGCCGCGTAGATAACTTTCTTAGAAGATGAGGACATGGGCCAAATAAGGTGATAATAATGCAGCAAGTGTCACCATATTTTGTTTGCTTGTAAAGCCTTATGCAATTTGCAAGGACAGCAATAAAAGCGCTATTGGGTATAAGGAGAATAAAACAGAAAGAAAACTGCGTAAATAATCGTAACGGCGCTATCTTCTAGCATTTATGTGCTGCTGGCGATGAGATGGCTAAAAACAGGTTATGATATAAGGGGTCGGCATCAGTCGGTAGTCAACGAATAAATCCATTTGGGTATGTTGATCAATTGTGTGGGGTGATCAGTAGGATGTCTGGGGTTGTTGGGTGTAACTAAATTTTTGATGCGATATGGAAAATATAAAACAGTGGTTTAATCGAGTGCTGACAAATCCCGAAGCTTTGGCTTTGTTAGGAACTTTATTATTTGGGTTGTTAGCCATCCTCTGGGTGGGTGAATTGTTATCACCAGTGTTGGCCAGTATAGTGATAGCTTACCTACTGGAAGGGGTTGTTGCTAAATTCCAATTTTTGGGCTTGTCCAGAAAGTTAGCGGTTATCAGTTCGTTTAGCTTATTTATGGCGCTGTTGTCTTATATGATATTTGGGCTGATTCCTTTGTTATCCATACAAACAGTTCAATTGGCTCAACAGTTACCCAATATGTTAAATCAGGGGGTTCACTTATTTACGGCCTTGCCTGAAAAGTACCCAAACTTTATTACCGAAGCTCAGGTTAAATTAATTTTTGATCAAGTCAGTACAGAAGCGGTTAAATATGGGCAAAATTTATTGTCGTTTTCAGCCGCCTCGGTCCTAAATGTTGTGGCGTTAATTGTTTATCTGCTTTTAGTGCCGATGATGGTGTTCTTTTTCTTAATGGACAAGGCAGAAATTTCACAATGGTTTGCCAGCTTTTTGCCCACCAATCGACGTTTAACAATAGAAGTTTGGTCAACAGTGAATGAGCAAATTGCTAATTATGTTAGAGGCAAGGTTTGGGAAATTTTAATTGTTTGGGCGGTCTGTTTTATCGCGTTTAATTTAGTGGGCTTGCACTATGCAATGCTTCTAAGCTTTTTAGTCGGGTTATCTGTATTGGTGCCGTATGTCGGTGCTACCGTTGTGACGATCCCTGTGGTGCTAGTTGCGTATGTTCAATGGAAATGGGGAAATGAATTTATTTACCTGACAAGTATTTTTCTAATTATTCAAGCGCTAGACGGCTATGTTCTTGTGCCGCTGTTATTCTCCGAGGTTGTTAACCTTCACCCTGTTGCCATTATTGTGGCCATTTTATTTTTTGGTGGAATATGGGGCTTTTGGGGCGTTTTCTTTGCAATTCCGTTGGCTACATTAGTTCAAGCAGTTTTAGTGGCGTGGCCCACTCGTTATAATGTGCTTGATAGCCCAATCAAATAATTTAATTTTAAAAAGGATCCTCATGAAATTGCTCCAACTTGCTTTTTGCACATCATTATTTGCTGCCACAACGGTGCATGCATTTGAATTATCAGATATTTCTGACCGTCTTTTTGAAGATAATGCGACAGGAATAGAGGGTCAATTAAAGGATGCTGCGTTTGAATTTAAAGTAGATTCGGCATTATTACGTAATAAAACTTTGCGTCAAGGAGCGCATATTGTTGTGTCACGTAATCGAAATTCGGTATTAATTGCCGGTCAAGCAGCGACAGAAGAAATAAAAAATAAGGTGTTGAGCGTGGTGTTGTCCGAGGCACATTTACAATGGACACAAGGCGATGTTAACCATGTGGAACCTTCGAATGCCCAAGTATGTGGCGAGAAAGCATCTAAAATGGCCGCGAACGATCGTCGTCGTTTTAATTTAAAAACGGCACAAGAGTGTAGTACGGTGAATCGTTTCTATAATGAGGTGAGGGTGTCCACGCCAATTAGCGAAGTGGCTCGAAGTGACGATGATCTACTTCGCGCCAGCATTGTTAATAAGCTTTTGCATGCATCGATTATTGATAAAGCAGAAACAATTAAAGTGGTGGTGTCCGACGGCTATGTATACCTATTGGGTGACCAGTTAAGCCAATCAACCGCGCAGCAAGCAACGCGGTTTGTGAATGACATGGCTGGAGTAGAAAAAGTCGTTCCGTTGTTTCGGTTTTAAGTATTTAAAGCCTTTACAGCGTCTAAGACCTCGGTGACATGTTCTTTGACTTTAACTTTACGCCACTCGTGAGTGAGTACGCCGTCGGCATTAATGATGAACGTGCTGCGTTCGATACCCATGTGCTCTTTGCCGTATAATTTTTTTAGCTTAATTACGTCAAATAATTTGCATAAAGACTCATCAGGGTCGCTGATCAACTCGAATGGAAAGTTGTGTTTTGTTTTAAAGCCGGTATGAACGCGGACGGAATCGCGTGAAACACCAAAAATTTCGGTGTTGGCCGCTTGAAATTCTTCGTAGTGATCACGAAAATCTTGCCCTTCTTGTGTGCAGCCAGGTGTGTTGTCTTTAGGGTAAAAATAAATGACGATGTTTTTACCTGCCAAGCTGCTCAGCGTTAATGATTCGTCAGCTGTTGTGGTGCAAGAAAATTCAGGAACGGTTTGATTAAGTGTTACGGTGTCCATGATTAATAACCTTATAAAAATTTATTGAAATTGGAAGTATTTTAGCAGACTGTTTTTTAGTTGTAGCATTGATGTATGTATAATATCCTGCTGATCGAGACTATCTTAAAGAAAGGTCTTTAAGATAGTCGTTAAATTTCCGTTTAAATTGGATTCAACTATGTTTCAAGGCAGTATTGTTGCACTCGTCACCCCCATGCATGCAGATGGGTCGCTTGACGAAGAGAGTTTAAATAAATTGGTTGAATTTCACATCGAACAGGGTAGCGATGCCCTTGTGGCGATGGGTACAACCGGTGAATCAGCGACCTTGAATGAAAAAGAGCATTGTCACTTTATTCGTCAGGTAGTCCGTATTGCAGCCGGTCGTATTCCTGTTATTGCTGGCACCGGTGCAAATTCAACAACCGAAGCGATCGACTTGACACGTTGCGCCGCGCAGGCAGGGGCGGACGCCTGTTTATTAGTAACGCCTTATTATAATAAGCCAACACAAGAGGGCTTGGTGTTGCATTTTAAAGCGATTGCAGAAGCGGTAGATATTCCACAAATTTTATATAATGTACCGGGCAGAACTGCCTGTGATATGTTGCCTGAAACGGTGGCTAAATTAAAAAATATCCCCAATATAATAGGGGTTAAGGACGCTACGGGTGACATGGCCATTGGGCAAGCATTAATTGATTTAAGTGATGAAAATTTTGCAGTTTATTCTGGCGACGATGCGACCTCATGTGAGTTAATTTTAATGGGCGCAAAGGGCTCTATTACAGTTACAGGTAATGTCGCACCAGCAAAAAACCACCAAATGTGTATGAAAGCATTAGCTGGTGATGCCGAGGCTGCAAAAGCAATAGATGCCACGCTTCAACCCTTACATCGTGATTTATTTGTTCAGTCGAGCCCGATCCCAGTGAAGTGGGCTGTGAGTGAAATGGGCCTTATCAAAAAAGGTATCCGTTTGCCGATGACTTGGTTAAGTCCAGAATGTGAAGAGGTTGTTAAAAAAGCGATGCTGGCTGCTCAATAAACGTATTAAAAATTAAAATAATGAAGATAAACGTAATGGTTAAATTGATTTTAATAGCAATGTTAATGGCTGTTTTAAGTGCATGCGGCATGATGCCTTCAGTCGATGAAGTGTTTGTTGATCAACGAGAAGCGTATAAGCGAGCGCACGAACTGCCTTCGCTTGAAGTGCCGCCTGACTTATCGGGCAGCGTGATTAAGGATGAATATGATGGTGGTGTAAACAATAATGATGTTAGTCCCTCAGCGTATAGCAATGTTGTTCAAACAACGCCGCTAAACGAGAGTCAACCCAGCGCTGAATTAATACAAGATGGGGTGGATAGTCATTTACTTGTGCGCGATAGTTTACGAAATGCTTGGCGTAAAACGATCTCTGCGTTAGAAGAGAAAAACTACGACATAGAAGACAAGAATCGCCAAACGAGTTTGGTTTATTTGAATATTGCAAAAAATAGTGGTTCGAGCAGTATGTTGTCTAGTCTTTCTTTTTGGAAGAAAGCAGAGACTGATGTGTATGTGGTTGAGTTACAACGAGCCGAAAATGGCATCACAGTGCGTGTTTTAGATGAAGAAAGAAATCGTATTGATAACGCTACCTCTCAAACACTATTGACTGATTTATTAGCCCAGTTAGCACCGTGAGGTTTGCCTCCCTAGGCAGCGGCAGCCGAGGGAATTCAACGCTCGTCCAGTTTGACGAGACCTTGTTGATGATTGATAACGGGTTTTCTATCAAGGAAACTGATAAACGGATGCAACGCTTAGGCGTTGCTGGTAGTGATGTTAGCGCTATTCTTGTAACGCATGAACACGGCGATCACGTGGGCGGTGTTGCTCGATACGCTCGTCGTTACAATATCCCTGTTTGGGCCAGTTATGGCACCGCGGCGATGATGAAAAATATTGACTCAGTACAGTGCTTTAATAGTCATAAACCCTTTGAATTAGGGAATGTTTCAGTCGAACCTATTTTAGTGCCGCACGATGCACGCGAGCCGACACAATTTGTTTTTAAATCGAATCATTTGAAACTCGGTGTTATGACCGATACGGGGTCGATAACCCAGCATATGGTTGATGTGTTGAATGACTGCGACGCCTTGATACTTGAATGTAATTATGACCGGGAGATGCTGTTGAATGGTGTCTACCCAGAGTCGCTTAAACAGCGGGTGATGGGTGATTGGGGGCATTTGGATAATCAACAAGCGGTTGAATTATTACAGCACCTGAATACAGCGACATTACAACATTTAGTACTGGCTCACGTCAGTGAAAAGAACAATAGCCATGATCTCGTTTTAGATAGCGTGAGCAAGGCGATACAATGCGACCGAGCTTGGTTAGAAGTGATTGATCAAGAGATGGGTATGGCTTGGCGCAACCTAACAACAAACATTAAAAGTAACGAGACTCTACATGCTTGAACTTATTGGCAGCACAGCACTATCTGCTTTTCGTAAACAACGACTCTTAACAAAAATCAGACAATCTGTTCCACACATCACTGATATTAGTGCGGAATTTATTCATTTTGTTGATATTGAACAGACACTATCGAATAGTGAGCTAGAAACGTTAACGCGTGTTTTAACATACGGACCCAAGAGTGACGGGGTTGAACACGTGGGTGAACGTTTATTGGTTGTGCCACGCGCGAATACGTTATCACCATGGTCTAGTAAGGCCACCGATATTGCACAACATTGTGGATTGGATCAAGTCAAGAGACTTGAGCGAGGTGTTGCGTATTATGTGCAAGGTGACCTTAACGAGCAGCAACTCGCTCAAGTCGCTGAGCAACTTCATGACAGGATGACAGAGCGGGTTTTAAAACAAGGGGAGCGGGCAGATGATATGTTTGCTCATGCAGAACCCGGCACCTTGGCATCGGTTGATATCTTGTCAGAAGGTAAGCAGGCCTTAGTAGCGGCTAACAAAACAATGGGGTTGGCTTTATCAAGCGATGAAATTGATTATTTGGTTGACAATTTCACGGCCCTAGGTCGAAACCCTAATGACATTGAATTGATGATGTTTGCTCAGGCAAACTCGGAGCACTGTCGACATAAAATTTTCAATGCAGATTGGACGATAGATGGTGATGAACAAGAAGAAACCTTGTTCGGTATGATAAAAAATACGGCCAAGCACAGCCCAAAAGGCATTATTTCTAAATACAGCGACAATGCTGCGGTAGCAGAGGGTAGTGACGCAGATGTGATGATTCGTGACCCTGAAAGTCGTTCATATCAGTTTGTTGAAGAGCATGTGCCGTATCTCATGAAAGTAGAAACGCATAATCACCCAACAGCCATTTCGCCTTACCCTGGTGCGGCAACAGGTTCTGGCGGTGAAATTCGTGACGAAGGGGCGACTGGGCGAGGCTCACGCACTAAAGCGGGTCTAACGGGTTTTACCGTATCACACCTAAATATTCCTGAGTTTTCACAACCATGGGAGCAAAGCATTGGCAAGTCAGAGAGGATTGCTTCAGCGCTTGAAATTATGTTGGAAGGCCCACTCGGCGGGGCGGCGTTTAATAATGAATTTGGGCGTCCAAATTTAACCGGTTATTTCCGTACCTTTGAACAAAATGTACCAAATGAAAACAGCCTAAAAGCGCGTGGTTATCACAAACCAATTATGCTTGCAGGTGGTGTTGGTTCAGTCCGTCCGATGCATGCTTTAAAGCAAAAAATAGAACCGGGCTCACCGATTATAGTATTGGGTGGTCCATCGATGTTGATTGGTTTGGGAGGCGGTGCGGCGTCATCACAAACCTCCAGCGAAGGTTCTGAGGCCTTAGACTTTGCATCCGTGCAACGAGAAAACCCAGAAATGCAGCGCCGTTGCCAAGAGGTGATAGAAGCGTGTAATGCGATGGGCGAAAAAACCCCCATTATTTCTATTCATGATGTAGGTGCAGGTGGTTTATCTAACGCGGTACCAGAAATCATTCATGATTGTGATTTGGGTGGTCGCTTTGAATTGCGTGATATCTTATGTGCAGATAGCAGTTTATCGCCGATGCAAATTTGGTGTAATGAATCGCAAGAACGTTATGTTATTGCGCTAAAGGCAGATCGGTTAGAAGAATTTAAAGCATTATGTGCACGAGAACGTTGTTTGTACGCGCACATTGGTGAAGCAACTCAAGAAGAGCAATTAGTTCTTAATGATCGCTTGTTTAATAACCGACCAATTGATTTGCCGATGTCATTATTATTTGGCAAACCGCCCAAAATGGAACGCTCGGTTGAGCATATTCAATGTAATGTGCCGGCTTATGATGCAAGCACAATTGACCTAAAAACGGCGGCATATCAAGTTTTACGCTTTCCGGCGGTTGCTGATAAATCATTCCTTATTCATATTGGAGACCGTTCAGTAACGGGGCTGGTTGCACGTGATCAAATGGTCGGGCCGTGGCAAATTCCAGTGGCTGATGTGGCGGTCACAACGAGTGGATTTAATCATTACACGGGCGAAGCTATGGCGTTAGGCGAACGAACTCCGTTGGCCGTTATCGATGGGCCTGCATCGGGGCGCATGGCCATTGGTGAAGCCTTAACTAACCTTGCAGCCTCAAATATTCGTGGTTTAGATGAAGTTTGTTTGTCAGCCAATTGGATGGCTGCTTGTGGTGAAGCAGGTGAAGATGCAGCATTATTTGATACGGTAAAAAGCGTTGGTATGGAACTGTGCCCAGCCTTGGGTTTAGCCATTCCAGTGGGTAAAGATTCAATGTCGATGAAAATGGCATGGAAAGAAGATGCGGCAGAAAAAGTCGTCAGCTCACCACTATCGTTAATTATTACGGCTTTTTCACCAGTAAACGATGTACGTAAAACACTGACCCCTGAGTTAAAAACAGATATTGATAACAGTTTAATTTTGATTGATTTGGGTGCAGGTAAAAACCGTATGGGTGGCTCGGTGTTAGCGCAAACCCAGCAGATGATGGGTGAATCGGTGCCCGATTTAGATGATGCTAAAGCATTTAAAGCCTTCTTCAATACGGTTCAGCAACTTAATGAAAAGGGTCAGCTGATGGCCTACCATGATCGTTCGGATGGTGGTGTATGGGCAACCTTATGTGAAATGACATTTGCTGGTCGCTGTGGGGCTATTATTGATATTGAAGGCGATCTACTTAGCAGCCTGTTTAATGAAGAGCTTGGCGCTGTTATTCAAGTATCCAAAACAGATGAAGCTTCAGTAATAGACGCCTTTAATAAACAAGGATTGGCAGATTGCGTCAGTGTTATTGGTACGGCGTATACATTTCAACGTATCATTGTTACGCAAAACGGGGAGACCGTTTTTGAAGAGTCGCGGGCGAAGTTGCAACAGGCATGGTCAGAAACATCCTATAAACTTCAGGCATTAAGGGATAACCCAAGCTGTGCTCAACAAGAGTTTGAGCGAATTGCCAATAATGCGGATAAGGGCTTATTTAGTGAATTAAGTTTTGATCCAAGAGAAAACATCGTTGCCGAGTTAACAGCAACTAAGGCTCGACCAAAAGTGGCTATACTACGAGAACAAGGCGTGAATGGTCATGTTGAAATGGCGGCTGCCTTTGATAAAGCTGGTTTTGAATCTGTTGATGTTCACATGAGTGAATTGATTTTGGGTCAACGTGACCTTGCAGAGTTTGTAGGGTTGGCAGCGTGTGGTGGGTTTTCTTATGGTGATGTTTTAGGTGCTGGGGAAGGCTGGGCTAAATCTATTTTATTTAACGAGCATGCACGTCAAACCTTCAGTGACTTCTTTAACCGTAGCGATACGTTTGGCTTAGGTGTGTGTAATGGCTGTCAAATGTTGTCGAATTTGCGTGAATTGATTCCCGGTGCGCAAGCATGGCCACATTTTGTTAGAAATGAGTCTGAGCAATTTGAAGCGCGAGTAGCGATGGTAGAAATTCAACCATCACCTTCTGTTTTATTATCGGGTATGGAAGGTTCACAAATGCCTGTAGCCGTGGCGCATGGTGAAGGTCGGGTAGAATATACTAAGGCTGATGAGCAAGGCCATGTGGCGTTGCGTTATATTGATCATGATGGTGACGTGACAGAGCAGTTCCCCTTTAACCCAAATGGGTCAGTGCAAGGCATTACCGGGCTAACAACAGATGATGGCCGTTTTACAATTATGATGCCGCATCCAGAACGTTGCTTTAGAACCGTACAAAATAGCTGGTCACCAGAAGAGTGGGGTGAGGATGGCGCGTGGTTAAGAATGTTTAGAAATGCGAGAAAGTGGGTAGGGTAAAAACCGCTTTAAACGCTCATAATTCATTGATTCGCCGTTGATGTTCTTCTGTAGTTATTTCACCTTCAGCTAGCCGCTTGTCGAGTGATTTAATCATCACATCACGTGGGGCGGGGCTTTTTTTGCCTTTCTTGCTGGCCCATTGAATAGCTAAAAATATACCGCCAATGGCGCTACCCCAAAAGGCCAGCATAGCCCATAAGCCAAAGTCGTCAGTATTCATTGTTAGTCAGTTTCATTATTAATGGCTTTAGGGGCGAGTGATAGTTAGCTGATAAAAGGGCTAAGCGTTTGATGCTCAGAGAATGCTGTATAACATAACGTTTAATTGCGGTTTCAGTTTTAAAGTTTTCTTTTGTTTGCGCTGTTTCAACATAGCGTAAGGAGTATAAAACGATGTGTTTAATCATAGCGACGTAGAGTAATGAAGTGAGTTGCTTATTTGGCAATAACAACTTGATTTTTACCATTTTCTTTAGCTTGATACATAGCCTTGTCTGCTCGTTTAATAAAACTGTTAGCGCCCTCTTTTGTTAGGTAGGTAGCAACGCCTGCACTTACCGTGATGTTAACGGTTTTGCCTTCGTCAGTTACAAAGTTTTTCTGTGCTAGCTGGGTGCGAATTTTTTTAACGGCAATCGCTGCTTTATTTGCAATAACAAAGGGGAATAAAATAACAAACTCCTCACCACCATAACGAAAGGCTACATCGACGTGACGAATGTTTTCTTTGATGATGTCTGCAAAGCCTGTTAGCACAGTATTGCCAAACTGGTGACCATAGGTATCATTAACCTGTTTGAAGTCGTCTAAATCTAACATGCAGATGGATAAAACCTGTCGATACCTATCGCAACGACTGACCTCGCTGTTAAATTCTGAAAAGAAATGTCGTGCGTTATACAGTTGAGTTAAATCGTCCAGCGTGCTGAGTTCTCGGTATTTTTGTTGGTTATCGAAAAGTCTTTTTTCACTGTGTTTTTGCTCACTAATATTAATCAGTGTTTCAACGGCTCCAATAATATCGTGGTTGGCATTTAATATGGGCGCCGCAGAAAAAAGTAACCATTCACCGGAGCCTATGGTTGGAAAAAAATCTTCAGCTTCAAAAGCATTGTCTAACACGTTAGACCGATGATATTTATTGGTATAGAAACGCTCAACGGACTCATCCTTTGCGCCTTCAATAATAAGGTCTGACAATGTTGGCCGAGGGTTTGGGTAAAACGGTTTCCATTGTTTTTTAGTGCCAATCATATCGACAGCTAGAAAGCCGGTGGCTTTCTCAAGTGCTTTATTCCAGTGTGTTATTTCGTGCTGGGTGTTAATGGCAAAAGTGGGAATAGTAATACTATCGAGCAGATGGAACGTAAATAAGTTCTCATGGCTCGTTGTTAAGCCTTTGTCAGGATGAGTACTCATTATTCATGGTAGTAAACATATATGCTGATTATGCGCTGATTGACTGAAGAATCAAGAGAAATGAATTTTTTATAATGCGTGACAGTGTTTAAATTTTTTGCCACTTTGACACCAACATAGATCATTTCTTTTTAGCTTAAGGTTGGTGCGGTAAATGTTGGGCTCTCCATCAAGGTAATACCACTGGTCTTGTTCTCTAATAAATCGTGACTTTTCGCGTAACTCAAAAAATTCATTGTTTTCGTTAAAAAAAGCAGAAAATTCAACTTGGCCCGTTTGGTGTTGCTTATCACCGTGTTTTACTTGATGGATGATTAACTTAATCCAATGGCTTGTTTCTTGGCTGTTTTGTAAGCTTGTTAATTCATTGGCTTCGCGTTGGCTTGGATGATGCGTATTGACTAAATATGGGTGTTCGTTGAAATAGAAAGCAGTAAACCTTGAACGCATCAATTGTTCAGCTGTTTCAGGCATTAATGATGCGGTTATAAAAAGAGCGCAGCACTGTGAGTACAATCGACCCGAACCGCAAGGGCATAAAGAATTATTCATAATCGATGCTAGTAATCATGTAGGTTATTTTGCCAGCAGGTGTGGTAACGGTCACTTCATCATCGAGTTGTTTCTTGAATAAAGCCTTGGCAACTGGGGAGTCCATACTGATGTAGTGGGGTTGGTGATCCAGTTCGTCTGGGCCTACAATGCGATAAGTTTTTTCTTCGCCATCAAGGTCTTCTAGGGTAACAATACTGGAAAAAAATACGCTGTCTAAGTTGCTTGGTTTTTCATGAATAACGTTAAGAATGGGCAGGCGTTTTTGTAAATATCGGATACGTCGGTCGATTTCACGCAGTTCTTTTTTGCGGTAAATATATTCAGCATTTTCAGAGCGATCACCCTCGGCGGCTGCGGCTGATAAAGCTGCGACAACGCTGCGACGCTTTAGCCACAAATCCTTTTCTTCGGCTTGTAAGCGTTCAAAGCCTTTTTTGGTAATATAGGCAGATTTCGGTGGTGAAGGAGGTCGATAACGACTCATATATTAGTGTAAGCTAGTTAGTTTTTGAATTAGATTATAAGGCAAAATATGTTGCAGATATCAACCCGTGAGGGCGAACGCCCTGAAACGACTAATACTAATCCGCATGAGCAATTAACGCAAAACCCAAGTGTTGAATGCCATCAATTATTTAAAGAGAAATTATTTCATTTTGATAAGGTGAGTCGTCGTCCGAGTATTATTTCTGTGCCCGGTGCTGAAGCGCTATGGCTAGAAGAAGGTGAGCCATGTAATTGTACGAATGGGTTTATGATCGAGCGAGAATTTGCACATATTCATCCGGCGTATGATGGTAGTCTACATATGGCGCTATCCGAAGAAGATTTTAAAACAGTGATTGATAAACAATGGGGTGAACGACACCCATTAGCAGGTAAGGGGCCTATTCCAGAAACCATAGCGCTCGTTTATGCGCCAAGAGATATAGAAGAAATAGATACCGTCATGAAGATCGTAAATGCGTCATTGAAGAACGCTAAAACAACAAAGGGGACAGCATTATGAATCAAAAACCATTAGATATGAGCGCTATTATCGAAGAAAACCCGCTAGGTAAATTTCAGCAATTAGTGATGCTTTTTTGTGCCTTGATCATTATTTTTGATGGTTTTGACGTGTTAGCCATCGCGTTTGCTGCGCCAGACCTTAGTAAGGCGTTAGAGATAGCTAACAGCGACTTGGGTTATGTCTTTGCGGCAGGGTTGTTCGGTATGATGTTGGGGGCATTAATATTAGGCCCGGTTGGCGATAAGTTTGGCCGTCGTAATGCGGTTATTTCCAGCGTTTGTATGTTTGGTTTGTGTACCTTGTTGACGGGTTTTATAGAAACCTATAACGAACTTGTATTGTTGCGTTTCCTCACCGGTCTTGGACTTGGTGGTGCTTTGCCAAATGCTATGGCATTGATGACTGAATATGTATCAACACGGTATAGAAACATTGCCATAGCAGTGATATTTCTGGGCATGCCGATTGGTGGTATAAGCGGCGGAATAATTGCTTCAGAAATTATTCCGGCTTATGGTTGGGCGTCATTGTTCTACGTAGGTGGAGTTTTGCCCCTGCTATTGGTTCCCGTGTTAATTCTATATTTACCTGAGTCACCTCGGTTTTTAGTGGAGCATGATAACGATAATGATAAGTTGCTTTGTAAGATTGCCCAAAAAATAGAGAGTAGGCGAGAGGTTCCATCTAACAGCGTGTTTTATCATCACCCAGTGGAAAAGCACTTTCCTGTTAAGGCGTTATTTATGGAAAGAAGGCAGGCAGACACCTTGTTAATATGGGTGGTCTTTTTCTTTAATTTACTGGTGGCTTATTTCCTATATAGCTGGATTCCAACGCTACTGGTTGAGGCGGGCTATCAGCTAAGTGAAGCTACAAAAACAGTCATTGTTTTAAATATTGGCGGTGCCATCTCGCCTTTTATTTTAGCTAAATTTATATCTTACTGGGGCTCTAAGAGGGTCTTGGTGGTTTGTTTTGTATTGGCTGGGTTCAGTATGATGGCTGTAGGCCAATTTGGTTCATCGATTAATATGGTGATGATTTTGTCCTTCTTTGCTGGCTTTTTTGTTGTGGGTGGGCAGGTCAGTTTGAATGCACTGAGCAGCTATATGTACCCAACACATATTCGTTCTACTGGGGTAGGTTGGGCCTTAGGCATTGGACGGATCGGGTCTATTGTCGGTCCGTTATTAGCGGGTGCTTTAGTCGCCGCATCGTTTGGTTTAGATGTGAACTTTATTGTGTTTGGTTCGTTCTGTTTTGTCACGGCAACAGCACTTTTCTTTATTAAAAACCACGAAAAAGTGCAAGATAAGTCTTGAAAAAATGTTCATGCCTCCCTATTTAAATACTGTAAACAACTTAAATAGGAGAATTGATATGGCAATTGCAAGATATGAACCATGGAACCTTTTAGGGCGTTATGGAAACGATTTAAGTCGCAGGTTTTCAGATGATGAAGACAGTGTTTCTTCAACATCAACTTGGACACCAGCAGTGGATATTAAAGAAGAAGATGATCGCTTTGTTCTTCACGCTGATGTGCCGGGTGTAGACCCACACGAGATTGATGTGACAATGGAGGATGGCATTTTAACCGTACGAGGTGAACGTTCTAGTGAATCAAAAGAAGAGAAAGATGGCTATAAACGTGTAGAGCGTTTCAATGGTACTTTTTATCGACGTTTTGTATTACCCGATACAACCGATGAAAATAAAGTGAGCGCAAATTATGAAAAAGGTGTTCTTGAATTAATAATTCCAAAGAAGCCGGCGGTATTGCCAAAACGTATAAAGGTTAATGATAAAGATAATTAAATGACATAGTCTTATGTTAACAACGGGGCCTTGGCCCCGTTTTTTTGTCTGAAAGGTTTTACGGTACGATAGGGTCTATAGTGTTGAGGTATAAGAAAAGGACTCTCATGGGTATTAAAAAATTGACATCTCTTACCGATAATGATGTTACTCCGAAGGCTGATTTTGATAAAAGTCGTGCACTCATATCCGCTTCTCGACGACAATTTCTAACGCGTAGTTCAGGATTTATGGTAGCGGGTGCTTTAGCGCCTGATGCCTTATGGGCTGGTAATAAAATTGAAAATTATGTGACTAGCCAGTTTTCATTGAAAGAAAAACTAACACCTTATGAATATGTGACCGGCTACAATAATTTTTATGAATTTGGGACAGCAAAGAGCGACCCAGCATTAAGAGCACATCTATTGAAAACAAAACCTTGGAGCTTAACAATTGAAGGCGAGGTGGCTAAACCAGGAGTTTACAATTTAGAAGATATTCTTAAGCAGCAACAACTCGAAGAGCGTATTTATCGCCTACGATGTGTAGAGGCATGGTCAATGGTGGTGCCATGGATTGGCTTTTCATTAGCTGAATTGATTAGGCAGATGGAACCCACGTCAAAAGCGAAATATGTTGAATTTACAACGCTGTATGATCCTAAGCAAATGCCAGGGCAAAAAAGCCGTATTCTAAAATGGCCATATGTAGAAGGGTTACGAATGGACGAAGCAATGAACCCGCTTTCACTGATGGCCACCGGTTTGTATGGTGAAGAAATGCCCAATCAAAACGGTGCACCGTTGCGCTTAATAGTGCCTTGGAAATATGGTTTTAAGAGTATTAAATCGATCGTCAAAATTAAATTTACAGAACAGATGCCCAAAACATCATGGAATGAATCAGCAAAAAATGAATATGGCTTTTACGCTAATGTTAACCCGGATGTTCCTCATCCAAGATGGAGTCAACGTAGAGAAAGGGTGATTGGCGCGTCATTGTTTACGCCCAAGCGTGATACCGAACTATTCAATGGTTATGGTGAGCACGTGGCTTATTTGTATAAAGGGATGAACCTTCGCCAGTTTTTTTAAAAAAACTATAATTAAAATGCTAAGAAAGAAAGCTTCAAAACAGCAGATAAGGCTATTAAAAACGATAGTTTTTAATACCTGCTTAATTCCATTTTTATTGATTATATGGGATGGGTTTAATGATTTATTAGGCGCTGATCCAATCAAGACCTTGCATGTTAGAACAGGAGATTGGGCGTTAAGGTTTTTATTAATTACCTTGCTAATGTCACCACTACAACGGGCATTTAACGTTTCTTTGCCAATACGTTTTCGACGAATGTTTGGTTTATTTGCGTTCTTTTATGCCAGTTTGCACCTGGCTGTTTGGCTGGTTTTAGATCAATCATTAAGGGTTGAGCATATGCTAGAGGATATACCAGAAAGCCCGTACATTATGCTGGGCTTGTTGGCCTACTTAATGCTAATACCACTTGCGATAACCTCCACCAAAGGCATGATGCGTCGGTTGGGTAAGCGCTGGGTTGAGTTACATAGAAGCCTTTATTTGATAGCGGTAATGGGTGTTGTACATTTCTTTTGGTTAACAAAACTAGATGATACAGAACCATTTATTTACGCTGTCTTGTTAGCAGTCTTATTATTATTTCGTTACTTAACGAATAAAAAAATTAATAAGCTTTAAGCGGCAATAGCTTCGTAGAGATTACTGACTTTAGCATTAAGGTGCTTGGGTACTTTGTGGTATTAAAAACGTCGTTTATTTATTTTAGGCACTTTAATTTGTATAGAAGGTTGCAATATTTGTGGGCATAACGCTTTATGCTTGGGTAATAAAAAGACATGTATTGATACGGTTTTCTGTCTATGATTTATCTGGAGGCGCCTCGATAATCAGTTTACGTAGAGCTAGATTAGCGTTATCTTGAAAATGGCCAATTCATCTAATCAAGTCGCTGGCGAGTATTCAAATTCATGGTTAAACAATAAATTTAAACGGTGTAATAAAACTAAAATATTTTTTTGATTAATTAGTATTCAAAATTCAGCATCGTTCAAGAAGGGGTCTCAAATTAAAAAAAAGAACTTGAAAAAACCAATCATCAAGTCGCTGAGCTTTAGTCTTAATGCGAAAGTCATGTTTAGTGTGGCGGCTTTGATGAGCCTTTCCTTGTTATTAATGGGGGGGAGTATTTATTTTAGTAGTATGCATTTAGCGGAAAAACAAGCCCTTGGTTTATTGTTGGAGCAACAAGAGGACTATTCAGATGAAATTACAAGCGTATTAAAAAATTCGAAATCAAATTTATTAACGTTTGCCGAAATACCTGCCGTTGAAGCTACTTTAAGAACAAATCAAGACGGTGGTATTGAACCTGTATCAACGGAAGGAGCAAAGGTTTGCGCGAGTGGGTTAAATCAAGTGGTTCGGGCTTTTCTTGCGAATTATCCTAATTACCTTAGTCTTGCGTTGTTAAATGCTGAAGGGAAGGTGTTGGCGGGTGCGCTGCACTTAGCGGCTGATCAAGAAGTTATGAGGTTAGCTGATAAGGCTGTTTATTATTCAGATATTAAGCATCAACAGGCCGATGGCTTGCCTATATTAACGGTATCAACACCTATTTATATCAATGGGCAAGTGGAGGGTGTCGCCGTGGCAGAAATTTCAGCTTTGCCGTTGCTTAATTCTGCGATTGAAAAAAGAAAGGGAATTGATACTTATATTATTGATAATAAAGGTAAGTTTTGGGTTGGGCCTAATGAAATTACTGATTTTAGTGCTTACTTTTTAGCCAATGAACGACAACAAAACGAGTATGTTCTCATCAACGATAAAAGGAACAGTGTCTTAGCTGTCCACAAAATTTTATTTGATGAACAAAATCCTCAACGCTATTGGGGGGTCATTCATGAATTGCCTAAAAGTGTTGTTTTTAAGCATCTAGATCAAGCACGCGACTCGATGATTATTACCGGCTTAATGATTGTATTGCTGGCCGTTTTTTTTGCATCAATGCTTGTATCAAGAATTATTATTAATCCTATTGTTCGATTGGTAGAGGGCTGTCGTGCCGTAGGCGATAGGAACTTTTCAGTTCGGCTTGATGAAACAAGTGTTGATGATGAGTTTAAGGAATTATTTCAGGCATTTAATGAATATACCGAGCAGTCTGAGGTAATACTAAAAGAAATGAAGAAACAGGCCGATTCCAGCGCCAAGTCGTTAGAAAATGTTGTTGTTCATATGGAAGACGCGTTAATAATGATGGATGAGTTTGGAACGATTAAGTCTTGTAACCCAGCGGTGATTGATTTGTTTGGCTATGACGAAAAGGAGATGGTCGGTAACAATATCAATCTGTTGATACCAGAGCTGTTTAAGGAAGAGCATGAGAAATCTGATGCTGATTATAAGGGCACAGGCGCGTCAAAAGGAATAGAACATAATGGGGAAGTGGTTGGCCGACGAAAAAGTGGTTCAGTTTTCCCGATGGGCTTATCTATAAACGAGTATAGGGTTAATGAAGAACAGCATTTTATAGGTATCTTTCGTGACATAACGGTTAGGAAAGCGATGGAGCTGGAAATTCAGCAGACCGATGAACGTTTAAAGAAGCAATATAATAGCTATTTATCACTCAGTGATTTTGTTAGAAGGGCTTCGACCAATTTTGAGGAAGCATGTAATAAAATTTTACAAGAGTGTGCTGAAGTACTTCAGGCAGATTGGGTGGGGCTTTGGTTATTTAATAATAAGAGGGATGCGCTGTTATGTCAGAATTATTACAGCGGCAGAGAAAAATCGTATTTTACATTACCCTCATTGTTGGTGTCAGAGCATGAATATTATTTTTCTGAACTCTTAATGGAAGGCGGGTTGCTGTCTAATGAGACAACACCCTTATTATCTCATTTTCCTGAGCAAGCTCATTCTCCAGTATCTACCCTCCAGCTCCCTGTTACAAAATATAAAAGCATCGCAGGGGTGTTTAATGTTGTGAACCAAGATGAAGCACGAGTATTAAGGTCTGATGAAGCGCAATATGTTAAGTCACTATCAATGTTAGTGGAGGTCTTGCTTGAAGAAGAGAGTAGAAGGCGTGTTCAAGAGCAATTAAAAGAGACAAATAAAGAACTAGCATTGGCGAGTCAGATGAAATCGCAATTTTTGTCAAATATGAGCCATGAGCTAAGAACACCTTTGAATGCTATTATCGGTTTTTCAGAGCTCTTAAAAGGTGGTGTGCTTGGCCCATTAACGGAGGAACAGAGCCAATATTCAAAAGAAATATTTGATAGTGGTTCGCACCTATTGGACTTAATAAACGGTATTTTAGATTTATCAAAAATAGAAGCTGGGAAAGAGCAATTGGCATTAGATGAAGTCTCTATTCAGTCATTATTGCAGAGCACTGTTTATATGCTCAGGGATAAAGCGAATGCGCGTGGTATTAGTATTACAGAGGAAGTAGAGGAAAAAGTGACGGTTTGTTTGTTGGACGAGCGGAAAACAAAGCAAATTGTAATTAATCTTTTGTCCAATGCCGTTAAGTTTACTCCAAAAGGTGGCTCCATTGTTATATCGGCAACAATAGATAAGGTGCTTCATCCTGATTTTAGATTAGACGATAGCGAGTTGGCTCAGTGCGAAACTCCTTATTTAAAGTTATCTGTTAGTGATACAGGAATTGGTATATCTGAAGAGAATATTGGTAAGTTATTTCGCCGGTTCGAACAGATTGATGGCTCCTTAGCAAGGGAGTTTGAGGGAACGGGGCTAGGACTAAGTTTGGTCAAAGCAATGACTGAGCTTCATGGTGGTTTTGTCACGGTTGTATCAACACTTGGCGAAGGTTCTACCTTTAGCGTTTATTTACCATACAAAAAAGTAGACTTAGAGACTGATTATTTAGTTTAGATTGTCGGTTATTTGTTGATGTTACTGAACTTAGTTAACGCGTTTTTGAGTGATGGACGTATTGATAAAAATTGATTTGCAAGAGCTATTTAGCAATTGAGAGCTACTTCACACATATGACCACCCGCATTAAAAAAGCTTAGTTGTAACAGATAATATGGTTAGCATGCCTTTAGTAATAGTTTTTAATTACTAAAGGTGGGTGGTTGAAGAGAGGTAACCACGCTGAGGTTTAAATCGCTTAACAATCATCATCTTTATTTTAACTACAAACACTATGGGGCGGAGCTAGCGGCTGCTTGTAATGGTTCCATGATAAAACTAATAAGCCCTAAAGTGTTTATAGAAAAGATTGATGAGCTGTTAAAAATGATTCGTGAGACGTGATGATTGATACAAAAGGTTCCAAAATACTCATCGTAGATGATGAAAAAAGAAACAGGGTGTTACTCAGGAAACTGATGGAAGAAGAAGGGTATCAGATTGAAGAAGCCTCTAGTGGCAGCTTGGCGTTAGCGCAAACCAGTATGTTTTCGCCAGATTTGGTTTTATTAGATGCCATGATGCCAGAAATGGATGGTTTCGAAGTTGCGACGCAACTTAAAAGTAATGATAAAACAGAGGGTATTCCGGTGATTATGGTCACCGCTCTTGATGATCAGGCCTCTCGTGAGAAAGGGCTTTCAAGAGGGATTGAAGAGTTTATTACCAAGCCAATTAAAGCCAATGAAATTCAAATTAGAGTTCGCAATCTGCTAAGGCTGAAAATTGCGAATGATATTTTGAAGAACCATAATCATCTTCTGGACGAGAAAGTAAAAGCACGCACTCAACGGCTAAAGGCGTCATTTGAAGAGAGCATATTTTTATTAATGCGTGCCTCAGAATATAGAGATGATGAAACCGGTGCGCATGTTAAACGCATTAGTCACTATTGTAGGCGTTTAGCGGAAATGCTTGGAATGAATAAAATTTTTTGTGACACCTTGTTTTTAGCCAGTTCGATGCATGATATTGGAAAAATAGGTATACCCGATAGTGTTCTTTTAAAACCGGGCGGGTTTGAGCCTGGTGAATGGGAAATAATGAAAAGTCATACCACCATTGGCGCTGAGATTTTGAAAACAAGTGAGCATAGTTCGAGCTATATCAAAATGGGTAAAAAAGTGGCCTTATGTCATCATGAGAAGTGGGATGGAAGTGGTTACCCAAATGGTTTAAAAGGTAAGGAGATTCCACTGTCTGCTCGTATTATGGGCCTGTGTGATGTATATGATGCGTTACGAAGTGAACGGCCTTATAAAAAGGCGTTTGATCATAAAAAAGCGGTAGGTATTATAGAACATGGCGATGAGAAAATTAAGTCAGGCCATTTCGATCCGACAGTTAAAGAAAAATTTGTGGCTAATCACGAAGTATTTAATGAAATATTCGAAACCTATAAAAGCTAAGACGAAAGCGGTTTACTTTATATTGCTGGGCCAAGGCCTAGTATTTTTGAATATTCCCTAATGGGCAGATTACTTTAAAAAGTCATTAAAATGGAGCCAATGAGCGGATTCGAACCGCTGACCTACTCATTACGAATGAGCCGCTCTACCACCTGAGCTACATCGGCTTTATGGGCGAGAAAGTATAGGGAATTGTTGAAGGTGAGACAAGACGTTTACTGGTTGTTAACTTTAATAATAACTTCAACAGAGTGAAAATCAGTACCTTTGGGTAATGCGGGAAGGTTTTGAATGGTGATCTCGCCATCGTTAACATCAGTGAGTGTGTTGGTGTCTGTATTGTAGAAATGGTGATGGTGTTTGGTATTAGTATCGTAGAAGACTTTGTTAGGGTCAATAATCACCTCACGTAATAAGCCTTTATTAGCAAACAAGCCGAGGGTGTTGTAAACGGTTGCTTTTGAAACGGGTTGTTGCCCTTGATTAATGGTTGATAAAATTTGGTCGGCGCTCACGTGCTGTTGTTTCTTAAACAGAAAATTAGCGATTTTAATGCGTTGTTGAGTGGGCGTAATGCCATGCGCATTAAGTAAGTATTTAACGTGTTGTTCGCCTGTTTTTTCAGCCATTATCATCACCTTGATCTCTTGGTCTCAGTATAGCACAAGGTTTTTAGTGGGTAGTTAACGCTGTAATTGGTAGGGTGTTGGGTCTATTTTACAGCGTCTATTTAACAAAATATCGCTCATTAATTCGGCACTTGCCGGTGCTGTAACAATACCATTTCGATAATGCCCAGCATTGAGACTTAGGTTGCTGAGAGGGGCGACTCTACAAATATAAGGGATGCTGTTGGGTGAAGCAGGTCGAAGCCCAGCCCAGTGTGCATCAGGTTCAATGCTTGCTAAGGCGGGGTATAACTGTTGGGAAAAATGCTTAAGTTCGTCGAAAGCGGCCTGTGTGGTACTGGCATCGAATTGAGTGTATTCGCGTGTGCTGCCAACGACAATTCGCTTATCTTTCCTAGGAATAATATAACGGTTGCCATCCATGACCATGCATAGGTTGGTGATATCTGTTGGTGGGAAACAGATCATTTGACCTTTAACAGGCTTGATATCTGGTTGCGGGCAAAGCTTGGGTACTAATTGTGTACTCCAAGCGCCTCCACAAAGGATGTATTCATTAGCGCTAAGAGTAGTTTTTCCAATCTCGGCACCTGTAACGGCATAATCAGTATGCTGTAATTTTGTTACTTCTTGGTCGTTATAAAATGAGACACCGTTAAGCGTTAAATACTGGGTTAACGCAGCTGACAGTTTGTGGGGCCGGATGGTGGCAACGTCTGGCCGGTAAATGGCAGATTCTGTAAAGGGCGCTAAGTGCTCGAATTGGCTGTTGAGCTCTTCGACAGATAACACTTCAACGGGTGAATTATTTTGTTCGCACCATTGGATAGCCTGAGGCAGTTCATTATCCTCAAGTACTAACATGCCAGATAATAACCATTCTGGATCTATTCCTGTTTGATCACGAAGCTCGATGGAAAGTTGCTGATAGACCGACTGGCTAAGTGAGCTGATTGCATTAACAGGTTCGGAATATAACCAAGGCCGCATCGGGGATAAAATGCCACCGGCTGCCCAAGTAGCTTGTTGGCCGCGACTGTTTTTATCAACCACCGCAACCTTTGCCCCCGCTTGCTGTAGTTCCTTAGCTGTTAATAAACCAAGTAGGCCGCCGCCAATAATAAGAAAATCGAACATAATGAAGTGGGGTTTTAAAAAGCCGTAGTATAGCGTAGTCTAACTTGATATTTGCTGAGCCTGATCAGCTTTTAAGTGATGAAAACGAAGGATGTTAATATTGAAAACGTTGTACCCTGAGATTGAACCCTTTGCCCATGAATGGCTTGATATGGGGGATGGGCATGAAGTGTATCTTGAGCAAGTAGGTAACCCTAAAGGGGTGCCGGTTATTTTTTTGCACGGTGGGCCAGGTTCAAGTTGTAAGGCGCATCATCGCTGCTTTTTTAACCCTAATAAATACCATATTATTTTGATGGATCAGCGCGGTGCTGGCCGTTCGAGACCCTTGGGGCGGTTGAAAAACAATACAACGAATCATTTATTACAAGATATGGAGTTGATTCGTAAAAAACTGGCCATTGAAAAATGGTTGCTGTTTGGTGGCTCTTGGGGCGCAACATTAAGCTTGTTGTATGCCCAACAATATGCAAATAATGTATTGGGGTTGGTTTTACGAGGTACATTTTTAGCACGTTCTAAAGATGCAGATTGGTTTCTTAAAGAGGGTGTGAACAGGTTATACCCTGAAGCGTGGCAGCGTTTTACGGGCCATATTTCAAGCAATGAACGTAAAGATGTGTTGAAGGCATATTATCATCGTTTAAGTATTGATGATGAGCAGGTCCTTCAAGAAACAACCCGTGAGTGGGATGCATGGGGTGGTGCTGTGGTGTTAGGTGATGATTTTAAGGCAGAAGCGTTGGATGGAGCGGTGCCTGAAAAAGCCATCGCGCAAGCACGTATCGAAACGCACTACGCGATGAATAACTACTATATTCGAGAAAATCAAATTTTGGATAATGCTATTCGCATACAAGAGATACCCTGCACTATTATCCACGGCCAAAAAGATTTTATGTGTCCGATTGAGTCGTCATTTTCGTTGGCGCAAGCACTTCCTCTTGCACAGTTTATCCGTCTGCCAAATTCAACGCATTTAGCGCATGGTGATGAAATGATTGATGCGTTGGTGTCGGCGACTGATCAATTTGTATGATCCTGTCAGACAAAACTGCGTATTAATAGATAATCACCGAGCGAATACTTTTTCCTTGGTGCATTAAATCAAAGGCACGGTTAATGTCGTTTAAGGGCATGGTATAGGTGACCATTTCATCTATTTTAATTTCCCCGCGAAGGTATTTTTCAACATAATCGGGTAGTTCGCTGCGACCTTTAACGCCTCCAAAAGCCGTACCGCGCCAAACCCTGCCTGTGACCAGCTGGAATGGGCGAGTGGATATTTCTTGTCCTGCACCCGCTACGCCAACAATAACAGACTCACCCCAGCCTTTATGGCAACACTCTAGCGCAGAGCGCATGGTGTTAACATTGCCGATACATTCAAATGAGTAATCAACACCGCCATCGGTCATGTCGACAAGAACATCTTGAATAGGCTGATCAAAATGCTTCGGGTTAATACAATCTGTTGCACCGAGTTGTTTGGCAAATTCGAACTTATCTTCATTGATATCAATAGCGATAATCCGTTCAGCATTCGCAATAACAGCACCTTGAATAGCACTTAGACCAATACCACCTAAGCCAAAAATAGCGACAGTACTACCCGGTTCTACTTTGGCGGTGTTGAGCACAGCGCCGATACCCGTAGTGACACCGCAACCTAATAAACAAACCTTGTCTAACGGCGCTGCTTTGTTTATTTTAGCGAGTGATATTTCTGGTAAAACCGTGTATTCGGCAAAAGAGGAGGTGCCCATGTAATGGTATATTGCTTGTCCATTTTTGGAAAAGCGAGAGGTGCCATCAGGCATTAATCCTTTGCCCTGAGTGACTCGAATGGCTTGGCACAAATTGGTTTTGCCCGATAAGCAAAATTTGCATTGCCCACATTCTGGTGTGTACAACGGAATAACGTGGTCACCTACTTGTACTGAGGTGACGCCTGGGCCAATTTCTTCAACGATGGCACCAGCCTCATGGCCTAATACGGCAGGGAAAATGCCCTCAGGGTCATCGCCGGATAAGGTAAACGCATCGGTATGACAAACACCCGCGGCGACGTTTCGAATTAACACTTCTCCATGTTTTGGTCCGTCTAAGTTAATGTCTTCTATGGATAATGGTTGACCTGCTTTCCAGGCAACAGCAGCGGTTACTTTCATGGGTGTTCCTTGGGTTGGGGTTAGTGATTAAATTGTTTAGAGTTTTTGCTGTTTCTAAATAATAGTGGCTGCTCAGTTAGTTGAGTAGCTTGTTTAATAGCATCGGTTACTAGGTAGTGTTGTGTTGATAAGTCACAAACAGGGTCTGCGTTTGTTGCATCACCGGTTAATAAAAAGGCTTGGCAATGACAGCCGCCAAAGTCTTTATCTTTTTCAGAACAACTTCTACACGGTTCTTTCATCCAGTCATCGCCACGAAAGTAGTTGAAGGCTACAGAGTGATTCCAAATGTCACTTATTGAGAAGTCTTTAACATTTGGGCAATCAAAGTTAGGCAGTTGACGAGCAGAATGACAAGGTAATGCCGCACCATCTGGCGCAATGGTTAAAAAGGTGGTTCCCCAGCCGTTCATGCAAGCTTTTGGGCGGTTTTCGTAGTAATCAGGTATGACGTAATAAATTTTCATCTTGCCTTGTTGAGAGCGTTGGTATTCGTTAGCAATTTTTTCAGCGTCTTGAAGTTGTTCTTGCGTTGGCATTAGTTGATCGCGGTTGTGATGCGCCCAACCATAATACTGTGTGTTTGCTAGTTCTACAAAGTCGGCGCCTAAGTCAATCGCCATCTCTAGAATATCCCTCATTTGATGAATGTTTTCGCGGTGTAATACAACGCATAACACCATTGGGTAACCATGTTTCTTAACTAATTTAGCCACGGATTTTTTATCGTCGAAGCTTTCTGTGCCAGCAATAAAGTCATTTAATTCTTTTGAGCTGGCTTGAATGCTGATTTGAATGTGGTCTAAACCAGCGTCTTTTAACTCGATAATTTTAGCCTCATCCATCTTGTAGCCGGAGGTGATGAGGTTGGTGTAATAACCGAGTTGGTGTGAATAGTTAACCAGTTCTGCTAGGTCTTTCCTAACCAGCGGCTCGCCGCCTGAAAAGCCCAGCTGTACGGCACCCATTTCGCGAGACTGCTTCAGCACACGTTTCCATTCATTGGTCGATAATTCAGCTGAGAAATTTTTGTAGTCCAAGGGGTTAGAACAGTATGGACACTGTAATGGGCAAGCGTAAGTTAGCTCTGCAAGCAACCAGCGAGGTGGGCTAGGTGTTTTGGGTAATCCAGCCATTATTGAGCGCGGTAGTTAAGAAATGGGTAATATCGTTTTTAATACCCGTTGTTGAAAATTTTACTTCAAGTACTGAAACAATATCGTCAAGTGTGTGCTGGCCATCGCAGAGGCTTAAAATTTCAGCAGAGCTTTGGTTTAACTCAATAAGCCCTTCAGGGTAGAGCAACACAAACATATTTTGTGCTTCTTCCCATTGCAAGCGGTAGCTTGTTAACAACTGAAAGGGCTCAGTGAGTTGCAGGCTCATGATTCAACAGTAAAGTAAGGTGGCATTTCATGAACATAAGCCAAGTGCATTGCATCAGCCATGGTCCATAGAATATCCAGTTTGAATTTTAAAATACGAATCATTTTTTCTTGTTGTTCACGGGTTTTATACCAGCTTAGGGTGATGCGTAGGCCATGCTCAACATCACGGCGGGCTTCGCTTAAACGTTTTTGAAAGTAGCTCAGCCCTTTTGGGTCAATCCAAGGGTAATGCGCTGGCCAATTATCTAACCGTTGTTGGTGAATTTTTGGTGCAAATAATTCTGTTAATGAAGAGCTAGCAGCCTCGTGCCAATCGGCTCTACGTGCAAAATTAACATAGGCATCAACAGCAAAGCGAACGCCCGGTAAAACATGTTCTTCAGACAAGACTTCTTCACGTGTTAAACCTACTGCTTCCGCCAATTGCAACCAGGCTTCAATGCCACCAGCTTCACCAGGCGCGCCATCGTGATCAATAATTCGTTGAACCCACTGCGCGCGGGTATCACGGTCTGGGCAGTTTGCCATAATTGCCGCGTCCTTTAATGGAATGTTAACTTGGTAATAGAATCGGTTAGCTACCCAGCCACGAATTTGCTCTTTAGATAACGCACCTTCGTGCATCATCACATGGTAAGGGTGGTTGATATGGTAAAAACGCTCCATATCGCGAATGCGTGTTTCAAATTCTTGCAGTGACCAAGGTGCTTTTTCTGTCATATTATAGTTCGATATTCATAGTGTCATACGACACCTCAATGCCGTGTTGGGTCAGTATATCGCGTTCCTCAGACTCTTCATTCAAAATAGGGTTAGTGTTGTTGATATGAATTAAAATTTTGCGCGGCTTTTCAAGGGTATCTAGAAACTCAATCATGCCACCTTTGCCAAATTGCGGTAAGTGCCCAATTTTTCTAGCCAATAAGGGTCTACCAACGGAAGCAAGTTCATCATCTGACCAGAAAGTACCATCAACCAATACACAATCAGCGTCCTTCATTGCTTGTTCAACGTGTGCTTCTATTTTACCTAATCCAGGTGCATAGAAGGTTGTTTTGCCGGTGGAGATTTGCCGAATAATCATACCGATATTATCTCCCTCGTGTGGGTCATTACGATGGGGTGAATAAGGCGGCGCTTTGCTTTTTAACGGCAAGGCGGTGAACTCTAAATCTTGAATATTGGGAATTATAAACGCATCACCATTTAATGGAATGATGTGCTCTTCAACACCACAAAAGTGTTCCAAAATGTTAAAAATTGGAAAACCGGTTGTTAGGTCTTGCCTTACCATCTCGGTACAATAAATGGTTAATGGGTCGCCTTCGCGTAAAATCAATAACCCTGTAGCGTGATCAATTTGAGAATCAAACATCACAATGGCTTCAATACCGGTGCCACGTACTTTATTTTTTGGGTGTATTTCAGGAAAGCTCTCTAATTGAGCGCGAACGTCAGGCGACGCGTTAAATAAAGCCCAGTGTTCACCGTCAGATGAAACGGCAATGGAGGATTGGTTTCGTGCAGTGGCTTTAATCGTGCCTGCTCGAAGTGCCTTACAATTGGGGCAGCTACAATTCCATTGTGGAAAACCACCACCGGCACCTGAGCCTAAAATACGAATTTGCATATTAAATAATGGACCTTAATGAGTGCTGATAAATAAAAAAGGGGCTCCTATTGGAACCCCTTGTGTATCTGTAAATTTGTTATTTATCGGTTGTAAATGTACATCGTTACTTCAAAACCGAAACGTAAGTCTTTGTATGTTGGCGTTTCCCACTTCATGTTGGATCTCCTGCGGTTATATTTTTTTAATATTTATTATAATTAATGGTGCGCTGAATGAATCTAAGTATAAGTTTTCTGCGGCTGAATGCAAGTGCTTGTATTTCCTTGCTGTAAAGCATTACCGCGATTGTGTTTATCACTTAAAACGCTTGCCAGCTGCTCAAGCGTTATGAGGTAGCTGGGCACTACGCTGATTGCTCACTAGAATCGGCGAGTAAAGATGCTTTTATCGCGCTAGCTCATGATTTAGGGCAGGGGCATAGAGCTGCGCCTTACTTTTTTGCTAGTTGTTAGACGCGGGTATTAGCCTATTTTGTTACAAGCCATAAAGCATGAGCAACACCAGGAATATAAAATACTAAACACAGCAGGATATTGATAATAAGGTCTTTGCCGGCCCCCTTTTTAAGAAATACAGCGATGGGGGGAAGGAATATAGCCAAAATTATTTGTACGATTTTGTTATCCATTTTATAACCTCAATTTAAAAATTTAGTTAACTTAACGGCCCAACCTTATCTATTTTAAGTGTCTAACAACCATTGTCGCTCAGTGGACAATCGTTAGTCGTATTAAGCCGCTTTATCCATATAGTATGTGTACGGTTTAAATAATAAAGCAATTTGAGTCGATGTGATAGGCGTGCCGTTGTTTTATGCGTCTTAGGCTATAAAAGGGCTAATGAAATGTCATTGGTTATGTTAATGTTTTTAATAAGCAATAGATTAGCTTTAAGAATTTGAGCAGGTAGGGCAATTTGGATTGCGAGGTAGTTGCATGCTCTGCCACTGCATTGATAGCGCATCAAGCAATAAAACGCGGCCTTGTAAGGATTGGCCGGCACCTGTGAGTACTTTAAGGGTTTCAAGCGCTTGTGTACTACCGATGATGCCAGTAATGGGTGCGATGACGCCATTTTCTGAACAGTTTTGAGCAACCGATCCGTCACGTGGGTAGAGGCAGTTATAGCATGGGCAGGTTGCATCGCGGGCATCAAAGACGGAAATTTGCCCCTCAAACCGAATTGCCGCGCCAGAGACTAAGGGCGTTTTAGCGGCAACACAGGCATCGTTAATGGCAAAGCGGGTTTCAAAATTGTCACAGCAATCGACAACAATATCAGCGAATTCAACTTGTGCTAATAACTCATCGCCTTCTAACTTTTTATTGATGGCGGTGATTTCAATCATGGGGTTGATTTGCTGAAAGGACTGTTTTGCTGATTCAACCTTTGGTTGACCAATGTGCTTAGTAGTGTGGGCGATTTGGCGTTGTAAATTAGATAGGTCTACTTCGTCAAAGTCACTAATGACCATGTGACCGATGCCAGCGGCAGCAAGGTAAAGTCCAACTGGGCTACCGAGACCGCCCATGCCGATGATAAGGACCCGTGCATCCAATAAAGCTTGTTGTCCTTCAATATCAATTGAAGGCAGCATGATTTGTCGGCTGTATCTAAGAAGTTGTTCGTCATTCATGGTCAGCTGTATAGGTTATTGTTGCCAATAATTATGGTAACTGAGTTTTATGATTATTAACCATAAGTTTCGTAGAAGATAAGCAAAAGACGCTTATTTGTTGGTTCAGCAGGTAGGCTGAGGCGACAGTAGTTAAGCATTTTTATGCTGCAGTCTTCAAACTTTTAAAAAAGCCATAAAATTTTTCATATTATGGGGTTGATTTAGTTGAACATCACCCCATATCTATGGGGCTAGCCATAATGGCTATATCAATATTAAACAATAGGAGATTCAATAAATGAACTTACGTCCATTAGGTGATCGCGTCATTATTAAACGCGTTGAAGAAGAAGCGGTTAGTGCAGGCGGTATCGTGCTTCCAGATTCGGCAAAAGAAAAACCAAGTCAAGGCAACATTGTTGCTGTGGGTAATGGTGCTATCAATAGTAAAGGTGATGTTCAGCCGATGTCTGTAAAGGTTGGCGATAACGTGATGTTTGGCAAATATTCCGGTACTGAAGTTGAAGTAGGCGGTGAAGAATTATTGGTGATGAGCGAAGGCGACATCATTGCAGTTGTTGAATAATTTAAAGTTTATTTAGAGAAAGGAAAAGAAACATGGCAAAGCAAGTTAAATTTGGTGATGATGCACGCAGCCTAATGGTTGAAGGTGTAAACACACTAGCAAAAGCAGTTAAAGTAACATTAGGACCTAAAGGCCGTAATGTTGTGTTAGACAAAGGCTTCGGCGGCCCAACTATCACTAAAGATGGTGTGTCGGTTGCAAAAGAAATCGAATTAAAAGACAAGTTCCAAAACATGGGCGCGCAAATGGTAAAAGATGTTGCCGCTAAAACATCTGATGTTGCCGGTGATGGAACAACAACTGCAACAGTGTTGGCTCAAGCTATTCTTACTGAAGGCTTGAAATCTGTCGCAGCGGGTATGAACCCAATGGATTTAAAGCGTGGTATTGATAAGGCGGTTGTTGCTGCAGTTAATGCAATTAAAGACTTATCAGTGCCTTGTGCTGATACCAAAGCAATTGCTCAAGTAGGTACAATTTCTGCTAACTCTGATGAATCCGTCGGTAAAATCATTGCTGAAGCAATGGACAAAGTGGGTAAAGAAGGCGTTATTACTGTCGAAGAAGGGTCTGGTTTAGAAAACGAATTAGACGTCGTTGAAGGTATGGAATTTGATCGTGGTTACTTGTCACCTTACTTCATCAACAATCAAGAAAGCATGAGTGTTGATATGGAAGACCCTTTCATTTTATTACACGATAAAAAAATCTCAAATATCCGTGATTTGCTTCCAACTCTAGAGGCCGTTGCAAAAGCAGGTCGTCCATTATTAATTATCGCAGAAGACATTGAAGGCGAAGCATTAGCAACCTTAGTTGTTAATAATATGCGCGGTATCGTAAAAGTAGCGGCTGTTAAAGCACCTGGCTTTGGCGATCGTCGTAAAGCAATGTTAGAAGACATTGCGATTTTAACAGGCGGTACTGTTATTGCTGAAGAAGTTGGTTTAACACTTGAAAAAGCAACGTTAGAAGACTTGGGTTCTGCAAAACGTGTAACGATTACTAAAGACAGTACAGTTGTTGTTGACGGTGCAGGTCAAGCGGCAGACATTGAAGCACGTGTAGCACAAATTCGCTCACAAGCTGAAGAAGCAAGTTCTGATTATGACAAAGAAAAACTTCAAGAGCGTATGGCTAAACTAGCTGGTGGTGTTGCTGTTATTAAAGTAGGCGCAACAACAGAAGTTGAAATGAAAGAGAAAAAAGCGCGTGTAGAAGACGCATTACATTCAA
Organism: Cycloclasticus pugetii PS-1; assembly: GCF_000384415.1. NCBI lineage: Bacteria > Pseudomonadati > Pseudomonadota > Gammaproteobacteria > Thiotrichales > Piscirickettsiaceae > Cycloclasticus > Cycloclasticus pugetii. Next base: position 466,635 of record NZ_ARVU01000001.1, read on the forward strand.
CACGTGCTGCGGTTGAAGAAGGTGTTGTACCGGGTGGTGGTACTGCATTAATTCGTGTTTTAGAGGCTGCAAGCAAAGCTGAAGGTCTGAACCATGATCAAGATATCGGTATTAAAATTGCGTTACGCGCAATGGAAGCACCATTACGTCAAATTGTAACCAATGCTGGTGAAGAAGCATCCGTTGTACTTCAAGCGGTTAAGCAAGGCACTGGAAACGAAGGATACAATGCGGCCACTGGTGAATATGGCGACATGATTGAAATGGGAATTCTTGACCCTGCAAAAGTAACGAGAACAGCGCTTCAAAATGCTGCGTCTATTGCGGGCTTGATGATTACGACAGAAGCTATGATTACCGATGAGCCTGAAGAAGCCGGTGCTGGCGCAGGTGCAATGCCAGATATGGGCGGCATGGGCGGTATGGGTGGAATGGGTGGAATGGGCGGCATGATGTAAATCATCCGCATATTTCGCTAATACTGGTTCGTAGCGTTTTAAAAAGCCTGAAAGTGGTTCACTTTCAGGCTTTTTTTATGCTTAAGCGGTTAAAAAAGTGCTGTGAGTAGACGTAGAAGCCTTTAGAGCCTAGGTCTAAAGCTTTTTAAAATTGTCTGGCTCTTCCCTGCTTTAAATTTTTCTTGATTCTTCCCTTTACCGAAAACAAGCCTGTGTTTTAGCTTACCTGTGAAACCAACGGATAATCGGTATAACCTTTGCTGCTTGAGGCATAAAAGGTTGTTGGGTCAGGTGTGTTGAGAGGGGCGTTGTTTCGAAACCTTTCTACCAGATCCGGGTTCGCAATATAGAGTTGGCCAAAGGCGACTGCATCTGCTTGATTTGAGTTTAATACAGCACTGGCGCTTTCTTTTGTGAACCCTTGGTTGGCAATGTAAACGCCGCCAAAAGCTTTTTTTAATGTAGGGCCGAACCAATCATCACTGTAGGCCTCGCGCGAGCAGATAAAGGCAATTTTTCGTTTACCCAGCTCTTTTGCAACATAGCTAAAGGTGCCTAGTAAGTTGGAATCGCCCATGTCGTGTGCATCCCCTTTTGGAGCCAAGTGCATCCCCACTTTGTCTGCACCCCAGACGGAAATAACAGCATCGGTCACGTCCAACATAAATCGAGCACGATTTTCTATACTGCCACCGTATATATCTGTTCTATGGTTGGTGCTGTCCTGAAGAAACTGGTCCAGTAAGTAACCATTCGCACCATGAATTTCTACGCCATCAAAGCCTGCCTTTTTAGCGTTTTCAGCCCCAGTGCGAAACTGCTCTACGATGTCTTGGATCTCATTTAGTTCCAACGCATGTGGTGTGACAAAAGGTTTTTCTGGGCGAATTAAACTAACGTGGCCTTTGGGTTGAATGGCGCTAGGGGCCAGTGGTAATTGACCATCGAGGAACATCGGGTCAGAGATTCGCCCAACATGCCATAATTGCATAATGATTCTTCCGCCTGCTGAATGTACCGAGTCGGTAACCTTTTTCCAAGCTTCAACCTGTTCATCGGACCAAATGCCGGGTGTGTCTGCGTAGCCAACGCCCATGGGTGAGACGGCTGTCGCTTCGCTGATAATTAAACCAGCTGAGCTGCGTTGTACATAATACTCAATCATCAATTCGTTAGGAATACGGCTGCTTCCTGAACGTGAGCGGGTAAGGGGGGACATGATAATACGGTTTGGTAGCTCAAGCGCACCAACCTTTATGGGGTCAAATAAATCAGCCATCTGTTTCTCCTGATAAGGTGAGTAATCGGTTTTAAAAGATTTTAGCATTGTTCAAAGCGATTAAATAAAACTTACAGCACGCTTTGCTAGCTTGTTTGTTAGCATTAATGCTGTTTTTGAGGGCTACCAAGGTTGATTTAACAGTCGGTTATTTAAATCGACAAGGCGTTATTTTCAATGAAAAAATGAGGAGCGGCAATTTCTTGTAGAAAGCAGTTCTCAAAGATATCAGGCTTTCGTTGATTCAGGCCATACTGCTTTATAGGTCAAGCTAATAGAGAGTGGTTTCGCTTAAGCAAAACCCAAGGGAGTGATACACTTCGCTTGTTGAATATTACTTGGAGAGGTAGATGTATGGCGGGTCATAGTAAGTGGGCGAATATTCGTTTTCGTAAAGGCGCACAAGATGCGAAACGAGGCAAATTATTTACTAAGCTTATTCGTGAAATCACCGTTGCAACCAAAGCAGCAGGCCCTGACCCAGATAATAACCCTCGATTAAGAGCCGCTGTAGACAAAGGCCTATCTAATAATATGAAGCGGGACACCATCGAGACGGCGATTAAAAAAGGCAGTGGTACAACTGATTCAGAGAATTTCGATGAGATCCGTTATGAAGGGTATGGTCCTGCAGGAATAGCGATTATCGTCGATTGTTTAACCGATAATAAGAATAGAACGGTTGCTGAAGTGCGTCACGCCTTTAGTAAAGCAGGTGGTAACTTAGGGACCAGTGGATCGGTTGATTACATGTTTCAAAAACTTGGCGTGATTAGCTTGTCGAGTCAGTTAGATGAAGATCGTTTGATGGATGCCGCTATAGAGGCGGGTGCGGATGACGTTATTACACATGATGACGGATCGTTTGAGGTGTTGACGCCAGCAGAAGATTTTATGATGGTGCGTGATGCCTTGGTTGAATCGGGTTTTCCGTATGAGCATGCCGAGGTAACGTTGCGGGCAGATAATTTATCGCCGGTGAATGAAAAAGATGCCGAAAAGGTATTGCGATTGTTAGATGTGTTGGAGGATTTGGACGATGTGCAAAACGTTTATTCAAATGCAGATTATCCAGATGAAATAATGAACAGCGCTGAGTAAGTATAGTTAGATGCGAATACTAGGTATTGATCCGGGCTCTAGAACCACAGGTTATGGTGTTATAGAGGTGTCTGGGCGAGAAGTTAAATACGTCGATAGTGGGTGTATACGAACCGGTGGTGGTGCACTACCTGACAGGTTAAAAAAAATATACCTTGGTGTTCGTGAAATAATGCAGCATTATCAACCCCAAGAAATGGCGGTAGAGCAAGTTTTTATGGGGCGTAATGCCGATTCGGCGTTGAAGTTAGGGCAAGCTAGAGCCTCAGCAATTTGTGCGGTATTTGATCATGATATTAAAGTGTTTGAATACGCAGCACGTCAGATCAAACAAGCACTGGTTGGTAGAGGCAGTGCCGATAAAACACAGGTTCAACACATGGTTAAAATTTTATTAAAGCTACAAGGCGACCCGCAAATGGATGCCAGTGATGCGTTAGCAGTGGCGTTGTGTCATTTCCATACGGATCAAACAAATCAAGCAACTTCGAAGGTGTTTGCATGATTGGTTTTTTACGTGGCACGGTAGACGAAAAGCAAGCGCCACATGTTGTGATAGATGTAAATGGGGTGGGTTACGATGTTGAAACACCTATGTCGAGCTTCTTTAACCTACCAGCATTAGGCGAGACAGTATCTCTCCGGACTCATCTTGTCGTTCGAGAGGATGCCCATGTATTGTATGGTTTTTTAACGGAGCAAGAACGGGCGTTATTTAGAAGCCTGATTAAAGTAAATGGAGTGGGCCCTAAAGTTGCCTTGGGTATTTTATCAGGCGTGAGCGTTAGTGATTTTTGTTTGTGGGTGAGTGATAGCAATGTAGCCGCTCTAGTGCGTTTACCCGGTATAGGCAAAAAAACGGCGGAACGATTAGTGATTGATATGCGTGATCGTTTGCCAGAGGAAACAGTTACGACCACGCCACCACCGTTGGGCGTGTTGATGCAAAAAACATCAGCTGTTGAAGAAGCGATTAGCGCTTTAGTGGCGTTAGGCTATAAACCGCAAGATGCTGAAAAGCGTGCACGAGCCGTAGCCAGTGATGATGCTAGCAGTGAACAAATTATTCGTTCTGCCTTACAATCAGCCGCAAAGAAATAAAAGTAACCGACATGATAGAAAGCGATCGACTCATTAGTTCTGACAACTTGCTGGATGATGAAGCAATAGACCGAGCTATTAGACCTAAAACCTTAACGGATTATATTGGTCAGCCGGCAATCCGTGAGCAGATGGAAATTTTCATGTCAGCTGCTAGGTCACGTTCAGAAGCGCTAGACCATGTACTGATTTTTGGCCCACCGGGCTTAGGTAAAACCACCTTGTCACACATCATCGCCAATGAAATGGGGGTGAACTTACGTCAAACATCTGGCCCTGTGTTGGAAAAGGCCGGTGATTTGGCTGCGCTACTAACTAATCTTGAAGAAGGCGATGTATTATTTATTGATGAAATTCATCGCCTAAGCCCTGTGGTAGAAGAAATCTTGTACCCAGCGATGGAAGATTATCAGCTAGATATTATGATAGGTGAAGGTCCAGCAGCGCGTTCAATTAAGCTGGATTTGCCTCAGTTTACTCTAGTGGGAGCGACTACTAGAGCTGGATTGTTAACCTCACCATTACGTGATCGGTTTGGTATTACGCAGCGTTTAGAGTTTTATAATGATGCCGATTTATCACACATTGTTCAGCGTTCAATGGATATATTGGCCTTGCGGTCAGACGCTGAGGGGGCTAGAGAAATTGCCGTAAGATCACGAGGAACACCGCGCATTGCAAACCGCCTGTTAAGACGTGTTAGGGACTATGCGGATGTCAAAGGTGATGGTGTGATTACGGCGGATATAGCAAATAAAGCGTTGTCGATGTTAGAGGTGGATAAAAGCGGATTTGATAAATTAGATCGCCGCTTATTAAATACCTTAGTGGATACGTTTGATGGTGGTCCAGTGGGTGTAGATAGTTTGGCCGCTGCATTAAGTGAAGAACGAGGCACGGTTGAAGATGTGTTAGAGCCCTACCTTATTCAAAAAGGTTATATTATGCGAACGCCTCGTGGTCGAATGGCAACACGTCATGCCTATGAACACTTGGGCTTAAAGGCACCGAATAAATTGAACATAGATGCAGACGATACAGTGTCTGAGGCAGAGTAGGGTCAGCTGATCCAATAGCAATATATGATGCACGATAATCATCAATGGCCAATACGTATTTATTACGAAGATACGGATATGCAAGGGATTGTGTATTACGCTAATTACTTGAAATACTTGGAACGAGCACGGACGGAGTTTTTGCGTAGCAATGGCTTTGAACAAGATGTATTGATAAGCGAACAAAATGTCGCATTTGCAGTAAGGGCGGTTCAAATGGATTACTTGAAGCCAGCAAAGTTTAATGATAATTTGCTGGTGCTTACACAAATAGCAACATTAAAACGTGCCTCATTAGTTTTTCAGCAAGCAATTGTGCGGGCAGACAATAACCGTGAAATAATAAACAAAGCCGTTATAAAGGTGGCTTGCCTTGATGCGCAAAGTATGAAAGTCAAAGCCATTCCACAACAAATGATTGAGCAATTAACATGACAAATGATTTATCCATCGTTCACCTGATAACACAAGCGGGGCCCATCGTAAAACTGGTGATGTTGATGTTAGTTGTGGCCTCCGTTATTTCGTGGACCTTTATTTTTGCAAAATACAAAGAATTTCAATCTGCATTTAAGGTAACTAATACATTTGAAAAGCGGTTTTGGTCTGGGATTGATCTTAATGAATTATCGCGCCAAATAGGTTCGGCTCACCATAGCCGATGTGGTATGGAGAGCATTTTTCATATGGGCTTTCAAGAGTATAAGCGTCTGAAAGAACAATCTGGCATGGAGCCGATGCATGTTGTTGAAGGTGCACGCCGTGCAATGCAGGCTCAGTACACACGAGAAATGGATGTGCTAGATAACCATCTACCTTTTTTAGCGACAGTCGGCTCAACAAGTCCATACGTTGGTTTGTTTGGTACGGTATGGGGCATTATGAGCTCATTTCAAGCATTAGGTAATATGAAGCAAGCAACATTGGCCTTAGTGGCACCAGGTATTTCAGAAGCGCTGGTGGCGACGGCAATGGGTTTGTTTGCGGCCATTCCAGCGGTTGTTGCATATAATCGGTTTTCAAACAATGCTGACCGCTTGGCCACACGTTACGAAACATTTATGGACGATTTTACAACCGTGTTGCAACGCCAGGCACATGTCAGCATGAATGAGAAAAGCAGTGGCTCGTAGCACAAAACGTCGGCCGATGGCTGAAATTAATGTGGTGCCTTATATCGACGTTATGTTGGTATTACTGATTATTTTTATGATTACCGCGCCACTTATTCAACAAGGTGTAGAAATTGATTTGCCGCAAGCCGATGCTGAGCAGGTTGACGATGATAATATTCAACCATTAGTCGTAACAGTAGATCAGCAAGGGCAATATTATTTAGACGTAGGTGAAAAGACGGATGAGCCAATTTCAACAGACACCTTACAAATTAAAGTAGCAGCTGTCTTACGTAATAAACCTAAAACGCCGGTGATGATACGGGGTGATAAAGGCGTGCTATATGGTGAAGTGGTACGAGCAATGACTAGCTTGCAAGCTGCAGGAGTACCAAGCATTGGTCTGCTAACGGACCCAAATCAATAACAACAATAACGATGATGGATTTATTTAAAAAATATCCAGTTGCGGTCATATTGTCTGTTGTTTTTCATTTGCTGCTAGTGGCATTCTTTATGTTTAGTGCTGACATTTTTAGTGAGAAAAAAATTAATCCAAAACCAACAGTTAATGTTGTAAAAGCAACCGTTATTGATGAGTCTAAGATTAAAGCCGAGGCGGAAAAGCTTAAAAATATAGAAAACAAAAAGCGTCTACAAGAGCAGGCACGTTTAAATGAGATTAAAAAGAAAAGGTTAGCGGAAGAAAAAAGAATAGCTGATTTGAAAAAACAGCAAGAACTACAAAAACAGAAGCTCGCTAAACAAAAAGCCGACGAAGCCGCCAGACAAGCGAAGTTGAAAGAGAAAAATCTATTAGCAAAGAAAAAAGCTGAAGCCGCAGAAAAAAAGAAACGGGCGGATGAAAAAAAGAAGAGAGAGCGTCTGGCTCGTGAAAAAGCCGAAAAATTAAAAGCAGCAAAAGAGAAAGCAGCAAAAGAGAAAGCAGCAAAAGAGCAGGCTCAAAGAGAGCAAGCATTGCGCGAGTTGGCAGCTCAAGAAGAGCAGGAGATTAGAGCGCAAGAAGCCGTTGCGAGCTATACTGATTTGATTAGGCAGAAAGTAGAACGAAACTGGATTCAACCGCCTGGAGATATTACCGGCTTAGATTGCGTGGTTCGTGTTCGCTTAATTCCAGGTGGGGATGTGATTGATGCGCAGGTGATAAAATCCAGTGGTAACGCACTTTTTGATCGTTCGGTTGAGCGAGCAACAAGAAAAGCCGCGCCTTTACCATTGCCCAATGACCCTAAGATGTTCAATTTTTTTAGAACGCTTGAGTTTTACTTTAGGCCAGGAGATTAATAAAGAATGCAAAAAATGATTAAAACGGTTTTATTTTTAAGTGCTTTTGTAACTTTTTCGGCGATGAGCGAAGCCTTAAGAATTGAAATAACGCAAGGTGTTTCATCTGCCCAGCCGATTGTGATTGTGCCTTTTTCAAGTGAACAAGTCATCGGAGGTTTGCCGGTTGATATTGCTCAGATAGTTAGTGATGATTTAGCGCGCAGCGGTCGATTTAAACCCCTGCCCCGGACAGATATGTTGAATAAACCATCATCAGCAGAGCAGGTTAATTTTCGTAATTGGCAATCGCTGGGGCAAGACAATTTAGTAATTGGTAGGGTGACACCCACCGCAAATGGCATGTTGACGGTGCAGTTTCAGCTATTTGACGTATATAAAGGCGAGCAATTAACGGGGTTTAGTATTCCTGCTAACACAGCTAATTTACGTGGTGTCGCGCACCGTATCAGTGATTTGATTTACGAAAATTTAACTGGTCAACAAGGTGCCTTTAGTACACGCATGGCATATGTCACATCAATGATGGGGGCTAATGGAAAGCAGGAGTATAAAATTCAAGTCGCGGATGCAGACGGATACGGTGCAAAGACCATTGTTACTTCAACTGAACCGTTAATGTCGCCTTCTTGGTCACCAAGAGGAGATAAAATTTCTTATGTGTCGTATGAAGGACGGCGGTCCTCTATTTATACGCAAACATTACGAACCGGTCAGCGTGAAAAACTGCGCTCGTTCAAAGGGATTAATGGCGCCCCTTCTTGGTCGCCAGACGGCAGCCAATTAGCGTTAACTCTTTCGAAAGATGGCAGCGCTGATATTTATATTTATAATGTGATTACTCGCTCATTTCGTCGTTTAACCAGAAGTTATGCAATTGATACTGAGCCTGATTGGTCACCTGATGGGCGGCACATTATTTTTACCTCTGACCGAGGTGGGAAGCCGCAAATTTATCGCATATCGGCTAGTGGTGGCCAAGCCGCTCGCGTAACATTCGAGGGGTCGTATAATGCCAGAGCCAGTTATTCGCCAGATGGAAAATATATCGTCATGGTACATCGGGTTAATGGCCAGTACCGCATAGCAACGCTGGATTTAAAATCAGGTTTTACCAATATTCTTACTAATGGAAGCTTAGATGAATCACCCAGTTATGCGCCTAATGGTAGTATGATTCTATATTCAACGAATGATGGCTTGAAATCGATATTGGCTGCGGTATCATCTGACGGTAAAGTACGACAAAAACTTCGCCTGCAAGAGGGTGAAGTTAGAGAGCCAGCCTGGTCACCTTTTAAATAGTAAATTGAGGAATAAAATGAAAATGTATAAAAATGTAGTAATGGGTCTTTTGCTTTCAACAGCGTTGGCAGGATGTAGCATGTTTGGTGGCGATGATGTTGCTACGGGAACTAGCGATGGAGTTAATGGTGTATCAACTGGCGGTGCAAGTACTTCGGGCGTAAGTGATGGAAGTAGCTTTTCAGGCCATCCGCTTGATAACCCAGCAAGTCCTTTGTCAACAAAGGTTATTTATTTCGCATTCGATAGCAGTGCAGTAGAACCACAATATGAAGCTGTTTTGGCCGCTCATGGTGCTTATTTAGCAGCTAATGTAGGCGTGTCAGTGATTGTTGAAGGGCATGCTGATGAGCGTGGTACACGCGAATACAATGTTGCGCTTAGTGAAAAACGTGCAAAAACAGTACAAAACTTATTGTCACTCCAAGGTGCTGGCGAAAGCCAAACAGAAGCAGTAGCACTTGGAGAAGAAAAACCAGTTGCTATCGGGCATGATGAATCGGCTTGGCGTTTAAATCGTCGCGTTGAACTTATTTACCCAGCGCATTGATCAGTAAAAAAATATTAGGGCAGTTTGCTGCTCTTCTAGTTGTCAGTGGGGCTGCTTCGGCAGCCCTACCGCCAGTTGTTGATGGAAGTGGTCGCGTAATAGCATCTCCTGCACAGCAAGCATCAGCTTCAAGTATGCTGGGAATGTATAACCGATTGGAACAATTGCAACGTGAAGTTCAGCAAATGCGTGGTCAGATTGAAGAACAAAATTACCTGATCGAAACATTAAAGAAGCGTCAGCGTGATTTATATTTGGATATAGATGGTCGAATCGCACAATTAGAATCGGGTAATTCATCAGCCTCAATCACTGCATCATCGGGTTCGCTAGCACAGGCAGTAAATAGTGGTATATCGGCTCAAAGCAGCCCTTCAGCACCTTCGCAAACGAAAGTAAGCAGTGGGCAAGATAAGGTTGCATACGACGAAGCGTTTTCAAGTTTGAAATCAGGCGATTATCAGCAATCAATTGCTGATTTTTCTCAGTTTGTTACCACGTTTCCAACCAGTGTTTATATACCCAATGCTTTGTATTGGTTGGGTGAAGCTAGCTACGTTAGCCGAAACTTTAAGCGCGCACTAGACGAGTTTACTAAAGTTGTTTCGCAATACCCAGCTCACTCAAAAGCTAAAGACGCGATGTTAAAAATAGGCTTTATTCAATATGAGAATAAACAGTGGCAGCAAGCCCGTGAAACACTAGGAAAGGTCATCGCTTCTTATCCTGATACAACGGTTTCAAGCCTTGCACAGAAAAGACTTGAACGTATGCGTCAAGAAAAGCATTAAACAACTTCTTAATTTCTAGTTTTAATCGCTATGCCCAAAGATACTCTTCGGATTACTGAAATTTTCTACTCACTTCAAGGCGAAGGGAAAACAGTAGGCCTGCCGACAACCTTTATTCGTTTAACAGGTTGTCCCTTACGGTGTGGCTATTGTGATACAGAGTATGCTTTTTATGGTGGGGAAACGCGGAGTATTGATGAGATTGTGCAACAAGTGAATGAATTGGGTGCGCACTATATTAATGTTACTGGTGGCGAACCGTTGGCTCAGAAAAGGGTACATGAGCTGATGAAAACGCTGTGCGATGCTGGTTATCATGTTTCGCTGGAAACTAGCGGTGCCTTAGATGTGTCCGGCGTTGATCCGCGGGTTATTAAAGTGTTAGATGTGAAAACACCGGCATCTGGTGAAATGGCTAAAAATCGCCATGAAAATTACGATTGTTTAACAAAACAAGATCAAGTGAAATATGTCATTTGTGATAGAGACGATTTTCAATGGTCGAAACAACACCTGCAAGAATATGCCTTAAGTGATAAATGTGAGGTACTGTTTTCACCGGTGCAGGGTGAGCTGAAAGCAAGCGACCTTGCTAACTGGGTATTAACTGATAAATTACCAGTCAGATTTCAAATTCAATTACATAAATACCTATGGGGCGATGAGCCCGGTAAGTAGACAGTTATATACGGTTCAGAATGTTAAAAAAAGCAGTTATATTAGTGTCAGGAGGTCTTGATTCGGCTACTGTATTGGCTATTGCCAAGTCGCAAGGCTATGAGTGTTATGCGCTTAGTTTTGACTATGGGCAACGCCATGACTCAGAATTAGAAGCGGCTAGTCGACTCGCCAAAATTTATGATGTGCAAGAGCATAAAATCATTGAATTAGGGATGGGAGAGTTTGGTGGTTCTGCGTTAACAGACGACGAAATAAACGTTCCAACCGAAAAAGCAACGGGAATTCCCGTCACTTACGTGCCAGCTAGAAACACTGTATTTTTGTCAATCGCACTAGGGTGGGCCGAAGTTCTTTCGGCATGGGATATTTTTATAGGTGTTAATGCGGTGGATTATTCAGGTTACCCCGATTGTCGACAGGAGTTTATTAACGCATTTGAAAACTTAGCCAATTTAGCGACTAAGGCAGGTGTGGAAGAAGGTGGCTTTAAAATACATACACCGCTCATTAACCTTAGCAAAGCACAAATAATCCAAAAGGGTGAAGCCTTAAACGTTGATTACAGTGAAACAGTCTCATGTTATCAGGCTAATACTAAAGGTGAAGCATGCGGAGAATGTGAGTCTTGCCGCTTACGTCAACAAGGCTTTGAAAAAGCAAAAGTACAAGACCCGACACGATATCAGCACTAAATATTAATATTAGTCTTAAAAGTAACATTTAAACACTACATTCGACTTGCCTTTTTGCGTCAATCCGGTATCATTCTCGCCTCTTGGAGGGTCGTTAGCTCAGCTGGTAGAGCACCGCACTTTTAATGCGATGGTCGCGCGTTCGAATCGCGCACGACCCACCATCCTAATCAAAAAAAGCCGACATAATCGTCGGTTTTTTTGTGCCCGTAGGTTGGGTATGCTGCTTAAACTCAACACGCCAACCAGACACATTGTGATCCAGTACTCTTTGACTGGATCTCCAGCATTTTAGATTTGATGCGCGGCTTTGTACGAGACCAAAATATTACTGTTTACCGATTACCGATAGTACAACGAGGTAGTTCGATAGCACTTTATCTTGGGCTGTTTCTTTTTTTGCTACCGCTGTTATTTTATCTGGGTTTGTAACACTTATATCGAATAGGCCAGATGCTGTGCAGTATTTAACTTAGCTTGATCCTTTGCGTTATTTTTAATTATGATCAGATCTGTTTTTATGAAAGGAGTAGAACTTGCATTGTTATGGACAAAGTATTGGCCAATGCTGGTTATCGCCTTACTTTCACTGATTACAGCACGGTGGTTAGTTAAATATCAAATGTATTAAGTAGACCTTATTAAATCGTTATATTCTCTTTACATTAGTGTGGAAATGGATATTTAATTGATTATAAAGGCAAGGAGTCATTATGGAACATAGAGACCCTAGTAAAAGTGTTAACACGTTAGACCGTATTATTCACGCTGCTGAAGGAAAAATAACGGCGGGGATTTCACCAACATCAATGATGTTAGCTTATATCGATTGGGCTATACATTTGGCTAATTCGCCTGGGAAACAAGGCGAGCTGATTAAAAAAGCGATGAAAAAAAATAGCCGCTTTTTGAGTTATGTTGTTAAGTGTTTGACTCACCTTGGAAATGATGTGGACAACCAGCGTTGTATAGAACCGTTGCCACAAGATAAGCGCTTTGAATCAGATGCATGGAAGAGATTACCGTTTTCACTTTATGCTCAGTCATTTTTATTGACTCAGCAGTGGTGGCACAACGCGATAACGGGTGTTAATGGTGTTTCTAAGCATCATGAGAATGTTGTTTCGTTTACGACACGCCAGTTGCTGGATGTGATCTCTCCCTCAAATTTTTTGCTGACAAACCCGGATTTATTAAAGGTCACCGAACAAGAAGGGGGGCAAAACTTAGTAAGGGGAATGCAAAACCTCTTGGAAGATTGGGGACGAAGTAGCAGGGGTGAAGGCCCTGTCGGTATTGAAGCATTCAAAATAGGGGAAAACCTAGCCACAACGCCAGGGAAGGTTGTGTATAGCAATCACTTGATTGAATTGATTCAATATAGCCCGACGACTGACAAGGTTTATGCGGAGCCGATTCTTTTTGTGCCAGCTTGGATTATGAAGTACTACATCATGGATTTATCTGAACATAATTCAATGGTTAAGTTCTTGGTCGATAATGGGTATACGGTTTTTATGATTTCTTGGAAGAACCCAACAGAGGAAGATCGTGATTTAACACTAGAAAATTATATAGACTTGGGTGTAGGGCATGCATTAGAGCAAGTTTCATCAGTGATACCGAATAAAAAAATTCATACAGTTGGTTATTGTTTAGGAGGGACCTTATTAACATTGGTTGCCGCAGCATTGGCTAAAGAAGATAACAGTATCATTGGTTCAATTACGTTATTTGCTGCACAGACTGATTTCTCTGAGGCTGGAGAGTTAATGCTTTTTATTGACCACAGTCAGGTTGCTTACTTAGAGGATATGATGTGGGAACAAGGTTACCTAGATACAAAACAGATGAAGGGAGCATTCCAGTTATTGCGCTCCAATGATTTAATCTGGTCAAGGGTATTACATGATTATTTGTTGGGGCAACGCGCACCAATGAATGACTTAATGGCTTGGAATAGCGATGCAACAAGAATGCCTTACAAAATGCACTCTGAGTATCTTGAACAGCTTTTCATGAATAATGATTTTTCAGAACATCGTTACAAGGTCCATGGTAAACCTGTTTCTTTAGGGGATATTGATTGTCCGCTCTTTGTTGTAGGAGCGGAGAAGGACCATGTGGCACCATGGAAATCAGTATACAAAATCAAACACTTAACGCGTACAGAAGTGACCTTTTTACTGACTAGTGGTGGACATAATGCAGGGATCATTAGTCAGCCTGGTCACCCAAACCGTCATTACCGTGTTTCATTAAAGAAAAAAAGTGATAAGTACCTTTCACCTGATAAATGGTTGGAGTCAACAGGTGTTAAAGAAGGTTCATGGTGGTTGGAATGGGAGCGCTGGTTGGTCAGTAAAAATGAGGCGGAAAAGGTCGCACCACCAAAAATGGGTATAAAGGGTAGCGTGGCTAAAAGCTTGATAGATGCTCCAGGACATTATGTTTTAGAACATTAAGTGTTTGATCAGATCAAATAAAAATACTCACTAGGCTTGAAGAGAACTTAAGGTCAAACAAAGATTGTTATGTAGATGGGCTGGCTATTAACACGGAGGTGTTGGAAGCAGAACTTGCGGATACTAAGTGTATATCATCATTTAAGTGAAGCTAAAACAATATTAAAAGCCGATGTTAGTAAAGTTAATGTAGCTTTATATACGATAACTGCCAAAGAGGTGGTTTCGAGGTTATTGGCGCGGTTGGTGGGGTGGTTTTTCTCATCTTACATTTATTTGCATTTTTTAATGCGGGTGATATATCTCTAAACCAAAGGCTGGCTCAGTAACTGTTGGCATCATGCTGGGTTTGTTTTTAGGTAAGCAATTAGTTTTTTTTTGGTTTTAGTTGGTTAGCCATTAAGTTAAAATTAAAGGCACTATCTAGTGGAAGTAATTGGATGCAATTATATGGAGTCTCTATTCTGACTGGTATAGGTTTCATGATGAGCTTGTTTATTGTCTCTCTAACCTCCACCGATGCCAGCTTGTTTCAATATACTGATAAACTAGCTATCTTGTTGGGTTCCTTTGCATCGGGAGTTTTTGGTTACTGGATCCTTAATTGTTGCAGAAAACAGTCTACTTAGAAGGGTAGAGATATGTCATCGGGTTATCTTGAAGATTTAATTATTCTACTGGTGGCTGCCGTAGCGGTGGTGCCGATATGCCAAACGTTAAAACTGGGTGCTGTTCCTGGCTTTTTGATTGCAGGTTTAGCTGTTGGTCCATCCGGCCTAGGGCTCATTCATAATCTATCTGAAATCCGTCACTTTGCTGAAATAGGCATAGCCTTTCTTTTATTTGTGATTGGGATTGAGCTTAAGCCGTCGCGACTCTGGCAGATGAAACGAATGGTTTTTGGTTTAGGTACGCTCCAAGTGCTGATAACAGGCTTGGTCCTTGTTGCAGTGAGTTACTATGTTTTTGAAGTTCCATTACAAGCAGCAGCTATTATTGGTCCGGCATTAGCGCTGTCATCAACAGCTTTTGTTTTGCAACTTTTAAGTGAACAACGTTTGTTGAAATCAACATACGGTAGAACATCATTTTCGATTCTCCTTCTTCAGGATTTGGCCGTTGTGCCGTTACTGGCATTGGTCAGTCTTTTAGGCGTGTCAGAAATAAGTATGGGGGATGATATTGGTTTAGCGCTGGCAGAGTCTGTATTTACTCTGTTGATGGTGATTTTATTTGGGCGCTATTTTTTACACCCTGTTCTTCATCGGATTGCGTTAACAAAAATTCCAGAAGTGTTTACGGCGTCAGCTATATTGGTTGTTCTTGGTGTGTCGTTGATTGCCGAGAAGGTTGGCTTATCAATGGCGATGGGCGCGTTTATAGTTGGTATGCTGATGTCTGATTCCTCCTATAAACATCAGGTTATTTCTGAAATTAAACCGTTTAGAGGGCTGCTATTGGGGTTGTTTTTTATGACAATGGGGATGTCATTAAACCTTGGTTTGCTGATTGATCAGCCGTTGCTTTCAATGGGGCTAGTTGCGTTATTGATTGGTATTAAAATACTGATTTTATTCCCATTAACTTATATGTTTGGTTTAAGTAAGGGGAAAAGCTTAGCGGTTTCATTGGTTTTGGCTCAAAGTGGTGAATTTGCATTGGTGCTGTTTTCCTTATCACTAGACTCAGGCATTTTAGCGCCGGCCCTTCATCAACAACTGTTATTAGTGATCTTAATTAGTTTATTAGTCACGCCAATATTGGCCGAATGTGCAAGAAAGGTGGTGACGAAGAAGAAATTGATAGGAATAAACCCTTCCGAAGTGCCTAAATCATCGCCAATAATACTAGCGGGTTTTGGTCGTGTTGGGCATCGGATAGGAGATATTCTAAAGTTAGCGGGAAAGCCCTTTGTTGCTATTGATATCGACCCTAATATTGTTCGAAAATCTCAAGCGAATAACCTTCCGGTCTATTATGGAGATGTTTGTAATAAAGGATTGCTTGATTCAGTTGGTGTCGGAGATTCGCGCATAGTCATTGTGACGGTTAATGATATGGAAACATCAAAATTAATTGTTGGGTCTTTACGGCAAACTTACCCAGATTTAGCGATTTACGTTAGGGGCGGCAATTCATTAGAGTGTACCCAGTTATTAGAAGTAGGGGCCTCAGCAGCTGTATCAGACACCATAGAAGCGAGCATTGAATTGGCTGGGATGGGGTTAACTTCATTAAAGGTAGCGGAAAAAGAAAAGAAAAGTATTCTGACCAACTACGCTAAACATTATTATGAGCAAATAAAACTAGCGAAGAAATACTAGCTAGGTTTGTTTAGATTGAACAGCGCTATCAATCACCTAAAATAAAACTTTTGTGAGAATAAAAAAGTTTTATTTTCAGTAGCGGTACTTCTATGGTTTATTTTTTTTAGTTTAGTTATTTACGGGACGTATTTTTTTGTTGGTACATTAATGAGTCGGCTTGGTTTAATAAAGACTCTATTGATGGGGTTTGTTCTAGATTAATGGGGATTATACCTTCACTGAATTCAATGTTATAACCACGATTGGCTGTTTTATTGTATAGCCTTAGAGCACGACGAAAACGGGCCATTGTTTTTTCGGCAGGTTGAGCGAAGGTGTCAGTTAATAAAATAGCGAATTCATCACCTCCTATCCGTGCAAACACGTCAGACTTCCTGAATGATTTTTTCATTAATTCAGCAAAGGCAATTAGCGCAGTGTCTCCTTCAGCATGTCCAAATGTATCATTAATGGGTTTAAAACTATTGAGGTCTAGAAAAGCAATCGAAACAGGAATATTTTGGCGGGTGCATATTGTTAGACTATGTTCAGCTAATTTAATAAAGCCTCTTCGGTTAGATATTTTTGTGAGTTCATCAAGCGTTGCTAGTTCGATAGCCATCAGTTCGCGTGATGCAAGGTCAGCAAGATCATTCAAGATATCTAAGTCTTCTTGACTAATATCTCTGGGCTCTTGATCAATAATACATAACGTGCCCAACATACTGCCGTCTAAGTGCCTTAGTGGGCAACCAGCATAGAAACGAATGAACGGGTCATTTAGCACGAGTGGGTTATCTGCAAAACGTGGGTCAACCAGTGTGTCAGGGACGATGAAAATGTCATTACCCAAAATAGTATGCCCACAAAACGAAATATCTCGGGGTGTTTCACAGACACTAAGGCCAACACAAGATTTGAACCATTGACGGTTTTCATCTACAAGGCTGACCAGAGCAATGGGAACATTAAACATGCGTTTAGCTAGGCGTGTTAAACGGTCAAACCGCTCTTCTGGCGGGGTGTCTAAGACATTGAGTGAATGAAGTGCTTTGAGACGGCTTTGCTCATTATCCGGAATGATTGGTTTTTCCATTAAACCCTCTTTAGTTTAAGGTATCTTTATAGAGTATAGGTGTTAGTGTCTACTTTACTAGACCATTTTGTAGGATTTGTTCAAACTTTTTAACGGGCACAGGTTTAGAGTAAAGGTAGCCTTGACCATAGTCACAGCCCATTTCACTTAATAAGTCTTGTTGTGCTAATGTTTCAATACCTTCTGCGACAACTTCTATACCGAGGGCGTGAGCCATAACAATAATGGCATTACATAACTCACGTTTGTCACTGTTTTCAACAATTTCTTGGGTAAAGGATTTGTCTATTTTTAAGAAGTCAAAGCCAAATTTATTTAAATAGGACAGTGATGAGTAACCGGTTCCAAAGTCATCTAGGGACAGTTTTACGCCGTTATGCTGCATTTGTTTAAATTGCAACATTATGTTTGGGTCTTCTTGGAGTAATAGACTTTCGGTGATTTCAACGACTAAGCCAGGTTCTGGGTAGTTTGATGCTCGACTTAAGGTGTCCATCCAATCGGCGTGTTGACTGAGTGATTTAAACTGCACAGGCGATTTGTTAATACTCACTTGGAAGTCAGCTTGAAAATGTTGACGCCAATGCTTTAGTTGGGCTAACGCCTGTTGAAACACCCAATCGCCAATATCTATGATTAGGCCAGACTCTTCTGCAATAGGGATAAACTGTAGCGGACTAATAATGTCTCTTTGTGGGTGATTCCAGCGTAATAAGGCTTCTGCTTTTATAACAGTGTTAGTTTTTAGCGAGATAATGGGCTGATAATAGAGCTCTAACTGATTTGACGGTAATGCAGTACGTAGGTCATTTAAAATAGAGGCCCGATAATTTGCATTTTCTTGCATGGTTTTGGTGAAGTAACAAAAACGACCTTTCCCCTGAGCTTTTGCGTAATACATTGCTTGGTCTGCATGCCTTAATAAATCAACGATGCTGTCTCCATCATCAGGGTAAAAGGCAATGCCTATGCTAGCGGACACATAAGCAATTTCTGTATCGAGCTTAAACGGCCGGCTTAATGATTCAATAATAGCATTAGCGACGCGCTCTACACTGTGCGGGTTGTTTAAGTCCGTCATAACGATGGTAAACTCATCGCCGCCTAGTCTAGCGAGCAAGTCGGTTTCGCGGACACACTCAGAAATACGTTTTGCCGCGTCAATCAATAATAAATCACCGAGATCATGTCCTAATGAGTCATTAACTTCTTTAAAATGATCTAAATCTGCAAAAAGCACGGCAAACGGAATTTTAGTTCGATGATATTTGGTTATTTCTTCACTAATGCGTGTTTTTAACAGGTTGCGGTTTGGCAATTTTGTTAGGCTGTCATGATTGGCCTGTTTAATAAGCAGCTCATCCATTTTTTTCTTTTCGGTAATGTCTGAAAATAATGCCGCACGCTGAAGTACCTCGCCGTTATCATCGTAAATAGTTGTTATCGTTAGCCATTCTGTGTAATGTTCGCCATTTTTCCGTTTATGCCAGACTTCCCCTTGCCATTGGCCAGTATCAGCCAATGATTTCCACATCTTGTCGTAAAATTTTTCATCGTGCCGACCTGATCTTAAAATATGAGGGGTTTTACCAATTACTTCTTCAACAGAGTATCCCGTCACGGTAGTAAAAGAGGGGTTAGCGGTAATAATTTTATAGTCTTTATCAATTAACAACATGGCCTCAACAGAATGTTGGAAAATGGCATTGGCTAGGTTTAGTTGCTTATTAGCTTCGTATCGTTGAATAGCGATTTCAATTAATTTGACATAAAAAGAAAATAACTCAATATTTTGAGTCGTCATAGGCATTGCTTTGTCGCGAAAATGTATAGCAATAACGCAAGTGTCGTCTGATGATGAGAGGTCGATGGGTTCTAACCAGCAGGCATTAAACCCTGTTTCGGACATTATTTTATAGTCAGTTGGCTGCTCGCTACTGGTGGGAATATGCTCTATGACTTTCCGGCCTTGCTGTATTGCTTGCTTATATAAGCAGTTGCTGGACTCTGTAAAGCTTTGGCTAATAGCTTGTTGGTAACTATCGGGCATTGAAGGGGCCGCTATTAGAGATAATTGGTTCTTAGGGTCGGCTAATAATATGCTACAGCGAGTGTTTGGGATTTCATGTTCTAACCCAGTGGCAATTTGCTCCATGACGGTAGACAGATTGTGAGAGTCCAATAATTGTCTAAGTACTTCTTTGTGTAGCTTTTCTTGCTGCTCATTTCGTTTACGTAGGCTTATGTCATGAACGGTAGCCTGGATTAGTAACTGGTTATCAATAACCATTGAGCTGAGCTCGACGGATGCAGGAAATAGCTCGCCATTGAGCTTTTTTAAACGCCATTCGAAAGACTGCTTTTGTTGTTGAAGAGCTAAGTTAATATAACGTTCAGCGGTTAAGATTGTATCTGAACCGTCTAGTTGAGTGCTGGCAGACCATTCGGTTATCTTGGTGCCAATAAACTGGTCTCGGTGACGACAGCCAAAGAGCTTTAAAGAAGTTGTGTTGCAATCTATGAGCGTTTTATCATCACAAATGATGATGGCGGATTGAGACGTATCAAACAAGGTTTTGTATTTAATTTCAGACGCTTTAAGGTCTATGGCCTGAATTGCAAGCTTGGTTGAGAGGCTTTGGTTGTATTGCTTCGTTAAATTGGTTTCATTTGTGCGCGAGACAGCGGGTTCTATTTGAATTTTTTTATCAACGGGTGAGACTATATTTTTAATTTGAATGATAAATTGCTCAGGGTCTGTTGGTTTGGCGATGAATAAATCGGCGCCAACTTCTTTTGCTAAAGCTTCATCAACATCTTCAGTAAAGGTTGCTGAATAAAAAACAAAAGGAATCTTTTGATAGCGTTCATCAGACTTAGTAGACAGGCAAAAGCGGTACCCGTCCATTTCTGGCATTAAGATATCGCTGATAATCAGGTCAAAATTTTGTTTAGCCAATTTATCCATCGCATCTTGACCATTTTCTGCGCCAACGGTTTGGTAGCCATGCCCTTTTAAAAGGGTCATCAGCATCAACCGATCATCTTCGATATCTTCTGCAATTAAAATGGTGTTTATAGCTAACATGACGCTAATGCTTGGTGGATTTGATCGATGATAGTGTCTGGGTTAATGGGTTTTTCGATATAACCAGAACACCCTGCTTTGAGGGCTTTATCCTTATCGCCATCTAGAGCATAAGACGTTAATGCAACGACGGGAATGTGGCGATGGGGTGTGGATTGTTTAATTTGTTGTGTCGCTTCTAAGCCACTCATATCAGGTAGCTGTATATCCATTAAGATTAAGTCAGGTTGCTCATCCAGCGCTTTGTTAACCGCCTGTGTACCATTAACAGCTTCAATGGTTAGAAAGGCATTGTTTTTTAGGATGTAGGTAATAAGGTAACGGTTATCAGGGTTATCATCGACAATTAAAATAGTTTTCATTTGCTGGCTCCTCCAATGGGTAATGTTAAAGAGAAGTTGCTACCTTTATTAGGTTCGCTGGTCATGGTTATTTGTCCACCAAGTTTGTTAGCTAATCGTTGTGAAAGATAAAGCCCTAAGCCAGTGCCTTTACCTCGTGGATTGTTGGCTTGAGTTGGGTTGAGTTTGCTAAACGGTAAAAAAAGTTTGTTGGCATCATCGTCGCTGATTCCGATGCCAGTGTCAGAGAAAGTCACGGTAAAAAACGATTCTCTTTGAGTGAGTGAGATGGCGATTTCTCCCTCATTGGAGAATTTAATGGCGTTATCCAGTAGGTTAATTAGGATTTGTTTAATACGGCGCTTATCACTAAAACAAGAAAAGCTTTCAGGTAGGTTTGATCGAATAGTTAACTGCTTGTCTAAACAGGCTTTTGAGAGTATTTGGATAACGTCTTTTATTAACTCGATTAGATCAAAATTATGGTTAGTAATTGACACAACACCTGACTCTATTTTACTGACATCTATCACATCATTAATCAGGGTTAATAAGTGAGACGCGCTCTTTTTGACAATGCCGAGTTGTTTAGCTTGTTCATCGGTGATCTCGCCGCTCATGCCTTGCAACATAATGCCGGTGAAACCAATGATTGAGTTTAAGGGGGTTCTTAGCTCATGACTCATAGAGGCAATGAACATGCTTTTTATTTGGTCCATTTCCAGTAGTTTTTGATTGGCGCTGAGCAGGTCTTTGGTTCGTGATGCAACACGGCGTTCTAAATCAGCGTTCAGTAATTCAATATGCTGTTTAAGTTGTAATTGCTTGGCCATTTCTTCTTCTAAATCGGTGTTTTTTTGTTCGAGTTCAAGCAGTTTATCTTCTAGTTTATGGACTAATCGGCTGCTGTATTGCCGTAAATACTGCTGTTCAGATTCTATCAGCGGGCTTTTAGCATCGGGTGTGATGTTGTTCTTTTCAACTTTAAACGGTTTGGCTAACTCTTCTTTGATGATGTTTAATAAGTCTTGTGTTTTTTGAGGTTTGATGAGAAAGCGATTTGCGCCAAGTTTTAATCCAAACTCTTTATCTTTTTCATCGGTATACGTGGCCGTATAGAAAATGAAGGGGATGGAGCAAAAACGATCATTTTGCTGAACTTGTCTGCAAAACTCGTAACCGTCCATAATGGGCATTAAAATATCGCTGATAATTAAATCAATATGGTTAGACGTAGTGAGTTGTGCTAAGGCATCTTCACCATTCACAGCGCTGAGGACCTTATACCCCTCTCGTTGTAAAATGCGTGACAATAACTCCAAGTTTTCTGAAAGATCATCGACGACTAGAATAGTTTGCATGGTCATACTCTTAAGCCTTATGGCTGAGTTTAATCACAACTTTTTTCAGCGTTTTTTGATTGATACATGGCATGTAAAAGCTCTATTTTTTCAATCAGTTGGTCTAGGTTAATGGGTTTGGGTTCATAGTGGTCGCAACCCGCATTAATGGCTTTTTCTTGATCTGATGTCATAGCATGAGAGGTGACGGCGATAATAGGCGTATGCTTGCCTAGCGGCTTTTCATGTTTACGAATGGTTTTAGTTGCCTGCCAACCATCAATGATCGGTAAATTCATATCCATTAAAATGACATCAGGCGATACTGACAGGGCTAACTCAACTCCTTGTTGACCATCTTCAGCAAGGATCATGTGGTAGCCTTTTCTATATAAGCGTCTACTCAACATATCACGGTTCATTTCATTATCCTCCACCAGTAGAATTTTAAGTGTCATAGGCTTTTAGAGCACTAGTTTGGATGCGGTTAATAATTTGTAGAATGACATCATCGGTATTCATGAGCAGTGATGTTTTGGTAATGATTTGTTGAGTCGAGGTCTTTAAGAGGTCTTTTTCAACGGGGGATAGGTCTTTGGCTGTCATAACGATGATGGGAATTTCTTTGGTATTGGGTAGTTGGTGTAGTTTTTCTAAGAATGTAAAGCCATCCATTTCAGGCATCATCAGGTCTAGCAGAATCAAGTCGGGGAAGTGGTTTCTTATTTTATTAACGCCTTCTTTACCGTTGAGTGCTTTTGTTATGGTGCAACCAAAATTTTCGAGGGCTTGTTCCAGTTTAGCTATGGTGCTTACTTCATCTTCGATAATTAATATCTCAGGCATTTTGTTGTTGCTAATAGCTTTACTGACGACACGTAATAAATTGTTTTTATTAACAGGTTTGTTAAGGTAGTCAATTGCGCCCAATTCAAAAGCTTTTTTCTTTTCATCTAAAAAGGTGCTCATGACAACAGGGATATGTGCGGTACGCTGATCAGATTTTAAAATTTGTAAAACTGTCCAGCCGTTCATTTCGGGCATCATGATGTCTAATATGATGACTGAGGGGGCGTGCTCACGGGCTTTTTTAACACCAGCTTTGCCATCTTGAGCGGTAATGATCTTAAATGGCATTTTATTAAGGTGTCGGCTCAATAATGTGTGTACTTGGGGGTCATCATCAATGATTAAGATGGAGCCTTTAGGGCTACTTTCAGGCGAAGTGTTTTCTTTTGGTTGTTCTGCTAAATAGGTTTTTATTTTAACGAGGGTTGATATATCAATGGGTAACGTTACCGTAAATGTTGATCCGCTCCCTTTGGCGCTATTGACCTTAATTTCACCACCCATTAGTTGGCAGATTTCCTCGCTTATCGGTAGACCTAGCCCAGTACCACCATATTGTCGAGTCGTACCACTATCTGCTTGAACAAAGGGGATGAAAACTTTATCTAATTGGCCGGGTGTCATACCAATACCGGTATCTTCTACGCTAAAAATGAGTTGTGAGTTTTCCTTTTGTACAGACAATGTTACTTGCCCCTGTTCTGTGAATTTGCTTGCGTTTGACAATAAATTAAGGAGAACTTGGCATACCTTTACAGTGTCAGTAATGCAATCACCAAGATCGTCTGGGCATATAACATTGAAGGTGTTTCCATTTTCTTCAATTTGCTTTTGTGCGACTGTCACGACCTGATTAATAAGTCTTGAAATAGCAATTTTTTCTGGCATCAATTCAACGCGGCCAGCTTCAATTTTAGCTAAATCGAGCACATCGTTGATTAGGCTCAATAGGTGATTGCCTGCCGTGTGAATTTTTTCTAAGTCTGCTACTTGTTGTGTAAGACCAACGTCTTGAGCATCTTCAGTTAATAATTCGCTATAACCAATAATAGCGTTTAACGGTGTTCGTAGTTCATGTGACATATTGGCAAGAAATTCAGACTTCATTTGGTTAGCTACCTCTGCGGACTGTTTCGCTAATAAGAGTTCTTTCTCGATCGCTTGACGCTCGGTAATGTCACGCATAATACCGGTATAAAAATGCCGGTCAGCAACAACAGTTTCGCTGACAGAGAGGTCCATTGGGAAGGTGCTGCCATCTTTACGAAGGCCTGTTACTTCACGGCCGGTGCCGATATGCTCATTGTGATATAGCTCAGGTATTAATATAGTGATGTTTTTGCCAATGACTTCTTCTGGCTGGTATTGGAAAATACGTGTGGCGGCGGCATTGAAGCTTTCAAGTGTGCCTTTGGAGTCTAAGGTGATAATGCCATCTACCACGGTGTTTAAAATGGCATTTAAACGTGCTTCACTTTCTCGAATAATAGTGCTGGCCGCCATGGCTTCGTTATGAGCCAGTTCATCTTGCACCCAGTTTGCTAAATCGTTTAGCACTTTTTTTTCAGTGGATGAGAGTTTTTTGGGTTGTGAATCAATCAAGCATAATGTGCCGATAGCATAACCACTATTTGTTTGGAGGGGAGTGCCTGCATAAAACCGAATATTAGGTGCTGCAGTGACTAAAGGGTTGTCTTTAAATCGTGGATCTAAGAGGGTGTCTTGAACTTCAAATACATCGGATTGTAAAATAGTGTGGCCGCAGAAAGAAATTTCTCGGGATGTTTCACACACAGAAAGGCCTTGTTTGGATTTAAACCACTGGCGATCTTCATCCACTAAGCTAATTAACGCAATGGGCACGTTAAAAAACTGCTGAGCAATGTTTGTTATGCGGTCAAAGCGCTCTTCATCAGGCGTGTCAAGAATGTTGAGCTTTTTTAGAGCCTCAAGACGTTGAGTTTCATTGCTGGGTTGTTTGGGAGCATCCATCCATGAGTCCTATTCAGCATACCTATGAATTAACTGTAACTCGATAGTATTATTTTGTACATATATTTCCCCCTCACTTTTAAGATGTTTGAAATAAAATAAAGTCTTCAAATTAGGTTGATTAGTGTTTTATTTGTGTTGCCCTAGTTAGTCAAAAACTTTTTTGATATCGGTAAATTTTTCGGTAATGGCATGGACATTACGATAGCCCATTTCATGTAGTCTGGCTGCGGCTAAAGATGCACGGCCACCACCTGCGCAATGGATAAGAATCAGAGTATCAGGGTCGGTGCAATGGTTTTGTACTTTCATTTCTAATAGGCCGCGAGGAATGTTGATGGCCTGTTCAAGCTTTGATTCGGTGGTCTCATGTGGTTCTCGAACATCCAAAATAATCAGGTTATTTGACTGCCCGGCAAGTTCTTTAGCTGCAACGGCATCAAGGCAATTGCATATTTTTTGGGCTTCTTTAATAAAATCACTGGCGGGTTTGATCATGAGATTATCCTTTTGAGTAGAAGTTTAATAATAAATTTTTGACACAAAAAAAGCAGCCGGGAAGGGCTGCTTTTTAATGTTACTTAAACATAAATTCTTAGTGTCCAGCGCTTGCGTCAGGGAGTTGAATGGTAATCCATTTCCACTCCGTTAGTGCATCAACGTCGACCTCGATTCCTTCTCTGCCAAAGCCACTGTCGCCTGTACCGCCAAAAGGTACGTGAGGTTCGTCATACAAAGTAGGGGCGTTGATATGAACCATGCCAGAGTCAATGTTCTCGGCAAAATCTAAGGCTTTATTTAAGTCGTTAGTAATAATAGCCGAGCTGAGTCCATAGGGCGTATCATTTGCCATCTCGAGAGCGGCCTCATAATCTTTAACCGAATAGACCGAGGTTACAGGACCAAAAGTTTCTTCGTAGCAAACATCCATCTCTTCTGTGATCCCGGTTAGGATCGTTGGCTCACATTTATTACCCTGCCAGTTACCGCCGGTTTCGATGGTAGCACCTTTTTCTACTGCATTGTCTATATGACGGCGTACTCGGTCACGCTGGCGTTGAGAGATAATAGGGCCAAGGATGGTGGACATTTCACGTAAGTCGCCCATAGACAGTTGGCTTGCCGCTTGTTTATAGGCTGCGATGAATTGATCATAAATACCTTCTTCAACAATGATTCTGCTGGAGGCCATACAGGCTTGGCCTTGGTATAAAAACATACCAAAAATAGCCGTTTTGACTGCTAATCCAAGGTCAGCATCTGCCAAGATAACGAGTGGGCTTTTTCCGCCAAGCTCAAGCACGGCGTGTTTCATTTGTTTACCGCAAATTTCACCAATATGTTTACCTACTCGGCTAGAACCAGTAAACATCACTGTTTTAACCAGTGGGTGGCTGTTTAAGGTATCACCTACGTCAACACCAAAGCCAGAGACAACATTAACAGAACCCGCAGGGAAGCCGGCTTCATGCAGTAGTTGAGCAAAACGGAAAGACAGTGTTGGTGCTTCTTCTGAGGACAGTAGTACAACGGTGTTGCCCGTTGCCAAAGGTGAGGCGACTAACTTTGCTGCTTTAATCAACGGTACGTTAAACGGTGTGATGGCAGCAACAACGCCTAAAGGTTTACGTACGCTCATGCTGAGCCGGCCCGGTGTGTCAGATGGCATGGTTTGCCCAGTAACACGGCGAGCAACGCCTGCAGCAGCACGTAAATGAGTAATAGCATAGGCAATTTCAAAATTGGCTTTGTTTATTGGTGAGCCGATTTCGTCAATTAGAATGTCCGTAAACTCAGCACGATCTCTTTCCATTAAATCAGCTGCTTTACATAGCATTGCTTCGATATCTTTTGCTAATGTTTTGCTATAAGTTTGAAAGCAACGATGTGCTGCTTCTACTGCTTTGTTAATATCTGCATCATTTGACTCAGCAGCTTGGCAGTAGAGAGAATCGTCTAACGGGTTGAGAACGTCAAAATATTTTCCACTGTCGGGTTGGGTGTGTTCACCGTTTATCCATAGATCATGTTTGGTAGTCATGTTTGTCCTTTAATATTAAAGTCTTTAAGTTAATGTTTTAATTGAAAAGCTTGCTATTAGTGGGCTTGATCGTAGCCAGGCATTTGAATCGTAATCCATTTCCATTGTGTTAACGCATCAATATCAACATCAACACCTTCACGACCGAAGCCACTGTCGCCAATACCGCCAAAAGGTACATGTGGTTCATCGTAAACACTTGGCGCATTGATATGTATCATGCCTGTTTCTACTTCATGTGCTAACGATAGCGCTTTGTTAAGGTCGTTGGTGTGAATAGCACCGCTGAGTCCATAATGTGTATCATTTGCGAGTGCTAACGCCTCTTCAGCGTTTTCAACAGAGTAAATGGAAGTCACCGGGCCAAACGTTTCTTGGCGACAGACAATCATGTCCTCGGTGACATTGGTAAGAATAGTCGGCTGACAACGGTTGCCTTCCCACTCACCACCGGTAACGAGAGTCGCCCCTTTTGATACGGCATCTTCAATATGTGTGCGTACTCGGTTGCGTTGGCGTGGTGAAATAATGGGCCCTAAGATGGTCGACATCTCATGTAAGTCTCCCATTGATAACTGCTTGGCCGCAGCGCTATACATTTCAACAAATTGCTCGTACACAGCTGCTTCTACAATAATACGGCTGGATGCAATACATGCTTGGCCTTGATAAAAGAACATACCGATAATGGCATTTTGTACCGCTAATCCAAGGTCGGCATCAGCTAAAACGATATAGGGGCTTTTACCACCGAGTTCTAGAACACAGGGTTTCATGTTACGGCCACAAATTTCGCTGATGTGTTTACCGACTACACTGGAACCGGTGAACATAACGGCTTTTACTAGAGGGTGGTCGGTCAAAAAGTCACCAACATCCACACCGAAACCAGACACGACATTTAAGCTGCCTGCAGGAAAGCCTGCTTCTTCTATCAGTTTGGCAAAACGGAAAGAGACCGCAGGTGCTTCTTCGGAGGTTAATAATACGACAGTATTACCAGTCGCTAACGGTGAGGCAACTAATTTTGCAGCTTTTAATAAGGGAACATTAAACGGAGTAATGGCAGCAACAACGCCCAATGGCTTACGCACACTCATGCTTAAACGACCCGGTGTGTCGGATGGCATGGTTTGACCTGTAATACGACGTGCGCTACCAGCAGCAGCGCGGAGCTGGCCAATTGTTTGAGTGACCTCAAATTGTGCTTTGTTGATTGGAGAGCCGACTTCATCAATTAGGATTTCAAGGAATTCTTCACGGTCTCTTTCGAGCAGGTCAGCGGCTTTTGTAAGCATTGCTTCACGGTCTTTAGCTAAGCATTTTCGATAGCTGGAAAAGCAAGCATGAGCAGCATCTACTGCTTTGTTGATATCTGTTTGATTAGACTCGGCGGCTTTGCAATAAAGGCTGTCATCTAGCGGGTTAAGGACATCAAAATATTTTCCAGAAGCTGGTTTTGTGTGCTCTCCATTAATCCAAAGGTCATAGGTTTTAATCATAATAAGTATCTACTGTTAGTAAGGTTTGAAGAATAAGTTAATTAAAATAACTCGGCGTATTGTTACAACTCAATTATGCTGAGTCGTGCATTAAACAAAATGCTTAGTGACACGACTCAGCAATAATAATATGGAGCAGTTTTAACCAAAAACAGACTGCGGATCGAGTGCTTTTTTAACACGGTTTTTAAGTGTTTTGAGTCCATCTAGACTGACGGCATCAACGGCTTCTTGCATGTCCGCATCCACTAGGCAAGTAGGGTATCCTTGAGCTGAAAAGTCGTCAATAAGCTGCTTAGTGAGTTGACGTGCTTGTGCTAGTTTTTCAGCATCACCTGTAGGGTAGAGCACTTGAAGCTGCGTCATCATGGTACGCCATGTCAGCGCAAACTGACCGATGATGTTAAGCTCCGCTGGGTTGTTAACGCTTTGTAGCAGCGTTTGCATCTTAACTGCATCGTCACCATCAATTGGGCTAGCAAAATGTACATTGATGGATGAGTAGCCTGATAAGTTTGGATTAATTGTATTGAATTTTCCATCCATCTTCATTTCACGCTGAGCCCAGATAGGGTTATTGGCAGTTTCCTCAGGCATTAAAAATTTAGCCCCTTCAATTTGGCTGAAGGCGCCATTAATAGCTTGCCATAAGAAATCAACGTTGGCTGGCATGTTATACAAAGCACCGTACATATTCCAAGCACCCAATTGGTGTTTTGTCGCCGCTTCATCGTTGTTACCAATGTCTTCCAGCGCTTCAGTAGAGAATTGCGAGGCGTCAGACTTTGCGGAAGCGACAGTTACCGTATTTGGAACCAGCATATTAATTTTCATGTCGCGCATAATCTCAACGGCTTGATTCATGGCTGCTTCGTTTGGCAGTTGAATGGCAAACGGTCTATAAGCTGGTGCCTTGGGCATTAGCCAGATACCTACTTTGGTAATAATGCCTAAGCTTGATTGGGTAAAGGTGCCGTCAATATAGGGACCAAAACCATATTTAAATAATTGCCACGAGTCGCTGTTTGGCATCGCCCCCATACCTGTACGTATTAAACGACCATTCGCAAGCATCACTTCCATACCACATTGCATCATGAGGTGGTCACCATACGGCGTGTAGCCATAACTTCTATTGCTGATCCCACCTGAAACCGATTGAGTTGAGTTTTTATCAAAATCAACGATAAAAGGAATGTTATTGGTTTCTAAGTATTCATTGAGTTGAGCATAGCTAACGCCAGGCTCGATCAGTGCATAAGCAGCTTGAGTGTTAACTTCGATAATACTATTAAGCTTTTTAAGATCAATAACTACGATGGCACCTTTTGCGGGAATAGGCGCGGTGTTTATTTCTCCAGGGCTTAATAGATTGAACAAGGAATAGCTTTCATCTGTGGAAGAGACCAGTAGATTTTTTAATTCATCTAGATTGCTAGGCGTTACCACGGCGATGAATTCACGCTCACCATTATTGATGCGGTCTGTTAGAAATTGATATTCTGTAGGTTGATCTGAAGCGCTAATGACGTTGTCAGCACCTAATAAGCCGTTAAGGTTTTCTATAATATTTTTCATGCTGATAAACCTATTTATATTGAGCCGGAGGCATAATTATTGGATATGGTTTTTCAGGATCAACCCTGAAAAATGCTTCCCGTTCCTCGTAATCTATGGAAGTAGCAGGCTCACTATCTCGCCATGTAAACTCACAGGCGCTACAATGAAAGATTGTCCAAACGAGTTCACCTTGAGCATTGTGACCTTTATGTTCAACTCGGATTTTTTCTTCGGCGGCTTGGCAGCGTGGGCATAAACTCATGATTGACCTCCATTTTGTAATGATTGAATAACCTTAGCTAATTCATCAATATTTGCCCCCGATGGTGGGGTAACAATTTTTGAGTCGGAACCCAATTTATCGGGTGGCATAAAGCTTGTTGCATCAATAATTAAGCGATGACCTTTGCCCGCAACTTCTGCTGCCGGATCAATCGGAATCAATGGCATATTGGGGATAACAATCGTGTCATCAGCCCGGGTACGTGTTGATAAGGCCCACATCACTTCGTTTAGGTCGAAAGGATCAACATCATCATCAACCATGATTAAGTTTTTAAGGTACATGGTGCCATGTGGCGTGCCAAGTGCTCGCATGGCCACTGATTTTGCGAAGCCAGCAAACCGATTCTTAACCGATATTACGCCGGTAAGGCCATGCTGATACAAGGCGTTAACAGCAACAACTTCAGGAAAGTCTTTTTTAAGTTGTGCGTAGATTGGTGCTGATGTGTTTAGGCCAATTAAGGTGTCGTGCTCTGTCCAGCCGCGACCAATGTAAATATTTTCAAAAATAGGGTCGTTGCGGTGTGAAATAGCCGTTACTTTAAAGCGAGGTATTTTTCTAACGCCACTATAACTGCCAGGGAACTCACCAAAAGGCCCTTCAAAGCTACGCACACCATTCATTAGTTCTGCTTCGATAACCATTTCTGAATCAGCCAAAATATCCATGCCGTTGCCTGATTTTGTTAGTCGTAGCGGACTACCCATCATTTGAGATGCATAGGCAAACTCAGACTCTTCATAACCAACAGGTGTTGCTGCAAACATACACATAGCTGGGTGGTTGCCGAGCATGACGGATATTTTTAATGGTACATTTTCTTGTTCAGCAGCGACAATGTGACGACCCATATCATGTGCAGGAACTGACAGCAGGGTAAACTCGCCCGGTGCTTGCACTTGAATACGGTAAATCCCGACGTTTTGCTTACCAAAGTTTTCGGGGTCTCGTGGGTCACGGCTGACAACATTAGCCTTGCCGATATAAAAGCCACCGTCATATTCATTAATACGATAAAGCGGTAATAAATCATAAAGGTTGAAGTTGTCAGTCAGGCGATTTTCGTTGACTGGAGCAGCTTCTGGTTCAATAAAATCGAGTAGTGGTTTATCGTCACCCCAACGAGAAATAATGTCGTAAAACAATTCTTTTATAGTGGTGCCTTTAGGGTGCCCCAACAATAGTGCTAGATTGGTGAAACTACCATGTACGCCTAGGACGAGTTTTTTGCCTGGGTAGCCAGCGATATTATTAAATATAACAGCTGGGCCATTCATTGAATCACGACCAGCAGCAACAGCTATATTGCGAATATCTGGTTCAGGCATGACTTCATCAGTCCAAGTAATACATTGGCCATTTTCTTCTAAAAATTCTAGAAAATCACGTAAGCTGCCAATACGTTCGCCAACAGCTTTGGCTTCAGCGGATAACGGTTTTTTGTCGGTACTCATTATTTGCTTTCCTTATTTGCGTGTGCTTTAGCACTGTCAACGATATATGCTGCTAAGTTATCTAGTTCCTTATCATTAATGTCTGTTGGGCGGAAAGGAGGCATCTCTAGCAGCCCGTCTCTAACAATATATTTAATATAGTCAGGAACTAAGTCTGTACGTTCTCTAATAACGGCTAGATCCTTGCCACGAACTAGAGCAAGTTGTTTGGTGGCCGCATACGCATTACCAGAATCGTGACAACCAGCGCAGTGTAGGTCAAAAATTACCTTTCCTGAGCGGTTGCTAGGCTCATAGTTTGAAGTAGGCTCTGCCACAGTTTCAGGAATTACGGCAGTTTCTTTTTGAGTGCTTGGTTCTGGGTTTGTTGCAGAATCTGTTGTTTGTTGATCGCAAGCAGTCAAAAACAGAAGACTTGTAATAATTAAAAAATATTTACTCATGACTCACCCCTTAAATTTTTTGGCCAAATCCCCTGTTTTCCTGGAGAAAGGATTCCATTTGGGTCTAATTCATCTTTTAGGGCGTGATGGGTGTCCCAAAGTGCGTTATCGTTCCATGAAAATGTGCCAGCGATTTGGTCCATAAAGGATAAGTGAGTACGGTATTCGCCGTATCCTAAGGCGGCTGCCTCATCAACTAAAATGGCGAATAGATCGTGAGCGCGCTTTTTCTCTTCTGGGCTCATGCGGTTAAACATCAGCATAAAGATATGGTGTTGATCTCGCCAGCCAATTAAGAATTCGCCAATGTAGTCAAAGCCGTATTCGTGTGCACGTTTTTCAATCATCTTGTATTGATTCATAGATGATTTGCCATCAGCGGCTGAAATAGGCGAGAAGTTAATATGACCACCGCCACCAACCCAATTCAGTAGGCTGAACTCAGTCATATTAGGAACACCTTTCATTAGTTTGACGCGGTAATCCCAACCGGGGTCACCTTTTCTGGTGTCGTCATAATGAAATTTTGCGCCTGGAATACTACCAAATGTATCTCTGATAACATCCATATTGTTTTTCATCATAGGGCCTGGGCCGTATACAGCACCGTAGTAATTCCAGATACCCAAATCGAGGTCCTTAGCCATTTTTTTACGATGACTGTCTGGCATTGGGCCTTTGCCCGTATAGTATTGACTACGGCTAACAGACATGGCTGCTTCCCATAGTAAATCAACAGTCATTGGTGCATTATGAATGACTTGATTAACCCGAAGTGGTAACGAGAGGTCGGTTACTGTTTCAAGGTCATGCTCATTTTCCAGAGTAATCATAAAAGGTGTATAGCCCGGAGGTTCTGGCATTAACCAGATGCCCATACGAGTAATGACACCAAAGTTTGATTGGGTGAATAATCCATCAATCGCAGCGCCTTGACCGTACTTGTAGAGGCCGCCTGTTTTACTGTTTGCAGTAGTATCCATGCCGGTTTCAACGACAGTACCATCAGCAAGCACGACTTGCATACCACATTGCATTAATAGATGATCGCCATAAGGTGTGTAGCCAGCGCCGTGCTCAGAGGTGTTACCGACAATTCCGCCCCAGGCGGGTGCGGCACAATCAATCCAAAGCTTTGAGCCTTTTTCTTGAAGGTAGTTATATAAGTCATAATAGCTCACACCAGGCTCAACGATTGCGTAACCATGTTTCTCGTTAACCTCAAGAATTCTATTCATGAGCTTTAAATCCAGAACAATATAGCCGGGCTTACGAGGAGCGGGGCCACCGTAGGCAAAGTTTTTACCGGTGGAAATTGTCCAAACAGGTATTTTGTAATTATTAACGATGGCAAGAATTTTTTGGATTTGCTCAACATTATGAGGTGCAACAGCAGCGGATGGAGCAAAGTCAGCATCATTGGTGGTGTTATAAGGGTCTCGATAGCTGCGAAGTTCTTTTATGTCATCCAAGTAAACATATTCTTTGCCGACGACTTTTTCGATCTCGGCAATCGCCGCATTAAGCTGGCCTAAAGTGATGCCTTGTGGGAGTGGTTTAGTCATGGTTGTTCCAATTGTTATTTGTTTTTATTTGGGCTTAAAGACCAAGAGACTAAGAAGTCATGTTGATCGGTATTGGCTAGGCTGATCTGTGTTTTTTGCGTCACGAGCTGGGCATTCCCTCTCGGTAAAACTCGCATATGATTTGCAAGCCATTGCGGCCATTGTTCTTTTGCGTTTTTTAGTGATGAGGTAATCAGTTCAGCAGAGTCTTTCGAACTAGAGACTTCATGCGTCAACATGTTTCCGGAATAATGATGTGTGGCTGAATATTGGGTGTAAAAACCAAAGTCCTTTGCGATTTGTTCAAGGGCAAAAAAATCGGAATCTCTGGTTAAGCCTGAAATTTGGCCCATAGGGGACTCTTTGCAAAACTCTCTAAGCAGGTCAAAGTGTTGGCCAATATCTAAATCGATATTAGACTTGCGCTCGGCAACATTGGAGATAAAATGTTTTGAGTGAGCTGAGTGCTCATCTGCAAAGACCAGTAATGGGATTTCTTCAGAGCCGGTTAAAACCTGTTGAAGCGCTTGAGATGGCGTGGCTAATAAGGCGACATTAGTGGCCAGTGCGGATTTAATAAAAGTGCGTCTGCTTAACATAAGCTCCTCTTCGATTGTAATTATTAAAGGTGGATGATTATTATTTTGAAAGACCTTGCCACCGGGCTACATAATCTACATTAGAAATGTCTAATGTGTCTAGTATTCTTCCAACTGAATGATTAACTATGTCGTCGATAGACTTTGGCTGAATATAAAAGGCCGGTACGGGCGGTGCAATGATGGCGCCCATCTCGGAGAGGGTCGTCATATTTCTTAAGTGAACAAGGTTTAAGGGTGTTTCACGAACTATTAAAATAAGTTTTCGGCGTTCTTTTAGTATCACGTCTGCAGCTCTAGAGACTAGATTATCAGCTATACCATTGGCAATGGAGCCGAGTGTTTTCATAGAGCATGGCGCAATAACCATACCGTCGGTGATAAATGAGCCGCTTGAAATTGATGCGCCAATATCTTTTGGGTGATGCGTTACGTCGGCCAGCGACATAAGTTCTTGTTTATCCATATTTAATTCATATTGAGCAGTTAGTGCACCCGCATTGGAAAGAATCAAATGTGTTTCAACGTCATCGACAGTTTGCAGAATTTCAAGTAAACGGGTACCGTAAATAGACCCGGTAGCCCCAGTTATAGCGATAATTATTTTTCTCATGGAATCTTATTGTTGTTAGATTAAATGACTCTATCGCCTAACAAAAGCAGCGTCAATATTAAGTGAGAATAAAATGAGCCAAAAACCTCTTCCGTTAGATATTCAAAAAAAAATTGTTATTGATTTTCTTAAACAGTGTAATGATTACAGTGAATTGATGCTTAACAAGTATCAACAGCAATTGTCAGATCAAGATTTAAAGGATTCTGCCAGTCAAAAAATCCATGATTGGAACACCTATAAAGATTTTAATGAGTACGCTATTAATGAGCTTGATGGTGATGAATTAGACGATTGGTTTAAATAAACCCAAATGAAATGATTCGCTGGAGTCTATGCTAAGTTGATCGCTCAATTTATTTAATGCGCGTTTAATGTTTTTTCAAAATCTCGGTTTGTTGTTCGCGATATTCTTGGGGGCTGATGCCAAACCATCTTTTAAAGCTACGCCTAAAATTAGCTGGATCGCTGTAGCCAAAAATAACAGATAACGTGTCTATGGTTATTGTGCTTCTGCGTAAATAACTGCTGGCCTGAAATGCATATACATCGTCTTTTATTTTTTGGAAAGACGTGTGTTGATTTTTAAGTCGCCTGATGAGTGTTCGAGGTGTTATGCCGAAGTGCATAGCAGTGTGTTTAAGTGTAGGTGAGTGACTTAAGTTTGCGGATAAATAATCGTATATTTCAGTGCTGATATTTACATTACGCTGCAATTGATGGTGTGCCTCTTGGCATTGCTCTAACGCAATTTGGTACATGTGTTTGTCAGCATTGGGGTTGGGGGTGTCTTTCCAAGATAGTGGAAGACGAATTTCGAGGTGACCAGAATTAAAGTGAATAGGGCAATGAAAGTATTTCCGGTAACTGTCTACATAACTGGGTGTGAAGCTATTCATGTATAGACTAGCCTCTGTCATCGGCCTTCCGAGTATGAACTCAATGATATGTTGCAGTAACATTAGCATGGCCTCGATGAAAATTGTGTGGGCGGCTTTAAGGTTGTCAGTCAGCGTTAAGCGGATGATATATTGATCACCTTGGGTAAGGGTTGTATATAAGATGAAGGGCGTTCGTACTTGGCTATATCGCTGAAAAATATTGATGGCGTCTGATAATGTCGGGCTATTGATAGCTGCCCAACCAACAGACCCGTGAGTTGAGGGGTGCAGTATTGAGCCCAGTAATAAGCCAATGGCTGGGTTGTTACTTAGTTTCCGTGTGTTAAGGATAACGCTAATGAATTGATCTAATGAGATATAATCATCTTCTTGTAATGAGTGAACGCTTAGTTCGGTGCCTTCTAAAATCTGCTCAGCTGTAATGCCTTTGTTAGACAATTCTCGGATAGCTATTTGTATGTAGCTAACAGGGAGTATAATTGATTGGGACATAAGTTCCTTTGAGCGATGGTTGAAAGGTATTGTCATAAAATGACATGGTTATGTCAAATAATGACACTTATCTATTAGATTAAGTCTTGTTCTAATTGGTGATTATAAAAACATAAATAGTCAGTTAATTTAATTCAGGAGAGATTATGAGTACAAAAAACCCAGCAACGAGTGAAGAATATTTCGAATCTCTTAGGGTTGCACCCAGTTTAGCCATTCCGACGACCCTTATTTTTATACTGTCTCTGTCTGGCATTATTGCTGTTTGGTATTATGCCTTAAACGGAATTTTGCCCTTATGGTCAGGGGCTATCATCAATGGGCTTTTAAGTTATTGGATGTTTAGCATTATTCATGATGCGTCGCACCATTCTTTATCGAGCAATAAATTCCTTAATGAAGCTATCGGTTCAGTTGGTTTGTTTTTCTTATTCCCTTATGCGCCAATGGTTGCACTTAGATGGGTACATAATAAGCACCACATCCACGCCAATGGGCCAATGGACCCCGATGTTTACGAGCATGAGGCCAAATGGTGGCAAGTGCCTTTTAAATGGTCTTGTTTTGACGGGTACTACATCTATTATTTCTTTAAGTATGGAATGAGAGTTGTAAAAAGACATGCTAAAGCACTTATTGTTTTTTATACGCTACTAATAACAGGTTTCGTCATTGCTTTATACTTTGGTTTGGGACTTGAGTTGCTTATGTTGTGGTTCATTCCTAGCCGGATTGCTTTATTTATGATTGCAGTAGTTTTTGTTATTTTGCCGCATGCGCCTAATAAAGTGGGTCAGGAAGAAGATAAATATATGGCAACGACGATGCGAATGGGTTGGGAGTGGTTATTGACACCGCTGTTGGTTTATCAGAACTACCATTTAATTCATCACTTATATCCAGAAATACCTTTTTATAAGATGCATAAGGCTTGGTATTTAAAATATGATGAAATTAATGCGCATAATGTTAGTTTTCAAACAGCATTTGGCGTAGCTCCTGCTAACCTTGAATCACATCTTAATTTCGATCATTCAAAGCATACTGTTGAGCCTGCTTGATTGCATAGATTGATTGTTCAATAAAAAAGCACTCCTAGGAGTGCTTTTTTATTGTCTGTTATAAAGGGGCGAAAATGTTATTGGGGTTTATAAGGCGTTTTAGTAACTGTTATTAAGAGTCAGTTTGAGAATGTCGAAATGATATTTATTGGTTTGTTAAGTGCTTTTTGAATAATTTAGGGGTATAAAACAAACGAGGTTTGGAGAGATGATGAGTGTTGATAATAATATGACTCGTTAAGAGTGTTTTTCATTTCTCGGAAAACACCGGTATTGGTTGGTTTAACAACAGTTACGTTATTGGCAATTATGGTCGATGATAGTAGTGGTTTGGTAACTGGTTGCTAGCTAATAGCGTGTTAATGATCATAAATAAGCAGCTTTATTAAATTAGCTTTTTATGGAAGTTTTTGAATTTTTATCAAGTAAATGATGTAAGTCATGGCTGGAAAAGTTTATATTGATATAGTTCAATTACTCAAACGACAGAGTTAGTTGAGAATAAGATTAATGATGCAGCCGAGTTAACAGGCTGATAAAAGGAGAATAAAGAATGGGTAAACAAAATAAAATCGATTTTGGGAGCTATTTGATCGAGGATAAAGAGCAGGGTATTTACCGTGCTGATAGAAGGGTCTTCACTGACGAAGAAATTTTTGACATGGAAATGAAAACCATTTTTGAAAAAAACTGGGTTTATCTTTGCCATGAAAGCCAAATTAAAAACCCCAATGATTTCTTTACAACATATATGGGGCGTCAACCCGTTATTATTACGCGTGATAAAGACGGTGAAATCCATGGCTTTATTAATGCCTGTTCACACAGGGGTGCGCAACTGGTAAACACTGCATGTGGTAATAAGCGTAAAATGGTTTGCCCATTTCATATGTGGACGTACGACATGAAAGGGAAATTACTGGATTGTGGTGAGCATAAAAACAGTGTCGGCTATAGTGAGAGCTTCGATAAAGATAATTTAGGCCTTCAAACAATAGGTGATATTGAAAGCTACAGAGGTTTTGTTTTTGGTGTGCTGGATGACAATGCATGTAGTTTAAAAGAGTTCTTAGGCGAGGCGACGCACTCGATAGATCTACTTGTAGATCAGGCTGAGGGAGGCCTAGAGGTGTTACCGGGTATAACAACCTATACCTATAATGGAAATTGGAAATTACAGGCGGAAAATGGTGTGGATGGTTATCATTTAGAAGCTATTCATGGCAATTATGTAATGACATTAGCCAATCGTAAAAAAATCCAAGCAGAGAATGACGCAGTGAAAGCAGCAGATGTGGGCGCGATGTCGACAGGATCTACTGGGGAGCTACCGGGTGGTTATTATCACTTTGGGAATGGTCATGTGATGTTATGGGGAAAATTCCCTAGTGCCCAAGATCGTCCACTTTATGTTGGTGGGCAGATGCCAGCGCTACGAGAAAAATTTGGAGAGGCGCGAGCAGAATTTATGGCGGGTTTTTTACGTAATACCTGCATCTATCCAAACGTATTCTTAATGGATCAAATGAGTACGCAGATTCGCCATTTCCGCCCTATTTCTGTTGATAAAACAGAAGTAACAACCTATTGTGTTGCACCGGTTGGGGAGTCAGATGAAGCCCGTGAGCGCCGTATTCGGCAGTATGAGGATTTCTTTAATGCAACAGGCATGGCAACACCGGATGATTTAACAGCATTCAATAACAGCCAGATAGGCTTTATGGGTGAAAAACAACGTTGGAGTGATATGTGTCGTGGGGCAATGAATACGGTTGAAGGGCCAGAAAAAGTTGCTAAAACTGTTGGAATTAACCCTGTTGAGTCAGGTACTAACCTTGAAGATGA
The DNA here is from genome assembly GCF_000384415.1 of Cycloclasticus pugetii PS-1. Lineage (NCBI taxonomy): Bacteria > Pseudomonadati > Pseudomonadota > Gammaproteobacteria > Thiotrichales > Piscirickettsiaceae > Cycloclasticus > Cycloclasticus pugetii. The sequence continues at coordinate 505,911 of NZ_ARVU01000001.1, forward strand.
AGGTATTATGGTTGCGCAGCATAAGCGGTGGGCCGAGATGATGGCTGAAGGCCAAGCGGAGGAAAGTTAAGATGGATTCAGTATTAAAAGAACAAGCCATAGATGTAATTATTAATGAGGCTGCCGCTCTAGACCATAAGCAGTGGGATGATTGGATTAATTTATATACAAAAGATGCTACCTATTGGATGCCATCATGGATTGATGAATATACTCAAACGAGTAACCCTAAGCGTGAAATTTCATTGATTTATTATGGTAATCGCTCAGGTCTTGAGGATAGGGTGTATAGAATCAGAACAGAATTGGCTTATTCTGCAAGTCCATTACCTAGAACGTGTCATATGAACAGCAACTTTAGAGTGTCTGAAAATGATGAAGGTGAGATTGTTGTTCATTCGTCTTGGGTGACACACAGTTATCATTCTAAAGTGAGTCGTAATGCTTTTGGTGTTCAAGAGCACCGTTTACGTAAAGTGGATGGTGAGTTGAAAATCTGCTATAGAAAAATCACGTTACACAATGATGTTGTTGATACTGTATTAGATGTTTATAGTGTTTAGTATATAAAGTAAAAGTACTATATAAAGCAAAAAGCCCTAGCAGCCTTGTCGCTAGGGCTTTTTTATTTGCCCTACAGTCGACTTTGTAAAGGTAATGTATATAAGCTTTTTTAATATAGGGTCTTGAATGTTCTTTTATAGGGTTAGGATTTGCTTCAATAAATAAAGTTGTATTTTACTAATTTTGTATAATATAAAAGAGATTGGATTTTCTATTGTGCAAGGAATTCGTTTCGCAAGATAAACTGACTAAGGTTGCGGTGACGAGTATGAAGTGCATTGTTTAACTAAGGGAGACTAGTTATGGCTATATGTTTAGTGAGTTCAATAGAAAAATTAAAAAAGTGAGCAGTGCGCTCATGATATAAAAAGTATCGGGCTTGGTTGTTGTTACCATGTTATGTGCTTTAATTATTAAAAAGAGAGTTTTGGATGGAAGTAACGCATAAGGGGCAAGTCGTTTATTCTGGCTTTGTCAGCAAGGGTATTATTTTACTTAGAATTGAACTGCTTGAGCCTAAGTCGCTCGAATTTAAAGCCGGTCAATATTTGGCGGTCTTATTACCAAATTTGGATAAGGCGTCATATTATTCAATTGCCTCTTCACCGAATAAAAAAGGTGAGGTGGAGCTGTTAGTGAAAGAAGATAAGTTGGGAACAGGTGCGGCTTATTTATATTCACTAAAAGCCGGTGATGTTGTTCAATTACACATGCCAATGGGTGACGCTTATTTACGGGAAGACAGTAAGCGGAATTTGATCTTTGTGGCGGGGGCATCTGGTGCAAGTTATATTCGTTCGATGATTCATTATTTGGATGAGACCGGTCAATTAGCTAATCGTGAAGTGCGTTATTTTTTAGGTTGTCGTGAAGAGAGTGAGTTACTAGAGTCTGATTTTATGCAGGCTTTAGCAGAGAAATATAGCGGCTTCCATTATCACCCGGCTTTATCGCACCAAGAAGATTGGGAGGGGCATACGGGCTTAATTACAGAAGTTGTTGATCGACTAACGCCTAATGATCTGTCTGAGTGGCAAGTCTATAGTGCTGGTTCACCTGCAATGGTGAAAGCAGTGGCAGACGAACTGATTGCAAATAAGAATTTGAAGCCATCAGCATTCTTTTCAGACTTATATACTCCAGAAGTTTAACGACTTGTATTAATGCTAATGACTGATGCAGTGCGTGATGAAGCTCAAAATTTTGTTATCACAATAGAAAACACAGGGGAAAGCTTTAAGTGCCAATCAGATCGACATCTTTTATCTGCAATGTCGAGAATGGGTAAAAAAGGTATCCCGTCGGGTTGTCAGGGAGGGGGTTGTGGTGTTTGTAAAATACAAATAAATTCTGGATTGTATGACACTAAAAAAATGAGCAGGGCGCATGTATCTGCCGATGAGGAAGCATCTGGCTGTGTCTTGGCGTGTAGAGTGTTCCCCCGCAGCGACCTGAGTTTGAGCGTTATTGGTAAGTTACAAAAAAACATTGTAAAGAAAAGTACTAAAACACCCTGGTCCACATCTTAATGACCTAAAACCGCAATAAATAACCTTGTATTGAAAAGCCCTTATAGATAAGGGCTTTTCTGATTTAAATCAATGCAATATGAGGTATATCTTGCCACCATCAGGTCGGTAATTATTTGCGATTTAAATCAAGAAGAGGAGATATTATGGGTGTCATGAGAATAAGCCATATCAATATCCGTGTTTTGGATATGGAGGCGTCTGTAAAACATTACGTAAATGTAATTGGTATGAAAGTAGTACATACAGATACGGCAGGCAATGTTTATTTGAAATGTTGGGATGAGTGGGATAAATATTCCGTGATTTTGACTGAGGCTGATATAGCAGGAGTGATAAACCTGGGCTATAAAGTAGAAAGCAATGCGGATTTGGATGAGTTTAAAAGGCGCATTACTCAGTACGGTGTTGTGGTAGAGGATATTGCGGAAGGGGGGCTGCCATTTGTTGGCCGCGTATTAAAATTTAATATACCTAGTGGGCATGAAATGTATCTATATGCCGAGAAAGAATATGTTGGTACTGAGGTAGGTGCGGTTAACCCAGAACCCTGGCCGGATGGTTTGCAAGGAGCCGGCGTACATTGGCTAGATCACGCCTTGCTAATGAGTGAGTTCGACCTTGGTAACGGGGTTAATAAGGTTGAAGAAAATACGAGATTCATGATCGATGTTTTAGATTTTTATCTGGTAGAGCAAATCTTGGTTGGGCCTGAAGGCAATGAGCAATTGGCAACATGGTTATCGGTTAGTAATACACCGCATGATATTGCCTTTGTTGGTGGGCCTATTAATGGTTTACATCATCTCGCCTTCTATATGGATAGTTGGGATGATGTGTTAAAGGCCGCCGATGTTATGGGTAAGAATAAAGTGAAAATTGATGTGACACCACAACGGCATGGGGTAACAAGAGGCTACACAATTTATTTCTTTGACCCATCAGGAAATAGAAACGAAACCTTCGGAGGCTTAGGCTACTTGGCGCAACGCGATAGACCAGTGACGACTTGGACCGAAGACCAGATCGGCAGTGGTATTTTCTACCATACGGGTGTTTTGAATGAAACCTTCACAACAGTATATACATAAGCAAAAACGATATGTGAATTGTTGATTTGTTATACATCTAAAAAAGCCACGTAAGGTACTTGCGTGGCTTTTTTAGCCAATTGAATCAACGAAATGGCCTTAAACTGAGGGGCTAAAAAGTCATCATTTAAATAAAGCATAATTAATAATGATCAACTTTGAATGACAGGGGGTAAAGGATGTTGTGAGGCAATATGGTATTAGAAGCTTTCCAACAATATGGTATTATGTGTGATTGGGCTTTTACAAAAAATTGTATCGCGGTAAAGTGTGTTGATCGCATTAAATAGTTATAGTGCAACGTAATTTCAAAAAATTAATAGAGATAGGAGAGCTAACCATGGCAATGACAGGTATTTTACGTCCAGGACATACCCAACTAAGAGTGTTGGATATGGAAGAATCACTAAACCATTATTGTGAAAATATTGGTCTGATAGAAACTGACCGAGATGATCAGGGTCGTGTCTATCTTAAATGTTGGGATGAGCAAGATAAGTTTTCGCTAGTATTGGAGCCTTCAGATCGCTCAGGTATGGACCACATGGCGTTTAAAGTCGCAACAGAGCAAGATTTGTGGCGTTATGAGTCTAATGTTAAAAACTTTGGTATTGAAACAAAAAGAATTCCTGCTGGCGAATTAAAGGGCTGTGGTGAACGGGTTCGCTTTGTCGCGCCTGCTGGTCATACCTTTGATTTATATGCTGAAAAAGAACAAGTGGGTAACGGTCTTCCAACCACTAACCCTGCTCCTTGGCCAAGAGGTTTGAAAGGAATGGAGCCCATTCGTTTTGATCATTGTTTATTGTATGGTAATAATTTTGAAGAAAACTTTAAATTTTTTACCGAAGCATTAGATTTCCAATTAACTGAGCAAATAGTTGATGGTGAAACTCAACTGGCAGCATTTTTAACGTGTAGCACTAAGGCGCATGATGTTGCCTTTATCCGTTCTGAAAAATCAGGTCAATTACACCATGCTTCATTTTTACTAAGTTCTTGGGAAGGCGTATTAAAAGCAGGTGATATTATTTCGATGGAAGATATTCCATTGGAAACTGGCCCAACACGACATGGTTTAACTCGAGGACAAACGATCTATTTCTTTGATCCATCGGGTAACCGTAACGAAGTATTCGCTGAAGATAGCTACGTGTATCCCGATAGCCCTGTCTTAACATGGACAGCAGATAATATTGGTCAGGCTATTTTCTATCACTCTCGTCAATTGGTTGAGAGTTTTATGGGCGTTACGTCTTAGTGTTATGTCTAGCAGTATTGTAACTAAAAATATTTCCACCGAAGCAGCTTTTACTGCGGTGCAAGCTGCAGTCGAAAAAGCAAAAGAAATTGGCATTAACATTTGTGTGTCGGTTGTGGATCGCGGGGCGTCAGAAATGGCATTTTTGCGTATGAATAAGTCGTTTCTACCCTCCATGACAATTGCTAAGGATAAAGCGTACACAGCTGCAGGCTTTGGGTTTCCTACAATGCAGTGGGGTGAAGTGCTTCAAGGTAAGACCCAGTTGCAAGCGGGCATAGCTGGGCGACCGAATGTAGTGACTTTTGGTGGCGGTTTGCCAATTTTTGAAGGTGAAGACGTTATAGGTGCGATTGGTGTCTCAGGTGGTTCAGAAGAAGAAGATATTCTTTGCGCGCAAGCTGGCGTAGATGCGATTGATTATGTCTTGGTTTAATTACATTATTATTTAGTAAAGGTTCTAAAAAAATATGAGAGAAATAAAAGGGTTTATTAATGGTGAGTTTGTTGGTTCTGGTGGTTTTGGTGAAATATATTCACCAGCAACAGGAGAACTGGTCTGCCAATATCACAAAACTAGCATAGAGCAAGTTGGCGAAGCAGTAGATGCTGCCCGCATAGCACTAAAAGGGCCTTGGGCTGGTTACTCTATCCAAGATCGTGTGGATATTTTATATAAAATTGCCGACGGTATTAATGCGCGTTTTGATGAATTTTTAGAGGCTGAGTGTTTAGATACGGGTAAGCCTTATTCCTTAGCGAGTCATATTGATATTCCCCGAGGCGCTGCTAATTTTAAAATTTTTGCAGATACGATTAAAAATGTTGGGGATGAAGCTTTTCACATGCCGACACCAGACGGTACAGGCGCGCTAAACTATACAGTTCATAAGCCTAAAGGTGTGATTGGTGTTATTGGTCCTTGGAACTTACCTTTGTTATTGATGACATGGAAAATTGCTCCCGCGTTAGCATGTGGTAATACAGTCATTGTAAAGCCTTCTGAAGAAACACAATTAACATCCACTTTATTGGGTGAGGTAATGAACGAGGCAGGGGTGCCAAAAGGCGTTTATAACGTTATTCTGGGCAAAGGTCGTGAAGTGGGTGAAGCCTTGATTACGAACCCAGGCCTAGATGCGATTACTTTCACAGGCTCAACAGCAACGGGTGAGCGTATTGCGGCTGCGGCTTCGGTAGGTGTTCGCGATTCATCGCTAGAACTCGGTGGAAAAAATGCGGGCATTGTTTTTGCTGACTGTGACATGGATAAAGCGATTGAAGGAACATTACGCTCGGCATTTGCTAACTGTGGGCAGGTTTGCCTCGGAACAGAGCGAGTATATGTTGAACGACCAATTTTTGACGAGTTTGTACAACGTTTAAAAGAAGGCGCTGAAGCGCTTAAATTAGGTCGACCTGAAGACCCCGAAACCAATATGGGGCCATTAATTAGTAAATCACACCGTGAAAAAGTATTGAGCTACTATCAAGCGGCAGTGGATGAAGGCGCAACAGTCGTAACAGGTGGTGGTATTCCTGACATGCCTGAAGACTTAGCTGGTGGTTATTGGATAGAACCAACTATCTGGACAGGGTTGCCAGAAACAGCTAAGGTTGTGCAAGAAGAAATCTTCGGCCCGTGTACACACATCACACCATTTGATACAGAAGCAGAAGCCATCGAGTTAGCAAACGATACTCCTTATGGTCTAGCTTCATCTGTTTGGACAGAAAATGTTACTCGCGCACACCGAGTTGCCGCTCAAATGGAAACGGGTATTTGCTGGGTTAATAGCTGGTTCCTAAGAGATTTACGTACACCTTTCGGTGGTGCAAAGCAATCTGGAACAGGCCGTGAAGGTGGCCATTATTCATTGGAGTTCTATTCAGAGCTGACCAATATTTGTGTAAAACTATAAGGAATAAAAATGGATCAAGATAAAATAATTCAATACGGCGATGAGCTGTATGAGGCGCTTATTACGCAACAAACAATTGCGCCGATTACCGAGCGTTCACCAGAGGTGACGATTGAAGATGCCTATAAAATTCAACATCAAATGATTCAACGTCGTCTTGACGCGGGTGAAAAAGTTGTCGGTAAAAAAGTAGGTTGTACCAGCAAAGTTGTGATGGATATGCTTGGTGTAAACCAGCCTGATTTTGGTTACCTATTAAGTGACATGGTGATGTCAGAAGGACAGGATATTCCTATCTCTGAAAAAATGATTCAGCCGAAAGCAGAAGGCGAGATAGCGTTCGTTCTAAAAAAAGACTTGTGTGGGCCAGGCTTAACCAATGCGGATATTTTGGCGGCGACAGAAGCAGTAATGCCTTGTTTCGAAATTGTTGACTCACGAATCACGGATTGGAAAATTAAAATTCAAGATACAGTAGCTGATAATGCATCATGTGGTTATCTTGTATTAGGTGGAACGGCCGTTGACCCACGCAAAGTAGATTTAAGCGTATGTGGTTTAACACTCGAAAAAAATGGCGAATTAATGCACACAGGTGCAGGAGCAGCAGCACTTGGTTCACCTGTTAATGCAATGACTTGGTTAGCTAATACGATGGGTGCCTTAGGCGTAACATTAAAAGCCGGTGAAGTTATTTTATCAGGCGCATTATGCATGATGGTTGATGCTAAAGCAGGCGATTCTATGCGAGTTAGTGTAGGCGGCATTGGTTCAGCATCTGTTCGCTTTGTTTAAGCGTAAAATTTTAGGAGATTAGTAAATGGCAATAAATTGCGCAATGATTGGTTCCGGTAATATCGGCACCGACCTAATGGCTAAGCTACAACGTAGTCCAAATTTAAACCCGCTGTGGATGGTAGGTATTGATCCTGACTCAGAGGGTTTATTAAAAGCTCGAGAAGCAGGCCTAAAAACCACGCATGAAGGTGTAGATGGCTTAATTCCACATATTGAAGAAGATAATATACAAATTGCATTTGATGCAACGTCTGCATATGTACACGGGGAAAATAACCGTAAATTGCAAGAAAAAGGCGTGTTAGTGATTGATTTAACGCCGGCAGCTATTGGCCCATTTTGTGTTCCACCTGTTAACTTGAAAGAGCATGTGGGTGAGCAAGAAATGAACGTTAATATGGTGACCTGTGGTGGCCAAGCAACGATACCGATGGTGGCTGCTGTGAGCCAAGTTCAGGCAGTAGAGTACGGTGAAATTGTTGCAACAGTTGCATCAAAATCAGCAGGCCCGGGCACACGGAAAAATATTGATGAATTCACAAGGACGACAGCCCGAGCCGTTGAAGAAATTGGTGGTGCTAAGAAAGGCAAAGCGATTATTATTTTAAACCCTGCAGAGCCACCTTTAATTATGAGGGATACTGTTCATTGCTTAACTGAAGAAGAACCAGATCAAAAAGCAATTACAGAATCAGTTCACGCAATGATTAAAGAAGTGCAAAAATATGTACCAGGCTATAAGTTAAAAAATGGACCAATTTTTGATGGACATAGAGTTAGTATATTTCTAGAGGTTGAAGGGCTAGGAGATTACCTTCCAAAGTATGCCGGTAATTTGGATATTATGACGGCTGCTGGGACAAGAACAGCAGAAATGTTTGCCGAAGAGATTGAAAACGGCACACTGACATTAACCAAATTAGCTTAGGGGGTTGGTGATGAATTTAAAAGGTAAAAAAATTAAGTTACACGATAATGCGTTACGTGATGGTATGCACTCAGTCAGCCATCAGTTCTCATTAGACGATATGGTTAGGATGGCTGTTGCGTTGGATGAAGCTGGAATGCCATTAATCGAAGTAACACATGGAGATGGCTTAGGCGGCTCTTCAGTAAACTACGGGTTTGGAAAACATTCGAACCGTGAATATCTTGAAGCAGTTGTACCAAAAATGAAGAATGCCAAAATATCAGCATTGTTACTGCCTGGTTTAGGTACGGTCGATGATCTTGCGATGGCAGCTGACTGTGGTATTTCAACAATCCGTGTGGCCACACACTGTACAGAAGCTGATGTTTCTGAGCAGCACATCCAAAAAGGACGTGAATATGGCTTAGATACGGTTGGTTTTTTGATGATGGCGCATATGACATCACCTGAGGCATTGTTAGAGCAAGCTAAAAAAATGGTTGATTACGGTGCAAATTGCATTTATGCAACCGACTCAGCGGGTTACCTGTTGCCAGATGATGTAACCGATCGAATTGCCGCATTAAGAGCGGAATTTAGCGATGATATCGAAATCGGTTTTCATGGTCATCACAACATGGCAATGGGTATTTCAAACTCACTAGCGGCAATTGAAGCAGGGGCTACTCGTATTGATGGTTCTGTTGCAGGCTTTGGAGCAGGTGCAGGTAATACACCACTTGAAGTGATGGTCGCGGTTTGTAATCGAATGGGCATTGAAACTGGTGTTGATGTCGATAAGCTTATGGACGTCGCTGAAGATATTGCACTTCCGTTAATGCCAACACCAACACGTATTGACAGAGACTCTTTAACGTTAGGCTATGCAGGCGTCTATTCATCATTTTTGCTTCATGCAAAAAGAGCAGAGAAAAACCATGGCGTGCCAGCACGAGAAATCTTAATGGCATTAGGTGAAATGGGTGCAGTAGGCGGTCAAGAAGACATGATCGAAGATGTTGCCTTAGAGATTAAAAAGAAATCAGCGTAAGAGGAACTATTATGGCTTTAGATAAAGCAACAATTGAACAGTTAGCAGAGCACCTAGAAAATGCTGAGCTTAACTGCACAGAAGTAACAAAAATAACAAATGATTATCCAGAAATCACCTGGGATGAAGCACTCGATGTACAGTGGGAGATTCGTCGTCGAAAAGAAGCACGAGGTAACAAGATTGTTGGTCTAAAAATGGGCTTAACATCGATGGCAAAAATGCGCCAGATGGGAGTAGAAACACCCTGTTATGGTTTTTTGGCTGATTATTTTAGTATTCCTGATGGCGGTGAAGTTAAGATCTCTGAGTTAATTCACCCAAAAGTAGAAGCAGAAGTTGCGTTTGTAACAAAAAAAGAATTAAGTGGACCAGGCTGCCACATTGGTGATGTTTTGTCAGCAACAGATTTTATTGTTCCAGCTGTGGAAATTATTGACTCACGTTATAAAGACTTTAAATTTGACCTTAAGAGTGTGATTGCTGATAACTCTTCTTCATCACGCTTTGTAACAGGGGGTCGTATGCTACCGGTTGAAGATTTGGATCTTAAAACAATCGGTGTGGTCATGGAGATCAATGGTGAAGTAGTAGAGTTAGGCGCTGGTGCAGCTATTCTAGGTCACCCTGCAGCAAGTGTTGCAATGCTGGCTAATTTGTTGGCGGAACGTGGAGAGGTTATTCCTGCTGGTACGTTTATTATGGCTGGGGCTATTACTCCTGCTATTGCAGTTAAAGCAGGTGATAATGTTTCAGTGCGCTATCAAGATCTAGGCACTGTGACAATGCGATTTGTTGATTAACGGGAGAAAGTAAATGCCAATAGCACATATTCATATGATGGAAGGTCGAACTGATGAGCAAAAAGCTGCAGTTATTGAAAAGGTAACCGATGCGCTTTGTGAAGCAGTCGATGCGCCACGTCAAAACGTTCGCGTATTAATTCAAGAAGTACCTAATACACAGTTTGGAATTGGTGGTAAAACTGCAAAATCGTTAGGTCGTTAAGCGACGACACGTTTTAAGTTATCGGTTTTATTGAAAACACTTAAAAGCCCTAGCAATGAAAGTTGTTTAGGGCTTTTTTGTATTTTTTGATAACTGTCATCGACGAGAGAATACAAATCCATTTAATATAAATGCCTTTTTTAAATTTCCCCTTAAATAATGAAAAACATAAAACTAAGCGTTCTTGATCAATCTCCTGTCCATGATAATCAGCCAGAATCTAGCGGATTATTTTCTACCATTGAATTAGCAAAAGCATGCGATGAGGTAGGTTATCACCGGTATTGGGTCGCAGAGCACCATGCAACCCCGGGTTATGCAAGCCCTTGTCCTGAAATGATGGTGAATAATGTCGCTCATGCTACAAAACGCATTAGAGTGGGCAGTGGTGGAGTCATGTTGCCGCATTACAGTGCGTTTAAGGTGGCTGAAACATTTAAAATGTTGGAGGCATTTCATCCGGGCCGTATTGATTTAGGAGTAGGGCGTGCGCCAGGTGGACACCCAATTTCATCGGCTGCTATTTCAGCGCCAAGGCAAACGGTTCCCTCCGAATACTACCCTAGTCAAACGCAAGATTTGATAGGGTATTTAAGTAACAATCTGCCTGAGGATCATCCTTATAGTCAAGCCGTTGTGGTACCAACCGATGTGGGCGCACCACCAGTTTGGATGTTAGGTTCGAGTGATGGCAGTGCTGAGATGGCGGGTGTGTTAGGCGCAGGTTTTGTGTTGGCGCTATTTATTGGAACACATGATAGACCCCCAGAGATTATACAACGCTATCGCAAGGCATTTAAACAAGGTGGTAGTCTAGACAAAGCAGAAGCAATTATTGCAGTCGCGTCTATTTGTGCAGACTCTAAAGAAGAGGCGGAGCTCATCGCAAGTAGCCATACATATTGGAAAGTTCAGGCCTTTCGTCATGGCAAGATTGACAGCTTTTTCTCGCCTGAAGAGGTGATGGATAAAAAGAAACAGTTATCCCTCTCTGATCAAGCGTACTACGATGAAACATTAGCAACAATGGTTACCGGCACACCTGAGCAATGTCAGTCACGTTTAGAGCAAATTGCAGAGTTATACGATGTTGAAGAATTAATGATTGTTAATGTGACTCATTCCTTTAAACCTCGTATAGCCTCCTATAAAATGTTGGCTCAACAATTCGGTTTATTAAATAACATCTAGGAGATAATCATGAGTTCCAATCCAGAAATTGCCAACAGCATTCAAACGGGTGCCTTTAAAACTAATTACCACGATGAAGGTGAAGGGTATCCAGTATTTATGATTCATGGATCTGGACCTGGTGTAACGGCTTGGGCTAATTGGCGTTTAGTTATTCCTGTATTGGCTGAGCACTATCGTGTGATTGCCCCTGATATGGCGGGTTTTGGTTTTACCGAACGTTTAGAAAACTATGAATATACAATGGATAATTGGGTTCAACATGCTGTTGATCTAATGGATGCATTGGGTATTGAGAAAGCACATCTAGTTGGTAATTCATTTGGCGGCGGCTTAGCGATAGCGCTTGCAATTAAGCACCCTGAACGAGTTAATCGTCTTGTTTTAATGGGCGCGGCCGGCGTTGAATTTGAATTAACAGCAGGCTTGGATGAGGTTTGGGGTTATGAGCCATCAGTGGCAAATATGCGTAAAATGATGGATTTATTTGCTTATGATCGAAGCTTAGTGACCGATGAGTTAGCTGAACTTCGTTATAAGGCAAGTATCCAGCCAGGGTTCCAAGAGTCATTTAGTAAAATGTTCCCTGCACCTCGTCAACGTTGGGTTGAGGCGCTTGCTAGTGACCCTGAAGATATTAAGAAGATTCAACACGAAACATTGATGGTTCATGGTCGTGAAGATGTTGTGGTTCCACCTATTACATCAAAGACCTTTTTTGAATTATTGCCAAACTCGCAACTGCATATGTTTGGAAAATGTGGACATTGGACTCAAATAGAACAAAATGCACGGTTTAACAAGTTGGTATTAGATTTCTTTGCAGAAGCGGATCAATAAACTTAGGTAAGAAAATTAAGTGAACTTTGCAATTATAGGTGCTGGCGGTATAGGTTGTTACTATGCCGCCAGGCTAATTCAGGCTGGTGAGAGTGTTACGTTGGTCGCTCGAGGCGCTCACCTACAGGCTATGCAAGGGCAGGGTCTAGAAGTTAAACACGCCGAGTTAGTGTTTAACCAACAGGTTAGTGCCGTTAGTCTTGATAAATGGTTTGAAACAACACGACCAGAACAGCTTGATGTTATTGTTGTGTGCTTGAAAAGTATGCAAACAGCGGGCTTTGCGCGTCAACTTGATGCTTGGTTAAAGAAGCATCCAAAAAGTGAATTGCCCTATGTTTTATCTTTGCAAAATGGTGTCGATAATGAACAGCAGCTTAGTTCAGTATTGCCAGCTGGTTTGGTTTTGGGTGGTATTGCTCGCCGGATAGGTGCGCATATTGTTAAACCAGGTGTGGTTGAGTCAATTGGCCCTGCGCAGGTCATTTTAGGTTTGTGGCCCAATCATCAAAAAATCAGTGCTAAAACCGAGCAAAGAATAAACGAGATAGCTCGTTGCTTTAACTCTGCAGAAATTCCAACAGAGGTCTCTAAAGATATTAATAAAGAACTATGGCGTAAGTTAATTATTAATAATGGTCTTAACCCAATATGTACCTTGTTAGAAAAAGAGACCGGGCAGGTAACACCTGATGTACGTCTATTACCACTCATACGTGGTGCAATGGAAGAATCAGTACTGGCAGCAAAAGCTAACGGGGTTGAGTTATCTCAAGAAGATCTCGAAGATATGCTTGAATTGATTTCAACGTTTGATTCTATAAAGCCTTCCATGCTGGTTGACCGTGAAAAGGGTCGCCCGTTAGAAATTGAAGAGATTTGTGGCGTTGTCATTAAAGGCTGTGAAAGGATGGGAAAAGATGCGCCATATAACCGAACTATCGCCACGTTATTACGCCTTGCTGTAGAAACTTCTTAGACTGTAATGTCTTATCTTATAAAGGCTGCAGGGCCGTTATTAATACTTAGTTTTGTGTTAACAGTTTTTAATGCTTGGGTTCCAAATAATATTGAAGGACTTCAGGGCGTGTTTACATGGCTTGCCGGCATTATTTTATTTTTTGATTTGGCGGGTAAGCAAAAAAAGATCATCCTGACCATTGCGACTTTTGCCATCATGAGCTGGTTGGTGGCATGGAAAACTGGTGAAATAGCTCATATTGATAAAGCATTTTCAGCAAATCAGTTAATGATTGTAATGCTGATTGGGGTGCAGTTTTTACAATTAGTGGCCTTGCCCGTTGATAAGAAAGCAAAGGCTTTACCGACAGGCGTCAAAGCCTTTGTTAGAACTTACCTAGGTGTTCACTTCTTTGGCTCGGTCATCAATCTATCAGCTGTATTATTGGTGGCAGATAGAATGGTAAAAGAGGCGCAGCTATCAATGAATCAACTGAAGTTGTTGACGAGAGCGTTTACATCGGGCGCCCATTGGTCGCCATTTTTTGCTGCTTTTGCAGCAGCGTTAGTTTTTACGCCCGAAGCTTCGCTGCCCATTGTGATGGGCGTTGGTTTTGGATTGGCCGTGCTTGCATTTTTGATTACATTTTTCGAAGCTAAGGCAAATAAACAGGAGAGTATCAAAGAGTTTATTGGTTACCCAGTACGGTTTGAAGCATTGTGGCTGCCACTTGGCTTGGTTATATTAGTAGCATTGGCTCATTATGCTTTTCCTGCGGTTAGTGTGCTTATATTAATAGCAATGTGCTCCTTACTATTAAGCTTGGTGGTTTTGCTGTTAAGGCAGGGGTTAAGCAAAGGGGGTATGGGTTTCATTCATTATGGGGTGTACAGGCTTCCGCAAATGAAAAATGAGCTGCTTCTATTTCTTATTGCAGGTGTGTTTGGCTCAGGATTGGCGGCAGCCCTTGATGGCTTGTCGATAGCTATTCCGTTTCAGCACTTCGATGGTTTTGTGGCATCCGTTATTTTGCTATGGATGTTTGTATTAGCTATTTTGGGCGTTCATCCGGTTATCAGTATCGCTGTTATTGGGCATTGGATTATAAGTATTGAGCCAAATCAAACGTTACTGGCGATTACGTTTTTAATGGCTTGGGCGATTGGGGTGTCGGCAAGCCCAATATCTGGAATTAATCTTGCGCTACATGGGCGCTACGGTGCGTCAGGGCAGCAAATTTTCAAATGGAATATAGCGTATGCGTCAAAGTTATATTTATTTGATTGCGTAATTTTAATGGCGGCTGGTTACTTACTTGGTGTTTAAGATGCTCGCTCAATTGCTTGATAACAAGTATCATATAACATTGTAAATCCATCATGGGCCATAACACTTTAAGGAAGCAGTATTTTGACAGAGATTAAGAAACAGAATTCATTTAATAAAGAAGAATTATTGAGCTGTGGAAGAGGGGAGCTATTTGGCCCTGGGAATGCACAGCTTCCTATGCCAAATATGTTAATGGTCGATAGAGTTATATCCATTACAGAAGATGGCGGTTCAAATGGTAAAGGGCAAATTATTGCGGAGTTAGATATTACTCCCGACCTGTGGTTTTTTGAATGCCACTTTCCGGGTGACCCCGTCATGCCTGGTTGCCTTGGTTTAGATGCAATGTGGCAATTAGTTGGCTTTTATTTAGGCTGGAAAGGTGGCTTAGGACGAGGCCGAGCGTTAGGAGTGGGTGAGTTAAAATTCACGGGGCAAGTACTACCAACGGCCAAGAAAGTGACTTATAAAATTGATTTAAAACGAGTTATTATGCGTAAATTAGTGATGGGTATTGCTGATGCGGTGATGGAAGTGGACGGAAAAGTAATTTATGAAGCAAAGGATTTGCGTGTAGGGTTATTTACTTCAACTGAAAATTTCTAAAAAGGGTTAAATATGAGACGGGTTGTTATTACAGGCATGGGTATTGTTTCATCACTAGGTAGTGATGTAGATACTGTTGCAGATTCGCTTAAAACTGGGAAATCAGGTATTAGCTATAGGGAAGCGTACAAAGAAAAAGGTTTTCGAAGCCATGTAGCTGGTGTGCCAGATATAAATCTAGACGAATTAATAGACCGTAAGGCTCGACGCTTTATGGGAGACGCTGCTGCTTACGCCTATGTGTCAATGCAGCAAGCGATTGATGATGCAGGTTTGACAGAAGAGGAAGTATCAAACCCTAAAACTGGGCTTATCATGGGCTCTGGTGGAGCGTCTACAAAGAATGTTGATGAAGCTATTAACTTATTGAATACGAAAGGTATTCGTCGGGTTGGGCCTTATATGGTACCAAGAACGATGAGCAGCACAGTATCAGCAGGACTGTCTACACCCTACAAGATTAAAGGCGTTAACTATTCGATAACTTCTGCTTGCGCGACCAGTTCACATTGTATTGGTAATGCTATGGAGCTTATTCAATTAGGTAAACAAGATCGTGTTTTTGCTGGTGGTGGTGAAGAGGAGCATTGGTCATTAACAATGATGTTTGATGCGATGGGCGCATTATCAACAAAAAGAAATGATACTCCCGACACTGCTTCACGAGCCTATGATGCAGACCGTGATGGTTTTGTAATAGCTGGTGGTGGTGGTGTAGTAGTGGTAGAAGCCCTGGATGTTGCATTGGCTAGAGGTGCGAAAATATATGCTGAATTAGTTGGTTACGGCGCTACTTCAGATGGTTACGATATGGTGGCTCCGTCGGGTGAGGGTGCAACGCGTTGTATGCAAATGGCCTTAGAGAATGTCGATACACCTGTCGATTATATTAATGCGCATGGCACCAGTACACCGGTAGGTGACATGGCTGAGCTTAAAGCAGTAAAAGCCGCTTTTGGTGATAAGGTACCACCGATCAGTTCTACGAAGTCATTATCGGGTCATTCTTTAGGGGCAGCGGGTGTGCAAGAGGCCATCTACTGCTTATTGATGATGAAGGATAACTTTATAACAGCCTCAGCAAATATTGACCAATTAGATGAGGCAGCTGAAACGGCTAATATTGTTATGGAAACTCAGACAGGTGTTGAGTTGAATACAGTAATGTCAAATAGCTTTGGTTTTGGTGGAACAAATGCGACCCTAGTGCTAAAGCGTTACGAAGACTAACATTAAGGTTATAGAAGCAAAAAAAACCGGTCAATGACCGGTTTTTTTTGCTTTGAAACTTAGTGTTATTTAATCGCTAACAATTCCATTTCAAAAATCAGTGTTTCATTTGGTCCAATCGCACCACCTGCACCTTGTTCACCGTAAGCCAACTCAGAAGGAATAAAAACTTTCCATTTTGTGCCAACTTCCATCAGTTGTAGTGCTTCTTGCCAACCCGGGATAACGCCATTTACTGGAAATGTAGCTGGCTCGCCACGCTTAATAGAGCTGTCAAACACAGTGCCATTGATAAGGGTGCCTTCATAATGCACTTCAACAGTATCTGTTGCTTGAGGTTTTTCGCCTGTGCCTTGATTGATAACAATGTATTGCAGGCCGCTTTCTAGAACTTGTACCCCTTCAGTTGCAAGGTTGTCTTTTAAGAACTGAATGCTTTTATCAGCGTTGTTGTTTTTTGCTTCGTTAGCTTTTTCCTGCATTTCTTTTTGGAATGCTTCAATAACTGCTTGCATTTCTGCAGGGTTTAAAAGGCTAGGGTCGCCATTTAAGCTGTGTGTAAGACCTAAAACGAGGGATTCGGTTTCAACATCTAGTTTATCTTGACGGATACCGCCACCAATTTGTTGGCCCATTGTGTAGCTAAGCTTTTGCTTTTCTGTTTCCAAAATACAGTCCTATTAAGTAAAGTTAAACGACCATTCTACAATAAATAGACGCAAAACTATAGCTGATGGGAATTCACCTTAATTAATGCTGAGCTTTAGTTGTGTTTTGAAGGGGGGGTTAGGCTCTAATATCTATTATGCTGCCAATAACATCGCCAGCTGTTTGTGCGACTCGGGTTGATACTTGAACTTGCTGTTGTGCTTGTTGTAACGCGAGGAGCTCTTTGGCTGTCTCTTGACTAGATTGCTCGCCGCTTAACTGCTCATTACTGGCCAGTTTCTGGCTTGCATTGCTTGCCTGATTAAGACCGTTGTTAATGCCTAAGAGAGCGTTTTGGTTGATAGAGCTAACGTTCATATCAGTATTTTAGAGTAATTTACGCAATAATTATAGTTAACAAACCAACACCCGTAATGTGAAAGAAATCACATTACGGGTGTTTTATCGCTTAAATTAGCTAACCTCACCTTGTTCTGCAGAGCATAAAGCGGTCATGTTCAGGATTCGCCTGACAGAGGCAAAAGGCTTTAGAACGTGTACGGGTTTTTCTAAGCCCAATAAAATAGGACCAATGGTTACCCCGTCACTTAAGATGCGAACCATGTTAAATGAAATGTTGGCGGCGTCTAAATTAGGGAAGATAAATAAATTAGCTTCACCGTTAAGTTTGGAGTCGTTTATCACGCCTTTTCTTAAATTTTCAAGCAACGCAGCATCGGCTTGAATTTCGCCTTCAACTTCAAGTTGAGGATGTTTTTCATGAAGAATGCTAACAGCGCTGGACATTTTTTTTGCATCATCATCATTAGCGCTGCCAAAATTAGAATGTGATAGTAAGGCGGCTTTAGGGGTGATGCCAAATCGTTTAACATGGTTAGCAGACTGCAATGTCATGGCAACTAGCTCATCAGTAGTTGGGTTGTTGTTTACCATTGTGTCGCAAAAGAAGAAAACGCCTTTTTGTAATGAAATGGCGCTCAGTGCCGCTACATTTTTTACCCCGTCTGCTTTATCTAAAATATCGGTAATATGACCAAGGTGTCGGTGATAATTGCCAACCATGCCACAAATCATAGCGTCAGCTTTGCCAAGCTTGACAAGTAAGGAGGCTAAGACGGTTGTTTTTGTCCGCACATAATTTTGCGCTAAGGTTAATGAAACACCTTTTCGCCCTTTTGCTTTATGGTATTCGGCAACACATTCGCGAAAGTAAGGGTTGTTGTCTGGTTCAATAATTTCAACTTGATCTAGTATTGATGTTTCAAGGCCTAATCGATCAATTTGTTCAAGAATGACCTTTTTACGACCTACAAGAATGGGCGAGGCTAACTGCGAGTTAACGATCTCTTGTACGGCGCGAAGTACTCTTCCATTTTCCCCTTCGGCATAAACGACACGCTTTGGTGTGAGTTTGGCTTGCTCGAAAATAGGCTTCATGACCATACCTGAACGATAAACATAGCGTTCAAGCGAGGCTCTGTAATGATTAAAGTCTTTAATTGGTTTGGTAGCAACACCACTTTCCATAGCGGCTTTGGCAACAGCTAATGGTATTTCAATAATAAGATTAGGATCGAAAGGACGAGGAATTAAGTATTCGGGTCCAAAAACAGGGGTCTTTCCAACATAACTATCACTGTCGTCATTTACTGCTTTTTGTGCCAACTTGGATAGTGCGCGGATACACGCGAGTTTCATTTCTTCGTTAATGGTAGTTGCGCCAACATCAAGTGCGCCCCTAAAGATATAAGGGAAACACAGCACATTATTCACTTGATTTGGATAGTCAGAGCGACCAGTTGCAATAATAGCGTCATCCCTTACTTCTTTAATCTCTTCGGGTAGTATTTCGGGTGTGGGGTTAGCAAGTGCGAAGATGATAGGTGATTTGGCCATTTGTTTGACCATGTCTTTAGTCATCATGCCGGCACGTGATACGCCTAGGAAAATATCTGCTCCGACAGTGGCTTCGGCTAAGGTTCTGATGTCAGTTTTAGTCGCGTAGCGTTGTTTGCGATCATCCATTCCTTCAGTTCTGCCGTCATGGATAATCCCTTTACTGTCGCTGACGAGAATGTTTTCTCGTTTGAGGCCCATTTCAACAAGCATATCTAGGCATGCAATACCGGCCGCACCTGCTCCAGATGCAACTAGTCGAACCGTTGAAATGTCTTTATTGGCTACTTTTAAGCCGTTAAGGATAGCAGCGGCTGTGATAATGGCGGTGCCATGTTGGTCATCGTGGAAAACAGGGATGTCAATTTTTTCACGAAGCTTTTTTTCGATGAAGAAACATTCGGGTGCTTTAATATCTTCAAGGTTAATGCCGCCAAAGGTGGGTGCTAGGCTGGCCACAATATCAACAAATTTATCGGGGTCTTTTTCATTGATTTCAATGTCAAAGACATCTACGCCGCCAAACTTCTTAAACAGGACGCCTTTGCCTTCCATAACTGGTTTTGAGGCCAGTGGGCCTATATCCCCTAAGCCAAGGACGGCAGTACCATTGGTAATTACCGCCACTAGGTTGCTTCGTGCCGTATAAAGTGCGGCAGAAGAGGGGTCTTTGGCTATTTCTAAACAGGGTTCTGCCACGCCGGGGCTGTAAGCCAAAGCAAGGTCGGTTTGGTTACTCAGTGCTTTAGTCGGTGTAACTTCAATCTTTCCAGGCTTCGGATGTTGGTGATAATACAGCGCGTTCTTTATAGGCTTGTCAGACATAATTTAAGTAATAGTTTGGTTGATGTCGAAATGATAGTGTCATTATACGTTAAACTAGGCGGTTAATTGCTAACTTGGCTTACGAGTTAGATGTTTTATTTTTACAAATACAAGTTTTAAATATGAATGCACTTGAAATAAATCAGCTATACAAGCGTTACGATAACGACTTTCTTGCGGTTAAAGGTATAAATTTAGAGGTCAAGCAGGGAGATTTTTTTGCACTATTAGGTGCAAATGGCGCAGGCAAGTCCACCACAATAGGCATTGTGGCCTCGTTGGTTAATAAGACATCAGGTACTGTTAAAGTCTACGGGCATGATTTGGATACTGACCCGGAAGGGGTGAAGCGCTGTCTTGGTTTAGTGCCACAAGAGTTTAATTTTAATCAGTTTGAAAATGTCTTTGATATCGTTGTGTCTCAGGCCGGCTATTACGGTATTCCTCGAAAAAAAGCGCTGGAAAGAGCTGAGATTTGTCTAAAACAGCTAGAGCTTTGGGATAAGCGTAATGAAGCAGCAAGAGAGCTGTCAGGCGGTATGAAACGGCGGTTGATGATTGCGCGAGCATTGGTGCATGAGCCGAAATTACTAATACTCGACGAACCTACAGCTGGTGTTGATATTGAAATACGTCGGTCAATGTGGCGCTTTTTTAAGGAAATAAATGCTGCTGGAACGACGATAATTCTAACCACCCATTATCTAGAGGAAGCAGAAAGCCTGTGTAAGCATATTGCCATTATCAATAAAGGTAATGTGATTGAGAATATGGATATGAAGGGTTTGCTGGAAAAAGCAGATGAAGAGGTTTTTGTATTGAGCCTTGAGCGACCGGAAAAAGAGCTGCCAGTAATAACGGGTTGTAGAATAGAGCGTTTGGATGAAACGACATGGCAGGTTAGCGTGCGCAAGGAGTCGGGAATACACGCCTTATTTGATGAGTTAACTCAATTGGGTATAAAAGTATCGGGTATTCGTAATGAATCAAACAGGCTAGAACAGCTGTTTCTTAAGTTATTAGTAAAGAAGGGTAAGGATAATGTTTAATAAAGAATACTGTGTTGCGCTAGAAACAATAACGTATAAGGAAGTTAGACGTTTTCTACGTATTTGGGTGCAAACTTTATTGCCATCGGTGATTACTACAACGCTTTATTTTCTTATTTTTGGTACTTTAATTGGCTCAAGAATTGGGACAATGAATGGCTATGATTATATGGACTTTATTGTCCCTGGGCTTATTTTAATGGCGGTTATTAGTAATGCCTATTCAAATGTAGTTTCCTCTTTCTACAGTTCAAAATTCCAGCATAATATTGAAGAAATGTTGGTTGCACCTATTCCCGGTTGGATTATTTTGACAGGGTATATTTCTGGTGGGGTGCTGAGAGGGCTGATCGTGGGGGTTTTGGTGACGATTGTGTCCTTGTTTTTTACAGACTTAAATATTGCACACCCGGTGATGATGGTGGTTGTGTTCTTGTTAACAGGGGTGTTGTTTTCAGCGGCGGGCTTTATTAATGCAGCCTATGCAAAAAGCTTTGATGATATTTCAATTGTGCCAACGTTTGTTTTGACGCCTTTGATATATTTGGGAGGGGTGTTTTATTCGATTGACTTATTGCCAGCGTTTTGGCAAAACGTATCATTACTCAATCCAGTACTTTACATGATCGATGTATTTCGGTTTAGTATATTAGGCGAGTCTGATATACCGCTGTTATACGGCTTTATCGTTATTGCGACATTTATTGTTTTTATGTTGGGGGTCAGTTTAAGGCTACTTTCTAAGGGAATTGGTATAAGGAATTAGTTAACGAGATTGAATGATGCGGTGCGATAGGATAGAATTCGAAAAGTTTTATAAGTAATTTTTCTAGAAGTATTGACGGCAGGTCAGCGGGTTATAGTCGCTACTCGACATTAAACGTGCAGTCTGCTTAAACAAACAAACTTAAATCAATTAAGAAGCCTAATCAATGAACTACTTTAAGATCAAAGAAGGCTTGGACCTGCCAATTAAAGGCGCGCCAAGTCAAGTTATTTCAGAGGGTAATCAGGTTTCCAGTGTTGCCGTTTTTGGCGAAGACTACATAGATATGAAGCCTACCATGCTGGTTAAAGAAGGTGATCGTGTCAAGCTGGGGCAGATTTTATTTACCGATAAAAAAACCGAAGGTGTTAGTTTTACTTCGCCTGGTTGCGGGGTTGTCAAAAGCATTAACCGAGGTGCGAAACGTGTGTTACGCACGGTTGTTATTGAATTAGACGGTGACGATCAGGTTGAGTTTACCAAATACTCGTCTGAAAAATTAGCGAGCCTTGATGCGGTAGATGTTGTTAAGAACCTAACAGAATCAGGTTTATGGACAGCTTTTAGAACGCGTCCATTCAGTAAAGTACCTGCGCCAGCTACTCGACCTGTAGCGATTCATGTATCCGTTATGGATACTAATCCATTAGCGGCAGATCCAAGTGTTGTTATTGCCGAAGATGCAGATGCATTTAAAGATGGTTTAACAGTGGTCTCTCGCCTGACAGAAGGAAAGGTGTATGTGAGTAAGGCTGTCGACGCAGACATAGCAGTTCCCGACGTGGTCGAAGTCGCTGAGTTTTCTGGACCACATCCAGCAGGTCTTTCTGGTACACATATACATTTTATTGACCCTGTTCATTCGAAAAAAATTGCGTGGACCATTGGCTATCAAGATGTGATTGCCATTGGTAAATTATTTACATCGGGTCTTTTAAACGTTGAACGGGTCATTTCGTTAGCCGGCCCCAAAGTTCTTAAGCCGCGTCTTATTAAAACTAGACTGGGTGCAAATACAGAAGAGTTGGTTAGAAAAGAAATTGAGACGGGTAATGTGCGAATTATTTCGGGCTCTGTTTTGTCAGGTAGAAAAGCGAATAACTGGGCATCTTATTTAGGTCGTTACCATGTTCAGTTGTCAGTACTTCAAGAAGGAAGAGAGCGTCAGCTGCTAGGGTGGCTAAACCCGGCAGGCGAGAAATTCTCTTTTACAAATGCTCTGCTATCTAGTTTTAACCGTAAGAAAAAAATGGCAATGGATACATCAGCACACGGTAGCCCACGTGCCATGGTTCCTATTGGGGTATATGAAGGCGTGATGCCGTTGGATATTTTGCCAACACAATTACTTCGAGCCTTAGTTGTTATGGATGTTGATGCAGCTGAATCACTCGGCGCATTAGAACTAGACGAAGAAGATTTAGCGTTATGCTCATTTGTAGATTCAGGAAAGCATGATTTTGGTAAGGCGCTACGCGCTAATTTGGCACACATTGAGAAGGAGGGTTAATGTCTCGTTTAAGGAATTATTTAGATTCAATACACCCTAAGTTCGCTAAAGGCGGATCACTAGAGAAGTATTATGCGATTTATGAAATGGTGGATACCTTTTTATATACGCCTAAAGATGTAACCGCAGGCACAACGCATGTAAGAGATGCTATTGATTTAAAGCGTATCATGACGTATGTATTCATCGCGGCGTTACCTTGTGTGTTGATGGCAATGTGGAATACCGGCCATATGGCGAACATGGCGATGGCTGAGTTAAACATGACATCGTTAGATTCATGGCGTGGGTTTGTAACAAATGCGGTCGGCTATAACCCAGACAGTCTTGTGGCAAACATGGTACATGGTGCCATGTACTATATACCCATTTATGTTGTTACCGTATTAGTAGGCGGTATTTGGGAAGTCTTATTTGCAATTGTGCGTGGGCATGAGGTTAACGAAGGGTTTTTCGTTACATCAATGCTGTTTTCGCTGATTTTGCCGGCCACAATTCCTCTTTGGCAGGTAGCTATTGGTATTTCATTTGGTGTTGTTGTTGGTAAGGAAGTGTTTGGTGGTACAGGTAAAAACTTCTTGAACCCCGCGTTAACAGCACGTGCGTTTTTGTTTTTTGCTTATCCAGCTCAAATGTCAGGTGATGCTATTTGGACGGCTGTTGATGGGTTTAGCGGTGCGACGGCTTTAGGCATGGCTGCTGCGGGTGGTATTACAGCAGTAACGACCTCAGGAATTACTTGGATGGATGCGTTCTTAGGAACGGTGCAAGGCTCAATGGGTGAAACCTCAACACTTGCGTGTTTAATTGGGGCGAGCTTTTTGTTATATACCCGAATTGCTTCGTATCGCATTATGTTAGGCGTCTTAGCTGGCATGATAGTCACCAGTACTATGCTTAATTTAATTGGTAGTGACACAAACCCTATGTTTGCAACACCTTGGTACTGGCATGCTGTATTAGGTGGTTTTGCATTTGGTGCCATCTATATGGCAACGGACCCTGTGAGTGCGGCGATGACAAACACGGGTCGATGGGTGTATGGTCTATTAATTGGTCTGATGGTGGTTTTAATTCGTGTGGTAAACCCTGCTTTCCCAGAGGGAATGATGTTGGCCATATTGTTTGCCAATATGTTTGCACCATTGATTGATTATTTTGTTGTTCAGTCAAACATCAAAAGAAGGGAGAAAAGAAATGCCTAATGAAAATGAAGCGAAGCCAGTGGGCAAAATGAACTTCCTCGCGTTATCAAACGATAGTACGCTTAAAACGTTCATCATGGCGACTTTAGTGTGCCTAGTATGTGCAGTTTTTGTGTCGATTTCAGCTGTTGCACTTAAACCACTACAAGAACTTAATAAAGAGCTAGATAAGAAGAAAAATATTCTTCAAGTAGCGGGTTTGTATGAGCAAGGCGATGATATCGAAGCGGCTTTTTCAAAAATTGATATTAAGCTTGTTGATTTATCAACGGGTGAGTATGTCACCGATATGGATCCGGCAACATACGATGTAAGACGAGCAGCTAAAGACCCAAACTTGAATGTAACAATACCTAAGTCAGATGACCTTGCTAATATCAGGATGCGTCCGAAATATATGCCGGTTTATCAAGTGAAAGAAGGTGATGCTGTGAAGCAGCTAATTCTTCCAATCAATGGTTATGGTTTATGGTCAACCTTGTACGGTTTCCTTGCGGTAGAAAATGATGGCCAGACCATTGTTGGTTTAAGCTACTACGAACACGCAGAAACCCCTGGTTTAGGTGGGGAAGTAGATAACCCAAAATGGAAAAAAATATGGGATGGAAAGAAAATCTACGGACCAGAGGGTGATGTTGCAATTAAAGTCATTAAGGGAACGGTTGTTCCGAGTGCACCTAAAGCGGAATATCAAGTTGATGGTTTAGCGGGAGCAACATTAACAAGTCGTGGTGTGAGTAATATGCTGAAATATTGGATGGGCGCTGAAGGGTATCAACAATACCTGAATAAAGTTCAAGAGAATGGAGCGTAACGATGAATAAAGAAACTCAAAAAATTATATTAGACCCATTAGTTGATAATAACCCTATCGGCTTACAGGTTTTAGGGGTTTGTTCAGCGCTAGCTGTAACAACAAACCTGGGGACGGCACTCGTTATGTCATTAGCCCTGACATCAGTGACAGCGTTTTCGAATCTATCAATTAGTATGATTCGTAATCATGTTCCTAGTGCAATCCGTATTATTGTTCAAATGACGATTATTGCATCGCTGGTTATTGTTGTTGACCAAGTGTTGAAAGCCTATGTTTATGATTTAAGTAAGCAGCTGTCTGTATTTGTTGGGTTGATTATTACTAACTGTATTGTGATGGGACGTGCAGAAGCATTTGCAATGAAAAACCCACCAGGACTTAGTTTTTTAGATGGTATAGGAAATGGTCTGGGGTATTCGCTTGTTCTAATGTTTGTAGGTACATTTCGTGAGCTCTTGGGCTCAGGAAAATTGTTTGGTATAGAAATCCTATCAACTGTAAATGATGGGGGTTGGTACGTACCTAATGGTTTAATGTTATTACCACCGAGTGCATTTTTTATCATAGGTTTAATGATCTGGGGTGTTCGTTCATTACGTCCTGCACAAGTTGAAAAGGCGGAATTTAAAATCAAAGAAGTTAACGGAACGGAGGTTGCGTAATGGAAGCTTATATAAGTTTATTTGTTAAAGCGGTTTTCGTAGAAAACTTAGCGTTATCTTTCTTCCTTGGGATGTGTACGTTCTTAGCTGTTTCTAAGAAGGTTTCTACCGCCATGGGTTTAGGTGTTGCCGTGATTTTGGTGCAAACGTTAACAATGCCACTGAATAACATTTTATACCAAGGTTTACTTAAAGAAGGTGCGCTTGAGTGGTTAGGGCTACCAGAAGTTGATTTAAACTTTTTAGGATTAATTGTTTATATTGGCGTTATTGCGGCGGTCGTTCAAATTCTTGAAATGGCGATGGATAAGTTTGCACCAGCACTCTATAACGCACTGGGTGTGTTTTTGCCGTTAATTACCGTGAACTGTGCGATTCTAGGTGGTTCATTGTTTATGGTAGAGCGAGATTATAATTTAGGCGAAAGTTTAGTCTTTGGCTTTGGCAGTGGCTTAGGCTGGGCACTAGCGATTACAGCCATTGCAGGAATAAGAGAAAAGCTAAAATATTCAGATGTACCTGATGGCTTACGTGGATTAGGGATTACCTTTATCACAGCAGGCTTAATGGCGATGGGCTTTATGGCATTCTCTGGTATTCAACTGTAATTAGGAACTCAGTATGTTAGAAATTGGTTTAGGTATAACGTTTTTTACCGGTATTGTCTTAATCCTGGTGATGATTATTTTGGCGGCAAAGTCAAAATTAGTAGCGCATGGTAATGTCAAAATATTAATTAACGGTGAAAAAGAAGTAGAGGCACCTGTGGGTGGCAAATTGCTAGGCGCATTAGCAGATGCTCAATTATTCGTTCCTTCAGCGTGTGGAGGCGGGGGCACTTGTGGCCAATGTAAGGTGCGTGTTCAAGAAGGTGGTGGCTCAATGTTACCAACCGAAGGTGCTCACATTAATAAAGGTCAGCAACGTGATGGTGAACGCTTATCGTGTCAGTTAACGGTTAAACATGACATGAAAATTACAGTGCCAGAAGAAGTGTTTGGTGTTAAGAAGTGGAAATGTAAAGTTAAATCAAACCATAACGTAGCGACATTCATTAAAGAACTGGTTCTTGAATTGCCTGAAGGTGAAGATGTTGGCTTCCGTGCGGGTGGTTATATTCAAATTGAATGTCCACCGCATGTTGTAGATTATAAAGACTTTGACGTTGAAGAAGAATATAGAGCTGATTGGGATCACTTTAATATTTGGCGTTATAAATCTGAAGTTGATGAAGAAGTATTAAGAGCATATTCAATGGCTAATTATCCTGAAGAAGAAGGGATAATAATGTTAAATGTTCGTATCGCTTCACCAGCACCTAATGCGCCAGAAGGCACCCCACCTGGGAAAATGTCTTCTTATATCTTTAACCTTAAACCGGGCGATGAAGTTACGATATCTGGCCCTTATGGTGAGTTTTTCGCCAAAGAGACAAAGTCTGAAATGGTCTTCATAGGTGGTGGTGCAGGTATGGCGCCGATGAGGTCACATATTTTTGATCAACTACGTCGGATTAAAACAGATCGAAAAATATCATTCTGGTATGGTTCTCGAAGCCTAAAAGAAATGTTCTATGTGGAAGATTTCGATATGCTCGCGAAAGAAAACGATAATTTTGAGTGGCACGTTGCTTTATCAGATCCACAGCCTGAAGATAATTGGGATGGTTTGACAGGTTTTATTCATGAAGTTTTATTTGAAGAATACTTAAAAAATCATCCAGCACCTGAAGATTGTGAGTTTTACATGTGTGGGCCACCAATGATGAACGCAGCGGTGATTAAAATGCTTCAAGACCTTGGTGTTGAAGATGAAAATATCATGCTCGATGACTTTGGTGGATAATTGAGTTTACTTAAGCACCCCGCTAAAAATGTAATATTTTTAGCGGGTTTTTTAATATTTCTCAGCTTACTTAATGGTTGCGATTCGCAGCATAAATCAGCGTTTACATTAAGTGGCGAAACGATGGGTACGACCTATCACATAACTATTGCAGCAGATCAATTAAATGAAACACAAGAGTCATTAAAAAAAGCAATAGACTCACGCTTAGTTGAAATTAATCAGTCATTCTCAACGTATATTGGTTCCTCGGAAGTGTCTGTCTTTAACGACTCTAAGGGCCAGCAGTGGCACAAAAAATCTAAAGAGTTTATAAATGTTTTAGCACACGCTCAACAGATAAGTGATATTACTGAGGGTGCATATGATATTACTGTCGGACCTTTAGTGAACCTATGGGGTTTTGGCCCGACATTTAATGTCGATGAGATACCAACTGAAGTTCAGATCAAGGAAGTCCTAGCTAGTGTGGGCTATCAAAATATTGCTTATAACCTAGACACGCTTGAGATTAAAAAGTTAAACGATAAGGTGTATATCGACTTTTCGTCTATTGCTAAAGGCTATGCTGTCGATGAAATTGCAGAACTTATTGAGTCAAGAGGCTATAGCAACTATATGGTCGAGATTGGCGGAGAAATGCGATTACGCGGTAAAAACGCACAAAATACCTTATGGCGTATAGCAATTGAAAAGCCAGACTCAAAAAATCGTTCAATCCATCGCGTACTTAAGGTAAGCGATACGGCTATTGCTACCTCAGGTGATTATAGGAATTTTTTCGAGAAAGATGGTGTTCGTTTTTCTCACACTATTAATCCCACAAATGGCCAACCCGTTCAGCATAAATTGGCCTCAGTTACTGTGCTGGCAGAAAATAGTATGAAAGCAGATGCTTGGGCAACAGCTTTTATGGTATTGGGTCATAAAAAGGGGTACGATTTGGCTGTGTACAATAGATTAGCTGTATTATTTCTGGTGAAGGATGGTGATAGCATTAGAGAAATAGCAACACCAGAATTTACCTTAATGACCCAGGGGTTATCATCATGAATATATTTTTAGTAACGTTTTTAGTTTTCATGCTAGTAGTGATATTCATGTCTGTTGGTGTGATCTTTAGCAATCGCAAAATCAAAGGCAGTTGTGGTGGTCTTAATAACATTGATGGGCTAGAAGGTGATTGCGCTCTTTGTAGTAAAAAAACCTGTGATAAAAAGAAAAAGATGGAAAAGTTAAACGCTTAGTCATTCTTACAATAAGTTTATAGGATATAAGGGGAGTAGATGTTTAAGTCAGTATTAATAAAAGACTACATGGCCACTAATTTAACGACCTTCACGCCAGGACTGGAAATTTCCCAGGCGATTAAGTATTTAAATACGCATAAAATATCTGGCGCACCGGTGGTGGATGAGCGTGGCACACTGGTAGGAATGTTGTCCGAAAAGGACTGTCTTCAAGTGGCATTACAGTCAACCTACTATGAAGACTGGGTGGGTGGTGTCGTGTCAGAGTATATGACTGAAGAATTAGAGACAGTGCCAGATACGGCCAGTATTGTAGACGTTGCTGAGAAATTTTTAAAATCATCATTTAAACGTTATCCAGTACTCGATGAAGACGGCGAATTGGTTGGTCAAATTAGCCGGAGTGATGTACTTAGAGCACTGGATAAACTTTGGTAAGCTTTGTCTGAAACATACTACTGGTACGATTACGAAACAACGGGCATTGATCCTGCTAGAGATCGTGTGGTCCAGTTTGCGGGTATACGTACGGATTTAAACTTTAATCCAGTTGCAAACCCCGATGTTTTTTATTGCAAATTGCATGATGATATCTTGCCTCACCCAGAAGCGTGCCTAATTACTGGAATTACACCACAACATGCAATCAGAGAAGGTCTATTAGAAAGCGAATTTATTAAGCGAGTGCACCGCGAGTTTAGTACGCCTCAAACATGTGTCGTTGGATACAACAGTATTCGATTTGATGATGAATTTACAAGGCACCTTTTATATAGAAATTTTTTCGATCCTTATGCCCGTGAATGGAAGTCTGGCAACTCACGTTGGGATTTAATAGACCTAGTTCGATTGACACATGCTCTTAGACCAGATGGAATTAATTGGCCACAACGTGAAGATGGCGCGGCTAGTTTTAAATTAGAAGAGCTGACTAAAGCGAATGGTATCTTGCATGAGGCCGCACATGATGCCTTATCAGATGTATATGCCACTATTGAATTAGCAAAGCTTATTAAGCAACAACAACCTAGAATTTATAGTTGGGGCTTATCACTGCGAAATAAAAAAAAAGCCGCGGAAAACCTGGACCTGATACACAATACCGCTGTTATACATGTGTCGAGTAAATACCCTGCCGCACAAGATTGTTTAGCAGTTGTTGTCCCCATTGCTGCTCACCCAGTGAATAAAAATGGAGTGCTGGTTTTTGATCTATCTGCTGACCCAACAGAGCTTATTGACTTAACAGCTGAAGAAATCCACCAGCGATTATACACACCTACGGCTGAATTAAATGAAGGACAGAAGCGCCTGCCTCTTAAGACCGTTCATATTAATAAATCACCAATGTTGGCACCTTTAAGTACCCTGACTACAGAGGTCAAAAATAAATTAAATATTGATTTACTGCGGTGCGAAGAAAATAGGCAAAAAATACTCGGTGCGGGTATTGAAAAAAAACTGGCAGAAGTTTTCTCTATTAATACATTCGAAAGCGCTACAGACCCTGATTTAATGCTATATAGTGGCGGTTTTTTTAGCCCTATAGATGTGCAAAATATGACGCAAATACGTGCTTGTCCAATAGATAAATTGGCAGAGTTATCGTTGCCATTTGAGGATGAGCGTTTAGAAGAAATGTTGTTTCGTTATAGAGCAAGAAATTACCCGGAAACTCTTAACGAGGTGGAAAAAACGCAATGGCAAGCATATCGCCACAATTGTTTTATTAAAGAACATAATGATGGACGTTTAACCTTAAAAGCATATTTTGAAAGGCTTGATGAGTTAGTGGTTGACGGTGATTGGAGTGAAGAACAGCAAGTGCTACTAGAAGAATTAATTGATTACGGTGAGGCAGTTGCCGACAGTTTGGTATCAGACTAAATTTTTATTCATTGGCTTTAATCGCTAACAAACGTGGCCGGACTGCAAACAACTTGAAGGTATCATGAAAAAAGATTAAAGGTGTTGGTAGAATGTCTCCGATAAACCTTATTCCAAGCGTTAAATCATAATTGGTTTAGCGTTAACGATTAACAAAGCGCAGGAAATAGCATGGCAGAAACAGTAGAAGAGCTAACCGTTAGTTATACAGATGGCGGTATTGAAACAGTAAAAGAACTTGATAAAGTCGTTCTTTCAAAGGGTGCATGGGCGACCGTTATATACAAGCATCAAGACTGGAATCGTACAAAAGAAGAGTATGGCCCTGATAAATATACCATTCGTCGTTATCAAAAGCGTAATGGTGAGTACCAGCAGAAATCAAAGTTCAATATATCGAGCGCTGCCCAAGCGGAAGGTATTATCGCGGCATTACAAGGTTGGATAAAAAAATAAGCAAGTCCTGTTAGTAGCAAGGGGACTTGAAAGCTTGTTAATAATCAAAGCCAGATAAACACCATTGAGTGCTTATCTGGCTTTTTTGTTATATCACACTGTATTGTTTTTCATGTTTAAAGAAAAATAGGACGAGCAAATACTTAGTGAGAGTTAGTTTAATGCTGCTTTTCACCGTAAAGCTTAGCGTATAAGCCCTGTTGTTCAATAAGTTTGTTGTGATGGCCTTGTTCGCTAATAATGCCGTCTTCAAAAACATACACATGTTGGGCCTGTTTTATGGCACTTAAGCGATGGGCAATAATGATTGTGGTGCGGTCCTTTAAGAAAGACCGCATTGATTTATGTAATTGAAACTCAGTTTCGCTATCCAGCGCTGAGGTTGCTTCATCCAGAATAACGACCTTAGGTTGGCTAAGGATCATTCGAGCAATGGCTAGCCGCTGACGCTGTCCACCGGATAAACGTACGCCTTGTTGACCGATCAATGTGTCCAGTTGCTGAGGTAATTGTTGTATGGTTTGTTGGAGTTGTGCAATAGACAGTGCGTGCCACAGCTCATTATCATTTAAAGAACGCCCCATTGTTAAGTTGTCACGTATAGAAGCATTAAATAATACGGGGTGCTGAAGTACGGTTGATACATTGTCACGAATGGTATCAAAACCTATCTGAGTGACCGGAATATTATCAAAATAAATCATCCCGTCACTGATAGGGTATAAACCAAGTAGAGCCTGCACTAATGTAGATTTGCCGCCACCGCTAGCGCCAACCAAAGCAATTTGATCGCCTGACTTAATATCCAGTGTGATGCCATTGAGAATGTTTTTGTGACGACCATACGAAAAATGAATGTTTTTCATTTGAATAGACACAGAGTGTTTATTTTTAAAGGGGTTAACTGTATGTGGATAACGAGGCTCATCTTTTAAAGTAATGAGGGAGTTTATCCGCTCGAGGGCGGCGTTTGCGGAGAAGAAACTTAATTGAACGTGCAGTATTTCTTGGACTGGACCCATCATAAACCACAGGTAGCCAAAAACGGCGAGCATCTGGCCAATACTTAGGTCGGCGTAGACGACCATGAACATTGCAAGAGCTCGAAAGATATCAAAACCGAATAAAAACACCATAAAACCCAGTCGGTTTGCAGTGTCACTCTTCCAAGAATAACTACTGGCGCGAGTTCTAATAGTGTTGGCTTTACCAATCAATAGGGTTGTGTAATGTTTGCTTCGGTTATGAGCGCGAATTTCTCTTATCGCATTTAAGGTTTCAATAAGGGATTGTTGGAAGTCTTCAAAAGCCAAGTTTTCGTTAGCTTTTAAATGTTTAACCCGTTTGGCAAAAATGGTGGTGAAATAGATGACCGCAGGGTTGAGAAAAAGAATAAAGAGGGCAAGCTGCCAGTGCATCCAAAGCAGAACAATCGAGGTTCCAAGAACAGTAAGAATGGCCACTAACAGCTTACTTGTTGTACTGCCAATAAACTGGTCAACGGTTTCAATGTCAGTAATAAAATGACTGCTAATGGTTCCACTACCAACGGTTTCAAACTCGGTCATTGAGATAAAAGGTAAACGTTGTAATAAATGCCGACGAATTTGAAAAGTGATTTCTTTAGCGGTCAGAGTAAATAGACGGCTTTGTAAAACGTTAAAAAAAAGTGAGATAGCCCTTAATAAAAGTGTTAATACCAATAAGGCGAGAATATATAAGATAGGCCCGTGCCAAACAGTAGGTGTTATTTGTTGGATTGTTTGTACGGCAACACCGGGCTGTTTAAGTAAAACCTCATCGACTAATAATGGCATTAGAAGGGGCACAGGAACACTCGCTAAAACAGCGATCATGGCCATAATATTTGCTTTTATTAAAGAGGCTCGATGCTTTTTTGCCATGCTCAGCAAAGTTTGCCATCGGTAAGTATTATGGAAATGAAAATCTTCGTTTAGGTTAGTCAAAGTGAGCCTTATATCAAAGTATTTAACGGTTAAATGAATATTCTAATGGATAGGCCAATTGATGTTGAGCCAATTGCTTAGTCGTTAAATAAGCGCTTAAGTTATTAGCCCACCTATAGGCGTTGTGAGATAGAATAAAAATTGTAATGAAGGTCTTTTAAGTGAAGTGGAATATTTGCCAGGAGTTAAGTTAAATGAGTATTGAGTTATTGTTGGGCGTTGTAATAGGTGCAGTTTTTGGTTTTTTCTTATCCTTGCTATTTAAAAAAGGAAAAGATGGCAGTTCAAAAATTAAAGCGCTAGAAGCTGAACACGAAGCATATCGCAAACAAGTCGATAATCATTTTGTTAATACAGCTGTCTTGTTTAAAGGCTTAACAGACCAATATCGAGATGTTTATCGACATATAGCGAACGGAGCAGGTGAGTTATGTTCTGATGAAGCAAAAGCACTTCAGGTCGATCTAGAAGAAACAGCTTTGCTTGCTATCCCAAATGAAGAGCTTGAAGTAGCACAGGAAGAAGGGCCGGTTATATCAAAAACAACGACAAAAAAAGAAGAGCCTCTTGAAAAAGACAGCGAGAAAGTAACTGAGATGGATGCACCTGAAAGTAACCCAACAGATGAGGATGATATTCCGCTGGCTAGCGAGGTGGAAATGTCTGCTGACATTGTTGAAGAAATTAAAAATCAGGCCAATAAAAAAAGCTAATGATGCCTGTCTTGTTGGTGCTGTAGCTCACCTAGATGTTAATCGGTTGTTAAGGGTGAAAGAAAAAGGTTATTTGCTTTGTCCAATGCTATAAAAGCCGACATTTTGTTGGTGCTGGTAACAATATTAGCGGCTATCAGTTGGATTTTTTCAAAAGAGGCCGTTTTGTTAATGCCTCCTCTTTTATTTATATGTTCGCGCTTTTTATTAGCTGGTTTGTTATTGCTGATAGTGGGTTTTAACCAATTGAGTGTCTTAAGTTGGAATCAGTACCGACAAGCTATTATCGTCGGGTTTATCTTTGCTTTAGGAATGTGTTTTTGGGTAATGGGGCTTCATTCAGGTGTTAGTTTGAGCGTAGCGAGCTTTATCACAAGTTCGGCGGTTATTTTTTCACCTATTATTTCAAAAATATTTTTTGCTGAGAAGGTGCCTTCTACTACATGGTATGCAATCCCCTTTGCCTTAGTGGGCCTAGCTTTCTTGTCCCTATCTGGAGAATTTGAGATACAAAAAGGGCAATTACTCTTTATTGTATCGGCGCTTTTTGTGGCCCTGTTTTTTGTATTGAATTCTCGAGCAGCTAATCATCGTGAAATAGTTGTATTAGGTGAGGTCACCCGGGTTAGTAAAAGAGTCCCAGCATTGCCATTAACAGCGATAGCCTTGGTAACTGTTGGTGTGTTAGTGGGTATGCTGTCCTTTATCACGGAGGGTTGGCTAGAGGCGGCAGAAGGGTTTTCAAGCACTTTGCTGGCTTGGGTATTGGCAAGCGCATTTATTGGCACGGCGCTACGTTTTTTTATGCAGACCCATGCGCAAAGCCTGTCAAGCAACAGTCATGGCGTGGTTATCATGATTGTGGAACCAATTTGGACAGCGCTTATGGCGGCCGCTTGGTTTGGAGAAAGCCTATCAGAAAAAGAGTTGATCGGTTGTGTATTAGTTTTTATCTCCATCATTATTATTCGTTGGACATTGATACAGAGATTGTTGAAACGTGCGTCAGCGTGAATAAGCTAGGTTCTGTTTCTGCTAAGCCGTTCTTTAGTCGTAGAAGGAATATAAAGTAGCTGATAGCAATATGAAGATGATTCATTGAGAGCTATAAAATATTACGTTATCCCTTTAAAATAACGGCTTTATTTTAATTAAATGGACAAGGGTATGATCATTAAACCAAAAACTCGTGGCTTTATCTGTACAACAGCACACCCTGTTGGTTGCGCTGAGAATGTCAACGCGCAAATTAAGCTGACACAACAACAAGGTCCGGTCAAAGATGGGCCTAAAAAAGTGCTGGTTATCGGGTCTTCAAGTGGTTATGGTCTGGCTTCTAGAATTACGGCAGCTTTTGGCTCGGGTGCTGCAACTATCGGTGTTTTTTTTGAAAAACCCGGTAGTGAGAAAAAGCCCGGCTCTGCAGGCTGGTATAACACGGCTGCATTTGATGCTGAAGCAAAAAAAGCAGGTTTGTATGCGAAGCATATTAATGGCGATGCTTTTTCAAATGAAGCGAAGCAAAAAACCATTGAGCTGATTAAAGAAGATTTAGGTGAGATAGACTTAGTTGTTTATTCACTGGCTTCTCCTGTCCGTAAAGTTCCGGGTGCCGACCAGCTGACGCGGTCATGCTTAAAACCCATTGGTGAAACATATCGGTCAACCGCGATTGATACAAATAAAGATACTATCATTGAGGCAGAAGTTGAGCCTGCAACTGAGCAAGAAATCAAAGACACTGTGACTGTCATGGGTGGGGAAGACTGGGAGCTGTGGATGGATGCGCTGAGTCAAGCTGGCGTGCTAGCAAAAGGCTGTCAGTCGGTTGCTTATAGCTATATTGGAACTGCCATTACGTGGCCCATTTATTGGGACGGAGCATTAGGTAAAGCCAAAATGGATTTGGACCGTGCAGCAAAAGCAATTGATGCGAAACTTAAACAGCTTAATGGTAGTGCGCATGTCGCCGTATTGAAATCGGTGGTAACGCAAGCCAGTTCTGCTATTCCAGTGATGCCGTTGTATATTTCAATGGTGTTTAAGGTGATGAAGGAAGCAGGTATTCATGAAGGTTGTATCGAACAAATAAACCGCCTTTTTAGAACGCAACTGTTTAATGCCGGATCAGAAAAGAATTTAGATGATGCTAATCGCTTACGTTTAGATGATTGGGAGCTACGTGACGACATTCAACAACAATGTGTTGATATTTGGCCAACGGTAACAACAGAAAATTTATTTGAATTAACAGATTATGCGAGTTACAAAAAAGAATTTCTTAATCTATTTGGTTTTGAATTAGCAGCAGTTAATTACGATGAAGATGTAAATCCGCTAGTAGAGTTTGAATTAGAAACACTCTAGTTATTGTCTTACAGGATGCTTTGATTAGGCAAAAATTTTATGGATAAAAAAGACGCGCACATCATTGTAGTCGGTAATGAAAAAGGGGGGACAGGTAAGTCCACCCTTGCCATGCACATCATTGTTGGTTTACTCGATAAGACTAAAAAAGTAGCGGTTATCGATTTAGATGCACGGCAAAAAAGTGTAGCGAGATATTTGCAAAACAGGCAAACGTTTATGGCAAATGGTGGAACCAAAGTTGCTATGCCAGCGTTTAAAGTAGTTGGTCAATCGACGGCTAGTTTAGTTAAAGACAGGGAAGTCGAAGATCAACAGAGTTTGCAAGAGGGGCTGGATGAATTCAAACGTGATGTCGATTTTATTGTTATTGATTGCCCAGGAAATGACACCTACTTGTCACGTTTGGCGCATGCCTTGGCAGACACCTTAGTTACGCCTTTGAATGATAGCTTTATAGACTTGGATTTATTGGGTGAGGTATCGGCGGATTCTTTTCAAGTTAAAAAACTTAGTTTTTATACGGAAATGGTTTGGGATAGCCGAAAGTTTCGCTCAGCGAGTGGTAAACCGCCGATGGATTGGGTGGTGGTTCGAACGAGACTGGCATCGCTAGATTCAAGAAATAACAAACGTGTACACAGTGCCTTGGAATCATTACAAAAGCGAATTATGTTTCGTTATGTGCCCGGCTTATATGAACGCGTTATTTATAAGGAACTGTTTCCAAATGGTCTGACGGTATTGGATCTCGAAAAGGTTAATAGTTTATCTCATGTCGCGGCAAGGCAAGAGGTTCGTTCGTTAGTTGATAGTCTTAACGTGGTGGAATGATCGCTCAGCTGACTGCAGAACAGGAGCAGCTGG
Organism: Cycloclasticus pugetii PS-1; assembly: GCF_000384415.1. NCBI lineage: Bacteria > Pseudomonadati > Pseudomonadota > Gammaproteobacteria > Thiotrichales > Piscirickettsiaceae > Cycloclasticus > Cycloclasticus pugetii. The sequence goes on from NZ_ARVU01000001.1 coordinate 542,953, forward strand.
TTATTGATGAAACCGCTCGATATATACAATTGGCGAACAGCTTATTGAGTACGGATTATCAAGTTATTCCAGTTAAATTTGATCTGACCGGTCACACGATTGGCATGTATAAAAGATCTCGTGAGCAAATATTAATCCGTTATAACGCGCTTATATTTTCAAAATATTTCAAACAAAATCTTCAGCAAACTGTGCCACATGAGGTTGCGCACTATATTATTGATAAACAGTTTAGTAAGAAAAAAGTGTTACCACATGGGCCAGAGTGGCGAGCTATGATGCAACAGTTTGGCGCTAAAGCGAGCCGAACAGCGCAATATGATTTGAGTGATATCCCTAAGCGACGATATTCAACAGTCCCTTATCGCTGCGATTGCCAAACGCATCAATTAGGTGTTCGTCGGCATAATAAAGTTGTTCAGCGCAAAACTAACTATTTTTGTCGCCAGTGTGGCGAGCTTCTTAAGGCTGTATGAGCTGGTTTGTCTACATTATTGAAGCCAGCGATAGTAGCTTGTATACAGGAATAACAACGGATTTAGACCGTCGTTTTCAGCAGCATGCGACGGGGCAAGGTGCGAAATATTTTAAAGGTCGCCGACCTGTTAAATTTGTCTATAGCGAGAAGGTGGATAATAGAAGCAGGGCTAGTATTCGAGAGGCAAGCATTAAAAAATTAACGAGGCTGCAAAAGCTGCAGTTAATCAAGCCTTGAATGATGCTGAGTTTGGCCCCATATTTTATTCTATTAAAAACTTTATTAACGCTTAGCCTATGACTGATTCAATAAAAGTAGTTTGCACATCCTGTGATGTGGTCAATAAGCTGCCGAGTGATAAATTAACTGCTGGTGGGCGTTGTGGTCAGTGTAAGAAAAAGTTATTTGCTGGCAAATATGTCACCCTAAAAGCTTCCAATGCGCAACGCCATTTTGAACAAAATGATCTTCCAGTTGTAATAGATTGCTGGGCAGGGTGGTGTGGTCCATGTCGGTCTTTTGCGCCGACATTTGATCAGGCAATAAAAAAGCTAGAACCCAAAGCGAGATTTGCTAAGTTGGATACAGAGCATGAGCAACGGTTAGCCGCTCGTTTTAATATTCGAAGTATTCCGACCTTATTAGTGATGAAAAATGGAAAAGAGCTTGCTAGGCAAGCAGGCGTCATGAATTTATCACAATTTGAGCAGTGGCTGAAACCTTATATTTCTTAGCGCGAGACTGGTAATTTATAGGGCGATTGAGCTCTTTTAGGGGGTCTTTGTTTGCTGTATTAGTTTAGCTCAGGTGAGTGCCAATGTTAATGGAGCACCGTTGGGCCACTGGTTTTGCCGGTGGAAAATAGCTGTTCGATATCAATGGCGTCAAAATGATAATGCTGATTGCAAAAATCACAGTGTGTGTCGACAGCACCTTTTTCTTCAAGTAATGAGACTAATTCTGCATGCCCGACTGTTAATAAGCCCGCTTCAATCTTTTCTCTAGAGCAACTGCATTTAAACTGTATCGCTTGTGGCTCGTAAAGTGTGACGCTTTCTTCGTGGAAAAGGCGGTGAATAATGTCCTCAGCTGTTAACTCAAGCAACTCATTGCTTGTGATGGTGTCTGCTAACATTTCTACGCGCTCCCAATCAGCTTGTTCGCCGTTATGTGCGGGTAACTCTTGTAGCAAAAAGCCAACGGCTTTGTCGCCATTTACGGCAAACCATAGGCGTGTTTTAAGCTGCTCAGATTGCTTAAAGTAAGACTCTAGTGCATCGGATAGGGCGTTGCCTTCCAAATTAACAATTCCCTGATAAGGTTTGCCCATAGTTGGTTTAAGCGTAAGAACTAGTCGAGCATCAGCAAATAAGTCTGTCAGGTTTCCGGGCTTCACATCGCCATCCCAATGGGCTAAGCCGCGCACGTTTTGACGGTCACTTGCTTGAGCCACCAGCATGCTAATCGGTCCGTTCCCTTGAATCTGCAGAATTAATGAACCATCAAATTTCAATGTAGCAGATAAGAGCAGCGAGGCGGCAAGCGCTTGCCCTAATTGTTCAGCGACACTGGTAGGGTAGTTGTGTAAGGCTAATGCAGCTTGAAAACTGGCATCTAACGAGACAATTTCACCCCGTACGCCTAGTTCTTTAAAAAGAAATCGAAAGAGTTGGTCTTTATTTTCGTTTGACATAGTAGAGCTGCTCGCCTGTGCTGTTTTATCTAAAAATAGAGCCAACATTATATGACGGAATGCCCAATAACGGCGGCCAAGGCGTTATTTTCTTTATTGTATGAGGTAAGATATAAAACATGTTTGATAAAAAACTTATATTGCCTACAAAAGATCAAGCCTTGCCGGGTCGTACCGAATCGATGCCTGTGCCAAGGGAGCATTTTGTTTATTCTGGTCATGTTTTGGTCCCGCCTTTCCCTGATGGCCATAAAACAGCCTTGTTTGGTTTAGGCTGCTTTTGGGGCGCAGAACGTAAATTCTGGCAATTGGAGGGGGTATATTCAACAGCAGTCGGTTATGCAGGGGGCTACACCGCTAACCCAACATATGAAGAAGTATGTTCTGGGCAAACCGGCCATAATGAAGTTGTGTTAGTTGTGTATGACCCAACAGTTATTTCCTATGACAGTTTGCTAAAGGTATTTTGGCAGTCGCATGATCCGACGCAGGGGATGCGTCAAGGAAACGATAGAGGGACGCAATACCGCTCAGGTATTTATTATGCGACAAACGCAGAAGCGACATTGGCCAAGCAATCTAAAGAGTTATTTGAGCAGAAACTTAAAGCTGCTGGGTTAGGTGATATTACAACGGAAATTTTGCCAGAGCCTAGCTTTTATTATGCTGAGCATTATCATCAACAATATTTAGCGAAGAACCCGAGTGGTTACTGTGGCTTAGGTGGAACAGGCGTTACATTTTAAAATACACGCCTTAATAAATTCGATTTCTGCCTTGTTCCTTTGCTTTGTATAAAGATTCGTCCGCCATTTTAATAAGGGTGTCGACTGTTTGCCCTGTGCTGGGAATGCAAGTGCCTATGCCGATGCTAATGGTGACATAATCAGCGGCAGTGTTACCAGAATGCTCCCAATGTAAATCAAAAACGGCTTTGCGAACACGTTCGGCTATGACTTGAGCACCATTTTTGTCAGTGTTGGGCAAAATGATGGTGAATTCTTCACCGCCATAACGAGCAGATAGGTCAGAAGGGCGAAAACATTGGCCAGAAATAACCGAAGCGACGGCTTTTAAACAATCGTCTCCTGTTTGGTGACCATAGATATCATTAAATTGCTTGAAGCAGTCAATGTCTATAAACAATAGTGATATAGGTGTTTGATTTCGTTCTGCTAAATTCCAATCACCTTGAAGCCTTTGATCAAATGATCGTCTATTGGCGAGCCCTGTTAGTCCATCATATTGAGCAAGGCGTTCGAGCTTTTCTTGTGCTAATTTTGCTTCTGTCATATTTCGAAGTGATTCAACGACAGCGACTAAATCACCAGCCTCGTTGTATATTGGCGCTGCATCAATTGCTAGATAAAAATGCCCAGGGACTTTGGGTATCTGACACCAATTTTCAACTCTAAGCCGGTGTTCGTTAACCGCATCGTCGATTTGTAGAGAATAAAGCTCCGCGATTTTATCTGTATCATTCTTTAATAATAAGTCGGCTAAGCAATCTCGTTTTTCATCATAAAAAGCCTGCCAATGATTCTTTGTGCCGATCATGTTTTCAGCCTTACAATTAGTGAGTTGTTCGCAGGCTCTATTCCAAATTAAAACCTCTCCATCTGCATCTAAGGCAAAAGTAGGGGTGACATGATCTTGCATGAGTCGATTAAGGTTTTCTTGCGCAAGCTTTTGTTCGGTGATGTCTCTGATGGTCTCAACAACAGCAATCAGTTTGCCTTTTTCATTATAGATAGCGCCAGCATCAACGGCTAAATAGAAGTGGCCAGGAACATTAGGTATTTGACACCAATTTTGAGCATGGACGCCGAAGTGGTTGTTGTCTGAGTGATAAGAGTATAGGGCTTTGAGTTTATCGACGTTACCGTTGACCAGCAAGTCAGCTAAACAGTCTCTTTTATGATCATAAAAAGCTTGCCAATGGCGGTTAGTGCCGAGCACTTGGTCGGCTTTAACATTGGTTAAGCGTTCACAGGCTTTATTCCATATCAGCACTTTGCCATTAGCGTCGAGTACAAACGCGGGGGTTACCAATTGACTCATCAGTGGTTCAAGTAGCTGATCTTTGTTTAACATTTTTAATGCCTTATTGTTTTTATTGAAAGTTAGAGAAGCATTAGCATTTTAAAAAATAAATACGCTTTTATAAATGCTAGCAGATAATGTTTTTTTGTTGATGGTTTGTGGGTTGGTATTAACTAACAGGTGCCGCTAGTTTTGGCAATTCCCAATGAATAGGGGGGATATTATGTTGTTGCAGGTAATGGTTGGTTTGACTAAAGTGCCGACAACCTAAAAAACCACGGTGGGCTGATAATGGTGACGGGTGTGGGGCTTTTAAAACAAGGTGCTGCTGCTCATCGATGAAAGCCCCTTTTTTTTGTGCGTAATTGCCCCAAAGTAGAAACACAACGTGTTCGTTTTGTTCAGCAACCGTATGAATGATTTTGTCTGTAAATGTTTCCCAGCCTTTTCCTTGGTGAGCGTTAGGCTTGTCGTACTCAACGGTGAGGACACTATTTAGTAATAAAACACCTTGTTTTGCCCAGCTCTCTAAACAGCCATGTAAGGCATAAGGAATACCTAAGTCGGCGTGTAATTCCTTATAAATATTTAACAGTGATGGTGGTATTTTGACATCTGGCTGAACCGAAAAGCACAGACCGTGTGCTTGGTGCGGCTGATGATAGGGGTCTTGGCCCAAGATAACAACTTTTACGTCGTTTAAAGGGCAGGCCTCCAATGCGTGAAACCAGTTGGCAGAATGAGGGTAGATAGTTTTGCCATCGTTTTTTTCTATGCGCAGAAACTCCTTAAGGACTAGCATATACGGTTGGTTTAGCTCGTCATCTAAAAAAGGTTTCCAGCTGGGTGCATTAGTAAGTGCCATCGGTTTAGTGTATTAGGGCCGCTAATTTTTCTGCTCTATTAAGCAATTTGTCTGAGTCTTCCAGCCCATCAATAAAGCGTTTTGGAATATTTTGAATGCCTACCTGTGCCCCAACAAGTGCACCGGTTAACATGGCTCGCGCCATATTTTGCCCACCACCGTTTATGGCGTGTAAGACGGCACTTTCAAAATCATCTGAATAACGCGCAGCTAAGTAATAACAGGCTGGGAATTGATGGTAAACAGCACATGGCATACCATAGACAATAGAGACTTTCCATGCAGGTTGAATTAGGTTTTCGTGCGCAGCGCGAGCAATACTCGATGGGGTTAGTAAAGCATCTGGCGATGCAAACGTGCCAGCCCCCGACGGTTTGCTCCCCGGTATGCTCATTGCGTGAAAGGGAAGCTGGTGATCGGCAACTAATTGCATTAATTTACTAGATAAATCTTCATCTAGTGGGTGCCCTTGGACTAACATACCAAGGACAGCAGAATAAGCAACGGTCATGGCATTAATGGTTTCGTCACACTGGGTGAGCAGTGTATTGCTTGATACGTTACGAGCTAATTCTTGTGGTTTTGTTGCATAACGTACCGCTAAGGCCAAGACCCTTTCAGCGGCTTCAGTGTTATCGGTGAAGCCAGCTACTTCACCCCAAGGCTTATTATGTTGCGTGCGCAATACCCAAGCTTCACGGATGGATTGGCTAGTAAAACCACCGGGGCCGACATTGGCGGTTCCATCAAGTTGCGGAAACAATTCAGTATCTAGGCGTCGACAAAAATCTTCTTCGTTGTACTCTCCATCAGTGAGTATAGAGTCAATCTGCATATTTAAGATCAGCCCCGACTGTGATTGCTGGCCAGCTTTCATGCCGGCGTGATAACGGTCTGGTTGAGGATCTGTGTAGTCGTTTATCCAGTCGCCATAGAGTCGATATTGCTCATTAAGATCATAAAACCAATGCGGACCTAGACCTAAGGCATCGCCGATATATGCGCCCATAATGGCACCCATCGCACGATCTTGAAGATTAATAGTAGACATATATAAGACCTGTTGTTGTTTTTTATTGTTATAGCACTTTGCAAGCAGACATGCATCTACTTAAAGCGTGTGGATATTCTCTGTTAAAATGCGCAAATGAGCACACTAGATAAAACTAAAACACGCTATAACAAACTTCAAAAACGTTTGAGACGCGAAATGGGGCAAGCGATTGCCGATTATAATATGGTGGAAGACGGTGACCGGATTATGGTCTGTTTGTCCGGCGGTAAAGACTCTTATACGATGCTGGATATTCTGCTTAATTTGCGTAATAGTGCACCCATTAATTTTGAAATATTGGCAGTTAATCTTGATCAAAAACAACCCGGTTTCCCCGAGCATGTTTTGCCTGAGTATTTACAATCGATAGGCGTGCCATACCATGTGATTGAACAAGATACGTATAGCGTTGTAACCCGTGTTATTCCCGAAGGTAAAACGACTTGTGGCTTATGTTCAAGAATGCGTAGAGGGGCCTTGTATGCGTACGCGGAAGATAATGGTTTTAATAAAATTGCCTTGGGACATCACCGTGATGACATTATTGAAACGTTTTTTCTGAATATGTTTTATGGTGGTCAATTAAAGGCAATGCCCGCAAAACTTAAAAGTGATAATGCTAAGCATATTGTTATTCGCCCCTTAGCTTACTCAAGAGAGAAGGATATCGCTGAGTTTGCCGAGCTTAAGGGCTACCCGATTATTCCGTGTAACTTATGTGGTTCACAAGAAAATTTACAGCGCGTACAAATGAAGAATATGTTGACTCAATGGGATAAAGATTTTCCTGGTAGAGTGGAAACTATTTTCAATAGTATGAAAAATATAAAGCCTTCACAACTGTTGGATAGGCAGTTGTTTGACTTTGAAACCTTGTCGCAAACCACAGAAGCTAAAGTAACAAATGAGTTTCAACCGGTTATTTTTCCAGCCATGTCAGCAAGTAAACAATCGTGATGGGTCCTTTTTTGCTGCGTTGGTTGTTATCTTTTTGGGTTAAAGCAACAGTATTGCCGAAAGGTGAAAAATGGCTGGCATCACTTAAAAATCAAAAGGTTTGTTATGTCACCTTCAGTGATGCTTGTTCAAAACAAATTGTGCTGGAACAAACTTGTAAGAATCTGGGCCTGCCGCTGCCTTCCAATGGCATAGAAGTAGAGTCAGCGGTCGAGTCTGAGGCGCTATTTTCATTAGAAAGCCTAAAAGAACGTAAAGCAGATCCTGCACCAGCACGCTTGGCTAGATTAATCGATGCAGCACAATCCTCCAATGACGATATTTTAATCGTTCCGGTTTCCATTTTTTGGGGCCGTGGTCCTCGAAAATCAGATGGTTTTTGGAGCAGTTTATTTACCGATGAGGGGGTTAAATCTAATCTTCTTTCACGAGCGCTTTCAATATTATTCAATGGGCGTACTACGCTATTACGGTTTGGCGACCCGGTTTCGTTAAAGCAGCTTAATGCGGGGAAACCAAGTGTACCCTATACCACTAGAAAACTAACACGTGTGTTGCGGGTGCACTTTGCTAGAACGCGTCTAATCACGATTGGCCCTGACCAACTATCACCCAAGAAAATAGCGGAAGATTTACTGAAAACCCAAATTGTTCAGCAAGCTATACAGCGGGAAATAAAGCGCAAGAAGTTATCGAAAAATGAGGCAGAAAAACAAGCGAAAGCCTATGCCATTGAAATTGCTGCGGTGATTAATATTCGGGCGGCTATGGTGCTTGAAAAGGTACTAGGTTGGCTGTGGAATAAACTGTACGATGGTATTGTTTTGCACCATTTTGCCCGTGTTGAGCGATTGTCACGTAAACATCAGATCATTTACGTACCAAGCCATCAAAGTCATATGGATTATTTGGTCTTATCTTATACCTTGTATACCCGTGGTTTGGCCGTACCACATGTCGCGGCAGGTATTAACTTGAATATACCAATTGCTGGGCCATGGATTAGGCGTTGTGGTGCTTTTTTCTTGCGTAGAACGTTCAAAGGAAATGTTTTATATGGCTCGGTATTTGAGGCGTATATGGGGTATTTAGCTAATCGTGGTACGGCGGTTGAGTATTTTGTCGAAGGGGGACGCAGCCGAACGGGGCGTAAACTCAAAGCAAAACCAGGCTTGTTAGCGATGAGTGTTCGAAGTTACCTTAGAGATCATAAACGGTCGGTTGTCTTTATTCCGGTTAATTTTGCGTATGAAAAACTGGTTGAAGGTGAAACATATGTTAATGAATTAAGCGGCAAGCCGAAAAAGTCTGAATCAGTTATGGGGGTATTACGTTCATTTAAAGCCTTAAAAGATCACTTTGGCCAAGTACATGTAAATTTTGGTTCGCCTATTTATTTAGATAAATTAATTGAAGCGGAACGGCCGCAGTGGCGTCGAGAGGATTGTGCTGATAATAAAGAACTGGTTAATGCAGTTGTCAGTAAATTAGGTACACAGATTATGTCTGGTATTAATGAAGCAACGCATGTTAATTGCGTAGGCTTATTGGCGATGGCCTTGTTAAACACGCCAGAGCAGTCGATGAGTGAAGCAGACTTAATGACACAATTGGACTTATACTTGGCTTTACTTGACGCAGCGCCCTATTCAAAAGACGTCACACGTATTGAATTAAACGCCAAAGAAATTATTGCCTATGGTGAAGAGTTTGGCATTGTTAAAAGAGGTGTTGGCGAGTCAGGTGAACGCTTGTATGTAGAAGGTAGCGATGCTGTTTTGATGACATATTTTAGAAACAATATCGTGCACTTATTTGTTCTACCTTCCTTTGTTGCTTGTTGCTTCTTAAGCCATCAGTCGTTAAAAAAGAAACAAGTTGTTCATTGGTTTAGGTTGGTGTATCCCTTCTTGAAAGATGAGCTTTCTATGCATTGGACTAATAGACAAATTACGTACACAGCAAATAAGGTGATTGCTTGTTTGGTTGACCAAGGCTTAATCAACCAATCGGCGGACACATTTTCGGTGAATAAAAGTCATCACCAAACAATCGGCTTTTTATCACGTGGGGTGCTATTGAGTTTGGAGCGTTTCTATTTAACGGTGTTATTGTTGAAGAAGAATGGGGTAGGCCACTTTACGCGTTTTGAGCTTGAAAAAAACTGTGGCGAAACAGCACAAAGGCTTTCTGAACTTAATGGCCTAAATTCCCCAGAGTTTTTCGATAAAGTGTTATTTAAAGGCTTTATTGAAATGCTTTATAACCAAGGTATTATTTGGCTGAACGATAACGGAAAGTTAATGTACGGTGAGGTGCTTGATTCAATTGTTGACGATGCCGGTTTGGTAATGAGTCAGCAAGTGCGTAAAAATGTTCACGGTTTAGTCGAAGCATAATTTAACTTAACTGAGTTGCTCGAAAATTCTGAACCCCGCAATATAGGTGCCCGCTGCAGAGCCAATGGTGCTGAATAAAAACACTAGCAGGGTACGAGAAACACGGTTTTTCCACCAACCACGAATAGTCACTGTATCTGACTTTAGCGTAGAGAAATCTCCAACACGAGGTTTTCTTAGCCAGGCTTCGGTGGCAGCCGTTACCATGCCAGCCCCAACGGTCGGATTAAGTGATGTGAGTGGCGCCGCCAAAAAAGCGGTGATAATAGTGATAGGGTGTGCACCCGCTAATATGACTCCAAGGGCAGACAAGCCACCATTAATAACAACCCATTCGATAACTAGTTGCCAACCAAGCTCGGGTGCTCGATTAAAGCCGATACTAAAACCAATAAAAATTAAAGCAACAATCAGCCAAGGAATCAACTTAGGCCAGCGGCTAGCAGCAGGAATACTTTCAAGCTCTTCAATGCTTTTGGTGTTTTGGAGTTGAGACTCAAGGTAGCCTTTGATGCCCTTTAAATGCCCAGCACCAATAACGGCGAGAATAGTTTTATATTGACCAGAATGGGCATCATTGAATAAACGATGGGCCATGTACTGGTCACGTTCATTAACCAGTGGCATATAAATTTCGTTTGATGATTCGGCAAATTGTGAAAAGGTTGCCTCTAAAACATCCCCTTCTTTCAATTTTTCTATGTCTTCCTCGCTGACTTTTTCTGAAAACATAAGGCTTGCAAAGAGACCAGAAAATAGCTCCATGCGTTTCCACCAAGGGACATTTCGATAGACGCGTTTTAAGGTGATGCCAACGTCACGATCAATTAGTAAAACAGGTTTGTGTGATTGTTGTGCCAGTTCAGCGGCCATTTTCATTTCAGCACCTGGTTCAATACCCATTTCATCAGCCATTTTTTGCTGAAAAGCACCTAATGCCAAGCTGGCAGCGACCATTGCAGCTTTACCACTTTTGATCACATTAAATAAATCCATCTGAGCCAGGTTGTCAGGGTCAATCAACGCATTGTAGCGACTAGGGCAAAGCTCTATCGCAACAGCCTCATAATGGTCTGATGAAAGTAGGCTGTGTACTGCGTCAGCACTGGCTTTAGATACATGAGCGGTGCCGAGCAACGTGACTTCACAGCCGTTAATATTAATTGTTTCTATCGGTTGGTCTGAGAGGTTATTCAAAGAAAGTCTCTGTTGATTTAAAGTTAATAAGAATTTGTATTATCGTTGAAATTGGATTCTTTCGCCCAGTCTTTTGCGACTAAAAAAATACGTTTAATTTCATGCCCTTTTGATGTCTCGGGTAAAAAACCAGCCAAGCATAATGGTGATGCTTGTGAGCGATCTAAAAAATACTGAGCAATGCTGTCCGTGTCGAGGTAGCTATTATCAGGGCAGTACAATTGAGAGGCCATCCATTGGTCTTTCTTTAAGACTTGCCATTGATATCTAGATGATTGGAAGTGCTTTACAAAGTGCTCTAAACGTGCCCATTGTGCGTGTTGATGGTCGCTTGCAACAAGTGAAGGGGGTGCGGGCTCAGTAGATTGTATGGGGTGAAACAATCGGCCCTTCATTAGGCCAATATGTTCGTCTATGGTAAGGCCTAGTTGCTGAAGTTGTTGCTTTGCTGCGGGATGTTCAGATAATTTGCTTTGTCGTGATTGCATGGAGTCGTACTTGAGGTCTAAACGGTCTTTTAACATAGGCCCCACCCATGATTGAGTAAAAGCGGTATCGTTTATACCCAGGTAAAATTTACACGCGACTTCCCAGTGTTGGACTTTATCTCTTGCATGATCCTTGATAATGAAATCAAACTCGCCAATGGTTTTGTTGGTATCTTGTATTTGAAGGTTCTGGGCTAATATTTCGTAGCGATGGCTATGATTAAACCAGTATGTCAACAATGTTTCAAAACGGTGGCCTAATCGATAGTCCTTTTGCTTGGCTAATAACTCAACCAGTTCGGCGGGGTTTGCATCCAATTTTTTAAGCGGGGCTTTAAAAGCCTGATAGGCTTGCTGCCAATCGCTTGACTCGGTCCAATACTGGTGCTGCTTGAGTCCTTGAATAATAGGCGGATTGACGATGACCCAAGCGAGGTCTCTTACCAGTGCATGTTGTAAAAAAGTATCAGTGTGCAAAGTCGCGTTATGTACCTTCTGGGCTATTAAATAAAAGGTATAAATCAATCACACAATCAGGGATTTTTTCAGCCATATCGTCGAGTAGATCGTCATTTTGGGTGATCTCATCTATTTCATCATCGAGTAACTCAGAGCACGCTAGAATCGGTAGCGTGAGTTCGGCAATGTCTTCTGGCTGAGAGTTAAACCACAGATCCTCATGCATAAAGACACCCTGCATAAAACCAGACGACCATAGGGTGAGAAAGTCTTCATCAGGTTCTTCAGACTCGCCAATCATCGTTGGAAACTCACCATTTAATAAGGCTTGTTCAATATTTTTTTGTAAATCAAAAATGGCTTTTTCAATAGAGGCGTTGGCGTCATTATCTGCCAATATTTCGGATAGAATTTGTTGCTGTGACAAGCTGCCAGGTTGTACAACTAGGCTGGTTAAAAAACCATGCATTTCAAAGAAGTACATGGCTTCGTCACTCAGTTTTTCAGAGTTAAAGAATGTGTTTAAAAGGTCCATAGCGACTAATAATGATAATTTGAGAAAATTCTATTTTTTATAATGTGCCAGCACAGAGGTGTATCTCGTAGAGCTGTCAACAGCCGCAAATAACGAGAGGCTAGTTTTTCTGTTTTGCAAATTTAAGACGTATACTAGCGGTTTTCTGTGTTAACGATCACATTATGCTACATATTGAGTGCTAGCGCATGGGCAGATATGAGTATCTTCATTCTGTAGAGCGTTGACTAAGTGAAGGGCGTCTGAAAGGGTACAAGGCCATTAAGATAAGTTGAGCTGAGTAAATGAGGCTGACCGAGCTTTAATACGCACTGGCTACTTTAAATGCAGTTAAACTTAAGCTAGTCGAGTGTTTATACTTAATTGGCTGTTAGTTCAAATAACACAACTAATTCTAAAATAAAACGTATGGAAACATTAACGCAGTTACTGAGCTCAATGAGTAGTTTTGTCTGGGGACCGGTGATTTTAGCTTTATTGCTAGGAACGGGGCTTTATTTAATGCTGGGCTTGCTCTTTTTGCCGATTCGCCAATTGCCGGCTGCTTTTTCATTACTGTGGCGAGGCCGTGTTAGTAATCAGTCTGAAGCAGGAGAGATCAGCCCGTTTAATGCCTTGATGACCTCATTAGCGGCCACTATTGGAACTGGAAATATTGCTGGGGTGGCAACAGCGATTTTTTTAGGTGGTCCAGGCGCAGTTTTTTGGATGTGGTTAACAGCTTTGGTAGGAATGGCGACTAAATACGCTGAAGCTGTACTTGCGGTTAAATACCGGGAAGTGGATGAGCGCGGTGCCTATGTTGGTGGTCCGATGTATTACATCAAGAATGGTTTGGCTGAACAATGGCACTGGTTAGGCTTTCTGTTCTCTTTATTGGGTGCCGTGGCTGCGTTTGGCATTGGTAATACTATTCAAGCAAACTCAGTAGCCGATGCATTAAGTAGTACATTAGGGGTGCCGGCTTGGCAAACTGGTTTGGTGATGGGGGTTGTTGTTTATATTGTTTTGGTTGGCGGCATTAAACGTATTGGTCATGTGGCCTCTAAACTGGTGCCGATGATGGGCATCGCTTATCTAACGGCTGCGGGTATTATTATTATTCAACACCTTGACGCAGTGCCAAAAGCACTTCAGTTGATCGTTAATGATGCTTTTACAGGCACGGCAGCCGTGGGTGGCTTTGCAGGTGCGGGGCTAATGGCAGCTATTAGGTTTGGTGTTGCAAGGGGTGTTTTTTCCAATGAAGCTGGCCTTGGAACAGCACCTATTGCTCATGCGGCAGCACAAACTAATAACCCGGTACGGCAAGGCAAAATTGCTATGCTGGGTACCTTTATTGATACCATTATTATTTGCACAATGACCGCCCTAGTGATTATTTTAACGGGTAGTTGGAGTAGTGGTGAAACCGGCGCATCGTTGTCTGCCTATGCATTTAAAATGGGGCTTCCCGGCTATGGAGAGTATGTTGTGAGTTTTGGTTTAGCCGTTTTTGCTCTGACAACCCTGTTAGGGTGGAGCTATTACGGTGAACGATGTGCGGAATATATTTTAGGTGTGGCTGTTATTCCTTGGTATAGAATTGCATGGGTGTTGGCGATACCACTTGGTGCAGTAATGGAGTTAGATTTTCTTTGGTTGCTGGCCGATGTGTTAAACGGCTTGATGGCTATTCCAAACTTAATAGCTTTATTGCTGTTGAGCCCGATTGTATTTAAGCTTAGCAGGAAACCCTAGCGGTTTGTTTACGCGTTAATGGTTTGTTGGCGGGAGTGTTCGTCAGCAAAGGATAATAAAAACGTTAGCCATTTTTCAAAGAAATAATTTATAGCCCATTTGTTATTTAATATCTCTTTTGGTGACAGATTTTGTTGTTGACCAGAGCTTACGTGTTCATCGATATGAATGACTTCGACTGATTTTGTGTCTAAATAAACACGGCATTTAAACCGTGATTTCGTTGCTTCCTTACTTGTGTGGGCATGCTGAAAATACACAGTATAAGTAAAGGGGCCGGTTGCGATCACCTGTGAATCAACGGCGATACTGTTGAAATCACCTTCGGTTATTTTGGGTATTAAGCGTGATAATCGGGTGTAATTTTCTTCACAAAGAACTTGTAAACAAAAAGACTTATTAATCGGCCGAACAAGGTTTAGCATTAAGCTGGTGAGTAGCTGGCACTGGAACTATCGGTTTCCCAAACAGATACCTTGGTGACTGGAAATCCGCCTTTAGAAACGTAGTCATAGATAAGTTTTGCAAGAAACTCTGCTGTAGGGTGCTCATCTACTACCATTAATCTTTCTCCTGCTTCTTGAAGAAGAGGCAGAACAGGATCATTTTTATGCAAAAGCATATTGTGATCCAGCGTTTCATTAATCCATTGGCCGGCGAATTGTTTGATGTCGGCGAAATCACAAACCATGCCTTGCTCATTGAGCTGTTCTGACTCGAGTGTAATCTCTACACGCGCAGAGTGACCATGTAAGTGGCGACACTTGCCTGGGTGGTTCATCAATCGATGGCCATAACAGAAACTTAAATTTTTGGTAATACGGTACACATTTAATCCTGTGGAGTTGACTATTAAACGCCTTTAATGCCTTCGATGGTGGCCGCTATCTCATAGAGGTTATCCTCAATCGGCGTAACACGATTGATTTCAACGATAGCATTTAATGGGGGGGTGTTTGGGTTAACAGATTGGACCGAAATCTCAAGGGAGCAACCTTGGGTTAACTTTTCATGGGTTTTAAACAGAATGCCGGCAGCACTTAAGTTGAGACTGGTAGCAGTGCCCTTAGCTCCGGTGCTGGGGTGAGTAAATACCATATTGCACTCGGTGGTTGAGCGGCTGAATTTTCGATGATCAGTTGATTCGGGCATATATAAAATGTCTGTCGAATGAGCAAAAGCTATTTGATCAATTCTAGCTTAAAAATTAAAGAATTATTAGTGAATTGATGAAAACAAGGTTCATTTTACATGGCTTTGAAAATGCATGGGAACTAGCGCTTCCTCAGGGGCTATTTCTCTTGTAAATAAACGATTATTTTGGCAGTATCAAGTAAGCTATATTTAAATGGCTAGGGCATCAAGGCTCAATAAAGGGCTTCATGGAGTAGGGTTACGTTATTTTATTTAAAATTCAACATACAATCTCAAAGAGGAAATCAAATGAGTCAACGAGTTGCATTGGTTACAGGCGGTACAGGAGGTATTGGTGAAGCAGTATGTCAACGGTTTGTAAAAGATGGTTATAAGGTGGTGGCAGCGTACAATAACAGGGAAAAAGCACAAGCTTGGCAGTTGGCTCAAAAAGAAGCCGGTTTTGATATTGAAATTGTTCATTGTCCCGTGACTGATTTTGAAGCATGTGGTGACGCCATTCAATGGGTTGAAAATAATGTCGGCCCTATTGATATTTTAGTTAATAATGCCGGCATTACTAAGGATGGCATGTTTAAAAAAATGCCTAGAGAAAACTGGGATGCAGTGATTGATACTGATTTGAATAGTGTATTCAATATGACACGTCAAGTTTTTGAAGGGATGGTCGAACGTGGTTTTGGTCGTATAATTAATGTGTCCTCGGTAAATGGTCAGTTGGGTCAAATAGGCCAAGTGAATTACTCAGCGGCTAAGGCTGGGGTGCATGGCTTCACTAAAGCGTTAGCACGTGAAACAGCGCGTAAAGGCGTTACTGTTAATACTATTTCACCAGGGTATGTGGCAACGCCAATGGTGATGGCCATTGATGAGGAAGTACGTAAGATGATTGAGAGTAATATCCCGACTGGCCGTTTATGTCAGCCGGAAGAGGTCGCACATGGAGTATCCTTTTTGGCCAGTGACTTAGCGGCTTATACAACAGGTTCAGACTTGAGCATGAATGGTGGTTTATTTATGCATTAAACGATTAGATAAAGTCACTTTTAGATGGCTTTTATTTATTTAGATTAGACAAATTAGAGGAGAAGGAATGTCGGACGTTCATATACACAAAGTACCCAAAGCGGTAGCTGATCATGCGCATATTAATAAGGAAGTATATGAAGCAGAGTATCAACGCTCAATTGAAGATACTAAGGGTTTTTGGGATGAAAAAGCGAGAGAGTTTTTAACTTGGTCAAAGCCATGGGATGTAACAGTAGAGCATGATTTTCCAAAAGGTGAGGTTAAATGGTTTACTGGAGGCAAGCTCAATGTAAGTGTGAATTGCTTGGATCGGCATCTTGAAACGCGTGGCGATCAGCCAGCTATTATTTGGGAAAGTGATGATCCGGCATTCGATAAAACATATACTTATAAAGAGCTTCATGCGGAGGTGTGTCGCTTTGCTAATGGTTTAAAAGCCGAGGGTGTAAAAAAAGGTGACCGTGTTTGTATTTATATGCCAATGGTTGCTGAAGCTGCCATTGCAATGCTTGCGTGCGCAAGAATTGGTGCGGTTCATCTAGTTGTTTTTGGTGGTTTTTCCCCTGATGCGTTAAAAGATAGGCTTCTTGATTCAGAAGCGGCGGTAATTATTGTCGCCGATGAAAGTGTTCGTGGAGGCAAAGCAGTACCGTTAAAGGCTAATGCGGATCAAGCCTTAAAAAGTTGCCCTTCAGTAAAATCAGTGGTGGTGGTTCAACGTACAGGTGGCAGTATAGATTGGACAGATGGTCGAGATGTTTGGTATCACGATTTACTTGAGAATGCGTCAGATGATTGCCCAGCTGAAGAAATGGACTCTGAAGATCCCTTGTTTATCCTTTATACATCGGGCTCAACAGGCAAACCAAAAGGTGTTTTACATACGACGGGTGGCTATTTGCTACATGCTGCGGTGTCGCACAAATATGTTTTTGACTATCACGATGGGGATGTTTACTGGTGTACAGCGGATGTAGGCTGGGTAACGGGGCATACATACATTGTTTATGGGCCATTAGCGAATGGTGCGCAAACGTTGATGTTTGAAGGTGTGCCAACTTATCCTGATGCTTCGCGCTTTTGGAAAGTGGTGGAAAAGCATAAAGTTAATATTTTTTACACGGCACCTACGGCTATTCGTGCCTTGATGGCTAAAGGTGATGATTATGTAAAGACTTGCGACTTAAGTAGTCTAAGAGTTCTGGGTAGTGTGGGTGAGCCGATTAACCCAGAAGCTTGGGAGTGGTATCACAAGGTGATTGGCGGTGGTCGTTGCCCGATTGTGGATACTTGGTGGCAAACAGAAACGGGCGGGATTTTAATGACACCCCTTCCGGGAGCGACTGACCTGAAAGCCGGTTCGGCGATGCAGCCTTTCTTTGGTATAGAGTTTGGTTTGGTAGATAATGAAGGTAATGAAGTAACGGGAAATCCTGCCGAAGGGATTTTAGTGATTAAAAAACCATGGCCTGGGATGTTTAGAACATTGTTTGGTGATCATCAGCGTTATATTGATGCTTATTTTGCGAATTATCCTGGGATGTATTTTCCTGGTGATGGTGCACGACGAGATAAAGATGGAGATTATTGGATTACCGGTAGGGTTGATGATGTGATTAATGTGTCTGGTCACAGGATGGGTACCGCAGAAGTTGAGAGCGCCTTAGTGCTTCATCCAGCAGTGGCTGAGGCGGCGGTTATTGGTTATCCTCATGATATAAAGGGGCAAGGTATTTATACTTTTGTGACCTTGATGGATGGGGTCGAAGCAACGGATGAATTACGTCAAGAGTTAGTGAACCATGTGCGTAAAGAGATAGGGCCAATAGCCTCGCCTGATGTTATTCAATGGGCGCCAGGCTTACCTAAAACACGCTCAGGTAAAATTATGCGTAGAATTTTACGTAAAATTTCTGAAAACTTGATTGATGAATTAGGCGATACATCGACCTTGGCTGATCCATCAGTCGTCGATGACCTTATCGCGAATCGCCCTAGTCAATAATCGGTATTTCTAGGTATAAAAAAGCCCGCTAAAATGCGGGCTTTTTTATACGATATGGTTAAAAGCGACTTACTTAGTGTGGCAATGATGGAAAGTCTAAGCCAACCATTTTTTGCATCACGCGAACCACTTGGCAGCTATAACCAAACTCATTGTCATACCAAAGGTAAAGAACGCAGGAATCACCTGTGGCAATGGTTGCTTTTGAGTCAATGGTGCAGGCTTTTCGAGCGCCCACTAAATCAGTTGAAACGACTTCAGTAGACGTAGTGAAATCAATTTGCTCGCGCATAGGCGAGTGAAGAGCCGTTTCACGTAGGAAGTTATTTAGTGTCCGTTTATCGGTTTCCTTTTCTAAATTAAGATTCAAAATAGCCATAGAAACGTTGGGTGTTGGGACACGAATCGCATTACCGGTTAATTTGCCTTCAAGTTCAGGCAATGCTTTTGAAACAGCCTTGGCGGCACCTGTTTCAGTTAGCACCATATTTAAGGCGGCAGCACGCCCACGTCTTTCACCTTTATGATAATTGTCGATTAAATTTTGATCGTTGGTGTACGAATGAACCGTTTCAACATGGCCTTTAATAATGCCAAACTCATCATTTATTGCCTTCAAGGTAGGTGTGATAGCATTAGTGGTACAGCTGGCCGCAGAAATAATTTTGTCTTCTGGCTTGATGTCAGTTGTATTGACACCAAAAACAATGTTCTTAACGTCTTTACCGGGAGCGGTTAATAGCACTTTACTAGCGCCTTTTGATAAGAAGTGTTCACTCAGTTCTGCTTCATCGCGACGAATGCCCGTGTTGTCGACAATCAGCGCATCATTGATGCCATATTGAGTGTAATCGATTTCTTTTGGATGGCTCGCATAGATGACTTGAATTAAATTACCATTGGCCATGATGGTGTTTTTTTCTTCATCGACCTTAATGGTGCCTTTGAACGAGCCATGTACAGAATCACGGCGCAACAAGCTGGCGCGTTTTTGTAAATCATTGTCGCCGCCTTTGCGAACAACAATGGCACGTAGGCGCATTTTATTTCCAGAGCCGGTGCGTTCTATAAGTAGGCGTGCTAACAAGCGACCGATGCGACCGAAGCCGTACAAAACCACGTCTCTTGGTTCAGAGGTGGATTGTTCGTGGACCTGACGGATGCCTTCGCCTAGTTTTTCAGCAAGGAAGTCCTCAATGCCTAATCCACTAGTGTCGTTATTAAATTGAACCGCTAACAGTCCTAGGTCAATACGGACAGGTCCTAATTTCATTTTTTCTAATGCGGTTAGTACTTTGAAGCTATCGTGGATGGAGAGCTCCACTTTTTCAAATTGGCGAACATAACGGTGCAATTTAAGTAGGGTGACCGGTGAAGCGTTAATGAGCGTTCTTCCGTAAATCTTAAGAACGACGCCATTGGCACGGTACATCTTACCGATGATAGGGATCATGCTTTCAGCAATTTCTTGGCGGCTTTCCCACTCAGCTAAATATTGATCGTGTTGCTCTACACTCATATAAAAGATACCTGTATTTTTTTTAGGGTTGAAAGGAAATTATATCAAATATTAATGGCTAATAGTGCGGTGCAACTGGCGTTGCGATATTTTAAATTGTCGTTTTAAATTAACCTCAGCGCGTCTACTGCTAGTAGGAGCGTTGAATAGAAAATAGGGCCAGTTGCTCCATCGCGAGTTTGTAGTCGTTATCAGCAATATCGCGTAATGCATCAATAGCTTTTTGTGCCTCTTTGTCTGCGAACTCGGCAGTGTAGGCTAACGATCCTGTAGATTTTATAATCGAGAGGATATCCATATGAGCGGTGCGATTACCTTCTTTAATTGTTTTCTTAATAAAGTCGGCTTGTTCTTTTGTTCCTGTCGCCATGGCATGGATTAACGGTAAGGTTGGTTTGCCTTCGGCTAAATCATCACCCAGGTTTTTACCCAGTTTCTCTGCGTCGGCAGTGTAATCGAGCATGTCATCCATAATTTGAAAAGCGTTGCCCAAATGAAGGCCATATGCCGATAACGCTTTTTCAGTGTCCTCGCCTTTGTTTGCAAGTACAGCACCTAGTTGAGTACTGGCTTGAAAAAGTTTGGCGGTTTTTCTTCTAATAACTTCAAGGTATTGAAGCTCATTTGTATCGGGGTTGTTAATATTAAGTAATTGTAAAACTTCACCTTCGGCAATGGCATTGGTGGCGTGAGATAAAATATCCATAACGCGCATGTTACTGACACTGACCATCATTTCGAATGAGCGTGAATGTAAAAAATCACCAACTAGAACACTGGCTGCATTACCCCAAATAGCATTGGCGGTATCGTCACCACGGCGTTTATCCGATTCATCAACGACATCGTCATGCAAGAGGGTGGCGGTGTGAATAAACTCAATAACGGCGGCCAGTATAATATGATCTTTCCCTTCGTAACCTAACGCACAAGCTGATAGTGCAACGAGCATGGGTCTTAAACGTTTGCCGCCACTATTAACAATATGAAAACCAATTTGATTGATCAGAACAACATCCGAGTTTAGTTCTTGCAAAATTTGCTTGTCGACTTGATTCATGGCTGGGGCCATGAGCTGTTGAATTGCTTTAAAGTCTATTTTAGGCGTTGCTGAGGATGCGTTTGTGCTGCTCATTTTTGAGAATTAAGGTAAGGTAATTTAAATCAATAGCGTATAATACCAAGTATTGACGCTTAAAAGCAGATAAGAAAATGCTTTTCCTTGTTTATTTGGGATTGACCAACCGCCCACTAAAGGATAAAATTCGCCTCTTTTTAAAACCACCCACAACACTAGGGAGTCTCTAGACAATGTACGCGGTAATTCAAACAGGCGGTAAACAATATAAAGTCGCCGAGGGTGATTTCCTTAAGATCGAAAAGTTAGACGTTGAAGAAGGTAACGAAGTTACGTTCGATTCAGTTTTATTAGTAAATGGTGAAGCAGGCCTGAAAATTGGCACACCAAATATTGATGGCGCAACGGTGACGGCAACAGTCAAATCTCAAGGTCGTCACAAAAAAGTGAATATTATTAAATTCAAACGTAGAAAACACCATATGAAAAAGATGGGTCATCGTCAGTATTACACTGAAGTACTCATTACTGGTATTTCGGCTTAATTAAACAAAGGACAGATTCATGGCACATAAGAAAGCAGGCGGTAGTACTAGAAACGGTCGCGATTCGGAGTCGAAACGACTTGGCGTTAAGCGGTATGGTGGTCAAAGTGTTCTGGCGGGAAATATTTTAGTTCGTCAAAGAGGAACACGTTTTCATGCAGGTGAAAATGTAGGCATGGGCAAAGATCACACATTATTTGCGACAGAAGAAGGTAAAGTTGTATTTGAAGTTAAAGGCCCAAAGCGTAAAAAATATATTCGTATCGAAACTGTTTAGTATAAACAGTGCGCTGCGGTTATAGCGGCAGGTACGTATTAAAAAAACCCTGTCTAAGACAGGGTTTTTTATTGCGTTAAAAGATTAAGTCAAAGTAAGCGGCAAATAAGATAAAACATTGAGACATAAACCATGAAATTCGTAGACGAAGCGACCGTTAGAGTTGAAGCAGGTAATGGCGGTAAAGGCCATGTCAGTTTTCGACGTGAAAAATATATCCCATTTGGCGGTCCAGATGGTGGTGATGGCGGTGATGGTGGAAGTGTTTACTTGCAAGGTACCGAGGCACTCAATACGCTAATCGATATGCGCTTTAATCGCTTAATTAGGGCGGAACATGGTGAGCGAGGTCAAAGTCGTAACTGTACTGGAAAGGGTGGCGAAGACTTAATAGTGCCGGTTCCACTGGGGACTATTGTTTACGACGATGGCACAGACGAGCTAATTGGGGATGTCACCGAAGAAGGTCAAAAATTGCTTGTTGCATCGGGTGGTTTTCATGGGCTTGGGAATACGCGTTATAAAAGTAGTACAAACAGAGCTCCTCGACAGTTTTCAAATGGGACAGAAGGTGAGCAACGTGTTTTACGGCTTGAGTTAAAAGTATTGGCAGATGTTGGAACACTCGGTTTGCCAAATGCAGGTAAGTCGAGCCTAATTCGGGCAATTTCATCGGCGCAGCCTAAGGTAGCCAATTACCCTTTTACTACATTGCACCCAAGCTTAGGTGTAGTGCGAGCAGATGAGCTACGAAGTTTTGTGATTGCAGATATTCCAGGCATTATCGAAGGGGCGGCTGAAGGAGCGGGGTTAGGTAATTTATTTTTACGCCATTTAGCGCGAAATAATTTATTGTTGCACGTGGTAGATGTTGAGCCATACGAATCAGATATTGACCCAGTAAAGGCAGCAAAAGCGGCGATAGAGGAAATTGAAAAGTGGGGTGGTGGTTTAGCAAAGAAACCACGTTGGCTTGTCTTGAATAAAATTGATTTGTTACCAGAAGATGAAGTGGATAACTATTGCCAAATGATTGTTAATGAATTGAAGTGGGAGGGACCTGTCTTCAATGTTTCTGCCATTAGAAAGCAAGGTACAAACCAGTTGGTTCATGCCATTATGGATTACCTAGAAGAGCAAAAAAGGCTTGAAGTTGAGCAAGCAGACAAGCCAAAGGACGATAGTTAATTTATTCAAATGAAATCAAGAGTCGATTTAAAACGGGCTAAATGCTGCGTTATAAAAATTGGTAGTGCCGTTTTAACAAATAATGGTCAAGGTTTAAATCGTTCGGCTATTAATCATTGGGTCGCGCAAATTAGCCAATTAAAAGCGCGCGGAATTGATGTAATTATTGTTTCATCAGGTTCAGTGGCAGAAGGAATGGTGAGATTAGGTTGGTCCGCTCGCCCGCATGCGCTTCAGGAGCTTCAAGCGGCTGCTTCAGTTGGTCAAATGGGGCTTATTCAGGCATATGAACAAAGCTTTCAAGCAGAAGGCTATAAAACGGCGCAGGTTTTGCTAACACATGATGATCTGGCAAATAGAACGCGGTATTTAAATGCCAGAGCAACCATTAAGACCTTGTTAGATTTCTCGGTCGTACCGATTATTAATGAAAATGATGTGGTTGCAAATGAGGAATTACGTGTTGGTGATAACGATACGCTGGCGGCTATTATTGCTAATTTAATGAGCGCAGATTTGTTGATGATTCTCACAGACCAAGATGGTTTTTTCGATAGCGATCCAAGAGTCAATTCGGCTGCAGCCTTATTAAATGAAGTAGGTGTTGATGAAGAGTTTCTAGATCAAGCGGCTAGCGGTGGTTCTGGAACTTTGGGGCGTGGCGGTATGCAAACAAAGTTAACAGCAGCGCGAATCGCATCTCGTTCTGGAACGGCAACTATTATTGCTCCAGGGTTAAGGCAAAATGTTATTTTAAGTATTATTGATGGTCGGGCGATAGGGACCTTGCTAATACCTAATGAAGCCCCTGTTTCGGCGCGTAAACGGTGGTTAACAGCACATTTAGATGTCAAAGGTCGGGTTGTGCTAGATGTTGGAGCTGCGCAAGCAATAAAAAGGTCTGGGGTGAGTTTGCTGCCAATTGGAGTTGTTGCCGTTAATGGTGAGTTTGCTAGGGGCGAATTAGTTGTTTGTGTTAATGAAAGTGGTGAAGAATTGGCCCGTGGCTTAGTGAATTACAGCTCAACTGATATAGATAAAATTAAGCAAAACAATAGTTCTGAAATTGAACGGCTACTTGGTTATGTTGGTGAGTCAGAAGTTATTCATCGCGATAATTTGGTCTTGCTATAGGCCGGCAATTTACGGGCAATAAAAAAGCCGACCATATGGTCGGCTTTTTTTATAAAACTTAATAACTACTTATGCTTGCTTAAGTTTAACAATGCGAGCATTAAGGCGGCTCTTTAGGCGAGCAGCTTTGTTTTTATGGATAATGCCTTTAGTGACAGCGCCATCAATGTAAGGAACAGCTTCATGATAGGCGGCTTCTGTTACCTCAGCATTACCTTCTTCCGCACTATACACAACACGCTTAATTTTTGTGCGTAATCGTGTACGCGCAGCCATGTTAGTTTGACGGTTTCTTTCTGATTGTTTGGCGCGTTTTAACGCTTGTGCACTGTTAGCCAAGGTAAATCCTCTGGTGATGTAAAAAAGATTTCGCATTTTGCTTAAATATTCAAGCTTTGTCAAGCCTGAGGTCAAGATACATGATTAAACCTTGAATGAATTTGCTCGTTTGGCGCTTGAGTTCACGCTTTCAATGGATATTGCAAGGATTTGGAGTCTACTTTGTCGAGAGTGTTCTGCTTAATGTCCATATTAAATTAGTTTTTTGTTAATTGACGTATGCTTTATTGATAATAAAGTGCTGTTAAGTTCACTCTGGGGTGTGCCAGCTCCATGCATCCCTTATAATTAAGCGCTAGATAGGGGCTGGCAAATTTCATAAACGAAGGTTTTTTTGTCTGTGGGCAAAGCTTTTTAATAAAATAAGGGTAAAGACGCTGAGTAAAACATTAATAAAATCGACAGCGATTGTTGGTAGCATGACATTGATTTCGCGTGTTTTAGGCTTTGTACGAGATATTGTTATTGCACGTTTTTTTGGCGCAAGCGAAGGGACAGATGCTTTTTTTGTAGCCTTTAAAATCCCCAATTTTATGCGCCGCTTGTTTGCTGAAGGCGCTTTTTCGCAAGCTTTTGTGCCGGTGCTGTCGGAATATAAAGAAACCCAATCAACCGAGGCATTAAAAGAGTTACTTGGGAAAACGGCAGGTACGCTGGCAACAGTGTTGTTTTTTATAACGTTACTGGGTGTTATTGGAGCGCCAGTTTTAATTTATATGTTTGCCCCGGGTTTTGACTCAACAGGCTCACGCTACGAGTTGGCCGTTGATATGTTGAGGATAACATTTCCTTATCTATTTTTTATTTCACTGACAGCCATGGCCGGTGGTGTCTTAAACACCTACGGTAAGTTTGCAATTCCTGCGGTAACGCCAGTGTTATTGAATTTATCATTTTTAGCGGCAATATGCTGGTTGTCTCCCTTGCTTGAAAGGCCAATTATGGCGTTAGCGTGGGCTGTTTTGTTGGCAGGAATCGCTCAACTTGCCTTTCAATTTCCTTACTTAAAACAGTTGGGTTTATTGCCTAGAATGTCATTTGATCGTGGACATGCAGGCGTTAAGAAAATTATGAAGTTAATGTTACCAGCCTTATTTGGTGTGTCGGTAACGCAAATTAACTTGTTGGTAGATACTTTGCTGGCATCATTTTTAGTGGCTGGCAGTGTTTCATGGCTTTATTTTTCTGATCGCTTAGTGGAATTTCCGCTCGGTATATTTGGTATTGCCTTGGCAACTGTCATTTTACCTAATTTATCTAAAAGCCACGCGGCAGGTAAGACTAAAGACTTTTCTGCAAGCCTGGACACAGGCTTACGTTGGGTGGTGTTTCTTGGTTTGCCAGCAGCAGCAGGTTTGTTTTTTCTAGCTCAGCCAATGTTAGCAACACTGTTTCAGTACGATGCGTTTACAAGTACTGATGTCGATAATGCATCGTTAAGTCTTATGGCTTACTCAATAGGCCTGCCTGCCTTTATCCTTGTTAAGGTATTGGTGCCGGGTTTTACCGCGAGGCAAGATATGAAAACGCCCGTTAAAATTGGTATTATTGCCGTGGTTTCAAATATGTTAATGAGTGTTGTCTTAGTATTCTTTTTTCAACATGCAGGCCTGGCTTTGGCAACATCGTTAGCGGCTTTTGTTAATGCCGGTTTGTTATTTACTATTTTGATAAAATCTGAAGCGTTCAAACCTCAACAAGGGTGGGTGAGTTTTGTTATAAAAGTGTTGATTGCCAACCTGGTTGTCGGTGTCATCTATGCCTATGATTATTCGCCAGTTCAGTGGTATGAATGGGGTGCGTTTGACCGAGTTTTGCATTTAACGTTGGAAATACTCATGGTGGTTTTGTTGTATGTTACGACCGCGTTCTTAGTGGGTGTGCGTCCTCGGCATTTGTTACTTAAGGGCAAATAATTTATGAGATTAATTAGGTACTTGCCAGATGGGCAGGCTTTTCCAAATGGTAGCGTGTTAACTATCGGCAATTTTGATGGTGTTCATGTTGGACACCGGATGGTGTTGAGCGCCTTAATTGAACAGGCGAAAAGCTTAGGCTTGCAAGCAGTTGTTATGTGTTTTGAGCCACAACCTATTGAATATTTTCGGGCTGAGGCAGCCCCTGCACGTGTGTCGACTGCGAGAGATAAAATAGAGCAGTTGTCGGAAACCGGCGTTGATGCGCTTTATCTTGTGCGTTTTAATGACTTGTTGGCGAATATGTCTGCAGAGCAGTTTGTAGAAATGTTGGTTCAACGGCTTAATGTTCAATTATTGATCGTGGGTGATGATTTTTGTTTTGGCAAAAATCGCCAAGGTAATTTTGAGTATTTAAAAGTCGCGGGAGAAAAATATGGTTTTTCCGTACAGCGCTCCCATTCTTTTAAAATTGAAAATGAGCGTGTTAGTAGTACATTAGTTCGACGTGCGTTGGAAAATGGGCGCCTAGATAAAGTGGCGGTTTATTTAAATAGGCGCTTTAGTATGTCCGGTCGTGTTATGCATGGGCACAAACGAGGGCGAGAGTTGGGTTTTCCTACGGCTAACATCCGGGTGAAAAATAGAAAAACTCCGCTTAAAGGTGTTTTTGCCGTTACAATAACACTCGAATCGGGCGTGGTATATAAAGGGGTTGCGAACGTTGGAACGCGGCCTTCCATTGAAGAAGCAACAGCGGTTTTATTAGAAGCACACCTATTTGAATTTTCTGGTGACTTATATGGTCAACGCGTTGTCGTTGCGTTTGCAAAAAAATTACGCGAAGAGAAAAAATTTGAAAATTTAGAACAGTTAACGCAGCAAATTTTAATTGATTCTGAACAAGCTAAAACATACTTTAATCAGACATTAACATCCTAAGAGCATCATGGATTACAAAACAACACTGAACTTGCCAAAAACCAGCTTTCCGATGAAGGCTAACCTTGCTAACCGCGAACCCAATGCGTTGAAACGTTGGCAGGAAATGGGGTTGTACCAGAAAATACGTGAAAAATTTGCTGGTCGTCCTCAATTTGTCCTACATGATGGACCGCCTTATGCAAATGGCCCTATTCATATTGGTCATGCGGTGAATAAAGTACTTAAGGATATGATTATAAAGAGTAAAACCCTGCAAGGTTTTGACTCGCCTTATGTGCCAGGTTGGGATTGTCATGGCCTGCCTATTGAATTGATGGTGGAAAAGAAAATCGGCAAAGCAGGCGTGAAGGTGTCGGCAGCTGAGTTTCGTAAAGCCTGTAGAGCCTATGCGACCAAACAAGTAGCTATGCAGAAAGAAGAGTTTGTGCGTCTGGGTGTTTTTGGTGATTGGGAGCGTCCTTACCTGAGTATGGATTTTCAATTTGAGGCGGATATTGTTCGCTCACTAGGCCGTATTATTGAAAAAGGTCATTTGCATAAGGGATCAAAGCCTGTGCATTGGTGTACCGATTGTGGCTCTGCGTTAGCAGAAGCAGAAGTGGAATACGAAGATAAACGTTCACCAGCCATTGATGTGCGTTTTACGGTCAATGATGAGTCAAGGTTTTTACAACAACTCCACAGCAGTGATAATGCACCTGGGCACGGCCCTATCTCCGTCGTTATTTGGACGACTACACCGTGGACTTTACCGGCGAACCAAGCGGTTTCATTAAATCCTGAGTTTGATTATGTGTTGGTTCAAAGCGGTGATGAGCGCCTTGTTTTGGCGGAAAAGTTATTAAAAGATGCAATGTTACGTTATGGCATTGAAGATTACCGTGTGCTTGGGTATTGCAAAGGTAAAGATTTGGAACATATGACGCTGAGTCACCCGTTTTATGATCGTGTTGTTCCTATTATTGTCGGTCATCATGTAACGGCTGAGGCAGGCACAGGTGCAGTGCACACTGCGCCGGGCCATGGGCAGGACGATTATATTATTGGTCAGCAATATAAGTTACCAGTGGACAACCCTGTTGGCGATAATGGCGTGTTTTTAGCCAGTACTCCTTTGTTTGCTGGTAAACATGTTTTCAATGCGAATGATGAGGTGATTGACGTTTTAAAAGAACGTGGTGCGCTCGTGCATTCAGAAGTGTTAAATCACAGCTATCCACATTGCTGGCGACATAAAACGCCAATCATTTTTAGAGCAACACCGCAGTGGTTTATCTCGATGGATAAAAATAATCTGCGAGAAAAGGCACTGGCAGAGATTAAGCAAGCCTCGTGGGTGCCAGAATGGGGTGAAGCGCGTATTAATAGCATGGTTGAGGGGCGGCCAGATTGGTGTATTTCTCGTCAGCGCAACTGGGGCGTGCCGATTGCTTTGTTTGTGCATAAAGAAACGGGTGAATTACACCCCAATACGGCTGGCTTGATTGAGCAAGTGGCGGTTCTTATAGAAGAGTCGGGTATTGAAGCCTGGTTTGATTTAGATGCTTCGACATTGCTAGGTGATGAAGCGGATGAGTACAGTAAAATTAATGATATTTTAGATGTATGGTTTGATTCTGGTGTAACGCATGCCTGTGTTTTAGAGCGGCGTGAAGCATTAACGTTTCCAGCGGATATGTATCTTGAAGGGTCAGACCAACATCGAGGTTGGTTTCAGTCATCTTTGCTGACATCGGTTGCCATGAATGACCAAGCGCCTTATAAGGCTGTTTTGACACATGGTTTTACCGTCGATGCGAAAGGTATGAAAATGTCTAAGTCAAAAGGCAATGTTATTGCGCCTCAAAAGGTGATTAACTCCCTTGGAGCGGATGTTTTACGCCTTTGGGTTTCAGCTAATGATTACAGTGGCGAAATGACTGTCTCGGATGAGATTTTAAAACGAGCATCTGATGTTTATCGTCGATTGAGAAATACCGCACGTTATTTGTTATCAAATTTAAATGACTTTGATCCAGCAAAAGATATGGTAGCGTTTGCTGATATGTTGCCATTAGATCGTTGGGCGGTTGAAAAAACCCGTGATGTTCAAAAAGACGTATTGAAACACTACGATCAATACCAGTTTTTACAAGTTCACCAAGGTATCCACCACTTTTGTTCTGTTGAAATGGGCAGCTTTTACTTAGATGTCATTAAAGACCGCCAATACACATTACAACAAAATAGCTTAGCAAGGCGTTCATCGCAAACGGCAATGTTCCATATTGCCGAAGCATTAGTGCGTTGGGTGGCACCAATACTCAGTTATACAGCCGAGGAAATTTGGTCAGCAATGCCAGGTGAACGTGAAGAGTCAGTGTTTTTGGCCACTGCTTATGACGGTTTCCCGATTGAGGATACTGAAGTAAGTAATGAGTTGGCGTTTTGGAAGCCGGTGATAGAGACGCGTGAATTGGTTAGTAAAGAGCTGGAACGCGTCAGAGAAGAAGGTCTAATTGGTTCTGGCTTAGATGCAAGCGTCATCTTGTATTGTGAGGGTGAATTATATGAAACACTGGCTAAGATGAACGATGAACTACGTTTTATCTTTATTACCTCATATGCCGAAGTAAAACCTCTTGCAGACAAACCCGAGCAGGCAAAGGCAACGGATAATGCTCAGTTATTCATCACCGTTACTGCCAGTGAGCATGAAAAATGTATTCGTTGTTGGCATCACCGTCACGATGTGGGTGAATCTGAAACGCACCCTGAACTATGTGGGCGTTGCGTAGAAAATATAGAAGGCAGCGGTGAGCAAAGACTGTTCGCTTAGAGTAAGCCGTATGTTTAAGTGGTTAGGATTGTCACTGCTGGTTATAGTTCTGGATCAGGTCAGTAAACTTTGGGTGGTTGCATCTTTTAGCTTATACGAGTCTATTGATGTTATGCCGTTCGTGAATTTAACGTATGTGCATAATAAAGGCGCGGCGTTTAGTTTTTTAAGTACCGCCGGTGGTTGGCAACGTTGGTTCTTTGTCGCAATCGCATCGATTGCAACACTGATTTTGGTGATTTGGTTAAGCCGTTTGAAGCCGAAAGAAAAATGGATGGCCGTGAGCCTGTCATTGATTTTGGGTGGTGCAATAGGTAATCTATATGATCGGGTTGCCTATGGTTATGTTATTGATTTTATAGACGTTTATTATAATTCTTACCACTGGCCCGTATTTAATATTGCTGATTCAGCCATTTCAATTGGCGTTGTAATGATGTTGATAGATATGTTCCGAGGCGAAGACTCAACGGCCAGTCAGTAGCGTCCTAAATTTTTGCCAATCGAAGCTTTCGCCAGGGTCAGTTTTTCGGCCCGGAGAAACGTCACAATGACCAACGATGGTTTCTGTAGAAAGCTCAGGATAATGTTGTATCAAAGTTTGGCAGCAGCAACTAAGTGCTTGGTATTGTTTCTCTGTATAAGGGATATGGTCCGCACCTTCTAATTCTATGCCGATAGAAAAATCATTACAGTTGTCCTCGCCGGCATACTGTGAAACACCAGCATGCCATGCACGTTCTTGAAACGGAACATATTGCGTCACGCTACCATCACGACGGATTAATAAATGTGAAGACACTTTAAGAGTGCAAATCTCTTGAAAATACGGGTGTTGTTTAGGGTCTAATTGATTAAGAAAAAAATCATCAATCCAACCCGCTCCAAATTGATCAGGGGGCAGGCTGATTCCATGCACAATAATTAACCGAATATCAAAAGGGTTTGGACGCTCGTTTTTATTCGGCGAGGCTTTAAATTCAGCAGTTTCTAGTAGACCTAGGCGAATATTTGTTGGTGTGTCAGGCATATAAAATGAGGGTATCTAAATATGTGCTCTAGCGCACAACTTTATACATGAGCTGACTATACTCTATGTATCCAGAATACAAAAAAATTTCAGTTTATGGAAAAAGCACAATCACAGGCAAGGGTAGTTCCTATTCGCCAAAATAACAACCGTTCAACATCGAGGAACACTATGTCGGTAGAGAAGCAAAGGGTGATTAATGCATCAGTTAATTTATTGAAAAGTTATTTGCAAAAAATGCTGGTTATCCACTTGGAAAAGAGTGAACAGCAGTTGTTTGATGCGATAGATAGCAAAAAAATGGACGCTGCAACCGGCGATATTAAGGTGTTTCAAAAGGCCTCTTTGTACATTCCTTCGCTATACATTGATAGTGTGATTAAAAACCTTTCTAGTTTTTCAGCGTCGCCTAATCCGACGGTTGGCGAAGCGTTTGCCTCATCAGTTGAAACCGAAGATTGGTCTGGTTTACAGTTATTGGGAACAGACGAAATTGAAGGCCAGTTACTAATCGATGGCTATATTGCTAACTGTGAAAGTGAGTTGGTTGATGTCTTGTATGCGCTAGCTCGTCGCATTGAATTTGTGTCGGGCACAGACGAACTTAAAGCGAGTAAAAACCCATTTGGCCCAGCCATTTTATTGAAGACTTATGTTGAGTTATTGAAAGGCGAGTCGTTTTCAAAACAGGCTCATAACATTTTGTGTGAATCATTTTCACAAGAGGTTCTTACGAATTTAGGTGATGTTTTAGGGGAGATTAATGAGGTGTTTGTTCAAGCAGGCATCCTGCCAACATTACCGAAACCAAAAATCAAAAATACTAATGCAGCCGTTAAGCGGGCAGCACAATCATTTACTAATGAAAAAGTAGCACATACGAACCACGAGCAGGCGCCGGTCACGGAGCAGCCTATCACGACAGCAAAAGTATCGATGGCTGAAATTGACCCTGCGCTATATACGGGCTTGGTTGAAATGGCGCAGGTGTATCGTTCTCAGCAGGGTGATAGCATGGTGTCCGATGGGTTGACAGTGTCTGGACAGCAACTACCGACAACGGAGCTTGTTGATACACTGACTCATCTTCAAAAAGAAGGCGCAGTGGAGGGTATTGATATAGCTGAAAGTGTTCGCCTAAAAATTGGGGAAAGAATTCAAGTTGATGGTCAGCGCCAACCATATGCAGAACAAGATGACACATTAATTGATGTGGTTGCGATGTTTTTTGATGTGATTTTGCAAGATCGTCAATTGCCCGATACGGTTCGGGCGATGATTGCTCAATTGCAAATTCCTATTTTAAAAGTGGCAATGATAGATAAGGAGTTTTTCGCCAAAAAAAGTCACCCAGCAAGAAAATTTCTAA
Organism: Cycloclasticus pugetii PS-1; assembly: GCF_000384415.1. Taxonomy (NCBI): domain Bacteria; kingdom Pseudomonadati; phylum Pseudomonadota; class Gammaproteobacteria; order Thiotrichales; family Piscirickettsiaceae; genus Cycloclasticus; species Cycloclasticus pugetii. The sequence goes on from NZ_ARVU01000001.1 coordinate 575,208, forward strand.
ATGCCATGTCACAAGCAGGCTTGGGTGTGAGCGAAAAGAACCGACAAATTAGAAGTGCTGTGTTTGAAAAAATGGAAGAGTTAGTCGAGCGAGTACTGATGGAGTTCGATAATGACGTGGAGATATTTGCTGAACTTAATGAAGAATTTGATGTATTTATGGAGCAGCAGCAGCGTCAAATAGACGTGATAGAGGAACGCTCTCGCAAAGTGACTAAAAGTACCGAACAGCTTGAGTTAACAAAGCGTCAAGCTGCCTATGAAATTGCTTTGCGACTAAATGGTAAGTCAGTGCCTGAGTTCATTCAGTTATTTTTAGACGACGCATGGAAAGACGTGCTTGTATTAGCCTTATTAAGGCGCGAAAGGGAGCCACAAGAAACGCAGAAATGTATTGAGGTAATTGATAGGCTAGTGGTCAGTGTTGTTGAGCCAGCGGATGACGCGGCTAGAGAATTGATTATAGAGGGGCTGGCTAGGTTGTTGAAAGACATTAAAGTTGGACTGGAAAATATCTCATATGATTTTCATCAATCCGTTCCATTTTTTAAAGAGCTGGAGTCCTGGCATAAACAGTTATTGGTTATGAGGGTCGGCGAACAAGACAATATTCCAGTGGCTGAGAAGGTAGTTATGGTTGAGGTTAACGAAGACTTATGTGACAACCTCGAAGAGGATTTATTGCAAGAGCTTGAAAGCAAAAAAGCACAAATGCCAAACGATAAATTCAGCAAGTTGGCATCTAAAATAGATGTTGGTGATTGGGTTGAGTATACGGGGGAAGATGGTGGTGTTTTACGTGCCAAATTGTCTTGGAAAAGTTCGGTTACTATGCAATGTCTTTTTGTGAATGATTGCGGCGTTAAAGCAATGGATATTAGTCTGGATGATTTAGCAGAAGCGTTTAGGCAAAAACGAATGACTATTATTGGTCAAGAAAGGGCGCCGCTAGTAGACAGGGTGTTAGCGGGAATGAAGAGCCTAATGACATCAAAAAGTGCTGAACCTGGCTTGGCATGAGATTCTTATTAGCATTAAATTATGTGATAATAAAGAGCCTCTAACAAAGAGGCTTTTTTTATTTTTCAGGTGAATGGATTTTTATGCTCGACCCCAAAATAATAGACGAAGATGTTTGTCGGTTTTTAGCAGAAGATGTTGGTAGTGGTGATTTAACCGCACTGGTCATTCCAGAAGAGAAATTAGCTAAAGCAACTATTCTAACGCGTGAAGCCATGTTGGTATGTGGCCAAGCATGGGTGAATGCGGTTTTTAAAAAGCTGGATGAAAAGGTTGTCATCGATTGGCAGTTTAAAGAAGGCGAGCAGGCATATGCTGGTGATACCTTGTGTTACCTATCAGGCTCTGCACGGGCTTTATTAACAGGAGAACGCGCAGCGTTAAATATGTTGCAGACCTTATCGGCAACAGCGTCACTTGCTAAGCAATTTGCGAAAGCAGTTGAAGGTACGTCAGCGACCGTATTAGATACGCGTAAAACAATCCCTGGCTTACGGTTGGCGCAAAAGTATGCAGTTCGCTGTGGCGGAGCGTCTAATCATAGGGTTGGCTTGTACGATGGTATGTTGATAAAGGAAAATCATATTATGGCGGCTGGTTCAATTGCAAAAGCGGTCGCTGCTGCTCGTCTAAGCAGTTCGCTGGTTGATGTTGAGGTAGAGGTTGAAAACTTAGACGAGGTGAAACAAGCACTTGAAGCGAAAGCGGACATCTTGTTATTAGACAACTTCACTTTAGAGCAATTGCGTGAAGCGGTTGAGCTTAATAAAGGCGTTGCGAAACTAGAGGCGTCGGGTAATGTTAATTTATCGACTATCCGAGATATTGCTAAAACAGGTGTGGATTTTATTTCGGTAGGCGCGTTAACAAAAAATATTCAAGCTGTCGACTTATCAATGCGCGTGGACTTAGAAGCCTAAGCTAGTCATTAACCCTAGCGGCTAATACATCACAGGTTGCACCGTGTAGGACGGCATTAGCGGTAGAGCCGAGTAATAAACTAAGTCCACGTCGTCCATGACTTCCCACCACAATAAGGTCGCATGGCAGGTCTTTGCTGAGCTGATGAATCGTATCAGCGGGGCGGCCAATTTGGATTAATTGGTTTTCTTCTGCTAGGTCGATGGAAGCGGCGAGTTTACTGAGTTTCTTTTTTGCTGACGCTTCAATCTCATCTTGAACCGGTAATAAATCAGTTGAGATAGTCCCATCAAATGCCAAATGTGAGGACTCTACAAGGGGTTCAATAACATGAATAGCTGATAATTTGGCGTGGTTTTGTTGAGCAAGCTCGTGCGCTTTTTTTAAAACAAATAAGGAATGTTCGCTGAGGTCTAGGGCTACTAAAATATGTTGGTAAGTCGTCATGGTAATTCCTTACTGTTTGCTTCCTTACTGTAAGAATAAGGGTTAGTCATCTGGTTTGGCAAGCCATTTTATGCGTCTATTGGAAATACCTTATCCGGATTTAATAGATTTTTGGGGTCAAATTGAGCCTTAATTTTTTTCATAATGCCGATAGCTGTGGCTTCTAGTTCTAAATTAATATAATCACGTTTTTCAAGCCCGATACCGTGCTCGCCAGATAGGCTGCCATTAAGTTGTATGACTAATTCAAATACCTCGGCTAAACATTCTTTTGCTCTATCTAGCTGCTCAAGCTGAACGAGAAGATTAACATGAATGTTTCCATTTCCTGCATGACCAAAATTAACAATAGGGATTTGATAATGTTTAGATAGTGCCTGAAGGCCATTAATTAACTTAGGAATATAGCTAACGGGAACAACCACGTCTTCATTTATTTTTTTTGGAGCGACTTTTCGAAGAGATGGAGAAAGGGCTTTTCTAGCAGACCAAAGCTGTTTAACTTGTTCAGCTGTATGGGCAATATGAATGTCGATGAGGCCATCGACCGATGCACTCGCTGCGACTTTATCTGCAATGGCATCCAGCCCAAATTGATCACCATCAACCTCTATCATTAGTAAGGCTTGTGCATTATCAGGTAAATCTAATTGGGCGTCTTCTTTAACCAGTGAAATTGCGGTTCCATCCATAAACTCCAAGGCGCAAGGGGTGATTGGTTGTGCCATGATGCGTGCAATGGCATTAGCCGCGGCTTGAATAGAATCGTAAGTAGCTTGAAGTGTGCGTTTGCTTTCAGCCAAAGGTGTTAGTTTTAGGGTTGCTTGGCTAATAATGGCTAAGGTACCTTCAGAGCCAATAATGAGTCGAGTTAAGTCGTAGCCGACGACGCTTTTTGTGGTGTTTGCGCCGGTTTTTAAGGTTTCTCCACTGCCGGTAATACAGGTTAACCCTAATGTGTTCTCGCGTGGTGTGCCGTATTTCACAGCCCGTGGGCCAGCTGAGTTATAAGCAAGGTTTCCACCAACGGTGCAAATGCTTGCGCTGGTTGGGTCGGGAGGCCAAAAGAAACCATGTTCTGCCGCCGCTTGTTGAATGGCCTGATTAGTTACACCGGGTTCAACAATCATCATGCGGTTATCAGGGTCTATGCTGATGATATTATCCATTTTCTCGGTGGATAAGATAATTGCACCATTCGATGGTACGCTAGCACCTGTTGTGCCGGTTCCGCTGCCACGTGCAGTGATGGCTATATTATGTGTGTTACATAATAGGACGGTATCAATTATTTGTTGATGAGAGCTAGGGAAAACAACAGCAAGGGGTTCTTTGTGTCGTCGGCTGTTATCATAGCCGTAACTCCAACAGTCAGCGGGGTCTAAGAAAAGTGATTTTTCGTGATAAAGCCCGGTTAACTGCTGTAAAAAGTCGTCATTTTTTTTTCTCATTAGTCAGTAATTTCAAACAACTTCACTACACGTTGAACACCGCCTACCCGCCGAACTGTTTCAATGACAGGGGTTACTTCGTGCTGTTTTAGAATACCTAATAAATAAACGACACCGTTTTCAGAAACAATTTTGACGCGAGTGGGATCAAACCCTTTTATTTTATTAAGGCTAAATAAAGCAACTTTAGCTTTGCTGGTAATCAGGCCGTCACTGCTACGAGAGACTAAGGAACTTGGCGCAGCGATTAGAATTTCATTATGTACTTTTCGGACTTTTGGTATTTTGCGCAATCTATTTGCAATATCGTTGCGCAGGCTTTCTGTTGGTGCTTCACCGGTTAGCAATAAGATACCGTTATAGCAAGTAGCATTAACGTGTGTGTTTATACGAATATTATCTACGCCATATAAGACACCCAACGCTTTAAGTTCAATGGTTTGATCATCAATGACGGTGCCAGTGGTGCGTCTGTCATGAACAACGGCAGCGCCTGTAGTGGCGGTTCCAACAGCAACAGCTGCACAGCCTGATAATAAAACGATGGACAGTAAAGCGGGTACTATAAAAGCTTTTTTAAAAAACATGTTGTTTATCCGAATAATTGAAAGTCGATCAGGTCACAAAGACAATGGGTGATTAAAAGATGGACTTCTTGAATACGGGCCGTTGAGTTAGACGGTACCCTTAATTCAATGTCGCTATCTTGTAATAAATCATTAGCGGCTATCGTGCCGCCATCTTTACCAGTAATGACGATCACCAACATTTCTCGGTCATGCGCAGCACTGATGGCTGATACGATGTTCTTGGAGTTTCCGCTTGTTGTGTAGGCTAATAAAATATCGCCCGCTTGCCCCAGTGCACGTATTTGCTTAGAAAACACCTCGTCGTACGAATAATCGTTTGCAATGGAGGTTAGCGTTGAGGTGTCTGTGCTAAGTGCAATAGCTGGTAGGCTAGGGCGCTCACGTTCAAAACGATTAAGCATTTCAGAAGAAAAATGTTGCGCGTCCCCTGCCGACCCACCGTTACCGCAGGTTAGAACTTTGCCATTGTTAAGTAAGCTCTGGACAATAGCTTGGCCGGCTAATTCAATGGAGTTGGGAAGCGACTCTAAAGCGTCGTGTTTTGTTTGAATGCTATCGGTAAAGTGTTGATAGATTCTTTCTTGTAAACTCATGTTAGAACTCATCAAATGCGTTGGTAACCCATTGTATCTCATGCTGGCTAGAGGAGGGTGAAATTGCGATTACATCAAATCGAAAGTTTTGCTGGCCTGATGTGTTGGCAATGTAGTGTTGAGCACACTTTATAAGTTTAGCTTGTTTGCGTCGATCGACAGACAGTAAAGCGCCGCCAAATTTCGTTGAGGAACGGTAACGAACCTCAATAAAAACGGTGTAGTCATTGTCTTTCATAATTAAGTCAATTTCACCCAAGCGAGTACGATAGTTTCTTTGTATAAGAACAAGACCTTTTTGACGTAAAAAGGTAAGTGCTAAGTCCTCGTTTTGTTGACCAAGAGCATTAGATGAGTCCATTAAAGGGGGGCAGTATTAACTTGTTCGGTGTGTTGAGGAGAAGGCACTACTGATTGCATATTCATCGTGCGCTCAAGGTGAGGTGCCAGTCCTAATGATTTGACTTGACCGCGCTGGAATTGGCCGCAACTCAATTGCCTGTTAATGACGTTATTATTCATTGAAAGAATACCGGTTTTGCCATCAAGGCGAGCAAAATGGTTGGATTTCAAGTGTTCTAAATGTGGAATAAGTTGATACGCATCGTAACCAAAGGCAGTTAATCGACGGTGTAACCCACGAGTATTGGGCCATTGTTTTAGTGCCTGGTTGAGAGAGCCATTTTGTTGCTTATTAGGTTCGATAAGCCAGGGCATGTCACAGAAAAAAACGTCATCTAAATCACGGTTTGCCCCTTTGTTTTGCTCACCCTCGTAAATTTTGGAAGTACTAAAAATAGCAATGTCGGCAGCGCGGTGGAAACGTAATTGTGGCTTGATTAAGCGGCCTTCACGAGGGCTTGCCAATAAAAAGATAAAGTCTGCATCGTGACGACGTCTTTCTTCGAATTTGATGTTCAGGTTAAGGCGCTGACGAAGTTGTTTAAAGCGGTAAACACTGTCGTCAATTTGTAACAGGCTTTTAATGGCAGTGGAGTAGTCTGCTTGATTAGCTTCGTATGTTTGTACATCTAGAACTTGTCCACCAAGTTTTTGCCAAAGCGATGAAAAATGACCGGCTAATCGTTCGCCACTGTTTGATTGAGGCGTTAAAATTAATGCTTTTTGGTGCCCTTTTAGCCAAGCAAAACTGAGTATTTGCGTAATATCTTCTTCGGGTGACAACGAGAACTCAACGTAATGAGGGCTATGATGACTACCATTTTTATTGAGCCCAATAACAGGGATGGGTAAATCAGGTAATAAGGCTATTTTACTAAGGTTTATTTTGTCCAGTGGGCCAATAATGATGTTAACGCCATCGCTTATGGCTTGTTGATAAAGCGTTTCAACGGGTGCAGATGAGGTGTCGTAAAAATGAATATTCAGCGGCCATTTGTTGGCCATGGAGTATGCAGCAGCGGTGATGCCTTTACGAACACTAAAAGCAGCCTGTGAGAAAGGGCCTTGGCTTGGAAGGAAAACGCCTACTTTATTGGGTGCTATGAAGTTTTCTTGGGACTGTTTGGCCATGGTTAGAAGAAATGAACCATTCGCGGCGTGTGTGGGGTATTGTTGTTTCCACGATTCAACATCAGAACTGTTTGGAATAAAGGTGACTTGTTGTTTTTTTATAATGGCAAGGTCTACCCAGCCAGCCATATTGTTGTCAGCTGTTGGTAATAAAGCACGTAGAGCGTGCTCGGACAATAAAGATAAAACATTCACTAAGTCCAATTGATTATTGAGCTTGCTAGTGGGCTCATTTATGAGTGCATCTAATATAATGCGTTCGCGGGCACTTTCGATTAAATTACCAGCTTGGAAGAAAGCAGAGCTAGTCAGTGTGTGAAGATCAATGCGTTGTTCGTTGTTTAAATTAAGCTCACTTACGCTCATTAATACGCTAATAGCGTCTTCGGCTTTACCTTGCTCAAGTAAGAGTGTTGCGAGGGATAGTTTATTATCACTGGTAAGCTGTGATGAACGTGTCAGTAAAGAGTCAATGAGCGAGTCAGCATTTGCTAGGTCGCCAGCATTAAAATAGGCCTCAATAGCAGATATTAGATATTGGTTTTTGAGAGGGGCCTGACTGTTTTTTGCCAGTTGTTTGAACAGCATTGCCGCACGAGAAAATTGTTGTTGAGACAAAGCTTCTTGGGCTTGAATTGCCAATGGGTTAGACTGTTCGACCGTGGGCGTTTCTATCGGTTCAAGAGCGCTACAATTTGCTAAAAGCAGTACGATAAACGCTATAACTACTAGTTTGAAAGGCGTAATTAAACTCTTTTTGTATGGACTCATAAACGAACGACTTAAACCGCAAAATTAAAAATGATCAAACCAGTGCTTAGTATCTTTTTCAGGGTCAACGATGTCAAACGATAAAGGCATACTTTATATTGTAGCCACACCTATTGGGAATTTATCAGATATCAGTTTACGTGCTTTAGAAGTGCTTAAGGCGGTTGATGTGATTGCCGCCGAGGACACGCGTAATAGCAAAGTCTTGTTGAATAACTACTCGATAAACACAGCGATGACGGCCTACCATGAGCATAACGAAAACAATAAGCGTCAGTTTTTATTAGAAAAGTTGAGCGCTGGCGAATCAATCGCGTTGATATCGGATGCGGGCACACCACTTATTAATGACCCAGGTTACTCCTTAGTTGAAGGGGTCAAGCAGGCTGGTTTTGAGGTGGTGCCGGTTCCCGGTGCTTGTGCGTTAATTGCGGCGCTTAGCGCATCTGGATTAGCAACAGATAGGTTTAGTTTCGAAGGCTTCTTGCCGCGAACATCGGCAGCGCGAAAAGCAATTTTTGAGATATATAAGGGTCGTCAAGGTACGCTCGTATTTTATGAATCGAGCCATCGCATTATTAAATGCATGGACGATATATTCGCTACGTATGACCCAACGCATAAGATATCGATTGCCCGTGAATTGACTAAAACATATGAAACAATTGCAACAGGGTCGGTTGCAGATATTTATCAATTACTTCAAGCAGATAGTAATATGCAGCGTGGTGAGTTTGTCGTATTGATAGAAGGCGTCAACAAAAAGCAGCATAAAAAGGATGAGCTGTCCGATGAAGACGTTAAGACCCTAGAAACTTTATTGCTAGAGTGTTCACTAAAAACGGCTGTTAAATTGGCAGTTCAATTGACCGGTCAGCCAAAGAAAGCGCTGTATAAAAGAGCACTTGAAATACAAGCTGATGATTAAAAAAAGGACAAAAACTAGGGTGAGTTTGGTCTGCTTTAATCAGGCTTCAAAACTTAATTTGCGTTGTTGCTTTAACAGAATGTTTTTATAAGGTTGCCTGGAGGTAGTGTTGAGCTTGCATGAGTAGAATGCTTGCCGTGTTAAGTAAAACTGTGTCAGTTGCCTTTTTACATTAACAATAGCAATTAATTTTTATTGTTAATAAAATTGATCGAAGAGGTATTAGTTTGTACACTGCACGCGGAGTTGGCCAGGCAGTCGCTCTGCGCAAGCAGGGAGGAAAGTCCGGGCTTCATAGGGTAAAGTGCCAGGTAACGCCTGGGGGGCGTGAGCCTACGGATAGTGCAGCAGAAAGGAAACCGCCTAAGTCTACTGGTAGACCGGTAAGGGTGAAACGGTGCGGTAAGAGCGCACCGCGTGTACGGTAACGTATCACGGCGATGGTAAACCCCACTTGAAGCAAGACCAAATAGAGAAGTAGCAACGTAAGTTGCAACGTGTGGCCCACACGGCTTCTGGGTAGGTCGCTCGAGGTGCATAGTGATATGCATCCCAGATGAATGACTGTCCTCGACAGAACCCGGCTTATCGGCCAACTCCACTTACTTTTATAACGATTCTAACGCCTAAAAACAGCTCGCTTAAGTGCTAAAGGCATTGTTTTTTCATTGTTTGGCCTATGTTGCGTCGCGGTATTTTATGTAGTAAAATTCGCCTTAACGAACGTTAAGTAACCAGTTGGTAGATGAACGCACAAAGCAAAGAAATAAATACACGCATTAACATACTGGATAAGGCCACACCGTTATTTGCCGCTAAAGGCTATAACGGCGTTTCTATGCGTGAATTATCTAAATTGGTTGGCTTGAGTACCGCCGCAATTTACCATCACTTTCCCGATAAACACGCGCTATATTTTGAAGTGCTGAAACACTCATTTGTTGATAAGGCGACTGCCATAGCAGGCTCTGTTTCAAACACAGGGGCACCGCTAGAGCGACTTGAAAGTTTTATCGAGCGCTTTGCCTTGATGGTTAATGACGATCAAAACGTTAGGGCGTTAGTCATGTGGGAGTTGCTGGATGGGGATGAGGCGAGGTTGAAGTTAGTGGCTGAAGAAGTGCTATTAGAGCCCTTTAAAATGGTTCTAGCCTTGGTTCAGGATATTGCCCCTGAGGCTGACCATTACATGTTAACCGTCTCCAGTATTTGGTTGGTGCTATCGCACTCAGCTACCAGACCTATGTGTCAATACTTACCGGGATGGAAGACATCTTATAGTGACCCAAGTGTTATTTCGTCACACGTTATACAACTATTGAAAAACAATATTAATACCATCAATACAGTGGCCGATGAGAGGGGCCCTAATACATGAGTTTTTTGAAAAAACAATTAACACTTATGCTGTCAATAGGTTTGCTGGTTAACCTATTAGGGTGTTCTGAGCAGCCTAAGGCTGAAAAAGCAGTGAAAGAACCTTGGGCACTGCAAACAGCACAGGTGCAAGTTGAGAGTCTACCAATAGTTTATCGAACAACAGGCTCTATTGTTTCAGATCATCGTGTTGATGTTGCCTCTAGAAGCACGGGCTATATTAAGAAAATCTTGGTGCGTGAAGGTGATTCGGTGACGACCGGACAAACATTAGTGGTATTGGATGGTGCGGATGTTGAAGGTGCTATTCGGCAAGTCACCGCGTCGGTGGATAAAGCAAAATCGGCATTAAAAGATGCGCAAACCGATCTGGAAAGCTTCCAAGCATTATTTGAGCGTGGCAGCGTGTCTGAAAACAAACTCAGAAAAGTACGGTTGCAGCGGGATATCGCGCAAGACACATTACGCGAAGCTAAAGCAGCGCTACAAACAACTCAGGCGCAGCGTCAATATACTCAAATTACAAGCCCAGTTAGTGGTGTGGTAGTGGGGCGGCATAAACGTGAAGGAGATTTGGCAGCACCTGCTATACCTTTACTAACAGTTGAGTCAGCTGACGGTTTGTTATTTGAAACGTATATTGGCGAGGGACAGTTAAAAAATATCAGTCGAGGAGAAACTGTTGAGCTGGTTATTGATGCGCTTGATGAATCGCTTCATGGCGTTATTGCTCGAGTTGTTCCATCGGCTGATCCGTTAACGCGTAAATCACAAGTAAAAGTCTCGTTACCGGATAACAGTAAGCTACGGCCAGGGATGTTTGGGCGAGCTCATTTTAAAGTAGGCGTTAAATCCTCGCCGGTTATTCGTGTTGAGTCCTTGATAAGCAGGGCGGGCTTAACCGGGGTATATATAGTTGACGAACAACAGCGCATTCATTTTCGCTGGCTACGCTTAGGGAAAACAACCCGCGGAAAAATTGAAGTATTAGTCGGTTTAACGGGTGGCGAGCAAATTGTATCAGCCCCTACTGAGCGGTTGCGAGAGGGTGACTCTATTCAAGCAAGGGATGTAGTGGGTGGATAATAAGCGATTAAATCCGGCGGGATGGGTTGCGCATGCTTTCGTTACCTCCAAGTTAACCGTGTTATTTATGCTCAGCTGTGTATTGCTGGGTATTATCGCTATTTTGTTAACGCCTCGTGAGGAAAACCCGCAAATTGTGGTGCCGGGCGCCGAAATTTTTGTCAGCATGCCGGGTGCAACACCAAGCGAAATAGAAGAACTGGTGATCAATCCATTAGAAGGCATTATTCGAGAAATACCTGGTGTTGATCATACCTATGCAACCGCACTGAACTCTATGGGTGTGGTGAGTGTTCAGTTTAAAGTAGGGCTTGATAAGGAAGAATCGCTCGTGAAGCTTTACGACCGAGTTCTAGGAAAACAAGACCAATTACCTGCTGATGCTTCAGTTCCTTTAATTAGAAGTGTTGATGTTGATGATGTGCCAATTCTAACGGTTACCCTAGCCTCAGAAAAATATGATGATTACGCTTTAAAACGCCTAGCAGACCATATGGTAGACCGTTTACGTAGTTTGAATGAAGTGTCGGTTGCCTACGTTAAAGGAGGGCGAGACAGAGAGGTTCGGGTCGAACTTGATCCTGAAAGGTTGTTGGGTTTTGGTATTACGCTAGACCAAATGCAGGCAGCATTGCAAGCTGGTAATGTATCGGCCCCGGTTGGCACACAAGCAATTCAAGGAAAGGTTAGTAACCTCTACTTAGATGGGTTTTTAACGTCTGCTGAACAAGTCAAAAAACTAATAATAGGTAGCTTTAATCAACAAGCTATTTACATGGAAGATGTTGCAGACATCATTGATGGTCCTCGAGAAGAACGAGACAAACTTTCACGATTTGCTTATGGCCCAGCAGACCCAAGATTTGGTTCCACCGCTACGGTAGAAATCCCCGCGGTTTCTATTGCCGTTGCAAAAAAAACCGGGACCAATGCGGTCTTCGTAGCGGATGATGTGCTAGATAGAATTGAGCGGATGAAAAACAGTTTTATTCCCGCCGGAGTAGAGGTCATTATTACGCGTAATGATGGCAAAAAGGCTGATGATGCGGTTAATAATTTGATTGAGCATCTGGGTATCGCTATCATTTCTGTTTTTGTTGTTATTGTGCTTTTTCTTGGGTTTAAAGAAGCGCTCATCGTTGGGATTAGTGTGCCTTTTATTTTGGCTTTAACACTGGGTTCTGACTATATATTTGGAATCACCATCAATAGAGTCACTTTGTTCGGTTTAATTCTCTCTTTAGGGTTATTAGTGGATTCTTCAATTGTGGTGATTGAGAATATTCATAGGCATTATAAAAGCTTATGGTTAAAGGATAAGGTGGATGTCACCGTTGAGGCCACTAACGAAATTGGGAACCCAACCAATTTAGCGACGTTTGCCGTTATGTTGGTGTTTGGTTCGTTGGTGGTGGTGACAGACATGGCAGGGCAATATTTTTTCCCCATCGCATTTAATGTGCCAATGGCCATGTTTGCGTCATTATTAGTGGCTTATATTGTTACACCTTGGGCTGCTAACCGTTGGCTCAAACCGGGTGAAGGGGAAGATTTAGAAACGCCCCATGACAATGATAAATTACATCAGTTTTACTACAACATTATTACGCCCTTATTAGCTCGTCGGCGTTATCGCTACATTACAATAGGCGTTATTGTCTTAGCTATTGTGTTATCCATGTTGCAACCAGCTTGGCAATTTATTCGCCCTGCGGGTGTGGGTGGCCCAGTGTCAGCGGGCGGTATTCCTTTAGTCTTTTTGCCGAAGGATAATAAAAACACCTTTAACATTACGATCGACATGCCTGAATTCACGCCGATAGAAGTGACCGATCAGATCACTCGCGAAGTGGGTGCTCTATTGCGTGAGCGTGATAACGTGCTTAATTATCAAAGTTGGGTTGGGCAAACGGGCGTTATTGATTTTAATGGCTTGTTAAAGGGAGCGGGTAATAAAAAAGGTTCATTTGTTGCTGAAGTGAGAGTGAATTTAACGGATAAAAAAACGCGAGATATGAGTTCTATTGATTTAGTTGCTCAGCTGCGTCCTGCAATGGAAAAAATTCAGCAACGTTACCCTGGCAGTGTTATTCAATTAGCAGAAGACTTACCCGGCCCGCCTTTACGGGCGACGGTTTTAGCTGAAATTTATGGTAAAGATCCGGAAAAGCTTCGTGAAATATCAGCCAAGGTGAGCAAGGTGTTTAAAGAGACTTACGGCGTTGTTGAGGTGCATGACTCTGAAGTGGCTGATGTGCCACAGTTTAGAGTGATTGTAGATAAAGAAAAAGCCGCTTTATCGGGTGTTTCAGTAGCGCAGGTTGTACAAGCATTGAGGCAAATGGTCAGTGGGACTGAGATGGGCCGTTTACATATTGCGTCAGAAAAAAAGATTGTGCCAATACGCTTACATATTCCTTATCAATACCAGATAGACCCAACGCTTTTATCGAGTATTTATTTAACGAACAGACAAGGGCAAAGAATACCGCTATCTGAATTGACTCGAGTGGTTAACGATATTCAAGACCGGCCAATTTTGCATAAGGATTATGAGCGCGTGACATTTGTAGGTGCAGAACTGAGCGATACCACACCGGTGTATGCAGTGATGGATATAGATCAACGATTAGACAATCTGTCATTGGGTGAAGGAGAGGTGTTAACAACGGGTAATTTACAATTACAATCGGTTACCCCTGACACGATTGATGGATACCAATTGCTATGGGATGGCGAGATTCGTTTAACCTTAGATGTTTTTCGCGACATGTTAGGTGCGCTTGGTATTGCATTGGTTTTTATCTATCTATTATTGGTCGGTTATTATGCCTCGTTTAAAATACCACTGATAGCCATGTCGGCTATTCCACTTGGGCTGATTGGTGTGTTTCCTGGGCACTGGATAGTTGGTGAACCTTTCACCTCAACGTCGATGATTGGAGTAATAGCATTAGCGGGTGTGGTGGTTCGTAACTCATTGTTAATTATTGATTTTGTAGTGGACTATATGAAAAAAGGTATGTCTGCACATGAAGCGGTTAGAGAGGCAGGGGCTGTTCGGTTACGGCCAATTTTATTGACAGCATTGGCGATTGTTTTGGGCTCTGCGGTGATGTTATCTGACCCTGTTTTTGGTGGGCTGGCGATCTCATTAATCTTCGGTACGATTGTGTCAACGGCGTTGACACTGGTTGTGGTACCGATGTTGCTGTATTCAATGTTAACACGTCAGTCGCTTCATACTGGTTCAACAGGAGAAGACTAATGTTGTTTAAAAAGAACCAACTTTTTGCTCTTGTACTTTTGTTTGGCTGCGTGCTTCCCATGGCTTTAGAAGCAGAAACACTCGAGCAGGCATGGGATATTGCCATCAAGTATGACCATAGTCTTCAAGCGGTGCGTGAAAATACACAAGCTAGTCAATACCAGCTAGAGGCAGCAAAGGCAGCCCGTTTGCCTAATGTCACTGTTGGGGCAGGGTATAGCATGATGGAGAATGACCCAGAAGCAAAAGTAGATTTTGCGGGTGTATCAACACAATTCCCATTGGCTGAACGAGAAAGTTATTCGTACAAAGCGATGACGGTATTACCTATTTACACCGGTGGAAAAATTAGTCGTGGTATCGATGCGGCAACCTCTTCGTTAGAAGCTTCAAAAAAGTTTGAGGCGGGTAAAGTGCTAGACTTGAAGCTGAAAGTGGCTGAAGCCTACATCGCGGTGTTGCGATTAAGTAAAGCACTTGAGGTGGCAAATAGTCATGTGGTCAGCCTATCCTCGCATAAGGCAGATGTTGAAAACCTATATCAGCAGGGGATGGTATCAAGAAATGATTTATTAGCCGCGAAAGTTGCTTTGGCCGATGCAGTGCAGTCATCTATGCAGGTTGAAAATAGGCTTGATATTAGTCAATCTGCCTATAATCGTTTACTGGGGCGAGATTTTCAAACAGCGGTCTTATTGAAAGAATTAGAGCCGCAAAGAGTAGACCTTTCGTTGGATATGTTATTGGCTCAAGCGATTAAGCAACGTTACGAATTGCGTGTTTTAAAAGAACAAGCCGACGCACTTAAATCCAAAGCAAAGGCTGTTCGAGCAGGTAATGCGCCACAAGTTGCTTTAACGGGCGGTTATGATTTTCAAGAAAACGAGTATCAGGCACATGAGGGTCAATGGTTAGTAGGTGTCGGTGTGAAATGGACGTTGTTCGATGCAGGCCTAATTCGTCATCAATCGTCAGCAATGGCTCGTCAAGCGCGTTCACTTGAAAAACAATATGATGAAGTATTAAGCCTTGTTAAACTGCAAGTAAGGCAATATTGGCTAGACGTACAAGAAACACGTAAACGTCTTGGCGTAACCGAGCAATCTATTGATCAGGCAGAAGAAAACCTAAAGGTTAATCGTGATCGGTATGAGCATGGCTTATCAACCAATACCGATGTGCTTAGTGCCGAAGCACTACGGAAAAACAGCCAGAATAACCATGCAAATGCTGTTTATGATGCGGTCTTAGCAAGCATTAGGTTAAAAAGGGCTATCAGTGATTTATAAGCGCTCTATCAACTTACATAAAGAATTTTAATCAAGTATGGAACTATCGACCCCCGCCTTATTATTTCCCGCTATTTCATTGTTACTACTTGCCTATACGAATCGCTTTTTGGGCTTGGCAAACGTTATCCGCGGTTTACATCAGCAAATTAATGAGACGAATAAGCAGCTTATTGCACGTCAGATTATCAGTTTGCAGTTGCGTATAAAGTTAATCATCTGGATGCAAATTTTGGGGGTACTAAGCATTAGTTTTTGCGTAGCTGCGATGTTCCTATTATTTTTAGCGGCTGGTGATTTCGGTCAATGGGCTTTTACTATCAGTTTAGTACTCATGATGCTGTCGCTGGTTGTTTCACTATACGAGCTGATTATTTCAGGCCATGCACTTAATATAGAACTTGAAGATATCGATTGTTAGCCAATAAATGGTAGTCAGTAATACGACTGTTACCCGTGAGTGATAGGCGTATTAGTAATATCTTTTAGAATACCGTTCTTAATATTGTAAACCCAGCCGTGTACCGATAAGTCAGCACCACTTTTCCAAGCATTCTTGACGATAGTGGTGTCACAAACATTAGCTACTTGCTCAATCACGTTTAATTCACATAAACGGTGTTCCATTTCTTCCTGATCAGTAATTGCATTTAACTCAGTTGCGTGAAGGCGATGTACATCTTTAATGTGCCCAAGCCAATTATCAATAAGCCCATGGTCAACGTCCTCCAGTGAGGCTTTGATACCGCCGCAACCATAATGGCCGCAAACGATAATATGCTTAACTTTAAGTACTTCAATGGCAAACTGCATAACCGACAAGCAGTTTAGATCACTGTGGATAACCATATTAGCAATGTTACGATGAACAAAGACCTCACCTGGGGCAAGATTCAGTAGCTGATTGGACGGTACTCGGCTATCAGAGCAGCCAATCCAAAGGTACTCGGGTGATTGCAGTTTAGATAAATTTTTAAAAAAGTTTGGGTCTTCGTCTGTAATGGACTGAGCCCACTCTTTATTTTGTTTAAAAAGATGTTCCAGCTTTTTCATATTCATTTGCCACGATGATTTTTAATGGTGATTAAATTTTACATGAATTTGGGTCACTATCTCACCGATCTTTAGGTCAAATGAATCGATTGCTAAATAATTGTCGGTTCCGACTTAAAGGTATATGCTAAAAGTACCAACAAATGATAGGAGGATAAGATGAGTCATCATACCTATAAATATATTGAGCTAACGGGTAGTTCAGAAGTCAGCTCGGACGATGCAATAAAAAATGCCATTGAAGCTGCGGCTAAAACAACCCGTAATATGGATTGGTTTGAAGTGATAGAAACGCGCGGTCACCTAGCCCAAGGGCAAATTAAACATTGGCAAGTAACCGTTAAAATAGGCTTCCGGTTAGAAGACTAAGGAGTAAAGCGGGGTAGCAGATGGATTATAAAGATTATTACACCATTATGGGTGTTGAGCGCGATGCTAAACAAGATGAGATAAAACGCGCGTATAAGAAGTTAGCACGTAAATACCACCCTGATGTAAATATAGCCGAGGATGCAGAAGCCCGTTTTAAAGAGCTTGGTGAAGCCTACGATGTACTAAAAGACCCAGAAAAGCGTGCGGCCTACGATCAGTTGGGTGCTAATTGGAAAGCTGGTCAAGACTTTAACCCACCACCAAATTGGGACGAGGGTTATGAATTTAGTGGTGGTTACAGCGATGGCGATGGTGCGGATTATAGTGATTTTTTTGAATCTTTATTTGGCCAGCAGTTTAACCAAGGGCGGTCAACTCGTCAGCAAACCGGTTTTAATGCGCGAGGGCAAGATCATCATGCCAAAGTAAGCATAGAACTCATGGATGCCTACCAAGGTGCCACGCATAGTATTACCCTTAACGCTGCAGAGTTGGACGCTAACGGGCAAGTAGTTACTAAACAGCGAACCTTAAAGGTAAGAATTCCTAAAGGGGTTAAAAAAGGCCAGCGTATCCGTTTGGCTGGGCAGGGCTCAGCGGGTATGGGGCAAGGCGGCAAAGGTGATTTATATCTAGAAATTGATTTTAAAGCACACCCTTTTTACCGTGTTGATGGGCATGATGTGTATCTAGATTTACCCATTACTCCATGGGAGGCAGCCTTAGGCGCGAGCATTAAAGTACCAACGCCCGATGGGCCGGTCGATATGAAAATACCAGCGGGCACAAAAGGTGGCGGAAAAATGCGATTAAAAGGGCGGGGTATACCTAGCACACCACCGGGCGATTTATACGTAGTACCACAAATTACCCTGCCAGCAGCGGATACTGAAGAGGCAAAAGCGTTGTACCAGCAAATGGAACAAACTTTAGGTTATAACCCACGTAGTAAATTGGGAGTGTAATGACGATGAACGATAAAATACTTAAAGGACTCCTGCTAGATGAAGCAACGGTACTGTCTTTAGATGACTTATGCCAAGCGTGTTCAAGCAGTAATGAATGGGTAATTGAATTGGTGCAGGAGGGTATATTGGAACCTCAGGGGCAGCGGCAAACGCAGTGGCAGTTTAGTGCTCGTTGTCTGCAAAAAGCACACGCAGCCATGCGCTTGCAGCGTGACCTAGATATCAATCTATCCGGTATTGCCTTGGCGTTGGATTTACTCGATGAAATTGACAGCCTAAAATCACGCCTATTGCAGTTAGAGCAAGCGGCAAAATGACTAAAGCATCGGTTGTTGATCGCGCTCAAATCACCGTTTTTTATGATCAATCCTGTCCCAGCTGCGTTAAAGATCGTGCGTTATTTGAGCGGCTAGCCGGTCAGCGGTCGGCTTTATTTAGTTGGTTTGATATCACCAGTCAAGACCAAGCCTTGAGGCAACGTGGGATAGACCCGTTCAAAGCCTTGCGTGAATTACACATAGAAGATGCTCATGGGGTTATCCATTCAGAAATGGATGCCTACAGCATTATGATGAAGCAAGTGCCACTATTAATGCCACTGGGTGTGCTTATCTGCTTGCCGGGTATCAAACCCGTACTCAGCTATTTTTACCGACGCATGGTTGATAAGCGTTTGGCTTGCGAAGGCCGCTTATAAGTTGGGTAACCATTTGCAAACAAGTTGAGCCGCTTTGTATTGGTGCTAAGTTAATGGTGAACTCGCTACAGCAACAAATCCTCATCAATCGGGTGAAAAACGCTAGCCGCATCAATCAGAGACTTTGCCGTTAACGCCGGTACACCATAAACTTCCGTTCTTACGCCATACTGCAGGTTTATTTTCTCCAGCAATAGATCAAAATCTCCATCACCCGACAGTAAAATTACACGATCCACCTCTTTGGCTGCGTCTAGCACGTCAATTGTAATGCCTACGTCCCAGTCGCCTTTAGCGCTGCCATCAATACGTTGAATAAATGGCTTCAGCTTAACGCTAAAGCCCATGTGTTTAAGTGCCGATTGAAACTTATGCTGGCCATCGTCATCGTCACGCTGGGTGGCATACGCAGTAGCCTGTGTAATCGTGCCTTGCTGACTAATAATTTGCCATAACTTACGGTAATTAAACTGGCGACCATAGGCCTGCCGAGTGGTGTAGTAGATGTTTTGTACATCAACAAAAAGAGCTATTTTATCCATAAGACAGTCTCAGTAGGGCCGGTTTGGTTAAGCTTGAAAATGAGTGCGTTAGGCTAGCATATGTAGTGCTTAAAGCGTGTAAAGGGTTGAAGAAAACAGAAATAGTAAATTATTGGGGAAGGCATTTTTGTCATCAGCTAGTTAATGAAATTTTAGCGCATATGACTCGCGCTTATTTTTTTGATTTAATGGCTTGGCTAAAATACCGACGTGAATAAAGTCTTTTATTACCCCTGAGCGCATCAGGGGTTATTTAATTAGTCTGTAAAATGGGTTCCAAGTGGTCCCAAATCTTTTGTGCAATAATTGGCTGGGCTTTTTCATTTGGATGTAATTGATCGGCTTGCATCATGTCGGGTTCGAGTGCGACATCCTCTAAAATAAACGGTACAAAAGGAACGTCCATTTCTTCGGCCAACTCTGGGTAGTTGTTGTAGAACATTTCGGTGTAGCGTTGCCCATAATTTGATGGAATACGCATGCTAAGCAAGAGGGTTTGCGCACCGTTGGCTTTGATTCGTTTGACGAGTTCTCGTAAATTTTTCTTGATTAAGGTGGGAGGCATTCCACGCAAGCCATCATTTGCACCTAATTCTAATAGAACTATTTCGGGTGTATGTTGTTCTAAGGCTTGGTCAATTCGGGCAAGCCCGCCTGCGGTGGTGTCACCACTAATACTTTTATTTATAAGTGTGTAGGGCTTGTTTTGTTCGTTAAGTGTTTGTTGTAATAGGTTAACCCAGCCTTTTTCTATAGGCATTCCGTAGCCTGCACTTATACTATCGCCCAGGACCACGATGGTCTTAGCGAAAGGTGCGGACGAAAACAATGCAAAAACTAACAGTAAATATATTCTAATCATGTTGAAAACCAGTAATCCTATTATTGAAACAAAAAATCTAAATAAAACTGTACCTGTTGCCGATGGTGACTTGACTATTTTATCAGCCGTAAACTTAACTGTTGATGAAGGAGAAAGTATAGCGATTGTAGGAGCATCTGGCTCAGGTAAATCGACGCTGTTGGGGTTGCTGGCAGGTTTAGATAGCCCAACTGGCGGTACTGTCATACTAAATGGCGAAGAATTAACGGCGTTAGACGAGGATGGTCGAGCGGGTATACGAAATAAGTTGGTGGGATTTGTTTTTCAGTCGTTTCAATTGATGCCGCGTTTGAGTGCCTTAGAAAACGTCATGCTGCCTTTGGAATTACGTGGCGATAAACAAGCAAAAAAAACTGCAACGGCTTTATTGAAACGAGTTGGGTTAGGTCATCGTTTAGAGCATACGCCAATGAAACTATCAGGCGGAGAGCAGCAACGAGTGGCGTTGGCACGTGCTTTTGTGACGAGGCCGGCAATTTTATTTGCTGATGAGCCTACGGGCAATTTAGACAGTAAAACGGGCGATCAGATTATTGAGCTGTTGTTTGAATTAAATCAAGAGCAAAAGACAACGCTGGTGCTAGTGACTCATGATATGGCGTTGGCTTCTCGATGTCAGCGTAGTGTGCATATTGAAGCGGGGCAAGTTATATGAACCGATTGAGTTTAGCCTTTCGTTTGTTAAGCCGAGATTTTCGTAGTGGTGAATTAACATTATTAGCGTTGGCTTTGGTGATTGCTGTGACAAGCTCTACGGCCATTAGTTTATTTGCTGATCGCTTACATCGTACGATGAACTCACAAGCAGCAGAATTTTTGGCGGCTGATTTGGTGGTCAGTAGCTCTGATATCATCCCCAATACATGGTTAGATGAAGCAAAGCGGCTAGGATTAAAGCAAGCAAGAACGACTGAGTTTTCGACGGTCGTCATCGAAAATGATGAGCTGCTGTTGGTGGGGGTAAAGGCGGTTAGTAACGCCTATCCGTTACGAGGGCACTTAAAAACAAGGGCAATGCTTGATGCGGTAGAAACCGTTCATAAGCAAGGGCCAGAGGCTGGTAATGTTTGGGTTGATAGCCGTGTTTTGTCTACCTTAAAACTACAAGTGGGTGATGTTTTAACCGTTGGGGATCAGTCTTTGACGGTCAGTCATGTGCTTAGTTATGAGCCCGATAAGCGGGGTGATATTTATAGTTTATCACCAAGGGTTATGATGAATCAGTTAGACCTACAGGCCACCAATGTTATACAGCCGGGTAGTCGTGTCCATTATTTCTTTCAGTTTAGTGGAGAAGCTAATGCGATTAAACGCTTTAATGCGTGGGTAAAGCCTTTGTTATCGGCTTCACAAAGATTAATGGACGTGCAAGATGACCGGCCCGAACTAGGAAATGCGTTGTCTCGAGCTGAGCGTTATTTGGGGCTCTCGAGTATTTTGGTTATTTTAATTGCTGGTGTTGCTATTGCCATGTCTAGTCGCCGATATAGTGAGCGACATTTTAATTCTACCGCGGTGCTGCGTTGCTTGGGGTGTAAGCAGAATGATATTTTGTTGATATTCCTATATCAGTTTTTTTTAATAGGTGCCGTGGCTTGTTCGGCTGGACTATTATTTGGCTGGTTGACACAAGAAGCACTGTTTCATCTATTGCGTAATTTATTACCCGCTATGGTGTCAGATCCAAGCCTTATTGCTGTGATGTTTGGTTTTATGACGGGGTTTGCCATTTTGATTGGTTTTGCCTTGCCACCTTTGCTAAGGCTCAAACGGGTTTCGCCCTTACGGGTTTTACGCCGAGAGCTCGAACCGTTGAATAGTAGCGCCTGGTTGGTTTATGGTTTAGCGCTTACTTTGATTAGTGGGCTTATTTATCGATACACCGATGATTTAATGCTGTTGTTTTCAATAATGGGTGGCGGCTTATTGGCGGTAATTTTTTCAGCAGGCTTGTTGTACGTGCTTTTATTGCAAGGTCGCAAGTTATTACCGCATGTTGGCTTAGCTGGACGCTTGGGTTTGCAAGGCGTGTTAAGAGACCCCAAGGCCAGTGTGACCCAAGTCTTAGCGTTTAGCATCACGATTTTGGCTATGTTACTGAGTTTTACGGTGAGGAATGATTTGTTAACCGATTGGCAACAGCAAATACCTGATGAGGCACCGAATTATTTTGCGATTAATATTTTTCCTGACCAAGTGGCTAACTTCGATAATATATTGAGTCGCCAGGGTGTTCCCGCTGCTAGTTTTCACCCAGTTGTACGTGGACGTTTAGTGGCTATTAATGGAACGCCGGTGCAAAAAATTGTTAGCAAAGACTCCCAAGGAGAGCGTGCAACACATCGTGATTTAAGCCTGACATGGAATAAGGAGCTGCCGCTAGATAATAAAACTCTAGCTGGACACTGGAGCGGGACGAAAAAAGGCGAAGTGTCTATTGAAAGTAAGTTGGCTGAAAGTTTGCAGGTGAAGCTAGGCGATCAGCTGACCTTTAGTATTGGTAGTGAGCAAATTAACGCCAAAATAACGCACCTGCGGAGCGTGCAATGGGACACGATGAAACCTAATTTTTACATGGTGTTTTCTGAAGAAACCTTGGCTAACTTTCCAACCACATACATCACGAGTTTTTATTTATCAGAAAATAATAAAACGCTCTTAAATGATCTGGTCAGGCAATTTCCAGCGATGACCTTGTTGGAAGTGGATGCCATGTTGAAACAAATAAAACTGATTTTATCGCAACTCACTAGTGCGATTAATTACTTATTATATTTTGCTTTGTTAGCTGGTTTTACCGTACTGCTGTCGTCGATATATTCAACATTGGATACTCGAATTTCAGAAGGTGCTTTGATGCGAACATTGGGTGCTCATCGCAGGCTATTACGCAATGCCCATTTGATTGAGTTTGCTGCAATTGGGGTCATGTCGGGGTTAGTTGCGGTGTTTATTTTCAACTGGGTGTTGTTTGGTTTATATCGCTATGTGCTTCACTTGGATTTTTATTTTAATTGGGTATTGTGTCTTGTAGTACCCATTATTAGTGCTGGCTGCGTTGTCTTGGCTGGTTTCTGGGGTGTTAAAGATGTGGTTAATAAGTCACCTGTGCATATGCTTCGAGGGACGTAAGCAACGTGTATTATTTGTATGAACGATAAAGGTTAAAATATATATTATGAAAAATATTTCCCTACAAGACCAATTGCTAAAGGCTGGCTTGACCAGTAAGTCGAAAGCGCATAAAGCTAAAACGCAAAAGCATAAACAAATTAAACAGAAACAAAAAAATAAAATTCAGGTGGTTGATCAAGCGGCCGTGTTGGCTGAGGAAGCTAAGCTAAAACAGCAAGAAAAGGATCGTTTGCTTAATGAGAAACGCAATCAACAAGCTGAGCAGAAACAAATTGCCGGACAAATTAACCAACTTATCTCGCTTAATAAATTAGATAAAGACGAAGAGGGTGCCCCGTTTAATTTTACTCACGATAATAAAGTAAAAGCCATTTATATAGATGAAGCTTTGCGACAACGTATTGTTGCAGGCACGGCGGTGATTGTTCAGCTAGGTAAAACCTACGAAGTCGTGCCTATTGGGGTTGCTGAAAAAATTGCACAGCGCGATAAAGAGCGTGTGATTTATTTAGAAGATGTTTCACCTATTTCATCGGATGATGCCTATGCTGATTACGCTGTGCCGGATGATTTGATGTGGTAAGGGCAGCTGACGAAAGGGTCATAGAGAGTTGTCGCCAATGGGTTGAGACAGTTATTATTGCGTTGAATTTTTGCCCGTTTGCAAAACCTGTTGTTAATGCGGGGCGCGTTGACTACAAGGTGATTAATGAGCGCGGTGTTGAGCAAGGTTTAATGGCGCTTAGTGATCAGCTCAGTTACCTTGCCAACAACGATCATGTCGAAACGAGCTTATTGATTTACCCACAGGGCTTAGAATCATTCGATGACTATCTTGATTTTGCTGCGATAGCCGATGATTTATTGCTTGAGGAGGGATATGAAGGTGTATTTCAAATAGCTACGTTTCACCCAGACTATTGTTTTGAAGGCCAGCAGCAAGATGATGCATCTAATTATACAAATCGTTCGCCATATCCAATATTACATATTTTACGAGAAGCAAGCATAGAAGCAGCGTTAGAGGGTGTATCAAGCCCCGATAAAATACCAAGCAGAAATATTGAGTTGGCCAGAGCAAAAGGTTTGGAAGGCATGCAAGCGTTGCTGACGGCGTGCCAATCAACATAAAAAAGCCCGCTTTAGTATTCAAGCGGGCTTTTTTGTAACGATATGACGGTGTCTTTAACGGGTGCCCGTTTTGACGTTTTCAATATCTTGGCTTTTAAGATATTCATCATAGGTGCCATGGAAATCAACAATGCCATTAGGTGTTATTTCAACAATGCGGTTGGCAAGTGAAGAGACGAATTCGCGGTCATGACTTACAAAAATTAATGTGCCATCATAATTATCCAAAGCTAAGTTTAAGGCTTCGATAGACTCCATATCTAAATGGTTTGTTGGTTCGTCCATTAACATGACATTGGTTTCGCCCAAGGTTAGTTTGCCAAACAGTAGACGGTTTTTCTCACCACCGGAACACACAGCAACTTTTTTATTAAAATCATCGGATGAAAAGAGCAAACGCCCCAAGGTCATGCGGACTACTTGGTCATTATGACTTGGTTTTCGCCACTGACTCATCCAGTCGAATAAGGTCATGTCGACATTAAAATCGTCGCTAGCATCTTGCGGGCAATAGCCAAGAGTGGCATTTTCTGCCCATTGAATAGTACCCTTGTTAGGACTTATTTCATTCATGAGGCAACGCAAGAAAGTCGTTTTACCGGCACCATTTTCGCCAATAACAGCTAAGCGTGTACCGGCTTGTAAAATCATGCTGGTGTTTGTAAATAAAGTTTCATCAAAACCATGCTCAAGGTTTTCAATGGTGACGGCTTCACGATGAAGTTTTTTAATTTGATTGAAGCGGATAAATGGGCTCACACGTGATGAGGGTTTAATATCGGCCAGTTCAATTTTTTCTAATTTCTTAGCTCGTGATGTTGCTTGTTTGGCTTTAGACGCATTGGCAGAAAAGCGACTAACAAATTGTTGCAGTTCAGCCATTTGAGTTTTCTTCTTGGCATTCTCTGATTGAAGTAACTCGCGCGCTTGGGTTGATGCGATCATGAAATCATCGTAGTTGCCCGGGTATATACGCAGTTCGCCGTAGTCAATATCTGCCATGTGCGTGCAAACGGCATTTAAGAAATGTCGATCATGCGAGATGATGATCATGGTGCTTTTTGACTGATTGATAATCCCTTCAAGCCAGCGAATCGTATTAATGTCCAAGTTGTTGGTGGGCTCATCGAGAAGTAATACGTCAGGCTCTGAAAAGAGTGCTTGGGCTAATAAAACACGCAGTTTCCAGCCCGGAGCAACGTTACTCATTAGGCCGTAATGGAATTCTTGTTCAATCCCCGCACTCATGAGTAGTTCTTCTGCACGACTTTCAGCGCTGTAGCCATCCATTTCAGCAAACTCAACTTCTAATTCGGCAACCCGCATGCCTTCTTCTTCGGTCATTTCAGCTAATGAATAGATACGTTCACGTTCTTGTTTTACCTTCCAGAGTTCATCGTGTCCCATGATGACGGTATCAACAACGGTGTGTTCTTCAAAGGCAAATTGGTCTTGGCCTAATTTACCGATACGTTCTCCTGGGTCTTTTGATACGTTGCCGGATGTAGGCTCTAAATCGCCTCCTAATATTTTCATATAGGTTGATTTGCCACAACCGTTTGCGCCGATAAGCCCGTAACGGTTGCCGTTGCCAAACTTGGCTGAAACGTTTTCAAAAAGTGGCTTAGAGCCAAACTGCATGGTGATGTTTGCGCTAATTAACATAGTGATTGCTCGTTATAAATGTGTTGTTTAAAAGTGTGGTTACCGATTTCCAAAATTATCAGGTCGGTTGGTAGGTTTATTTTGAGTATTGCGCTTTTTTGCACGAGTGGAGCCATTCGGTTTAGCACCGGTGTTTGTTTTAGGTTTGGCAGGTGAATGGTTTTTGGGTGTTGATTTTCTAGGGCGTTGATTATTACGGCCATTTTGAATCGGTTCTGGTTTGATGCTTAGATCAGGTTCATAACCTTCAAAAGTAACTTTTTTGATATCGGTTTTAATCAGGCGCTCAATACCTTTTAGTAGTTTTAATTCATCAACACAAACTAGAGACATGGCTTCACCTTCGCTGCCTGCTCGGCCAGTACGACCGATGCGGTGTACATAATCTTCAGGCACATTAGGCAGTTCAAAATTAACCACATGGGGAAGCTGGTCAATGTCTAGGCCACGAGCGGCGATGTCTGTGGCGACCAGTACACGAATATCGTTGGATTTAAAGTTTGCTAATGCTTTAGTGCGAGCCCCTTGGCTTTTATTACCATGAATAGCGGCTGCAGTAATACCATCTTTATTGAGTTGCTCGGATAATTTGTTGGCGCCATGTTTAGTGCGTGTAAACACCAGGACTTGTTTCCAGTCATTTGAGCCAATAAGAAAAGATAATAATTCACGTTTGCGTTTTTTATCAACAGGGTGAACGACTTGGGAGATCAGCTCCGATGCAGAATTCTCTTTGGCGACTTCTACTAACGCAGGGTTATGTAACAGGCTGCTCGTTAGTTTCTTAATTTCGTTTGAGAAGGTGGCTGAAAACAGTAGTGTTTGTTTTTGCTGAGGTAGTAAAGCTAAAACCTTTCTAATGTCTCGAATAAAGCCCATATCAAGCATACGATCGGCCTCATCGAGTACGAGGATTTCGACGGATGATAGGTCAACAGTATTTTGGCTGACATGATCGAGAAGACGGCCTGGCGTTGCGACTAAAATATCAACACCCTTACGCAATTTTTGCTTTTGTGGATTAATGTTTACACCACCAAATATAACAAACGATGATAAGGGTAAATGTTGACCATAATCTCTGACGCTCTCAGCAACTTGTGCCGCTAGTTCGCGCGTTGGTGTTAATACTAAGGCGCGAACTTTGCCCGCCTTTGGTTTCGCGTCGCCAGATTCCATAAGGCGTTGTAAAACAGGTAACGTGAAACTGGCTGTTTTTCCGGTGCCAGTTTGTGCGCCGCCCATTAGGTCTCGTCCTTCTAGGATGAGTGGAATGGATTGGGCTTGGATTGAGGTGGGTTCGGTGTAGCCTTTTTTAGATACAGCGGTGATTAATTCAGCTCTGAGGCCGAGTGAGTCGAACGACATATAGTTTTCTCCGTGAGTCCATCCGCCATTTAATAAATGGCACGGTCGAGGTGGAAGCAATGTTTAGTTACGGCGGGCAGTATTTTAATATTGCCACGTTTTGAGGTGGGTGCAGACCGATCAGCACAACCATTTTGAGGGGCTTATTGTACCTGATCGCTAAAGAATATAGTGATATATGTCAGTAAAGGTTGAGAAAAAGCTGTTTTTCTAAAGAAAGTACGTTAGAATTAATCTCGCTACATTCTCTACTGGTTTTTGTAAGATCTGCTCTTGTTAATTTCCTTGTAAGATTTGTAACATTTTTTAATTTTAATTTTATTGAGGTATTATCATGGCAACAGGAACAGTTAAGTGGTTCAACGAATCTAAAGGCTTCGGCTTTATTACTCCAGAAGATGGCAGCAAAGATGTATTCGTACATTTCTCAGCTATCGCTAGCGAAGGTTTTCGTACGTTAAACGAAGGTCAGCAAGTGAACTTCGACGTAGAGAATGGCCCTAAAGGCCCACAAGCTGTAAACGTAACAGCTTAAGTTTCTATTCGTATGAAAAAGCCTCGCTTAATGCGGGGCTTTTTTTTGTCTACACACTTTGTAGGTGTTTTTTAAGGTATGATTGATTTGAGGTATATTAAGGGTTAGAGGTAATGGCTGAGATATTTGATCAAGTTAATGCGGCACTGCTACCAAGTGCATTTATTATATTAATGGGTGTTTTGCTGAGGTATTGGGAGCCTGCGGGTCTTACATTACATGAAACTCGGCGTGTCATCAGTACCTTGGTGATTAATCTGTTTTACCCGGCACTTATTTTTTCTGTTATTCCTAATGTGACCCTATCGGGAGACATTTTTAGTGCTCCGATGGTATCAAATGTAGGTATTGTTGTTGGCATGCTTGCGTGTTGGGTTTTCTACCCTTGGTTAAAACGTCAAGGTTTGGGTAAACCTGAACTGGGCGCGTTAATGTTGGTTTGTGGTTTAGGGAATATTATTTCTCTGGGAGTGCCGTTACTACAGGCGATGCAAGGTGACGAGGCCGCAAGGTTCGCTATTTATGTCGATATTATGGCCATTACACCAATGTTGTGGATTGTTGGTTTGTGGATAGCGATAGAATGGGGTGATAATAACGAGCAAAAGCAAACTCCGTTAAGGTTTATTAAATCATTATTAAGCCTGCCGCCCATATGGGCCTTTGTTGTTGCAATTTTGATGAATATTTATGACATTAGTTTGCCGCTGTTTCTTCAAAAGGGCACCACGATGCTGGGAAATATTACGATGTCGGGTATGTTGTTGGTCGTGGGGATGTCGCTCTCATTTGGTAGCCTAAGGAAGCACAAAGGCATTGCTATTTTGGCGTCAGCAGTAAAGCTACTTGTCGTCCCAGCGGTCGTTTACTTTACAGCAAATGCAACCATGACAGATGTTAAAACAATACATGCGACGGTCTTGGTAGCAGCTACGCCGTCGATGATGGCAACAATGATTTTAAGCGAGCGTTATGGTTTGAATACGGAGCTATTGTCTACTGTATTAGTGGCAAGTACGGCATTATTTTTTATTACTTTGCCGATTTGGTTGGTGGTGCTGTAGGTTTTTTTTCGCTAGGGTCTTTGAGTTGATTTTGTAATTCATCCAGAGATGATTCAACCTCTTTAATGGGGGCGGAAATACTGTTATCGAGGGTGTTTTTAGCACGTTCCACGGATTGTTTTAATTCTTCGACACGAATTTGTTCGTCAATTTCATATTTAACTGTTTTTACCATACCGCGTGCCTTACCGAGCCATAAGCCTGTGGTACGTGCTACACGTGGAAGCTTCTCTGGGCCTATGACCAGTAGTGCGATAATACCAATGAGGCAGATTTCAAAAAAACCGATATCAAACATGCTTTTTAGTGTTAAGAGTGGCTGTTTATTAGAAGAGTTATAGGGGCAGTATAAGATAAACAACAGAGGTTAACCAAGAGTCATCAATCTTAGGTGATAGATTTCCCTTAAAAAAATGATCATGTAGAATGCTGTCTAATGAAAGAATTAGCTTTAATGGGCTTATTGATAGGTTGCTATATAGTGTAAGCCGTATCGTTGAATGCCTTATTATGAGTTGTCGGTAAAGGAACCTATTTGTAGTTATAAACTCAAAGGGGTGGTAAGTATTTATTAATATTGAGGAAAATATGTCTGTTACATTAACTGAAAACGCTGCAATGCAAGTGCAGGATCAATTGAATAAACGGGGTAAAGGGTTGGGCTTACGATTGGGTGTTCGTGAGTCTGGTTGCTCGGGTTACTCTTATGTCATTGATTTTGCAGATGAAGTTGAGTCTAAGGATACTGTTTTCGAAATGCATGGTGTTAAAGTCATCATCAATGAAGACTCGTTGAGTTTTTTAGATGGGATGGAGTTGGATTTTGCAAGAGAAGGTATTAATTCTGCCTTCAAGTTCAATAACCCAAATGTGAAAGATGCGTGTGGCTGCGGTGAAAGTTTTACCGTTGAGCCATAATTTTTTTCCTGTGCATAATTTAGTCTTCGTGATAGTTTTTACGGCTTATTAGCTGATTGCTAGAAAGGGCCGTAATCTGTAGACTACACACATTGTGACAGTTCGCTGTCAGATAACCTAATACCGTGAATTTACACGGGTTTTTCTAAAATTAATTTTTATTGTTGGAGTAATACTATGGCGCTTGAGCGTACTTTTTCTATTGTAAAACCGGATGCAGTTGCAAAAAATGTAATTGGACAAATTTATGCTCGCTTTGAAGAAGCGGGATTAAAAATTGTAGCGTCTAAAATGTTGCAACTTTCTCGTGAGCAAGCAGAAGGCTTCTATGCTGTGCATAAAGAGCGTCCTTTTTATAATGACTTGGTTTCATTTATGATCTCTGGCCCTGTCATGGTTCAAGTGCTTGAGGGTGAAAATGCTATTTTGAAAAACCGTGAAGTGATGGGTGCAACAAACCCAGCTGAAGCCGAAGCAGGTACTATTCGTAAAGACTTTGCAGATAGCATTGATGAAAATGCAGTTCATGGCTCAGATGCGCCTGAAACAGCGGCTGAAGAAATTAAGTTCTTCTTTAATGATGATGAACTGTGCGAACGTCTTCGTTAAACACTGATGAACTCAAAACAAAACTTGTTGAATTTAGATCGTAAGGGTCTGGAAACATTTTTTACTGAAATAGGTGAAAAACCATTTCGTGCGAAACAAGTTTTGAAATGGATTCATCAAGAAGGCATTTCTGATTTTGAGCTAATGACGAATATCAGCAAGGGGTTGCGAACACACCTTGCTGATATTGCTGAGGTACGCGTACCTGAGATAGTCTTCGAACAAAAATCTGATGATGGAACCTATAAATGGGTGCTTGAGTTAGATGGGCAAAACCGTATCGAAACAGTTTTTATTCCTGAAGAAGGTCGCGGTACCTTATGCGTGTCATCACAAGTAGGTTGTGCGCTTGAGTGCACTTTTTGCTCTACGGCGACACAAGGTTTCAATCGTAACTTATCTGTTGCTGAAATTATTGGGCAGGTATGGGTGGCGGTTAAGGCGCTAAAAGGTAAAGCCAATCTAACAAATGTTGTGATGATGGGAATGGGCGAGCCGCTACTTAACTTCAACAATACCGTTACGGCCTTAAACTTAATGATGGACGATTTTGCATACGGCTTAGCCAAACGTCGTGTCACAGTCAGCACCTCTGGTGTTGTGCCAGCGATGTATCGTTTGGCCGAAGTAAGTGATGCGAGCCTGGCAGTTTCTCTTCATGCGCCGAACGACGAATTAAGAAACGAATTAGTACCAATTAATAAAAAATATCCAATTGCTGAGTTGTTAGAAGCCTGTAAGTATTATATTAAAGGCGAAAAACGCCGAAAAATAACCTTTGAATACGTGATGTTAAGCGGCGTAAATGATTCGGTTGAGCAAGCGCATGAATTAAAGCGCTTATTGGCTGATGTGCCGTCCAAAGTGAATTTGATTCCTTTTAACCCCTTTCCTAATACACACTACAAACGCTCTAGTAATAATGCGATCCACCGGTTTACCAATGTCTTGAAAGAGGCTGGACTGATAACAACAACACGTAAAACACGTGGAGACGATATTGATGCTGCTTGTGGGCAATTGGTTGGCAAGGTGAAAGATAAAACAAAACGACAGCTAAAGAACCAGAGGGTAACCGCGGTATGAATAAATGGATTATTCAAATAATAATGCTGTGTTTTTTGGCTACCCTTGTAGCTTGCCAGCCGCAACACGTTAAAGAAAATAGCGCCTCATCTATCCAAGGCACAGAAAAAAGCCCTGCTGATGTTTATGTATCCCTTGGTGTGGAATATATGAAAAGAGGGATGAATGAAGTGGCGTTAGAAAAACTAAAGAAGGCAATAGATGTTGACCCTTTTTCCAGTAACGCACATAACGTTCTAGCCGTACTCTACGACCGCTTAGGCGAAAAATCATTAGCCGGTGAACATTATAAAAAAGCAGTGACTCTAAGCCCAAGGAACTCAAGTGCACAAAATAATTATGCACGCTATCTATGTAGCATGAATGAATTTGAGTTGGCAGATCAACACTTTAATATAGCAGTTAAAAACCCATTGTATCGGTCTGCGGTGGCGGCGTTAACGAACGCAGGAACGTGTGCATGGAAAGCGGGGCAATTAGATAAAGCGGAAAGCTATTATCGTACGGCCTTACAGCGAAATAACCGTTCGGCTGTGACATTATTACAAATGGCCAAATTAAAATTTGAAATGCAGAACTACTTATCCGTACGGGCTTATCTGCAGCGCTTTAAAGAAGTAAGCAAGCATACACCAGCCTCTTTATGGTTAGGTATTCAAGCAGAAGATAAGCTGGGTGATAGCGATAGTGTTGCCAGTTATATTCTTCAATTAAAACGACTTTATCCAGACTCGCACGAAATGGGCTTGTTAGAAAAAAGTAAGTTCAACCGTTAACAATAACACAAGGCCAATGAGTAAAAAGTTACAAGCCATTCGTGGTATGCATGATATTTTGCCCGATAAAACACCATTGTGGCAGCGATTAGAAAAAGCGATGTCAACAGTGTGTCAACAATACGGTTATTCAGAAATACGCATGCCGTTAGTTGAAAGTACGGATTTGTTTTGTCGCTCGATCGGTGAAGTGACCGATATCGTTGAAAAAGAAATGTACACATTCGATGATCGCAATGGAGACTCACTGAGCTTGCGGCCAGAAGGAACAGCAAGTTGCGTAAGAGCTGGTTTAGAGCATGGTTTGTTTTATAACCAAATTCAACGTTTATGGTATCAAGGCCCTATGTTTCGTCATGAACGTCCGCAAAAAGGGCGTTATCGACAGTTTCATCAAATTGGTATTGAATGTTTTGGTATGTCGGGCGCAGAGATTGAAGCTGAAGTCATTCTTATGTCGTATAGACTCTGGAAAAACCTTGGTTTAGCAAGCGAATTAACCTTAGAGATTAATACATTGGGTACGCTCGAAGAGCGGACAGCCTATAAAGATATTTTGGTGGCGTACTTTAAGCAACATTTAGAACAATTAGATGAAGATAGCACACGTCGATTAGCCACGAACCCACTGCGTATATTGGACAGCAAAAACCCAGCCATGCAAACATTAATCGAATCAGCGCCACAATTAATAGATTCTTTAGGTGAGCAGTCCACGCAACATTTTGAAACGTTGCAAGGCTATTTGATGGATGCAGGTATTCGATTTAAACATAACCCACGGTTGGTTCGAGGTTTAGATTATTATTCACACACGGTGTTTGAATGGACCACTACATCACTAGGTGCACAAGGAACTGTTTGTGCTGGTGGTCGTTACGACGGTTTGATCGACCAACTGGGTGGTAAGCAAACCCCTGCTGTTGGTTTGGCAATGGGCGTTGAACGTTTGGTACTGCTGTTGGAGCAGCGTGAATGGCCTGAAGCAACACCCTTGGCTTATATCGTTTATCAAGGTGAGCCGGCTAGAAAAGAAGCGATACAATTGGCTGAACGTTTACGGGATCAATTGCCAGAAGAAGGCATTGTTCTTCATTGTGGCAATGGTAGCTTAAAAAGTCAGTTTAAAAAGGCAGACAAGGTTGGTGCCAAGTTCGCGCTCATTCTAGGTGAAGCAGAAATTGAAGAAAATAAAGTGAGTATTAAGTTTTTACGTGACAGACAAGAACAACAACAAGTGCCGAATAATCAAATAGACGCATTTTTAAAAAATAACAGTTAAAACGGAAAAGATGATGGACACTTATCAAACAGAAGAAGAACAGGTTGAACGGATCAAAAAATGGTGGGCAGATAACTCTCGTTCACTTATTGCTGGAGTCGTGTTGGGTTTAATAGGCCTTTTTGGTTGGCAAAGTTGGCAGGGCCAGCAGCAAAACCATGCGCTGGAAGCTTCAGATGCCTACCAGCAATTGGCCCAATCAATGGAAAGTTCAACGTTTGAAGCGGCAATTGTCTTGGCTGAAGAAATTGATAAAACCTATAGCGATACACCTTATGCAGCGTTGGCTGGCTTGCAAAAAGCCAAAGCACAACTTGAAACTGGTGATCGTAAAGCGGCAGTTGAATCACTAGAAAAAGTGGCTGATTTGGATGGCAATAAAGCCCTTCAACATATTGCGCGTATACGTGCGTTTAGAATTAGACTGGCTGATGGTGATGCGAATGGCGTTGTGAGTGATCTTGAATCAGTGATTTCGGGAGAAAACGGGATTAACCCAGGACAATTTATTGGCCAATACGAGGCATTAAAAGGTGATGCATATCGCCAGTTGGGTAATGTAGAAAAAGCTAGATCTGGCTATATGGCAGCATTGAGAGACGCAACATTAGATAGCCAGTTGATCCAGTTAAAACTGGATGATCTAGGACCGCCGACTATTGTTGACGGTACAGAAACTGTACAAGAGATAGAAAAATGAGTCGGTTAAGCCTAGTTATTTTGCTGCTTTTTTTAGCAGGTTGTGCGGGAATCGTAGAAAAAACCAAATCGGCCGGTAAGAGCTTGGAAAGTGGCATTATCGATATGATGAGCACATCCGAAGAAGATGAGTCTGCACCTCCACGTGAATTGGCTGAAATTGTTGAGGAAGTTAGCCTTACACCTGTCTGGCAGCAAAAAGCAAGTGAAGGCAAAGGCTCTAAATACCTGAAGCTTGAAATGGTCGTGTCAGATGGCAAGCTTTTCGTAGCGGATTTAAAAGGCAAGGTCCTTGCAATAGATCAAATGACGGGTGAACTAATATGGGAAGTCAAAACTGAACTTCC
Source organism: Cycloclasticus pugetii PS-1 (assembly GCF_000384415.1). Classification (NCBI taxonomy): domain Bacteria; kingdom Pseudomonadati; phylum Pseudomonadota; class Gammaproteobacteria; order Thiotrichales; family Piscirickettsiaceae; genus Cycloclasticus; species Cycloclasticus pugetii. The sequence goes on from NZ_ARVU01000001.1 coordinate 609,611, forward strand.
GATCTCAGGTGGCTTAGAGGTGGGTTATGAACATGTCTTCTTTGGCACCACAGATGCTGATGTTGTTGCACTAAAATTAAATGATGGTGATACAGCATGGACTTCACAAGTCTCTAGTGAAGTATTGTCAACACCGAGGTTTTCAGATGGGCTTCTTGTGGTTCGTAGTGTTGATGGCGCAGTGAATACACTGGATGCTGCAAACGGTGAAGAGCGTTGGTCGTATATTCGCGATGTACCAGCATTAAGTTTACGTGGTACCAGTTCTCCGGTTGTTAAAAGTGGAGGTGTTATCTGTGGCTATGCTAATGGTAAATTGGTGGTGTTGCGATTAAAAGATGGTCTGCAGATCTGGGAAACAAGTGTTGCCGTAGCGAGAGGCCGTGGTGCACTATCACGGATGGTAGATGTGGATTCAGATCCATTAGCAGGAGAGCGTTATATTTATGCAGCCACCTTCAATGGCGGGGTTGTAGCCGTTGATGTAAGGTCTGGCCAAATTGTGTGGCGTCGCTCAGAAATGTCGTCATATAAGAAAATGATTGCAGACTGGGTGTCCATTTATGTTGTTGATGTGAATAACCACCTATGGTCTGCTGACCAAAATGATGGCAGCATTAATTGGCTACAGGATAGTTTAGAGCACCGCCAATTAACACCCCTTACTCAAGCTGGAGATTATTTGTTAACGGCTGATTACGAAGGCTATCTTCATGTGATAAATAGCACGGATGGCGCGTTGGTTGGACGTTTAAGAGTGAGTGATGTCGCGATTTCTACAGCGCCTATTATTGATGATGGCTTGATTTATGTGCAAGACATAGAAGGTGTTATAACGGCCTTACGAATGGACACTCTGTCGGTCACGGAAGAGTAAACGATGCTACCTGTTATTGCCTTAGTTGGCCGACCTAATGTCGGTAAATCAACATTATTTAATTACTTAACGCGTACACGTGATGCATTAGTTGCTGATTACCCAGGGCTTACCCGTGATCGACAATATGGGTTAGTAAAACGTGCAGATATCAAATCTCTAGTGGTTGATACGGGTGGAATTACGGCAACTGCAGACGGCATTGATGGCGTTGCTGTAGAGCAGGTCGAGCGAGCACTTGAAGAAGCTGATGTGGTTTTATTTTTGGTTGATACGCGCCATGGTATTCACCCTATTGATGAAGAAATAGGGCAAAATTTACGAAAACTTGGCAAACAAATCGTACTTGTTGCAAATAAAACTGATGGTTTAGATGCTAATACACATATCGCAGAATTTCATAAAATGGGCTTCGATAAACCATGGCCGATTGCAGCAACACATGGGCGAGGTGTGGTTGAGCTCTTAAGGCATGTATCAAACATTTTGCCGAAAATAGAGTCATTTGATGACACATTGGCAGGAGAAGGAATCAGGGTTGCTGTCATTGGGCGACCTAATGTAGGCAAATCGACACTGATTAATCGCTTGCTGGGTGAGGAGCGGGTCGTCGTTTTTGATCAGCCCGGCACTACGCGTGATAGTGTTTTTATCCCTTTTGAACGTGATGGCAAACAATATACATTGATTGATACGGCTGGTGTTCGTCGTCGTTCAAAAGTATCAGAAGCCGTTGAGAAATTTAGCATTGTGCAAACACTACGTGCAATTGATGACACGCACGTGGTCATTTACATGATTGATGCGAGTGAAGGGGTGACCGATCAGGATGCGAGTTTGCTCGGAATGGTACTGGAATCAGGACGAGCATTGGTTATTGGTTTAAATAAATGGGATGGCTTGTCGGAAGATCAACGAGAAAAAGTGAAGCGTCAAATTGATGTGAAATTAAGTTTTCTTGAGTATGCGGAACGTTACTTTATTTCTGCGTTGCATGGCAGTGGTGTCGGTAAGTTATTTGAATCAATTGGGGCGTTATATCGATCTGCGATGATTGATATGTCAACACCACGGTTAACCGAAATTCTTGAAAATGCGATCAAAGCTCACCAACCCCCATTGGTAGGTGGTCGTCGGATTAAACTTAAATTTGCACACCAAGGTGGGCAAAACCCACCTGTCATCATCATTCATGGTAACCAAACGGTGTCGGTTCCTGGTAGTTATAAGCGATATTTAATGAATGCCTTTAGAGAAAAGCTAGGGTTAGTGGGAACACCGGTAAGGATAGAGTTTAAATCGCCGGATAATCCTTATGCTAAAAAAACAAGGAAGTCGGCGACAAATATCGAAAAAGGCAAAGTCAGTAAATTAAAAGAGAAAAGAAAAAGCAAACCTAAACATCGATAACTAAACCCTTCTTAGGCCGTAGGGTCACTCGCTTTTTCCTGAATTTTAATACCCTGGCCTTCGTGTTTGAGGTTTAAAAGCTCAGGATATTTTTTAGTACGTTTCTTTAAGCTGTGCCGAATTGAACGAATGAGGTACCTGGTGTTAGTGTCCCAAGGTAAGTCAAATTCATTTTTACAGTGTGTGCAGGTAAAAGTGGCTGTTTCACCATCATGGATAATAGTGGTGATTGTCCAATGGTCGCATTTAGTGCAAAGGTCTTTGATATGCATAGTGATGATTACTTGTTTTTGCTAAGTTTGTGTATATGGTCGCTAATAAAAAATGCAGGGTCAACCTTGCTTTTATTAAGATAAATATTCCAATGCAAGTGAGCACCTGTTACTCGACCGGTGGTGCCAATTTCGGCTATTTTTTGCCCTTGTTTAACAGTGTCTCCTGTGCTGACAAAGGTTTTGTTTAAATGGAAGTAGCCGCTAATCAACCCCTGTCCATGATCAACCAATACTGTGTTGCCGTTAAAAAAATAATCCCCGACGTCTAGAATAGTGCCTGCAGCTGGTGAGGTAACAGGGGTGCCCGTAGGCGCTGCGATATCTAAGCCGCTATGTGGTTTTCTCGGTTGATTATTAAAAAAACGTTTTAAGCCAAACGGACTGCTGAGTCGGCCATGCGTTGGTAAGCTAAACTCAACTTGTGGGGTCGTGTCAGACCAAGTAGATAAAGCTTTAGAGAGTGTTTTTTTCTCGCGATTGATACGCTCCATATCCATTTTATTTGGGTTGATCATGCGTTTATTTTTAGGCGTTTTTTTTAAAGTAATGTATTGAGCTGGGTAGGTTTTATCGCTAACTTCAAATGTCGTGACTTGAGCCGTTTGTTGATCTAGCAATTTATGAGTGCCAGATTTTGCTGACAAGGGAATTCCAACAATAGCCACCCATTGATTATTTTTAAGTAGGGTTAACACTTTATTATTTTGATAATAGAGGGCCGGCTGTGTTTGAGACTTCAGTGGAATAACGGCAATACCACCGGGTACGGGATGATGTTGAGGGAAAGCGTGAGCCGTTTGCATAAACAAAAGGCTAATAGCGAGTACATAAGCGTTAAGTGTTTTCATGGATACTTTCTATATTGGTTTTCAATACCCCATTCGTTAATTGAATATTGATTTTTTCACCTAAAACAACCTGATGAATATTTTTCACGATTGTACCATCAGCCTCACGCTTGCTGATGCTATAGCCTCGCGCTAAAGTAGCTAAGGGGCTGAGTGTCTCAAGCCCTTTGTTACAGTCGGTAAAACGTAAGCGTGCTTGTTGTAAGTTCAGTTGTATTGGTTTAGGTAAGCGTTGTTGAAGACGTATTAGCCGTTGTTCTAAAGCGTGTGCCTGATGACTAGGGTTATTGTTTAAGAGGCGGGCGCTTAGTTCGGATAGGCGGAGTTTTCGCTGTTGTAAAACACGTTGAGGTGTTTGCATTAAACGAGCATGGTAATCATCTAAGCGCTGGGCATGAGCTTGCAATTGTGCGCCTGGGTGGGAACGCTTTAATCGGTGGTGGAGGTGATTTAAGGTTTGTTTTTTATCTGATAAATGACTCGATAATGTATTTGTTAACTGCTTAGCTAAATAATTAAAATGACTCAGCCATTGGTGTTGGTCAGGGCTGACCCGTTCGGCTGCTGCGGAGGGTGTGGCGGCGCGATGATCCGCAACAAAGTCAGCGATGGTAAAGTCTACTTCATGACCAATGGCGCTAATAATCGGTATAGATGAGTGATAAATTGCTCGTGCAACAATTTCTTCATTAAAGGCCCATAAATCCTCTAATGAACCACCGCCACGAGCGAGAATAAGAACGTCACAATCTTTACGCTCATTAGCCAACTTGATGGCACTTACAATTTCGTTTTTAGCACCATCGCCTTGCACGGTAACGGGGTAAATCAGCACAGGTAAGGCGGGGAAACGGTTATTTAATACGGTTAAAATATCATGAATAGCCGCCCCGCTGGATGAGGTGATAACGCCGACTTTTTTGGCTAATTCAGGCAGTGGTTTTTTATGTTGCTCATCATAAAGCCCTTCGAGTGACAGTTTGTTTTTTAACATCTCAAACTGTTGTCGAAGAGCGCCTTCGCCAGCAGCTTCCATGTGTTCAGCAATTAACTGGAAATTGCCACGAGCCTCATAAAGGCTAACCCGAGCTTTTAAGGTAATGCGCATGCCGTTGTCTGGTTTGAAACCTACTTTGCGAAGTTGGGCGCGAAACATGGCACATTGCACTTGGGCTTTATCGTCTTTTAAGGTGAAGTAAATATGCCCGGACACAGGACGAGATAAGTTAGATATTTCACCTTCGATGCAGAGTGTTAAAAATGTTCCCTCAAGCAAAATTCGTGTTTCCCGACACAACTCGGAGACGGTATAAATGTGTGTATTGTCGCGCATAATGTCGGAAAGCTATCTATTAGATGATTATTAACGGAGCATACCTTATAATGAGCTGCTTTTTCTACGACAAGCCCGAGATAATATGCGATTCGAACAAGAAGCTTTAACATTTGATGATGTTTTGTTGGTGCCAGCTCATTCTACGGTACTTCCTCGTGATGTCAGCCTGACAACACAGCTTACACGTGGCATTTCTCTAAATATTCCTATTCTATCTGCCGCGATGGATACAGTAACTGAGGCTCGTTTAGCCATTGCGTTGGCTCAAGAAGGCGGCATCGGCATTATTCATAAAAACATGACGGTTAAGCAGCAAGCGCTAGAGGTAATGAAGGTGAAGCGTTTTGAAAGTGGTGTTGTTAAAGACCCGATTACTGTTACGTCCGATACGACCATTCGAGATGTTATTGCAATAACCCGTCAACACAATATTTCAGGTGTTCCAGTTGTTAATGGCACAGATCTTGTGGGTATTGTAACCAGCCGTGATTTACGTTTTGAAACGCACCTAGATGGCTTAATTGAATCAGCGATGACGCCTAAAGAAAAGCTGGTTACTGTTCAAGAAGGGGCGAGTAAAGAAGAGGTCATTGGTCTGTTGCATAAACACCGTATTGAAAAAGTGTTGGTGGTGAATAAAAACTTCAAACTTTGCGGCATGATTACCGTTAAGGATATTCAAAAAGCTAAGGACTATCCGAAAGCATGTAAGGATAACCAAGAACGTCTTCGCGTTGGGGCAGCCGTTGGAACGGGGCATGGAACAGAAGAACGCATTGAAGCTCTAGTTGATGCTGGGGTTGATGTGGTTATTGTTGATACTGCCCATGGGCATTCTCAGGGCGTTTTAGATCGTGTTTCGTGGGTAAAAAAGAATTACCCCGATTTGCAAGTTATTGGTGGCAACATTGCTACCGCTGATGCAGCCTTAGCATTGGCAGATGCGGGTGCCGATGCGGTTAAAGTAGGTATTGGTCCAGGGTCTATTTGTACCACACGTATCGTTGCCGGTGTTGGTGTGCCACAAATTACAGCAGTTGATAATGCTGTTCAGGCATTGAAAGGAATGGGTATTCCCGTTATATCTGATGGAGGCGTACGCTACTCTGGCGATGTGGCAAAAATTATTGCTGCTGGCGCCAGCTCGGTAATGTTAGGTAGCCTACTTGCAGGTACAGAAGAAGCACCGGGCGAAGTGGAGTTATTTCAAGGCCGTTCCTACAAAAGCTATCGCGGTATGGGCTCATTAGGTGCGATGTCTCAACAAGAAGGGTCAAGTGATCGTTATTTCCAAGAAAGTAGTGATACTGAAAAGCTAGTGCCAGAAGGTATTGAAGGTCGCGTGGCTTATAAAGGCAGCATGGTCAGTATTGTGCATCAGCTTATTGGCGGCTTACGCTCTAGTATGGGGTATACCGGCTGTGAAAGCATTGAAGAGATGCGGCATAAAGCAAAATTTGTTCGAGTTACCAGTGCTGGCATGCGTGAAAGCCATGTCCACGATGTGACGATTACCAAAGAAGCACCAAATTATCGTGTTGAACGATAATAAAGAGGTTTAGTTTGAATACACAGCAACACGAAGATATCCATTCTCATAAAATTCTAATTTTAGATTTTGGTTCGCAATACACACAGTTAATTGCTCGACGCATACGCGAAATAGGCGTGTATTGTGAAATTTATCCATACGATGTTGAATCGCAATCGATTAGCGATTTTAAGGCGAATGGCATCATTTTGTCGGGTGGCCCCGAAACTGTTACAAATGGTGATGCGCCCCAAGCGCCCAGCATTGTTTTTGAATTATCTGTGCCTGTCTTAGGTATTTGTTATGGCATGCAGACAATGGCGGCTCAAATGGGTGGTCGTGTTGAAGCATCTGAGGTTAAAGAATTCGGTTATGCCAGTATTCGAGCACGTGGACATACAGAGTTATTAAGAGATATTGAAGACCATACCACGCCAGAGGGTTATGGCATGTTGGATGTGTGGATGAGCCACGGCGACAAAGTGGTTGAGCTGCCTGAAGGTTTCAAATTGATGGCAAGCACCGAAAGCGCTCCTATCGCAGGTATGGCTGATGAGGATAAACATTTTTACGGCCTACAGTTTCACCCGGAAGTAACGCATACAAAACAAGGAGGGCGAATTTTAAGTCGCTTTGTTTTGGATATTTGTCAGTGTGAGGCATTGTGGACGTCAAAAAACATTATTGACAGTAGTATTGAATCTGTTCGCGAACAAGTTGGTAACGAACAAGTGGTGTTAGGTTTATCGGGTGGTGTTGACTCTTCTGTTGTTGCTGCGTTATTGCATAAGGCGATTGGTCAACAGCTGATCTGTGTATTTGTTGATACGGGTTTGCTTCGTTTAAACGAAGGGGATCAAGTAATGGCCATGTTTGCTGAACACATGGGGGTTAATGTTATACGTGTTAATGCCGAACAACGCTACCTTGATAAATTAAAAGGTGTTTCTGACCCTGAAGAGAAAAGAATTATTATTGGTAATCTATTTGTTGAAATTTTTGATGAAGAATCAGCAAAGTTAACCAATGCAAAATGGTTGGCCCAAGGCACCATTTACCCGGATGTTATTGAGTCAGCAGGGGCTAAAACAGGTAAGGCGCATCTTATCAAGTCACACCATAATGTAGGTGGCTTACCAAAAGACATGAAGTTAAAGCTGGTTGAACCTTTACGTGAGCTTTTTAAAGATGAAGTTCGGCAAATTGGGGTGGAGCTTGGCTTACCATCGGATATGGTCTATCGTCACCCGTTTCCCGGTCCAGGCCTTGGCGTAAGAATATTAGGTGAAGTAAAAAAAGAATACGCAGATTTATTGCGTCTGGCCGATGACATCTTTATTAGCGAATTATATAAACACGACTTGTATCATAAAACTAGTCAGGCATTTGCTGTGTTTTTACCGGTTAAATCAGTGGGTGTTACTGGTGATGGTCGGCGCTATGAATATGTTATTGCATTACGTGCAGTTGAAACGATCGACTTTATGACAGCGCGTTGGGCGCAGCTTCCTTATGACTTTTTAGGACATGTGTCGAACCGTATTATTAATGAAATATCAGGTATTTCCCGTGTTACCTACGATATTTCAGGAAAGCCACCTGCCACGATAGAGTGGGAATAACTCCAGAAAATAGGTAACAGGCTGAATGAGTTTAAAATATTCAGCTTGTTACCTTTACTTCTTGTGCTATTAAGCTGTGTTAGGCAAATTCTTTCAACACTATAATTCGTGATACTCTTGTCCTTAAGTTAGGGGGTGAATAATGCCTATGCCGTGTCAAAAGTGCTATACAGGGCACAAAAAATCGACAACTCCCTAATATTATTTAAAGCGTGTGGCAAAAAAATGCTATTTTGACCATAGCTACACCCTCATTGTATTGAACAGCACTACATAAGCGAGGGTTGGCAGAAAGCTTTATATATGCAGGCCTTTATGGAAGCTATGTGAAGTAACACCAACATGCCACAAGATCAGCAGGAGTTTTAAAGATGAGTAATAAGGCCAGCCATAAACCAAGCTTGAAATGGCCCGTAAGAGTAAGAATTTTGCAGGCCCTTGTTGTTACGGTTGTTATTGGCCTAGCTGCTTGGCTGTGGTGGCTTGCACAAGCAAAGGGTTTGCCAGAAGGTTTTGCTGCAGGTAATGGGCGGATCGAAGCGGTAGAGATAGACGTTGCGGCTAAGACCGCAGGTCGGGTCAAGGATATTTTGGCTAACGAAGGTGATTTTGTCCAAGCTGGGCAGCAACTGGCAAGGATGGATGTGGCGGTTCTAGAGGCGCAACTGCGCGAGGAAGAAGCGCAACTGAGACGTGCACTTATCGGCATTGAAACCGCACAAAGCCACGTAACCCAGCGTGAAGCTGAGAAGCGGGCAAACGAAGCATTGATTGCTCAGAGGAAGGCTGAGCTTGATGCCGCGAAGAAACGCCTTATCCGTTCGCAAGAGTTAGTATTGAAAGGGGCTGGGCCTGTATCACAGCAAGATGATGACCGCGCCGCTTTTCAGGCCGCGAAGGCCGCCGTAAGTGCTGCTGAGGCTCAGGCGGCTGCCGCACAAGCTGCTATAGGACGAGCTAAATCTGATGTTATTGGAGCAGAAGCTTCTGTGGAAGCGGTACGAGCGGGCATCCAGCGCATTCAAGCAGATATCGAAGACAGCGTCCTGAAGTCGCCGCGTGATGGCCGTATCCAATACCGTGTTGCACAGCCGGGCGAGGTGCTTTCTCCGGGGGGCGTGGTGCTGAACATGGTCGATCTAGCAGATGTTTATATGACTTTCTTTTTACCGACCGAGCAAGCTGGACGTGTCGCTTTAGGTGCCGAGGCTAGGCTCGTACTAGATGCAGCTTTGCAATATGTTGTTCCAGCCAAGATTTCCTTTGTTGCCGATGTGGCGCAGTTCACTCCCAAGGCAGTAGAAACGGAAGAAGAGCGTCAGAAGCTAATGTTCAGAATTAAGGCGCAGATTGACCCGCAACTGCTCAGGAAACATCTTTACCAAGTCAAAACCGGCCTTCCCGGTATGGCTTATGTACGGCTCGATTCGCAGGCAGGCTGGCCCCCTGAGCTGCAAGTCAAGCTGCCAAAATGAATCAAAATAACAGCGAAAAGACGAATAAGCACGATCAGTTAGCTATGCCGGTTGCCCGCTTGCAAGCCGTCACCTTACGATACAAGAAGGCGCATGCGCTTGACGGCATTAACCTTGATATTCCAGCCGGTTGTATGGCTGGGTTGATTGGCCCAGATGGAGTTGGTAAATCGAGCTTGTTGGCGCAGATTGCCGGCGCTCGCGCAGTTCAAGATGGTAAGGTCGAGGTACTTAGCGGTGATATGGCGAATGCGCGCCACCGACGCAGCGTGGGGCCGCGGGTTGCTTATATGCCACAGGGCCTAGGGCGCAACCTCTATGCGACACTGTCAGTACGTGAGAACCTCGACTTCTTTGGTCGTCTGTTTGGGCATGACGGTGACGAAAGGGCGCGTCGAATCGAGGCGTTAACCGAAGCCACAGGGTTAAAGTCGTTTCTCGATAGAGCGGCAGGTAAACTTTCAGGTGGAATGAAGCAGAAGTTAGGCCTTTGTTGTGCATTGATTCACGACCCAGATCTCCTGATTCTTGACGAGCCGACTACCGGTGTCGATCCGCTCTCACGACGCCAGTTCTGGGAGTTGATTGACAGAATCCGTTTCTCTCGCCCCGGCATGAGTGTGCTAGTGGCAACCGCCTATATGGAGGAGGCAGCTCGCTTCGACTGGCTAGCCGCGATGTATGGTGGCCAGGTATTGGCTTGTGATAGCCCCGAAGGCTTGTTACAGGGTCAAGGAGTGGATTCGTTAGAGGCGGCCTTTATCCAGTTGTTGCCAGAAGACAAACGACGAAACTATCGTGCTGTGGACATACCTCCGCGACTGAAAGATGGTGCGGATACTGCGATTGAGGCGCAAGATTTGACCATGCGATTTGGTGACTTTAATGCGGTAGACCATGTCAACCTGCGTGTCCCACGAGGTGAGATTTTCGGCTTCCTAGGTTCGAATGGTTGCGGCAAGACCACGACCATGAAGATGTTGACAGGTCTTTTACCGCCGAGCGAAGGCCGGGCTTGGCTGTTTGGACAGGAGGTGGACCCACACGATCTTGCAACGCGCCGCCGCGTTGGTTATATGTCACAGTTCTTTTCGCTGTACACGGAGCTGACGGTACGACAGAACTTAGCGCTGCATGCCCGGCTGTTTCATGTGCCCGCCGCTGATATTTCGCGACGTGTGGAAGACATGATTGAGCGTTTTGACCTAGCCACCGTAGTGGATAGTTTGCCGGGTGGATTGCCTGTTGGTCTTAGGCAACGTTTATCGCTAGCGGTGGCGATGATCCACAAGCCAGAAATGTTAATCCTCGATGAGCCGACTTCGGGCGTCGACCCAGTTGCGCGCGATGCTTTTTGGCGTATGTTGGTTGAGCTGTCGCGTGATGATGGTGTGACTATTTTTATTTCTACCCATTTTATGAACGAAGCTGAACGTTGTGACCGTATTTCGCTGATGCATGCAGGTCAGGTGCTGGTAACTGACACGCCTGATGCTTTGATCAGGCAGCGGGGAGTGGAGACATTGGAAGAGGCGTTTGTGGCGCATTTAGAAGAAGCATCGGAGACAGGAATTGCTGAAAAACAAGCAGATGAGAGAGCGTCGCTCGATTCAATAAATGCCTCGACAGCTCACGTTGAGTCGAAGGGTTGGCGGCGCTGGTTCGACTCTCGACGGATGATCAGTTATGCCCGACGAGAAGGGTTGGAGCTGCGCCGTGATCCGATACGGCTGACCTTAGCATTGGTCGGTAGCGTGATATTAATGTTCGTGATGGGCTACGGCATCAGCCTAGACGTGGAGGACCTTACGTTTGCGGTGCTAGATCGAGACCAGACGACCATGAGTCGCGACTATACACTTAATCTTGCCGGCTCACGCTACTTCATTGAGCAAGCCCCCATTACCAATGTTGCCGATTTGGATCGGCGAATGCGCGAAGGCGATATCAGTTTGGCCATTGAAATTCCGCAGGGCTTCGCGCGCGACATCGCCAGGGGGCGACAGGTCGAGATTGGTGCCTGGATTGATGGCGCGATGCCATCACGAGGTGAGACTACTCGAGGTTATGTGCAAGGGATTCATGCCCAGTGGCTCGCGACCAAGGCGCGTGAAGCCGGCTACGCTGAGGCTTTGGCAGGTCTCGTTAATATTGAGACTCGGTTCCGTTATAACCCAGATGTTAAAAGCCTAGTTGCTATGGTGCCGGCTGTTATTCCGCTTTTGTTGATGTTGATTCCGGCGATGCTCGCGGCGCTCAGCGTGGTCCGGGAGAAGGAGCTTGGCTCGATTACCAATTTTTATGTTACCCCAACAACGCGGCTCGAATTTCTGCTGGGTAAGCAGCTGCCTTATGTGATGCTATCTTTTTTGAGTTTTTTATTGCTGACACTGCTTGCGGTGACTGTTTTCGGTGTGCCGCTGAAGGGTAGCTTTCTGACCTTAGCAATAGGGGCATTGCTTTATGTTGGTTGCGCAACTGCGGTGGGTTTGCTGATCTCTACTTTCATGCGCAGCCAGATTGCGGCAATCTTCGGTACTGCGGTATTGACGATCCTGCCAGCAGCCAATTTCTCGGGCATGATTGATCCAGTGTCGTCTTTAGAAGGAATGGGGCGGATGATTGGTGAGGTTTACCCAACGACTCATTTTTTAACAATCGCACGGGGTACTTTCTCAAAGGCGTTGAACTTTTCCGACCTGCATGCGTCTTTCCTTCCGTTGGTATTGGCTGTGCCGGTGTTGATCGGCTTGTCTGCCGTAATGCTTAAGAAGCAGGAGCGGTAGTCCATGCGTCTTGCTAATATTTTCCACATTGGTGTTAAGGAGTTGCGCAGTGTCGTGCGTGATCCGATTATGCTTGTGTTGATCGTTTATGCCTTTACCGTTTCAGTTTACACGGCCGCTACGGCCATGCCAGAGAGTCTCAACAAGGCGCCGATTGCGGTTGTAAACGAGGATCGCTCTCCGCTGTCATGGCGTATTGTTAGTGCTTTTTACCCACCGTATTTTGTTCCGCCTGACGTGATTGATCAAGCACAGATGGATGCTCGCATGGATGCTGGCCTTGACACCTTTGCACTGGATATTCCGCCGAACTTTCAACGTGATGTGCTAGCGGGGCGGCGGCCAACGATTCAGCTTAATGTTGATGCCACGCGGATGAGCCAAGCCTTTACCGGTAGCCGATATATACAAACTATCGTTGCTGACGAAGTGCAGACCTTTGCGCAGCGCTACCGTGAGGTTCCGGAGTTGCCGGTTGACTTGGCGCTACGGGCGCGATTCAATCCCCAGCTAAATAAGTCGTGGTTTGGTGCGATTATGCAGGTCATCAACAACGTGACGATGTTGTCTATTGTTCTTACTGGCGCGGCGCTGATTCGCGAACGCGAGCACGGCACCGTCGAGCACCTGCTGGTAATGCCGGTTACGCCTTTTGAGATTATGACCAGCAAGGTCTGGGCGATGGGGCTGGTTGTACTTGTTGCTACCGCCTTTGCATTAACCGCGGTTGTGCAAGGCTGGCTGTCGGTGCCGATTCAAGGCTCACTGGGGTTATTCCTAGTTGGCGCGGCGTTGCATTTGTTTGCGACTACCTCAATGGGTATTTTCCTCGGCACTGTCGCCCGTTCGATGCCACAGTTTGCTCTGCTACTGATGTTGGTGTTACTGCCGTTGCAGATGCTCTCCGGTGGCTCGACGCCGCGCGAGAGCATGCCGGAGCTCGTTCAATTGGTCATGTTTGCTGCACCGAATACACACTTTGTGATGCTTGCTCAGGCGATTCTCTATCGTGGCGCTGGTTTTGCCGCTGTCTGGCCGCAATTTCTTGCCATTACGGCGATCGGAGTCGTGCTGTTTTCACTTTCGCTATCACGCTTTCGGCGTACTATTAGTAGCATGGCATAAGAAGATTCTCTGGGCGATGAGTGAATGAGAGTAACGGCCTAACTGCTCGATTTACATAAAACTGGTAGCATTTATAGTGGTTATGTTAGTGATGTGGTAGGTTAGTTACATATGAATCAAACGCTCCTAAAGTACAAGTTAGTGTTGCTTCCATTAGTGTTGGTCATGCTTTTAGATTTTGCGTTGTTGGCGATTAACTACTATGTTACTGCTCAAATTGAAGTATCTGCTAAGAACATCAATATCGCGGGTCGACAGCGGATGTTATCGCAGAAAATTATAAAGTTAGCGTCCCTTATTCATAATTCATCGCAGCATCAGACAGTTCCTCTGGGTGATATGGATAAACTGGCTAAAGCAGTTGCCTTATTTGATGAAACATTAAATGCTTTTAGTGAAGGTGGTACGGCTACAGCAGCTTCAGGTGAGGTCATATTTATTGACAAGCTGGTTGATGAAGATGCTAGAGAACGCTTATTTGACGCTCAGTATATTTGGCGACCATTGCATGAGGAATTAAGCTATTTTCTATCATCTCAAGCAGTTTCAGCATCATTTTCCCACCAGATGATGAAGGACTTGGCTAAGCATGATGAAGAACTATTGAGCTTGATGAATGAACTAACCATTAGTTTAGAAGAAGAGGCTAAGGCTGAGACATTTTTTTTAAGAAGTATTCAAACAGCGACAGTTTTACTTATTTTTGTTTGCTTTTGTATTGCTACAATAAGACTTATTCGTAGAGAAGACTATTACGATAATCTGATGGAAAAAACGACAGATATTGTGATTGGGGTTGATGTTAAAACAGCGCTGACCACTTTTGTTAGTGGGTCTGTGGTTGAATTACTTGGCTTCAACCAACAACATTACCTTTTAAAGCCAGCGAGTTTGTTTTTTGTAAAAGAATCGAAAGCTGTTTTTTCGGAAATATTGGAGGCAGTTGATAAGACAGGCCGTTTACCTACTAGTCGGTGTGAGGTGCGATTGCTAAAAAGTGATGATAGTATTTTAGTCGCAGACATTGTGATGCAAACCGCGTTGAGTGAGAACGGCAAAAATGTAGAAGTTACGGCTGCCATTAGAGATATATCGGAAAGGAAAGCAGCTGAAGCCATTCTTATTGAGCAAGCACATAAAGACGAGTTAACGGGATTGCCCAATCGTATTGTGTTTTATGAGTTGGCGGAACATGCGCTTAGTATTGCGCAAAGAAATAAAACGAGACTGGCGATACTGTATATCGATTTAGATCAATTTAAACCTATTAACGATACCTATGGGCACGGTGTTGGCGATACGGTGTTGCAAACAACGGCGAATCGAATTGCTGCTTGCATTAGGAAATCTGACAGTGTTTTTCGTATTGGTGGCGATGAATTTATTGTGTTACTTGAAGGGCAAGTGGATGATGAGGGGGTAAGGAGTCTTGCCGAGAATATTATTCAATCAGTTTCTAACAGCATAATGGTCAACGGTGATAGTTGTCAGATTGGTGCCAGTATTGGCGTTGCATTTTATCCAGACGATGGCGCAGATATTGATGTGTTAACACAAAAGGCAGATAAAGCGATGTATACAGTGAAACATTCAGGACGAAACAATGTGGCCTTTGCTGAATAAATAATGCTTATGAATGATGAGGCTTGGATGCGCAGAGCGATCAATTTAGCGCATAAAGCAGAAGAAGTTGGTGAAGTACCTGTCGGTGCAATTATCGTCAAAGATAATGAGTGTATTTCTGAAGGTTATAACCTGCCTATAAAGAATAATGACCCAACTGCACATGCTGAAATAGTGGCTATTCGTGACGCTGGTCTGCAACTTGATAATTACCGCCTTGTTGATACAACCCTTTTTGTCACTCTTGAACCTTGCGTGATGTGTTTGGGGGCTATTCAACATGCGCGAATTAAACGCATTGTGTTTGGTGCGTTAGATGAAAAAAGGGGGGCTGTTTGTAGTGCGCTATCACTCACTAAAGCTAGTTATGCAAACCATCATGTTGAATGGACAGGGGGCGTGCTGGCGAAGGAGTGTTCTGAGTTATTAAGCGCTTTTTTTAAAAAAAGGCGTAAATGAAAGGGCTATAGGAAATGTTAAGGCAGTTATCAGCTTAATCAGGATGGCTTACTATGTTATTTCAACTGTGTTGATTATAGCGCAAGGAAAATAATGGCAAAATACAGTGAAAAGAGGTGGCTTGCTAACGATGGAATGCCTATGCATGCCGTTAGGTGGCAGCCTGATGTTGAGCCGATAATGACGGTGTGTTTAATTCATGGTTTGGGCGAGCATAGTGGTCGCTACAAAGACATGGTTGAATACTATACATCCTGTGGTGTTGAGATTGTTTCGTTTGATTTGCGAGGGCATGGAAAGTCTGGTGGTCAACGTGGTCATAGTGCTGATTTTCAACAAATGATACGGGATATTAAGTGTTTTATAGATGAAGTATCAAATATTGACGTTGCCAAGCCCTGGTTTATCTACGGTCACAGCTTGGGTGCAACACTGAGCATTCAATATGCGCTGTCACATCCAATTGGTTTCAAAGGCGTCGTGTTGAGTTCACCCTTGTTTAAACCTGCATTTGAGCCAGCTAAATGGAAATTACTATTGGGTCGACTTGTGCAAACAGGGTGGCCAACTTTATCGTTATCGAACGAGATAAACGAAGTCGCCTTATGTCGGGATAAAGAGATATTGAAAAGCCGAGCGGAAGATTCTTTAATTCATCACCGGATTTCAGCTAGATTAGGCATTCAAATGCTAAGTGAGGGCGAGCAACTGTTACGAAAAGCCTCAGAAGTGGACTTTCCAGTCTTGTTGATGCACGGTGATGCTGATGCGATCACAAGTCATACAGCGAGTACCATATTTTCTGAGCGCGTCGGTCAGCAATGCCGTTTGAAGATCTGGCAAGGTTTTTATCATGAACTTCATCATGAACCAGAGAAAGAAAAGGTTTTTGAGTACGGTTTAAATTGGATGAAAAGAGAGTTACAGCGCTTGTAACTCGATATTTAGTGTGGCGTCGGTATCAATTTTGTTTTGTTCATCACTTAATGAGTTAGGCTCAAGTTTTTTAAGCATTTTGATATATTGGCGAACATTATCAATATAGGTGACGGGTTCTTTACCACGTGCGTAGCCGTATTTTGTTTTTTGATACCACTCCTTTTCAGCAAGTAGTGGTAGTCGCTGTTTTACATCAATCCATTTGTCTGGGTCGCCGCCTTGTTGTTGGGTCAATATGCGCGCATCTTCTAAGTGGCCAAAACCAATATTATAAGCGGCCAAGGCCATCCATGTTCTGTCGGGTTCTTCGATCCGTTTAGGGATTTTTTTTATTCGAGTTGATAAATAATGTGCGCCGCCTTCAATGCTTTGCTCGGGGTCTAATCGATTAGTTACGTTCATTTGTTTGGCAGTGGCTTTCGTCAGCATCATAATGCCGCGAACACCCGTTGGCGAAACAGCGTGTTTGTTCCAGTGAGACTCTTGATAGGCAACAGCCGCTAGTAATTTCCAGTCAAGATTATATTTTTTTGCAGCTAAATGAAAAGACTTAATGAGCTTAGGGAGCCGAGTGTCAGCATGGTGCCAGAAGGTACAAATTCCAACGTAATCTAATTGTTTAGAATAGCCGAAGTGCTTGTCTTGTAGCTGCTCTAAGACACCGGTGGATTTAAGTTCTGCGAGAAATTTAACCGCTTCATTATATAAGCTGTGGTCTTCACCAAGAGGAAAAGCCCACGCTATTTTTTCAGGTTTTGAAATATCAAAAGCAACGTTTAAGTTGGGAAATTGACCGCGAATGAGTTGAAATTGATTGGAGTCGACGACGGTGTAGTCAAGTATATGATCGTTCACTAGAGAAACTAACTCTAGAACAGTTGAATCGGTGCTTTCTATCCAAGACAGGTTTTTATGTGTTTTTTGAATGCTACGTAAGTTTTCGGCATGACTGGTGTTGGCAATAACTTCTATAAAAGAACCGCTCAGTTTCGCCACGGACTTAGGGCGACGCGTTCGATAATGATATACAAGCTGTTGCGTGACTTCGTAATAAGGCGGCGTGAAATGTAAGCGTTTTTTTCTGTCTGGGGTGATACTTAGTCCAGCAGCTACAAAATCAGCCTCATCCTCAGTTGATAATTGCACCAATTGTTGAAATTCTTTTGCAATAATGAAGCGTATATTAACACCGAGCTTTTCCGCAAACAGTGATGTTAATTCATACTCAAAACCATGGGTTCCGGCTTCGTCAATGAGATACGTTGATGGATCTATTCGCGTCAGAACAACAAGCTCTCCACGGTTAAGTACTTTTTCTAATGATGAAGGCGCTGGTGTGCAGCCTGAAAGTACAGACACAGCAAGAAAAATAAAAACGTATTTTATGCGTGAGGGGCTAAGCATAACCGATAGGCTAAAGGGGATTGTACATAAACGTAATGAATAAATTCTGATAAAGTTTTAGTGTTAGGTAGCTAGATATTAGCAAAAGCAGGGTATTTTACATAACCCAATTGAAAGTAGGGGCGTTCTGAATGAATGCTATAACTGGGTTATTGGTGAGTAATAATTAAAAAAGTTACGACAACCAGATTAGCAAACACTGCCGTGGTGCTAACCTGGTTGTTTAATAAGCCGACGTGAAACTTATAATTAGAGCCTGCCTCCTGAGTCGAAAGGCTTTAATTACTTAACTACTTGGTTGAGTTCGCCAGAGTCGTAACGAAGTACCATTTCTTCTAGGTTAATGGGTTTAATACTGCTTGCCTGTCCAGATGTTCCAAACGCGTCCATACGATCTTCGCATATACGTTGCATTGCGTCGGTTGATACAGCTAGGAACTTTCTAGGGTCAAAGTTTTTGGGGTTTTCTGCTAAGTGCCGCCTGATAGAACCAGTACTAGCTAAGCGTAAATCGGTGTCGATATTCACTTTTCGTACACCATACTTGATGCCCTGTTGGATTTCATTAACTGGTACGCCATAGGTTTCACCAAGGTCGCCGCCAAAATCATTGACAATTTTTAGCCAATCTTGAGGAACCGATGAAGAACCATGCATTACAAGGTGAGTATTAGGCAGTCTTGCGTGGATCTCTTTTATGCGTTGAATAGCTAAAGTATCGCCAGTTGGGGGTTTGGTAAACTTATAGGCACCATGACTGGTGCCAATGGCGATAGCTAATGCATCAACCCCCGTTTTTTTAACAAAATCAGCAGCTTCCTCAGGGTCGGTTAGCATTTGTTCGTGTGTTAAAACGCCAGAGGCGCCAACTCCATCTTCTTCACCTGCTTCACCAGTTTCAAGAGAACCGAGACAACCGAGCTCACCTTCAACAGACACACCACAAGCGTGCGACATTTCAACTGTTTTCCTAGTAACCTCAACATTATATTCATAACTACTGGGTGTTTTGCCGTCAGCTTCTAAAGAACCATCCATCATGACAGAGGTAAAACCTAACTGAATAGACCGTTGGCAGATGGCAGGACTGGTGCCGTGATCTTGGTGAAAAACCACAGGAATGTGTGGGTACTGTTCAACCGCAGCGAGAATTAGGTGTTTTAGAAATGCTGAACCAGCATATTTTCTTGCCCCGGCAGAACCTTGAATAATAACAGGACTATTAGTTGCGTCTGCTGCTTGCATAACAGCATGAACCTGTTCCATGTTATTGGCATTAAAAGCTGGTACGCCGTAGTTGTTTTCAGCAGCGTGGTCGAGTAGTTGGCGTAGAGAAATTAAAGCCATTTGAAATCCCCTTATAGAATTAAGTTGTTTGGTGACGAATGAGTGTTATTCGTTGATAAGGCTAGTTTAACTTTTATGGCAGCGTGTTTCTATTTTAATAATGTTTCAACTATAAAAAAACCACTACCGAGTGGTAGTGGTTTCCAACATAGACTTAATTTGATGTTTATTTTTTTGGTGTTAGAGCCGCTGCGCTTTCTTTAACAATGTTAAGTACTTGCTCGTTATAAGCTTTCGTGTCTTCGAATAAAGATTTGCTATCAGCAACAAATTTTTCAAGGCTTGATTGAGCGAGTTCGACTTGCTCTTTGGCAAAAGCATTAAGTGCCTCAGGATTATTAATGTTAGTTGCTGCTTTGATGCGGGCTTCAGCTAATTCGGCATAGTTTTTAGCAGCTTCTTGTTGTGCCGCGGCCATTTTTTTGAAATGAGTTTTGTTTAATTCAATTAATTTAGTGATAGGGGCTGCAAAAGCATTAAAGTCGTTCATGAAATTTCTCCAAATAAGGTTGAGTAAATCTAATTTAAAACAAAGGTTAGAAAGGCCAGTTTAAAGTAAAATTTATTGCGGCGCAACATTTGTTTTGTGAGGTGCTTCAACCCTAATAAAAGGTAGCTAACAATAGTTAATTAAAGAAACAAAAAATAATCAGGCTATTTTTTTGTTTCTTTATCAATTTCTTTTTTTAGCTGAACGGTGCTTTCCTGAAAAAGTTTAATTACTTCAGCGTTATAGCCTGTCATGGTTTCAAACATAACACGGCTGTTATCTACCATTTTTTCATAGTTACTTTGGGCGAGTGCCATTTGATCGGTGACAAAACTAGCTAATGCAATAGGGTCTTTAATTTTTGTTGCAGTTTGCATGCGTTGCTGAACAAGTTTTTTATAATCTTCGGCTGCTTTTTTTTGAGCGTCCATGAGGGTGTCGAAGTGATGAGTATTTAATTCAACAAGTTTTGATATAGGTTGAGTGAAACTGTTTAAGTCCTTAATCATTATGATCTCCTGATAAATTTTCACTAAATACATGACGAATACTTTTTTGTATATCTAAGGCAGCCTGCTTGGGATCTCGAGCATCACGAATAGGTCGCCCAACTACAATATGGTCGGCTCCATTATAAAAGGCTTGTTCAACGCTGACGACTCGTTTTTGGTCGTCATCTGGCTTATTATCGACGGGTCGAATACCAGGCGAAACAACCAAGAAGTTTGGACCTAATGAGTCCCGTAGTCCTGGGGCTTCTAGTCCAGAAGAAATAACACCATCACAACCCAGTTCAATAGCTCGTTTGGCACGTGAGGTGACGAGTTCTTCAACATCGCATTTAAACCCTAAGTCATCTAGGTCGCCCCTATCTAAACTGGTTAAGACGGTAACAGCAAGAACTTTCAGTTGGCCTTTTTGCTCAGCGGCAGCCTGCATAATAGCGTTGTTACCGTGTATGGTGACAAAATCAACTTTCTTATCGCTAAGCTGTTTAACAGCACGACCAACTGTTGCAGGCACATCAAAAAATTTGAGGTCAACAAAGATGCGTTTATTTTGTTCATTGAGCCAGTCGATTAGCTCAAAATAATCACCAGACATGAATAACTCAAGTCCAATTTTGTAGAAAATAACGCTGTCGCCTAATAGCGTGACTAACGCTTTAGCCTGTGGAATATCAGGGACATCCAAAGCAACGATGAGTCGTTCATTAACAGGAATAGGTTTGTTAGAAAGCCATGACATGAGGCGCCGCTCCATAGTGTTTAAAGTATGATGGATATTATAACGCCCTGTCGCCCGCTTGCCGATGGAAATTTGTCATGGCATGGGTTAAGCAAATATTCAGCTTTTTGGTTATGATGTACGTTATTAATGATAAGACAATAGCTAGCATGGCGAAGTATTTAAACTAACATTATAGCTAGATAAGGAAGCCGTTAAATTAGGGTTTGGATTATGGGCATAAAAAAACATAAAAAGGGTTTAGGCCAGCAATTAAACCTTGCTTTGTTGATAGGAGCTATTTTTTTATCAGTCATCTCATCAGCTTTAATTTCATATAAAGCCTATGAGCAAGAGCGGGCCGATTATGTTCAACACGGTAAGAGAGTAGCTGAAGCTTTAATCGATCAGCTTTCAACTCCTTTTTCTGGCGGTATTGAAGAACTATTAGGCTATTTAGCGACCCCTTTTTTTAAACTTGAGGGTGTGCAAAGCATCATTATTTTTGATGCAGATTTCAAAGAAATATCATCAGTCAAAAAGAACACAGAGTATGAGTTAATAAGCGGCTGGCAAGATGTTGACTTGGAGGAAGCGAGGCTAGAGCGTGAGACGGAACAAGCCTTTTACTTTACCGCTCGGCTCAATAATAATGGGGAAATACCTGCTGCTTACTTAATGCTGATACTTGATAAGCCGTCCTTAATTCAGTATGCCCAGACACTATTTGTCGCCAACGTAGGCATTATTATTGCGGTTGCGTTGGTTTTATTAGTACTGATGAGCTTGCTAGTTCGGCGTTTAACAAGGCCGTTAAAAGACTTTTCATCGATCATGATTCAAGCAGCATCAGGTGAGATCGGGCTTAGAGCCGAACATGAGGTTGCTGCGGAACTTGGCCATATGTCTGAAGCGTTCAACCAGATGATGAAGGTGCTGGAAACGCGAAGTAGTGAACTTGAACAGTCGAGGGATCAAGCCGTACAAACAGCTAAAATTAAATCAGATTTTGCAGCGAACCTAAGCCATGAAATTAGAACGCCTCTTAATGGCATTTTGGGCATGGTTAATTTGCTCAAAGAAATGGGCTTGCCACAGCATCAGCATGAATACCTTGAGGTAGCCAGTAAATCAGGTGACTCCTTATTGCAAATGATCAATGATGTGTTGGACTTTAGTAAAATGGAATCGGGGAATTTTCAGCTGGCACTGGAGGATATTGATTTAAGGTTGTTGCTTGAACAGCTAGCGTTGTTATATGCAGAGAAAATACAAGTTAAAGATTTAGAGCTTTGTTTGGATTTGCCCACCGACAATGTAATGTTTGTTCGAGGTGATGCGGTAAGGATTCGACAAGTCATCAGTAATTTATTAAATAACGCGGTCAAATTCACAAGCCAGGGGCATATTACTTTATCAGCAAAAATTGTGTCATCCTCAAAGGGGCGTTCTTTGATTGAGATAGCAGTGACTGATACGGGTATTGGAATACCGGAAGGCGCATTAAGTGAAATTTTTAGGCCTTTTGGTCAGGTCAGTGCAGAAACAACCAATCAATATGGTGGAACCGGACTTGGATTGACGATCGTTAATCAAATGACAAAGTTAATGGGGGGTTCTGTATCGGTTACTAGTGAAGTCAATGAAGGGTCAAGCTTCAGAGTATTACTTCCAATGCAAACGCATAATATTTCCTTCGAAGAACCTGCCGATGAGGTTGAATTATTGAGTGGAAAACGGGTGATGTTAATTGAACCGTTTGAAGAAACTCAAAATTATCTTGAAGGGATGTTCGATGCGTGGGGGGTTGAATGTCAAATAGTTAACAGTTTAGATGAGGCCATTTTCATCCTAAAGGACGAGTTAAAGTCGGGCAGAGGGTTGGATAGCTGCCTGTTTAATGTTGATTATAGTTTGGGGGATATGACTGCGTTTTTAGCGAGTTTTAAGGCGAATGAGGAATTTTCTGGTACAAAGTTAATTCCGATGGTCCGGTTTGGCAGCAAAATTAGCTCTGCAGACGAAAGCTTGCCGTTATTTGTAGGATCAATTGACCGTCCTGTACGGTATGAGAAGTTACGGATGACATTAATAGATGTATTCTCTGAAGGTAAGGGGAGCACGTCAGCGGAGATTGGGAAAAAACCCAAGATCAAGACATCAGATGTTTTGCAAAGTATAAAGGCCCTAGTTGTCGATGATAATGTGACTAACCAACTGGTAGCCGAGGCAACACTAAAGGAAATAGGTATATCGTCTGATGTGGCCAATGATGGTCTTGAAGCACTGAATGCTTTTAAAGAAAAAAACTATGATCTGATTTTGATGGATTGCAATATGCCAGTGATGGATGGGTATGAAGCAACTAAAGCAATCCGGGCGTTAGGCCTTAAGTGCCGGCAGCCGATTATTATTGCTTTAACGGCGAAAGATCAACCAGGTGACTTTGAACACTGTATTAATAGCGGGATGGATGACTATTTATTAAAGCCGTTTCAATTGTCAGCGTTATTGGCCAAGCTTGAAAAACTATTTGGTTTCCCTCTAATAGACGATGAATCATCAGGTATAGAGCTTGAAGTGTCAGAAGGCTCAGTAATTGTTGAATCGGCATTCAAGGAGCTCGTTGCTAATACTGGCAGTGGTATTCAACAAATTGTTCAATCCTATCTACTCGATACACCTATCTATATTGTTACCTTAATTGCCGCAATGGAGGCTGGTGATACAACAAAGTGTTTGGATGTGGCGCATAAAATTAAGGGCAGTTCACGTAACTTGGGGGCGGAAGATTTTGTATCTGTTTGTGTTGAAATAGAGGAGGCCTGGTCTCGTAACACTGTTGATGAATCGATAATTGCGCCATTAGCTGAGCGGTTAGAAACAGAGTTCACCTTGGTTGAAGCATCTTTGAACAGCAAGTTAGCGACGTTAGAACTTTCTGATACAGAACAAACAAAGCGAACGAAAGAAGTGGTGTTAATTGTTGATGATGATCAAAGTACGCGAATGACGGTAGCAAGTGTTTTGGAGCGCGAAGGGTATCAAGTTGAACTGGGTGCTAATGGTCGTGATGCAGTGAGGTTGTTTGAAGTGTTAAGGCCTAATGTGATTATCATGGATGCAATGATGCCCATTAAAGATGGTTTTGAGGCCTGTCGAGAAATCAAGGCAATGCAGGGTGGTTCGGATGTTCCAGTGCTTATAACCACGGCCCTAGAAAGTGAAAAATCTGTGGATTTAGCCTATGAAAGTGGCGCCGCTGATTTTGTACCCAAGCCGATAAACTTGTCAGTTTTAAGACAGCGAGTGAGACGTTTGTTAGACAAGCAGTTTGCTGATCAACATGTACATAAATTAGCTTATAAAGATGCATTAACGGGTCTACCCAATAGAACTGCTTTTGTTGAACAGTTTCAGCAAGAACTTGAACATGCCAAGAGAAAAGATTCAAAAGTGGCGGTTTTCTTTATTGATCTAGATCGGTTTAAAGATGTTAATGACAGCATGGGCCATGAAGCTGGTGATATTCTGTTGAAAGCGCTATCTGGGCGGCTAAAAAACTGTATCCGCTCAGGAGATATGTTGGCACGAATCGGTGGTGATGAATTTGTGGTTGTATTAAGTGATATGACCGGTAAAACAGCGCCTGACCAGGTTGCTAAGGCCATGTTAAATGCGCTAAAAGAACCATTTAGCCTCGCCGGGAACGAGGTTTTTGCAGGGGTTAGTATTGGTTTGGCAATATACCCGGATGATGGTCTATCAAAAGAGACGTTGTTGAAAAATGCAGATACGGCGATGTATAGAGCAAAAGCCGCTGGGAGAAATACTTACCGTGCTTATACGCAGGAAATGAGTGAGGTATTAGAGCAAAGAATGCGTATTGAAACTGAGCTACGGAAAGTGTTGGCGGATAATGAGTTATCGCTGTACTTCCAACCGAAACAAGACACATCAACAGCGGAAGTGATAGGCTCAGAAGCATTAGTTAGGTGGGAGCACCGGTTAAGAGGAATGGTATCACCAGCCGAGTTTATACCTGTTGCAGAAGAAATGGGGCTGATTAAAGAAATTGGTTTGTGGGTGCTAGACACCGCGTGCGCAACAGCAAAAAAGTGGCAACTAGAATTTGACTACTATGGCACTGTTGCAGTTAATGTATCCGCGGTACAGATGGCAGAGGAGAATTTTGTATCATTGGTTGGTATGTGTTTGGCTAAACATGAATTAGAACCAAAATACATAGAATTAGAAGTAACTGAAAGTATGGTGTTGGACAATATTGATGCGATGTTGGAAAAATTAAACGATATTGCAGCAATGGGTGTGAGTATTTCTATTGATGACTTTGGTACAGGGTATTCGTCATTTAATTATCTTAAGCAGTTACCAGCGAACACCTTAAAATTGGACATGGAGTTCATCAAAGAGATACCAGAAAATGAAGCTGATATGGCTGTTGTTGATGGAATGATAGTGTTGGCACATAATTTAGGTATGAAGGTTGTGGCTGAAGGGGTTGAAGCACAAGATCAATATGATTTCCTAGCAGAGCATAGTTGTGACCTAGTTCAGGGCTATTTAATTAATAAACCACTGTCGGAAGACGAATTTATCGCAGAGTATGCCCGTTCAGCTAAAGAAGTAGGTCGCGTTTAAGAAGAGTAACAACTGATCGTTAATGATGGCAGGCCTGCAACGGGTCGGTTATCCTAATGGTTTATTTTTAATAATAGAGTTTTTCGTGCATATTATTTACTTACATGGTTTTTGCAGTTCTGTAGATTCCTTTAAAGCGCAGTTAGTTAAAAGCTATATTGAGCGAAACAATGTTCATACCTTGTTTTTAAAAGATTTACCCCCTTCTCCAGCTCAAGCGATGTCCTTGGTTGAGGCGCACATAGCTTCGTTAGATGATCAATATTGGGGTGTTGTTGGTAGTTCTTTAGGGGGCTTTTATGCAACGTATTTAAGTCAAAAGTATGCCAAGAAAGCAGTGTTAATTAACCCCGCTGTTGATGCGCATTTGATACTTGAAAAAGCCTTGGGGAAGAATACTAATTATCATACCGGAGAGAGCTTTGATTTTACTCTAACGCATCTCCAGGAGTTGCAGCAGTTACACTTACCAAAGCTTCAGCAAGCGCAAAACTTACTGTTACTCACCAAAGTGGGTGATGAGGTGTTGGATTTTCAAAAAGGGGTTGATTACTACCAAGGTAGCGAGCAAGTGGTGCTTGAGGGCGGTGATCACGGCTTTGCTGATTACGAAAATTATTTAGAGAAAACATTCGACTTCTTAACTTCGTAAAAGGTTAAGTTTCATCATAAATCGGTTGTTATACAGCCACCATGTTTCAAATCGGCATGGATTAATTGAATTAGGATAGAGAACATGATTGAAGGCCATTTAAAGAAAATGCTCAGCACCTTGAGTAACCCTGTTGAATATGTATTGCCCATCGGTGATGAGCGTATTGGCTTGAACCAATATTTGGGTAAAACCATCGCGTTAACCTATGAAGGTGAGATCAATTGTCTAAATTGTGGAAAACGAACAAAGAAAAGCTATAGCCAAGGCTTTTGTTATTATTGTATGACTAAGCTGGCTCAGTGTGATTTATGCATTATGAAACCTGAAACGTGTCACTATCACTTAGGTACGTGTCGAGAACCTCAATGGGGCGAAGAGTTTTGTTTTCAAGACCACTTTGTTTATTTAGCAAATTCATCGGGCTTAAAGGTTGGCATTACTCGCCATACACAGGTGCCAACGCGTTGGGTTGACCAAGGAGCAACACAGGCCTTGCCCATTTTTAAGGTGCGAACACGTCTACAGTCTGGTCAAGTTGAGATGGCTTTAAAACAACACGTGTCGGATAAAACTGACTGGCGGAAGATGTTAAAGGGCCAAGCGGACCATAAAAACCTATATGAACATAGAGACCGCCTTATTGAGGCTGCAGCCTCTGAGTTAAGCAATATTCAGGCGGCTAATAAAGACGGGGATATAGAGTTAATAAAAGATGCTAAGCAGGTAGAGATTAATTACCCCGTTGTTGAATATCCTCAAAAGGTTACCTCCTTTAATTTTGATAAAACAGCTAGGGTCGAAGGCCGTTTAATGGGCATAAAAGGACAATATCTAATATTAGATAGTGGGGTCTTAAATATAAGAAAGTTCACCAGTTACAAGGTTCAATTTGATGCATAAAACAGACAAGGCGCCTAGCGTCATTATTTTTTCACAAGGCGATGAAGTGATTACAGGTGCTTTGGTAGACACCAATGCTGCTTTTTTGGCTGATCAGTGTCGCTTGCTAGGCTTCGATGTTATTAGGCATATTACTGTTTCGGATGACTTAGCAGATTTGGTTCAAGTGCTTAAAGAAATAGATGCGATGGCTGATGTTTGTTTGTGTACAGGTGGTTTAGGGCCAACACAAGATGATTTAACCGCCGAAGCCTTTGCTCAAGCCTTTCAAGTAGAACTTGAAATGGATAGTGAGGCTTTAGTGATGATTGCTGAGTTTTTCGCGCAATTAAAAATGCCTATGGCCGATGTAAATAAGAAGCAAGCACTGTTGCCCACAAACTCGACACGAATTGATAATCGTTGGGGAACGGCGCCTGGCTTTACTGCCGTCGGTCAGCAGTGCCGGTTTTACTTTATGCCAGGTGTACCGTATGAAATGAAACAGATGATGGAGACGTTTGTGTTGGCCGATTTACAGCGCCAATTTAAGCTGGAGCAGCCCCGTTTGATTACATTTCGAAGCATGGGCAAGGGAGAGTCTGATATCCAGCAAGCCGTTAATAGCTTAGAGATTGACAATGATATTCGTGTGAGTTTTAGAGCGGGTATGCCAGAGAATGAATTAAAGCTACTCTTTCCACAAAGCCATACCAAAGAGCAGGTTCAATATTGGGTTGATAACGTTAGTGATGCATTGGGTGCTAGCCTTTTTGCCATTGATGGTTGGGGTCAATCAGTCAGTAATTTACCGGATTGTGTCGATCAGTTAATGACCGAAAAAAAGTTGACACTGAGTCTTATTGAAACCTTATCGCAGGGTGATATCGCCCGCCAGTGCCAAGCAGATTGGTTATTAACTTCAGCTGTTTATCCAAAAGTTTCAGGCATCCAAACTGCGTTTAGCACGGTGCAGCAACCCATTGGCGAAGCGTTGGCGCTTGAGATAGCAAAGGAAAATCGTGCTCGGCATAAAACAGCGTTAAGCCTTGTGCAACTACATAAGAAAGTAAATGATACAACAGTGGCTGTTTTTACCGCAGTAGCAGATGCTCACGGCCACATTTCAAGCACAAAGGAAGTGTGGGGGAGAGCGCTACGTCAACAAACAGTAGCGTCAGCACTTGCGTTCAATTTAATTAGAAAATTTATTCAAAATCAATAATATGCCATTACTTAAGCTAGATAATGTTAGTGTAGCGTTCGGTTTAAAACCAGTGCTAGATAATGCCGACCTGCAAATCGATGAACAAGAGCGAGTGGGCTTAATTGGCCGCAATGGCGAAGGAAAGTCGACCTTGTTAAAAGTATTGGCTGGGCAAGTGTTGGCCGACTCAGGTCAGGTCTGGCGGCAAGCGGGCATTACCATAGCAACACTTGAGCAGTCACCGTTACTGCCTGATGCCTCCACCGTTTATGATGCTGTTGCTGATAGTTTGGGTGAGGTGGGTCACTTAATTGCTCGTTATCACGACATGTTGCTTGACCCTGATGTTGACTTAGAAGCGCTGGGCAAATTACAACATCAATTTGAAGCATTAGATGGCTGGTCATTACAACAACGTGTTGACTCAGTGTTAAGTCGTTTAAATTTACCCGCCGATAAAAAAATAAATGAAATGTCAGGTGGTTGGAAGCGACGTGTAGGGCTAGCACGTGCCTTGGTAGTCGAGCCTGATGTTTTACTGTTAGATGAACCAACTAACCATCTAGATATGGAAACAATTGTTTGGTTAGAAAAACAACTTGCAACCTTTCGCGGTGCCGTGGTTTGCATTACACATGACCGAGTTTTTTTACAAAATATAGCCAAACGTATTATAGAAATAGATAGAGGACAGCTAACCAGTTGGTCGTGTAGCTATGAGCAATACCTTGAAAGAAAAGCGGCCGCATTAGAGTCTGAAGCAAAAACAAATGCAGAATTTGATAAAAAGCTAGCGCGTGAAGAAGTCTGGATTAGACAAGGCATTAAAGCGAGAAGAACACGAAATGAAGGCCGTGTGAGGGCTTTACAACAGTTACGGCGGGAACGTGCAGAGCGAAGAAACCTAGCCGGCCCTGCGAAACTAGAGGTTGAATCAGGTGAAAAGTCTGGCAAGTTGGTGATAGAGGCGGAGGATATTTCTATTGCCTATGGCGGGCGTAAAATGGTCGATCAGTTTTCATGTCGATTAATGCGGGGTGACCGCATAGGATTGGTAGGACCAAATGGTATTGGCAAAAGTACGCTCATTAAAGCGTTGCTAAAAGAAATTGAATTAGATTCCGGTGCTGTAAAACACGGAACCAAACTAAAAGTCGCCTATTTTGATCAGCACAGAGATGTTCTGGATCTAGAGAAAACAGTTATTGATCTAGTCTCCGACGGACGAGAGAGCATTACCATTAATGGGCGTGACAGGCATATTATCAGCTACTTAGGTGATTTTTTGTTTGCCCCTGAACGAGCACGATCACCAGCAAAAGTATTATCTGGTGGTGAACGTAATCGAATTTTACTGGCGAAGTTATTTAGTCAGCCGGCTAACTTTATCGTGATGGATGAACCGACTAATGATTTAGATGTTGAAACATTAGAGTTACTAGAAGAGTTACTGGTTGACTATGAAGGTACCTTAATACTGGTGAGTCACGACCGTAAGTTCTTAGAAAACGTGGTTACTAATTTTTGGTTTTTTGAAGGGGATGGTGTCATTACTGATTATGTAGGTGAGTTGCCTAATTGGAGTCAAATTATTAAAGACAGTAGTCAGGCCGAGCAGCCGAGTAAAACGGTTAGTGAAAAAAAACAGCCTAAAACCGTTAAAAAGCCGAAATTAAGTTTCAAAGTTAAAAAAGAATTAGATGACTTACCAAAGCAGATCGAGGTGCTTGAAGAAACGTTAGCGAAGCTACAGCAATTAACGAGTACGGCGGAGTTTCATGCAGGAGACCGAGAAGAGATAAAAAGCAAAATGGCTGAATTAACGTCTATCGATGAACAATTACAAGAAAAGTATCAACGTTGGGATGAGTTAGAGTCTCAACTACAATAAATACAAAAGGTTTAAGTTTGCTGATATAATTCAGCGCCCTAAAACGCAAGCACAGTGCGTTTTATAAGTTTTATGGAGAGATGTCAGAGTGGCCGAATGAGCACGCTTGGAAAGCGTGTGTACCGCAAGGTACCGAGGGTTCGAATCCCTCTCTCTCCACCATTAACTGCAAACGAAGCGCCATCTGCCGCAGATGGCATAGCCAAAAAATCAGTGCTGCATTAATTTGAAGGCTTCTACAACTAGCCCTATTGAACGGTAAAAAGTGATATTCAACCTTCATGATTATTGATAGTAATGCTGGCTGTTCGCCCTGAAATAAGTGCTATGTTATCAGGAATTTCATCAATCGCTATGCGGACTGGTACACGTTGTGCCAACCTTATCCAGTTAAAAGTTGGATTGACATTGGCGATCAGTGTATTAGAGGATGTTGCACGTTCACGGTCTTCAATTGCGGATGAAATCCCGACGACATGTCCGCTGATAGCTTGGTCTTCTCCCATAAT
Source organism: Cycloclasticus pugetii PS-1 (assembly GCF_000384415.1). Taxonomy (NCBI): domain Bacteria; kingdom Pseudomonadati; phylum Pseudomonadota; class Gammaproteobacteria; order Thiotrichales; family Piscirickettsiaceae; genus Cycloclasticus; species Cycloclasticus pugetii. The sequence continues at coordinate 640,188 of NZ_ARVU01000001.1, forward strand.
ATGAACTGTTGCAGGCATGCCAGTGCGAATATGGCTTAGTTTTGTTTCTTCAAAATATCCAGCGACATAAAAGCTATCAATATCGACCAACGCCATTACCGGTTGTCCGGCGGTTGCATAGGTTCCTGGGCGCAGTGAAAAATTGGTTACGATTCCATTGATTGGGGACTTCACTTGCGAGCGCTCTAGATTAAGGCGGGCGAGTTTCAGGTCTGCCAATGCTTGCTCATATTTCGCCTGGGCCTGCTCAGCAACAGAGATACGGTTATCACGTTCTTGTTCCGAGACAATGGTGTTTTTTAGGGTTTTATATCGTTTTTCCTCCCTGTTTGCTGCAGCAAGTGTTGCCCTAGCATTGCTTAAAGCAGCTTCGTTTTGCGCTACAGTATTTTCCAAGCGATCGGTGTCGATAGAAAATAATACATCGCCCTTTTGAACCTGCTGGTTGTCCTGAACAAAGACGGCCTCTACTTGGCCGGATACATCGGAAGATAAGGCAACAATGTCGGCCTTGATCTTGCCATCGCGTGTTTGCGGAGTGTAAGTATAGTAGGAATAGATATGCCAGAGCACAAACGCTGCAAGAACGGTCAGCGTGCATGTCATCATGACTTTTAGGATGTGAATTGTTTTTTCTTTTTGCATATTTTAACCGGTTATAAGGTAAAAAGTTTTAAGTGAGATCCCCAGTAATATAAAAAATAGGGACATATCGAATAAGGGGCGATGCCAGACAACTTTGTAGATGTTCACTTTTTCAAAAAGAGTTGAAATCATGATTCTTCCAATAAATGCACTTAGCAAGCATAAGAGTAACGGCGAGATAAATATTCCAGCTATATCAATTTCTCCGATCATGGGGCATACCTCCAAGCAGGTGCATATTCAAACAACGCAAGACGAAGGCCAATGAGCCCCCTTAACAGTGGATGTTTGGCCGATTTCAACTCATGCTTCCAGGCGGTTGAAAGGGCGTTGTCTATTTTTGCCAAAAGCTTGTCTGACGGTTCTTTATGGTTAATGTCTTGGCGGATTGTGGTGAATAGGTCTTCCAGCACGCGACGAGTTTCTTCATTCAGGTAAGCACTGGTATGTCGTAGCTCGGCAATACTTGCAGCTGCACGCAAACGACTTAAAACACGAGAGCTAGTATTTATTTGACCGGTTTGTTCAAGCCTACTTGCAAGGGAACCAATTTTATCTAAAGACCGATTGAGGAAAGCATCTCTATCGCGGGGTGTGGCGCGGTAAGTTAGGTTTAATACTTCTTCGCGACCCTCACGAATAAGTCGTTCCATGGTGTGTTTGGCGCCCAACGTGCGCACTAAGCCTAGCGAACAAAAGGCAATAAAAATGCCTAAAAGGTTGGCGATACAAATTTCAAGAAAGACACCAAAATCATAGGGTTGGTAGCTGCTTTGAAAATTAATGCTGCTAAAAGCCATAGCCAATAGCAGTATCGCCATCGGGTTTTTCGTTGCCCAAGCGCCTATTGGTAAGATAAATATCGCCATTATGATCAGAAACATGGGGTAATCATTGGCAAGCGGAAGCAGGCCATAGCTTAATATACTTGCGGCGAATAAGGCGATAATTGTAAACCTACCAAATAAGGTAATGGCGCGACCACCTTCGTCTGAACCACCAAAGAAGGCGAGAGCAGCAACCCCCATTAAAACTGCAGCGGGAGCATGATGCCAGCCTGTTGCATACCATAATACACAGAGCAGGCTGTAGGAGATAAGGCTGCCAATAAATATTTTTTTGGCAATATAGGTATCCGGATAAAGCTTAAATGAACGTGTATTGCTGACTTCTTTTTCAAGAAGAGGCGGTAACGGCGAATCTTGTTCTAGTGACTGTTGGCATTGGCGTATTTCAGACCAGTTATGCAGTATAGTTTTTAGTAATTCGGCCATGTTTTCTTGAACTAAATGGCGCCACTTAGACATGGAATCCATACTATGAGCCGTTTGGGTTATTTGTGTAAGTAGGGCTTCGTCCGCTGGCTCGCCATTTTTTGCATGGGCGGCCGCTGTTTTTAAAGAGGCCGTTAACTTGTTGCGTATATCGGGTTCGGCATCGGCAATGCGAGATGAGATGGCTGATAGCAACGGCACTAAGCGCAATAAACGCAATTGTATGGAAAATATAAGTTGGCTTTCCCGTCGCGTAACAAGCGGGTCATAGCGCAATTGAGCGGCCAGAGCAGATAAGGAGCTGATATCAGAGAGGGCTTTTAAGCGGTCATGTACTGCTTCGTCGTCGGTAATATGGCCTTCAAAGGCATCATCAATCCATTTCTCCATATCAGCCAGCCAACCTTGCAATTTAAACTGCACGCCAGGTTTTAAAGAACGTGGAGCAATAATGCTGTCGACCATGGTGCAACATATGATCCCCAGACCAATTTCGCAGATACGAAATATGGCTATGTCAAACAGTGTGGCTGGGTGTTCTATATAGGGTATTGCGACGATCATTAAGGTCAGACCAAAGAGTTGAAAACCGTAGCTTCGCGGTGTGCGATCTAGTAAAGAACATCCAAATGCTACTGCACCAATTAGCCCTATAAAGGCAATCATTAAGATCGGTGTGTTTGCAAAAAAACTTACTAAAATCAACGAGACAAGCCCGCCACAAAATGTACCGGTAAATCGATAAACGGCTTTAGATCTTACGGCACCGCTCATGGGGTTCATAACCACGCAGCAGGTAACAATGGTCCAATATGTTTCGGGGAGGCCAATATGCGCAGAGATTGTAAACGCCATCATCGCTGCTAGGTACAGCTTGAATGCGAATAGCCACTGGTCAGGTTTAAAAATCATTTTTGATCAGTTTTGCCATTTAGTAAATAGGCTTGGCATCGCTCTTCCAACAGACGCATTACGCGCGTTGTTGTCTCAATATCTTCTTCTGGCACATCACCCATCAGCTTAAAACGAAGGTCCTTAAGTGTAGCTTCCATTTTGCTAGCGTGGCGCTTTCCCTTCGGTAGCAGCTTAATGGCTTTGCTTCTACGGTCATTGGGAACATCACAACGAACGAGTAGCCCGGCCTCTTCGCCTTGATCAAGTATACGAACCAGCGCGGCTGCATCAATACCAGCTTCGATAGCCAGCGTTTTTTGTTGAACATGAGGCCCGAAACGCGATGCTAGTAAAACGATAATGGCTAATGACGTGGAAATACCATGATCAAAAGGAAGAGTGCTAACAGTTTGCATCCAAACTCTCCGTGAAGGCTGAATAACATTAGTAAGATCAAAGAGATGTTGGTCTAGAGAGCGTTTTTTAGTAGACATTTTGTATAGTTCAAATGTAAGTTTTTGTATATGTTATAAATCAATAGTTGATTTGTCAACTAGTTCAAAGTATCGACAAGCATCTAACATGGTTATGCTCAGTGTGCTGTATGAGGTTTATCAAACAGCATGTTTAAATATTTCAGGAGAGGGTGAGGTGACTAGCGTTATATCCGCAGCCACTGTTAGGACCAGTGAGAACTTGGCGCTGACGAGACAGTAAGTTATTAGGCTTTTATGACACGCTGGCCAGCTTTTAACTGGCTGAGCAGGCGACAAAAAACAAAGCGTTATACGCTTTTCAAATTGCCGGCGAGATTAACGATAAACCAAGCGTTTATCGGCTATTCATTCGTATTAGCCATACAGTGTCATTCATATAAAACTAGTTAGATGGCTTTTCTGCAGTGCTTTGATGAGCTTCATAATGTATTACTTGAGGCTCAGAGTAGTTTGGAACATCATCATAACTAAAGGCAGCATAATATTTTGAGATTTTGCTAGAGCCAAAGCTGTCGTATGTGTAATTATCCGAACCAGCATAGAGCTTTACACCATCATAGGGTGAGCGAGGTGGGCGGAACCTATTGCGTACGACATAAGTGCCAACAAATGCTTTGGTAGGTGGGTTCGCCCATGTTAATTTCATTCGACCATTTTCATTGCTTGCTTTTAATTCAGTAACCGCTGCCGTTGGTTTTTTGCGACGCTTGATATATTTAACGACTAATTTCACTTCATTTTTATGTCCAGCCTCATGCCAGTCAATCAATTTTGCATAAGATTCTGACTCAGAGGTGGCTCGTATTACAAAAGCAGCTGCCTCATTAGATTCGTGTTTTTCTTCTAATGTTAATTGACTATATTTGTCGAAAATGAAGTACTGCTTTTGCTTGCGAACAAGGTCTTGCGTGGTTGCTTCATAACCGACATACTCGATATTAGTTCGATTTCTGATATCAGAATAGCTGATGGCATTCATGTCGACAAACTCAAGATTAAAGCAGATATCACGATCACTGGGGGGGGTGTTTTTATTTTGTAAGCAAATAAAGGCTTCGGTAATAACCGTTTCTTCTGGGTTCGGTAAACTGTACAGGTTAAACTCAATATAGCCGTATGTTTTACCATCATTTTCGCTAAAACCAGACAGGAGCTCGTTTTCAACAACCCCTTTTTTTGACAGACTACAAAGGCGCGTGGGTGATAAGACCACTTCTGTTTCAGGGACGGTATAAATGACCTCAAGGTGTGGGCGATAATGAATCCCGCCACCAAATTTTCCATAGCCAATGTCGAATTGCATCATTTGTGAATCACGCCCAAGAGGCAGTGTTTTGGGGCCATCTATGCGAAATAATACCGAGCGTTTTGCTAGGTTTGATTCTAGAATTCGACATTCATGAGCACTAAAGGTCCAATGACTCCAGATACCCTGTGTTAGGGCGTCTGATGGAACTGTTTGACCTAAGGTTTCTATGCTTTCGGCCTGCTCTATATCTTCAAAGTTTGTTATATCGGCTACGTTATCTTGCTCTAAAAATGAAATCGACCAATCTCCAAACTGCTCAATTTTTGCGGCGACACGATTCATTGGGTAGAGTGAAGCCCTGGCAAACTTAATAACAGCATTTTCAGGGATGTTATCGAGGCTAAACTCAAGAACACCGGTACAGATACCTTTGGATTGGTTGATGCCAATGAAGAGTGAATTGTGACCAAAATGTTGGCGGTTTTGCTCGCCAGTGTATTGACCAACATAACCGACATTGGATTTACCGGGGAATAGCACCCTAGAAAATTCATTATGATCTAGTAATGTTTTTAATCTAATTTTTGTAGCAAAAGGCGATTTAATATTACTCAAGCGATGAACCGCACGAATATAGTAAAAATACATGGTGCCACTATCGAGTTCTATATCTGTAAACTCTTGTGCATGGGTAATGCCAACTAAATTACTTTCGGTGCAGGCTTGTTTGTTTTTTGTATTGCGATAGATTTCAAAATAAATATCTTCATCTTCTTCATACGTCCACGTTAACGTGGCAGATTTACTTTCAATCTTAAGGATATTAAGTTCAGTAACGCGTTTTGGAGCGTGTGTGGAATAATTAATTGCCTCACCTAATGCATATTGTACCGCCGGTATATTTTCATTAATCGACTGGGTCATGTTTTGCATATAGTCGGGAATATTACGGGTACCGACTTCGACAACAGTGGCAAGAATGCCTCGGCTATAATAGTATTCTCGTCCGCTTCCACCGATCAAGTTTGTAGGCGGTTTACCACGATGAATACCGTATTTACGCCCTGTTACTTTGTAGATTTTTCTGGCCATATTGGCGCAAAGCATATTCAGGTCTGTGCCTTCATGTTCGGCTTCATGATTAAACTTGTGGGCAGGGAAAAAAACATTTCCCTGAGAGTGGTAATCTAAAGCAATCGTAATGTTTTGATGACTGTCCACAAATTGTTTGATGGCCTGAGTTTCTGGCTCACTAAAGGGCTGTGGCCCACTATAGACGTTTGATGAAGTGTTTTTTGAGCCTGGGAAACCGACACTAAAGTTACGATTAAGGTCAACACCATAGGTACCATCGTGATTGAGACGACGGTTCTTTCGCCAAAATGAGAAATGCTTCATTGAGTATTCGAAGCCATCCGGATTTAAACAAGGCACCATATAAAGCGTGTTACGGCTTAAGATGTTGATAAGCTCAGGGTTGTACTCATGGTTATCGACGATATATTCAATAAACTTAACAGCCAGCTCGTTACCAATCCATTCTCTGGCATGAATGGTGCCTGTATACAAAAGAGCGGGTTTAGACTCTGCCTTTTCTACATCGAAAGAAGCGGTGATTAGCATAATCTCACGTTGTTCGTGAGTGCTGCCGATACTCTGAAGTTTAAATAAATTGGGGTGCTGAGAAACAACATGTTGTAAATACTGTTCTGTTTCTTGGTATGTTTTATATTGTTTTTTCACTGCAGTTGATTCTTCTTAAAGTAAGGGGCGTTAGATTAAGGGGGCTTATTGGGGGCGTATAAAGCCAGCTAATGCTTATTTGGACGATGCTAACACGTTGATCACATTAAGTTAACACCGATGCCTAGTTGCTAATGCTGCGTTGTTTGCGGCATTAGCGCATTGCTTATAAGTATCAAGGCTTAACGTCCCTATTTAGAGTAAAACGGGTGTCATGTCATTTGCCAAACCTTTAATACTACGTGGTTGTTTTTTTACCGTTAGTTGAAAACATAATAAATTCGGTAGTAATGCTTTAACTTCATCGGCTCTTCCTTTGAATGTGCCATCATTACCCCATATCGCAATCGTTTTTTCAGCGCGTTGATGATTTTCTAATAAGCTGACATCATTATATGTGCCGATTGGGTCGCAGGCCTTTTTTAGGTCTGAAATGTTCTTCGCTCGGTACGCAAAAAGACTGCCAATAATAATGCTGCCATAGTCATGTTGTTTCGCATAAGCGATACATTTTTTTATTAAAGCATCATCATAATGGTCTTCTTCGCAGGTTGGGTGTAAAGCAATAAAAAATAAGCTCGGTTTTTTAATATCCCATGTTCGGCTCAGTGAATAACGGTATGTCTCATCGGTGGGTGGTATGACAAACGCATTGTCGGCATTTGCGCTAATGGACTCAGCTGTTTTAGCAGAATTTTTTGATGTGGTTGGAGCCGGTTTTGAATCGGTTTTTTTTTGACGACCTAAATTATCTTGAAAATTCCAAATATCACTGGGCCACTCTTCTTGACTTAGGTCTTTTATTAAGAGCTCATTAGTGCTTGTTTTGGCAAGTGGTGTAAAGCAGTCGGCATCTGAGCTAGGGGTATATTGACCAAAGGTGATTTGGCGCATGGTTCTTAATAAGTAGGGCGATATCTTACCAAGCTCTTCCCAGTTATTAATGGGGAAATGGGGCTTTTTAAATTGACCGTTACCAAATAACCACATCAAATATTGACCTATCCAGTCCCTAATATAAGGGAAGGCCGCAAAGGCCGTTGCGCACTCTAATATGCGGTACTTGCCATCTTTTCCAACAGCGATGTCACAGGCCCAGTATTCTGCTTTTGCGGCTTTAGAAACGCGTACAGCTAAATCAAGCACTTCCTTTGGCACGTTTTGGTAATCAATGCTGCCACCCTGACTGGTATTGGTTAACCACTCACCTTCTGGTGGACGGCGCCAAAAGGCACATACCGGTTCGTGACCGATTAACATGACGCGAATATCAGCTGACATGGGAATAAAATCTTGAACGTAAATGGGGTTGTATTTTTTGCTTTCTAGTAGTTGTTTGGCTTCATCAAAAGTATCGACCTTATGAACAAAATAGCCACCATAATTTGACGGCCCATAGGATTTTTTAATGATTTTTGGGTAACGAGTTTTTTCAAGAAACTGGTAGCCTTTTTTACGGTCGTAAAAAATATGTGTTGGCGGAATAGGAATGTCATATTTTTTACAAAAGCGTGTAACGTTTTCTTTGGATTTATTAGAAAACTGTGTGTCTAGTGAGGGGACAAAGCGGACGTTAGGCAGTGCTTTGGAGATTTCACGAAACGTTTCGTACGCTGTTGCCGGAATATTACCAATTAAAACATCAATTTTTTTGTTTTTAATGTCGTTAATAAGGCGTTGCTGGTCATTTTTCCAATGATAAGTGACGGTTTCAATTTTATCCGGCCAACCTTTAAAGTTAGATGGGTGAAAAAATTGCAGTACAAAGTCCATGTACAGTAAACCTAATGTTGGGCGTTTTTGACTGCTATTCATTTATTTTTCTCGTGTAGTTTTTTTTCAATTAAGTTGACGATGGCGTTAATTTTTTTAGTATTAAAATCTAAGCCTAGTTGTTCTTGTTCTGGTGTGGCAAAAGCAGGGATGCCGTTGACCTCTAAAACCACATATTGTTCACGTTCTTGATCATAAATCATATCGACGCCAGCAATATCCAGGCCGGTTAATTTGGCGGCCTTTTTAGCTAAAGCGACCAGCTCATCAGTTGGTTCACGTAGTAACAATTTGCCGCCACTGGTAATGTTGGTTTTCCAGTCGCCAGCAGGGGCTTGACGACCATAGCAACTGATGTATTCACCGTCGACAATATCAACCCTGAAGTCAGTGTTATCGTAATCAATAAAGCGTTCAACGTAAAAATGCCGAAGATCGGTATGTTTTATAAAGGGTATCAGCATATCAAGGGCCGCGTCGTTTTCAATTTTAACAAGCCCCATGCCTCCCCAGCCCTCAGTAGGTTTGTATATAATCTTGCCACCCCATTCTTTTAAGATTCTGCGTAGTGTATGAACATCATTACGATGGCATAACTCATATTCTGGCGTGATGATGCCATTACGTTGTAATAAATGAGCTGTTTTGAATTTATCCTCGGTTAGGCTAAAGGCCGTATAGTTATTAATGATCGGTATATATTGATCCAACGCTTCATAAAGATATAGTTGGTACTGTGTTTGTTGGCCAGCGTTGTAGCTAAAGAACAAATCTAACTCTTCCATTATAACGCCATCGCAGTAAATAGCGCCATTTGTGGCTGTTGCATTTCTTAAATTTAGCTCGGTAATTGCAGAAATGTCGCGTTCTTGTAATTGGGCAATGATCGAATTTTGAATAACATCACCACCACCATTTTGATAGATCCATAACCCAATTTCATAGGTAGACATGTTTTTTTATCCTCAGATGAAGCGCTCTATAAGATTACAGCAATATTAGTACCAAGCCTGTAAGTCTTTGTTAGAGCTTGCTTAAAGCTGTTTTAGGTGCAAATAGTCGCACCATATCAGCGCTTTTTGCTTTTATATGGTGCAGTGCAAAAAATAAATGCTAGTTTTTTTATTCGTTGTTCAAAACTGCGATATATTTCTAAGTATGAGGTGAATAATAGTGTTTAGATCTTGAGACTAGGTGAACCGGGTTATGACTATGTTGTTTGGATTTACCCTGAATTTGGTTAGGCCTTTTTTTGACTGTTAATAAAGCATGGTGAAGGGTGAAATGGATTTTTCTGAATTAGCAGAATTAATTAATATTAATTCTTATACGAAGAATAAGCAGGGTGTCGATAAGAGTGGTGCCTTGTTTCAACTATGGATGGAAGAGATTGGTTTCGTGACCTATGTTTACCAGCGAGAAATGATAGGTAATCATTTATTGTTTACCTCAACTCAATCAACAGGTAAAAAATTACTGCTGTTGGGCCATTTAGATACCGTTTTCCCGCCTTTGAGTTTTGAAACCTTTAGTGAAGATGAGCAGTGGATATATGGTCCGGGTGCTTGCGATATTAAAGGCGGTAACTATGTTGCTCTTTGTGCCTTAAGAGCTGTTAAAGCTGCCTGTGGTCAAATTGGCAATATAGATATGTTATTGGTCAGTGACGAGGAAACCGGCAGTGATGATTCCAAACTGATTAGCCAACAATTAGCCGAACAATATGATTATGTGTTGGTGTTTGAGGCTGCAGGAAAGAATAATGAATTGGTGACTGGGCGAAAAGGCGTGGGCACATTCTTTATTGATATTAAAGGTAAGGCCGCACATGCTGGAAACCATTATTCCGAAGGAGTTAATGCTAATTTAGAGGCGGCGCATAAATGTATTCAATTAACTGAATTGACCGACTTGGAAAGAGGGACCACAGTGAATGTTGGTAAGTTGGAGGGCGGTATTGGTGCCAATACTATTTCTCCGCATGCTCGTTTAATTGTTGAAATGCGTTATACCAATATGAAAGAAAGAGATCGAGTGCTTGAGGCGATACACGTGATTACCCACACGCATGAAGTTGAGGGAACTGATGCCAGCTTATCTGGGGATATTCAGCGAGATGTCATGGAGCCTAATGAAAAACAGCAGCGGTTTTTAAGACAATTAGAATCCATCACCGGTGATCGATTGTTAACAGAACAACGGGGTGGTGTTAGTGACGCAAATATTTTTGCTGCGAAGGGTTGTATTACCTTGGATGGGTTTGGCCCCTTTGGAGATGGGGACCATACTATTCATGAACGAGCGAATAAACAAAGTTTTATAACGCGTATTGAGCAAGTTAGAAAAATCTTGATGCATTATAACCAAGGTTTGGAGAAGGATTAACGCGTCTACTCAGTGCAATGAAGTTGATAAAAACCATGTGTGATCAAGTCGTTCGCTCGCAAGGCTAAGCAAATATCTTATTTTGGACGAATAAAAGGCCTACTTATCTTAAGTGGCCTGTAGGATAAACTGCATTTTGCAGCCGTGGCTACATCATTATTAAGCCTTGCTTGGTATCAAATTTTTCATCGCTATTCGTAAAACAGTAGACATCTAGCCGTTGTTTTTTTAGGCCGTTATAAAGCCCTTTGTGTTTACTTAATGGGGTATCATCATGACAGTAAAGTTGTTAAAAATTTAATGAATCAGTGGCTTAGCCCGCCCTCTGGCATTCATTGGTATAAGCAAGTTGTCAACGATCGGGGTTTATATGGGTCAACAAGATTTAAAACAAGAATCGAGGTGCTGGGGGGTGTTTGATTTGACACCCAACACAAGGTTGCAATTTAACTGTGGGGACCTTTTGCTGGATATTGCGTCTGGCGAGAAAGATTGGCTTATGCAGTATGAATTGAAAACAAGCGACACAGTGCACAACCCGTGTATACAACTGATGGGTACGGGTGAGGAGGGCTGGAGCTTGGCGAACAAGCAACGTATTGTGTCAAACAATATACCGCAAAAGCTTTCCTTGACTCCTGTTATGTCTGACAGGGCTATTGTCTGTCGTGCGACCACGACTGTTGTCTTGTTGCCAAAAGAACAAATATCGCTCTATGTTGCTGTTCCATTGTGGTTGCAACTGAGTATAAGGGGCGGGGAAAAACCATTGTTAGATGTCTCAACAGAGCGTATTTCAGATACATGGTTTGGCTTAAATTCACGAGAAGGTGTGATGAGTTATGCTTTGCGTATGAGCGAGCAATTAGATATACAACCTTCAACCAACCACGGAATGCGAGTGACGATTGAGATTAGAATTAAAAATGAATCCAATGAACAACTAAATTTAGATAAAGTGAGTGTGCCAGCACCACATCTTGCGCTTTATGTAGATGAAGTTGGTCACTTTTGGACACGCCGTATTACTATGGTTCGTGAACAAGATGAACAGGCGACCCTGACCATAGATAAAGTAATGAGTACAGGTTTAGCCCATCAAAACCTGACCCTAGTGAGTGCAGCAAGAGACGACCTGGGGCAACATAAAATAACAAAGGCCTTATCAGCTTTGTTTGGTTAGCCAATAATACCCCAGGACATAACAGATGGATAATGTATTCGCCAACATAAATACCGAGTTAACAATGGCCGTTGTACGTGCGCTGATTTTTTTTATAGTCGGTATTATTTTATCTCGAGCAGCTAATAACGTGGTGACCCGCTGGTCAACGCATAAGCTGGATGCGCATAAACAGTTATTGGTCGCAAGAGTGGCCAGTTACCTTGTGCTGCTGATGTTCTTTTTTATGGGTTTAAAAGCACTCGGGTTTGATTTAGGGGTGTTGATAGGCGCAGCTGGAATTATATCGGTTGCGATTGGTTTCGCCTCGCAAACCTCTGCCTCAAACATTATTAGTGGGTTGTTTTTGGTGTCTGAACGGCCCTTTTCGATTGGTGACATGGTTCGTGTAGGTTCAACCATTGGCGAGGTTATTTCTATTGATTTATTATCGGTCAAACTAAGAACCTTTGATAATTTATTTGTACGAATCCCCAATGAAACATTGATCAAGTCAGAAGTCACCACATTGACGCGTTTTCCAATTAGGCGAATTGATTTGGCGATAGGTGTTGCCTATAAAGAAAGCATTAAGCATGTGCGCAAAGTGATGGAGCGGGTCGCCGATGCTAACCCGATCTGTTTGGATGAGCCTAAACCGACTTTTATTTTTAAAGGGTTTGGCGATTCCTCGTTGGATATGCAGTTTTCGGTTTGGGTAAAGCGAGAAAATTTTAGCGAACTAAAAAATGCTATTTATGAAGAAATTAAAGAAGCCTTTGATGCCGAAGGGATAGAAATACCCTTTCCGCACCAATCCATCTATGCGGGTAGTGTTACCGAGCCGTTCCCTATACGCGTGGTAACAGAGGAAAATGAGGCTGGACGTTAATTCGTAGTGAATAACGCTACTTAGAGAGCTTTATCAACTGGGCTTAGTCGCAAAAACCAATGTTTGAAGCTGACTGATTGGGCTTTATGATATCTGCGCTTTTAGTCATGGTTTTCATCGGCAATTACTTTTTCTCGTTGGTATAAAATAATGGCGGCGGTTCGTAGTGCGCCTAGTACAAACAAAAAAGTAGAAAGGGCATAAAGCATACTGGGATCAATTTTATGCTTGAATAAGGCAATTAAAATTTCACGAATAATGAAAACAATCGCTGCGTCAATAATTAAAGAAATTTTTAGTTTGTGAGAAATAAAGTAGTCGGTTATCGAACGCGATAATTCAATTAATACATAGAGGGTGAGCACATCAGTAATAATGTTAATATACTGACCGGTTACCCCTTCTAATTTAAACAAATCCCAAACAGAGAAAACGAGTTGGCCTGCCCCAATAGCAATGCCAATTATTATCAGTGCGAGAATCACCCCAAATACAATATCAATGGTCTGACGATATAATTTTTTGAAAAACGTACTGAACATTATTTGCTCCTAAGCACGTCATTCGACGTGTGCTATTAACGATAAAATAGACAATAACACGAATTGCTTTGAGTCCTTATTTAATAATATAGAAAGCGCTAAATCAGACTGTCATAAACCGTTACTATGTCTTATGTTAAAAGAAACGAAAGGGCTAACAGTTGATTAAAAGATCCGATGGCTGGTAGGGGTGGCGAGTGTATTTCATAAGAAGGGTTTGGCTGATTTTTACACATAAACAATGTATTTAAACATTAAGAAAGGGGAATAGAATGACCGATGAAGTAAGCCAGTTAGTCGAACGGCTCAATGATGCTCATCATGATGAACAAAGGGTTGTCTTTGAAGATGCTGTTGATCAACTCGAAGGCACTGAGCTGGCTTTATTACTCGAGTCATTGCCTGTGGCGGAGCGGTTAGAGCGATGGGAACAAGTGCCAGATGAAGAGCGTATTAATGTGTTGGTCACAATGCGCTCGGAATCACGCCAGGCCATTTTTGACAGTATTGATGAGGAGAAATTACACGCTCTATTGAATAATGTTCATGCTGAAGACCTTGTTCAATTAGCCGATACGTTGCCTGAGTCAGTGGTTGATGAAGCCTTGCAAAATATGGCTGAAATGCAACGTGAACATTATCAGCAATCGGTTCAATATGAAACTGATCAAATTGGGCGTTATGTCGATCACGGGCTATATATTTTGCCCAGAACAGCACGTGTTCGTGATGCCTTACGGGGGCTTAAAAAATCGTCTTTTGAGTGTGCAGATTGCCTTTATTTAATTAAAAGAAATGGTGATTTTGCAGGGACCGTATTAATTCAAACATTATTTTCTGCTCCGCCAGAGCAATCATTGCAGGCATTAAGTATTGACGAGCCAATGACAGTGCCTGCTGAAATGAGTCGTTCTACAGCCTCCGATAAAGTTGAACATTCGGGTTTGATGGCGCTGCCTGTGGTTGATGCGAATAATAAACTATCTGGGCGTATTACTTTGCGCCAAGCCCTTGAAATAACGCGTGAAAATTATGAAAGCCAATTAATGGCAACAGCGGGTTTAAATGAAGATGAAGACCTTTTTGCGCCTGTATTACGCAGTTCTAAACGAAGGGCAACTTGGCTGGGCATTAATTTGTTAACCGCATTTTTCGCATCTTGGGCGATTGGCCTTTTTGAAGCGACATTGCAACAAGTTGTTGCGCTAGCTGTTTTAATGCCTATTGTCGCCTCTATGGGCGGGATTGCCGGCAGTCAAACATTAACCTTAATTATTAGGGGACTTGCATTGGGGCAAATTGCAAAAGGTAATATCCCACCCTTGTTAATCAAAGAGGTCAGTGTCGGTGCGCTTAACGGTGTGTTATGGGCTATTGTAATTGGCGTTATTGCCTCTTTCTGGTTTGCTAGTATCAACATTGGTTTAGTCATAGCAGCAGCGATTGTATTAAACATTATTGCGGCAGCTTTTTCAGGCGTGGTGATTCCAATTATTCTTGACCGATTGACTATTGACCCAGCCTTATCGGGTTCAGTTATCTTGACAACAGTAACTGATGTGGTGGGCTTTGTTGCATTTTTAGGTTTGGGAACCTTATTTCTGCTTTAATGCGGTATTGACGTTACTTTTACTCTTTCGCAAGGTTTAGTGGCGTGGTTATAAGGTGATGGTGCAAATTTAAAAATTATTTAGAGGTTATGCTTTGTTTACAGTGTTATTAAGGGGGAGCCTATTCGCTGTATTGTTGTCATTATTTTTTATGGCGGGCCTTGTGCAGGCGGAAGATCTGATCATTTCGGTGCAATTAGATGGCGCGCCTGAAGGCAAAAAGGACACCTTGTTAAGTGGTCTGAGTATTGTTAAACATCAAAAAAATCAATTGTTATCGTCTAAACGTATTCATCGCTTACATGAACAAGCAGTTGATGAGCTTTCCGAAATGCTGCCCGTGTATGGTTATTACAAGGCCAAAGTTACTAGCAAATTAGAAAAAAAAGACAATATCTGGTTGGCGAGTTATCAGTTAAATTTAGCTGAGCCTGTCACTATTCAAGCGGTCAACGTGACAATCGAAGGTGAAGGCTTGCACGATGAGAGTTTTCAGCGGTTATTAGAAAATTTTCCATTAAAGGAAGGGGAGGTGCTTAATCATGAGCAGTATGAATCAGCCAAGAAAAACCTACGACGATTAGCTGCTGAACGAGGTTATTTTGATGGTGAGCTGACTGAGCATCGGGTTGAAGTGAGTTTAGCTAACAACAAAGCGACTATTTATTTAGTGTATCAATCCGGTGTGCGGTATGTCTTTTCGAAGACTGTCTTTCCTAAAACGGTTATTAACAATGAACTATTGTTAAAACTATCGCCGATCAAGCAAGGCGCGCCTTATTTAGCCTCTAAGGTCTTGGCGCTGAGAAGTAATCTAAATAATAGTGGTTATTTTAATTCCGTGTCAGTGACGACGCTGATTGATGAACGTCAAAATGGCGTAGTCCCCTTAGCTATTTCCTTGGAACCGGAAACGCAGTATCGCTATTCTGCGGGGTTGGGGTTTGGAACCGATAGTGGTGCGAGGGCTTCACTCGGCTGGGAAAATAGATATGTTAATAATCGCGGGCATCGCTTTAGTGCGGGCACTAAATTTTCACAAATTGGTAATAGCTTGTCGGCGGACTACCAGATGCCCTTTTGGAGCCCTAAGATTTCTGATGTTGGTTTTAATGCCGAATTTAAAAACAAAGATACAGATAGCAGCGAAAGTCGTTCATTTGCAGTCGGCAGTTATTATAAAACTGATCGATGGGGCTGGAATGAAACCGGCTCAATAAAATTTCTAAATGAAAATTTTGACGTGTCAGAAGATGATAATACCTCGACCTTGGTGATTCCTAGTATTGCTTGGTCAAAAACATGGGCAGATAACAGTATCTATACCCGACAAGGTGGTCGGTTATCCTTGTCATTTTCCGGTGCCAGTGAAGCGGTATTATCGGATACGACGTTTGCGCAAATGGTTTTAAGAGGGAAATATATTCAATCGATTGGCGAAAAAGGTCGGTTTATTACCCGTGGTGCTTTAGGGGCGACAGACGTGAGCGATTTTACAAAACTGCCTAGCTCATTGCGGTTTTTTGCCGGTGGCGACAGCAGTATCCGTGGTTTTGATTTTGAATCACTAGGGTCTGAAGGTGACGATGGTGAGGTCACTGGTGGACGTTATTTATTGGTTGGAAGTGTGGAATACGAACGCATGCTGGTGGGCAACTGGGGAGTTGCCGTGTTCAGCGATTTTGGTAATGCCGTTAACAGTTTGCATGATCCCCTAGAATACAGTGCAGGCCTTGGTATTCGCTGGAAATCGCCCATTGGCCTTATTCGATTTGATATAGCTAAAGGGTTATCAGATTCAGCTGATTCAATCGGCTTCCATGTGGTCATTGGGCCTGACTTATGATGTATCGCGCTGGTCTACGTGTATTGTTAGCCACGTTTCTTTTGATCGTTGTGCTGGTGGCTTGGCTTGCGTTGACCGAATCTGGTCTTTCGGCGGTGCTATCGCTCAGTCAAAAATTGGTACCCGAATTAACGGTAAAAAAAGTGTCTGGCCGCTTGCTTGATGGCGCTGTATTTGAACAAATAGAGTATCAAGTTGACGAGCATAGCCAAGTGTCTATTAATAATTTAACGCTAAGTTGGCAGGCCGCTCAGTTAATAAGAGGGCGGTTAACAATTAACGAGTTGCTGATTGATGATGTGTTGATGACACAGCAGGGAAATGGGGCACAGACCTCAACGCCTATCAGTTTGCCTGCTATTTCATCGCCGTTAGTATTATCGCTGAAGAAGGTTCGTGTTAATACGCTAACAGTGCAGCAAGGGCAGGCTGTGACGCAGCCGATCAGAAACCTTCAGGCGGCGTTGAGTCTTTGGAATGACACCCTAACGATTGATGCTTTATCCCTCGACAGTACAGGTAAAGCAGGTTTAAAACTGAAGGGATCGATACAGTTAAGCGGTGATTACCCTACAACCTTAGCGTATGAGTGGTTTGCAATTGATCCGACGTTGAAAGGGCTGGCTGGGAAAGGCGATATTAAAGGTAATGCGAGCGAATTACGAGTTGAGCTGAAGGTTATTAAACCGATGCAGTCGACCAGCGTCCTGACGATAAAAAATTTACTCGGTAAACTGAGTTGGCAAATGAATGCGCGCATTGCACAGCTTAATCTGGCTGATTATGTAGACGGCCAAACAGGGCATTTAAATAGCATTCAAGTAACAGCCCAAGGCGATATAAATCAAGCGGATATTAAGTTTGATGCAGGCTATCAACAAGAAGGCTGGCCCGTGTTGGCGTGGAGCGCTCAGCTGCTGAGTAAAGACCTTGATAGCTGGACGCTGAACAGCACTTTAACCAATGAAAACGGACTAAGGTTGTCCCTGTACGGCGCTGTTAAAAACGTGATGACGTTACCAATACTTGAGCTAACTGGACAGTGGCAACAGCTCGCTTGGCCGTTGTCTAACGGAGTTAGCGGTATAGCAAGTCGAAGCGGCGAATTGACTATTCAAGGCGGGCTTGATGAGTATAAGCTTGCAATAAATGGGGTGCTTGAAGCGCAACAACAGGCCTTCAATTTTAAAGGGGCGATGGAGGGCCGCTCGAATAAGTTAAACATCACACAGTTACAACTGAACGGTTTAGACGGTCAGGCTTCTTTAATGGGCTGGTTAGATTGGCAGAACCAAATACCTAGTTTTCAGGCTAATGTCACAATAGAAAACATTGACTTGCCAAACATTCTGAGTGAGACGGCCTTATTAATTAAAGAAGGGCAGGTATCGTTTGCCGGTACGGTTGCCGATGCTACGGCTAAAATCGACGGCGATTTATCAATCAATTCGCTACCCTTGTCAGTACAAGCACAGGCAAAAATTAGCCAGCAAGGTGCGAAAGATTTAAATATTAAGCTGGCTGTTGAGTCCGGCCAAATGAGCTTTATTGGCGAAGCGCAATGGCAAGATATGCTCGCGCTTAAAGGCTCAGTGAGGCTCAATAAAGTTAACCCCGCATTTATTTCGTCACAATGGCAGGGGCAATTATCTGGTGGTTGGCAACTGGTGGCCGAAAACCTTAATACTAAGGCCGTGGGTGTATCAATAAAGGGGCTGGATATTAGCGGTACCTTAAGGCAACGACCGGTGCATTTAAGCAGCGATTTTTCATATCTTGCACAGCAGCTGACGGTCAAAAATCTCCAACTACAGTCTGGCCAATCAGTTATCACAGCGTCGGGGCAAATAAATGAAGGGAAAACGCTAAATTGGGTTGTTAATTCGTCTAATTTAGCAGATTTTCATCCCGAGCTAACGGGAGCATTAACGGCGTTAGGAACAGTCAGTGGGAACCTTGCTACAGCGCAAATATTTGCCGATATTGATGGCAGCACATTGGCCTATTCTAACCTCGTGAGCATTAATCAATGGAAAAGTAAGCTTAGCCTAGATATGAGTCAACAGGGCGTTATGAGTGGTAAAGGCTCGCTTGTCGGCTTAAGTGTTGAAAATTCAGCGCGACTTGATGTCACGGTGGATCTTAACGGTACGACAGATAAGCATCAAGTTTTTGTTGATGTGGCTAACAGGGAGTTAAAGGTATCGGCTCAACTGGCCGGTGGCTTGTCTGGGACAAATTGGCAGGGTGAGTTTTCACAACTGACGCTAGAACATGTTCTAGCAGGGCAGTGGCGCCTTAGCGAGCAAGGTGCAATACGTATCGCCAGTACGCATGGTTCATTTGATAAGCACTGTCTACAATCACCCACTGGCTCAGTCTGTATACAGGCAAATAATTCAACCCGTGGCGATTGGAATATTCAAGGTGAGTTGGCTACCATTCCGCTAACGCTGCTACAGAGCTTTTCACAGTCACTGGATTCATTCGAGGGGAATTTAAAGGGTCGGTTTGAGCTGACTGGTAAAGACCAGTATCCAATAAGCGGCCAAGGTGTTTTCAGTTTGACTGATGGTCGGGTTTTGCTAGAAAAAGATTTAACGCTTGAAAATACAGTGATCGCCTTACGCAATGCCAATATCGATTTTCAGCTTGCCGAGAAAGGGGTGGTTGCGAATGTGTTGATTGAGCCTGATTTAATCGGTGTTTCAGCGTTAACAGGCCAAGTTAGTGTGCCCTCCTTGAAAACGATTATTGATACGCCACAGCAAGCAGGGTTGTCAGGCTATTTCAGCTTGTCGGTAAAAGATTTATCGGTTTTTGATACGTTGTACTCTGAGTATGAACACTTACAAGGCCAGTTGAATGTTGATATCAAATTAACTGGTACGGTGGCGAACCCAGATGTTACAGGAAACGTATTGCTTGCTAACGCGGGAGTAGAGTTGACTAGTTCTGGAACAGTGTTATCAGCAATTAATGCGAGTTTAGAAGGCGGGGTGGAGACAGGTATTCACTTAAAATATAAGGCGACCTCTGGTGAAGGTGATTTTTATGGTGATGGTCAAGTTGTTTTTGCTGATAAAGGCTGGCATGCCTCGTCTACACTGGTAGGCGAGAATGTTGAGGTTTTGAATTTACCCGAAGCGTATGTAATCGCATCACCGAATTTATTATTTAATATGACGGCTGGCTCAGCATACCTTGAAGGAAGCATTAATATACCGACCGCAGACTTAGCACCGATAGAGTTTAATATTCCTGTGTCTGCTAGTAAAGATGTGGTTGTTATTGATAAGACGTTAGCAAAAGAAACAAAACCTATTTCAACCCGGGTCAAATTAAACGTTAATTTGGGTGATAACGTACAGGTTAAAGGGCTGGGTTTTGAGGGAGCACTAACTGGCGGATTATTAGTTAGCGGTGAGACAGATAAACTGCTTCTTGGAACTGGCGATATCGTTATTAATAAAGGTACCTATAGGGCATATGGCCAACAACTAGCGGTTGATAATGGCAAAATACAATACTCCGGAGGCGCGCTGGATAACCCAAATTTGGATATAAAGGCGGTAAGAAAAGAGAAAAAATTTACAGCGGGCCTGCACTTGTTAGGCCCGGTCGATAACCTTCAAACCTCGTTATTTTCTATACCGTCGATGAGTGATGACGAGGTGCTGGCTCATTTGTTATTGGGTCGCTCTTTGTCGAACGCGAGTGCATCGGATGCTGCTTTGTTAGCCTCTGCTGCCAGTGGTTTAGGCATTAAAGGCGGTAATATGATTGGTGAACAAATAGCCAATGCGTTTGGGTTGGATGCTGTTACATTTGATGGTAATGGTGGGGATGATACGGCTTTGCATGTTGGTAAGTATTTGCTGCCAAATTTATATTTAAGTTACGGCATTGGGATTTTTGATTCGGTGAGCACGGTTAACCTGAGGTACGAATTGAGTAAGCTGTGGTCATTAAAAGCAGAATCGGGTGTAGATACGGGGGTGGATTTACTATACGTTCGTGAACAATAAACCTAATAGCTATCAGTGGCTTAGTAGATAAGCGGTTATAGTAATGGGGTAAATGAAGGGTTAGTTTTAACATATGTTCACATGCTAGGTGAGCATTGTACAGTCGATATATGATGCGAAGCGTCTAGGGTGTTTATAGTGTGGGGAATAAAATATGAAGTTATTGCGGTGTTTTAGTTATCTTTGTTTGGTTGTTTTTAGTGTTCACAGCTCGGCTGTTGCTGCGCAGGAACTGATAAACCAAGAAGCGACTAAGTTATGGCTTAAAGAAAAACAAGAGACGATAGAACTTATTTCTCAACAGCTAGCTGACAATACGATAGATAAAGCTCGTTTGTTGGAATTGCGTCAAACGCTTCGCTCAGCGCGAACAGAATTACAATATAAGGTAGACGTTATTAAACCGGTTAATAATAGCGTGCAAGCAGATTTGGCCGACCTTGGCGCTGCCCCCGATGAAGATGCGCCACCAGAGCCCGATAATATTCAAAAGTTGCGCGCTGAGTTAACGAATGAGTCGTTAATTATTGAAGGTTTGCTGACACAAGCCGAAGCGCTGACGTCTAAATCATCGCGGTTGTTAGAAAAAATCACTTCGTTAAGACGCACATTATTTTTAGATGGGCTTTTTGAGCGGCAAATGGCAGTATTTAATACTACTTTATGGAAAACAGCAGAAGAGCCTTTTTATGCTCAATTTTCAAATTACAAAGGTATTTTTTACGATAAAACTCTGCGGTCGTTGAGTGTCATATCGGGCTGTATTCTTTTGGTCGTTTTCCTTTTCGCCACGTTAGTATCAAAAAAAAGGTTAACTATAAAATTACAAAATGCTGGGCGGGAACATGTGTTTCCATTGGTTTCAGCGTCGTTAGTTTTGCCATTTTTAGCGATAGGGCTAGGGCTGCTTTTCATTTATCAACTATTTATTAGCCAAGGCATTGTTACCGAGGCTAATCACTTGTTAATACAAAAGGTATTAATGCTTACGGGGTTTTTGTTCGCTGTGTATTTGATGACAGGGCGGTTTTTGAAAGCGGCTCTTATTCGTTCACATTTGCGTTATTTAATCTGTGTGGTGGCACTGCTGTTTGCTGTCGATACATTGCTTCTTGAAAGTGGAAAAATTATCGGGGTGCCCATAGAGCTGGCAGTTGTCCAAAGTTATATTGTGAGCTTAACTTTTGCGTTTATATTAGGCCTGTTTTCTTTGTTTGTATTGATAGGGCCAAAAGAGACTAAAGACTACTTTTTCCCACGCAAGATATTTGTTGTTTTTCTAACGATTAGCCTCTCCATCATTGTATTTAATGTATTTGGCTATGCAGCTCTTAGCCGTTATATCTTCGAAGGTTTTGTTCTTATTTTTTCATTATTAGCGTCTATTCTCGTTATAAGAGCGGTTATTCGTCCATACTTTTATCGCTTAGATAAACGCTTTTCTCAAGACAACATAGGGGAAGACTCAGAGCAGGTTATTTACTTCTGGTTATGCCTATCATTGGATCTTATTTTGTTCTTTATCTGTTTACCTTTTGTTGCCGGTATTTTTGGCACCGAATGGCAATATATTCAAGAGACGATAAAGCAGGCATTTTTTGGCTTTAAAGTTGGCAATATGACCATCTCAATTTCAAATATTGGGGTTGGTTTACTTGTCTTTCTAACCTTGCTGTTCATCACACGTGTTATTCAGCGTATTTTGGATCAAAAGATTTTGCCTAAAACGAACATGGATACGAGTGTTCGTCAGTCAATAACACAGGTGTTAGGTTATGTTGGGCTGATTATTGCGCTAATGGCGAGTATATCAGCGGTTGGATTTGATCTAACGAATTTGGCGTTGATAGCCGGTGCGCTGTCTGTTGGCATTGGTTTTGGTTTGCAAAGTATCGTGAGTAACTTTGTTTCAGGCCTTATTTTGCTGTTTGAACGGCCCATAAAAGTAGGGGATTGGCTGATTACCAATTCAGGTGAAGGGATTGTAAAGAAAATCAGCGTGCGTGCCACAGTTGTTGAAACCTTTGACCGAACATCGATTATTGTGCCAAATGCTGAGCTCATTTCATCGTCTGTTAAAAATTGGACGCATGCAGATAGAGTAGGTCGTGTGATTGTGAATGTTGGCGTGTCATACTCCTCGGACCCACAACAAGTTCGAGATCTTCTAATGGACATGATTACGGAAAATAAAGACGTCTTAAAAACCCCAAAACCAACAGTTCTTTTTAAGGACTTTGCAGATAGCGCATTGATATTTGAAATACGTTTCTTTATTAGTAATATCCAAGAAATTTTTCCAATTTCAAGCCAAGTGCGCTTTGATATTTGGGAAGTGTTTAAAGAGGCAGGGGTGGAAATTTCTTTCCCACAAAGAGACTTACACATTCGTACAGCACCTGGATTAGAGGGAGTGTTTGATGGAAAATAGTCATATCCTTTACGCTTGTAAGTTGAATGGCGACGGCTCGAGTACCTTACTCGAAGAGTCACAGATACAACAAACCATTAGTAGTGAATCCAAGGTTTGGATTCATTTAGAAGCAGAGCACCCAGAAAGCCGCCGTTTGCTTGAAAAAGAGTTTCCGCATTTAGATCACTTAGTTGTTGATGCCTTATGTGCAGATGAAACAAGACCTAGAATTCTTGAATTTGACTATGGCGCGTTGCTTATTTTACGCGGGGTAAATTTAAACCCTGGCGCTGAGCCGAATGATATGGTGTCGATACGTTTATGGGTTGATAAAGATAATATTATCAGCCTACGGCGTCGAAAACTAAGAGCTGCCATCGATATTCAAGGGAAACTGAAAGCGGGGAAAGGGCCAAAAAATAGTGGCGATTTTGTGACCATGCTAATCGCTGGTTTATTTGAGCGAATGGAACCTATTTTTTCTGAAATAGATGAGAAGTTAGACGAGGTTGAAGAAAGTGTTATGGAAAACCCTGACACAAATGAGCGACAGGAAATCACCTCTATTCGTAAAGACGCCATTATGTTTAAACGTTATATTGCCCCTCAAAGAGACGTGATTTCAAGCCTTCGTGTCTCTGATCAGTCGTGGTTGGAGCAAATGCATAAACGCCGCTTGCAAGAGTCATTAGACCGCGTAATAAGGTATGTTGAAGATTTGGATACGATTCGTGAGAGGGCTCAAATTGTTAAAGATGAGCTGGTCACCGGTCTTTCTGATCGGCTGAATAAAAATATGTATATGCTCTCGGTTGTTGCGGCTATATTTTTGCCCCTAGGTTTCTTGACTGGGCTGTTAGGGATTAATGTTGGCGGTATACCAGGGGCAAATAATGAAGCTGCTTTTTGGATCTTTATGGGCATATTGGCGCTAATTATCTTAGCTCAGGTCTGGTTGTTTAAAAAATTAAAATGGTTTTAATAAGCGGTTTTTAAAGGTATGCGATAGTGACTATCGGCTAAGCGTTTAGCGGATAGTTTGCTGGCCTTAACTGAACCAGCAAACCATTCATGGCGTCTTATAAGAGAGGGGGTAAGGGGCTAAAACCGCTGAGTGTTTATAAAAATAATCTCTGCATACCGTTAGACAGGGGGAGCGCATGCAAGGGCTAAATTTTGCTCTTTTTAGTTAATAGCGCGCAGGTGGTTAAAGTGTTTCTAAAACGCTAGAACTAACGGGTCTTTCCCACTTAAGCCTCTTTTCAATAGACGCAATAATATGCCCGGCTATATCTTTACCGGTGGCAGACTCAATACCTTCTAAACCTGGAGATGAATTAACTTCTAAAAGCAGAGGACCTTTACTCGAACGTATAATATCAACGCCAGCAACTTTAAGCCCTAATACTTTTGCCGAAAGCGTTGCTAAACGACGTTCTTCGGGTGTTATTTTAACCACAGAAGCGCTACCACCTTGATGAATGTTGGCTCTAAATTCGCCAGGAGCAGCAGTTCGTTGAATTGAGGCAACTACTTTGCCATCAATGACAAAACAGCGTAAATCTTTCCCGTCTGCTTCTTTAATAAACTCTTGAACTAGCAAGTTTGCATGCAGTGCTTTGAAGGCATTGATAACACTTTCGGCGGCTTTTTTAGTTTCAGCTAATACAACACCTCGGCCTTGAGTGCCTTCTAATAGTTTTACAATCAATGGCGCTCCGCCAACCATTTCTATCAAGTCGCTGGTATCCATTGGCGAGTGTGCAAAACCTGTTGTGGGGATACCAATGCCACTTTTTAACATCAGTTGAAGCGAAAATAACTTATCTCTTGATTGGCTAATAGCGGATGATGAATTGACGGTATAAATGCCCATGCTTTCAAATTGGCGAGCCAAGGCGCAGCCATAAAAGGTCATGCTAGGTCTTATACGTGTGACAACGGCATCTAAGTCATTGAGGATTTTACCGCCTCGATAATGGACTTCAGGTGCTTGTTCATCGACTTTCATATAGCAATATTTGATGTTTAAAAACACCATTTCATGGCCACGTTCCTCAGCGGCTTCCATAAGGCGCATGTTGCTATAAAGGTCGGGGTTACTGGCAAGTAAGCCTATTTTTAGCCCACTTTTGTTTTTTTGAGGCTGGCCATACCAATCGTAAAGCTGTTCTTTTGACGGCTCGTTGAGGCATAGGCTTAGCTCAGGGTCTACCAAGATTCGTCCTTTCATCGCTTCACGACCTAACAACATACGATAGCCCATTGAATCACGGTTTGCTAAGGTGAGTTCTACTTCCCATGTTTCGCTTTCCACCTTAATTAAGGTGGAAATTACGTAGCGTGTTTCAGAAATTCCAGACGAGCTTTTGACGGAACGTTTGTCAACCACAGGGCGTTCACAGCGCAACACAGTGCGGCGATCCTTTTGTAGTGGGTGTACTTCAAAGCTAACCCATAAAAGGCCTTCGCGTCTAAAGGTTTGAATGTTAAAGGCATGAATAGAGGATGTTTTAGCACCTGAGTCTACACGCGCTTTGATAGCAGGAATGCCTAGGGCAGGGAAGGAACACCATTCTTCACTACCTACAATGATTTTATTATTGCTAGAAGTCATTTATTAGTCCAAATTAAAGGGTAAAAGGGGTACAAAACTAGATGATTGGAAGGTCTTCAGGGGGGGCTTCATCACTAGCAGGATCAAGGTCCAGCTGAAAAGCCTCCAAATTATCTACAACATCCTTAGGACGTGTGAAACGCGCAATATGAAATAAGGCTTCACCTTCACTAACGAGAGGCAGATTGGTTCTGCCGATAATAATGCCTGAAATGGGTGAAATAATATCGGTTTCTTTGCCATCCTCACCGTAGGGTGTGGCAACAGCACCGAGTAAGTCACCCTCAAAAACATGTTTTCCCATTGAAACAGTCATCCGGAAAATACCACTTTGAGGTGCGCGAACCCAAAGAGTAGAGCGTGCAACAAAAGGTTCTGGAGCTTTCTTTTTGGTTTTACGTTTAGGGGGTGTCAGCATGCCAATCGATTGCATCACCGATAGAATGCCTTTGACCCCTGCGCGGATCGAAAACTCATCGAAGCGGAGTGCTTCCCCTGCTTCGTAAACAATGATTGGTAAGTTTTTTTCTGTACTACAGGCATACCGTAAAGAGCCTTCTATTAGGCCAGAATTAACCACCACAGGCGCATTAAAGGCTAAGGCCATCTGTTCGGTCACCTGGTTGCTTAAGTCGGCGCGTATTTGCGGCAAGTTGTCTCTATGAATGGCTGCTGTATGCAAATCAATGCCATGTGTACATTGCTGCACCACTTCGGTCATAAATAATTTAGCTAAGCGTGCAGCTAAGGAGCCTTTTACCGAGCCTGGGAAACAGCGGTTTAAATCTCTGCGGTCGGGTAAGTAACGGCTTTGGTTGAGAAAACCATAAACATTAACAATAGGCACAGTAATCAACGTGCCTTTCATTCGTGAGAGTGATTTGCTTTTTACCAGTCGACGAATAATTTCAACGCCATTAATTTCATCACCATGAACGGCCGCAGAAACAAAGAGAATGGGGCCTTCTTGCTTTCCTCGAATGACCTGTACCGGCATTGATAAAGAAGAATGTGTATATAAATCTGGCAGGGGAACATCAATGATAGTGTTTGTTCCTGGTAAGACTTCTTGACCTGCAAGTATAAAGGGTTCTGACATTTTAATTATCCACTTGTATGTAGCTTAAATAGAGACCTTATCAGTCGGTTTTATTAATTAGCTAGAGATTAAACCGATCTGCTTATTGGTCTGCGTCGTCTTCATGAGGTTGGTTTAATTCATCTGATTGTAAATCCTGAACTTTTGGCCTTCGGCGAGCCTTTGTTTTCTTTGGAATCATGCCACGTAAAGAGTCTAATTTTCCAAAGCATAATAGCCTATCATCAGCTTCGAGTTCGCGTGCAGCACGTGGGTTAGGGATTGCCTTGGCCCCTCGATACAAGGTGAGCACGTTAATGTCTTTTTCTTCATCCATCACTTCTTGGATGGTCTTCCCAAGAAACTCTGATCCTTCAGGAATATATATTTCACTGACGCCATACCCTTTGCTAATGGTTAACCGTTGGCGTATATCAATTTCAGGAAAATCAACTTGAGCAGATACATAGTCAATCACAGCGCCGGCAATATCTAAACCGGTGGCCGTTTCAATACCTTCAAGTCCTGGCGAAGAATTGACCTCCATTATTTGAGGGCCGTTTTTACCTTCCAACATATCAACGCCAGCTACTTCTAGGCCTAAAATCTGAGTTGCTCGTACGGCTGTTTCTCTATACCGTTCATCAAGTTCTACCGGTTCAGCAATGCCGCCTCGGTGTACATTGCTACGAAATTCTTGTCCTTGGGCGACGCGGCGCATTGCGGCAACAACACGATCGCCAACGACAAAAGCGCGAATATCCTTTCCTTTGCTTTCTGCCACAAACTTTTGAATGAGCACATTTTGTTTTTGGCTTTGTAGTAGTTCAATAATCGACTCAGCCGCTTTCATTGATTCAGCCAATAGCACACCAATGCCCTGGGTGCCTTCAATCAATTTAATAACGACAGGTGCACCACCAACTCGTTCGATCGCAGGAATCACATCCTTTCGGTCTCGGACAAAGGTAGTTCTAGGAATACCAATATGATGACGACTTAAGATTTGCAGGCTACGTAACTTATCTCGCGAGTTAGAAATGCCATGTGCAGTATTAGCACAAAAAACGCCCATTTCTTGAAATTGACGGACAACAGCCGTGCCATAGTAAGTAATTGATGCACCAATTCTCGGTAACACAGCATCATAGCTACTTAAAACTTTTTGCCGGTAGTAGAGGTCGGGGATGCCTTGTTGTAAATCGATAGCAAACTTAAGGGTGTTTAAGACTTTTACATCATGCCCTCTTTGAAGGGCCGCTTCTTTTAAACGTCGTGTGCTGTAGGCATTAGGTCCACAGGATAAAATAGCAAGTTTCATAAGAGCACCCTTAGGTTTTATCGTTAAGAAGTGATTGTATAGTCTTAATAATTGAAGCTACAGCTTTATATCGCTAAAGGTTAAATCGGTTAGCTCAAATTTGTTCTCGTTTTGTTTTTAATAAGTTGAGCCAATTAATTTTTTTGTCATTGCAGGGTAGGGGCCATTTAGACTTAGCCAGATGGAAGGAAATGTATCTGAAAAACCAGCTTCATTTATTTTTCCTATAAATTGTCCATTAAAATAAAAGTAAGTGATTTTTTCATTATCAATGTAAACCGTAATGGTATCGTTGGGTTTAACACTCGGCCATATTTTTAATAATTGTTTTGCCCAGTTTTTTTTCTGCTCTTCGCTAATATTGAAACGTTTCAATTGGGTTAGTGTTTCATCTACAAGCTCAACATTAGAGATGACTCTTTTGTAAGTTAGCTCTAGAGATAGCGGCCTTTTTCCTTCTTCGTACGTTCCGCTTGGAGTTTTTAACTCAATATCATAAATATCCCAAAACCAAACGCTGAAGTTTGAACGACCGACAAGGTTTAGATCATCTAAATGCAATTTATTAGCACTTGTATTAGCTGTATGTAGCAACAAAAGTAAGATGAATATTTTCTTCATAAAATCTAAAAGTCGTAAGCGGTTTATTAAAAATAAAGTATTTCTAATATGCTACTTAATAACTGGCGTACCGATTTAAAAGCGGACCTAGGATACCTGTAAATTTTAAAGGCGCTTCTGTTATGGCTAAACAAACACAGCCAGTATCACCAGCGACAGGGCTGTGTTCATCAGAACCATCACAGGCAATAAAATCACCAGCGGTATGTGTTCCCTTGTGATCTTTAAAGTCTCCTTCAATCACAAACGTAAATTCTTTACCTAAATGCGTGTGTTTGGGGATTTTAGTTTTCGCTGAAAAACGTAATAAATTAACCTTAAAACTAACGTCGTATAATTCAAGCTCAACGGTTGAAATGTTTGATGTTAGTTTTTGCCATTCAAACCCATCCTGATTGAAGTTTAATAATTGCTTTAGTAAGGGCCTATTGATTTCAGCAACGGCATAATCATCAACAAAACCGATGCCGCCATTATTTTCTCTATCATGGTTTGTCAATACTTGAGGCACTGCCTTGTTAGTGTCAGCCGTTGTCAACTTCGCTATATCTGTAATTAAACGATCAAAGCCAGCACCTTCGTTATGACTACTTTCAGATAATTCAAGGTTTTCACCATAATGTGACTCTAAATCCTTAATTTTTTGTCGACATGTTGGACAGTGTTTTTGGTGGAGAGCAATGGCCAAACTCAAAGCAGGTTCCACACTGCCCTCTACATAATTTAATAATAATTCAGTATCAATATGATTATTCATTCGTTTTGATTTCCTAGATGGTGGCGCAAAACCTTCAATGAACTTCTAATTCTAGATTTAATAACACCCAATGTTAAACCCAGCTCTTGAGCTGCCAATTGGTGGCTTTTATCTTCGTAATAGACTTTTAATATTACCCGTTTTTGCTCCTCACTTAAGTGCTTGAGATTATTGCTTACTTGTATTTTTTCAGAAGTGCTAACAAGCCCTTTATGAAGGTTATCTTCAGCTATTTGCAGCTGAGAGTGTGAGTCATCAAGGCTAACTTCAGCAATTCTCTTTTGCCTTAGTACATCAATTTTTAAATTTCTAGCGATGGTGAAAATCCATGTTGAAACGTTTGCTTTTTCTGCTTGGTATGTTTTGGCTTTTTGCCAAACACGCATGAACACTTCATGGGTCATTTCTTCAGCATCACTGGTACTAGTGTGTTGCTTGAAGAATGTTTTGACCTTAGGAGCAAAGTAAAGATACAGTTTTTTGTATGCATTCTTGTCTTGCTTAACGGCAATAGCCTGCATGTATTGTTTACACAGCTTTGCTTGTTCCGTCTTGCTGATGATGGGCTCGTTCATAGAGTAATAAACTGGTTGCAGAAGCGTGCTTTGAGCTGACCAATATACTAAGTTTTCGGTTATTTGTCTTTGCGCCTGCCCATTCATATTTTTTAAACTCTAAGTGTTATAAACATCGATAAATAGAACAGCGATACACTGCCCTATTTACTGTTTTACGAAAAATATGCTTTTTTGGATCAAAAAAATAAATTTAATCTAATTGGCAATTTTTTACGTACAAGTAAATATGTCCCAGAAATTTGAGGTGTCGATGAAAGTACTGTGTTTGATCTTTAGTGTTTTTTTAATCAATGGTTGCGCAATAGATGCCGAGCGTTACCGCGATAAAACACCTGATTTTAAGTTTGAATCTTTTTTTCAAGGAAACCTCTGCGCAAAAGGCTTAGTGAAATCAAGAAATGGTCAAATTAATCGAAAATTTGCAGCTGATATTGTTGCCTCTCATTCTGCCAATCAAGTTATCTTAGAAGAAGTTTTTCTATTTGATGATGGAGAACGCCAAGAACGTAACTGGGTGTTTGATAAAACAGCTGAAGGTTGGTCCGGTACGGCCGGTGATGTCATTGGTATTGCAAACGGTGAAGTATTTGGCGATAGCCTGAATTTGAAGTATCAGCTGAAAATTAACATTGATAACTCTGAATATATTGTCGAAATGGATGATTGGTTAACGTTAGTTGATGATTCGACGCTTATGGGCTCTACAGAAATAACTAAATGGGGTGTTAATTTGGGCCGAATTGATATCGTTATTCAAAAAACCGAGAGTCTTCAGCGAAATGCAAGTAAGCTAGAAAACTGTATTGAGGCTGGAGTGTTATAAATGCGTTTGCTAAACCGCTTAAAACCGATGCTTGTATGGTTCGATACCCAATCCGGTTTGGATTCAGTTGCCACTAAAGACTCGAATAAATTGGGCTGGGCTCAAGTCACCCCATTCGTTTTTATGCATTTAATGGTATTCGCTGTCGTGTGGGTCGGGTTCAGTTGGGTAGCTCTTTGGGGCGCAATCTTTCTATATTTAGTCAGAATGTTTGCGATTACTGGTTTTTACCACCGATATTTTTCACATAAATTGTTTAAAACGTCACGTTTTATACAATTCTTTTTTGCATTTATGGGAGCCAGTGCGGCGCAACGAGGCCCATTGTGGTGGGCTTCACATCATAGAGTTCACCATCAGGCTTCTGATAAAGAAGGTGACCCACACTCACCCCGGTTGCAAGGCTTCATTTGGAGTCATTGCCTTTGGTTCTTAGCACCCAAAAACTTGCAAACAAAAACTGATAAGGTGAAAGACTTTAATAAGTTCCCGGAACTTAGGTGGCTTGATCGATTCGATATAACGGCACCTTTGGTACTAATAATTACCCTGTATTGCGCCGGCTTTCTGATGGAAACGTATTACCCTCAGCTGGATACAACAGGCGCGCAAATGGTTATATGGGGCTTCTTTATATCAACAGTTGCCTTATATCACGGCACTTACACGATAAATTCACTGGCACATTGTTTCGGTAGTCGACGTTTCGATACGCCTGATGACAGCCGTAATAACGCACTCTTAGCAATTATTACACTCGGCGAAGGCTGGCATAACAACCATCACTTTTACCCGGGAAGTGCCCGTCAGGGCTTCCTATGGTGGGAATTTGATATGACGTTCTATCTGCTAAAAGTAATGAGTTGGTGCGGCTTAGTTTGGGATTTAAAACCCATTCCGATTGAGGTTCAAAAAGAATTTAAAAGGAAATAGTGATGATAATTGAAGACTTTACTCAAATTTACCAACGGCTCAATAAAGATAATCTTGAGTTATTAACAGACCTTTATAGTGCAGATATTACCTTTATCGACCCCTTACATACAATTGAAGGGGTCGATAATTTAACGGTTTATTTTGCAGGTTTATATGACAATGTTTCCTCCATATCTTTTGATTTCGAAGAAGTTACATCGGATAAAAACAGTCATTTCATAACCTGGGATATGACCTTGGCCCATTCAAAAATGAACGGGGGAAAGCCCTATATTGTGCCCGGTGTAACACACTTAAAAACCAACGAAGAAGAGCAAATAAACTATCACCGAGATTACTATGATGCTGGTCAGATGCTGTACGAGCAAATACCGCTGATTAGAAACATCATCAGACTCATTAAACGGAGGCTCTAATGGCCTACGATTTTAACGGTAAAAAAGTATGGGTTACGGGTGCTTCCAGCGGAATTGGGAGATGTTTAGCTGATCAACTGCATGAAAAAGGTGCCCATGTATTTGTCAGCGCGAGAAATACCGAAAAATTAAGCGAAAACTTTTCCGGCAAGGAAAGAATAACCATTTTGCCCGGCGATTTAACATCTGCAGATGTTAATAAAAACATCGTGGCTGACATTAATGCATCAGCGGGAGGGTTAGACTGCGTTATTTTTAATGCAGGGACGGCTGAATATGTTGATGCTTATCATTTCTCAGCAGCTCCGTTTGAACGAATGATAGAGGCCAACTATTTCACTATGATAAGGGGAATTGAAGCGGCCTTACCGCTATTAAAAGAATCTGAAAATGCGTATTTGGTAGGTATGAGTTCTAGCGTTGGGTGGCAAGGTCTGCCTTCAGGGCAAGCATATTCAGCGAGTAAAGCGGCTATTAGAAACTTATTTCAAGGCTTAAAAATAGAGCTGGCTCCAAAAAACATAGCGGTCAGCTGGATCTGCCCTGGCTTTGTTAAAACACCCTTAACCGATAAAAACACCTTCGATATGCCATTTAGGGTAAGCACCGATGAAGCCGCACATACAATTGTTAAACAGTTAATGAAACAAACAACAGAAATCCATTTTCCTAAACGGTTTACCTATTTCTTGAAATTTGTATCGTGTCTGCCTGCAGGCTTGGCAGCAAAAATATTAAGTAAAACCGTGCCGGAGTCAAGCTGATGAAAATTGCTGTTGTCGGTACAGGTATATCGGGTAATTTGG
This sequence comes from Cycloclasticus pugetii PS-1, assembly GCF_000384415.1. NCBI lineage: Bacteria > Pseudomonadati > Pseudomonadota > Gammaproteobacteria > Thiotrichales > Piscirickettsiaceae > Cycloclasticus > Cycloclasticus pugetii. Next base: position 673,094 of record NZ_ARVU01000001.1, read on the forward strand.
CGGCATACCACTTAAACAAAAAACATGATATTACCGTTTTTGAAGCTGAAAACTATGCCGGTGGCCATACACATACACATACGGTTGAGCTAGGTGGTGAGAAGCAAGTCATTGATACGGGGTTTATCGTCTTTAATAAAAAGACCTACCCTAATTTTATTAACTTATTAAAAGAATTGGAGGTGCCCTATCAATCAAGCAAGATGAGTTTTAGCGTTCAAAATCAGCGTACAGGTCTTGAATATAATGGGACTAACCTGAATGCTCTATTCGCGCAACGTAGGAATCTATTTAGACCCCGTTTTTATCGGATGATAAAACAAATATTACGTTTTAATAAAGAAAGCCTTAGCCTGCTAGCAGACGATACAGACTCAATATCGCTAGGTGATTATTTATATAATAATCAATACGGTAAGGAGTTTATACATGACTATATTATACCTATGGGAGCTGCAATTTGGTCAACCGACCACGATAGTATGTTTGCCTTTCCAGCACGTTTTTTTGTGCAGTTTTTTCATAACCATGGCATGTTATCGGTCGATGTTCGTCCCGAATGGTTTGTTATTAAGGGCGGCTCTTCGGAATATTTAAAACCCCTTATCGCTGGACATAAAGACAAGATCCGCTTGTCAGCACCTGTTGAAAATGTACGCAGGACAGCAGGTGGTGTATTTGTAAAAGCGACCGGCTATGAAGAAGAGCGTTTCGATTATGTTTTTATAGCCTCACATAGTGACCAAGCGTTAAGTTCGTTAGCAGAACCAACCCCATTAGAAAACGAGGTGTTGGGTGCTATTCCTTACATCAATAATGAAGTTGTTTTACATTATGACCAAAGCCTATTACCAAAACGTAAATTAGCTTGGGGCGCTTGGAATTATCACTTATTGAAAGAGAAAAAAGAGCGCGTCGCATTGACCTACAATATGAATATTTTGCAGTCACTTAAAAGTGATTACACCTTTAATGTAACGCTTAATAATACTGCAGCTATTGACCCCAAAAAAATCATTAAAGTACTTCAATACACGCACCCATTTTTTAGTGTAGACGGTGTAAAAGCACAACAAAAACACAGCGAATTAAACGGCCAAAATCGTACCTATTATTGTGGTGCTTATTGGCGATATGGGTTTCATGAAGATGGCGTTGTTAGTGCCTTGCAAGCACTTAAAGACTTCAATAGAGATGTGCTCGGTGAACAGTAAAATATTTACTGGCCGAGTGAGACATCGGCGGTTTAAGCCGAAAGAAAACGAATTTCAATACACTATATTTATGTTGTATTTAGACCTTGATGAATTACCGACGTTGTTTGATCGATTTTGGCTCTGGTCCTTAAATAAACCCAATGTCGCTAGCTTCCAGACTCAACAATATTTAGCGGATGAAAACGGCTGTATAAAAACCGCGGTTAAACATGAAGTTAAAGCACAGTTAGGCGTTGTTCCGAAAGGGCCCATAAGGTTACTGACACATCTGTCTTATTTTGGATATTGCTTTAACCCAGTTTCTTTTTATTATTGCTTTAACGAAGATGGTGAAACGCTTGATTTTATAGTCGCGCAAATTAATAACACGCCGTGGAATGAAAGGCACTGTTATGTTTTAGATAATAGACCCTCCGACGCAAGCAATAGCCCCTCTAAAGTGGTTAGAAGTGAGTTTGAAAAAACATTTCATGTATCGCCATTTTTGCCGATGGGTATGCGCTATTTTTGGCGTTTTAATACGCCGAGTGAAAAATTAGCTGTTTATATGAAAAACACGCAGGATGACGAGACGTTCTTTGATGTTAATTTGTCATTAAAGCGCAAAGAAATTAATTCGTTAAATTTATGCGCTGCTCTCGTAACGTTCCCTTTGATGACGTGGCAAGTAATAGTTGGTATTTACTGGCAATCATTAAAGTTATGGTTAAGAAAAACACCTTTTTATGATCACCCTAAAACGCATAACACTAAGTAATGAATAGACTCGATAGTAACCTAACAATGATAATTTGAGGATGGTATGAGCAAATCAGCATCAGTAAGAAAACTAACACAACACTTAGAAAATAAAGCCTCTCATCGCAGAGGCACTTTGTTTAGCAAGGTGTTGAAAAAAGCTGTATTTAAACAGCTAAATCACCTTCAGTATGGTCAACTAACGTTGACCGACAGTGGGGAAACACACCATTTTATGGGTGATAAAAGCAGTGATTTAGTCGTAGAAATAAACGTTTTAAATAACGAATTTTATTGGTATATCGCTTTAGGCGGTAGCATAGGGGCTGCCGAATCTTATATAAATGATTACTGGCGCACACCTGATCTAACCAAGGTTATTCAGCTATTTGCGTTAAACCAATCTGTTATGGACTCAATGGAGACAGGTTTGGCGAGCTTTACAAGCCCCATTAAAAAAGCATTTCACTGGTTAAACAAGAACACGCATAAGGGAAGTAAAAGTAATATCGTTGCGCACTACGACCTCGGTAATGATTTCTTTAAGCTATTTCTGGATCCAACGATGATGTATTCATCGGGTATTTTTTATCAACCAGATAACACAATGGAGCAAGCCTCGGCCAATAAATTAGAAAGAATTTGTACTCGTTTAAAGTTAAGGCCAGAAGATCAAGTGATTGAAATTGGCACAGGCTGGGGTGGTTTTGCGATGTACGCGGCTAAACACTATGGCTGCCATGTCACCACAACTACAATTTCTGAAGAACAGTACGCCTATGCACAACAACAAATTGACAATGCGGGTTTAAGCAACAAGATTACGCTATTAAAACAAGACTATCGTGAGCTGACAGGGCAGTATGATAAGTTAGTGTCAATAGAAATGATCGAAGCGGTAGGTCATCAATACTTTGACACCTTCTTTTCAAAATGTAGTGCGCTTTTAAAAGACGATGGTGAGATGCTTATTCAAGCCATTACTATTAGTGACCAGCGATTTAATAGCGCAAAAAAAGATGTCGACTTTATAAAGCGCTATATTTTTCCTGGTAGTTGTATACCGTCTATTAACGCGATTAGCCACAGCCTAACTAAATCGAGTGATTTGCGAATGACCAATATGGATGACTTCGGTATGCATTACGCAAGAACGTTAAATGAATGGAACAAATCGTTTAAAAATAATATTCAAGAGGTAAAGGCACAAGGCTTTAGTGATGAGTTCATTAGGATGTGGGAATATTATTTCAGTTATTGCGAAGGTGGATTTAAAGAACAGGTAATTAGTGTATCGCAGTTGCATTTAGTTAAACCTATGGCGCGGGTTCCAATGTCGTTAGTAGCACTGGAGACATAACAATCAACCTGTGGCAAACAGTTTTATTATTTCAGGCTGGTTGGCTAGTCCTCGTTTCATGCCACGACAGTTTGCTTTACTTAGTCTCAATCGCTTTGATTTTGCTTTATTTGCTGCTCGACCTATATAAGACAAAGCAAAAAGACTATTTATCGTACGCCTTGCCGAAGCTTTTAATGTTTATAAGCGGTTGCCTGGCAGATTGGAGTTTAGCCAAACTTGAGTTTATTCAGTTTGCTGCTGATGGCCCGACTCTACCTTTTTGGTTAGTGTTGCTTTGGCTGCTTTTTTCTATTACGTTTGAACAGTGTTACCGCTGGTTAAGCGGTAAGCTAAAGGTTGCCGCTTTATTGGGAGGCTTATTTGGCCCAGCTTCATATTGGGCTGCCAGCAAACTGTCCGCTGTCAGCATACAGATGCCGGTTGAATTTACTCTATTAAGTGCTGTTTTTTGGGCCGTGCTGTTTGTTGCTTTTATTAAAAAAAGACCGCTGGCCACTTAAGCGCTCACTAATGTCGAGTTAACCGCGGTTGAAATCAATAAATCCACCATTAAATCAGAAGCGCCTAAGTGAGGCGAAAGGCTAATATTGATGTTTGCATGCTGAGCTGTACACCTATTAATAATATTAGGTATATCTTCCACCACATGCCGACCAGAATTAAGAAAGTAAGGCAAAACGGTAATTGATGTTGCACCCTCTGCAATACACTGCTCAATACCTTCAGGAATCAATATATCGCTTAGCTCCAAAAATGCCGGCTTAACAATATCGTATTGTTCACCGCAGTTCTTTTTAAGCTTTTCAGCTAGATGGACTACCTCATCATTCGATTGTTTGCGTCGGCTACCATGCGCAACTAGTAATAGTGCATTCATGATGTAACAGTCTCATCATGATTCTTTCCTAGCAAGTAGTAAGTGATACCTAAAGCCAGAATAATACTCGCTAGAGCAAACATATGCATAGGGTCGACAAACTTAAAGTCAATAATGATAACTTTCCTAGCCATTGCCATCATAGCCGTTGCGACGACTAACCTTAGCGGAAATACATCAGTCCTTAAGTAAAGCACAATATTTTGGAAAATTTCTATCGCGATTAAAACCGCTAAAAAAGCAGCGAAGGTCTTAAATATATCTGACAAGCTAAGCAACAAGAAAGGAGGCGCTAGTAGTTGCTTATACATCACATAAAAAACATCGGCGACTCCCCAAAAAATAACCAGCACCATTAATACAGCCAGTATTTTTATGGCCACTTTTATGGCCTTATGCAAAATGGAAATTAAAGGGTCGTGGTGCTCGGTAGGTAGTTCATCATGCTGGCTCATGTCAGGTCTCTTTAAAATATATAAGGTAATTACTGGTGAACGAAAATTAACGCTGAGGTGTCGAATCCAATAGATTTTGACATTGAGATAAACCGGTCTATCACCTCTGGTTTAACGGTAGGGGTTCTTGCTAACAACCATAAATAGTCTTTATCTGGGCCCGATATAAAGGCATATTGATAGCCTACGGCATCCAACTCAAAAACAATATACGAACCATAAAAGGGGCCAAAAAATGATACCTTTAAATGCCCTTCATCGGCGTCATTCACAAAATAAGCTTTACCTTGGGCTTCTTGCCAAGCATTATTGTCGGCTGAAAACCCACGGTTAACAACGTTAATACCACCGTCCTCTCTTAAGCTATAGTCTGCGGTAACTTTGCTAAGCCCTCTTTCAAAAGAATGGTCTAGCCGCGCAATTTCATGCCATGTTCCTAAGTACCGTTCAAGCTGAAAATTTTCAACCGGTTTTACCCCCTCTGGTATGCCAACACATCCGGACAGGATAAAAACAACACTGAAAAAAAGATAAGCTATGGTTTTTTTTCTAAACATAGAGTGACTATACACCTTTAAAAGCAGACAGCGCTCTTAAGCGACCCCGCTTTAAATCAACAATCGGGCTAGGGTAATTCTCCGGTCTATTCTTGGCGCTGGGTAAATGAATGTCTTTATCTGATAAGTGTGCCAGCTCTGGCAGGTAATGGCGAATAAAAGCACCCTTTGGATCAAACCGTTGCGATTGAGTGACTGGATTAAAAATTCTAAAGTAAGGCACCGAATCAGAGCCTGTTGAGGCACACCATTGCCAGCCCCCATTGTTTGCCGACAGATCACCATCAATTAAATGTTGCATAAACCAACGCTCACCTAAGCGCCAGTCTATCAATAAATGTTTCGTTAAAAACATAGCCACTATCATCCGCAAACGGTTATGCATCCACCCCCTTGTTAATAGCTGCCGCATGGCTGCATCAACAATGGGGATTCCCGTTTTACCGTTCTGCCATGCCGCTAATTGCTCTTTATCATGTCGCCATTCAATCTGCTCTGTTTGCAGCTTCAAGGGCTTATGTTTAGACACTTGCGGAAAATCAATCAGTGTGTGTTTATAAAATTCACGCCACAGCAATTCGTTTTGCCAAATATGTACGCCATCACTCATTTCACAATGCAAGGTTGCGTGCCAACATTGTGCAGCGGAGAGTATTCCACTGGCTAGATACGGCGAAAGTCGGCTGGTGCCAGCTAACGATGGCGTATCCCTATCGGTTTTGTAGTGTTGAATAGGCTGCTGACAAAATTCAGTCAATCGAGTTAAGGCTTCCTGTTGACCGGCAGGCCAAAAGGTTTGTATTTTGTTTGAAACCGTTGGCCAGGGTATGTCTGCAAGTTGACACTGCTCTTTCAATCTCTTCGTTACGTTGTCGCTTATTTTTTTGCAAGGATTAGGTACAGGGTAGAGGCTAGGCGGGGTCGCAAGCCGCTGCCGAGCTTGTGTTGAAAACGCTGTAAATACTTTATACGGCGTGCCGGTTTTAGTCCGTATACTTGCTGGTGGAAGCAGCAATTGGTCGTGATGCTCTTGATAGGCCACGCCAATGTCTTGGCATCGTTCAATAACGTTTGCATCTCTTTGACTTTCGTTAACGGCCAGCTCCGCGTTAACGTGCACTTGATTTACAGCCCACTGCTGACAAATAGTGGCGATTAAATCAGGAATTTGCTGGTAGTTATCATGCTGAAAAAAGTGCAATTCAATATTTAGCTCAGCTAACTCTTTTTCAAGTTGAACGAGATTGCGGTGCCAAAAGTCCAGTTTTACCGCAGCATCATCATGCTGATGCCATTGTTGTGGTGTGGCAATATATATTGCAATAACCGGCTGTGTCGATTGGCAAGCATGGTAAAGCGCAGGGTTATCAATGGTGCGCAAATCATTACGAAACCAAACTAATTCATGCTGTGCCGACATTAGCGTTTTGTTTTTTCTAGCCAAGTTTTTATCGCAGCGGATTGCCAAGCGTTACTGCTATGGCCGCCTACACAGGCAATACCTAGGCTAGTTAATTGCTCATGGTGAATATCCGATGCCAAGCCAAGGCAGATAATATCGTCTTTCCACAGTGTGCCAAGTTTAGCTAACGGCTTAAATGCTGTTTGCTCTAGGCGTTGATCTGCATATACTATTAATGGCCATTCAGCATTATTATGTAAGCGTGTTAAACCCGCTAAATCTTCAACTTTACCAAAGGCATTAACACGAAGGCCGCTTTGCAAAAGCAGGCTATGCAGCAAATAATAACCCAATGATGTCCCATCAAGGTCTAGGCTTGCTAGATAGCAATGTCCTTGTGGTTTTTGTTTTTCTGTACGCAAGGTCATTATTAGCATTTGCCGTTGCCAACTTTGTTGCCATAGCTGTTGTTCCAGCTGATAGCCCAGTGGTTGCAGTTGCCAGCGCTGGACTAATGTTACCTGCAAAGGGTGGTAGACGTATTCACAGAGTGTAGTAAACGGCACAGATTTGTTTAATCGGTCCAGCATCTGGTTTACACCATGCTTGTTAAGCTCTGTGATGCTCGACAACAATTTATTTTGCTCCACTAACCATTGTTCAGCAACCGGCTCAGCCGCAGCATATGACTTACCGCTGGCAAGCAAAGTAGCCACCTTGCTGATCGCTACACCACGGTTTAGCCACGACAATATGTGTTGAATATCCTGAATATTGCCTTGGTTATACACACGATGGCCCTTCGCTGTTCTTTGTGGCTTAATTAAGCCATAACGCCGCTCCCATGCGCGCAAGGTGACCGAGGCCACCCCGGTTTGTTGGCTAACATCACCAATCGTATACGTTTTTTCAGATAGCATTACGTAAACTCAAATCGTCTGGGTAAGGTTGCAAATATGCCTGTTTTTCAATGTAGGGGTCGGGGTGGTTGTTAAAATGATGCTTCAGCAAGGTAATGGGCACAATGAGCGGCACCTGATTAGTACGATATTGTTCAATAAGCTTACCTAGCTCTTGTTTCTCTTTAGCGGATAACACTTTTTTCAAATAACCCTGTAAGTGCATTAACACATTGGTATGCGTTTTACGGGTGGCAAGAACGCTTAAATTTTCCATTAACAAACTAAAATAGTGCTCAGCCAAGTCATCAATATCGTGCTTACCCGCATCGGCCAATAATCGACCAAGCTCAACATAATGCGTGGGGGTACGCGCCATTAAGCAATACTTATAACTCGCGTGAAATTTAAGAATGCCTTGATAACTAAGCCCTTGTTTCTTTAGTTGTTGCCAATTGTGATAAGCATAAACCCGCGTGATAAAGCTTTCCCTGAGCACCGCATCTTCTAATCGGCCAGACTCTTCAACGGGTAATAATGGCTTAGCCTCCATAACGGCTTTAGCATAAACCCCACGACCGGGTTCAGCCGCAGGATAACCACCTTCTTGATAGACTTTGACCCGAAACACCCCACAACTAGGTGACTTTTGCATAAATACATAACCGCATAATTCATCTAGCTGTTGCGCTTTATGTTCACTATATGTCTTCAGCTGATCGGTGTAATCTACGCTATTATCGTGAACAGCCACCACCTTAGGCGACTGTACGTCGCCAATAAGGCGGATGGGTTTTCTAGGAATAGACATGCCGCTGGCCACTTCAGGGCATTCAGGTACAAACTCAAAATAGCGAGAGAGACTATCGGTACAAAGACGAGAATGCTTATGACCGCCGTCAAAACGTACCTCATTACCCAGCAAGCAACTGCTAATTCCTACTTTTATTTTCATTGTTAATGTCCCTTATAAACTGTATGCAAGAATAGCAGCTTATAAAAAGTTGTACAAGAATGTTATTTTGTACAAATATATGCCATTATAAAGCCATCAATTAAAGGTCATTTCTATGAAACATGTTCTTATAACTGGTGGTACAGGCTTAATTGGCTCGGCTTTGTGTAAATTATTGCTAAGCCAGCAGCATCAGGTCACCGTGCTTAGTCGGCAGCCCGACACAGTGCCCGCTAAATGCGGCCAACATGTTAAAGGCATTCAGTCGTTAAGCGATATTAGTGATGAGACACCGATTGATTGGGTTTTCAATTTGGCAGGCGAACCCATTGCCGATAAGCCATGGACAAAAAAACGCAAGGCGTTGCTGGAAGCAAGCCGAATTGAGCTAACGCAACAGCTTGTTGACTGGATCGCCCAGCGCAAAACCACGCCAGACTGTTTAATCAGTGGTTCGGCCGTTGGCTGGTATGGCAATGGCAAAGACACAGTGTTAACAGAGCACAGTAATTTTGTGGATGAATACACCCACCAATTGTGTGATGCATGGGAGCAACAAGCACTGCGCGCCAAAGCATTTGGTGTACGCGTGTGCACTATACGAACCGGCTTAGTGTTAGCACCAACGGGAGGCTTTTTACATAAAATGCTGCTGCCCTTCAAATTAGGCCTTGGGGGAAAGCTCGGCTCTGGTCAACAATACATGCCTTGGGTGCATATTAACGATATGGTACGCTTGCTGGCGTTCCTTGCTAATAACGAGCAAGCTCAAGGGCCATTTAATGCGTGCTCTGCTAACCCAGCACGTAACAATGAATTTACCAAAACCTTAGCGCAGACCCTACATCGTTATGCGTTTATTCCAATCCCTGCTTGGTTACTTAAGGGCGTATTAGGTGAAATGTCTGGCTTATTATTAACAGGGCAACGAGCCATTCCCGAGAAAGCTCATGCAATGGGTTTTAACTTTGCTTATTCTGATTTACAAACAGCGTTAACAGATATTTTACAAACCAAACACTAACAGCGGACGACATAATGACAAACAAAGCAGTATTATTGGCTAACCTAGGATCACCAGACAATACCGAAACAGCCTCAGTCCGGCGCTATTTAAATCAATTTCTAATGGACCCCCACGTGATTCAGTTACCGTGGTTATTGCGCCGAATGATTGTTAGCCTGTTTGTATTGCCAACGCGGCCAAAAGCTTCTGCTGAAGCTTATAAAAGTGTCTGGATGAATGAAAGTTCGCCGTTGATTGTTTTATCAGAGCGGCTTAAAAACGCATTGCAATCTCAATTAGATATGCCTGTTGCAATGGCCATGCGCTATGGTAAGCCCAGCATTGAAACGGAATTATTAGCGCTCAGTCAACAAGCCGGTATAGAAGAAGTTTTGTATATCCCACTGTATCCACATTTTGCCGATAGTACCGTCACCACTTCTATTGAAGAAGCCGAGCGAGTTATTAAAGAACACAATCTAAACATCAAGCTTAACGTTGTTGCGCCGTTTTATGACCAACCTGATTATATTAATGCCTTAGTACACAGCGCCCAGCCCTATTTAGAGCAAGCCTACGATCATATCGTTTTTAGTTATCACGGCCTACCCGAATCGCATATTACAAAACGTGACCCAACGGGCCAACATTGCCTGCAAAGTGCAGACTGTTGCCAGCGCCCAAGCGAAGCGCATAAAACCTGTTATCGCCACCAAGTGATGCGCACCACGCAATGTTTTGTAGAACAGGCGCAGATAGGGCCAGAAAAATACTCGGTTAGTTTTCAGTCTCGGCTTGGCCGCGCTAAATGGTTAGCACCTAATACAGAAGACCGCTTGCGTGAACTGGCCCAATCAGGCGTTAAAAAAGTGTTGGTGATTTGCCCCGCTTTTGTCACAGACTGTTTAGAAACACTTGAAGAAATAGCCATTCGTGCAGACGAGGTGTTTAAGGAAGCAGGGGGGGGCGAGTTACAGTTAATTCCGTGTCTTAATGATCACCCTGCATGGGTTAATACGCTAGGGGCGTGGTGCGAAGCGAAGGAAGGATAAAAAGCTTAAGCTTGGAACAATATCCTTGTATTTAATCGCAGTTTCAATAATGGGTGACTGAGTAAAAGCGACATTAATACTTTAACCTTGGCCCCGAATTGTTTACATGTTGCCTAGGCATAAATACTTGATTTCTACAAACTCATCGATACCATATTTAGAGCCTTCGCGGCCAATACCAGACTCTTTAACGCCTCCAAATGGCGCGACTTCTGATGAAATAATGCCCGCATTGATGCCAATAATACCTACTTCAAGCGATTCAGCAACTTGCCACACACGCTTAATGTTTTGTGAGTAAAAATAAGCGGCTAAGCCAAAAGGTGTATCGTTAGCAAGCTCAATGGCTTGCTGGTCTGTTGTAAAGCGATAGAGCGGGGCAACGGGACCAAATGTTTCTTCATGAGTGATTTTCATCGCCGGAGAGACATTGCTTAATACCGTGGGTTGAAAAAAGAGCCCGCCTAATTCATGCGACTCTCCACCGGTTAGCACAGAAGCGCCTAATTGAACGGCGTTATCAACGTGTTCTTTAACTTTATCAAGTGCTGCGGTGTTAATCAGAGGTCCTTGCTCTGCGGTCGGCTCAATACCATTTGCAACAGTGAGTTGACGCACTGTTGCAGTTAGCTTTTCGGCAAACTCATCATAAATACTGTCTTGAACAAATATTCGATTTGCACAGATACAGGTTTGCCCTGTGTTCCTAAATTTACTGGCCATCAGGCCTTCAATAGCGGCATCTAGGTCGGCATCATCAAAGACAATAAAGGGTGCATTTCCACCTAATTCAAGGCTTATTTTTTTGATCGTATCTGCGCATTGGCGCATTAAGGTTTTGCCAACCTCTGTAGAGCCCGTGAATGAGAGTTTACGTACGATGGGGCTTGATGTTAGTTCTTCACCGATGGTGCTGGCTTGTCCGGTGACGACATTGAGCACGCCAGGTGGTATTCCAGCTTGATCGGCTAATTCAGCCAGCGCGAGTGCAGAAAAGGGCGTTTCCGATGCTGGTTTAATGATAACGGGGCAACCAGCTGCTAGAGCCGGTGCGCATTTACGTGTGATCATCGCATTTGGGAAATTCCAAGGTGTGATCGCTGCAACAACGCCAATAGCCTGCTTGATGACGATGATTCTTTTATCATTACTGGGGGCGGGAATGGTGTCGCCGTATACTCGTTTTGCTTCTTCAGCAAACCACTCAACAAAACTAGCTCCGTATAATATTTCTCCACGTGCTTCGTTGATAGGCTTGCCTTGCTCTGTTGTCATTATGGTAGCAAGGTCTTCTTGATTGTCGATAATTAATTCATACCATTTTCTTAGAATACTAGAGCGGTCTTTGGCGGGGCGTTTTTGCCATTTTTCCCATGCAGATTGAGCGCATAAGATAGCGTCTTGAGTTTGTTTTGCAGTAAGCAAAGGGACATGGCCTATAAGCTCATTATTTGCTGGGTTATAAACAGCAAGCCTTTGGTGGTCAGTACTATCTACCCATTGCCCGTTGATAAACGCGTGTTGTTTGAAAAGCTTTCTATTTTCAATGTGCATGATTTTATAGCGGCTTTATAAGACAGAAGATCATAGTAATATAAATTTAAAGGATTAAAAGCTTAAAGCAAATATTATTAGCATCGCGTTTTTAATTCTTACTACTGCAAATATTTAAGGGTAGGTCATGGCTTAATGCTCAATCTTGCAGAAAGGGAGTGTCAAGCTGATTGATTAAATATGAGCTGGGGTTATGATGTTAGAACACCTTGCAAATATTAAATAAAGGAGTAATGGTGAAGCAGTAATAAAAACAGTGGTAGATGTAATTGTGAAGTGCTAAAAAAAATAATAAAGACTAAACAGGGGAAGAGCATGAATTACAGCAGAGAAACAGCGAAACAGTGGGCGAATGAACACATTAAGGGTTTGTTTATGTGTCCTATTTCACCAATGAATGATGACTTTACTTTTGATGAAGAAGGGATTCGTGAAAATATTGAAGCGTTTATTGAAATGGGTGTGGATGGTTTAGTAGTGGGTGGTTTCATCGCCGAGTGCTGGAATGCAACGCTAGACGAATGGTACCGTTATCATGAGGTGGTTGCCGAAGCAGTTAATGGGCGGATTCCCTTATTTTCAATATTATTGGACCCCAGTGCTTATCAAACAATTGAAAAGATGAAGCGCCTAGAAGTACTTGGCTATGACGGTGTAGAAGTGATAAACCCCGTTGTTCAACTCAAAAGTGATGATGAAATTTATAATTGGTTTAAATTTATCACCGATAGCTCGGATTTGGCGGTTGTGCTATACAGAACGCCGGTTTCCGGCAAAGTACTCGGCTGGGATTTACTACAACGTTTGGCAGACCTGGAGACTGTTGTAGGAACAAAACAGGGCGTTATGAATCGCGTGGAAACGTTAAAAATTCGCAGCATCATTCGCCCTGATTTTATTGTAGCTGACCCGTTTGAATCTGTTTTTTGTGATGACCTGCGAAAGGGTGGAAAAACAGTATTTGGTGAGCTGTCTTATATTTTGTATGGCAAAAAACGTCATATCGTCAAAGATTATATGGCCTTGTCGGCAGCAGGCAAGTGGGAAGAAGCTTATCAAACAAGTGCACAGTTAAACGATATTCGAGAATTTTATAATGAAGTGTTTATTTGGGATGTAGTGCAAACATTCACCTATGCCAGTGCCTTAGCTAGTATGAAGGCATGGTTTGAAGAGATTGGTTTAAAAGCCGGGCCTATTCGTCCCCCTATCGAGCAATGTACGCCTGCACTAAAGGCGCGTATTCAGTCAACATTAAAAGAATTGGGCGTGAGTTAAATATAATGAAAAAAAAATTGCATATTTGCATACATGGCGCAGGCGGTTTGGGCTCTGTAATAGGGGGGTATTTAGCTAAATCTGGGCATCAAGTAACATTAATTGGTCGGCAAGCACATGCAGATGCTATCAACCAAAAAGGCCTGCAAATGGTTGGGCGCTTAGGTGACATGTTAATTAAGGATAATTTACGTGCCGTTACCGTGCCGGATCAAGTAGAAGGCGTTATTGACTACTATATTTTATTAACCAAGGCCAAAGATGCACGGGCCGCCTTAAATGATGCCGAAGTTTTAGTTAATCAGGTTAACTGTGCGTTAACGATGCAAAATGGTGTTGGTAAAGAGGCTTTGTTGATTGAAAGTTTTGGTGTTGAAAAAGTGATTGGTGGCTCAACGATTGAAGGGGGTACTTTGCTTGCGCCAGGGAAGGTTAATAATCATGTCAGCGCGCCAATAACAGCCTTTTTTGGTGAACTTAATGGCGGCACTACAGAGCGAACCGAGCTATTAGCCGAGGCCTTTAGTGGGGCAAATTTAAAAGCAGAATCTGTTGACGATATTAATCACGTTTTATGGGAAAAAGCGGTTCAGGTATCTGGCGCGTCAGCCTGGGCTGCCAGTACGTTAAGTGCAATCCCAGCGCTAGATTACGCTGATGGTATTTCAGTACGCGAAGGGGCTGAGCATTATGTAACGATTGCCAAAGAATTAATTGGTGCCTACAAAGCAATGGGGTATGTTCCACAGGATTTTTATGCGCCTTTTTCTTTTCTTAAAGTATTGGATGACGCTACTTTTGAGGATGCTGTTCAAGTTTGCCTCGACTTAGGTGTGCATATGAAAACCTTGCGTCGGGGTATCCGGACATCAATGCATGAAGATGTTATTAATGGCAAATTGACAGAGGTAGATGCTTTGTTTTTACCTTTAATTGAAGCAGCAAAGGAAAATAACGTGGCAATCCCTACCTTCGTTGGTGCATATCGTGTTATTAAAACTATCGACAGCCTACGTTAGAGGTAAAAAAATACAGGGCTTAGGTGCATTTGTTTAGTGCTTATAAGGCAAGTAGCGTGTAAGGTGTCGAGCCAACTTAAGAATTGATAGTCATGGATAAAGAAACAATAAAAGCATTACTGTATTTAAATGTTGCCAGTATTTTATGGGGGGGTAATGTTTTTTTTGGCAGTTACTTAAAAGACTTTTTAGGTCCATGGAGCATCATGAGCGTGAGAATGCTGATTGGTAGCTTTATATTTTTGTTTTTACTGCACCAAGCAGGGCACCTTAAAGGAGTGACCCGCTTACTCGGCTGGAAAGAGGTGTTTTTAATTGCATTGTCGGGAACAGTTGCCTATCAAGCAACCGTGTATTTTGGTTTGCGCTATACAACGGCCATTAATGTGGGTTTGATTAATTCGCTAGCGCCGATTGCTGTGGCTTTTGCAGCAGCGTTTTATTTAAAAGAAAAGTTAGGCCGTCAACATTGGATAGCGGCGTTTGTTTCGGTTATTGGCTTGGTATTTATTTTGAGTAAAGGGAGCATGGAGAGCCTTTATGCGTTGAGATTTAATAAGGGTGACTTATTTATTTTAGGGTCCATTTTTATTTGGGCCGTTTATAGTATTGCGGCGAAACTGGCAATGGCGAAGGTTACCCCTTTAGTAGTAACAGCCTTGGGTATTTTATTATCAACTTTCATTGTGATCCCGTTGGGGGTGTATGAAGCCAATTACCTTATTAAGCCGATTATCAATGCTGAGGTTATTATGGCAGTTGTGTTCATAGGTATTGGTCCTACGGTGCTGTCTTTGCTGTTTTGGAATAAGGGAGTGATGATTATTGGTCCAGCTCGTGCGTCATTATTCCTTAATATGGTTCCAATTTATGTAATCGTCTTGTCGTCGCTTTTATTGGACGAAGTACTGCACGATTACCAGTTAATAGGTATGGTATTAATTATTGGTGGCAGCTTATATGCCAATAGGCAAAAGGTTGTTAGCAAGAAAGACTGATATTTCTTTGTGCTGACTGGGTGATGAGTGATTATTTGAATGAAGCCGAGTTGTATTTGTGTTATCTAGGTTTTGTTAAGTCGGGTTAACATACTATAAACACATTATTGTGTAAGGCTTCTGATGAAACCGTACGGTAAAAACTTTTCAATACATGTACTTAGGTCTGCTATTTGACGAATGGGCGAGCCAATAGTCAGATAATGTTCTGTTATATGTTAGCTTTTTGCAGCCTATCAACTCTGCTTGTCGTTAAGGCGTAGAGCCATAAAATGATAACCATGGTGACCCCATAAATAGAAGGGACCATCGCCACATCGGCATTGTTGAGTAAAAAAGGGCTGATAGCAATAGTGACACCTAGCATTGCATTTTGCGCACCTACTTCAATGGAAAGCGTTTTGGTTTGAGGCCTTTCAAGTTTTGCAAATTTAGCGATACCGTAGCCCAGTAATATAGACAGGATATTCAGGCAGATAGTTAATAGACCCACTTGTACGAAGTGTTCAAACCAAGACCCACCGTTTTGCATAAAAATCCCAACAATCAGGAAAGGCAAGAAAGCACCACAGCCTCTTCGCACCCATTGTTTAGAGGCTTTCGCAAAGCGTGGCGCATATTGTAATACCAACATGCCGCAGCTGACAGGAATGACGGTAATCAACATGATTTGGCTGGCTGTTTTCAGAAGAGGTAAACTCAGCTGAATGGTTTCATCGTTAAAGTAGATCATGCTTAGGTTAAGAATAACCGGTAACGTAAAGACGGTGATTAGGCTGGAAATGCTGGTCATCGTGACAGATAGTGCTAAATCGCCTCGTGCGATCAGGGTAAACATATTAGATAACACACCACCAGGGCATAGGGTTAATAACATAATGCCAATGGCTATAGCGCCACTTAGATTTAATGTATAACACAATATAAATCCAAGCAGTGGCAACATAATTAATTGCCCTATTAAGCCTGCCAAAGCGGCCTTTGGAATGGTAAAAACTCGGCTAAAATCTTGGATAGTGAGTCCAAGGCCCATGCCAAACATCAGTAAAGTTAAGAGAATAGTAACAAGGTAGCTGATCATGATATTTTTTTTATAGTTATCTTTTATCAGTATAGTCTTATATGTAAAGCAATGCTAATCAAGCCAGTTTTTGCTCAGCGCTTGGGGCTGTTAATAGGCTTGCTGATTGATTTCGCGTTGTGAAATTTTAAGGCCTTGGTGAGAGGGCTTGAAAAATATTTCGCAAGACCCCATATCTGGATTTGCAAATAAACTTGATGGATAAAAGGTAACTTTAATGAGTGAAACAATAGAAAAGAATGAAAAACAAACGCTAGGCTTTGAGGCGGAAACGAAACAAGTATTAGATTTAGTGATCCATTCGCTTTATAGCAACAAAGAGATTTTTTTACGTGAATTAGTCTCAAATGCATCAGATGCTGCAGATAAATTACGTTTTTCGGCACTGTCTAATGAAGAATTATATGAAGGTGATGGTGAGCTGAAAGTTCGTTTGTCAGTTGATAAAGAGGCGCGAACGCTAACAATTTCCGATAACGGCATTGGTATGACGGTAGAGGAAGTAAAGAAAAACATCGGCACCATTGCACATTCAGGTACTAAAAAGTTTTTTGAGTCATTAACGGGTGATGAAGGCAAAGATAGCCAAATGATTGGCCAGTTTGGTGTCGGCTTTTACTCTGGTTTTATCGTAGCTGATAAAGTGACAGTGGTAACACGCAAAGCAGGCGAAGATAAAAGCATGGGCGTTCAATGGGAATCATCAGGTGAAGGTGAATACACTATTGAAACCGTAGAAAAAGCGGCACGAGGCACCGATGTTATTTTGCATTTGAAAGAAGGTGAAGACGAGTTTTTAGAGTCATACCGTCTACAGGCCATTATTCATAAGTTTTCTGAGCACTTGGATATTCCGATTGTGATGAAAAATGAAAACAAGGATGAAGAGAAAGAAGATGAGCCAGACGATATTACCGTTAATAGTGCTAAAGCGTTATGGACAAAAGCAAAAAATGATTTAACCGAAGAAGACTATCATGAGTTTTACAAACAAACACTTCACGATTATCAAGACCCACTTGCCTATACACATAGTAAGGTAGAAGGTAAAAATGAATATACATTGCTGTTGTATGTGCCTGCAAAAGCACCATTTGATATGTGGGATAGAGAAGCAACCAGTGGTGTAAAACTATATGTAAAGCGTACTTTTATTATGGAAGGTGGCGAATTAATGCCACGTTACTTGCGTTTTGTTAAAGGTATTATTGATTCAGACAGCCTGCCGCTTAACGTTTCGCGTGAACTACTACAGCAAAGCAAGCAGATTGATCTATTAAAAGCCGGCGCGGTTAAAAAAATATTATCGTTGATTGAAGGATTGTCTAAAAACCACCCTGAAAAATTTGATACCTTCTGGGCAGAGTTTGGCGCAGTCTTGAAAGAAGGGCCTATCGAAGATGTAAAAAATAAAGATCGGATTGCTAAATTATTACGTTTTGCTTCCACAAAAACTGAGGGTAAACAAACCGTAACCCTGGCTTCTTATATTGAAAATATGCAAGAAGGCCAAGACAAAATTTATTATCTAACGGGAAGTGCCTACTCAACTGTTAAAAATAGCCCACACCTTGAAGTGTTTAAAAAGAAAGGTATTGAGGTGCTGTTATTGACCGATCATGTTGATGAATGGTTAGTTCAGCATATGCCAGAGTTTGACGGCAAGTCTTTACAATCAGTCGCTAAGGGTGATCTTGATCTGGATTCATCAGATAAGGATGAAGCGGATAAAAAGACCGATGATAAGAAAGAAGATGAATCGCTAAACAGCGTGCTTGAGCAAATCAAAAGCACGTTAGATGGTAAGGTTAAGGATGTGCGTGTTAGTTCAAGGCTAACCGATTCACCTGCTTGTCTGGTTGCAGATGAACATGAGATGGGCGCACACATGGAGCGCATTATGAAAGCGGCAGGCCAAGACATGCCGACCAGTTTGCCAATCTTCGAAATCAATGCAGACCATGCACTTATTCAACGCCTAAAGGATGAAGCGGATGATGAGCGCTTTGCTGACTTATCGAACTTGTTATTTGAACAAGCGTTGTTGAGTGAGGGTGGTCAGTTAGAAGACCCGGCAACATTTGTACACCGCTTAAATAAATTACTGCAATCTTTATTGTAAAAAGTAAAGTTCTTTTTCAACGCTAAAAAGAAGGCGGCCAAATGGCCGCCTTTTAAGTATGTGAGATATACCTCACAAGGGAAGGGGCTAAAATTTTAAATACAGGTTGAGTCCTGGGTTGTAGTAATTAAGACGGTTTAAGGCATTATTAAACCGATGGCCTGATTGGTAATTATTGTAGTGATAATGCTTTGGCCGGTAACTGTTATAATTATAATACTTAGGGTGGTTGTTATAGTTTGAATAACGGCGGTCGCGGTAATTATGCTGTGAATGCTTATTCGAATGTTTTCTTGCCTTCCAATGTTGCTTTGTCGAGTAGCCGTTTTGGTGTTTATTATGTGAATAGTGCTTGTTATGGTGGCTTGAAAAGCCAGTGTTACGATCGGTATGATCTGAGCGATCAGAATGTCTTCTGTCAGCTAACGTGTCCGCGCTTATTGTTAACAAAGAACAAAAAATAATAGCGGAAATAATATGTAGTGATTTCATCATCTTATCCTTAACTGCAAAAGCAGTTCTGTTAATGTGCAGTTAAAGGATAAGACTTAGTGATGAATTGAAACTGAATGCTGGCCTTGATGCAGAAAAGTTCGTTCGTTTTTTTACGGCAGTTGCACAGGCGTGCTAGGTTCCCAGTTACTATCCTTATGTTCAGCGACGACCGTGGTATAAACACCACCTCGTACATTAAACTCGGCTGAAAGGCGCATAAAACGTGGCTCACAGGCTTTAACCAAGTCTGCCAAAATGGAGTTGGTTACCGCTTCATGGAAGGCGCCTTTGTCTCGGTAAGACCAAATATAAAGTTTAAAGGATTTTAGTTCGATACAGCTTTCGTTAGGCACATACTCAAGCGTCAGTGTTGCAAAATCAGGTTGCCCCGTTTTTGGGCATAAACAAGTGAACTCAGGAGTGTCTATGCGGATCGTGTAGTCACGCTCAGTATTTGGGTTAGGAAAGGTTTCTAAGTCGGTATTAGGTTGTGTGCTCATTAAAATATCATGGATGTTGTCTTTAAAAGCGCATTTTACATTGAATATAAAGCGAAGGGTGTTAATCGGCTTTTTTATCGGCTAAATTTACCAGTATTCTTTGTGAAAAAAGTACATTCCTGTATTGTTATTCGATGCGCTTGGAAAAAATAAAACTATCCGGTTTTAAATCATTTGTTGATCCAACGACCATTCCTTTTTCTAGTGATTTGGTCGGTATTGTTGGGCCTAATGGTTGTGGTAAATCAAATGTGATTGATGCCGTTAGGTGGGTGCTTGGTGAAAGTTCAGCAAAGCATCTGCGTGGTGACCAAATGGCTGATGTGGTTTTTAACGGTTCAACAACGCGTAAACCGGTTGGCCAAGCATTTGTCGAACTTATTTTTGATAATACCGATGCCACCATAACAGGTGAATTTGCTGGCTATCAACAAATATCCTTGCGGCGACAAGTGAACCGGGAAGGGCAATCGGTATACTTTTTAAATGGCACGCGCTGTCGGCGCAAGGATATTACAGATTTATTTCTGGGTACTGGGCTCGGGCCACGTAGTTACGCAATTATTGAACAAGGTACCATTTCACGCTTGGTAGAAGCGAAACCAGATGAACTGCGTGTGTTCCTTGAAGAAGCGGCCGGCATCTCGAAATATAAAGAGCGACGTCGTGATACTGAAAATAGAATGCGCCGTACCCGAGAAAATTTGGAGCGTATCGCTGATCTTTGTGATGAGATTGAAAAGCAATGTCGTCATTTAAAGCGTCAGGCCACTACGGCCGAACGTTACAAGCTCTTAAAAGCAGAAGAGCGCCAATTTAAAGCGCAGTTATTGGCATTACGTTGGCAGCGGCTTGATGAGCAAGATGAGGGGCAGCTTAAAGCCATTAAATTGCTTGAATTAAAAGTGGAGCAGACGCTAGCCGCACAGCGAGAGCTGGAAAAAAATATAGAGCAGCAACGTGAGCAGCATAGTCTGCAGCAGAAACAGCTCGGCGAAGTTCAG
Source organism: Cycloclasticus pugetii PS-1 (assembly GCF_000384415.1). Lineage (NCBI taxonomy): Bacteria > Pseudomonadati > Pseudomonadota > Gammaproteobacteria > Thiotrichales > Piscirickettsiaceae > Cycloclasticus > Cycloclasticus pugetii. The sequence goes on from NZ_ARVU01000001.1 coordinate 693,666, forward strand.
GCAGAGTTTTATGCGACCGGGTCAGAGATCGCCAAGGTTGAACAAGCCCTGCAACACCAACAAAGCTTAAAAAAGCAGCATGAGTCAGAATTGGAAAATGTTAGCAAATTGCTGACGCTGTCGACACAAGAGCAAGACGAAGGTGATAGAAAATTGGCAGAAACAAATGATGCCATTAAGAAAAGTGAAGCTGAACTGGTTGAGGTAAAGCAACGGTTAGAAACAGCGAATAAAACGCTAGCTGATCAAGAACAAGCAATGGCAGATTGGCAGCAATCATGGGATGAATTTACTTATCGAGTAGCCGAGCCTAAAAGAAGCATTGATGTAGAAAACGCTAAAATAGCTCAGCTTGATAGGCAACTTTTGCAAGCGTCGAAACAATTATCTAAGTTTACAAACGAGCAAAAAACACTTCAGGAAGCTTTGGAACGTGTTGACTTAAGCGACCTTGAAAAACAACATGCTCTGTCCGAATCTCAGCAACAAAAGAGTCAATCGGCAGTGCAAGAGAATCGCGAAAAAATGGCTAGCATGCAGTCGTTAATTCATCAAGAAAGTGAGCTTTTAGCCGACTTGCGTGCTGAAAAGTCACGTTTAACGGCAAGGGTTGAATCAATAACTGTCTTGCAGCGCTCTAGTTTAGGTGAGCCAGATGAAACGGAAAGGCAGTGGTTAAAGGGCCTAGGCTTAGCGCAAGCACCTAAGTTAATTGAGAAAATAGACGTGGTAACTGGCTGGGAAAAAGCAATAGAAACAGTCTTGGGGGTAAGGTTACAGGCAATTTGTACTGAGGGTATGGATGCTGTCGTTGATGCTGGCATGCAATACCCAGTTGATGGCTTAACATTCTTTGATACAACGGTTAAGTCTCAACAATTACCTTGTAAAACGTCGTTAGCGAACCTGATTACCTCTGATTTACCCGCAATGGCTTTGCTGAAAAATGTTCATTTTGCTGAAACGCTGGAGCAGGCAAAAGCCTTAATGAATGAATTAAAAGAGCATGAATCAGTTATTACTAAAGGGTGTGTTTGGCTGCATGTGGATAGTATTTATTTTCAGCATAATGCGCAAAAAGATAGTGCCTTGGCGCTAGAAAAAGAGAAAAAAGAGTTAACGCAACAATTGCACGTGGTGTCGACTAATGTTTTAGATAAAGAAGGTTGGTTAATAAAGGCTCGAGACGAGGTGTCTGAGCTCGAGAAGCAAGGTATTGAGTTGCGCCAACAAGAAGGCAATGCAGTGAGGCAAGTGTCGCAGTTGTGGATGCAGATAAATGAACAGCGTTCAAAACTGGAGATGGCGACGCAAAGGCTGGCAGAGCTAGAGGTTGATATTAATCAGCTCGTTGAGAACCAAGCGACCGATCAAGAGCGTTTAACAGAAAGTAAACGCGTATTGGAGCAGGCCATTGGTCAATCAGCACAAATAGAAACACAGCGTGCTGCATTACAAAAAGAACGTTCAGTTAAAAAAGACCTCTTAGATAGGGTAAAGCAACAAGTGCATAGTTCGCGTGAACGAGTGCATTCATTGATGTTAAAGATCGAAGCGCAACGTTCATCACAAGCGTTGATTGTTCAAAATGCTGAGATGGTTAACGAGCGTTTGCTTCATGCAAAAGAAAAAGTGGCAGAATTGCAGGCTCAATTAACCATGAGCGATGAGCCAATAGAAGAAAAGGAAGTGACTTTGGCTGATCTACTTAAAAATCGAGTTGCTATTGAAAAACGTCTTGTAGAGGTCAGGACTACGGCTGAATCAACAGAACAAACAATTAGAAGCTTGGAAACAACGCGTCATGAATTTGAGCAACTAGTGCAACAGGCAAGGGACAACATGTCTGCCGCAAAAATAGAACATCAGGCTATCTTGGTGCGAAAACAAACCTTAATTGAGCAGCTTGAATCATCGGGCGTTGAGTTGGCTGACACATTGAATGAGATGCCCAAGGATGCAAATGAGACTCATTGGCAAGAGCAGGTGGATGCGCTTGCTGAAAAAATAAATGGTTTGGGGCTAATCAACCTGACGGCAATTGAAGAGTATGAAACACAGTCGGAAAGAAAGCAGTACTTAAATGATCAGCAGCTTGATTTGACCGAGTCGTTGAGGATTTTGGAAGAAGCGATTGATAAAATTGACCGAGAAAGCAAAGCGCTTTTTAAAGAAACGTTTGACAAAGTAAATGCAGGTTTTGAAAAACGGTTCCCAAAACTATTTGGTGGTGGGCATGCGTATTTGCAGCAAACAGGCGAAGATTTGTTGGAAACCGGCGTAACGGTAATGGCGAGGCCACCGGGCAAACGTAATAGCTCAATCCATTTGTTGTCAGGTGGCGAAAAGGCACTGACGGCCGTGGCCTTAGTCTTTTCAATCTTTGATTTAAACCCATCGCCTTTTTGTATGCTAGATGAAGTGGATGCGCCATTAGATGAGGCAAATGTTGGTCGTTTTGCTGAACTGGTTAAAGAAATGTCAGATAATGTTCAAATGATTTTGATTACACATAATAAATCAACGATGGAAATGGCTCAGCAGCTAGCTGGGGTCACCATGAAAGAACCGGGCGTATCGAGATTGGTTACCGTTGATTTGGAAGAAGCCGCTAAAATGGCAACTGGTTAAACGCTAAATAAACGAATTTTTAAGGATAGAAAATGGAAGAAAACTCGTTAAGGTTAATATTGCTCTTAGTGGGTATGGTCATATTGTTGGGGATATATTTTTATGACGTGCTAGAAAAAAAGAAAGCGACCGTTCAACAAGAAGAGCTAGATGACTCGGCATTTGATGAGCGAGTGGATCCGGTGATAGGTGGTGAGCCGTCCTTTTCTGCGGTATTGGACGAACAGCAGGCCCCGACCATTCATGAGCATGTGGACGTGCCTGAAGCGCAAGAGTCAGACCCTTCACCCGTTGATCCAGTGGAGGATGTGCCAGTGGCAGAGCAGGCATTGGTCATTCAACTGGTTGTTTTGCCTCACAGTGGCGGCTCGTTATTGGGTACAGCTTTGATAGATGCGTTTACAGCCTTAGGTCTTGAGTTCGGTGATATGGGGATTTTCCATTATTACCAGCGACATGATGGTGTTGAGGCGCAACAGTTTCACGTGGCAAATATATTAGAGCCAGGCACTTTTCCTGTGGGTAATATGACTGAGTTTGAATCAACAGGGATCATATTGTTTTTTCAAGTCAGTGATGTCGCGCAACCAAGTGAAGCGTTTGAAAATATGTTGAATGTGGCGCGTGAATTAAGTCAGCGCCTAGAGGCGAGATTGGTCGATGCTGAAATGAACGAGTTGAGACCAGATAACATTATGAATATTCAGTCACAGCTTTCTAATTTATGACAATGCATGACGATGTTAAGCGACGTGTGCAGACGCTACGTGAAGAGATAAATCAACATAACCAGAATTATTATCAGTACGACGCACCAAAAATTCCTGATGCCGATTACGATGCCTTATTGCGAGAGCTTCAGTTATTAGAGGCTGAAAACCCAGAGCTAATGAGTGATGATTCGCCGACGCAGCGCGTCGGTTCAGCTCCGTTAGACTCATTTCAGCAGGTAGAGCATGCGGTGCCGATGCTGTCATTAGATAATGCCTTTGACGATGATGAGTTTGAGGCATTTGATAAGCGAGTGCGAGAGCGAGCTGACGGGTTTGAAGATATCGAATACCTTGTCGAGCCGAAATTGGATGGCTTAGCTATTTCTTTGTTGTATGCGGACGGTGTGTTAGTACGTGCTGCAACAAGAGGGGATGGTAAACGAGGCGAAGACGTTACCGAAAATGTTAAAACTATTGGTGCCATTCCACTCAGTTTAAAAGGCGACAATCTACCATTGAGGCTAGAGGTCAGGGGTGAAGTGTTTATGCCGTTGTCTGGTTTTCAGCAGCTGAATCAACAGGCATTGGCGTTAGGTGAAAAGCCTTTTGCTAATCCAAGAAATGCCGCTGCAGGTAGTTTGAGGCAGCTAGATTCAAAAATAACAGCAACCCGTCCACTGGCTTTTTATAGCTATGGTATTGGGGTGGTAGAGGGTTACGAGCTACCGCAGACACAACAGGCGCTGTTTCAGCTGTTGGCTACATGGGGTTTGCCAGTGAGTGATCAGGTGACGACAGCAAGGGGCATGCAGCAATGTCACCAAGCCTATCAAGTGTTGGCGCAAAAAAGAGCGCTATTACCTTATGAGATTGACGGGGTCGTTTATAAAGTTAACGATTTTGCCTTGCAGAAAGCCATTGGTTTTGTGTCAAGAGCGCCGCGTTGGGCAATAGCACGTAAATTTCCAGCACAAGAAAAAATGACCGAAGTAATAGGGATTGATGTGCAAGTGGGTAGAACAGGAGCCATTACGCCGGTTGCTCGATTGGCACCTGTTTTTGTTGGTGGGGTTACCGTTACGAATGTCACGTTACATAACGAAGGTGAAATGCGCAGGAAAGATGTTCGTGTGGGTGATACGGTGATTGTCAGGCGTGCCGGCGATGTGATTCCAGAAATTGTTTCTGTTGTATTGGAAAAGAGAAAGCCTGCATCGCAGCTTTTTGAAATGCCAGTGTCTTGTCCTGTGTGCGGGTCAACAGTGGAGCGCGCCGAGGGAGAGGCGATCGCACGTTGTCCAGCTGGCTTGTTTTGTCGTGCTCAAGTGAAAGAGTCGATCAAGCATTTTGCCTCACGTAAGGCGATGGATATAGATGGGTTGGGTGACAAGATTATTGAGCAATTAGTCGCTCAGGATTTAGTTAAAACGCCGGCTGATTTGTATCGATTAACTCACGAGCAGTTGTCGAGTTTGGAGCGAATGGCCGATAAGTCTGCCAGTAATATTATCGCGGCACTTGAAAAAAGCAAGGTAACGACCCTGCCGAAGTTTCTGTATGCGTTGGGTATTCGAGAAGTAGGCGAGGTGACTGCGGCAAGCTTATCGAGCTATTTTGGACAGCTGGATGTGATACAGAGTGCCACTGTTGAAGAGTTGGAGAAGGTGCCTGATGTTGGGCCTATTGTTGCACAACATATCGTGGCTTTCTTTGAGTTGGCGCATAACCGTGAGGTAATAGCGAGCTTGAAAAACTTAGGGGTTAGTTGGCCCAATGTTGAAGCAGTTCCCCAAGATGATCAGGCTTTATCAGGTAAAGTCTTTGTGTTGACCGGTACATTGTCGACGATGGGGCGTATTGAAGCGAAAGAAGCCTTGCAATTATTGGGTGCAAAAGTGACTGGAAGCGTCTCGAAAAAAACCGATTATGTTGTTGCCGGGGAGGATGCTGGTTCAAAGTTGAAAAAAGCCCAGTCGCTAGGGGTGACGGTATTATCAGAAGACGATTTAATAAAGCTAATAGCAAAGGACTGAATATAACTGTAACGCTATGGATGCCGATTTAGAAACGCAAGTTTGCGTGTTACAAAGCCATATGGATGGCATGATTTCGCGTGCGCAAAAGAATGAGGAAATGTTGAAACGTTTTCAAGACTTGGAAATGCGTTTATTGTCACTGAATTCTTTACGTGAATTAATTGAGCATATTAACGACGATGCCCAGTTAGCCTTTAATCTCGACTCTTTATCGTTGGTGCTCGCAGATGAAGATGATGAGATAAAGCAGTTTCTTACCGAGGATGGTTTTAGGTTTGATGAATACCCGAATATTATTTTTTTATCTAAGGGAGGGGTGTTTAAAGATGAGCTGGGTTTGTCTCAACGAATTTTGCTAGGCGCTGCTAATGATGTCCTACCCCAGGTTTTTTGGCCAGCTAATAAAACAGCGCCAAAGACAGTAGCGATTATTCCTCTTGTGCGGCGTGGTATTTATCTGGGCTGTATGGTGTTTGGTAGTGAAGATGAGGGACGTTTTCAAGTAGAAATGGCGACATATTTTTTGGAGCGTCTAGGTAAGGTGATGAGCGTGTGCATGGAAAACACGCTGAATTATGAACAGCTCAGGCGCACTAGCCTATTTGATACGCTGACAGGGGTGAATAATAGGCGGTTCTTTGAACAACGGATGGATGAAGAGATGCTTCGCTGCTTAAGAACGGGTGATAGTCTGTCGTGTTTGTTTATTGATATAGACTTTTTTAAGGCGGTGAACGATAACTTTGGGCATCAAGTAGGTGATCTGGCGCTTCGACACGTGGCGGAGACATTACGTGGTCAATTGCGAGCAAATGACATTCTGGCGCGTTATGGTGGTGAAGAGTTTGTGGCGATATTGCCAACTGCCTCTGAGAAGAAGGGTATTGAAGTAGCAGAAAGGATGCGGCAGTCGGTTGCTAATGCCTCAATAGAAATGGCCGGCGAAAGTTCACTAGCGCTGACCGTTTCAATTGGTGTTTCAACGTTTGTTGTTGCAGAACCAGGGGTATCTAAGCCTTTGGGGGCTAGTCAGTTAATAGATGTTGCCGATAAGGCTTTGTATCAGGCAAAAAAATCTGGGCGTAATCTCGTGCGCAGTGGTGGAGAAGTAAAGTCGTGCTCAGTTGTTGATAAAAGAGCCGAGTAGCACGCTGGGTTTGTTTCTATGGTTCAGTATAGGGCGTAGCGGCTTCTTTAGGTCATATTTTATGGCGATGTAATGGCGATGTAATGGCGAAAGCTTAGGAGCATTGTTTTGTGCGGGCAAACAAAGTTATCAAGAGCACCGTTTTTCGGGTATAATTTCGGCTTTATTTAGCATAAATTTTTTGGCGATAAAAAGCTGATGTGAAGTATATTTTTATCGCTTTCTTAATGTTTTTTTGAATTATTTGGCATCCTAGGAGATACCGATACATGTCTGAGCTTGTAAAAGAAACGATCCCCGTCAATATTGAAGATGAGATGCGCCAGTCTTATTTAGACTACGCGATGAGTGTTATTGTTGGGAGAGCCTTGCCAGATGTACGTGATGGCTTAAAGCCAGTGCACCGTAGGGTGTTGTACGCAATGAATGTGTTGAACAACGATTGGAATAAACCTTATAAGAAATCCGCCCGTATTGTTGGGGATGTTATTGGTAAATATCACCCTCATGGTGATACCGCTGTGTATGACACCATCGTTCGGATGGCGCAGCCTTTTTCTATGCGTCATATGTTGGTGGATGGTCAGGGTAACTTTGGTTCAGTTGATGGTGATTCTGCAGCGGCGATGCGGTATACCGAAATCAGAATGTCAAAGTTGTCGCATGAAATGTTAACTGACCTAGATAAGGAAACAGTTGATTTTACTGCTAACTACGATGAATCAGAGCACGAACCCAGTGTGTTGCCTGCGCGTGCTCCTTTACTGCTCATTAATGGTTCGTCTGGTATAGCGGTGGGCATGGCGACGAATATTCCGCCACATAATCTTGCGGAAGTAACCTCAGCATGTCTGCGTTTGATTGAGGAGCCTGAAACAACCATTGATCAATTGCTGGAATATATTCCAGGGCCTGATTTTCCAACGGCAGGTATTATCAATGGTGCCACCGGTATTCGCGAAGCTTACCAAACAGGCCGCGGTAAAATTTACCTACGTGCGCGTTACCATGTTGAAGGCGAAGAAAGTTCAAATAGTAAGCTGTCTATTATCGTCACTGAATTGCCGTATCAAGTAAATAAAGCACGCTTGATGGAGAAAATTGCTCATCTTGTTAAAGATGGCAAGCTAGAAGGTATTTCAGGCCTGCGTGATGAGTCAGATAAAGACGGCATGCGTATGGTGATAGAGCTTAAACGTGGCGAAGTGCCTGAAGTGATTATCAATAATTTATATCAACACACGCAACTTCAGAATGTGTTCGGTATTAACATGGTGGCGCTGATCGATGGTCGCCCTAAATGTTTGAACCTTAAGCAAATCCTTAATGCGTTTATTGATCATCGACGTGAAGTCGTAACGCGCAGAACAATTTATGACTTACGTAAAGCGCGTGAGCGTGCTCATACCCTAGAAGGGTTAGCGATTGCGTTGTCGAACATTGATGAAATGATCGCGATGATTAAGGCAGCAAAGACCCCTGCCGAAGCAAAGGTGAGCTTGCTGGGAGCAGCTTGGGAGCCTGGTTTAGTAGCTGACTTATTATCAAAAGCAGACTCAAGCCGTTCTCGCCCAGATAAGCTTGAAGAGCAATATGGCATTGTTGATGGGCGTTATCATTTGTCTCCTGCGCAAGCGCAGGCTATTTTAGAGTTGCGCCTGCACCGTTTGACAGGGCTTGAGCAAGATAAGATTCTTCAAGAATATAAAGATCTTCTTGTTGTAATTGATGACCTTTTAGATATTTTGGCGAACAGGGATCGCTTGATGTCAGTGATCAGTGAAGAGCTGAAAACACTGATAGAAGAATATAAAGAAGAGCGTAGAACAGAAATTGTTGATAAGTTTTTAAACCTCACGGCAGAAGATTTAATTACCGAAGAAGATATGGTGGTGACTTTGTCGCATGAGGGTTATGTGAAATCACAGCCGCTTACTTCATATACTGCGCAACGTCGTGGTGGAAAGGGTAAAACAGCCGCAAACACAAAGAATGAAGACTTTATTGATAAGCTGTTTATTGCCAACACACATGACACAGTTTTATGTTTCTCGAGTAAAGGGAAAGTCTATTGGTTGCGCGTGTTCAATTTGCCGGTGGCCAGTAGGGTTGCGAGAGGTAAACCGATTGTCAATTTGCTGCCGCTAGACAGTGACGAACGTATTAACGCTATTTTGCCAATTCGTGAGTTCAATGAAGATGAATATATTTTCATGGCTACTGAATCGGGCACGGTTAAAAAGACCCATATTAAAGAGTTTGAAAAACCACGTGCGAACGGCAAAATTGCTATTGATTTGCGTGATGACGATACCTTAGTTGGCGTTGCAGTCACCGATGGCGAAAAAGACGTTATGTTATTTGCTAGCTCAGGCAAGGTAGCTAGTTTTAAAGAGGCAGATGTTCGGGTGATGGGACGTACAGCAAGTGGTGTTCGGGGTATGCGTTTAAAAGATGAAGAACATATTATTTCATTGATTATTTCAGAACCAGGCACTGTTTTAACATTAACCCAAAATGGTTACGGTAAGCGCACAAAAATTGAAGAGTATCCGATTCATAAGCGAGGTGGGCAAGGGGTTATAGCAATGCAAACCAGTGAACGTAATGGTGCGTTGGTCGGTGCTGTCTTGGTAGATGAAAGCGACGAGCTAATGCTGATCACCGATGGCGGTACATTGGTTAGAACGCGAACCAGTGAAATATCAATTTTAGGGAGAAATACACAAGGTGTTCGTGTTATTCGTCCCGCTAAGAATGAAAAAGTCATCGGTTTAGATCGTATTGCTAGCTTAGATGATGAAGAGGGTGAAGAAGTCGCCCTTGATGAAGAAATTACAGATTAATTGTTTTAAGGAGAGTTAGATGTCCCGTGTATATAATTTCAGTGCCGGCCCGGCTGCAGTACCTGTAGACGTATTGAAAAAAGCCCAACAAGAAATGCTTGAGTGGCATGACTCGGGTATGTCTGTTATGGAAATGAGTCACCGTGGTAAAGACTTTATTTCAATTGCAGAAAAAGCAGAAGCCGATGTTCGAGAACTAATGAACGTTCCTGAGAACTATAAGGTTCTATTTTTACAAGGTGGTGCAACAACCCAATTTTCAATGGTGCCGATGAATTTACTTCGCGGTAAAGATAAAACCTGTTATGTCAATACAGGTGCTTGGTCTAAAAAAGCCATTAAAGAAGCTAAAATTCATAGCAATGTGCACATTTCGGCCAGCTCAGAATCGACTAACTTCACTACAATCCCAGCAGTAGACAGTTGGGATGTTGATCAAAATGCGGCCTACTTGCATTACACCAGTAATGAAACCATTGGTGGTGTTGAATTTCACTCTATACCCGATGTAGGTGATATAGATTTGGTTGCGGACATGTCATCAAATATTTTATCTAGAGAGTTTGATGTCAGTAAGTTTGGTGTCATTTATGCTGGCGGTCAGAAGAATATGGGGCCATCGGGTATAGCGCTTACAATAGTGCGTGAAGACTTGATTGGCAATGTGAAAGCCGGTTCGCCGTCCATGATGGATTATAAAAATCATGCAGATGCAGGGTCAATGTTTAATACACCTGCCACCTACAGCTGGTACTTAATGGGCTTAGTGTTTGAGTGGATAAAAGAGCAAGGCGGTGTGTCAGCGATAGAAGCACAAAATGTTCGTAAGGCTGAAAAACTTTATGCTGCGATTGATAACTCAGATTTTTATGCAAACCCTGTCGAGTTGACCTCACGATCAAGAATGAATATTCCATTTACCTTGGCAAATGCTGAATTAGAAGGCTTATTTTTAAGTGAAGCTAAATCAGCTGGCCTAGTCACTTTAAAGGGTCATCGATCAGTAGGGGGTATGCGTGCCAGCATTTATAATGCAATGCCAGAAGAAGGGGTTGATGCATTGATCAGTATGATGGCTGAGTTTGAAAGAACAAAGGCATAGACAAACAGTTAATAATTTATAGGTTAGTAAACATGTACAAAATACAAACATTGAACAACATTTCTGTAAAAGGCCTTGAGAAATTTCCAAGAGAGACCTATGAAGTGGCCTCTGAAATTCAAAACCCAGATGCTTATATGCTGCGTTCTTTAAAGCTGCATAATGTAGATATACCTGAAAGTGTTTTAGCAATTGGACGAGCCGGTGCCGGTGTTAATAATATACCCATTGAGAAAATGAGTGCACGAGGTGTTCCTGTGTTTAATGCACCAGGCGCTAATGCAAATGCGGTAAAAGAATTAGTTTTAACAGGTATGCTTTTAGGTTGCCGAAATATATGTCAGGCGTGGGAATGTGCAAAAAACCTTACAGGCGATGACGAGTCCATTAGTAAAGAAGTAGAGCAAGTTAAGAAAAAATTTGTAGGCTTTGAATTACCAGGTCGTACATTAGGCGTTATTGGCTTAGGTGCGATTGGCACATCCGTGGCGAATATGGCGCGAGATTTAGGCATGAACGTTGTAGGATATGACCCAGCGTTGACTGTTGAGCGTGCGTGGCAGCTATCATCATCTATTGAATCTGCAAATACAGTCGATGAGTTGTTAGCAAAGTCTGATTTTGTGACGATCCACGTGCCGTTTAATGAGGGAACAAAGAACCTCATTAATGCACGTCGTATTAACACGATGAATGATAATGCGATTATTTTGAATTTTTCTCGCAACGGAATTGTAAATGATGAAGACGTTGTTGAAGCGTTAAATGCCGGTAAGCTGTATTCATACATTTGTGATTTTCCAAGTAACCTATTAAAAGATCACCCGCGTGTCATTACCTTGCCACATCTTGGGGCTTCTACAGGGGAAGCTGAAGAAAATTGTGCAATTATGATTGCTGATCAATTAAAGGATTTCCTAGAAAATGGAAATATCAAAAACTCGGTGAATTTTCCACAAGTCAAGATGCCACGAGTGAGTGGTTACCGTATGGCTATTGCAAATTCTAATGTACCTAATATGGTTGGGCAAATTTCGAGTATTCTTGCGGAAACAGGTCATAACATCTTAGATTTATTGAATAAATCGAGAGGCGACTTGGCGTATACCTTATTAGATGTGGATACAGAAATTACAAAAGACGTCGTTGATCAAATTAAAGCCATTGATGGTGTTCTATCTGTTAGAACGATTTAAGAGGTGAGCATGGGTGTTAATGATTCATTATCTGAGTTAAGAGGCGCTATCGATGAGCTAGATAGTCAATTATTAACCCTGTTTAATCAGCGAGCTGATTTGGCAAAAGCGGTTGCGGCAGTAAAGTTACGTGAAGGAGAAACGGTAGATTTTTATCGTCCAGACCGTGAGGCTTCGGTCTTAAGGCGTGTTAAGGAGCAAAACCCAGGGCCTTTAAAAGATGAGCATGTGGCACGAATTTATCGTGAATTAATGTCATCGTGTTTGGCGCTGGAAAAGCCGCTGACGGTGGCTTACCTTGGTCCGTCAGGCACCTTTACGCAAGAAGCTGCCTTAAAACATTTTGGACATGCTGTACGCACTGTTGAGACGGCGACCATTGCTGATATTTTTCATGAGGTGGAAAATGGAGAGGCTCACTATGGTGTGGTGCCGGTTGAAAATTCTACAGAAGGTGTGATTAGTCATACGCTAGACATTTTCATGAATTCAGCCTTACAGATTTGCGGAGAAGTAGCGTTAAGGATTCATCATCATTTGTTGACCAATGTAGAAGCACTAGACCAAGTTAAGGTGGTTTATTCGCACCAACAATCCTTAGCGCAATGCCGGCAGTGGCTTATGTCGCATTTACCCGGCGTAGAAACTATAGCGGTAAGCAGTAATGCTGAAGCGGCAAGGCTTGCGAGTGAAGAAGGGGCTGCGGCGATTGCGGGTGAAATAGCATCTGATTTATACCAATTAAATATGTTGGCCAGCAATATTGAAGATGAGCCAAATAATACAACACGGTTCTTGGTCATCGGTCAGCAAGAAGTACCACCAAGTGGCGATGATAAGACCAGCATGATGATTTCTACAAAGAACATTGCTGGTGCTTTGCAAAGTGTATTAGCACCGTTTGCATATGCAGGTATTAGTCTAAATAAAATAGAATCTAGACCGTCAAGGCAAGCAGCTTGGGACTATGTATTCTTTGTTGATATTGATGGTCATCAAGACGATGAAAAAGTGTCCACAGTATTACAAGAATTGCTGCCTAATGTGAATCTATTAAAAGTATTGGGCTCTTATCCCAAAGCGGTTATTTAAAAATAAAGCAAAGGGTTGCCGGAAAGCAATAATAATAATGTCTATAAAAAATAATTTTTGTGATTTGGCGTTTGAGCCTATTAATGGCCTGTTCCCCTATCAGCCCGGGAAGCCTATTGATGAATTACAGCGTGAGCTGGGACTTGATAATATTATTAAGTTAGCCTCAAATGAAAACCCCTTGGGCCCAAGTGAGAGGGTTAAAAAAGCGATACAGAACTCGTTGAATGATATTTCAATGTACCCTGATGGCAACGGTTTTTATTTAAAAAAAGCCTTGTCAGAAAAACTCGGTGTAAACGCTGATATGATTACACTGGGTAATGGTTCAAACGATGTTCTAGATGTTATTGCTCGGGTGTTCTTAAGCATGGGGCGAGAATGTATCTACTCTGAATATGCGTTTGTTGTGTACTCCATAGCTACGCAATCTGTAGGTGCTACTGCACGAGTCGCTAAAGCCCGTTTGCCTGATGAGCTTGAGGCTTATGGGCACGATCTTGAGGCGATGGGGAAGTTAGTTAGTGAAAAAACGTCAGTTATTTTTATTGCTAACCCAAATAACCCCACAGGAACGTGGATAGAGCCAGACCAATTGGAGCAGTTCTTAAAGAAAATACCTAAGCACATTATTGTGGTTCTTGATGAAGCATATTGCGAATACTTGGAACCACAAAATGTCGTTGATACAACCCGTTGGCTACAGCGCTATCCAAATTTAATTATTACCAGAACTTTTTCAAAAGCATATGGGCTAGCTGGGCTGAGAATAGGTTATGCGGTCAGTCACCCGGATATTGCCGATTTGCTCAATAGGGTGAGACACCCATTCAATGTAAATTCTTTGGGCTTAGTTGCTGCCGAGGCTGCGTTACAAGATGATGCCTACATTGATAAAAGCCGTGAATTAAACAAACAAGGCTTACAACAACTCGCTAGTGGTTTTGAGAAACTAGCGCTGAGCTATATCCCTTCTGCTGGAAACTTTATCTCGCTAAATGTCGGTGAAAAAGCGGCAGATATTTACACGAAATTACTGCATGAGGCGGTCATTGTACGCCCTATAGCAGGGTATAACATGCCTGACTATCTTAGAGTATCAGTTGGCTTAGCCGAAGAAAATGAGGTTTTATTAAGTGCGCTGAAGAAGGTGATCTAGCATGTTTAAGAAAATGTGCATCATTGGTGTTGGCTTAATTGGCGGCTCTATTGCAAGGGCATCAAAGAAAAACAACTTATGTGAAGAAGTTATTGGCGTAGGGCGAAGCGAGAAGCATTTACAAAAAGCAGTTGAATTAGGTGTTATTGATGGGTATGAGCTGTCCATTCCATTAGCGACAAAAAACGCTGATATTATCGTTATTTGCTCACCTGTTGGGGCTTTTGAATCAATTTTCCAGCAACTAAAAACCACATGGTCAAAAGAGTGCTTGTATACGGATGCTGGCAGTACAAAAGCTAGCGTTTTAGACGCTTTAGAAAGCGTTTTTGCTGAGGTGCCCAGTAACTTTGTGCCAGCGCATCCGATTGCAGGCTCGGAAAATAACGGTGTAGAAGCATCCAGTGATCGTTTATTTGAAGGAAAACGTAGTATCCTTACGCCCACTGAGTCGACAGATCAGCAGCTCACTGACCTATGTCAAACATGGTGGGAGAAAATGGGTGCAGAGGTGTCTATAATGAGTCCCCAGCATCACGATGAAGTGTTTGCTGCGACAAGTCATTTACCCCATGTATTAGCGTTCTCATTAGTAGAAGTGCTGAAAAACAAACAAGATGAACGTGAGATATTTGAATACGCTGCCGGTGGATTTAAAGATTTTACACGTATTGCATCAAGTGACCCAGAAATGTGGGCGGACATCTGCCTAGCAAATGGGCCTGAGTTACTTAATGTAATGAAAGAGTTAGAGCAACTTAACCAGAAGATATCATCGTTAATCGATGCAAAAGATAAACAAGGTTTATTAGAGATATTTAAATCAGCACAAAGTGCGCGGAAATATTTCTTAAGCCTTCAAAAAAAGTAAAATTCAATGAATACAATGTTATCAAGCCTCAGTCAGGGACTAAAGGGGCAGTTTCGTGTCCCTGGCGATAAATCAATTTCACATCGCGCTATTATGTTAGGTAGCTTGGCAGAGGGTGTCACGCAAGTCAGTGGTTTTTTAGAAGCCGAAGATGCCTTGGCAACCTTAAAAGCATTTCAACTTATGGGTGTTGATATTGAACAATTAGGTGAAGGTCGGCTACGAATAAATGGAGTCGGTTTGCATGGGCTTAAAGCGCCGCAAGAAGACTTATATGTTGGTAATTCAGGAACCTCGATGCGCTTATTATCGGGTATATTGGCTGGCCAAAAATTTGACAGCACGCTGACAGGTGATCATTCATTAACCAAACGTCCAATGCGTCGGGTCTTAGACCCACTATCATTGATGGGTGCAGCAGTTGAAAGCACTGATGCAGGTACATCACCTTTAAAAATTCATGGTGGCGCGCCCTTACGTGGTATTCAATATAAGATGCCAATGGGTAGCGCCCAAGTGAAGTCGTGTTTGTTATTAGCGGGTTTATACGCAGAAGGGACAACAGAGGTGATTGAGCCTGCAATTACTAGGGACCATACAGAACGTATGTTGAAGGGCTTCGGCTACTCATTGAAAACGGAAGGCAATGTGGTTGCAATAGAAGGGGGAGGGGCACTAAAAGGTATGTCAATTGATGTGCCGGGTGATATTTCTTCGGCAGCATTTTTTCTTGTGGCGGCCTCGATTACACCCAATTCAGATATTACACTCCA
Organism: Cycloclasticus pugetii PS-1; assembly: GCF_000384415.1. Taxonomy (NCBI): domain Bacteria; kingdom Pseudomonadati; phylum Pseudomonadota; class Gammaproteobacteria; order Thiotrichales; family Piscirickettsiaceae; genus Cycloclasticus; species Cycloclasticus pugetii. The sequence continues at coordinate 709,232 of NZ_ARVU01000001.1, forward strand.
ACATGTTGGCGTGAATGCAACACGGACAGGCATTATCGATATTTTATTAAAGATGGGCGCCGATATTAAGTTACTAAATGAAAAAGTAGTGGGTGGAGAAAAAGTAGCAGACATACGGGTCAAAAGCTGTCAATTAAAAGGTATAGAAGTACCTGAAAATTTAGTTGCTTTAGCCATAGACGAGTTTCCAGTCATTTTTGTTGCCGCTGCTTATGCTGAGGGTCAAACAATCGTAACGGGCGCCGAAGAGTTGCGTGTAAAAGAGAGTGATCGGATTCAAACAATGGCTGATGGCTTACAAACATTAGGCGTAGATGCCCAGGCTACAGCCGATGGTATGATTATTAATGGAGGGGCTGTGCAAGGCGGAGAAGTAGAGAGTTTTGATGATCATCGAATCGCGATGGCGTTTGCGGTAGCTGGTCTACAGTCAAGGGGTGCTATTAAAATTAATAATTGCGAAAATGTAGCGACGTCCTTCCCTAATTTTGTTGAGTTAGCGACTCAATGTGGTTTTGAGTTAGCGGCAAAATGAGTAATTTAATTCCAGTTTTAACAATTGATGGTCCAAGTGGTTCAGGAAAAGGGTCTATTTCCAAGCGTATTGCTGAAAAATTAGGCTGGCGTTATTTGGATAGTGGTGCACTATATCGCGCACTCGGTGTAGCAGCGATCAGGTCTAAAGTGGATCTTAAGAATGAAGACGCGCTTGCAGATTTGGTTAGAGATATTGCATTAGAGTTTAAGCGAACAGAACTGGGAAACTGGTCGGTTTTGCTAAACGGGCAAGAAGTACAGAATGAATTACAAACCGAACAGGTTGGGGATGTTGCTTCAAAAATAGCGGTATTTAAGAGAGTGCGAGATGGGTTGTTAGCTAAGCAACAATCTTTTTTGAAGCCGCCAGGCTTAGTCGCCGATGGAAGAGATATGGGGAGTGTTGTATTTCCAACTGCGACACACAAAGTGTATTTGACAGCAAACGCGGCCGAGCGTGGAAAAAGGCGTTATAAGCAGTTGATTGAAAAAGGAATAAGTGCTAACCTGACTGATGTTATTCAAGATATTGAGCGAAGAGATGAGCGAGATAAAAATCGCCGTACTTCTCCGTTGGTAGTGCCGACAGATGCTGTTTACATAGACTCATCTCTTTGCACTATAGAAGAGGTTGTACAGCAAGTTCTAAATTTACTGAAAAACAAATAAAACGTATCCGACAGTTTGGGTACTCTCGTTACCGAGAAATAAAGGTGGTTTGAGCTCGAATGACTCAAGCCTTTTTTTAACTTAACCCTTTTTTAAGGTCTTAGGACGTTAAAAAATTTATAAAGAGAACATCATGAGCGAAAATTTCGCAGAACTATTTGAAGAAAGCATTAAGTCCGCTGAACTAACACCGGGCACACTGATCACCGGTTTAGTAGTGGATATTACTAACGACTCAGTTATTGTTAACGCAAACCTGAAATCAGAAGGCAATGTGCCACGTTGGCAGTTTGTTAACGCCTCTGGTGAGCTAGAGGTTGCGATTGGCGATGAAGTTGAAGTTGTATTGGATATGGTGGAAGACGGCTTAGGCTCAACACTATTATCGAGAGATAAGGCGAAAAAAGCTGCAGCCTGGAAATTCCTAGAAAAAGCAGCAGAAGAAAAAGAAACAGTAACAGGTGTTATCACTGGCAAAGTACGTGGTGGCTTTACTGTTGAAGTAGGTGGTTTAAGTGGCTTCTTACCAGGATCACTTGTGGATGTACGTCCACTTAGAGATACAACCTTCTTAGAAGGCAAAGACCTTGAGTTTAAAGTCATCAAATTAGATGAAAAACGTAACAATGTTGTTGTCTCTCGTCGAGCAGTTCTAGAAACAGAATACAGCGCAGAGCGTGAAGCATTATTAGAAAACTTGAAAGAAGGCGCTATCCTTAAAGGGGTTGTAAAAAATCTTACCGATTACGGTGCATTTATCGATTTGGGCGGCGTAGATGGTTTATTACATATTACCGATATGGCTTGGAAGCGTGTTAAACACCCATCCGAAGTGATCGAAATCGGTCAGGATATTGAAGTTCTTGTGCTTCGTTATGACGAAGAGAAGAAACGTGTTTCACTTGGCATGAAACAGTTGGGTGAAGATCCTTGGGTTAATATTTTAGACCGTTACCCAGTTAACTCTAAACTGAGTGGTAAAGTAACAAACTTAACAGATTACGGTTGCTTTATTGAAATTGAAGACGGCATCGAAGGTCTTGTTCACGTGTCAGAAATGGATTGGACTAACAAAAATGTTAACCCAGCTAAAATCGTATCATTAGGTGACGAAGTTGAAGTGATGGTGCTTGAAATTGATGATACTCGCCGTCGTATTTCATTGGGTATGAAACAATGTAAAGGAAACCCATGGGAAGACTTCTCAGCGATTCATAAGAAAGGCGACAAAATTAAAGGTCTTATTAAGTCTATTACTGACTTTGGTGTCTTTATTGGATTGGATGGTGATATCGACGGTTTGGTGCATTTGTCTGATATTTCTTGGGATGAGAAAGCTGAAGAAGACCTGCAAAATTACAAAAAAGGAATGGAAATTGAAACTGTTATCCTAGCGATTGACTCTGAGCGTGAGAGAATCTCATTAGGCATTAAGCAGTTAGAACAGGATCCTTTCCAAGAGTTCTTGGCATCGAATGATAAAAATAGTCTTGTCAAAGGAACGGTAAAAGAAGTTGATGCGAAAGGCGCGGTTATTCAATTAGCAGAAGGTATTGAAGGCTACTTACGTGCTTCAGAGCTTAATAGAGACCGAGTGGATGATGCTAGAAACTTACTGACCGAAGGGGATGAGGTTGAAGCTAAATTTATTGGGGTTGATCGTAAGAACAAAACCATTAATTTATCTGTAAAAGCTAAAGATGATGATGAAGAGAAAGCAGTATTGAGCGACTACTCTGCTCAAAATGCTAGCACGCCGACATTGGGTGATATCTTTAAGAACTCCATGGAAGATAAGTAAAAAGAGTCGAACATTAGGCGGGATAATGTATTCCGCCTAATGTCTACTTAAGGTGATAACGTGACAAAATCAGAATTAATTGAAAAATTAGCAGATCAGCAAGTACATCTGCCCTATAAAGATGTTGAGTTGGCTGTAAAATGCATCTTAGAAAGAATGAGTAGGGCGCTATCCTCTGGTGAAAGAATTGAAATTAGAGGGTTTGGTAGTTTTTCGTTGCACTATCGTCCACCAAGAATTGGTAGAAATCCGAAAAATGGCGAATCGGTTGCCTTATCAGGGAAGTATGTTCCTCACTTTAAACCGGGGAAAGAACTAAGGTCTCGGGTAGATAATGCAAAAGAAAGTTACAGAATTAAATAAAAAAAGCCCCTTTTAAGGGGCTTTTTTTTGCTCGAAGAAAAGAACTAAATATAATTTTAGCTTGTTATAATCAAGTACACATTGTTTGATAAGCTACATATAAAGGCTAAGAAGGTGCGTATGAAATTCATATATTTATTAGTTTTCGTGATTGTTCTAGTCGTGGGCTTTGTACTATCGGTTTTAAACTCCGCGCCTATCAAAATTAACTATTACTATGGCTGGCTTGAGATGCCACTCTCTTTTGCGTTACTGTCAGCATTTATATTAGGTGCCGTGCTGGGGTTAAGCTCAAAAATTTGGAGTAATTTGATGTTACGACAACGTTACTCGAAATTGTCAAAAGAAGCGGCAGTTACCAAAAAAGAAGTTTCTAGTTTAAGAACATACCCCGCTAAACAGATAAATTAATTGAATGTTTGAATTTGCAATAATGCTGCTACCGGTAGCAGCAGCCAGTGGATGGTACGTAGCATTTAGACATTATAATGCGAAGTTAAAAAAGCCTTCTAACGAATATGAAGGCTTTTTTAAAGGCATCAACTATTTGTTAAATGAGCAGCCTGATAAGGCGATTGATGTTTTTATTGATTTATTAGAAGTGGATGATGAAACCATAGAAACGCACCTTGCATTGGGTACGTTATTTCGTCAGCGCGGTGAAGTAGAAAAATCCATCCGTCTACATCAAAATCTTATTGCGAGGCCTCAAATTAGCCTAGATACGCGAGCCAATATTTTAAATGAACTCGGTTTGGATTATATGCGTGCCGGACTACTTGATCGAGCCGAGAATATTTTTCTTGAATTAGAAAAAATGGAGCTTCATGAAGTTAATGCGGTTCGACAATTATTGTCTATTTTTCAACAAGAAAAAGAATGGTTAAAAGCGATAGATTATGCGACAAGACTAGAATCAATCGAATTCAAAAAGCAACCTTTACTACTGTCCCATTTACACTGTGAAGCAGCACTATTGTATCGTTTTGAAGAGGATGCGGATATTATCAAAAGCCACTTGAGAAAAGCGCTTAAAATCGATCCATTGTGTGTCAGGGTCAATATTATTAGTGCGGAAATTGAGGTGGCTAAAGGTGAGTATAAGCAAGCATTGAAATTATTGTTAAAAATAATGGATCAAGATAGAAAGTTTGTGCCTGTATTTATTGATTTAATACTTAACTGCTATGACCGACTAGGCCGATCAAAACAAAAATTTGATTTCTTGTCTGAACTTCAAGAGAGCAATGAATCAACCATTGTTGTCAGTCGCTTTTTAGATGTGCTGTTGGAACACAAAGGCTTGGAAGAAGCATCTGCTTTCATGCATAAAAAGTTACGTCAACATCCGTCGAAAAGTTATTTGAAATTGTATGCAGGGATTACACGTCCGGATAAAAATACCGAGCTTGAGTTCTTAAAAAGTATTATTAAACAGTTTGATAATGATGTACAAAATTTTCAATGTAAACAGTGTGGGTTTACTTCAGTTGATTTAAATTGGTGTTGTCCAAGTTGCCAAGACTGGGGGGTTATTGAACCGATCGAAATATAAAAGGTATTCTGTAAGTCTTTACCGATAACACTTTAAGGTTTTACGTATAGACGTAGGCTATCTAAATAGACGAAAGTAAATACGGTTGTATGGAATAAGGATGTTTAATCAACGTGAATGAATAAGGATATTTATGAAAAAGATTATTATATTATTGGTTTCATTAAGTTGTTTTTGCTTTTCTTTCATGGCATTGGCAGTAAATATAAACACAGCGGAAGCCGATGATATTGCAAAAGAACTTAAAGGTGTTGGCCCAGCTAAAGCAGAAGCGATTGTTAATTACCGTGAAAAAAATGGTGCCTTCAAAAGCCTGAAAGAACTGACTAAGATAAAAGGTATAGGCGCGTCTACGGTCGATAAAAATCGTGAAAATATTCAACTGGATGTAATGTAGAGCTTTTCATGGAGTGAAAAAGCCCTGTTAATTCAGGGCTTTTTTATGCTCATACCTTGATGGTTAAAACTGCTCTTCCTTAAGGCTCATGGTGCTATTACAGCCAGCCAAGATGTTAGACAATAGAGAGCCTGTTTGAGGCAAGAGGCGTTGCATATAAAATAGGCCTGTTTTGAGCTTTGCATCGTAAAAATCGGCACTCATTTCGCCTTTACGATAGGTGATTTGTTCAGCCATTTTTGCCCACATATAACCAAGAGCGACTAAACCAAACATATTTAGGTAATCGCTAGCAGCGGTAGCAGCTTCATCTGGGTCTGATAACCCTTTTTGTGCAATAAAGAGAGTTGCTTGTTGTAACCTTGAAAATGATTTCTGTAAGGGTAATATATAGGCTGTTAACGGCTTATCGTTAGCATATTGCTCAAGAAAGTTAGAGATGGGGTGAAAGAAATGCCGTAAATATTTACCCATTTGCTCGGGTAATTTTCGACCGACTAAATCAAGCGCTTGAATACCATTTGCACCTTCATAAATTTTACTAATTCTTGCATCTCGTAAATACTGTTCCATTCCATTTTCACGGATATAACCATGGCCACCGTATACTTGTATACCTAGGCTAGTGACTGTTTCTCCAATATCAGTAAGAAATGATTTAAAGACCGGTGTTAATAAAGAAACAAGCTCATCTGCTTCTTGCCTTTGTTGTTTGTTATCAGCATGCTGGGATAGGTCAAGTTTGTAAGATAACCAGCTACTTAAGGCTCGCGCACCTTCTGTGTAAGCCTTCATTGTCATCAGCATGCGTCTAATGTCAGGGTGAACGATCAGTGGGTCGGCAGCTTGTTCGGGGTACTTTGCTCCACTAAGAGCTCTGCCTTGAAGACGTTCTTTAGCGTAATCTTTAGCACTGCAATAAGAGGCTTGAGCAATGGCCAAGCCTTGAATACCAACATGGAGCCTAGCGCTGTTCATCATAACAAACATCGCTTTCATCCCTTTGTTTAGCTCGCCAACAAGAAAACCTTTCGCGTTATCAAACTCTATAGAGCAGGTGGATGAGGCGTTAATGCCCATTTTATGTTCTATTCCGCTACAAAAAACACCGTTGAGTTCTGCCAGGGTTCCATCATCATGAACGTTGAACTTGGGCACTAAAAACAAACTAATTCCTTTGATTCCTGAAGGGGCATCTGGGGTTCTTGCTAATACTAGGTGTATTATGTTTTCTGTTAAGTTATGCTCGCCAGCGCTAATAAAGATTTTACTGCCGGAAAGGTGATAATTACCCTCACTTTGTGGAACCGCTTTTGTTCGAATAAGCCCTAAATCTGTGCCACATTGAGGTTCTGTTAAACACATTGTGCCACTCCATTGCCCGGAGACCATATTAGATAGAAATTTTTCTTTTAAATCTTCGTGGGCAAATTTTTCGATAGCGTTATAGGCACCAATAGTTAACCCCATGTACATGGTGAATGACATATTGCTTGAAATAAGCATTTCATCAACGGCATTGGCAATATAATGAGGTAAGCCCTGTCCGCCGTATTTAGGATCACAGGTTAAATTCCCCCAGCCAGAGGCTGTCATTTCTTGATAGGCTTCTTTAAAACCATCAGGCGTTGTAACGACGCCATCATGGTATGTGCAGCCTTGTTCATCACCCGCTTTATTTAAAGGAAATAATAATGTTTCGGACACCTTTCCAGCCTGTTCAAAAATAGCATCTGTCAGGTCTGTCGTCATCTCTGAGAAAGTAGGTATGTTACTGAGTTCGTCAGTTTCTAAAAATTCATTTATTAGATACTTAATGTCGTCAATCGGCGCTTTTAATGTAGCCATGTTTAGTTCCTCAGCGGTTTGCCAGTTTCTAGTGTGTGCTGCATACGATCTAATGTATTAGTATTTTTGATCAGTGTTACAAAGGCTTGGCGTTCGAGTGCATATAAATCATCTTCAGTATGTAGTTCAGTAATATCAGTGTCACCTCCACTCAATACCATAGCTAATTGGTCGGCAACGGTGCTGTCGTAGGGTGTTGCTTTACCTGTATTAACAAAATTGTTAACGGCTAAATTAAGCGCTATACGTGCGGTGCTGCCGGGTAGTGATACCTCAGCTTCTTCAGGAGCAAGGTAGCCCTCAACCAGTTCTAAGGCTTTGTGTTTTGCGTCAAATAATAAGCGTTCACGATTCATCGTGATGCCATCTGTTGGGCGCATGAATAAGTGGCTTTTCGCTTCTTCTGCTGAGCTGGAGACGGTGGCAGTGCTGATTAATTCGAATGCTTTGCTGATCGCTGGCATGGGACCTTTAGCCCGTTTTGGGTTTAGCATCCAGCGGGTTAATAGTTCTTTACAGCCTCCCCATGATGGAATAAGCCCAACGCCTACTTCAACTAAGCCGAGGTAAGACTCTGCGTGTGCTTGAATGGCATCACAATGAAGCAAGCTTTCGCAGCCGCCTCCAAGAGCCATTCCAGATGGTGCACCAACAACAGGAAAGGGGGCGTATTTCATGGCTTTGTAGGTATCTTGCCCTGATTTCACCATCTGATTTATTTGTGGCCAAGCGGCTGTGTTAGCAGCAAATAAGGCTAAACCAATGTTGGCGCCAACAGAGTAGTTGTCGGCTTCATTGTATAAAACTAAGGCTTTGTAATTAGTTGGAATGACCTCAACTGTACTACCAATCAGAGCTAAAATATCAGGGTCAATCGAATTCATTTTGCTGTGAAACTCTAAACAGAGAACACCATCACCAATATCCCATAGACTTGCGGATGAATTCGACTTGATAGGGCGTTGGCTTTGCTTGATATCGGTTAATGTTAAAACCCCCTCGTGTTTTTCTACCGGACGATACTCACCGGCAAGGTTTAAGCTTAACGCCTGCTCGTTTTCAAAGGAGTAAAAGGTTTTTCCTCGTGCTGCTAACAAGAACGGTGGGATGGGTTGTTGGTTATCGTTTAGTTTATTGATAAACCAATCAACCCCGACTTTATCGAGCAGTTCGAACGGGCCATACTTCCAGTTATAGCCTAGCTTCATAGCTCGATCGATGGATTCAATATTGTCGCTTATTTCTGGAACTAAAGAAGCTGAGTAACACAAGGTTTTTGATAAAACTGACCAAGCAAATTGACCACCTTTGTCATCGAATGAAACCAGTTTTCGTAGATCCTTTTTAACTGAAGGTTTTAGTGACTCTAATGTTGTTTGCTTGTGTGGGGCATATTCTCCAGTTATTAAGTTAATAGACTCTTTGGTTTTTTTACCGTTTAACGTACTGAGTCTATAAAATCCACCTTTTCCCTTGCGGCCTATATAGCCATCGGTAATCATTTTTTTTACGATGTCTGGAATAACCGCTTGTTCTTGAAATGGGTCGTGCTTAGGTAAGGAGTGAACCATGGACTCTAAAACATAGGGCATGATATCAATGCCCACTAGGTCCATTAAGCCAAAAATGCCTGTTTTAGGAACGCCCATTGGTGTGCCCGCTAGGCTGTCGGCCTCATCTACGGTTAGCTTTAGGCGAATGGCATCTAGTAAGGCAGTTTGTATCCAATATGTACCAATTCTATTAGCAATAAAGCCGGGTGTGTCATGGCACTTGACGACCCCTTTGCCTAGTTTGTAATCACAAAAATGACTTAAGCATTCCACAACTTTTGGCTGTGTATCTGGCCCGACAACCATTTCTAATAATCGCATATAACGAGGTGGGTTGAAAAAATGCGTGATGAGAAAATGACGTGAGAAGTCTTTGGATGTTCCAGCTGTTAAATCGCTAAGAGGGAGTGTGGAGGTATTAGATGAAATGATGCAGTCTGGTTTACGTATTGCGTCAATTTTTTTGTATAAATCTTGTTTCAAATCTAAGCGTTCAACAATTACCTCTATTATCCAATCTACAGTGGCTAAATCATTGAAATTGTCCTCTAGGTTTCCAGGTGTAATGTTTTTGGCGTTACGTTTATGCATTAACGCAGCTGGTTTTGTATTCAATAATTTTTTCAGGGCAGTTTGAGCAATGATGCTGCGATCTTCGGCACCCTCAGGAACGATGTCTAATAACAAAACTTTTTTACCGGCATTCGCAATCTGGGCTGCAATGCCGCTGCCCATTACGCCTGCGCCAATGACGGCGATGCTGTCTATTTTCATTAGAGAGACTCCAGGATAGTTGCAATACCTTGCCCGCCGCCAATACATTGAGTGGCTAATGCATAGTGTTTGTTTTCGCGCTTTAATAAAGCGGCTGCTTTTCCTGTGATTCTAGCGCCTGTCGCACCAAGAGGGTGACCGAGAGCAATGGCGCCACCATCAATATTAACTCGATTAATATCAACCTTAAGTTCTTGAATACAAGCGATAGACTGACTGGCAAAGGCTTCATTAATTTCAATGATGTCTATATCTGTAATCGTTAAGGATGCTCTTTGTAAGGCCTTTTTGGTCGCGAAAATTGGTCCTAGGCCCATTGTTTCGGGAGCGCAACCGGATACAGCAATGCTGTTAATTCGAGCCAAAGGCGTTAATTTATTTTGTATGGCGTACTCTTCGCTGCAAACTAATGTTGCTGAAGCGCCATCAGTCAGCGGGGAAGAGTTGGCCGCCGTTACGGTTCCGTCAGTAGAGAAAGCGGGCTTTAATCCTGCCATCTCTTCGATGCTGGTATTTGCTCGGATGCAGCCATCCATCTCAACAATGATTGAATCACAGTCTATGGGGATGATTTCATCTTTAAAGCGGCCTTGTTGCTGAGCGGCGGCAGCTTTTTGTTGGCTAGCAATGGCAAACTCGTCTTGTTGTGAGCGTGACAATTGGTATTGTTTCGCAACGTTTTCAGCTGTTTCCCCCATGCTGATATAGGCTGCTGGTAGGGTGTTGAATAAGGCTGGGTTTGGCATAGGGTTATACCCGCCCATGGGAATGCGACTCATTGATTCAACGCCAGCACAAATAAAGGCTTCTCCTGCATTCATTTGAATAGCACCGGCAGCCATATGAATGGCTTGCATAGAAGAGCCACAAAAACGATTAACTGTGACCCCGGCAACACTGTTGGGTATTCCTGCCATTAAACCACTCAGTCTGGCGATATTAAGACCTTGTTCGCCCTCTGGGAAAGCACAGCCCATTATAATGTCTTCTAGTGAGCCTGAGTCGATGCCTGTTTTGCTAACTAGGCCGGCGATCACTTGAGAGACCAGGGTGTCTGGCCTTAGGGTTGCTAAAGCGCCCTTATGGGCAAAAGTTTGGGGTGATCGTACGTAAGCTGCTATAACAACATTTTTCATGATTTGCTCCATCTGATGGCAGGTTGAATGCTGAGAGTTTTTGAGACGGTGGGTTAAGTTTGTTTACGTTTTGCGTGTTTTTTTCAGTCCCATGTCGACGCTCAGTGAACGGCCTAATGTGGCCTGCTGAGCTGATAAGTAGAGGGGTTATATGTGTTGTTTGTTCTGTAAGACTGTTATATGACGCCGTAAAAACGTTGATATTAATGAATGAATAGTGAAAGAGTTTAGCGCAAAGCGTTAGCCACTTATGCGTGTAACTGTTACAAGGAAAGGTGAGGTTAAAAATAGGACTTTTAGAGTTTTTAAAGCGGCTCGTTTTATAGCGTGCTAGCGTATAAGCTCTAACATTTGCAATGCCAGTTATCGTTATTGCTATGTATAACGTGTCATGTTTCATATTATGCCTAATATGCAATATGCGCCTGCCTTATAGTAACGTCAATTGAACAAGCGGGTAGATACAAAAACGCAGCTTGGCATTGACTATAAAGACCGAAGTTCACGCCTTAAAACCTTACCGACATTGGTTTTAGGTAGTTCATGAATAAAAACAATTTTATCGGGTGTTTTATAGGCGGTAAGGCTTTTTCTGCAATGTGCCAGTAGTTCGCTTTCTGTTAATGATTGGTCTTTTTTGACAACAAACGCTTTAACAGCTTCGCCACGTAGGTCATCGGGTACACCAATAACGCCACATTCTAAGACGCCTTTATGTTCAACAATAACGCTTTCTATCTCGTTTGGGTATACGTTAAAACCAGAGACTAAAATCATGTCTTTTATACGGTCGACAATGTAGAAAAATCCATTACCATCCATTTTTGCAACATCACCGGTTTTAAACCAGCCATCGTTGGATAGGACTTCTGCGGTATCTTCTGGGCGATTCCAATAACCCTGCATAACTTGTGGGCCTTTAACGCAGAGTTCCCCCGCTTTACCATTTGGAAGCGTATCACCCTGGTCGTTTATTAGTTTGCAATAGGTTGATGGAATGGGGAGACCAATACTGCCGTTAAATTCTTCCAAATTTAAAGGGTTAATACAGACGGCGGGTGAGGTTTCGGTTAAGCCAAATGCTTCTACAAGCGTGCATCCCGTTATTTTCTTCCATTGAGCAGCGACGGCTGGTTGTACCGACATGCCGCCACCCAATGATATTTTAAGTTGGGTGAAGTCTATATCTGCAAAGCCAGGTGTATTAATAAGAGCATTAAAAAGCGTATTCACTCCAGTTATGGCGGTAAATGGGGTGTTGCTAAGTTCTTTAACGAAGCCTTTGAAGTCTCTTGGGTTGGTAATTAATATATTGTTTGCGCCCGCCTCCATAAAGACCAGACAATTAGCAGTAAGGGAAAAAATGTGATAGAGCGGCAAAGCAGTAATAATAACTTCACGGCCCGGTAGTACGTCATTTTTTATCCATTCGGATGCCTGTAACATGTTAGCAACCATGTTTTTATGCGATAACATGGCGCCTTTGGCAACACCGGTTGTGCCGCCTGTGTATTGCAGAAATGCAATATCATGATGGCTAAGTGGTGTTGGTACAAAGTCCTGGTTTGATCCTTCAGATAAGACGGTTTTGAATGAAATGGCGTTGGGTAGAGTGTAAGGAGGGACCATTTTTTTTAGATATTTAACCGCCCAATTGATGAGAATAGATTTAGGGAAGTTAAGCATGTCGCCCATTTTGGTAACAATAATATGCTCAATATCGGTATCAGTTACAGCTGCTTGAACTGTGCTGGCGTAGTTTTCAACAACAATAATCGCCTTGGCACCAGAATCTTTTAGTTGGTGGTGTAATTCACGAACGGTATAAAGCGGGTTAGTATTAACGACTGTTAGGCCAGCTCGCAAAACACCAAAAATTGAAACAGGGTTTTGCAGTAAGTTTGGCATCATAATGGCAACACGTTCTCCTTTTTCCAGCCCAAGTTTATTTTGTAAATAGGCGGCAACTGATTCTGTAGCATCGCTAAACTCGGCATAGCTAATTGTGGTGCCGAAATTGCTAAAGGCTGGGAGGTTTGCATACAACTCCACACTGTGTTCAAAGATCTCGACGAGAGAGTTATATTGATGAATATCAATATCTGAATTTACACCATCGGGGTAACTGGTTAACCAAGGCCTATCCATGATGTTCTCCTTTGTCGATTAGGCGTTTAAGTATGTTGATATCGGTTTTTATAATGGCTATAAACGTCTACTGGTCTACATATTCCAGCGCAGTTGTACGCTGATAATATCAGCATCAGACTCATAGTCTCCTCTAACAGCGCTAAGTTCTGCTGGGTTAAGTCCAGTGACTTCAGAAGATCTATTGATTTTTGTGTCCGGTACGAAGAGGTGAGCATAGCCCGCGTCAAGAGATAAATTATCGGCAAGTTGGTAACTAGCGCCAATGGCTAACCAATATCGGTCATTATCAGGGAAGCGTGAAGAACGGGAAGATGCATTTCTTGCAGCACCTTCATCGTAAGCTGCGCCTATGCGGTATGTCCAAGGGCCCTCTGTTGAATAGGTAGCACCAAGAGACAGACGAATATTGTCTTTAAGTCGTAAGATATCGGTGCTATCTGCTTTAAGTGGGTTATCAAACATAATGACTAGAGCGGGCACAGAGCTCCAGCCGACCCAAGTGGCATCCGCCATAATATCAATACTATCATTCCATTGGTGGTGGATGCTTAATGATGCACTGGCGGGCAGATCAGGTTGAACGTCTAAATGGGTATCTGCTAAAACAAGGTCTAAATTTAAAGCGGATGTAATATTACGGAAATCGGCATCGCCTTTAAAGTCATGCTTTATTTCTGATCGATAGGAAAGCCCAATGCGTGTTTTATTGGTTATGTTGTACAGTGCTCCTAGGTTAAAACCATACGATATGTCATCGGCCTCTAAGTGAGAAAAGCCGTCAGGAATAGCTCCTAAAACAGAAAAATCTACCTTATTATTTAAAGTGGCCTCAATGTATTGAATGCTGATGCCAAAGCCAAGTGAGAGGTTCGTTGTGGCTTTCCAAGCTACGGAGGGGTTGATATTAACGGTAACAATTTCAGACTCAATCGCCTGATACTTTCCAATCCAGTCAGCGCCATATTTTGTTGCAAGTCCAAACGGTGAGTTAATGCCTACGCCCACTTTGACATCATTATCTAGGCTGTGGACATAGTAAAAATTGGGTACATAGGCAAAACGTCCGCCGTCTTCTGAGCCATCTGCAAAGTTGCTAGCGCCAGCAGAGTTAGTGCTTCCGTCGTCATCAAAATCAAATGAAGGCGCGATAAAGTGCATGCCGAGTACCATTTGGTTGCCATTAATACGCGTCATGCCCGCTGGGTTAAACCAAATGGTCGAGGCGTCTTCAGCAGAAGCTGCACCACCTGCAAAGGCGTTCCCCAAACCAAGTGCGCTTTGTTCGGCGACACCGAAAGCGGCTGAGTGAGACATTGGAGAAAAAAAAGGTAATGTAAACAGGGTGGATAAAGCAAAAACTTTAATAGAGCGAGTATTCATGTTACATCCTCCAGTCATTTACTTTTGTAATTAGTATTTTTATAAGTAACGCAGTCCTTTTGTATGCCAATTTTTTGAAAAGGTCAAATTTAGTTGCAAAAGAATAAGATCAAGGACACCATGCTCAATATTAAAAATTATTAGGAGTGAATAAATGTCGTCAGTTTTAGTAGAAAAAAAAGACGGTGTTACTTGGCTTATTTTGAACCGACCTGAAAAGCTAAATGTGGTTGGTTCAACAATGCCGGCTGACTTACTGCGCTGTACTGAGGAGTTGAAAAATGATGAAAGCATTAAGTGTGTCATTGTCACCGGTGCGGGAGATCATTTTATGGCTGGGGGCGACATTGATTACTTCAAATCACTTGTAGATGCTTATGCAATAGAGGGTGAGTCAGCATTACCGGGTGATATGTTTGATAATTTGCATCAGGCAATATTGAATCTTGTCATGATGGAAAAGCCCGTTATTGCCTGTGTTAAGGGAGCTGTTGCAGGGTTTGGGTTAAGTTTAATGTTAGCGTGCGATATGGTGGTGGCGGCGGATAATTCAGTGTTCTCCGTTGCATATTGTAAAATTGGCACTACACCTGATGGTGGCATGAGTTATTTCTTACCGCGAGCAGTTGGTCAAAAAAGAGCGCTGGAATTATCACTAACTGGGCAACGTTTCTCCGCAGAGCAAGCTGAACGTTGGGGAATGGTTAATCGAGTTGTCGCTGTCGAGTTGCTAGAGACAGAGTCAATGGCTCTTGCCGAGTCACTATGTAAGGGGCCGAAAGATGTTTTAGCAAGAACCAAGCGGTTATTTAACCAGACGTATGAGACCAGTCTAAAAGATAGATTAAATGAAGAAGCGGATAACTTTTTTTTGAGTATGTTAAAAGAGGATTTCGTCGAAGGGGTTACCTCATTTTGCGAAAAGCGCCCAGCAATTTTTAAAGAATAAATAGAGGGTTAGTGCAAAATGACATTTAATGTCGCCGTGATAGGCCTTGGTTATGTTGGTTTGCCATTAGCCGTTGAGTTGGGTAAACAGTTTCCAACGGTTGGCTTTGATATTGATAATGAGCGTATTTCTGCATTACATAAAGGCTCTGATGTTACCTTGGAAATATCAGCTGAAGAGATCAGTGCTGCGAAGCAATTGAGATTTACAGCAAAGGCAGATGAAATATCGGCTGCGAATATCTACATTATTACGGTTCCCACGCCTATAGATAATGGTAATAACCCAAATTTAACACCGATTAAAGAAGCGACAACAGTGGTGGCTAACTACATGGGTAAAGGGGATGTTGTTATCTATGAGTCTACAGTGTACCCGGGGGCAACAGAAGAGGTTTGTGTGCCAATTCTTAGGCAGATATCAGGGCTGACATATAACGAAGAGTTCTTTTGTGGTTATAGCCCCGAGCGCATTAACCCGGGGGATAAAACACGTAGTTTAACGTCTATTGTTAAAGTAACATCTGGCTCAACGCCGGATACCGCAGCGCTAGTGGATCAGCTTTACCAGTCAATTATTTCAGCCGGCACTTACAAGGTTAGTAGCATCAAAGTGGCTGAAGCATCCAAAGTTATTGAGAATACACAACGCGATATTAATATAGCCCTTATGAACGAATTGGCGCATATTTTTAGCCGTATCGGTATAGATACAGAAGAAGTGCTTGAGGCTGCAGGGACAAAGTGGAACTTCTTACCCTTTAGGCCAGGTTTAGTTGGCGGGCACTGTATTGGAGTTGATCCATATTATTTGGCGCATAAAGCAGAAACACTTGGGTATCACCCGCAATTGATTGCTGCTGGGCGACGGATTAATGACAAAATGGGGTCGTTTGTAGTCAGTGAAGTGCTGAAACTTATGGCCAAAAAGCGTTTGAGTATTGTTGGTGCTAACGTGTTAATAATGGGTTTATCGTTTAAAGAAAATTGCCCAGACCTACGAAATACCCGTGTAATAGGCATGGTTGAGGAGCTTGAATCATACAATGCTAACGTCGAGGTGTACGACCCTTGGGTAAACGTTGATGACTTAAAAAATGAACAACAACTTAAGGTGATAAAGCAGCCGACTAAAGGATCGTACGATGCCATTATTATTGCTGTGTCGCACGATCAATTTAAAGCCCTGGGTGTGAATGCTGTTAGAGCCTTTGGGAAGCCTAATCACGTGTTGTATGACATCAAGTATTTGTTTGCTTCAAATGAGACAGATGGGCGGTTGTAACAAACAGGAATGAATGTTTGTGTTCTCGACGCGCATTAAGGCTGATCAGTAAAATACGCTACTAATTTGAATTTGCCTGTTATGTGTGGCCAATACTTGCATCGCTTTATTGGCGAGGGGGTATTAAAAGTAGCTTAAGGTAACTATGGCTTGCAAACTGAGCGCGTGGGCTTTAGGCTTGTCAACTCTATTATTAACTTTCCCATTAGTGTCTAAACAGAAGCGAAGCAATAAATTGTCAAACAACGAGACAACGTCTTTAGGTAGTAAAGAACCTATCAATAAAACCCAACTTATCAATTATTTAACTCAGCAAAAACGTCCGCAAAGTTGGATAGATATTGTGAGTGGGTTGAATGTCCAATCAAAGCGCGAAAAGAAAACAGTGTCGCGCCATTTATCTGAGATGTTGAAATCCGGCCAGTTGCTATTTAATCGAAAAGAGCAATATTGCTTGGTGCAACAAAGTGATCTTGAAACGGGCATAGTCATAGGTCATGCGGATGGTTTTGGGTTTTTAAAACGTGATGCGGGTGGTGACGATATGTTTATCCCTCCACATGAGATGCGAGCGTTAATAAACGGTGACCGTGTGGTAGTTAGCCGTGGAAAATTGAACCGTCAAGGAAAGCTTGAGGCGCGAGTGGTTGAGGTGCTAGAGCGGAAAGTTAAGACAGTCGTTGGGCGATTTTTTGATGTGATGGGTATTTTTCATGTTGAAGCAGAAAATAAACGGATTTTCCAGCATATTTTCATTCCCCCCGAGGCGAC
Source organism: Cycloclasticus pugetii PS-1 (assembly GCF_000384415.1). Lineage (NCBI taxonomy): Bacteria > Pseudomonadati > Pseudomonadota > Gammaproteobacteria > Thiotrichales > Piscirickettsiaceae > Cycloclasticus > Cycloclasticus pugetii. The sequence continues at coordinate 726,400 of NZ_ARVU01000001.1, forward strand.
GTTAGGTGCTAAAGACGGCCAGATAGTGATGGCTCAGATCACCCATTACCCTTCTTCACGTACGCAAGCTATCGCCAAGGTGATTGAAGTGATGGGTGACCATATGGCGCCTGGCATGGAGATCGATATGGCCATTCGCTCTTACGAATTGCCAAACAGTTGGTCGCAGGCCGTATTGGATGAGGCCCAGCGTTTCGATACCAGTGTTGTTGAGGCCGACTTGGCCGACCGTAAAGATATTCGTAAATTACCTTTTGTAACCATTGATGGTGCAGATGCTCGCGACTTTGATGACGCGGTGTTTTGTAAAAAAATGGCGAAAGGTTGGAAGCTATGCGTGGCGATTGCCGATGTGTCTCATTATGTAAAGCCACAAAGTGCAATTGATACAGAGGCGTATGAGCGTGGAACATCCGTATATTTTCCCGAAAAAGTTATCCCAATGCTGCCCGAAGTATTATCAAATGGTTTGTGTAGTCTAAACCCACAAGTAGATCGTTTATGTGTGGTTTGTGAAATGCGAATCGATGAACAAGGAACGGTTACATCAACCAAGTTTTATAATGCCGTAATGTATTCACATGCACGGTTAACCTATGATGAAGTCGGGTTGATTTTTGACGAGGCAGCACCTGAATTATTGCTTAAGCATAAAAAATTACTGCCTCATTTAAAAGAATTAAGGGCGCTCTATGAAGTAATGAAAGGTGCTGCAGATGAACGTGGTGCGCTTGAGTTCGATACATTTGAAACACGCTTTGTTTTTGATAAAGGTCGAAAAATCAAGGCAATTGAGCCGGTTGTTAGGCATGATGCCCATCGGCTTATAGAAGTGTTTATGATTGCAGCGAATGCATCAACAGCTAACTTTTTAGCGAAACACGAAATGCCTAATTTGTTGCGTATTCATGAAGGCCCCAGTGTTGATCGTTTGTTGAAATTGAGGGGGTTCTTGTCAGAGTTGGGTTTGAGTCTAGATGGCGGAGAAGAACCAAAACCGCAACACTATAAACAGTTAATTGCGAGCATACAAAACAGGCCAGATGCCCATTTGATTGAAATGGTGATGCTGCGCTCAATGTCTCAAGCGATGTATGGCCCAGAACAACAAGGGCATTTCGGCTTGGCGTTAGAACTGTATGCGCACTTCACGTCGCCTATTCGCCGTTATCCTGACTTATTAACGCATCGTGCCATTAAGCACGTTATCGCAAAACAAAAGGCAGGGAGCTTTACCTATTCAAAGAGCGATATGACGCTATTTGGTGAGCATTGTTCTTTTTGTAGTAGGCGAGCAGACGAGGCAACCCGTGATGTGGAGAGTTGGCTGAAATGTGAATTTATGATGGACAAGATTGGCCAAGAATTTAGTGGTGTTGTCTCTTCAGTGACCTCCTTTGGTTTGTTTGTAGAACTAGATAAGATTTTTATCGATGGTTTGGTTCACGTTACTGGGTTAGGTGATGATTATTACCACTTTGATGCCAGCAAGCATCGTTTGTTAGGCGAGCGTACCAATAAATCATTTCGTTTGGGCGATCGACTAAAAGTAAAGGTGGTTAAAGTAAGCTTAGATGATAAAAAAATTGATTTGGCATTGGCGGGTGCAGAGCAAAAGAAAAAAATTGTGGCTAAACGTCGTAGGAAGAAGAAACGCTAATGGCTGAAGTGCAAAAAATTCATGGAATTCATGCTGTTCAAGCGCTTATTAAAGCGAGGCCTGATCATATCGTTAATGCATGGATGGATCGACAGCGCAAAGATGCAAAGCTGCAAGCAATAAAACAAAGTCTGGATGAGGTTGGTATTCGCGTTGACTATGTTGATAAGAAAACATTAGAGAAATTGTCCAGCAATGCAAACCATCAAGGTGTTTTGTTAACCGCTAAATTGCCACAAGAACGAACAGAAGAGCAACTTAAGAAGGCGCTTAAAGAACAACAAGACCAAGCATTTTATTTAGTGTTAGACCAAGTGACCGACCCGCATAATTTAGGGGCTTGTTTAAGAACAGCGTTGGCCGCAGGGGTGCAAGGGGTTATTGTGCCAAAAGATAATGCCTGTCGCTTAAATGCGACTGTTTGTAAAGTAGCCAGTGGCGCCGCTGAACTGCTTCCGGTCTATCGTGTGACCAACTTAGTGAGAACCTTGAAATACCTTAAGACTGAAGGGGTTTGGGTTAGCGGGGCTGCTGGAGAAGCAACAAAAGATGTTTTTGAGGCTGAATTGACCGGGTCTGTAGCGATTGTGATGGGAGCAGAAGGTAAAGGTCTGAGGTCTTTAACGCAACAGCAATGCGACCAATTAATTAAAATACCAATGTCCGAAAAAGTGGAAAGTCTAAATGTTTCTGTTGCTACGGGTATTATTTTGTATGAAGTGCTTAGACAAAATCAACGATCATTGAATTCATAAAAAATCAGTCAGGCATCAACCCTTATAAGTGTTCATCAGAATAAGCAAAAGAGTCTGTTGAATAACACAAGTCTGTTTGGTTGGTTTTTGGGTCGTTGATGAGCCGACAAAGCTTGCTTAAGGCGTTTAAGCAGTAAAGGGCTTGTTTAAAAACTGAGCCGTTTCTATGGTTAACAGTTTAACTATTAGAGCTAACTTGATTTGCAGTACTGATACCTGTAAAATCGCGCGTTCGAAATTGTAGCTTGTATGATCAGACTACAATCCTTGCCTTACCTGAGTGTGTCAGGAAGGCTGATAATCCTAAAGGAAATAAAATGAGACATTACGAAGTTGTATTTTTGGTTCACCCGGATCAAAGTGCGCAAGTTCCTGCAATGGTTGAGCGTTATAGCGCATCAATAACAGAGCGTGGCGGAAACATTCATCGAGTAGAAGATTGGGGCAGAAGACAGCTTGCATACCCCATTAACAAAATTCATAAAGCACATTACACATTGATGAACATCGAGTGTGATCAAGCGGCTCTAGAAGAATTAGAAAAAGCCTTCAAGTTTAATGATGCTGTGATTAGAAATATGATCATGCGTCGTGATGAAGCAACGACAGGTACTACACCACTTGCCAAGTCAAACGAAAAAGAAGCGGCTAAACCCTATGTAAAGCCAGTTGAAAAGAAAGCTGAATCATCAGCCGAAACAACAGAAACGTCTGAGCCTGATGCTGATAAAGCAACAGACGCATAGACACTGTACAACGTATAATTTAAGGAATAGACATGGCATTTGATAAAGGTTTTAGACGCCCACGTTACTGCAAATTCACTGCAGAAAATGTAAAAGAAATTGATTACAAAGATTTAGATACATTAAAAGAATATATGACCGAAACTGGGAAAATTATTCCTGCACGTGTGACGGGTGTTAAAGCAAAGTACCAACGTCAGTTAACGGCTGCAATTAAGCGAGCTCGTTTCTTATCGTTGATTCCATATTGCGACGCGCACGAACGGTAGATTTATGTCGCGAGTAATCGCGGGCTAAGCCTTGTATGATGAAAGCAGTAGCAACATTTATTATGCAAGGTGGTCGGCAGGCCACCATTGTTTCAGCAACGATGGCAATTTTGTCATTGTTAATGCCGCCATTATTAATCATTAGCGTTGCCTGTGTTTGCTTGGTAACATTAAGAAATGGGTCTGCTGATGGGCTTAGGGTTGTAATTGGCTCAACGGTCGCGACTGCGTTAATAGGCTATATAGTATTAGGAACATCGTTAGTTTCTTTTACATATTTGTTTATTATGTGGTTACCTGCTTTTTTGATATCGCTGGTATTACGAGAGACAGGGGAGCTAAACAAAGCACTTGAGTTTTTAGTCATACTTGGGATGTTAGCGGTAACGGGGCTTTATTTAACAATAGATAACCCTGCACAGCTATGGGCAACAGGCATTCAAGAGGTTGTTAAAGCCCTTGCAGAACAACAAGAGTTGCCGGTAACCGAGGCAGAACTTGAAGAAGGTTTGCTGTTCTGGTCTCAGTACATTACTGGTGTTGTAGTGGCCGGTACGCTTATTAGTTTACTGATGAGTTTGCTGTTAGGCAGATGGTGGCAAGGCTTGTTATTTAATGAAGGTGGTTTCGACAAAGAGTTTAGCCACCTTCGTTTATTACCACGTGATGGGTTAGTATTTGCAATACTGGTTGTGTTAGGCGTGTTATTAGACGGACAGTTTGCCGAATATATATTGAACTTGGATATACAAGTTCTTTTATTGTTTTTTATAGTTGGTGTGTCAGTGGTACATGTAGTAATCAAGGGTAGAGGTGGTAGCCGTTATTTGCTCTTTGTTTTTTACATGGCGATATTTTTTGTGCCACATTTGATCTTGCCTTTGGTGTTGATTGGCTTATCAGATGTTTGGATGGATTGGCGTCAGCGGTTTGTTTGAATCGCACGCTGAGTTAAATTTTAAAATAAATAGGATTTAGTAAAGATGAACATTATTCTTCTTGAAAAGGTAGCAAATTTAGGTAACTTGGGTGACAAAGTAACAGTAAGGCCCGGTTTTGGACGTAATTTTTTAATCCCCGGTGGTAAAGCAGTTCTTGCGACGCCAGCCAGAATTAAAGAATTTGAAGCACGTAGAGCAGACCTTGAAAAAGCAGAAGCTGAGCGTCTAACAAAAGCTCAAGCAAGAGCAGAAGCCATTGAAGTGTTAAACTTAACTATTACTCACCAGGCGGGTGAAGAAGGTAAGTTATTTGGATCGGTCGGCTTACCGGATATTATTAAAGCATGTGCGGATGCAGGTGTAGAAGTTGATAAGCAAGAAATTAAATTACCTGAAGGTTCCATTAGACAGACAGGTGAATTTGAAGTGGCTATCCACTTACATACTGATGTTGTTGCATCACTAAAATTGGCGGTTGTAGCTGAAGCTTAGGACACCACATTTAAAAAAAGCCGGTGTCATTTGGCACCGGCTTTTTTTTGCAAAGAAGATTTCACCTTCCTGTACAATCGTAAAAACTTTCAATTTATCTTCAAAAACTGCTCATGTCTGAAGAACCATTATTTGACTATGAAATGCCCGATGAGACAGAGTTTCTTCGTGTTCCACCTCACTCATTACAAGCCGAACAATCAGTTTTAGGCGGTTTAATGTTAGATAATCAGTGCTGGGATACAGTGGCTGATAAGGTTTCACCAGAGGACTTTTACCGTAAAGAACACCGGCTAATTTTTGAATCGATTGCAGACTTAGCAAAAAAAGACGAGCCTTTCGATGTTGTTACTATTTCCGAAGTGCTCGGGCAAGCTGGGGAATTAGAAAGTGTCGGTGGTTTAGCGTATTTAGGGGCGCTTGCAAAAGATACGCCTAGTGCAGCAAACATTGTTAGCTATGCAGCTATTGTTCGGCAACGATCTGTTCGCCGTCAGCTTATTCATATTGGTAATGAAATATCAGATTCTGGGTTTGATACTGAAGGCCGAGACATAAATGAATTGTTGGACGAAGCTGAAAGTAAAGTTTTTAAAATTGCCGAACAGGGTGCAAAAGGGCAAAAGGGTTTTGAATCGATTAAAAACTTATTGGGCGTAGCCGTTGATAAGATTACCGAATTACATGAAAACCAAAATGCTATTACCGGTGCGAGTACCGGGTTTTCTGATTTAGATGAAATGACATCCGGTCTTCAACCGGCTGATTTAATTATTGTCGCTGGCCGACCTTCAATGGGCAAAACCAGTTTTGCAATGAACTTGGCAGAAAACATAGGCATTCAAAGTGGCTTGCCTATCGCCGTATTTAGTATGGAGATGCCGGGTGATTCATTAGCGATGAGAATGATGTCTTCTTTAGGCCGTATTGATCAGCATAAAGTTAGAACCGGACAGCTTGATGATGATGAGTGGCCACGAATGCAATCTTCAATTAATCTGTTGGCAGAAGCTAAAATATTCATAGATGACACAGGAGCACTGAGCCCCATTGAGGTTCGTGCCCGAGCAAGGCGACTGATGAAAGAACATGGTCAGCTAGGTTTGATTGTTCTCGATTACTTACAATTGATGCAATCACCATCGAAAAGTGAAAGCCGTGTAGCAGAGATTTCAGATATTTCGCGTTCATTGAAAGCCTTAGCCAAAGAGTTAAATGTACCAGTTATTGCTTTATCTCAGTTGAATCGTAATTTGGAGCAACGGCCGAATAAACGACCAGTGATGTCTGACTTGAGGGAGTCGGGAAGTATTGAGCAGGATGCCGATGTTATTATTTTTATTTATAGGGATGAAGTGTATAACGAAGACTCTGACGCAAAAGGTGTGGCAGAAATTATTATTGGTAAACAGCGTAATGGGCCGATTGGCACCTGTCGGTTGACGTTTTTAGGGCAATATACGCGGTTTGAGAACTATGCCAATGACAGTTACATTGATGATGAATATTGATCTGATGGTTAATTAGTGGCCCATCAACGCATTATGACGTTAGAATAATTATGTCTTTTCACCCCGAAGCGGTTATTGATTTATCGGCATTAACACATAATGCTGATGTTGCTCGTCGAGCAGCTCCTAACTCAAAACTTATGGCGGTAATAAAAGCAGATGCTTATGGGCATGGCATGTTAGCGGTTGCTCAGGCGTTATCATCGGTTGATGGTTTTGCTGTAGCACGGCTAGAAGAAGCAATAACACTTAGACAAGCAGGCATCGATAAAATAATTCTTGTGTTAACTGGGTTTTCTTCTCAAGCAGACCTTGAGCAGTTTTGTGCCTATGACCTAGACGCAGTTATTCATAGTGAGTACCAAGTAGAGCTACTCCATTCAGCTGATGTTTCAACACCGATATCTGCTTGGTTAAAAATAAATACGGGGATGAACCGTCTAGGAGTTGATGCGTCCGCAGTGCCGAGGCTTTACGACGCTTTGCAACTATCTGGAAAGCTACGTTTGCCGGTTAAGTTAATGACTCACTTGGCCTGTGCGGACGATATGAATTCATCGTCTACCACCTCTCAAATTAGTGTGTTTGATGAGGCTACGCTCGGTTTGAATGGTGAACAAAGTATTGCTAATTCAGCTGGATTGTTAGGTTGGAAGCATGCACAAAGACACTGGGTGCGTCCTGGCATAATGCTATATGGTGCCAACCCGTTTTGTGACTCAACAGCAAGTGATGATAATTTGCTTCCTGTGATGACACTAAAAAGCAGGGTTCTATCAATAAGAACGGTTAGAAAATCGGGCTGCGTCGGTTATGGTTCAACTTGGCAAGCTAATAGAACCAGCCTAATAGCAATTGTTGCGATTGGTTACGGCGATGGTTACCCGCGCCATGCCGTGACAGGAACACCCGTTTTGGTAGCGGGCCAAGTAGCCCCATTAGTAGGCTGTGTTTCAATGGACTCGATTACGGTGGATATCAGTCAATGCAATAATGTTCGCGTGGGTGATGAAGTTGTTTTATGGGGACGTGGTTTGCCCATTGAGGAAGTGGCTGAAAAAAGTGGTACGATTTCCTATGAGTTATTGTGTGGGATTACTCATCGTGTCAGTCGATCTATACGGGAAACATTAAATGTCGAGTAAACCTAAAACTGTTTATAGCTGTCAAGAATGTGGGGCGAGTGCAACTAAATGGGCTGGACAATGCCAAGACTGTGGTGGCTGGAATACTCTGCAAGAATCAACGCTGAGCGGTTCCTCTAAAGTAAACCGTTTTAGTGGTTATGCTGACCAAGCCAGCTCGGCGGAAGTGCAAATCTTATCTTCTGTAACAGCGCAGCGTTTAGAGCGTACTCAAAGTGGCATGGATGAGTTGGATCGAGTACTCGGTGGAGGTATTGTTCCCGGCTCAGCAATTCTTATTGGTGGTGATCCTGGGATTGGTAAATCAACCTTATTGCTGCAATCATTGGCGAGTATGAGTCAACGTACTAAAACGCTCTATGTAACGGGTGAAGAGTCTGCTCAACAAGTAAGTATGCGTGCGACGCGACTTCATTTATCAGTCGATAAAGTTAATATTTTATGTGAAATTGCACTCGAAACCATATTGGCGACAGCAGAAAAAATGTCAGCAGATGTTTTGGTTGTAGACTCTATTCAAACGGTTTTTAGTGATGAGTTACAGTCTGCGCCCGGCTCGGTTGGGCAGGTACGTGAATGTGCTGCACGGCTGGTACGATTTGCTAAACGCACAAATACCACCATATTTTTAGTGGGCCATGTCACCAAAGAAGGGGCGATTGCTGGTCCACGTGTTTTAGAACATATGGTGGATTCTGTTTTATATTTTGAGGGTGATTCGGGAAGCCGTTTCCGCGTGATAAGGGCGATTAAAAACCGCTTTGGTGCGGTTAATGAGTTGGGCGTTTTTGCGATGACAGAAAAAGGGCTTCGCGAAGTGACAAACCCCTCTGCTATTTTTCTTTCGCGTCACGAACAAGAGGTGCCTGGTAGTGTTGTAATGGTGACTCGCGAAGGGACTCGTCCACTTCTGGTTGAGGTGCAAGCATTGGTCGATGAAAGTAGGCAAGGAAACCCTAAACGGGTTACTGTCGGGATGGACCAAAACCGTTTGGCGATGCTGTTGGCTATTCTACATAGGCATGGGCAATGCTCATTACTTGACCAAGATGTATTTGTAAATATCGTTGGTGGTCTACGTGTTATGGAAACAGGTGGTGATTTGGCGGTCGTTGCAGCGTTATTATCTAGCTTTAAATCTAAAAATATCTCTAAAGACTGGGTGGTGTTTGGTGAGTTGGGCCTATCAGGGGAAGTTCGCCCTGTGCCTAATGGTGAGGAGCGCCTAAAGGAAGCCGCGAAACACGGTTTTAAGTTTGCATTAGCGCCTAAAGGGAATATTCCTAAGGAAGGTGTCGATGGTCTAAAAATACATCCGGTGAGCGTGTTAAGGGATGCATTGCAGTTTTTTTAGAAGCATTTTTTTGAAGAGTAAAGACTAAAGCAGAAGCTGCCCCTCCACCCTATTACTTATATTTAAGGGTTATTCAGTAAAAAAGAGATATTTATTGTCTGCAATGTTTAAGACATTGTTATTAGCTAGTTTGGTCTCGCTGGATATCGTGTTGCCGTCGATGGAAATGCTAATATCGTCCATTAACCTTGAAATATAATACCCGTCGGCTCTCTTAGCAATCATTGCGGGTGTGGTGTTAGTAATATTGACTTCATTAACAGCCTTATTTAACGCGCTAACTAGGCCGATGTTGGCACCATTTAGAGCTTGAAGGTTTGCTTTGCCTACTGGGCGTAACGATGGTTGCGCAGTTGATGTGTCTGAGGTGTCGATATCATCGATGGTAGAAAAAGAATAAAGAAGACTGTGTTTTCCGATGTTAATTTTGTCGCCTTTCTTAATGGCCTCTTTTTGAATTGGCTGCCCATTAATAAAAGTGGGGAACTGTTCAGATACGCTTTCAATAAAGTATTCGTTAGCAACCCGAGTCACTTTTAAGTGTGTTGGTGCGATAGCAAGGCTGTCGATAATAAATGTATTGTCAGGGTCCCTGCCGATGGTTGAGGTGTTTTGTTCGAGTTGGAATACCTCAATGGGCTTGCTGTTAAAAAAAAGAGTCAGTTTAGCCATAAGTCATATTCCATTATTTTTTTATATTAAATTAGAGGCACCATAATCGTTATTTTTCATAACGATTATGATGATTGAAATTTCGCCAGCTTTACAGCATTGTCTTCAGTTAATACGATTTCAACAGAGTGTTTATAGAGTTTTAAACTGGTTCCTTGTTCTGGAATAGATTCAAGGTATTCAATAATTAGCCCGTTTAATGTTTTAGGGCCGTTGGTTGGCAATTTCCAGCCCATAGAACGATTAAGTTCTCTAATGGTAATGTTGCCGCTAACGAGTATGCTGCCATCTGCTTTTTTCTGAATGTCAGGAGAGCTATCTGAAAAGTCGGTGGTGAATTCACCGATCACTTCTTCTAACAGGTCTTGTAAAGTTATTAAGCCCAAAATGGAGCCATATTCATTTACAACAAAAGCAAAGCGCTGTTTGTTCTGTTGAAAGTTAATCAGTTGTTTATACAGGCTTGTGTTATTTGGAATAAAGTAAGGTGGTTGCTTAATGTCTAATAATTGTTGATGACTAAAGTCACCACTGTTAGCTAACTGCAAGATATCTTTCGTTCTTAAAAAGCCTTGAATAGAATCCATATTAGTGGAAAAAACCGGCAAGTTAGAATAGGACGCATTCAATAATTGTTTTTTTATATCATCGATGTCGTCATCAAGATCAATACCGTGAATATCGTTAATAGGGGTCATAATATCTTCAACGGTGGCCTGTTGAAGATCAAGAATACCCAGTAGCATGCCTTTATGCTCATCGGGTATTAGGTTTCCAGCCTCGGTCACAACAGTACGTAATTCATCATGGTGCAAATGTGTGTCTGTATCATGTTGAACATGGATGCCCACCATTCTTAGTAATAAGTTAGATAAGGTGTTGATGACCCAAACGAGTGGGTAAAGGAGCTTTAATAAAGGTGTGTATATAATGGATGCAAAAAAAGCTAAACGTTCAGGATGGCTAGCTGCCCAAGTTTTTGGTGCGACTTCAGAAAAAATTAAAATAATGAAAGTCAGTAACCCCGCGGCAATAGCGATACCTGATTCGCCATATAGGCGTAAGGCTAGGATGGTTGCAATCGATGAGGCGAAAATGTTAATAAAATTATTGCCTAATAAAATAAGGCCGATTAATCGGTCTGGCTTTTTTAACAGGGTATGGGCCATCTTGGCGCCTAAATGGCCGCTTTTGACAAGATGTATAAGCCGGTACTTATTCAAGCGCATCAAGGCAGTCTCAGAGCCGGAAAAAAAAGCGGATAATAAAATAAGGATGAATAACGTGGAAAAAAGAAATCCCAGTGAAAGGTCTGTCACGGCGTGTGGCTCAAATTAATATAATGTACTTTCTAAGACTTGTTTGTATAGCTGTCAAGTTAAAACACAGCGGAAGTCTAAAACAGCACGTTAACGCACAAAAAATTGCACGAGGTGTCGGTTTTTTGACATACTAATTGAAATTTATATTTCATGACATGGGTTTATTGCTTTATGGCATTACAAAAAGTTTTTTTGATAGGTGATGATAAAGATCGCTGCTCAGAAGTAATAACAGTATTAAATTTTTTAGATTATAAGGTTAAATTATTAACCTTGGATAAGTTACAAAGTGAAGTCAAGGATGATGAGTCACCACTGGTTATTCTTTGTGATGATGTGAGCTTTAAGGACGATGAGATACATTCTTTTTATTCAGAGCCTAAGCACCAGCAACCATTTTTGTATTTACATAACAAAGGGCGTGCACCTAAATTGTCTAAAACCATAGCGAGCTACCTCGTCCCCTTAGAGTGGCCAACGACCTATCAGCACTTTATTAACAGTATTCGTCAGTTACAGTCTGTAGGGCATTCACTGACACAAGAGACTTCAGAGCGAGCAACTCAACTATTTAGAAGTTTGGTAGGTAATAGTCAGGAGGTTAAACGTGTTAGGCAGCTAATTCAACAGGTATGCGTTTCGGATGCAACGGTGTTAATTCTTGGTGAGTCGGGTACAGGAAAAGAAGTTATTGCGAGAAATATTCATTACCATTCGACTCGCCGTCAAAAGTCTTTTGTGCCTATCAACTGTGGAGCAATACCAGCAGAGCTGATTGAAAGTGAGTTGTTTGGCCATGAAAAGGGAGCCTTTACTGGTGCATTAACAGCAAGGCAGGGACGTTTTGAGTTGGCAGAAGGTGGGACTCTATTTCTTGATGAAATTGGTGATATGCCGATGCAAATGCAGGTAAAGTTACTACGAGTGTTACAGGAAAAAGTATTTGAGCGGGTAGGGGGGACTAAGTCTATTGAATGTAATGTAAGGGTGCTAGCTGCGACACATCGAGATTTAAAGCAGGAGATTGAAAAGGGCAGCTTTAGGGAAGATTTATTTTATAGATTAGATGTATTTCCTATTAGTATTGCGCCATTAAGAAATCGCGCTGAAGATATTCCTATGCTGGTGAGTGAATTAGTGCAACGTATTGAAAATGATAATAAAGGCTCTGTGCGCTTTACCTCGGGTGCATTAATGGCGCTATGTCAGTACGACTGGCCTGGTAATGTTAGAGAGTTGGCAAATATGGTAGAGCGACTCGCCATTATTCATGCTTACGGGGTTGTAGATGTTAAGGACTTGCCTGATAAGTTTCAGCAGTACGATAGTGCACCGGTGGTTACACAAGAGGAGTTGCTGCTTGAGTCGCCAATATTCGACGAGACAAGTTTATTAAATCATCATTCGGTGACTAATGGCCATCATGCGGTAGGTATCTTGCCTGAGCAAGGGATGGATCTTAAAGAGCATTTGAATAACCTTGAGTATTCATTAATTCAACAGGCGTTAAATGATTCGGATGGTGTGGTGGCGCATGCCGCTAAGAAGTTAAGTATGCGTCGAACGACCCTTGTTGAGAAGATGCGGAAACATGAGATTAACCGCGCGGATTAAGTGACCAATATTTGACATTCGTTAAATCAATACTTCATAACGTATTGTTTATTAAGCATTAAATAATATGGCACGTTTTTGGCATTGTTTGTGAGTACCACAATTACAATGGCAGAAAATGAGTTTACTTGCTACATCAGATAAGGTTCATCAGAGCCAACCACTTGAAGATGCTTTTCATGCGTTTAATCAAGTGTCGCAACACCTAACGGAGTCATACCAGCAACTCGAACAACAGGTGGTTGTTTTAAGTGATGCGCTAGCTCAATCAAACTCAGAAAAAATACAGCACTTATCAGACAAAGAGGCCTTAGCGACTCAATTGGAAGGGTTGATTGAGGCTATTCCTGGTGCAGTTATTGTTCTTGATGTTCAGCAGAAAGTTGTCAAGCTAAATGCTTGCGCTAGATCCTGGGTGGATGGAGATGTACTAGGGTTACCGTGGGATAATGTACAGACAAATTATTTGATTCCCGATGAGCAGCTTGCAGATCAATTTAGTCTAAAGACGGGGCAAATAGTCGCCTTATCCACCACAAGCTTAGGTGGGCAATCTGGTAGTGTCGTTTTACTAACCGATATCACTCAGCAACGAGAGTTACATCAACAGCTTGAGCATAAAAAAAAACTGGCTGAAATGGGTGAGTTTTCCGCAGGCTTGGCTCATCAAATCAGAACGCCTTTAGCGTCTGCATTATTGTATGCCTCGCAACTGAATACAGGTGTATTAAGTCATGAGGCGCAGCAAATTTTTGCCGCAAAACTACTTGATAGATTAAGGCTATTGAACACACAAATAACAGATATGCTGAATTATTCGCATCATGGTGAGTTTGTGAAGCAGCCCGTTAAATTAACAACGTTTATTAAGGACTTAAGCGATTTGTATCAGGATAAACCAGTTGCTTTTGAGGGTCGTGATGCAGAAGAGTCTATACAGCTTTATATCAGTAAAAATGCTTTGCTCGGCGCGATTGGTAATTTGCTAGATAACGCCTTAGATGCGATTAAGTCGGGTGAATCTGTGACATGTTCAATAAGCTTGAACGGTGACGCTGACCTAAGAATCACCGTGGCAGATCAAGGGCATGGCTTGAGCAAAAAGCAGCAACAACGAATATTCGAGCCCTTCTATACCAATAAAGCCAATGGAACAGGGTTAGGTTTGGCTGTGGTCAGTAATGTGGTTAACGCCCACGCGGGTGACATTAAATGGGTCTCAAAGGTAGGGGTTGGGACCACGATGGACGTTCAATTACCGGTGGTAATGTCATCGTCCATGAAGCAACTACAAGGGAGTATGTAAGGTGATAAAACAAATAGATGTGTTAATTGTTGAAGATGATGAACCGTTGCAAGAAGCTATTCAAGATGCGTTAACGGCTTACGGTTATCAAACAAAGTGCGCTGCTAACGGCCTTGAAGCACTTAAAGTGCTGGAGACGTATCAGGCTCGTTTAGTGATCAGTGATGTTCAAATGGACGGAATGGGTGGTCAAGAACTACTTGAAATGCTCAAAGTGCGGTTTCCAAACTTACCGGTTTTATTAATGACTGCGCATGCCACAGTGGAGCAGGCCGTCAAGGCGATACAAGCAGGTGCATCAGACTATTTAACAAAACCCTTTGAGGTGGACCAACTCATTGTTCATGTGGAGCAAACGATCTCGCCAAGAGAAACCGCGTTTGGTGAACTACCCAGTAATGACAGCTGTATGAAAGACATTGTGGCGTTAGCAGGGCGTGTCGCTAAAAGTGAAGCGACGGTATTGATACAGGGCGAAAGTGGCACGGGTAAAGAAGTGTTATCGCGATTTATTCACAAAAACTCGCCTAGAAGTAAAAAAGAATTTGTGGCGATAAATTGTGCGGCGATTCCTGAAAACATGCTTGAAGCGATGTTGTTTGGCTATGAAAAAGGGGCGTTTACAGGTGCATATCAGTCGTCAGCAGGAAAATTCGAGCAGGCGCAAGGCGGGACTATTTTGCTGGATGAAATCTCTGAAATGAATATTTTATTACAGGCTAAATTGTTGCGTGTTTTACAAGAAAAAGAAGTGGAGCGCTTGGGCGGCAAAAAAACCATAGCGCTTGACGTGCGTGTATTGGCGACCACCAATAAAGACCTAAGAACCCTGGTGAACGAGGGTAAGTTTAGAGAGGATCTGTTGTATAGGATCAATGTGTTCCCCATCAATATACCACCACTAAGAGAGCGAAAAGCAGATGTTCTGGCTTTGTCGAAAACGATGATTGCGCGACATTATAACGGCGACCAATCGCCACCAACACTATCAGCTAACACCATTAAGCTGCTTGAAAAGCATGATTGGAAAGGGAATGTTCGTGAGTTAGAAAATGTCATTCAGCGGGCTTTAATTATGGCAAATGGCTCAATGATTACTGAGAACGATTTGATTTTTGAATCGACGCCATCAGCAACAAGCACAGAACCGCTTGAGAGGTCTGAGACGGCAGAAAATGAGTTGAGTGCAGGTGTTAGAGCGGTCGAAGATAAGCTTATTCTCGATACGCTAGTTAGTGCTAATGGCAGTCGTAAAAATACTGCCGAACGGCTTGGTATCAGTGCAAGAACACTGCGCTACAAAATTGCACGGATGCGTGAGGCGGGCGTTGAAATCCCTGCATGATGGTATTAATTGTTCAGAAACACGGTAAGGAAAAAGACTATGAGTAACATGGAAATAAATAATGTATTGGCCCAAATGCGGGCGATGTCGGCGCAAGCTTCAAATACAGTTGCAGAAGCAAAACCAACAAATTCATCAGACTTCTCAACAATGCTGAGTCAGTCAATTGAAGCGGTGAATAAAACACAACAAGAAGCCAGTACGCTATCAGAAGCTTTTACGAAAGGTGAAACGGATGCCAGTTTGGCTGAAGTAATGGTGTCTTTGCAAAAAGCAAACTTATCATTTCAGACGGTTCTGCAAACTAGAAATAAGTTAGTAGATGCCTATAAAGATGTTATGCGGATGAGCATGTAAGCGTGTTTGCTAATGCTCATAAAAATTACTTAAAGCAGGTTTACTAATATGGCAACTTCCGCCGAACAAGCAACTATTCAATTATCACCAAACAATATGATGGTGCGTCAGCTGGGCGTGATGCTCGCGCTGGCCATCAGTGTCGCCTTAGGTGTTGCGGTGGTGTTGTGGTCACAAACGCCAAACTACAGCCTGTTATATAGTAATTTGGGTGATAGGGAATTAAGCGAAGTAATGTCTGGTTTGCAGCAATCAGGGGTTGAGTATAAGTTAGAAGCAGGTTCAGGCGCTATATTGGTGCCTTCGTCACAAGTTGATGAGTTGCGTTTAAAATTAGCCGGTTTAGGTCTGCCACGTGGTGGTGGACAAGGGTTTGAATTATTAGAAAAAGAAACCGGTTTTGGCGGTAGTCAAGCTATCGAAAAAGCGCGTATTCAACGTGCATTAGAAGGTGAAATAGCCCGCTCCATTGTAACTATACAAAGTGTACGTTCTGCGCGTGTTTTATTAGCCATTCCAAAGCAGTCCGTGTTTTTACGGCATCGTAAAAAACCCAGTGCTTCGGTGGTTGTTGATATGCATCAAGGGCGAGAGCTGAATAAACCTGAAGTTGCCGCTATTTTGCACTTGGTGTCATCAGCGGTGCCACAGCTTGATGTATCGCAAGTAACCGTTGTTGACCAAAAAGGTGCTCTATTAAGTGCTAAAACATCAAATGATGTTATGTCTCTGACAAGCAACCAATTTGAGTTTAAGCAAGGTGTTGAAGAGCATTTAATCAACCGGGTTGAAAGTATTTTATTGCCGATTGTTGGCGCAGGTGCTATTCGTGCATCGGTCTCAGCGGATGTTGATTTTACGACGACAGAGCAGACACAAGAGCAATATAACCCCGACTTGGCCGCTTTAAGAAGTGAGCAGGTGACCGAAGAGCAGAGCAATTTAGCAGGTGTGCAAGGTGTTCCGGGTGCGCTCTCTAATCAACCGCCTGCAGCTGGGGTCGCACCAGAAGTTGCTGAAGGTGAATTGGGAAGCACTCCATCGGCGACCACGAATGTTAATAAACGGTCCATTAAGAACTACGAATTGGATAAGAAAATCAGCCACACTAAATTGTCTAGCGGCCGTGTAAAACGAATAACTGTGGCCGTTGTAATAGATAATAAACAAGGAGCGGTGACCGCTGAGGGTGGAGCGAGTGCTTCAGAACCCTATAGCGATGAGGATGTTGCTAAATTCACTGTGCTCGTGAAAGAGGCTGTTGGTTTTAATGCATTGCGAGGAGATAGCGTAACCATTACTAATTTGGCATTTAGGCAGCCAGATGTTCCTGTTGCCTTGCCTGAAGTGCCCTTGTGGGAACAAGCCTGGGTGCTAGATGCTGCTAAACAGGTTGTCGGCGGGGTTTTTGCGCTAATCTTGATATTTTTTGTATTAAGGCCCACTATTAAAACGTTATTAGAAAAACCAACTGCAACGGGTTTACCAGCAGGCGGTCAAGGCACGCAGATGACTCCTAGTGGCGCTATGGCGACAGAGGCAAGAGCTTCTCAGTCAGCGGGGGAAAGGTCTTTGGAGCTTGAGTCAGATGAGGAACTGATGATGTTAGAAGCACCTAAAAGTTACGAACAGCGTTTAGAGATGGCCCAAAAGATAGCAGGCGAAGATCCTAAGCGGGTTGCCCAAGTCATGAAAACATGGATAAAAGAATAATGGCTGAAGAACAAATAAGTGCACATGAATTAAGTGGAACAGCGAAGGCAGCAGTACTATTGTTGTCTTTAGGTGAAGACTATGCGGCAGGTGTTATGAAACACATGGGGCCTAAAGAAGTACAACAAGTTGGCACAGCCATGGCCTCACTTGAAAATGTGACGACGGAAATGCTGGATTCAGTTGTAGGACACTTTATTACCACCATTGGCGGGCAAACGGCGTTAGGCATAGATTCGGATAAATACATTAAAAATGTGCTGACCAATGCGCTAGGAGTGGATAAGGCGGGTGGCGTCATTGATCGGATTTTGTTGGGCAGAAACTCTAAGGGGTTAGAGCAACTTAAATGGATGGATCCACGGTCGATTGCAGACTTTATTCGTTTAGAGCATCCACAAATCATGGCCATCGTCTTATCGTATTTAGACAGTGATCAAGCCGCTGAAACATTGGGTTATCTGCCAGCCTCGCAGAGGTCTGATGTGCTCATGCGTATTGCCGTACTGGATGGTGTACAACCAGATGCATTACAAGAGCTCGATGCGATTATGGAAAATCAGTTAGCTGGAAACTCTGGTGCTCAAACTGCCCAAATGGGTGGTATTCAAACGGCAGCCAATATTTTAAATTTCTTAGAAGGTTCGATGAGTGCCGAACTTATTGATGCGGTAGTCGAATCAGATGATGAAATTGGACAATTAATTCAAGATAAGATGTTTGTCTTTGATAATTTGATTGATGTTGACGATCGTGGCATTCAAAGCTTACTCAAAGAGGTGTCTACTGATGTATTAACGCTGGCATTACGTGCAGCAGAAGAAGCGTTGAAAGAAAAAATATTTGCAAATATGTCTAAACGTGCCGCCGAAATGCTGCGTGATGATATGGAAGCCGCTGCACCTGCTAAGGTGAGTGATGTAGAGGCGGCGCAAAAAGAAGTGTTAGTGATTGCAAGACGTTTGGCAGACTCAGGTGAAATTGCGTTAGGTGGCTCTGGAGGCGAGGAGTTTGTCTAATTCATCAACAAAAAAAGAGGTTGTTTCTTCTTGGCGTTTTCCATCATTTGTCCAAGGTGACTCTGTTGATGTGGATATAGCTCATGTTAAAGCCCCGACGGCTGGTGATCTTGAAAAACTGCAAGAACAAGCAATGCAGGAAGCCTCTAAAAAAGGCTATGAAGAAGGGCTTGCAAAAGGATTAAGGGCGGCTGAAGCACAAATTTCACAACAGGTTAAATCCTTGGAGTCTGTTATTCAGTCGTTAGTGAGCCCGTATGAAGAATTTGACGAGCGTGTAGAGAATGAAATTGCCTCGCTTGCGATTCAGATCTCAAAACAGCTGATTCGACGAGAATTAAAAGCCGATGCGGGGCAGGTCGTTGGTGTTGTAAAAGAAGCACTAAGCGCATTACCTTCAAGTTCACAAAATATTCAATTATTTTTACACCCTGATGATGCGGCGTTAATAAAGTCAGCGCTTTCAATTGATGATGAGGCCCGTTGGAAAATTGTTGAAGACCCAGTTATTACCAGAGGTGGTTGTCGTGTTGCTACCGACGCATCAACAATTGACGCAACCATTGAAAACCGCCTGTTAGCCATCATTGCTAAAGCCTTGGGTGATGAAAGAGCGGTGTCGTGAACGATTTATCATTTGTAACGCAACGTACAGATAAATGGCTTAAGCGCCTTAAAGAATATCAAGAACGAATTGAAGAGCCTCAGCCAATGTTGGTAGAGGGGCGATTAACACGAATGGTCGGTTTGACATTGGAAGCGGTTGGTTGTCGCTCGACAATTGGAGGGCGCTGTATGATAGAAACGGCGGATGGCCATCAAACCGAGGCGGAAGTCGTTGGTTTTTCGGGCGAACGTTTATATTTAATGCCAACGGGCGATATTAGAGGTCTTGAGCAAGATTGTCGAGTTATTCCTATGGGTTTGAGTAGTATGGCGCATGTCGGACCTGGTTTATTAGGTCGAGTTGTGGATGGCGGCGGTAAACCAATTGATGGCAAAGGCCCTGTGCATACGACTGACACAATGCCTTTACACGGCCGTGCCATGAATCCCTTGGGGAGACGGGCTATAACGGAGCCTTTGGATGTTGGTATTGGGACTATTAATTCATTATTAACGGTTGGGCAGGGCCAGCGAATAGGCTTGTTTGCTGGCAGTGGCGTAGGTAAAAGTGTATTGCTTGGCATGATGACGAAATATACGAAAGCGGATGTGGTCGTGGTGGGCCTTATTGGTGAGCGTGGTAGAGAGGTGAACGAGTTTGTTAGAAAAACTTTGGGAGCCGAAGGAATGGCGCGAGCAGTAGTGGTGGCGTCACCAGCGGATGACCCGCCATTGATGCGAATGCACGGTGCTATGTTGGCGACCAGTATTGCTGAATACTTTCGTGATCAAGGAAAGAATGTATTATTGTTGATGGATTCGCTAACGCGTTATGCACAAGCTCAAAGAGAAATTGCCTTAGCGATCAATGAGCCACCTGCAACAAAGGGTTATCCACCCTCTGTTTTTAGTAAGTTGCCCAGTCTAGTTGAGCGCGCAGGTAATTCAGACAAGGGTAATGGCTCTATTACAGCCTTTTACACAGTATTGACTGAAGGGGATGATACAAATGATCCAATTGCAGATGCAAGTCGAGCAATTTTAGATGGGCATATCCATTTGTCACGACGTTTAGCAGAAGCAGGGCACTTTCCGGCGATAGACATGGAGGCATCAGTGAGCCGGTTGATGACAGAAATTGTGCCAGAAGACCATCAAGAGATGGCACGTGAATTTAGAAAAATAAACTCGACCTATCAACAAAATGCAGATTTAATCAATGTTGGTGCCTATCAGCCCGGTAGTAATTCGTCGGTTGATGAGGCCATTGATATGCATGAATCAATGTTAGAGTTTCTTCAGCAGAGAATAACCGAATCGGTTAGTTTTGATGAAAGTATTGAAGGTTTGGAAAGTGTTTTACAACATAGAAAGCCGGCAGCTATGTCAAAGGTATTATAAATGGGGGGAGTGTTGAAAAAGTCAAAGAGGCTTGGTCCGGTTAAACAAATTGCTGAAAACAATGAAACAGCAGCTGCGATGAAAATGAATCAATCGCTTCAAGCTCAGCAAGAATCTCTAGCGCAACTGGAGAAACTAAAAGAGTACCGTAATGATTATACCGTTCAGTTTAAAACGAAGGGGCAAGTGGGGATGTCAGCGTCACGGTTACGTGAGTATCAGGAGTTTGTTCAAAAACTCGATCAGGCCATTGAAGAACATAGCA
Organism: Cycloclasticus pugetii PS-1; assembly: GCF_000384415.1. Taxonomy (NCBI): domain Bacteria; kingdom Pseudomonadati; phylum Pseudomonadota; class Gammaproteobacteria; order Thiotrichales; family Piscirickettsiaceae; genus Cycloclasticus; species Cycloclasticus pugetii. The sequence goes on from NZ_ARVU01000001.1 coordinate 746,893, forward strand.
AAACGGTGCAGTCATTACAGGAAAAGTTAGGCCAGCATCAACAGGCCTTTAAAAAAACGAATAGTCGAAAAAAAGTAGTTGAAAAGTTGATCGAAAAATCTAAACAGCATGAATTAAGAGAAACTGGCAGGCTCGAACAAAATGAGTCCGATGACCGTATGGTAAAAGGGTTTGAGCTGGATTAGGAGCAGTTTTTAAACACCTTTTTTAACAAAGCGTTTGTATATTTATTGTGTTTTTCAGCAAGGGGTGCTTTATAATGCAGCTTATGAATATCACAAACTTATTAGAACAAGGTGTGGAACTAATGTTACTTGGAATGGGGATGGTATTCTTCATCTTGGGTATGTTAGTTTTTGCTATCAAAGGGGTTTCTGCTGTTATTCAACGATACGAACCCGTTGTTGAACACAGTAGTAAATCGTCTGTTTCCACAGATATTAGTGAAGATATCGTTACAGCGATTACGATTGCTGTTCAACGTTTTCGCTCTAAATAAACTTAAAAATCATGAAAAATCCGTTAAAAATTACTGATGTCGTGTTGCGCGATGCTCATCAATCCCTATTTGCAACAAGGTTACGTATTGAAGATATGTTACCGATTGCGGAAAAATTAGACAAAATTGGCTATTGGTCATTAGAAACTTGGGGCGGAGCAACATTTGATGCTTGTATTCGTTATTTAGGTGAAGACCCTTGGGAGCGTTTGCGATTACTAAAAGCGGCGATGCCTAATACACAACAACAAATGCTATTACGTGGGCAGAACCTATTAGGCTATCGTCATTATGCTGATGATGTTGTTAGAAAGTTCGTAGAGCGTGCTGCAGACAATGGTATGGATGTTTTCCGTATTTTTGATGCGATGAACGATGTGCGTAACTTAGAGACGGCCATTAAAGCAACTGTCGAAGTAGGCAAACATGCGCAAGGTACAATCTCATATACAGAAAGCCCAGTACACACGCTAGAAAATTGGGTCGATATGGGTAAGCGGTTAGAAGATGCCGGCTGCCATTCGATCGCGATTAAGGATATGGCAGGACTTTTGAAACCTTATGATGCTGAGATATTGGTGAAGCGTTTAAAAGCCGAGTGTGACCTACCAATTGCTTTACACAGCCATGCAACAACTGGGATGAGTGTAGCAACCTGTCTTAAAGCAGTCGATGCAGGGCTCGACATGCTAGACACAGCTATTTCGTCCATGAGTATGACATACGGTCATTCACCAACGGAAACCTTTATTGCAATGTTGGAAGGGACTGATCGCGAGACGGGTCTAGACATTGAGAGCGTTGAAGAAGTAGCGGCATATTTTAGATCAGTACGGCCAAAGTATGCGGAATTTGAAGGGTCGCTGAAAGGTGTCGATTCAAGAATTCTTATTGCACAGGTCCCTGGTGGTATGTTGACAAACCTAGAAAGTCAATTGAAGCTGCAAAATGCAGGCGACAAAATTGATGAGGTGTTAGCAGAGATTCCACGAGTACGTAAGGACCTTGGCTATCTTCCTTTAGTAACCCCAACATCACAAATTGTAGGTACTCAGGCAGTGATGAACGTTTTGATGGGTGAGCGTTATAAATCTATCAGCAAAGAAACATCAGGTGTATTAAAAGGCGAATATGGTGCAACACCTGCAGCAGTGAATAAAGAGCTTCAAGAGCGTGTATTGGATGGCGCTGAAGCGATTACTTGTCGCCCAGCTGACTTGATTGATGATGAGTTGGAGAAAATTTCATCAGAATTTAAAGAAAAAGCCGAAAAAGATAGTTTGCCATTGGCCGATGAGGTCATTGATGATGTGTTGACATATGCGTTATTTCCACAGATAGGCTTGGACTTTATTAAAAATAGACATAACCCTGATGCGTTTGAGCCGGTTCCAACAGGCGTTGTTACTCAAGCAACAGCTGAAAAAGGCGGTAGTGAAGTATATGATGTGGCCGTTAATGGTAAAACATATCAGGTTGAAGTGGGTCCAAGTGGCTCGATTGAAAATCTAACACCTTCTTCAGCTGCTAGTAAAGTAGTTGCGAAAGCAGCTGAACCAACACAAGAGACAACATCAGGCGCGGTTTGTCAAAATGAACCCTTGTTGTCTCCAATGGCCGGTAATATTGTGCGCATAGCAATGGCGGCAGGAGATGATGTGTATGAAGGTGATGTAGTGATTATTTTAGAAGCCATGAAGATGGAAACTGAAGTAAGGGCGCATATTGAAGGTCAAATTTCAGATGTTTTCGTAAAAGAAGGTGAGTCAGTTCCTGCTGGCGCGCCGTTAGTACTTATTTGCTAAGGTTTATATAATATGGATAGTGGCGTATTACAAATTTGGCAGTCGACGGGTATTGCAAACTTTGAATGGGGCAATATATTAATGATAGCCATTGGCTTATTATTAATCTATTTAGCCATTTCAAAAAACTTTGAACCCTTGTTATTACTGCCGATTGGTTTTGGTGGAATTTTAGCTAATATTCCAATTGCTGGCATTAGTGGGCCAGATGGAATGCTAGGTATTTTGTACCATATGGGCGTTGATACTGGCTTGTTCCCTTTGCTTATTTTTATGGGGGTTGGTGCATTAACAGATTTTGGAGCGCTTATAGCGATGCCAAGTTTATTGGTACTCGGTGCGGCAGCCCAATTTGGTATCTTTGCAACGCTTCTTGGCGCTTTGGCGATGAACCTAATACCGGGTATGGAATTTAGTTTGTCTGATGCGTCGGCGATTGCCATTATTGGTGGCGCAGATGGCCCAACAGCTATTTTCTTAGCCTCTAAATTAGCACCTGATTTATTAGGCGCTATTGCAGTGGCTGCATATTCATATATGGCTTTAGTGCCGCTAATTCAACCACCTATCATGCGTGCATTAACCTCAGAGTCTGAGCGAAAAGTTGAAATGAAGCACTTGCGGCATGTGAGTAAGAAAGAGAAGATAATCTTCCCATTAACTATATTAACGGCGGTTATTCTATTTTTGCCAGCGTCAGCACCTTTGGTTGGAATGTTAGCCTTCGGTAATTTAATGCGAGAAAGTGGTGTGGTTGATCGTTTAAGTTCTACAGCACAAAATGAACTTATTAATATTGTGACTATTTTCCTAGGCTTAGCTGTTGGCTCGAAACTATCAGCGGATAAGTTTTTAACTGCTGAAACACTTGGTATCTTAGTGTTAGGAATGGCGGCATTTTCCATTGGTACGGCAGGTGGTATTTTAATGGGTAAGTTAATGCACAAGGTAACGGGCGGCAAAGTTAATCCACTCATTGGTGCTGCAGGTGTGTCGGCAGTTCCTATGGCGGCCCGTGTGGTTAATAAAGTAGGGCTAGAGTCTAACCCTCATAATTACTTATTAATGCATGCGATGGGGCCTAACGTAGCGGGTGTTATTGGTTCTGCGGTCGCGGCAGGTGTTTTGCTGGCAATAGTTAATTAATATCGGTCATTATCTAGGTAAAGAAATGAACGCAGTATTGTTTGCGCTCAAAAATATACCCTGAACAGTGACCTGCCTACAGTAAGGTTAGATGAGAGTAACCAAAGCCATAACGTTACTGATTAAGCTAAAAATCACCCTTAATAGAAATATTGGGGTGATTAGCCTTAATAATCTGTGGGGTTATCTTACGGTTCTTTTCGCTGCCTTTTAATTCAATCTATCAATCACTGACACTGGATTTCTTAGAAAGCTTTAAAAGGGCTAACAATCTAGCTGTTTACATTAATACAGGTTTATAACAGCATTATTTTTGATGCTGATGGGCAATGTAAAAAATTGGGCTAACATCTAACAGAAATAGCAATTACTCTCATGCCAAGCATTAATAGACTGTTATCCATTGCACCGATGATGGATTGGACAGATCGGCACTGCCGATATTTCCATCGACTTTTATCACCTAATGCCCTGCTTTATACAGAAATGGTAACGACAGGTGCATTACTTCATGGCGATAAACAGCGCTTTTTGGCATTTGATCAATATGAGCAGCCAGTAGCATTACAATTAGGTGGTAGTAACCCTAAAGCCATGGCGCAATGTGCCGGATATGCACAGGAAGCGGGTTATAAAGAAGTAAATATCAATGTCGGCTGCCCAAGTGATCGTGTTCAAAATGGACGTATAGGTGCATGTTTAATGGCTGAGCCGCAACGTGTTGCACAATGCGTATCATTAATGCGACAAGCTGTGGACATTCCAGTCACGGTTAAAACACGAATTGGGATAGATGAGCTAGATTCATTTGAATTCCTGAGAGGCTTTGTTCAGGCAGTTACTGATGCGGGTTGCGATACTGTTATTATTCATGCGCGTAAAGCCATCTTAAACGGCCTGTCCCCGAAAGAAAACAGAACCATTCCGCCGTTAAACTACGATAGAGCGTACGACATTAAAAGAGCTTTTCCATCGGTATCAATTATTGTTAATGGTGGGGTTAATGCAATCAGTGAGATTCAACAACATTGGCAACACCTTGACGGTGTGATGATTGGTCGTGAAGCTTATCATAATCCCTTTTTTTTGGCGGAAATTGAACACCAACTGTTCAAACAGCCCTTGGCCGATAGAAAAAAAGTGCTCGAAGCCTACCTTCCATATATTGAAAAACAATTAGAGTTAGGTGTTCCGTTACAAAATTTAACACGGCATATATTGGGGCTTTTTGCAGGTCAACCTGGTGGAAAACATTGGCGTAGGTACCTTAGTGAGAATGCTCGACAGAAAAATGCGGGGCCAGAGGTATTATTAGCAGGCCTAGAGGCTATGGCGCCATACGCTAAAACTATTTGATTTAAAGCAAACAAGAAAACGGTATACTTTAAATACTTTTAAAGATGATTGAGATTGATGGAAAAACTATATAAACAAATAATTTCACAGGTTGGAGAAGACGTTAATCGCCAAGGTTTGGTTGATACGCCAAAGCGTGCGGCAAAAGCAATGTCTTTCTTAACAAGTGGCTATCAGCAAAGTTTAGAGAATATTGTGAATGGCGCCGTTTTTGACTCTGATGCTGATGATATGGTGATTGTTAAAAATATAGAACTGTATTCTATGTGTGAGCACCATTTACTACCCTTTATTGGCAAGTGCCATGTGGCGTATCTGCCAGATGGGAAAGTACTTGGTTTATCAAAGGTAGCTAGAATCGTCGATATGTATGCACGTCGATTACAAATACAAGAGCAATTGACTACACAAATTGCAGATTCTATTCTCGAAGTAACGGGTGCAAAAGGGGTTGCAGTGGTTGTGGAGGCAAAACATTTGTGCATGATGATGCGAGGTGTGGAGAAACAAAACTCACAAATGACTACATCTAGTATGTTGGGGCAATTTCGTAAAAATTCTGAAACACGGGCTGAATTTTTAAGCTTATTAAAAATGGGCTAGTGGTGATTCAGCCTGTTAAATTACAGAAAAGCTGTTAATAGCACTGTTTTATTAGTTTAGGGAATGATGTGCCAAATAGACGGTCACAGAGTTTTAAAGGGAGTGATAGTCAGCGACTATCCCCACATTTAAGTGAAAGTAAAACACAGGCCTATGTGTTTTTTGAAGTTGATTGAAAGTACGCCATAGGTGAGACGGTAATACAAAAGGAGGGAACGAGATGCCAAAGTTTTTTGGAGAAGGGTCCGATTGTAGTTTTTGTAGAATGATGAGAAGTATGGCATTCAGTGGCCTAGGCGCTGCGATTGGTGCGGGGATAGGTAGCCTGATAGGCCTGCAGCGATCTGATATTTGGATGTGTGCGATTGGCGGGGCTTTTGTAATGGTCTTTTTGGTCTTAAGAAAACTGGAAAATTCATGAGATATATCGTATTGATAATCATAGCCTTTGTTCTTTCGGCTTGTTCAGAAGAACAGCAAAATAAATTTTCACGATTAGGTGTGAGCTGGATGGAAGGCGACTATAGGGTAAGCTTTTACGAGGGTGAGCATAAAAAATCGTGGACAGTTCTTGATAGTAAAGTGACATCCGAATCACAAAAAGGTTATTACTACTTTTGGGTTAAAGAGAACGGTAAAAAGAAATACGTCCAAGTTCCTATCGAGCGGACTATCATAGAAGAGATTTAACAGTCTATATGTGTGAATTACTAGGGATGAGTGCAAATGTACCGACAGATATTTGCTTTAGCTTTAGTGGTTTAATTAAGCGTGGTGGGGAAACTGGTGTACATAAAGACGGGTGGGGTATCGCTTTTTATGAAGGAAAAGGTTTTCGTGCTTTTCACGACCCAGTTGCTAGTGCTAACTCGGAAGTCGCAAAATTTATTCAACAGTACTCAATAAAAAGTACGCAAGTTATTTGTCATATTAGAAAGGCAAACCGAGGACGTGTTTGTTTGGAAAATACACACCCATTTTCGCGTGAACTGTGGGGTAAAATATGGTCATTTGCACATAATGGTCAATTAAAAGGCATTAAGAAAAAAGTACTTAATGGCTACACCCCTATCGGCACAACAGACAGCGAGTATGCTTTTTGTTGGATTTTGGGCCAGCTTCGTAAAAAGTACCCTGTTAAACCAAAAAGTAAAGTGAAGTTGCGGAAGACTGTTGAAGAACTTTTCCGTAAGGTATCTCAGCATGGAGTGTTTAACGTATTAATGAGTGATGTAGATCATTTGTATACGTTCTGTAATACAAAACTATATTGGCTAACACGTCAAACACCATTCGTAGAGGCGCAATTATTGGATGCAGACTTGTGTGTAGACTTTAATCAAGAAGCGTCACCCGATGATGTGGTGACGGTGATAGCCACTGAACCGCTGACATCGAATGAGCAGTGGACGAAAATGGAGACCAATGAATTTAGTGTGTTTCGCTTGGGTGTAAAAACATTTACGCAGGTTTCTTAATCAAAAAATAACGCATAGGTTTGGCTAAATTGCTCGTCTACGTGATTAGCAGCGGGTGCAATAATGCCGTAAGGGAGGTCGAGCTGGTTCCATAAATTATCTTCTGTAGATATTGTTTTGTTGATGGTTTCTTCAGACGTACTGTTAGCATGAGTTAATTTATTCGCAAGGTAAACGATATAAACTTCGTCTTTATTATTAGTAGCTAAATCAGGCTGATGATGGAAGCTTGCCGAATCTTGAATGGAGGCTGGTATTTCCCATAGTTTTAACAAAGCACCACCTAGCTCGGCATGATTAAAACCTACAAAGGAGGCCTCGGCTTCAATTTCATTTACAGTTTCCGTCTTAACAAGCAAAGCGGCTGCGCGGGCTAGATCAGGTGCTTTGATATAAAAAATTAACCGCCCTATATCATGGAGAAGCCCACTCATAAATGCAGAACTAAGCTGCCTTTTTTTAGGGTGATTGTCAGCAAGGTACTTTGCAAATAAAGCAGTTTTTAAACTATGCATCCAAAATTGGCGCATATCAAGAATCGAGTTAGGTAAAGTTGAAAATTTTTCAACCACGCTCGTTGTCATGACTAGCATTCGAACGTCATGATTACCCAGAATAGAAATGGCATGCTCAATCGTTTTAATTGAGGCCGGGAAACCAAAAAAAGCGGAATTAACAATTTTTAGCATTCGAGCGGATAGTGAAGGGTCTTGTTCGATAATGGCCGCAATATCTTGAGAGTTTTTTAAGGGGTCGTCGAGTGCTTGTGTAATACGATAGAAAATCTCCGGAGCAGAGCACAGGTCAATGTCTCCTGTTAAAAAATCATCAACGGTACAAATATTGGCGTATGTTTGTGTCATATCGAATCATGATTAAAAAGTTAATGGCTCTAAGTCTAGTAAAAATAGGCGATATGCTTAACGTTGAATGACTGATTATTATTTTTTCTAGCAGATATATATTCTACGGGGTCCTTGTCCGGAATATCAAGCTGTTATGAAATTATTGTTGACACTGTATTAAGAGTAGGCGTAAAGTTGTTGATAGAAAAGAAAATTATGTATATATTTTGATAATTATTCGTTGCTTGTTGTTTTAAAATAACGGATAGTCAGCTCGAAAAGGCGACTGAAATGACGGAACAAATACCAAAGCAACAAGCTATTCTAATCATCGAAGACGAGGTGAGCCGCTTGTCTACGCTGCAGGATATTTTATCAGCCGGTGGTTATAGAAATTTAATTTGTGCATCAAGCCAGGAACAAGCTTTTGAGCTTATCCGTCCTTATCAAGGTAAGGTAGACGAGATTGGCATGATATTTTTAAGTTATGGCTTGCCTCAAAGTGACCCCTTGAAACTTAGCCAGGTTTTAACGACTCTCGATGGTCATGATGCCATTCCGTTGATTTTACTCGCAGATAAAGCAATTACGATTAATGATGAGTTGATGGCCCAATGTCATAAAGCAAATGCCGCGACGATGACGCATTACCCAACAGAGGGCAAACATCTCATGCCTTTAGTTGAACTGGCGTTTGCACTTAAAAGTGAACGAGATGATCGAATTCAAAGTGAGGAAAAGTTAGTCAGGGAGCTTTCTGAACGACGAATTATGGAAGCCCGTTTACAATATTTAGTAGCGCATGATGAATTGACAGGGTTATCTAACCGAAGTGGCTTAGAAAAAACATTGGATTTTGCTATTTTAAGATGCAATAACTTTAAACAACATGGTGCTTTGTTAGACATTGATTTAGACCAATTTAAAGTCGTCAATGATATTGAGGGTCACGAAGCTGGTGATCGACTTCTAGTAGAAGTAGCCACCCTAATTCGCTCAACCCTCGATAATAATGCGTTTATTGCACGAGTTGGCTCAAATTTATTTCAAGTCTTCATTAGTAAAACAGCCGAAAAAGAGGCCATGCAATTGGCTGAAAAAATAAGGTTAACCATTGATGAGTTTGATTTTAAATCGGGTGAGAATATTTATAATATTTCAGCCAGCATCGGTGTCGCGATGTTGGAACCATTAAAATTAATTAAACGCCCTAGTGAACTGATGTCTAGAGCGAATCATGCCTGTTATTCTGCAAAGACCTTGGGCCGTAATAGGGTTAATTTATTTGAGAGTGATAACGACGAATTAATTAGCATTAGAGAGGATGCCAAATGGGTGCCTAAAATTCGTCATGCATTGAGTGAAGACTTATTTAAAATAGTTTTTCAGCCTGTCGTAAAACTCTCCAATGGGTCTGTTTCTCATTATGAAACATTGCTTCGGATGATAGGGGATGAAGGCGAGTTGTTAAGACCAGCCCAGTTTATTCCGGTGGCAGAGAGAATGGGGCTTATCCATCACATTGACCTATGGGTGGTTTCACATGCGATAGATCACATCGCTGGTTTACCAAAAACACAAGAGAATATTTGTTTTACCATTAACTTATCCAGTCACGCACTCCAAGGTGATTATTTGTTGCCGGTTATTAAACAGAAACTTGAATCTACATGGATTTCACCGTCAAGGCTAACGTTTGAAATAACAGAGACAGCAGCAGTTTCAAATTTCAATAAAACACGAGAAATGGTTTCTAAAATTCGTGCCCTAGGGTGTCGATTTGCCTTAGATGATTTTGGTGCTGGCTTTAGCTCGTTTAATTATATTAAAAACTTTCCGGTCGATTATCTAAAAATTGATGGTCAATTCATTAATAATTTAGCTGTGGACCATGCTGACCAAGTTCTTGTTAAATCAATGATAGAAGTAGCGCATAGTCTTGGTAAGAAAGCCATTGCAGAATATGTCTCAAATGCTGAAATATTACGAGTATTAAAAGAGTTGGGTGTGGATTATGTTCAAGGTTACCTGCTTGGTAAGCCTAGCCTAGAACTGTTAGAGGATCAGTATGTTTCTATTGACGGTTTGTTGAATAAATCGTTAGATATCGAAAAATTAATGACCCATTAACGCCAAGTCTATGACATGATGACGCAGCCGTGCTGCGGTGCAAATTTTGTAACCTTGTAAATCTGTTAAATTGACTATGGCTAAGCCAAAAACTAAAGCAAAATCGAGCAGAAAAAAAACGAAGAAACCTCAAAAAAAACCACAGTCTAGTGGTTTTCTAAAGAGGTTAATCCTGAAAGTAGGGTTGCTATTAATCGTTGTGATAGCTGTCTACGTTTTTTACTTAGATCATGTTGTTCGCACTCAATTTGAAGGGAAAAGGTGGGCGTTACCGGCTCATGTGTTTGCAAACCCTGTTGAACTGTATCAAGGGCTGTCCTTATCAGCACAGCAATTTGAATCGTTATTGAAAGACCTACATTACCAACGAACATCGACATTCACCTCGGGCGGTCAATACTATCAATCAGGCTCAACTTTTACGGTAAAAACACGTTCATTTAAATTCTTTGATGACCGTGAAGTATCTAAGACAGTCAAAATTTACTTTAGAAGTGATCATATATCGGCGATTCAAAACGTACAAACAGGTAAGTCTGAAGCCTTACTCCGTTTAGACCCAGTTCGAGTCGGTAGTTTTTACCCTAGTCACAAAGAAGATAGGATTCTAATAAAGCTTGATGATGTGCCACGTACATTAATTGACGGCTTGATATCGGTTGAAGACCGCGATTTCTATCAACATTACGGCGTTTCTATTAAATCTATTTTGCGTGCGGTGTGGGCAAATATAAAAGCTGGAGGCGTTGTTCAAGGAGGCAGCACCTTAACGCAACAATTAATTAAGAATTTTTACTTAACGTCAGAAAGGAGTTTGTGGCGAAAGATTAAAGAAGCCATGATGGCGTTGATTATTGAGTTTCATTACGAAAAAGATGAGATTTTAGAAGCCTATCTAAATGAGGTTTTTGTTGGCCAAGATGGTGAGCGTTCGATCAATGGTTTTGGAATGGCTAGTGTGTTTTATTTTAATAAACCCTTGATTGAATTAAAGCCACATCAAACGGCGTTGTTAGTTGGGTTGGTCAAAGGCCCTTCTTATTATGACCCGAGGCGATACCCCGAAAGAGCGCTAAAACGCAGAAACTTAGTACTTGATGAAATGACTCGCTTTGGAGTGCTACCGGACGAGCAAAGGCGTATTGCAAAACAATTTGGTGTGGATATTTCGCCATTTAAGCAGGTTAAAAGTTCTCGCTTTCCTGCATTTTTAGATTTAGTAAAGCGTCAATTAAGTCGAGATTATAAGGATGAAGACCTACGCTCGGAAGGCCTAAATATTTTTTCAACGCTTGATTACAATATTCAGACGACGGCCGAAAAACTGTTTAAGCAAAAGCTTGAAGCACTTAATAGGCAGTACGGTATTGAAAAAAATAAACTCCAAGGTGCAATGGTTATTACACGCCGTGAGGGCGGTGAGATTGTTGCCGTTATTGGCGACAGAAATCCATTGTTTAGTGGTTTTAATAGGGCGCTTGATGCAATTAGGCCGATAGGCTCTTTGGTGAAGCCAGCAGTTTATTTGACGGCATTATCGCAACCAGCAGACTATACGCTCACGACAATGATTGAGGATAAGGCGGTTAGTTTAAAACAACGTTCAGGTGAACTTTGGATGCCGGAGAATTATGACAAGGTTGAGCATGGACCTGTGCCATTACACGAAGCCTTGTCGAACTCATATAATTTAGCGACTGTTCGCTTGGGTATGGCGCTTAAAGTGCCAAATGTAAAACGAACAATTGAAGAGCTAGGTATTCGGCGACCGATTAAGCCTTACCCGTCATTATTGTTGGGAGCACTTCGGCTATCACCTCTTGAGGTAACGCAAATGTATCAAACTTTAGCAGGCGAAGGCTTTTTTACCCAATTGCGATCTATCCAGTCAGTAACATCTAGTGATCATATCGCTTTGCAGCGTTATGCGCTAAGTGTACGACAAGTGGCAAACCCATCAGCGGTTTACCTTGTTAATACAGCCTTACAAGAAGTGATGACGAAGGGCACAGGGCGCTCAGTTTATCGACAGATGCCTCACTACTACAAGGTGGCCGGGAAAACCGGAACTACTGACGAATTAAGAGATAGTTGGTTTGCCGGATTTAGCGGGGATTATTTAGCAGTTGTATGGCTAGGACGTGACGATAATAGGCCCTCTAAATTAACCGGCGCTAGCGGCGCATTGCAAGTATGGTCAAGTGTTATGAGTACTATTTCAAAAGAGCCCGTGGAGCTGACAAAGCCACAGAATGTTGAGTATACTTGGGTAGACCCACTCGGCTATCGTGCTAATGAGTTTTGTGAAGATGCTGTACAATATCCGTTTATAAAAGGCTCCGAACCCACTGAGTATTCACCCTGTGTTGGGGCGGTTAATAGAACATTAGAGCGAGCTGGGAATTGGTTTGATCGCTTAACGAACGGTATGTAAATAATCATGAAATTAACCACCTTGATCGCGTTGCTGCTAGCTTTATCGGGTTGCGCAGATCTGTCGATGTATAATCAAGTACCTGCTCCGATTGGACGCACTGGTGAAGCTTCGCCATATCCATCGCAACCATTGCCACAAACGGCTCAAACATACCCTATTGATGAGCAGCCTATACAAGAGGGTATGGGGCAGTCTTATGATCAACCAATCGATGAGGCAAAAACCACACAAAACCCAGCTGTAGTTGCCTTACTGGATAGTGCGTACCAACAAAGTGAATCTGGTCAGCCTGATATGGCGGCTTCAAAATTGGAACGAGCTGTTCGTATTTCTCCAAGAGACCCGCAGGTTTGGCATGCATTGGCGAAGGTGCGTTATCAACAAAAGAAATATACCTTAGCGATTAGTTTGGCTGAAAAATCTAACTTATTGTCTGCTGGGCAGACGAGCCTTCAGCGTAGCAATTGGTTATTGATGGCAGACTGTTATGATACCTTAGGTCGAACTGAGGATGCCCGAAAAGCACGTGTTGCTGCCAATAGGTTGTTTTAAAATGACGGAGCCAACGCAAGTTTATTCTGTTGATAAATTAATAGAGCAAGCAAGGCAGTTGGCCACAGATTATAAAAAAATGACAGGTAAACCCTTGCCGGGGGTCAGCAACGAAATTGCTGAACATGATGCTTGCAAACTATTAGACTTAGCGTTAGGCGACGACCGCTCGCTAGGTTTTGATGCCTTACGTGTTAAAGGGCGTGGGCCAAAAAGAATTCAAATTAAAGCGCGAACTATATTCAATGACAATTATCGAGGCCAACGGCTTGGGCAATTAAAGTTAGATAAAGAATGGGACTCGGTTGTGTTAGTGCTTATGGATGAAAATTATCTGCCGTTTGATATCTTTGAGGCCACACGTAGCGATATTTTAGATAACCTGAATGATAGCTCAAACCGTATGAAGCGAGGCGCTATGTCGGTTGCAAAGTTTCGCAATATTGCTACCTTGGTTTGGACAAAAGAAGGTGGTTTGGACGCATCAGCGTGGACTGATGAAACAAGTTAATAAATTTAAATGGATAACCCTTTGTACGACCTCGATAGCATATTTGGCTCTAATGGCGAGCTGGTTAAACATATTAAAGGCTTTCAACCGCGAGATGGACAGTTGTCGATGGCGCAGGCTATCGAGCGGGCTATTGAGCAGCATACACATCTAGTAGCTGAAGCTGGAACAGGAACAGGAAAAACCTTTGCCTATCTTATTCCTGCCATTTTATCTGGTAAGAAAACAATTATCTCAACCGGGACGCGTAATCTTCAAGACCAAATATTCGAAAAGGACTTCCCGTTAATCCGTGAGGTATTAAACGTACCTGTACAGGGTGCAGTGCTGAAAGGACGGTCTAATTACCTGTGTTTATATCGCCTTGATCAGGCAAAAATGCAAACATCTAGCTTTGACAAACAGACGGATGCTGAATTAAGAGAGGTCGAACGGTGGTCGAATCAAACAAAAGAGGGAGATATTGCTGAGGTAACATCGGTTGCCGAAGATTCTTACGTTTGGCAACAAGTCACGTCAACAGCAGATAATTGTTTGGGCCAAGAATGTCCAATGATCAGTGAGTGTTTTCCAGTATTAGCCAGAAAAAAAGCACAAGAAGTAGATGTATTAATTGTTAACCACCATCTTTTATGTGCAGACTGGTCATTGAAAGATGATGGGTTTGGGCAGTTATTGCCAGATGCAGAGCTAATTATTGTTGATGAGGCCCACCAATTAATTGACACGGCGTCTCGGTTTTTAGGGGTGTCGGTCAGTGCACGTCAAATTTTATCGTTGATCGGTGATGTCAGTGCAGAACAATTAAAATTAGCATCAGATATGCCTGAATTGATTGATTTAACACATGTAATTAGTGAAGACATACGAGAAATGCGGAAGGTGCTGCCTGAGCCGGTTATTAAAGGCTCTTGGGATGAGCTTGAGCAAGGTACAGACTTCTTGCAAGCCTTAGATTGCCTGATTGAACGTATCGAACAGTTATTTAAAGTATTAACTAAGGTGGCTGTTCGTTCTAAAGGTTTAGAGGCGTGTTGGAAACGCTGCGAAGATGTTCTACTGCGACTGAAACTTTTTTCAAAGCAAGATCAGCACGATTGGATCCAATGGTTCGAAACGTATCAGCGGACGTTTACTTTTTATCGAACGCCTTTGGATATTTCTAAGGCATTTGCCAGTTTTGCTTTTGCCAGTGATGCCAGCTGGGTGTTTACCTCGGCTACTTTATCGGTGAATAATAAATTTGATTTCTTTTCTAAACGATTGGGTTTGGAAGATGCTGAAACGGGTAGCTGGGAAAGCCCTTTTGATTTTGTGCATCAGTCATTGATGTATGTCCCAACTGGCATGCCTGAGCCACGCGATTATCACTATACGGCGACGATGATTGAAAAAATCATTCCAGTATTAGAGGCTAGTGAAGGTAGGGCATTTATTTTATTTACCTCGCATAAGGCATTAAAAGAAGCCGCTAATATTTTATTGGCTGAAACGAACTTTAAATTATTAGTGCAAGGTGATTTGCCGAAGCAACAAATGTTAGAGTCCTTTAGGCGTTCTGAGCGTGCGGTTTTGCTCGGTACTGCGAGTTTTTGGGAAGGCGTTGATGTGCGGGGGGAAGCCTTATCCTGTGTGATTATAGATAAACTACCGTTCGCATCGCCTGGCGATCCGGTGACTAAAGCTCGGTTAGAATATATGGCCGCTAATGGCCAGTCAGCGTTTTCAGATTTCCAATTGCCTTCAGCAGCCTTGACGCTAAAACAGGGGGTGGGAAGGTTGATTCGTGATGTTGAAGATAAAGGCGTGTTGGTGTTGTGTGATCCACGGTTATCAAGCAAAGGCTATGGTAAAGTGTTTATTAAATCCTTGCCAGCGATGCCTATTACACAAGATGTAAAAGATGTGAAGAGATTCTTTCATCGTATCAATAGTCAAAAAATCAGTGATAAAAAACACGTTATAAAATCAGCATGAAAATTTTAGCGATTGAAACAGCAACAGAAGGGTGCTCTGCGGCCTTGTTGATAAACGGCGAGGTAATAGACCGTTTTCAGGTGGCACCACGAGAACACGGTAACTTGATTTTGCCAATGGTCGATGAGCTACTGAACGAAGCTGGTATGACGTTACAACAACTCGATGCGTTAGCTTTTGGCCGTGGCCCCGGGTCTTTTACCGGCGTTAGAATGGCGACAGGCGTTATTCAAGGCTTAGCCTTTGCGGCAGAGCTACCGATCGCGCCGGTGTCTACGCTTACCGCGTTGGCATATCAGGCGGGTCCTCCCGTAGAAGGTCAGACAGTGTACGCAGCCTTAGATGCTCGAATGGGTGAGGTATATTGGTGCGAATATGAACGGATTGATGGCCAACTCAAAGCGGTTTCCAATGAGTCTGTTATTGCGCCAGCAGCGTTAAGCGTTACGCAAGGTAAACAGGCGATTGGTATTGGACACGGTTGGGGCACATATGAAAATGAGTTAACGCAGTTAGTTAACGCTAGCGAGTTGTTGCTTTTACCAAACGCGCTGCCAAGAGCAAGAGAGGTTGCTCAGTTGGCGGTCGGCATGGTGAGGGATGGGCAAACGGTGTCTGCCGACAATGCATTACCGGTGTATTTACGTGATAATGTAGCAAAGAAAAAAGCACAACAGCAATCATGACACAATATTTGAATATTCACCCCGATAATCCACAGCCACGGTTAATTAAGCAAGCGGCCGATATTATACGTCGGGGCGGTGTTATCGCTTACCCAACTGACTCTTCTTATGCCTTGGCTTGTCATTTGGGTGATAAGCAGGCGCTTGATCGTATTCGTCAGATTCGTCGAATTGACGATAAACATAATTTCACCTTAGTGTGTCGGGATCTAACTGAGATCTCAATGTACGCACAAGTGAATAACGATACGTACCGCCTGCTCAAATCATTAACGCCGGGCGCGTTTACTTTTGTGTTAAAGGCAACTAAAGAGGTGCCTCGACGCCTCCAGCACCCGAAACGAAAAACCGTTGGTATTCGTATTCCAAATAATTTGGTTGCGCAAAAAATACTTGAAGAGCTCAATGAGCCGATGTTAACCAGTACCTTGATCTTACCGGGTGAAACCGAGGCCATAGCCGACCCTTATGAGATTAATCAGCAGTTAGCCCGTGTATTGGACCTTGTGGTTGATGCGGGTGTTATTCCGTATGAACCAACAACCATGATCGTTTGGGATAATGACTTTCCTGAAGTGGTTAGAGAAGGTAAAGGTATTGCTGATTTTATTGCACGTAAGGATGAGCATTAATGTCAATGGACGAATTGACCTTGGTCGGTCGAATAGCGGTGTGGATATTACCGGTTATTTTTGCCATTACCGTTCACGAAGTCGCTCATGGTTGGGTGGCTAGCCAGTTTGGTGATAATACGGCAAAGAGCCTTGGGCGTTTAACCTTAAACCCCATTAGTCATATGGATTTGGTCGGAACCGTGATTGTGCCTGGGGTTTTGTTATTATTGGGTGGTTTTATATTTGGTTGGGCAAAACCGGTTCCGGTTAACTGGCACAATTTAAAGAACCCCAAACGTGACATGATTTATGTGGCCCTAGCCGGACCCTTCGCTAATCTTTTAATGGCGATTGGTTGGGGTGTTGTCATGAAAATAGGCTATATGATGGGCGCGCAAAATGAGTATTTTGCTATGCCATTGATATACATGGGCTATGCAGGTATTTTTATTAATTCGGTGCTGATGATGTTAAATTTATTACCGATTTTACCGCTTGATGGTGGTCGGGTGTTAGCTGGTTTATTGCCAATGAGAGCCAGTATTGAGTTTAGTAAACTTGAACGCTTAGGCTTTCCAATTTTGGTCTTTATTATTGTAATGGGATGGTTATCTAAAATTTTAGGTCCGCCCGTTTATTTTTTACAAACCAGTATTTTTAAAATATTGGGTATTTAGGAGGAAATGTGAGTTCAGAAGTTCCAGCGCAGTATCGTCGTGTACTATCCGGTATGAGGCCAACCGGCAAATTGCATTTAGGTCACTATCACGGAGTACTAAAAAATTGGGTCGATTTACAGCAAGAATATAAGTGTCATTTCTTTGTGGCAGATTGGCATGCGCTCACAACGCACTATGAAGACCCTTCAATTATTGCAGACAGTACTTGGGATATGGTTGTTGATTGGTTGGCCGCTGGTGTTGATCATGGTTTGGCTGATTTATTTATACAATCGAGCATTCCTGAACATGCAGAGCTGCATTTGTTGCTATCTATGATAACGCCGCTGGGGTGGTTAGAAAGGGTTCCGAGCTATAAAGACCAGCAAGAAAAACTCAAAGAAATGGATTTAGCAACGTATGGGTTTTTAGGCTATCCACTTTTACAAAGCGCAGACATTCTTATATACAAAGCCGGTTTAGTCCCCGTTGGAGCCGATCAGGTGGCACACGTTGAGTTGACGCGTGAGGTGGCTAGGCGCTTCAATTATTTATATGGCCGAGGCTTAGACTTTGAAGAAAAAGCGGAAGCTGCGATTAAGAAAATGGGGAAGAAAAATGCCAAAATATTCAACAAGTTGCGAAGTTCTTTCCAAGAAAATGGTGATCAAGAAGCACTGGGTGTAGCTAGAGCTTTATTAGAAGCACAACAAAATATAACGGTTGGTGATAAAGAGCGTTTATTTGGTTATTTGGAAGGCAGTGGCCGCGTTATTTTGCCAGAGCCTATCGCCTTGTTGACTAAAGCGTCAAAGATGCCTGGCTTAGATGGGCAAAAGATGTCCAAGTCTTATAACAACACAATTGCATTGCGCGATGAACCAGAAGAGGTAGAGAAAAAACTTAGAACAATGCCAACCGATCCAGCGCGTGTTCGTAGAACAGACGCGGGTGACCCAGCAAAATGCCCAGTATGGCAGTTTCATGAGGTGTATTCAGAAGAGGGTGTGCGTAATTGGGTTCAAGAAGGCTGTAAGTCAGCGAGTATTGGTTGCATAGATTGTAAACAACCCGTTATTGATGCTGTGTTACGTGAACTAAAACCGATGCAAGAAAGGGCTAAAGAATACACGGAGCAACCTGAGCTTGTTCGCTCTATTATTAATGAAGGCACTGAAAAAGCTAGAGATTTGGCAAAAGAGACGCTTGAAGAAGTAAAGTCAGCAATGGGTATTAATAACGTTTAAACGACGTTAAAAAAACAGAATAGGAAATAACATGTCAGAATTTAAAAATGTCACGATTGTTAAAAAAGCAAATGTGTATTTTGATGGAAAAGTGGTTAGTCGAACGGTTAAATTTGAGGATGGTTCGACAAAAACATTGGGCTATATGATGCCGGGTAACTATGACTTTAATACCGCTGCCGCTGAGGTGATGGAGATTTTAGCTGGGCAACTCGATGTGTTATTGCCAAATTCGCAAGAGTGGGTAGCTGTTAAAGGTGGCGAATCGTTTGATGTGCCGGCGAATGCTAATTTTCAATTAAAAGTTCATGAGCCGACAGATTATTGTTGCTCATATTTTAAATAACGTGTGGGTTATTGTTGCCATAAAACTGTCATCTACACGCTATACTCTAAGCACTATTTCTTAATGAACGAGTAGAGTATGCCTCCTTTTAGAAAACCTAGACGGACTAAAATTATTGCCACCTTGGGTCCAGCTACCGATGAACCCGATGTTTTAGAAAAATTAATTAAAGCGGGCGTAGATGTCGTTCGCTTGAATTTCTCTCACGGCCATGCAGATGAACAAAGAAAACGTGCTCAAGCGGTAAGAGACTTATCAGAAAAACTTGGCCGTCATGTCGGTATCTTGGCTGATTTGCAAGGACCAAAAATTCGTATAGCGCGTTTTGAGGATGGAAAAGTAAGCCTTCAAGAGGGGGCTAAATTTACGATAGATGTAGCGTTAGCATCAACAGCAGGTGATATCACCCAAGTTGGTTGTGATTATAAACCGTTAGCCAATGATGTGACTGAGGGCGATCGTCTATTATTAGACGACGGACGTATCGTGCTGGATGTCGAGGCTGTTAATGGTTCAAAAATCAAGTGTACCGTCGTTGTGGGCGGGATGCTGTCAAATAACAAAGGCATTAACTTACAAGGTGGGGGCTTATCCGCCAATGCATTAACCGACAAAGATAAGCAAGACATTAAGACGGCTGCTGAGATGAGGGTGGATTTTGTCGCCGTGTCGTTCCCAAGATCTGCAGAAGATATGCATCAAGCGCGTGCGTTGGTTAAAGCGGCCGGTAGCCAAGCGCATTTAATTGCTAAAATCGAACGGGCCGAAGCCCTGGATGTGCTGGAAGAAATAGTAGATGCATCTGATGCGGTTATGGTCGCACGAGGTGATTTGGGTGTGGAAATTGGTGATGCTAACTTACCCCCGGTTCAAAAACATATCATTAGGATGGCTCGAGATAGGGATACTGTAGTTATTACCGCTACACAAATGATGGAGTCGATGATTAATAACGCCATTCCTACGCGTGCAGAAGTGTTTGATGTTGCAAACGCCGTTTCTGATGGTACAGATGCTGTGATGTTATCGGCTGAAACATCAGTTGGACAGTACCCTGTTCAAACCGTGGAGGCAATGGGGCGTATTTGCGAACAAACCGAACGTCAGCCAAGAACGACTCGTTCGCGCCACCGTATGGGTAAAGCGTTTGGGCAAATTGATGAGGCCATTGCGTTATCTGCGATGTATGTGGCTAATCATACAGATATTACCGCTATAGCTGCCTTCACTGAGTCGGGGGGTACGCCGAGAATGATGTCTAGAATTAGTTCAGGAATACCTATTTTTGCAATGGCGCCAAATAGTGACGTTTGTCGCCGTATGACGCTGTATCGAGGTGTGGTGCCCATTTTGCTAAAAGCGCCACTAGGTCATGCTAAGGATGTTAATGAAGCGGCAATAACAAAATTGCAGCAGCTTGAAATAGTGACCAAGGGCGATTTGGTTATTATTACAGCAGGTGAGCTGACAGGGCAGCATGGTGGAACAGATACCATGAAAATAAAGAAGGTAGAGTAGCTTGATAGGGTTTAATTGCCAAGCATTTGCTGTGGTAGACTCAGTATCATTAGCTAGCATCTTTTAAATTAATGAACGACCAGACTGACTATGTGGTGCCAATTCAGCAAACGTTAGCCTTGGTTGATGGGAAACCATTTAAAGAGTTACCCGACGACTTATACATCCCCCCAGATGCCTTAGAGGTTTTTTTAGAAACATTTGAAGGCCCTTTAGATTTGCTGCTTTACCTTATTAAGCATCAAAACTTAGATATTCTTGATATTCCCATTCTGAAAATTACTCAGCAGTACATTGAATACATAACGTTGATGCAGAATTTGCGTATGGAATTGGCTGCCGAATATTTAGTCATGGCGGCAATGCTCGCAGAAATAAAATCTAATATGCTATTGCCAAAGAATGTTGAACAGTTAGATGATGAGGAAGACCCTCGTTCAGAACTGGTTAGGCGCCTACAAGAATATGAACGGTTTAAACGAGCAGCAGATGATATTGATGCTATGCCACGATTGTATCGCGACAATTATTTAGCCACAGCTGAATTGATCGTAGATAAAATGGAAAAACCGCTTCCTGATGTTGATTTGAACAGTCTCTTAATAGCGTTTCAGCAGGTGCTTAAACGTGCTGAAAAATTTACTCACCATCAAATTCAGCGCGAAGCATTGTCGGTTAGAGAAAGGATGTCTAATATTTTGACGCTACTCGATAAAACAGAGGGCACGTTTTTAGCTTTTCATCAGTTTTTTACCGTAAAAGAAGGGAAAAAAGGCGCTGTGGTGACATTTTTAGCTATTTTAGAGCTCTGTAAAGAAGAGCTGGTTGAGGTCGTGCAAGGTGAGGCGTTGTCAGAAGTATGGGTTAAATCGCTTAGAGAATAATTGAGAAACTAGGATGGACATAAAGAATATTATTGAGGCATCTTTATTTGCCGCCAGTGAACCCTTGTCGATAATGGAATTGCAAAACTTGTTTTCACTCGAAGATCGTCCAGATAAGCATTCGCTTCGAGAGGTCGTCAACCAGCTGCAAGATGAATATTCGACAAAACCGGTGGAGTTGGTTGAAGTGGCCAACGGCTACCGTTTTCAAGTTAAATCAAAGTATTCGCCTTGGGTAGCAAGATTATGGGAAGAAAAACCTGTAAAATATAGCCGTGCCTTACTGGAAACATTAGCTATTATTGCTTATCAACAGCCAGCGACTCGTGGCGAAATAGAAGATATTCGAGGTGTCGCTGTTGGGACTAATATTATACGTACGCTAGAAGACAGAAACTGGGTACGTGTAATAGGGCGTAAAGAAGTGCCGGGTAGACCGGCCCTTTACGCAACCACAAAAGCGTTTTTAGATTATTTTAATTTACAAACACTGGCTGATTTGCCACCGTTAGCAACTCTCCTTGAAGCTGACTTATTATCGAGCAATGAGCTTCAACTTAACCTGGGTGACGATACCCCAATAAATAAAGATATTACTCAAGATGAAAAACAACAACCCACGTAAAAACCCTCAGCAAGCGACTAATAAAAAAAAGGGTCAGCAGCCAGAGCGCATTCAAAAATTATTAGCGCAAGCCGGTGTTGGCTCACGAAGGCAAGTTGAAAAGTGGATTTTAGACGGTTCTATTCATGTTAATGGTGATGTTGCTAAGCTAGGCGACAAAATTACCACGCATGACATCGTTAAACTTAGAGGGCGGCCAGTTAAATTAGCTGGCAAGCTTGATGTAAATACACAAGTGTTGGTTTATCACAAACCCACGGGTGAAATTGTCAGTAAAAAAGACCCCGAAGGTAGGCCTAGCGTATTTAAACGACTGCCGCGACTAAAGGTTGGGCGTTGGATTGCGATTGGTAGGCTCGACTTAAATACGCAAGGCTTATTAATGTTCACTAATGATGGTGACTTGGCAAATAAGCTCATGCACCCATCAAAGCAAATTGATCGTGAATATGCAGTGAGAGTGATGGGGGTTGTGACACATGACATGCTTGAACGTTTGGTAAATGGTGTGGAACTAGAAGATGGAAAAGCGCGTTTTGAAGATGTACAAGAGTCTGGTGGTGAGGGAATAAACCGTTGGTTCCATGTGGTAGTGGCTGAAGGGCGTAACCGTGTTGTTAGAAGGCTCTGGGAATCCCAAGACTGTAAGGTGAGCCGTTTAATTAGGGTTCGCTATGGCAGTGTGTTTTTGCCGCCGGGACTGCCAGCTGGGCAGCACCAAATGTTAGATAAAAAAGAAATTGAAGCGCTTAAACATTTAATTGCCGATTAGGCACAAACAACTTTATTTCGACCGCTATCTTTTGCTTTGTACAATGCGTTATCTGAGCGACTCATTATGACCCCCAGTGAGTCGTTTTCTTTGTATTGTGTAATACCCATACTAGCAGTCAGCTGGAACTGAGTGTCATCATGTAGAATGCTTAAAGATTCAATAGCCGTGCGTAATCGTTCAGCAATGAGTTCAGCGCCTTTTAAATCAGTATCGTTTAGTAGTATGGCAAACTCTTCACCACCAAGCCTAAAAATATAGTCGCTTTCACGCAGGGTCTTTTCAATGCATTGTGTGACGTCTTTTAGGGCAGTGTCTCCCGCGCAATGACCGTATCTATCGTTTACTGTTTTAAAAAAATCAAGGTCTAGCATTATCAAAGATAAGTCAGAGTGGTGGCGCTTGGTTAAAGAAACCTCTTTTTGAAAAACAGAGCGTAATGTGGAACGGTTTAAAACACCGGTTAATGGGTCTGTATGTGCAAATTGAATTGCTTGGCTGTATAACAAGGTATTTTTCAAAGGGTAGAGCAAAACACTAAGAAATTGCTCTATGGTGTTAAGTTCACTTTCATTAAACCGTTGACGACGCATAAATGTCAGCTTACCAAGAGAATTGTTTTCAATAGTCAGGCTGTATTCGCAACTGTGGTTGGTGCGTGAACCATGTTGAAAAACAATGCCTAGTTCAGGGTTTTCAAAAATGACACCACTATGGTCAACAGCTTTTAGTAATTCATTACTAAAGAGGGGGACTAATTCATCTAAAATAATAGTGGTCTGAAGCGCACTGATTAGATGATTTATAGTGTCTTGCTGTTTAAGTTTTTGCGAGACTGATGTGTCGTTTGATCTGCTGTCTATTGTTTTTTTTAATTCCATTGTTATTCAGCCTGTACAGGTAACTAGGTTAACCGTTATTGTTGATTTTAAAACTTTATAGCGAAAGTTGTGCCAAAAAAATTAAATCGATATAAAACAATGTGTTAATAATTTATTTAAAGGTAATATTTTAAAACGACAATATTTTGACTTTTAATTGAGGGTCGTCTTGCAGGTAGGGATTAGTGGTTCTTATATGGTAATAAGAACCGAGCTTGGCAGTGCTATGGCGTCGTTAAAGTAGACGTTCTTGAGATCTTCCAATGGTTATTAGGTGGAGTGATGTATATATACCATTTGCCTTGTTTGGGTAATTTAAAAGGAGTTTGGTAGATACCGTTGGCTATTTTAACCAAATTGAGAGTCTGGTCATATTGCTCAAGCGTGGGATGTCGTAGCGCAACGATTAAGTGTGACGGTTGAACCTTAGGGGCATTTAAATGGACGGTAAGAGCGGTACTATTAACACTGACAACTGCTGAGACACCAAGTCTTAGAGCCTTTTCTTCAAGCTGTTTGCTGGCGTTTATGGCGAGCCCCTCTTTGTAATAATCACTTTGGACCAAGGAAGGAGGGTTCCCTTGAGCAATGAGAAAGGTAATTATGCTGGCAACAACGACGCTTAGCGGAAGTAGTATTAAAAACCAGGGCCAAAATTGTTTATACCAAGGGAGGCTGTCTTCACGAAGAGTATTCATCATTAAGGTTCTAATGGGCCAATAAATCGGCCTTCTGATTCAGTTGAAATGCTGGCATCATCTGTTGCTTGCACCGATAAAGTCAGGTTGATTGAGGTTGTATGAAGCGTATCTGGGTCGGCGGATAATTGTAACGGCATTTCTAATACTTGGCCGGCGTTAACATGGATAGGATCTTTGATAGAGGTTTTAATGCCTTCTATACCGGTGACCTTTAAGCTGTAGGTGTGGTCAACAGTATCCATATTTAAGATTTTAATCGTGTAAGTATTACTGATGGTTCCTTCATAATCTTCACGGTATAGTGCATTTCGATCTCTTAGGACATTTAGCTCAACAGCATCCCGTGTTTCAATAGAATAGATAACGCCAGATAAAATACCGATGAGCAGTAGAATGTAGATGACAATTCGTGGCCTTAGCAAGTTAGTTTTCTTGCCTTCCATATGGTTCTCGGTGGTGTATTTAATCAGCCCACGTGGGTAATTCATTTTATCCATAACGTCGTTGCACACATCAATGCAGGCGGCACAGCCAATGCATTCATATTGCAGTCCGTTACGAATATCAATTCCTGTTGGGCAGACTTGAACACATAAACTACAGTCTATACAGCTGCCTAACTGTTTTTCTTTGAAATCCTCGCCTCTTTTTCTCCGTCCTCTAGGTTCGCCTCTTAGGGCGTCATACGAGATCACTAAGGTGTTTTTGTCTAGCATGGCGCTTTGAAAGCGAGCATAGGGGCACATATACATACAGACCTGTTCTCTTAACCAGCCTGCATTGCCATAGGTTGCAAAACTATAAAATAGAAACCAGAAGGTTTCCCATGGACCTAGGTTAAACGAGGCAATGCCCTGTGCTAGATCCCTAATAGGTGTAAAGAAGCCGACAAATGTGAAGCCGGTATACAACGAAAAGATCAGCCAAATGGCATGTTTGGTCGCCTTTATACGAAATTTCGTAAAACTATTTGTTTGTTTGTCCAGCTTCATTTGCTGAGAGCGAGTTCCTTCAACTTTTCGTTCAATCCATAAAAAAACTTCGGTCCACACTGTTTGTGGGCAAGCGTACCCACACCATAATCGACCTGCTAGCGCAGTAAAGAGGAATAGTGCAAATGCAGCACAAATTAAAAGTAGGGCAAGATAAATAAAGTCTTGAGGCCAGAAAATCCAATGAAAAATGTAAAATTTACGCTCTGGTAGATCAAACAGTACAATCTGGTGACCATTAAAATTAACCCAGGGAAGGAGGTAATAAAGACCAAGAAGGGTGACTACACCGAGCACTCTTAGGTTAGCAAATAGGCCATGGACTTCACGAGGGTAAAGTTTTTTTCGTTTTTCAAAAAGCGATGACTCTATAGAGTCATTTTTATGAGACGTCATTTTTTTCTGTTTACGCTACGAGAAAATATGATTGAGAATAAGCCACTCCAAGCACAAGCTAGCCAGAAAAAAATAAAGCCTAAGGAGTAAGCGGCGAGATAGGAAATATGATCAAAACCAATCTGTGATGCGATAATGATGGGATCAATGGCACTAAAAACAATGCCGCTGAGGACGCAGGCCATCCAAAAAGATGGCCACAGTGTTCCAATAATGATCCGTTTAGTATCTAAATTCATGCTTAATTTAGTGGCTAGATAAGCTATAGACGTAAGCAGAGAGAATATGGATTTTGTCCTCGCCCAAAAACTCCAAATGAGCTGGCATTTGGCCTTTACGGCCTTTACTAATGGACTCAATTATTTTGTTACGTGAGGCACCATATAACCAAATTTTATCAGCAAGGTTGGGTGCGCCAAGCAAAGGATTGCCGGTTGCATCTGCTTGGTGGCAGGTGGCGCAATAACTTGCAAAAACTTTTTTACCACGTTGAGCATCGGTCGCTTTATGTTGTCTGCCAGTTAAGCTCATCAGGTAGTCTGCAAGATAACTAATTTGTATGGGTTTGAGGACTGACTCCCAAGCAGGCATAACGCCGGTGCGTCCGTGAGCTATTGTGTGTTGGATATCAGTGGGTTGACCGCCCCAGATCCACTCATTATCCGTGAGGTTGGGGAAGCCTCTAGAGCCGGCAGCGTCAGAACCATGACATTGTGCGCAATAATTAACAAATAAGCGTTGGCCGACTGCATTGGCATCTTTGTTTTCACTTAGCTCAATAATGGGTGTTTCAGCATATTGACTGAAAATAGGACCGTAGGTCTCATTGGCTGCTTGGACTTCATCAGAGTATTTTTTATCCGATGTCCAAGCTAATAAGCCGGGGTAATTACCATAACCGGGGTACATTAGTAGGTAGATTAACCCCCACACAATGGTGATGTAGAACAGGTATAACCACCAGCGAGGCATTGGATTGTTCAGTTCCATTAGGTCGCTATCCCAAACATGGCCTGTTGCTTCGCCTTGCTTGGCCTCGCCCTTATTGGGCTTGGCAACCCATCTAATGAGTAGATAGCAGCCAATAATATTTAATAGGATGACAACCGTTACAACGATAGACCAAAAATCACTCATTTCTTATCCTCTTGTAAAGTTGCGCTGATCTCTTCACCTTGAAAGGGGATATTAGCGGCTTCTTCAAACTCTTTTTTACGGTCTTTGCTCCATGCCCATATCCAAATGGCAATAAAAAGTACAAATAGCGCTAGTGTCAAAATAGAGCGTAGTGTATTAAGTTCAAACATACGTTATCTCCTTGTGCTGACGTGGGTCCCGAGAACCTGCAAATAGGCAATGATTGCGTCCATTTCAGTTTTTCCTTTTACAGAATCAGCTGCATTGGCAATGTCTTCGTCTGTATACGGCGTGTTAAGAATGCGAAGGGCGCGCATTTTCTTTGCAATGAGCTCACCATCGACCTTGTTATCCTTAAGCCAAGGGTAACCGGGCATATTGGATTCGGGCACTACTAAGCGTGGGTTTGTGAGGTGTAAACGATGCCAATCATCACTATAGCGACCGCCAACACGTTGTAAGTCTGGCCCGGTTCTTTTCGAACCCCACTGGAAAGGTCTATCGTACGTAAACTCACCGGCTAATGAGTAATGGCCATAACGTTCTGTTTCTGCACGGAATGGGCGAATCATTTGTGAATGACAGCCATAGCAGCCTTCACGTACATAAACGTCTCGGCCAGCTAACTGTAAAGAATTGTAGGGCAGTAACCCAGACACAGGTTCAGTCGTTTGCTTCATAAAGAATAAAGGGACAATTTCAATCAAGCCGCCAACTGAAATAACGAGGACGATTAAAACAACCATTAACCCAATATTAGTCTCAACTTTTTCGTGACTCATCTTGATGCTCTCCAGTTAAACATGTTGAGGTACAAGAATATTAGAAGCTTCAGAGCCCTTAATAGTTTTGTACACATTGTAAGCCATGATAAGCATGCCAATTAAGAACATGGTGCCACCCAGAAAGCGAATAAGGTAAAAAGGCTGCATACGCAATAAAGACTCTACAAAACTATAAGTGAGTGTCCCGTCATCATTGATTGCGCCCCACATCAACCCTTGCATAACACCAGCAATCCACATGGATGCTACGTAAAGAACAATGCCAATAGTAGCGACCCAAAAATGTGTTTCAACAAGTGCCATACTAGACATATCTTGTTTACCAAATAGCTTTGGGATTAAATAATACAAAGAACCTATAGTGATCATGGCGACCCAACCTAAAGCACCGGAATGAACGTGCCCGATCGTCCACTCTGTATAGTGAGATAGAGCATTGACAGATTTAATTGCCATCATCGGTCCTTCAAATGTAGACATGCCATAGAAAGACAGTGAAACAATTAAAAACTTTAAAATGGGGTCATGGCGAAGTTTCTGCCAAGCACCTGATAAAGTCATGATGCCGTTGATCATACCGCCCCATGATGGCGCTAATAAAACGATCGAAAAGGCCGCACCTACGGATTGAATCCAGTCAGGTAGGGCGGTGTAATGAAGGTGATGTGGTCCTGCCCACATATAAATAGAAATAAGTGCCCAAAAATGCACAATAGACAAACGGTATGAATAGATAGGCCGTTCGGCTTGCTTAGGAACAAAATAATACATCATGCCTAAAAAGCCAGCGGTTAGGAAAAAACCAACCGCATTATGCCCATACCACCATTGCACCATGGCATCCGTTGCACCAGCGTAGATCGGGTAAGACTCGGTAAGGCTTACAGGGATAGCTAAAGAACGGACGATATGCAAAACAGCGACAGTAAGAATAAAAGCGCCAAAGAACCAATTAGCTACATAAATATGTGGTGTTTTTCGCTTCACGATAGTGCCGAAGAAGACAATGCCATAGGCTACCCAAACAACCGCTAATAGAATATCAATCGGCCAAATTAATTCGGCATATTCACCGCTTTGTGTATAGCCTAATGGGAGCGTAATCGCAGCCAGTACGATAATCAGTGTCCAACCCCAAAAGACAAAGCTAGCCAAGGCGTTAGCAAATAAACGAACTTGACAGGTTCGTTGCACCACATATAAAGAGGTGGCCATTAAACCAGAGCCACCAAATGCAAAAATAACGGCATTTGTATGTAACGGCCGAAGTCGGCTGTAGGTTAACCAAGGCAGGTCAAAATTAAGAGCAGGCCAAACTAATTGTGCAGCAATGATGACGCCGACAAGCATACCAACAATACCCCAAACAACGGTCATGATCGAAAATTGTCGAACCACAGTATCGTTGTAGATAAGTGTACCCATGCGAGAACCTCTGTCATTTAAGAGGCTAAAGTATAGGTGCTGTATTGCAGCAAAGAAAGGTCAGCTGGGGCAAACCTGATCTGAATCAGTTTTTCGTTAAATCAAGTTATTTTGTGGGCTTAGCTCGGGCTAAATGCTTTGTTTTTTGTGATAAATTAGATAGCCGTCAGTATGTTTTTCAGGCCTTCCAGGTTATTGATTTTAATCCGGCGTCTATTTTCAAGCGTGATGAGGTTGTCACGTTCAAGTTTGCGTATGCCCCTGCTAACGGTTTCAGGTGAGAGGTTGAGTAAGCTGCCGATTTCACTACGCGATAAGAAAAGATTGAATTCGGTATAGAAGTAGCCCCGTAGTCGATAGCGATCCGATAAGTCTAATAGCAATGAAACAATACGTTTTTCAGCACTAACTTTACTAGTAGCGTTTGTATTGTTGCTTTGATTTATTGATTTGCTAGCATGCTTGAGTAATTGTTTAAAAATACTTGGGATGTTTTCTTGTAAACTCTCAAGGTCTATTTCACAAATATTGCTGGTTTCAAGTGCATGAATCGAACATTGGTATCTGTCAGTAGCGACACCATCAAAACCAATAATTTCGCCGGGAAGATAAACACCCATTACATCATCAGATTCATCACTTTTGCTGATAATTTTGACAGAACCAGATTTGAGTGCATATAACGACTTAAAAGGAGAGTTTTGGTGATAAAGAATATCACCCGCTTGCAACAGTTTTGTATGGCTGACCGAGTCATCTAGCCGATCAATATCTTGTGGAGCTAAGCCATGAGGTATACATAAATCACCTAGGCTGCAGTTACTACAAGATACAGTTAAATCACGAAATAAATTTTTAGCTGATACGCTCATTCAATCTAAACTATTGAAAATGAATATATTACCTTATTTGAACATGAATTCCACTGTCTAACTGATGACAATTGACACTAAATTAGAAAAAGAAGTTGTTTGCTTTCACTGTGGCCTTGAAGTGCCAAGCACAACGAAGTGGGGTATTAATTTTGATGGGCAGTGGAGAGCCATGTGTTGTCCAGGCTGTGAAGCCGTGGCGCAAGCGATTATAAATAATGGTTTGGCAGATTATTACCAAAAACGTACCGCTTATGCAGTTTCAATGGATTCGTTAAGTGAAGAGCTTGAGTTTAATACGGCTGCATCGTTAGAAACCGATTGCTCTAACGAAGAAGTCATAGAGACCTCACTTATCATCGAGGGGATTACTTGCTCTGCCTGTATATGGTTATTGGAGCGGCAAGTTCAAAAACTACGCGGCGTGGTGTCGTTTAAGATTAATTATGCGACTCGGCGTGGGTTACTTAAAACCATCGGTCACGAGGTTAATATTGCCGATGTACTAACGGCGATAAGAGCCATTGGGTATCAGGCAGTTACCTTTGATGCGAATAAGCAGTTCCTTAACTTGCAAAAAGAACGCAAAGACTTTCTCAGTAGAATTGGTGTGGCTGTATTTTGTGGTATGCAGGTGATGATGATCACATTAGGTATCTATGTAGCGGACCCAAGTGAAATTGACCCTAATATGTTGCAGTTTTTAAAATGGATTAGCGCCTTATTAACACTGCCGGTCTTATTGTTTTCAGCGAAGCCATTTTTATATGCGGCTTGTCGAGATATTAAAAATAAAATGCCGGGTATGGATGTGCCTGTTGCATTGGGTATAAGCCTGGGTTTTTTTGCCAGCCTTTTTAATACCTACCAAGGTAAAGGTGATACGTATTACGAGTCAGTTTGTATGTTTGTATTATTTCTTATGTTAGCGCGATATGTAGAGTTTCTCACCCGTTGGTACGCGATGAGTTCGAGTGAGCGTATTACACAGGCGGTGCCAATGATGGCTAAACGGATAGCTGAAAACAACGTTACCCATAAAGTTGCAGCAAATTCGTTAGCATTGGGCGATTACATACAAATTAACCCAGGAGAAGTGGTGCCGGCAGATGCAGTTGTTGTGGACGGTGAATCGCAGGTAGATGAGTCAATTTTAACCGGTGAAAGTGAACCGATTCGTAAACGCCTCAATGACAGTGTATTAGGCGGTAGCCATAATTTAGATAACACCTTAATAGCAAAGGTGAGCTGCGTTGGAAAAGACAGTACCTTATCAACCATTGCACGTTTAATCGAACAAGCCCATGCACAGAAGCCTGCTTGGGTCGAAACAGCAGACCGTTTTGCTAGTGTATTTGTTTTAATGGTTATTTTGGTCACCTTGGGTAGCGCTATATTTGGTTATTGGCAAGGTCATGTGGATTGGTTTTCAACGGCCTTGTCGGTCCTAGTGGTGACCTGCCCGTGTGCGTTATCCCTTGCGACGCCAACTGCTTATACAGCTGCGATGAGTGCGTTATTTGACCACGGCATTATTATTACAAAAGGGACTGCGTTAGAAAAATTAGCCAGTATTAATCGGGTCGTTTTTGATAAAACGGGCACGCTCACCGAAGGCAGTATGAATGTATCTGATTGCACTGTGTTTGATGGGCGTGATAAGCAAAGCATAATGGATATAGCCATTAGTTTAGAGCGCTTTTCAGATCACCCTATCGCGCGTGCTTTTAAACATGAAAAAACGGTAAACCCTCAACCAGCCAGCGCAATAGAGCAAACCAATGGCGCCGGTTTAAAAGGCTCGATAGAGGGTAAAACCTATTATATTGGATCTCAGCAATATATTAAGCAGTCATCTGGGTTAATGTTTGAGACTCATAATTCAAATGTAACACAGGTGTATTTGGCTGATGATGTGCAATGCCTCGCTGTTTTTGAAATACATGATGATATAAGGCAGGGGGCTTCTTCAGCTGTTAATTGGTTAAAAAGCGATGGAAAAAAAGTGAGCTTATTAAGTGGTGATAAACTCAGTCCCGTTGCATGGTTAGCGAAAAAAGTAGCTATTGAGGATTTTAAATCGGATGCCACACCGAGTGATAAACTAAAAGAAATCGACCGCATGCAAAGGGGCGGCGAGCAAGTGGCTATGGTGGGTGATGGTGTTAATGATGCGCCCATTTTGGCTAAGGCGGATGTTTCTATTTCTGTTTCTGGTGCAAGTCAATTGGCACGTGCATCATCGGATATCTTGTTAATGAATAATGATATGCAAAACCTTCAACACGTCTTTAAGCTATCAAAAAAGACCAAGGCAATTATTAAGCAAAATATGGCTTGGGCACTGGTATATAACATTGGTGCTTTACCATTAGCAATGGCAGGGCATGTAGAGCCTTGGCAAGCAGCACTCGGCATGTCGATTAGTTCCTTGGTGGTTGTTTTAAACTCTTTTCTCTTGCGCTTTGTGCTCCCAGCAGCCAGTAAGAGCAAAAAAATATCGAGGTTACACGTTGGATAGCTTGTATTTTTTAATTCCCGTATCGGTTGTTTTGCTGGTGCTAATAGCCGCTATTTTTTTATGGGCGGTGCGGTCTGGGCAGTTTGATGATTTAGAGGGGCCGGGCCACAGTATTTTGTATGAAGAAGAGAATGAAGAATTAGGTGCTGATGACAACAAGGCTGACAATAAAACAGACAAATAACGTTACTGCATAGACATACCCATGGGGTTAATTAATTTAAACACCGCAAAAATAATAATTAAGCCACCAACACTGCGTCGAATAAGTAGTGAGCGTGTAAATTGGGTTAGTTTTTCTGACGCTATTCCCATGGTCATTAACATCGGTAAGGTGCCTAGGCCAAAACTTAACATAATTAAGGCGCCATTTAGAGGGTGCGCGCTGGCAAGACTCCATGCCAGTGCAGAATAGACCAGTCCACATGGCAGCCAGCCCCAGATAATACCGAGGAGAAACGCATCACGTTTATGTTGGATGGGTAATAGTTGACGACTAAGTGGCGACAGGCGTTTCCATAAGCGTTGGCCAAAACGCTCTAAGTAACTGAGAAAATTTAGCCAGCCTAAGAGGTAAAAACCGAAGGCAAGCATAAAAATAGACGTTAAGTACTTTGAAAACAACATCAACGCGGCTGTATCCATTGGCGAAAGAGCAACGTGGCTGATGCTACCAGCTAAAAAACCAATAAAACTATAACTAAGAATACGCCCAGCATTATAGGACAGTGTTTTTGTAACAGTTTGATAACTAGATGAATTCGTTTGTTGGCTTAATATGCCGACTATTCCTCCACACATTGGAACACAATGGGTAGACCCCAATAGACCAAAGGTAAATGCAATAAAGTAAGTGCTTTGTGTCAACAAGGGGTAGCAATAACGGCTTTAGCAGATAAGCGCAGCGTCTAAAGCATCCCTAGTTGAAGTTTTGCAGCTTCAGACATCATGTTTTGATTCCAAGGCGGGTCTAAAACAACCTCTACTTCAACAGTCTCAACCCCTTCCATATGCTTAATACCCGATTCAATATCAGCTTGAATAACCGGGCCCATGCCACAACCCGGTGCGGTTAGGGTCATTGTAACGTGTACATGATTCAAGCCGTCAGTTAGGGCGCGAACGGTGCAATCATAAATTAGCCCAAGGTCAACGACATTGACCGGTATTTCAGGGTCGTAGACGGTTTTCATAAAAGCCCAACAAGCTTCACGCACTGATTCAGGGTCTGTGCCGGTTTCATAAGCATGAACAACTTCAACTTCCTTACCTAAAACATCAGCATCAATGGCTGAAATTCGAGCAATAATACCTGTTTCGCTTGATACGGTATAAGAGCCGCCCAGTGACTGCATGATGGTAACGACATCACCTTTTTTGAGCCGAACATGGATCCCCGCAGGGATAACGATGGCATTAACGTCTCTGTTTAGTTCGATGGATTCTTGTTCTGACATAAAAAAAATAAAATGAAAAGTGAGATTGCGTAAATGATACCTGTGTTGTTTACGAAAAGCGAAGCCTGTAGGATATTTGAGGGAAAAAAAGAACAGACAATAACAAAGGCCTGGGAGCTAATACGTGCAAAAAAATAAATTTAACTTGCAAGATAAAGTCACCTCGTTGCTCTGGCCAGATGAAACAGGGCTGTCACCATTCCATCTACTGTTATTGAAAATATTACGTGTGGTATACGTGTCTGTCACAGATTTAATGGAAGGGCAGCTAAGCCTAAGGGCGATGAGTTTGGTTTATACCACGCTGTTATCCATTGTGCCCTTATTGGCGTTGAGCTTTTCGGTGTTAAAAGCAATGGGTGTGCATAATGAAATTGAGCCTTTCCTATTTCAATTTTTAGCACCGCTTGGTGAGCAAGGCACCCAAATTGGTGAAAATATAATTGGGTTTATCGATAATATAAAAGTCGGGGTGCTCGGCTCGGTTGGCTTAGGTTTGTTAATTTACACCGTTTTGTCGCTAGTCCAAAAAATAGAAAATGCATTCAATATGATTTGGCATGTTGAAACGACCCGTAGCATTGGAGAGCGATTTAGTAGTTACTTGAGTGTTATTTTAATTGGCCCAGTTATGATGGTTTCTGCGATAGGGGTAACCGCTACCATCATGAGTTCCTCTATTGTGACTTATTTTGCGACCATCGAGCCTTTTGGTAGTTTGATTGTGCTAGCAACCAAATTGCTGCCTTATCTCATGGTGATGGGCGCCTTTACATTTATCTATATGTTTGTGCCCAATACGCGTGTGCGCCTATCAGCGGCTTTAATCGGGGCAATCGTAGCAGGGTTTTTATGGGAATCATCAGGCCTTTTATTTGCAACATTTGTTGTTAATTCAACGAAGTACACAGCTATTTACTCCAGTTTTGCTGTAGTGATTATGCTGTTGATTTGGCTCTATATCAGTTGGTTAATTTTACTGTTTGGCTCTAACCTTGCCTTTTATGTGCAAAACCCATCGTCTCTCAGGGTCGATAGGGGCGGTTTTGAAATAAGTAATCGGGTTAAGGAACGCATTGCTCTATTGTTAATGCAATTGGTTGGTGAAAAACATTATGCAGGGGAGAAGCCGCCTACAATGGCTGATTTAACCGGTGATATCTCTGCACCACATACAGTCGTTCGTTATGTTCTTAAAAAACTGATAGCGCAACATCTAGTGATAGGGACGAATGAGACACCGGTTGCTTATTTACCGGCCAAATCATTGGATGTTTTACTATTAAGCGATGTTATACAAGCGGTTCGATGTGCAGAAGAAGACCACTTCTTGGCGGCTAATGTACTAACATTAAAAAGCCAATCATTAGAGCTCGTTAATGGAATTGATAAGGCCATTAGTGCCTCTTTAGGCAATAAAACAGTGCGTGACTTGGTTGTTGATAGTAAGCAGCAGTGACTTTTTAAAGACGTTACCCGCAAGATGCTTTAAAATTCGGCGCTTAATTTAGAATTAGGTGTTCCGTCGATGAATGATAAGAAGATTGAGTCAAGCCCGAGTAATTTTATACGTACTATTATCGATGCCGATATAGCGTCGGGCAAGCATCAGCAAGTCATCACACGTTTTCCGCCCGAACCAAATGGCTATTTGCATATTGGGCACGCAAAATCTATTTGTCTTAATTTTGGTATTTCACAAGACTACAACAATTCTGTTTGTCATTTACGGTTTGATGATACAAACCCCGGTAAAGAAAAGTCAGAGTATATTGATGCTATTAAAGAAGATGTGCAATGGCTCGGTTTCGATTGGGGAGAGAACCTTCATCATACCTCTGACTACTTTGATCAACTGTATGCCTATGCAGTTCAGCTGATAAAAAAAGGCAAGGCATATGTAGATAGCTTGTCTGCAGAAGACATTCGGCTTTACCGAGGTAATTTGACGGAACCCGGTAAAAATAGCCCATTTAGGGAGCGGTCCATTGATGAGAACATCGATTTATTAGAGCGCATGAAAAATGGGGAGTTTGCTGAAGGTGAGCATTTATTACGTGCAAAAATTGATATGGCAGCACCGAATATCAATATGCGTGACCCAGCCATTTACCGCATTAAAAATATGTCACACCCTATGACGGGTAATAAGTGGCATATCTACCCAATGTACGATTTTGCTCATTGTGTATCAGATGCCATTGAAGGCATTACACACTCGCTTTGTACGCTTGAATTTGAAGATCACCGTCCTTTGTATGATTGGTTTTTAGATGAATTGCAAACGCCGGTACACCCACAACAGATTGAGTTTTCTCGTTTAAACCTCGATTACACGGTTATGAGCAAACGTAAACTGCACGAATTAGTAGAGGGCGGTTATGTTAATGGCTGGGATGACCCACGGTTACCAACGCTAAGCGGAATGCGTCGACGCGGTTATACGGCCAATGCTATACGTGATTTTTGTTCACGAATTGGGGTTACCAAAAAAGATAATATTGTTGAAATGAGCGTGTTAGAAAACTCATTACGAGAAGATTTAGATGATAACTCGCCCAGAGCATTGGCGGTTTTAGACCCTATTAAGTTAGTTATTGATAACTATCCAGAAGATCAAGAAGAAATATTACGTGGCGTCAATCATCCCAAAAAGCCGGAACAGGGGCAGCGTGATATTCCCTTCTCCAAGGTGTTATATATTGAACGAAGCGACTACATGGAAGGTGCTCCAAAGAAATTTTTCCGCTTAACCGAAGGCCGTGAAGTGAGGCTGCGCTTTGCTTACTATGTCACGTGCACCCATGTTGTGAAAGATGCAAACGGTGAGGTAACAGAAGTTCACTGTACCTACGACCCTGAAACGCGCGGTGGAAAGTCGGAAGATGGTCGTAAGGTAAAAGGCACCATTCATTGGGTATCAGCAAAACACTCAGTTAACGCAGAAGTCAGGCAATACGATCGTTTGTTTAGCATTCCTGCGCCAGCCTCAGAAAGTGATCAGGACTATAAAACGTTTATTAATAACGAGTCAGTACAGGTACTAAAAAATTGCCAGCTAGAAGCATCGTTATCCACTGCGGGATCATCAGCTTATCAATTTGAACGTCAAGGGTATTTTTGCCAAGACAGTGTGGACTCAACACCAGAAAACCTTGTGTTTAATCGAATTGTAACGCTGAGAGATTCTTGGGCTAAAAAGAAGTAAATGGGTTGTTACTAAACAAGGAAACAGTGTTAATCACCAAGTCATCTGGTGAATAAATGCTTGGCTGAAAAAACAGTGTATTTAAAAAGCCCAACCGCCGATGGTGGTTGGGCTTTTTAAGGCGACAACATTTTTTAGAATGTACGGCCTATACCAATACCCCAAACGATAGGGTCTATATCAATATCTACTTTGATATTGGCGCCATTTTTAATATGCGCATCCGCTTCGATATCAATGTACTTAACATCAAAGTTAACAAACCAGGTGTCATTCAGGTCAATATCAACACCTGCTTGTGCAGCAAGTCCCCATGAATCATCTATCTCAAGGTCTGCTCCGGGTGCATCTAAAGCCCCTTTTACAGTCGAGTCAAAGAAGTGAGTATAGTTAATACCGGCGCCTACATAAGGGCGGATATTTGATGTTGGTGCAAAATGATATTGCAAGGTTAGAGTAGGTGGTAATACTTTAGTATCGCC
Organism: Cycloclasticus pugetii PS-1; assembly: GCF_000384415.1. NCBI lineage: Bacteria > Pseudomonadati > Pseudomonadota > Gammaproteobacteria > Thiotrichales > Piscirickettsiaceae > Cycloclasticus > Cycloclasticus pugetii. Next base: position 784,440 of record NZ_ARVU01000001.1, read on the forward strand.
AATTTGGTTTAAGCCACCTAAAGAACCACCAGCATCAACTTTATGCTCGGTGTACGCTAAAATCAGCTCTAAACCCCAATGAGGATCGAGCATATAGGTAAAGTCTAGCTCTGGCATAATGTCTGAATCAACAAACGCGCCACTGCCAGCTACCGATGCGCCATTTATACTGACACTGCTACTGTCGTCTTGAGGGTCAACACTAATAATTCGACCTCGAACAATAAGGTCACCCGTTTCATAAGATAACGAAGGTGTTGCTACAACAGTTAAACCTAAGGCCGCACATAAAACAGTCGTGTTTTTGATAAGCTTCATTCATCCATCTCCATAGTTAAGAATTGTTAAAAGCCAAAGCGGCTAATGACAAATACCTTAGTAAAGAGGCTGTGTTTTCTTCTATGATCTATATCAGAGATCGGCGAAATGCATCTCTACAGAGGGGTGAACGCTAATTAAAATGAGATGAGTCAATTTTTTTAAAAAAATGACGGCAAAAACTTAGTGCTTAAAGCTCTAATAGTTAAGGTTTATGGCCCTGATTTTTTACAGGTGGTTATCATTCCTAAGGTTGCGTTGTTAAGGCATTGGCTGAAAAACCACCTGTAAAAATTTAACAGGCTATTGGGTTGTTTTTATAAGAAAACGTTAAGGTTTTTGCTTAATAACGAGGTGAAGTCAGGTGTTATTTTGCGTTTAGCAACCTTAAAAGAACCATCGGCTTCGCGTAAGACATCATCCCGTTTGGCAAGTAACCAATACTCTTCACGCTCTAATCTGCTTCTGTAAACTAATGTATTAGATCTCACCTTGATTTCACCTGCGGCGTCGCCTAGCTCCACTTCAACATTAGAAACAATATGTCGATAGCGTGTGCGTGGGTCTTCTGCCCAAGCGGCGCCACTATGAAGCCTTGCCACACGTAATTGTAAACTGGGCAAGGTTTCATTGTAATGGTTCATATTGCTGGTTGAATCGGGTTTTTCATCCTTGCGAAACACGCTTTCTCTTGCGGGCATCCAGTACTGTAAGTCTTCCGCTAGCATCGAAAACCAAGTTTCATAGTCTTCATCGTCTAATGCGCGTGCTTCTTGATTATAAAATTGGTTTACTTTATACCAAAGTAACATTTGATCAGTATCAGTCATTTTAGTTTGTGTGTTTGTTGTTGTAGTCATCTGAATTACCCCTTAACGGAACTTAGGAATATCGTCCCAAGAATCGGCGCTTAAATAGTCCATCCAGCGTTGATAAAACGCTAATTGATTAACATCGCTGTACATTGGCTTACTGATGTTGCCAGGTAATTCGGGGTCATCTCGGCGACTGGTTCCTGATCTTAATCCATAGTGCAGGCTTTGTTTTCGGGTTACAACGCCTTCATTGGCTTGAGTAGCATTTTCCCAGTTTTCACCATCGTCCATTTCAAAAATACCACTGGGTGAAAAGGTCATTACACAGGCGTTTTGAACAATTTCCCTGATATGGTCAGGCATGCTTTTGTTAACCATCGTCCAAGCACGTAATTCAAATTGTCTTGGGCCCTTTGGTAACCAAGTTCTCATGGTGTTAATGCCGGGTAAAAATGAAAAATTGGGGAAAACCGTTGCCGATATAACCGAGCCATATAATTTACGAGCACGAAGCTCACCAAGGCGTTTAGCCATGTTTTTACGCTCATTCTCAAAGTATTCGACCAACGTTGGGTCACCACTGGATATAAGTGCTAAAGTGCCCACACCATCGGTGCCGCCTTCCCAGCCATGGCCATTTGCGTTGGCATGAAAAGATTCAGGGTCGACTGGCATGTACTCAGGTACTTCGCCACCTTTACTAACCGCTCTTGTACCGGAGGCATGTGTCCAACCAACATGAAGTGAGTCGCCAACAAAGTTTTCGGCACCGAACTTCCAGTTAGCGTTGTACATATTTTTGATGCAACCACCAATAAATTCGGTTCCTTCTTCGGTTTGGTCAAGAATAACATCTAAATACCAGCGAAAATCGCCCAAAAAGTCTTCTAGTCTGGGTGCTTCATCATCAAAACAAGCAAATACCAATCCTTTGTAGGTTTCAACACGTGCATTTTGTAAACCGTGTTCAGCTTTATTAATATACCCTTCGTAATGCGTTTCTTCATGCATCCCCAATAGGGCGCCATCGGTGCCAAAAGCCCATCCATGATAATTACAAGTAAACTGCCTAGCTTGCCCGCGGTCTGCAAAGCAAATACGGTTGCCACGATGAGTGCATGAATTGGTAAACACATGGATATTGCCATCTTTGTGGCGAGAAACAATCACGTTATCTTGTCCCATATAGGTAGTAACAAAATCACCTGTGTTTTTTACCTGACTTTCATGAGCGACAAATAACCATGATTTAGCAAATAGTTTTTCGAGCTCCAGCTGGTAAATCCAATCTTCCCAAAAAATACGTCGGTCGATGCGACCATTTTGTAGATCAACCATCGACTTAAGTTCTTCAATCCGGCTCATTTGTCTTATTCTCCAGTGTGTTGTATTTAAATTTAAACCAAACTATCATTAGTTTTAACTTTATAAGAATATCTTAATATTGGATGTTCAACAACAAATCAGCAAACACAATTTAAAATAAGGAGAACACAATGAGCAGTATCTGGACAGATCTTATGGGCGTGGAGTACAGCCAGAAATATTACGATGTTAAGGGTATTAAAACCCGTGTTATAGAGGCAGGTAGTGGTCCCGTTTTAATTTTTTTACATGGAACCGGCGGGCATGCTGAGGCCTACGTTAGAAATATTGAAGAACACGCGAAACACTTTCATGTTTATGCCTACGACATGATTGGTCACGGCTATACAGATAGACCCGACTGTGAATACGATATGGATGATTTTGTTGAACATTTGGTTAACTTTATAGACACAATAGGGGCGGATAAAGTGTATTTGTCTGGCGAATCGTTAGGGGCAATGGTGGCATCGTGGACAGCTATAAAACACCCTGAAAGAGTTATTAAACTAGTACAAAATACGGGTATCCTAATGGCACCGAACGGTGAAGGGAAAGCTGAGTTAGCCGATGCGCTGGAACGTTCAAAAAAAGCAGCGGGTCAATTAACTAAAGAGATCGTGCGAGCTAGAATGAGCTGGTTGATGGCTGAGCCTGAAAAAACATTAACTGACGAGATTATAGATGTTCGTTATCAAATCTATGATCAGCCCGGTATGTTGCCGGTGATGGGGAAAATTGCCAATAGTATTTTAGGGGGTGTTATTAATGATCAATGGTGCGATAAATGGGTTAACCCTGAATCCATGCGCAACATTCAATGCCCTGCATTGGTTTTATGGACACGACACAACCCAGGTCAGCCTGTTGAGTTAGCGCAAGAAGGCATGAAGAAAATTCCTAATGCACGGATGATTATTTTGGAACAAAGCGCGCATTGGCCGCAATGGGAAGAACCAGAAGAGTTCAATAAACTGCATTTAGAATTCTTGCTCGAATAATCCAACTTTATCGCTCTGTGTTAAGAGAGGTGGCGTTAAGGTAATAATCGCAAAAAATTGCGATAAATCATTTCGTTTGTTTCTTTGTGTGTTATTTTTTAGTTAAGCGAGTCGCCTTTCTATAGGCGACTTTTTGAAAACTAAACCGGAGAATGAAATGAAAAACCAACAAAGCAGTGATTTTATTGATGTACTCGGTGCAGTTTACGAAAGGCTATTTGAACAGGTTGTCGAGGGCTTTCATAAAGCGGAAAAAGCCTCTGCACCGGTGCTTCATCAACTAATAGATGATGCAAAAGAAGAAGCCGTTAAGCTCGAAAAGGTTACTAGGGATGAAGGCGAAAAGTTAGCTCAATGGTTAAAGCAAGATATTCATGAAGCGGCTCATTACCTTACAGAAACAGGGCAAGAGTTAGAAGACTGGCTTGGTTTTGAAAGCAATATCTTGCAAAGTGTAGCCTTAGAAAAGCTACTTAAAACGGCAGATAAGGCAACGGTACAAATGTTGGCGCTAAAAATGGAATTGGCCCGGCGCATGACTCCACACACGGGTGAAGTAACAGGGGCGGGTACGCTGGTGTGTGATAAATGCGGCGAGAAACTACATTTCCATAAAGCCGGTAAAATTCCTCCTTGTCCAAAATGCCACGCCACTGAGTTTCACCGTGGGCATTAAATAATTCCTGTCTGGCTTAACGAGGCTTATTGCTCATAACCAGCAAGGTAAGATAGCACCATTTTCATACCTTAATGGGGCGGTTGATTAGTGGTAAGCCTTAACAAGGCCGGTGGTCACTAACTGGGTATTTGTTATGCCTTAAAACCCCAAATAATTTTAAGAGAGAAAGTTTCAGCTAATGGCGCAAGCAAATAATTCCGATCAACCAAACAGCGCCAAACCAAAACGCGTTATCTCATTAAAAGATTTATGGCCTTTTTTAAGGCCTTATCGCTTACAGCTGGCTATTGCTTTTGTCTTATTAAGCTTGGCGTCTGCCACTTTACTGTTAGTACCTTTAGCCTTTCGTGATTTAATTGATGTAGGCTTTGGCAATAACGATGCTACAACCCCCGCTATTAATATTAATACCAAGTTTGGTGTACTGTTTGGCTTGGCTGCTTTTTGGGCGCTGATGGTAGCTTTGCGCTTTTATGTGGTTTCATGGATAGGTGAGCGAGTAACGGTAGACTTACGTAGCGGGGTGTATGCCCGTGTACTAAGGCAATCACCACAGTTTTTTGAAACGCTACAAACCGGCGAAGTACTGTCTCGTTTAACTGGCGATACAACGCTTATTCAAACGGTTGTCGGTAGTTCGGCATCCATGGGCCTACGCAGCTTGTTTCAGTTTACGGGCGGTATGATCATGCTAGCGGTCACCAGCTTTTACTTGTTTTCGATCAATATTGGGTTAATGATCTGCCTGATTTTCCCCATTATCTTAATTGGTCGCTCAGTCAAAAAGCTGTCACGTGAGTCGCAAGATCGTATTGCCGACAGCTCCGCCATGGCGGGTGAAATTTTAAACGCCATGCCCACGGTGCAATCGAATACACAAGAAACGCGAGAAATTGATCGTTTTACCCAGAGCGCACAGTTGAGCTTTTTAGCCGCAATGCGCAGAACAAAGGTAAGAGCCTTATTGACGGCGGTGATTATTACAGCCGTGATGGGTACGATAATTTTTGTATTATGGCTAGGTGCGCGCCAAGTCAGTGAGGGCATAATGACCGGTGGCGAACTCGCCTCATTCGTCTTATATGCCGCCATGGTAGCTGGTAGCGTTAGCACCATAGCGCAGGTCTGGGGTGATATTATGCGCGCAGCAGGCGCTACCGAGCGATTACTTGAATTGCTGCATGCAGAAACAGCCATTACCGATACGCCAACCCCAGTACCATTAGCCAGTGTATCTCAGGCCGATATTCAATTTACCGACGTCACATTTTACTATCCATCACGGCCAGCTAACCCCGCTTTAAATAACGTAAGCTTGCATATTAACGCAGGGGAAACCCTTGCCTTAGTAGGGCCATCCGGAGCCGGTAAAACCACAATATTTCAATTATTGTTAAGGTTTTACGAAACGCAAAGTGGCAGCATTGCCATCAATGGCCAAGCAATAAATGAGATTAGCTTAGATGACTTACGGCGCTTAATAGCCATTGTCCCGCAAGATCCGGTCATCTTTTCTGCCAATGTATTAGAAAACATTCGTTACGGGCAGCCCAATGCCTCCGATGAAGCGGTGATCGCCGCAGCCAATGCCGCCCAAGTTGCGCCATTTATTCCGCAGCTACCCGATGGTTACAACACCTTCCTAGGTGAGCGCGGTACACGTTTATCGGGTGGGCAACGGCAGCGCATTGCCATCGCTCGCGCGATACTAAAAAATGCACCTATTTTATTATTAGACGAAGCCACCAGCGCATTGGATGCAGAATCTGAAATACTCGTACAAGAAGGGCTTAATGCCGCCATGCAAAACAGAACCACCCTGATTATTGCCCACCGCTTAGCCACGGTACAAAAGGCCGATAAAATTGTCGTTATGGAAAATGGCGAAGTAGTAGAAACAGGCGATGCGACCGAATTACGCAAAAAAGGTGGTTTGTACGCAAGGCTTGCTGAATTGCAGTTTGACAGTTAATTGTAAGGGGTAATTTACCAATTAAGTTGGTTGACTTCTTTGATTGTCAGCAGATGAAAGAAGTGATAAAAAATAGGCAATCATGGGTAGAATGTAAATTGAGTAAAACGTTGATATTTTTTTTGAAAATAGTTAAGGATAAATCAACAAGAACTAAAAATTTATTTAAAAAACTGCCTTTTTTAGTTACTTCAAATTTTACTAGTTAGGCTGTTATATTAACGTCAATGGAAGATGTTTTTAAATTTATGGATAAACTCAATAATACCCAGCAAGTGTTGCCTCAAAAAATTAATCTGAGGCAGGTCTTAATTTGCAATTTAGGTTTCGCAAATAATTAGCATGGAACAGCTCACCGATTTAAAAGCAATACTGCACTCCAAACGGGCGAATATTTATTATTTAGACATGTGCCGTGTCATGCAAAAGGACGGTAGGGTTTTGTACTTAACAGAGGAACAAAACGAAAAGCAGTACTGGAATATTCCTATCGCCAATACCACCTGTATACTTTTGGGTACAGGCACGTCAATTACTCAGGCCGCTGTTAGAATGCTAGCCTCAGCGGGTGTATTAATTGGTTTTAGTGGCAGTGGCGGCACGCCCTTGCTAATGGGTACTGAGATCGAATGGATGACCCCACAAAGTGAATACCGCCCAACCGAATATATACAGGGTTGGATGCAATTTTGGTTTAAGCAGGAAAAACGCCTAGCAGTCGCTAAACAGTTCCAATTGCAACGCGTCGGTTACATGCAAAAAGTTTGGGCAAAAGATAGAGACTTAAAAAATGAAGGCTTTAATTTAGACGACACCGATGTTAACAAAGCCCTAACAGACTTCGCTGCAAAAATAGAGCATTGCCAAGACGTGTCTAAACTGCTTTTAGTCGAAGCGCAGCTGACCAAATCGTTATACAAAATTGCAGCCACTAGAACCAAACAAAAAGACTTCGTGCGCCAACATAACAGTATAGACGATGCCAACGCCTTCCTAAATCACGGTAATTATTTAGCTTATGGCTTGGCCGCAACCACACTTTGGGTGCTGGGTATTCCCCACGGTTTTGCAGTAATGCACGGCAAAACCCGACGCGGCGCGCTGGTGTTTGATGTGGCTGATTTGATCAAAGACACCTTAGTGCTTCCGTGGGCCTTTATCTGTGCCAAAGAAGGGGCAACCGAGCAAGAATTTCGCCAGCAGTGTTTACAAGCATTTACCCAACATAAAGCACTAGACTTTATGTTCGAACAAGTTAAAGCCGTTGCGTTAGAACACCATCAAAACAAAGAACCAGCTGATGGTGACAATCAATGATGGTCACCTTTGTTTCACAATGCCAGAAAAAAGCCCTGAATCGAACACGAAGAGTATTAGATGCCTTTGCTAATAGAATTGGGGATAACACATGGCAAACAGTTATAACCGAAGAGGGCTTACAGGCAGTTAAAAAATTATTGCGAAAAACAGCCAGTAAGAATACAGCGGTGAGTTGTTTTTGGATTCGGAGTAGGTCAAGGTCAGAGTTGGTTTGGGTTGTTGGGAATAGAAAAAAATTCAGTAGTGAGGGCGTTGTTCCTGTGAATTACACCCAACAAGATATTTTGAAACATTCCAATGAAGATGACTGGTCATTCTTGCCGATGGTTGAGGCTATTACAGTGTTTTCAGCGCTCTTGCATGATTTTGGAAAAACAACAGTATTGTTTCAAAATAAACTAAAAAGTAAAAACAAAACACAAAGTGACCCACTTCGCCATGAATGGGTTTCACTATTATTCCTAATTGCTATTGTTGATAATCAAAGTGATGAAGAATGGTTAAATTATTTAATTAGTGATGAGATACATAAAAAAATATCTAAGCTTAGAGTTAAGGATGTTTTTAATCCTTTAGATAATTTACCTCCGCTAGCCAGTATGGTCGCTTGGTTGATTCTGACTCATCATAAATTACCCATCTATGAAAAAAAGTATGCTGGAAAAAGTATCAATTTATCGACTTTGTTTAGTTTGATTTCTCCTGCTTGGGGTTATGGAAATATTAAGGAGGAAATAAGTTTTAATGAATGGTTTAAATACGTAGAGTTACCTAGTAAATCAATAAAGTGGCAAGAACAAATAAATAGTTATGCTATTAGGTTAAAAAACTTTTTGCCACAGATTCATTCTCTGTTTGATTCAACATTATTTCGCCCAGCAATGATTTATTCGCGAATGAGTTTAATGCTTGCTGACCATTATTATTCATCAAAGGGTAAAGATGTTAATTGGCATAGTAGTGTCAAGTTATTTGCAAATACTGATCATCAACATAACCTTAAACAGCAACTTGATGAGCACTTGGTTGGCGTTGCTAATCAAACAAAAGTAAATATCAAAAAATTACCACAATTTGAAGGTGTTTTTAATCAGGATATTCGGGTAACAAGGAATAAAGCGATCAGTAAAAAAAGTCCTAAGGGTTACAAATGGCAAGATGATGCTGTCATCAGGATTAAAAACTGGAAACGTGAGTGTAAAGACTTAGATAAATACCAATTTGGTTTTTTTGCGGTCAATATGGCTTCAACAGGTAAAGGAAAAACCCTTGCGAACGCAAAAATCATGCAATCCCTTTCAGCCAATGAAGAAAGTTTACGATATATTTTAGCGTTAGGATTAAGAACACTAACGTTACAAACAGGCGATGAATACAAAGATAAAATTGGCTTAAAAGACGAGGAGCTGGCCGTTCTGATTGGTTCTAAAGCTATTGTTGACCTGCATGAACAGAAAAATAACACGGGTTCTGAATCAAGCACCAGCTTATTGGACAACGAATTGATCTTTAGTGAAGACTTTCCAGAGCAAGGTTTGGATACGGTATTAAAAAACACTAAAGACAGGCAGTTTTTATATGCTCCTGTGCTTGCTTGTACCATTGACCATGTTATTCAGGCAACTGAAGTAATCCGAGGTGGTCGATATATTCTGCCAACCATGCGTCTTATGTCATCGGATTTAGTGATTGATGAAATTGATGATTTTGACAACACCGATTTAATAGCTATAGGACGATTGATTCACCTAGCAGGGATGTTAGGTAGAAAAGTAATGATTTCATCGGCAACAATCTCACCGGATTTAGCAGAAGGATACTTTAATGTTTATCAATCTGGCTGGAATATTTTTGCCAAAATGCGAGGAAAAAAACGGGCTGTTGGCTGTGCATGGGTTGATGAGTTTAACACCAAAGTTTTTACCATTAAAAATAAAGAAGAGTATAAAAAACAGCATAGCAAGTATGTTGATACACGGTTAGACAACCTTGCTAAACAAGTCGTAAAGCGTAAAGCGAATATAGCACCGTGCAGTACCAACATCGGTGAATATTTTGCAGCTATTAAGCAAGCAGTTTTAGAGAAGCATCAGCACCACCATTTTTTAGATGCTAAAACAGATAAAAAAATTAGTATTGGTGTGGTTCGCATGGCGAATATTAACCCATGTGTTGGTTTAACAAAGTATTTGTTAGAGAACCATGCAGCGAAAAATGTTGAGCTTAAAATAATGGCTTATCATTCAAGGCAAGTCTTGTTAATGCGCCATGAACAAGAAAAATATTTGGACAAAATATTAAAGCGAAACAAGGGTGATGAGCATATTTTAGAAGATAAGGTGATCAGAAACCATATTGATAACTCAGAAGTAAACAACATCATATTTGTTCTAGTTGCTACCCCTGTAGAAGAAGTCGGTAGAGATCACGACTTCGATTGGGCGGTCATTGAGCCTTCCTCATACCGATCATTCATTCAGTTAGCAGGAAGAGTGCTTAGGCATAGGGATAGAGAAGTTAATGAACCAAATATTGCTATTATGAAGTACAACTATCGAGCCTTAAAAACAGAAGGTAAAAAAATCGCTTTCAGATGGCCCGGTTACCAAAACCAAATGAAAGACTTAAATACCTATGACCTTGATAAGTTGGTAAACATAACAGAATTGGCTGAAAAGCTAGATGCAACCAACAGAATCAAACAAACTAAATCATCAGACCTTGCAAATTTAGAGCATAAAGTTATCCATCAGCTATTGACTAACTATGATTACAAAGGCCCTGAATCAATGCAGGGTTGGTTAGAGAGTGATTGGTGGTTAACGGCTTTACCTCAACAATACATACGTTTTAGAGGAGATAAGAGCAAAGATATGACCGTGTTTTTAACAGCTGATGGTACCTTTTTAGAAAAGGGAGATAAGTGCAATACTGTTGAAGTAGGAAAAAATAATATTAAATCCAGTTTGCTGAATAAGCATGAATTGAAAAATTTATGGTTAGTGCGAAATTATGTTTCCTCATTAACTGAACAAGCTAAGAAATTAGAGCTAGACTTGGAAGAAACAGCATTAATTTATGGAGAAATAAATTTGCCCACCTATGGAGAAGCGTTAGAAAATCAACAATTTATTTACAATCACCAATTGGGTTTAACCAATGGCAATCATACGATTTGAAAGGTTTAGATATGCAAGATGAAGCAATTAAAGACTTCTTAGAAAATAAAAAAGAAGATTACCTAAAGAAAAATGTCAAAACTAATTCTAGTGATGAAGATAAGCTGCGTGTTACTCAAGAGGCGGCAGAAAAGTACAACCTTGAAACTTGGCTGCTTGATGCTTCGCTACGTGCAAAGCAATTATCACTTACCTCTCACCCTGCTAAGTTTATTCATCCAAATGCCAAAACCAGTAGCATTATTGCTGATGTAAAAAAAGAGAATGATGGCTTATTACGCTCAGGCAATGTTGAAGTAGAGCTAGATGTATTTGGTAATGCCGCCGCATTAGATGTTGAAAAATTTTTAAGAGTTGAGTTGCAAGACAAGCAAACAGTTTTACAGCATATAGAGCAAAACACTGACGCTATTAAACAGCAGCTTTCTACAGGCAATATTAACTTTGATGATGTCAGAAATGCTTTTATGCAAATTAAGTGCTCTGATTTAGATCAAAGCAGTGAAAAACTTAAGCAGGTTTACTTTCCAATAGCTAATGGCTATCACTTGCTCTCTATTCTTAATGCATCGGGAATCATTTATAAGCTTAAAGAAAAAGTGAATGCATTACGGTTTTCAGAAGAAAATAAACGGTTAAGAGAAGAATTAAAAAAAGCTAAGCCTCTCAAAATAAAGGGAAAGGTTACAGATGTAATTGGGTTAACATCTATCGGATACGGAGGAACAAAGCCGCAAAATATTAGTACTTTAAATAACCAAAACGGCGGTGTTAGTTTTTTGTTGTCATCTCTGCCTCCAACGCTAGAGAAACGTCAAACTCAGCCACCAAAAAAAGATTTTTTTAATGATTGCTTGTGGGCAGGATTATTCAAAAAAGATTTTGACCAGTTTCATAAAGTATTGAGTTGGCGTAAGAATAATAAAGATGTTAGAGATATACGTGATGATATAGTCCTCAATTCAATAACTAAACTTAAAAGACTAGTTGATAATATTCGTGAGGTTAATGCTGGCTGGTCTGATAGTGAAAACTACAGCGACTTAGCAATTTGGCAAAAAATTTGGTTGGATAATAAACACACTGAAATCAGAAATGATGACAGGCAAAACCAACGTTATTTAGGCAAGGCGCAAAGTTATTTTGCCAACTGGTTTATCGGCAACTATAAACATTCAACAAAAGATAATAAATTATTAGGTGATGATGATATAGAGCAAATTAAAAAAGTCCTTGAAGTAGAACAGGAGCTCTTGAAATGAAGGATATAGTGCTTATTCCTAATATAAAAATTCACAATGCTAATGCTTTATCTAGCCCTTATACCATTGGTTTTCCTGCAATGACAGCGTGGCTAGGTTTTATGCATGCACTTGAGCGAAAAATACGACAGGCAGAGTTTAAAGATATTAAATTTACAGGTGTTATTGTTAGTTGTTTAGAACTGGATTTGCAAACCTACAAAGGGCAGGGTGATTACGTTCATTCAATTATAGCTACAAGCAATCCGTTAGATAAGTCAGGAAAACGCCCGTCATTTATTGAGGAAGCACGTTGTGATATAGAAGTGACTATCGCAATTGAATGCGAGCTAGGCATCATTGATTACGAGAAGTTCACTCAACTAATTAACAACAAACTACACACCATGAAAATTGCAAGTGGTGATATTACTAGTTTTAAACCAAGTCAGCATAAAGAGGTTGATAACAATAAGCCTAGAGAATTAACTAAGTACTTAATGCCAGGTTTCTGTTTGGTTACTCGGCAAGATCTAATGCAATCGTCAATGGACAAAGGTGCGGATGCGATAGATGCAATGCTTGATTATTTAAAAATTACTACAGATATAGAGGTGGATGAAAACCATAAAGTGTCTCGAAGTAAAGCCCACAAAAAAGAAGAAGGTTGGATTGTTCCAATAGCAATCGGCTACCAAGGAATTAGCGAATTAGGCAGTTTAAAAAATACTCGAGATTTAACAACACCTCATCGATTTGCTGAAAGTGTCGTCACCTTAGGTGAATTTAAAATGCCTTACCATTTTGATACGCTTGATGAAATGGTTTGGCGTTATCAAGAATATGAGAAAAATGATCTATACCTTTGTCAGAACAACTATTCGATTAATCAAGAGAAAAGTAAATTATGAGTAAAATACCTGCATCCGTTTTAGCATTTGAAAAGAAATTAGTCCCCTCTGATGGTTTAATGTACGGCACAACTTGGGAAAATAGGGGCAATGAATCAGTACCTTTAAAGTTACAAGAAAAATCAGTGCGAGGGACGATTTCAAATCGACTGAAAAAATCAGAAGAAGGGAAAATTGACGCAAAAATAGAAAGTGCTAATCTACAAACTGTTGATAGCTGTGCCTTAGCACCAAATCAAGATACTTTAAAACTAAATTTCACCTTAAAAGTATTAAGTGGTGTTGAAACCCCATCAGCCTGTAATCATGAAGGGTTTAACCAAACATACTCTGAGGCAGTTTCTAATTATATCGCTGACTATGGCTTTGCTGAGTTATCACAGCGTTATGCCAGTAACTTAGCAAATGGTCGTTTTCTTTGGCGAAATCGTGTGGGGAGTGAAAATGTAGAAGTGCACATTAATGTTCTAAATAACGATATTTTAAAAAATTGGGTATTCAATAGTTTAGAGTTTAGCACTCAAAATTTTGATAATGCCTCTAGTGAAATAAATGAACTGGCAGAATTGATTGCTAAAACCTTGTCAGGGGAGAATGAGTTTTTATTATTAGAAATTACTGCTTTTGCAAAGGTAGGGAAATCACAAGATGTTTACCCAAGCGAGGAGTTAGTGCTAGATAAAAATAATAGTAAGGAAGGTAAAAGTAAAATTCTTTATGAGGTTGGCCAAGTTGCTGCCATGCATTCGCAAAAAATTGGTAATGCTATTAGAACTATTGATACTTGGTATCCAGAATTTGAACAGTGTCAAAAAGCTATCTCTATAGACCCATATGGGGCAGTAACGAATCTAGGAAGAGCTTATCGACAACCAAAAGACAAAAAAGATTTCTTTTCATTATTTGATCGTTTCTCACAAGGTGAAAAACTAGAGTTGCCAGAAGATGAGCATTTTGTAATGGCTGTTTTAGTTAGGGGTGGCGTATTCGGAGAAAAGCAGTAATGGATTATTATTTTGATATAAAAATAGAGCCTGATGAAGAAGTGCCGATTTACTTTATTCGTAATAAGGTATTCAGTAAGCTTCACAAAGCTTTGCATACCTTAAATTCATCGAGTATTGGTATAAGCTTCCCTCAATATAAGGTGCTTCTTGGTAACATAATTAGGATACATGGATCAGAAGCCAAATTGAATGAATTGAAAACCATAGACTGGTTAGGTGGGTTAGCCGGATACAGCAGCATAAGTCCAATTCAACATATTCCTCATGATGTAAAGTACCGAGTTATTTCACGTAAGCAACCAAGCATGACGGAGGCAAAACTAAGGCGGCTGATTAAACGCGGGTCAATTACACCAGAATCAGTAAAGGACTATAAGGTAAAAATGTTTGAAAAGGGTTTAGATAACCCTTATTTAGAGCTAGATAGTACTTCAAGTGGACATAAACATAGGCGTTATATTGCTTTTGGTGAGCTATTGAGCAACCCGTTGAAAGGAGATTTTGACTCGTTTGGCTTAAGCAAAACAGCCACTATTCCATGGTTTTAATCCAATGCCGAAAGCATTGCTATTATTTCAGGTAAAGATGGCTGGAGACTTAAATAAAATATTCTCCAAAATTTCTTTTATGCAACTTTTGTCGTTTTCTTAAGCGCAAGAAACTTAGGTTCTCTTAAAGTAATCGCTATAAGAGTATAAGGTGGCGTAATCTTAAATGAACTATTATCCGTATGATATTAAAGCAAGTATGGAAAATGTTTTTTATGCCCAAAAGGTAAGTATTTCCAACCAAATTTTTTTAGCTCCTTAAAAACATATAAATATCAATAAGTTAAAGGAAGGCGATTAATTAAAGGGTTGCTTGTTTAAATAGCAGCTAACTATTTGTTATTACTTGATTTTCTTGCTTTATACTCTTGTTCACTGCCGCACAGGCAGCTTAGAAATTATAATTAATAACTAGATAATAACATATTTCGTTCACTGCCGCACAGGCAGCTTAGAAAATTCGGGATATTAGACGGAAATAGGCTATACCGTTCACTGCCGCACAGGCAGCTTAGAAACGATAAATCAATATTGTCCGACACCGAACTAGAGTTCACTGCCGCACAGGCAGCTTAGAAAAATCTATAAGCGGCTGAAGTTCGTATCTACATGTTCACTGCCGCACAGGCAGCTTAGAAAATCTGCTTCGTGGGGATTTTATGCGTCAGCGTGTTCACTGCCGCACAGGCAGCTTAGAAAATTCCTGTACGCGACTCCACCCGATTCGTGATGTTCACTGCCGCACAGGCAGCTTAGAAATTCACACAACCCGATAGCAAAACTTGAAGAATGTTCACTGCCGCACAGGCAGCTTAGAAAAGCGTTGCTAAACATGGGGAGCTAAAAACGGAGTTCACTGCCGCACAGGCAGCTTAGAAATTAATCGTGCAAAAAATTAATTTATTATAAAAGTTCACTGCCGCACAGGCAGCTTAGAAAATTAAATCAAGAGCTTAAACTTTGGACGTTGCGTTCACTGCCGCACAGGCAGCTTAGAAATTTTTTAAAAACATCACATTTTCGGTTTTTTGGTTCACTGCCGCACAGGCAGCTTAGAAAGTTTAAATACAGCCCTTCGATACTAGCATTTTGTTCACTGCCGCACAGGCAGCTTAGAAATTTGAGTAACGCCGATGATTGAAATGCCACGCGTTCACTGCCGCACAGGCAGCTTAGAATATCGGCCGTTTCAAGCAGACCTTTACTCATATGTTCACTGCCGCACAGGCAGCTTAGAAATAACTATGAAGGTAGAATACCTGGCACTATCGGTTCACTGCCGCACAGGCAGCTTAGAAAATTTTATGAGCAAGCATCTGAAATTATCACTAGTTCACTGCCGCACAGGCAGCTTAGAAAATTAAGCGAGCGCTCATATCAACGCCGTCTAGGTTCACTGCCGCACAGGCAGCTTAGAAATCTTAAGGGACAATCCCCACACACTGAAGAGTGTTCACTGCCGCACAGGCAGCTTAGAAATCCCGTACTACATTGATGAAGACAAAGGTGAGGTTCACTGCCGCACAGGCAGCTTAGAAAATCCATCACAGACACAATAATCTCAGAGTTAGGTTCACTGCCGCACAGGCAGCTTAGAAAGTCAATGTCAAATGTCGGCGCAGGTCAAACAGGTTCACTGCCGCACAGGCAGCTTAGAAACTGACGGAGTTGGTTATTCAGGCATGAGCAATGTTCACTGCCGCACAGGCAGCTTAGAAATTGACGACGGTAAGCAGGGTCCACAGAATGAAGTTCACTGCCGCACAGGCAGCTTAGAAATAATTTCATCATCACGAGTAGCTATCATATCTGTTCACTGCCGCACAGGCAGCTTAGAAAACGGTGTCTATCTGGCCGAATTTACCTTTAATGTTCTCTGCCGCACAGGCAGCTTAGAAAATGGGACGGCTCAGGTTGGGAGGCTGCTGCATGTTCACTGCCGCACAGGCAGCTTAGAAATTCTGAAGTTTCTAGGGTTTGGGGCTGGTTCAGTTCACTGCCGCACAGGCAGCTTAGAAAAACACGCGCCGAATGAATCCGGCAGGTTTTGAGTTCACTGCCGCACAGGCAGCTTAGAAACAAAGATAATTACAAGCATGAAATCAACTAAAGTTCACTGCCGCACAGGCAGCTTAGAGGCGATTTCCTCTGGGAGTGTTGTAGTGCTCACTACCTAATTGTTAGGTTTAGGGAAGAGAGTTTGTTTTTTCATTTTTTTGTGGAGGGTTATCTTATGGTCCGCTAAGCTACCCTTTGTTTAAGGCATAAAAAAAGAGCTAGTTTTTACACTAACTCTTTGATTATA
This sequence comes from Cycloclasticus pugetii PS-1, assembly GCF_000384415.1. Lineage (NCBI taxonomy): Bacteria > Pseudomonadati > Pseudomonadota > Gammaproteobacteria > Thiotrichales > Piscirickettsiaceae > Cycloclasticus > Cycloclasticus pugetii. The sequence goes on from NZ_ARVU01000001.1 coordinate 801,101, forward strand.
TTGGCTCCTCCGACTGGACTCGAACCAGTGACCCAATGATTAACAGTCATTTGCTCTACCAACTGAGCTACAGAGGAATTGATCAGGTCGCGTATCTTACGAAACGCGGCTGTTTTGGTCAATAGCTAATAAGCTTTAAAACACATTTAATTGTCGTTTAGTAACTTCGCTATTCGATCCATGGCGTTTACTAGGTTATCCATGCTGGTTGCAATGGATATACGCATGTGACCATTAAGCCCAAAAGCTGAGCCTGGAACAAGTGCGACGCCTGCTTTTTCAAGAATATATTCAGCTAAGTCTACATCGTTGTCGATGCTGTCCATGCGATTCAGTATGGCGTTGAAGTCAGGGAAGCAGTAAAACGTTCCGTCAGATGGAATGCAGCTGATGCCATTTATTTGGTTCAGTTGTTCTACAACATAATCGTGGCGTTCTTTAAAGGCCACTAGCATTTCACCGATGCAAGATTGATCTCCTTCTAGTGCTGCTTGCGCAGCGTATTGTGAGATAGATGTTGGGTTTGATGTGCTTTGCGACTGAATCTTCTTCATCGCTTTCATCAGCTTGCTAGGGCCTGCTGCGTAACCAATGCGCCAACCAGTCATGGAGTAGGCTTTTGATACACCATTAAGCACAATAGTTTGGTCGTATAGTGCTGGGCACGCCATAACGATGTTGCTGAAAGGCTCGTCAGTCCAAAGAATGTGTTCGTACATATCGTCGGTCGCGATGAGGATATGTGGGTGTTTGACCAACACATCGCCCAGTGCTGCTAATTCGTCATTGGTATAGGCTTTACCACTTGGGTTTGATGGGCTGTTGATCACTACAAGTTTGGTTTTTTCGGTGATGGCAGCCTCAAGCTGTTCAGGGGTAATTTTAAAAGCTTGATCTTGGCCTGCTTGAACGATAACCGGTACGCCACCTGCCAATAAACTCATATCAGGGTACGACACCCAATACGGTGCAGGAATAATAACTTCATCGCCATCGTCTAATAAGGCTTGAGCTAAGTTGAAAAAACTTTGCTTGCCGCCGCATGAGACAAGAATTTGGTCGGCTTGATAATCAAGACCATTGTCGCGTTTTAATTTATTGATAATGGCATCTTTAAGTTCAACCGTGCCATCAACGGCTGTGTATTTGGTTTTACCTGCATTAATAGCGTCTTTAGCGGCTTGTTTGATATGCTCTGGTGTATCAAAGTCAGGCTCGCCTGCGCCTAGGCCGATGATGTCTTGTCCGGCTGCGCGTAAGGAAGCCGCTCTTGCTGTTACAGCAAGTGTTGGAGAAGGTTTTATGCGTTGTACGCGTTGTGACAGTTTAATGCTCATTTGTTATAGCCTCTATGAATAAAATTCAGCTTAAATGGGGTGTTGACAGCTTTTTTAGAATAAAATTAAGTATTTGGTCCCCTAAAGACAGTATTCTACTAGATGCTGCGTTCCCAGATAATCCCTATGAATAAAAAATTCGAAATTCACTCATCTTTTAAACCAGCAGGCGATCAACCAAAGGCGATTAAAGCGCTGGTTGAGGGAGTTAATCATGGCGAAGCGAATCAAACCTTATTAGGGGTAACAGGCTCAGGTAAAACTTTTACGATGGTGCATACCATCGCAGAGCTGCAACGGCCTGCTTTGGTGTTGGTGCATAATAAAACGCTGGCCGCGCAGTTGTATGGCGAGCTTAAAGAGTTTTTACCCGATAATGCGGTTGAATATTTTGTGTCGTATTACGATTACTATCAGCCAGAAGCCTATATGCCGGCATCAGATACCTTTATAGATAAAGATGCGTCATTAAATGAGCACATTCAGCAAATGCGCTTGTCTGCGACTAAAGCACTGATGGAACGCAAGGATGCGGTGATTGTTGCGAGTGTTTCTTGTATATATGGCTTAGGTGATCCGGAACTATATTTTAGTATGATTTTGCATTTATCTCGTGGTGAGCGGGTGAGTCAGCGCGAGATTATTCGTCAGTTAACAGACATGCAATACAAGCGTAATGATGTTGAATTACTTCGTGCAACGTATCGAGTAAGAGGGGATGTGATTGATATATTTCCTGCCGAGTCAGACCAAGATGCGCTGCGTGTGGAATTGTTTGATGATGAAATTGAGCGTTTGTCGTTGTTTGATCCATTAACCGGTGAAATTATCCAACGCATACCGCGTTACACGATTTTCCCTATTTCTCATTATGTAACCCCGCGCGAAACCATTTTAGAAGCGATAGAAAAAATAAAATCTGAATTGGCAATTCGCTTAGAACAGTTACGTTCGTTAAATAAACTGGTTGAGGCGCAACGGTTAGAAGAACGTACAAAGTTTGATTTGGAAATGATGCGTGAAATTGGCTACTGTTCGGGGATTGAAAATTACTCACGTTATCTATCCGGTAGAAAGCCTAATGAGGCGCCGCCCACGTTATTTGATTATTTACCAGATAATGCCTTGCTCTTTATTGATGAGTCGCACGTGACAGTGCCGCAAGTAGGGGCGATGTATAAAGGTGATCGTTCAAGAAAAGAAACGTTGGTTGAATATGGCTTCCGTTTGCCATCTGCGTTAGATAATCGGCCGATGCGCTTTGAAGAGTTTGAAGCGAAAGCACCTCAAACGATTTATATTTCAGCGACACCTGCTAAGTATGAAATCGAGCGCTCGGGGGCGGTGGTGGAGCAAGTTGTTAGGCCAACAGGCTTACTTGACCCGATTATTGAAGTAAGGCCGGCCACAACACAAGTGGATGATCTGTTGTCAGAAATTAAGAAACGAGTGGCAGTTGAAGAGCGTGTATTGGTTACAACGCTAACAAAACGAATGTCTGAAGATTTAACCGATTACTTAATGGAGCACGGGGTAAAGGTTCGCTATCTGCATTCTGATATTGAAACGGTTGAACGGGTAGAAATTATTCGTGATCTTCGTTTGGGTATATTTGATGTGTTAATTGGTATTAACTTATTACGTGAAGGCTTGGATATTCCAGAAGTGTCCTTAGTGGCTATTTTAGATGCAGACAAAGAGGGGTTTTTGCGATCTGAGGTGTCTATGATTCAAACAATAGGGCGTGCGGCAAGGAATGTAAAAGGAAAAAGTATTTTATATGCCGATAAAATAACACGGTCAATGCAACGGGCGATGGATGAGACCAGTCGTCGTAGGGAAACTCAGCAGGCGTTTAATGAAAAGCACGGAATTAGCCCAACCGGAATCATTAAAAAGGTCACCGATATCATGGAAGGGACGGCCCGATCTCAGCGAAGTACAATGAAAAAAGTAGCTGATGAAGCGGCAAAATATCAAGCTTTATCACCAGCTCAAATGGCAAAAAAAATAAAAGAATTAGAAGCGAAAATGTATCAACATTCACGAGATTTAGAGTTTGAAGAAGCCGCTAAAGTACGTGATGAGGTGAATGAGTTACAAAATCAGATGGTTTTGAATAGCTAGCATTGGCAAATTAAATAAACTGATAGCTTCACTAACGAGGCAACATTCAGTACAATGCGCGGTCTTAAGAAAATTGGCTTGCAGGCGCGTAGCTCAGTTGGTTAGAGCGCATCCTTGACATGGATGAGGTCGGTGGTTCGAATCCACTCGTGCCTACCAATTTTTAACACCAAATTCAAACATCAAAACACAAAGGTTCTAACGTGCCAGTTATTACATTACCGGATGGAAGTCAGCGCGAATTTTCACAAGCAGTTAGCGTGCTGGACGTGGCCGCTGATATTGGCGCAGGCTTGGCAAAAGCAACCTTAGCAGGGAAGGTGAATGATGTATTAGTTGATGGTTCTTATTTAATAGAGCAAGACTCAACGCTAGCGATTGTGACAGCAAGAGATGAAGACGGTCTTGAAGTTATTCGCCATTCAACCGCACATTTATTAGCACAAGCAGTTAAGCAGCTGTTCCCATCGGCTCAAGTCACCATAGGCCCGGTTATTGATAATGGTTTTTTCTATGATTTTGCATTTGAGCGTTCGTTTACGCCAGATGACCTTGAAAAAATTGAAAAGAAAATGTCAGAACTGGCAGAGCAATCTATACCGGTTGAGCGTTTTGAGCTGTCTCGTGATGATGCGGTAACGTTTTTTAGAGATAAAAACGAGGAATACAAAGCACAAATTATTGAAAGCATTCCGCAAGATGAAGTGTTGTCACTTTATAAACAAGGTGATTTCACTGATTTATGTAGAGGGCCGCATGTACCAAATACTGGTAGTTTAAAAGCGTTTAAACTAACTAAACTGGCTGGTGCGTATTGGCGTGGTGATTCTAATAATGAAATGCTTCAGCGAGTATATGGCACGGCTTGGGGCGATAAAAAGGCGCTGAAAAAGTACCTGCATAGAATAGAAGAAGCTGAAAAGCGTGATCATCGTAAGATTTCTAAATCACTGGATTTGTTTCATATTCAAGAAGAAGCACCAGGGATGATTTTTTGGCACGATGCAGGCTTAAGTGTTTATAGAACAATTGAGCAATATATTCGTTCTAAACTACAAGACAATAATTACGTAGAGGTACGTACACCGCAATTAGTGGATAAGTCATTGTGGGAAAAATCAGGTCACTGGGAAAAATTCCGTGATGATATGTTTACCGTAGACTCGGATAACCACGAGTATGCTGTTAAACCAATGAATTGCCCATGTCATGTGCAAATATATAACCAAGGCTTAAAAAGCTACCGTGACTTGCCCTTAAGAATGGCCGAGTTTGGTTCGTGTCATCGTAATGAGCCATCAGGTACCTTACATGGGCTGATGCGTTTGCGTAACTTTATTCAAGATGATGCGCATATCTTCTGTACAGAAGATCAAGTTCAATCAGAGGTGTCTGATTTTATTGACCTGTTGTTTGAAGTGTATGCAGATTTTGGTTTTACCGACATTCTTATCAAGCTGTCTACACGACCTGAAAAAAGAGTAGGCTCTGATGAGGTTTGGGATAAGTCTGAAAAAGCTTTAGAAGAGGCCTTAAATGCAAAAGGCTTAGACTGGGAATTGCAACCGGGTGAGGGTGCCTTCTATGGGCCTAAAATTGAGTTCTCACTGAAAGACTGCTTAGATCGTGTTTGGCAATGTGGCACCATCCAAGTGGATTTTTCAATGCCGGGTCGTTTAGATGCGCAATTTATTGCAGAGGATGGTTCAAGACAATCACCGGTTATGTTGCACAGAGCGATTTTGGGTTCTTTGGAGCGTTTTATTGGCATTTTAATAGAAGAATATGCGGGTAAATTTCCTGTGTGGTTGGCACCGACCCAAGTCGTTTTAATGTCAATTACGGATAAAAATGACGAATATGCGACCTCAATTGCAAAAATCCTTCAAAAACAAGGCATCAGAGTCAAATTAGACTTGAGAAATGAGAAGATCGGCTTTAAAATTCGCGAGCATACTTTAAAACGCATTCCGTATCTCATCGTTATCGGTGACAAAGAAGTAGAAAATAACGAGTTGGCAGTGCGTTCGTTAAGTGGAAAAAACCTGGGTCATTTCAATCCTGAGGACTTTATTTCGTTAGTAACCAAAAATGTTACTGAACGAAATGCATTAGAGTCTTAAGTTTTTGCACAAGGTGCATTAGCGTACGTTGCTAATATTAGAAATGGCTTAATTTAGCGTTAAAAATTTTCGGAGATTGTTAAGATCGCAACAAAAAGAGTAAGAGTAAACGAAGAGATTACAATACCAAGTGTAAGACTCATCGATCATGAGGGTGAGAAAGTAGGTGTTGTTACACTAGAACAAGCGATGAGCTTGGCGGCTGAAGTCGATTTAGATTTGGTTGAAGTTTCTCCAACAGCTAAACCACCTGTCTGTAAAATAATGGACTATGGTAAGTTTAAATTCGAGGCTAGCAAGAAATTGCAGGCATCGAAAAAGAAACAAAAAAATGTTCAGGTTAAAGAGATTAAGTTTAGACCTGGAACCGATATTGGTGATTACAACGTAAAATTACGTAATCTGCGTTCATTTTTAGAGAACGGTGATAAAACCAAAATCACAGTAAGATTTCGCGGTAGAGAAATGGCCCATAGAGAGTTAGGTATGGAGTTGTTAAATCGCGTAGAAAAAGATTTAGAAGAATTAGCCTTGGTCGAACAGCGGCCAAAGTTTGAAGGCCGCCAAATGGTAATGGTTATGGCGCCGAAAAAAATTAATTAACGGAGTATTGTAATGCCAAAGATGAAGTCAAATAGCGGAGCATCCAAACGTTTTAAGAAAACGGGTACGGGCGCTTTTAAATGTAAGCAAGCTCACTTGCGTCACATTTTGACCAAAAAAACCACTAAACGTAAACGTCAACTACGTAAAGCATCATTGATTCACGCTTCAGATATGAAAAGCGTGACTCGTATGTTGCCATATAGTTAATTTTAAGATTTTCGAGGATAAGAAATGCCAAGAGTAAAACGCGGTGTTGTTGCTAGAGCAAGACACAAAAAAGTATTAAAACAAGCAAAAGGATACTATGGAGCACGTAGCCGTATTTATCGTGTTGCTAAACAAGCGGTGATTAAAGCGGGTCAATATGCCTACCGAGATCGTCGTCAAAGAAAACGTCAATTCCGTGCTTTATGGATTGCACGTATTAATGCTGGTGCCCGTAGCTGTGGTTTGTCATACAGCCGTTTTATGAATGGCCTTAAAAAAGCATCCATCGGTTTGGATAGAAAAGTATTAGCTGATCTAGCAGTGTTTGATAAAGATGCGTTTTCGCAATTAGTAGCGACTGCAAAATCTAACCTGTAGAAACAGCTTTTGGGTGATTAATATTACCCACATATTTTTTATACTGTATTGACTACAAGCTGATAGTGAGTCGTGAGGGAAAGGTCTAGAGGCCTTTCCCTTATTTATTTGGATTAAATAAAAAGATAACAACGTGGAAAATTCATTAGAAAACATTGTTAAGCAAGCGCAAAAAGAATTAGCTGATGCGTCATCTCTTTCAGTTGTTGAAGAAATTCGAGTTACTTACCTAGGTAAAAAAGGTGTATTTACGCGCCAAATGAAAACGCTGGGCAAGCTAACTGCTGAAGAAAGGCCAAAGGTTGGTGCCGTTATCAACCAAGCTAAACAAGAATTTCAAGCGCACTTAGAACAGCGTAAGTTACAACTTGAAAATGAATTATTAGCAAAGCGCTTAATAGAAGAAACTATTGATGTGACCTTGCCTGGCCGTGGCCAATCAGTAGGTGGTGTTCACCCTGTGACAAGAACGATGCGCCGTATTGAACAGATTTTTAATCGTGTTGGTTTTGATGTGGCAACTGGGCCTGAAGTGGAAGATGATTTTCATAATTTTGAGGCATTGAATATTCCTTCTCATCATCCTGCACGAGCCATGCACGATACTTTTTATTTTGATGAGCATACCTTATTAAGAACACATACATCACCCGTTCAAATTAGAGTGATGGAAAATCAACAACCGCCACTTAAAGTGATAGCGCCGGGTCGTGTTTATCGTTGTGATTCAGATATTACGCACACACCCATGTTCCACCAGGTTGAAGGCTTTGTTGTAGATAAAGATATTAACTTTGCCGACTTAAAAGGTGTTATTAGTGCGTTTCTAAAGGCCTTTTTTGAAAAAGATGTCAAAGTAAGGTTTAGACCCTCCTATTTTCCATTTACAGAACCCTCTGCTGAAGTAGATATTGAATGTGTGATGTGTGAAGGTGAAGGTTGTCGTGTATGCGGGCATACCGGTTGGTTAGAGGTATTGGGCTGTGGAATGATTCACCCAGAGGTATTTCGTCATATCAATATTGATGCAGACCAATTTACCGGCTTCGCTTTTGGTATGGGTGTAGAAAGACTGACCATGCTTCGGTATAAAATCAATGACTTACGGTTATTTTTTGAAAATGATCTTAAATTCTTAAAACAGTTTAATTAAGCTTAAATAAGGACTCATAAATGTTAGTAAATGAAGCATGGCTTAAAGAGTTTGTTGACTATTCAATTCCAACGAATGAATTGACAGAAAAATTAACAATGGCTGGCTTAGAAGTAGACTCTGTAGAACCGGCTGCGGCTGAGTTTACCGGCGTGTTAGTAGGTGAAGTATTATCAGTTCAAGCACACCCAAATGCGGATAAATTACGCCTTTGTAAAGTCTCTATTGGGCAAGAAGAGCCTTTAGATATTGTTTGTGGTGCGAGTAATGTTAGAACTTCGTTACGGATTCCTGTGGCAACTGTTGGTGCCGTCTTACCCGGTAATTTCAAAATCAAACCATCAAAGTTACGTGGTGAGCCTTCTAATGGCATGTTATGTTCCGAAGAAGAGCTTGGCCTCGCTGATTCAGCTGATGGGTTGATGGAGCTACCAAGTGATGCGCCAATTGGAACTGATATTCGGGACTATTTACAACTTGACGACACGATTATCGAAGTAGATTTAACGCCAAATCGTGCCGATTGCTTAAGCGTGGAAGGTGTTGCGCGTGAAATTTCTTGTTTTGCTAAACAGCCTGTCAAAAACAAACCAGCACCAAAAATAGAAACTTCAATAAACGACCATAAAAATGTAAACGTTGAGGCTACTATAGATTGCCCTCGTTACCTAGGTCGTGTGATTAAAGGCTTAGATCGTTCAGCGCAAACACCTATCTGGATGCAGGAAAAATTGCGTCGATGTGGTCAGCGCAGTTTAGGTCCGTTAGTGGATGTGACAAATTATGTTCTATTGGAATTAGGGCAACCGCTTCACGCATTTGATTTAGCTAAAATCGATGGTGACATTGTTGTTAGACATGCGAGAGAAAAGGAATCTCTAAGGCTATTAAACGAACAACAAGTTGAGTTAGATGAGAGTGTGCTGGTTATTGCAGACCAACATAAAGCCTTGGCTTTTGCTGGTGTGATGGGTGGTGAAGCGTCAGCAGTTAATGACGAGACAACAGATATATTCTTAGAATGTGCATTTTTTAGTCCTCTGTCAATTGCGGGTAAATCTAGAAAGTTTGGCTTACATACAGATTCATCACACCGGTTTGAGCGTGGTGTAGACCCAGAGCTTTGTTACCGTGCATTAGATCGAGCGATTGAATTGTTGACCGATATTGCTGGCGGGCAAGTAGGGCCATTAACGGACGCATCGTCAACCAAAACGCTTCCTGTTAATAAAGCAGTGCCTTTTAGGTTTCAAAGAGTGCAGCGTGTGCTGGGTATAGAACTTGATGAAAATACAGTCGAAGCATACTTTGATAGCTTGGGAATGATTGTTAATAAAACGGCAAGTGAGTGGTTTGTTACAGCACCAAGTTATCGATTTGATATTGCAATTGAAGCAGACTTGATAGAAGAGGTGGCACGCTTATATGGCTACGATAATCTGCCACAAAATGAATTAACCGTTTCGGGTACTTTAACAGCCATTGAAGAGCAGTTGCAGCCCTTAGACAGGATTAAAGACTTACTGGTTGATTTAGGCTATCAAGAAGCGGTTACATACAGTTTTACAGATGACTCGTCGCTCAAGCTGTTGACCCCTCAGGATGATGTGTACCGATTACAGAATCCAATATCGGCTGATTTGTCTGTTATGCGTACAACCTTATGGGCTGGCTTATTAAAAGCAATGGATGCAAACATTAAACGTAATGAAGAAACAATACGTTTTTTTGAAACAGGCTTAAAATTCACGGTTAAAGATGGGCAGCTAGTGCAAGAGCAAATGTTGTCTATATTAGCGACAGGACTCGCTCAGCCAGAACAGTGGGGTGAGTCATCTAGAAGTATTGATTTTTATGATGTTAAACACGATATAGAAGCTATTTTATCGTTGAATGGCAGTTTGTCAGACTACCAGTTTAAACCGGCTAAACACGAAGCTTTACACCCGGGACAAACAGCAGAGCTGATTAATAATTCAGGGGAGCATGTTGGTTATATTGGTTTATTACACCCAGCTTTGGAAGGTGAGTTTAATATTAAGAAACCAGTGTATTTAGTAGAACTAAAACAATCTCTGATTCAGACAAAACAGATACCAGAATTTCAAGCAGTGTCAAAATATCCAGCGGTAAGACGTGACCTAGCACTCATTGTGGATGAAAAGTTCCACGTAAATGAAATGGTCGGCTATATTACTAAGCAATACACGCTTGTTAATGAGGTTATTGTGTTTGATATTTACCAAGGCAAGGGAGTAGAAACTGGTAGAAAAAGTGTTGCTTTGGGCTTGATTTTACAGGATAAATCTAAGACACTAGTTGAGCAAGATGTTGAGGAACTCATTAATGAATTGCTCGCTAATCTTAATAATTTATTTAATGCTCAGCTAAGGGAATAAAAAAATGTCATTAACGAAAGCTGATTTAACAGAGCAATTATTTGACGAGTTAGGTCTCAATAAACGAGAAGCTAAAGAGATCGTTGAGCAAATGTTTGAAGCAATAAAGGAATCGTTAGAAAAAGGTGAGCAAGTTAAAATTTCAGGATTTGGAAATTTTGAACTTAAAGACAAAGAGGCTCGACCTGGACGAAATCCAAAAACAGGCGAAGATGTATCTATTTCTGCAAGAAGGGTGGTTACTCTTAGAGCAGGTCAAAAACTTAAAGACAGAGTAGAAGCATATGCTGGAACCCAGTCATAACAATGAGTTGCCGGCGATACCGGCGAAACGTTATTTCACTATTGGTGAAGTGAGTGAGTTATGTGCTGTAAAACCCCATGTACTAAGGTATTGGGAGCAAGAGTTCTCACAACTTGAGCCGGTAAAACGCCGTGGTAATCGTCGTTATTATCAACGTAAAGATGTTGTGCTGATAAGGCAAATTCGTGGGCTGCTTTATGAGGATGGTTACACTATTGGTGGCGCTCGTTCACACCTTTCAGGTGAAAGTTCACAAAAAGACACCTCACAGACAAAAATAGAAATTCAGCAAATAAAAGCTGAATTAGAAGAAATTTTAGACATACTCAAGTAATTTTAATTCCATCGGGGCGTAGCGCAGCCTGGTAGCGCACCAGTATGGGGTACTGGTGGTCGGAGGTTCAAATCCTCTCGCCCCGACCAAATTTCCTTTATTATTCAATTAGTTATAGCTCGGCTATTTTTCGATATTACAAGATTGTCTAACCTTTCACTAGTTTCACTAGAATAAGTCACTTTTGCAACAGCACTAGCAAAGCCACTAAGGTAATTAACTTTTCCAGTTCCAACGTTGAAGCTTTTATTATCAGCATGTTTCTTAGCGTAAGAGGCAGAGGGTGTGCAAAGCCCGTTAAGCAATGTATTGCAAACGATGTAAGCAATTTATAGACACTGCAGCAGTGTTAGCTTATCTAGTTAACTAATTGTCGGTACAAATGAGGAAGCGGGTTGTAGTTGAAGTGTCTTATCATGTGCTTAAGTTTTTTGATACAGCCAAATTCTTTTTAATATCAACTGCTAAATAGGTTATCTACGATTGTAGGTCTGATTTTTAGTTAAGCATGAATCGTGGTTAGACCATTTTAGTTGGTGCTTAACAAATTCAAATAATTATGGCTATAAGATGCTAGTTATTAAGACTGGTGCTCTAAGTGGTTCTTTATTCCTCTATAGTTACGTTATAGCTAATGATGATGAGCTTTTTAGCTAGAAAAGCCTTTATTACGAATATCAGGTAGTCTATTTGCAAGGGCCATTAATAGTATTCCCACCACAGAGGCAGGAGGATAGGTTAGTTGTAGCGTAATAAATTTTATACAGGACTTGAACTGTGTTGTGTCACAATGCTGTTAGATTTATTGTCTTTTTTGATTAAAAAGGGGTGGGTCTTAGGCAATAGAGGCTGTTCACTAAACAACAGTAGGGTAGATAAATGGATTTGAAAGGAAAAGCAGCGATAATAACCGGTTCAACATCGGGAATTGGTTTAGGCATTGCGCAGGGGTTTGCAGCGCAAGGCATTAATATTATGTTGAATGGGTTTGGTGATTCGGTTGAGATTGAAAAAGAACGGCAGGCGATTGAAAACCAAGGGGTTAAGTGTATCTATAATGATGCTGATATGACCCAACCGGATGAAATAACAGCCATGGTCGAAGAGGCCGTGAAGGTTTTTGGTTCCATTGACATTGTTGTTAACAATGCGGGAATTCAGCACGTTGCACCCGTTGAAGAATTTTCGCCTGAGAAGTGGGATAGCATTATAGCGATCAATATGTCCTCAAGTTTTCATACCGTACGTGCCGCTATTCCGCATATGAAAAGACAAGGTTGGGGGCGAATTATTAATATAGCATCGGCACATGGACTTATTGCATCGCCTTTTAAATCGGCATACGTTACCGCTAAGCATGGTGTGTTGGGGTTTACAAAAACAATTGCCTTAGAAGTGGCAGAAGACAATATTACTTGTAATGCTATTTGCCCGGGCTATGTATTAACTCCGTTAGTTGAAAAACAAATTCCGGATACGGCTAAGGCTCGTGGTATTAGTGAGGAAGAAGTAAAACGAGACGTTATTTTATCGGCGCAATGGACTAAGAAGTTTGTGACTGTTGAGGAGTTAGCAGGGACGTCTTTATTTTTGTGTTCGGAACACGCTGAGAATATTACAGGTACACATATATCCGTCGATGGTGGTTGGACGGCTGGCTAAGTTACTCTATTGAGGTAATAAGGTGAATACTAGAGATATTTTAAGTTTACTTTCGATGCCGCTTGCATCGCCGAATTACCCAAAGGGCCGTATCGTTTTATTGACCGCGAGTATTTGATTATTACGTATGAGTCAGGCCCTGCTTGTTTGCAACTCATTCCACATGTAAAGGCACCCGTAACTGATCTGCCTGTTAAACAAGTTATTGGGGGCATGTAGATCTAACACTACCATATGGACGTGTAATACATGACTACATGGGCTCTAAATAATCTATTAACTGAGGAATTCCATGACGCAAAAAAGCAGTAAAGTAGAAAAGACAATCAACCTTGCGCTTCAGGGCGGGGGAGCACACGGTGCATTTACTTGGGGTGTGTTAGATAAACTATTAGAAGATGGTCGTATTGGCATTGATGGCATCTGTGCAACCAGTGCCGGAACGATGAATGCCTGCGTGTTAGCGTCGGGGATGCAGCAAGGCGGTCCTGAGAAAGCGCGTGAGAGTTTGCATAATTTTTGGTGGCGCATTTCAGAGGAAGGTAAAGCCTTCAAGCCAATGAAAAAATGGGCTCTAGATAAATATATGCCATGGAAAGTGCCTGATGCATTGAATTTTATGGTTACAGACTTCATGTCGCGGATCTTTTCACCGCATCAACTTAACCCATTTGATATAAACCCTCTGCGTGATGTATTGGCCGATACGGTCGATTTTGAAGCGCTAAATAATTGCAGTGACATTAAATTGTTTATCAGTACAACGCATGTCCATAGTGGCAGAGTACGGGTATTCAATACCAAAGATGTCACATTAGATGTAGCTATGGCATCCGCTTGTCTACCATTGATATATAAAGCGGTGTCGATAGACGATGAAGACTATTGGGACGGTGGTTATGTTGGAAACCCTGCCTTGTTTCCTCTGTTTTATAAAACGGATAGCAGAGATTTGTTGATTGTGCATATTAACCCCATCAACCGTTTTAGCACGCCTACAACATCGGCAGAAATTGTTAGCCGCATTAATGAAATTAGCTTTAACTCATCACTATTATCAGAAATGCGTGCGATAGCCTTCGTGAAAAAATTGCTCGAACACGATATGCTCAAAGATGAGCATAAAGGCAATTTTAAGGATATTCTCGTACATTCTATTCGGGCAGATGAGGCATTAAAAGACTTATCACTGAGTAGTAAGTACAGTTCAGATTGGGATTTTTTAACCTCTCTGCGTGATAAGGGTCGAGCAGAAATGTCTTCTTGGTTGGAACAAAATTTCGATGCAATAGGCGTTAATGACTCTGTGGATTTGCATAAGACCTTTCTCAATTCGAATACAAAAATATTTGAAGATGAAAATGGTCGGCATAGACACGAGAACAAGTAAGAAAGCATTAATTCATTACTACGGAAGCTTCCAAGACAAGCTGAGCAAGTAACATGCTAAAAAGCTAATCAGCGTTTTGCATGCCCCCAATGCTCGTTACTCCCTTTGTGAAACTTTGTAGTGGCCGGTTTTTTGGTGGGGATTTTTTTGCAGTGCCTTTAACTGATCAGTTGGGCCTTGTAATAACGAGGTGTTTTTCCTGTCTTGTCTGGAGAAGTCGTGGGTGTACGAAGAGTATCGAGATCGGTTTATTAATCTTTATATTGAATAGCTTTAAGAAAGCCCGTTCCGGTATGCAAGAAGGTAGTAGAAGCGGTTATCAGAGCAATGCTTTTATGGTGAGCCTCAAGTTAACGACAGCTTGATCATTAACATATTCTAGGCAGTTGCGAGCCACTTAGCAGTTGCAAAATACGTGTTGTACCAATTCGGTTTTTTATTGTAACCATGGCCTGAGAGCCCTTGTGTACGTTACCGATAACGGCGGCTTGTTTTCCTAAAGGGTGAGCGTGCATTATGGCTAATGCTTGAGCAGCTTGGGCTGATGGTAATATGCTAATAAAACGTCCTTCATTGGCAACATAGTACGGGTCTAGGCCAAGTACTTCACAAACACTACGCACGGGATCGGCAATGGCGATAGCGGTTTCGTCAAGCATGATTTGTTTGTTAGCGGCAGTGCTAATTTCAATTAAGGCAGTGGCTAATCCTCCCCGAGTTAAATCACGCATACAGTGAATGTCAATGCCGCTATCAAGCAATAATTTGACCAGTCCAGATAGGTCAGCGCAATCACTTTCCAGAGTTTGTTCGAGTTTAAAACCTTCTCTTTGCGCCATAATGGCGATGCCATGGCGACCAATATCGCCATTAATAATAACAACATCATCATGCTGTAGCATGCTTGGGGAGAGGCTCATGGCTGTATCTAGCACGCCGATGCCACTGGTATTGATGTACAGCCCATCGCCTTTGCCTTTCTCAACGACTTTGGTGTCGCCAGTTACAATGGTAACGCCAGCCGCTTTGGCTTGGTGGCTCATGGAGTGGATAATTTTTTGCAAGGAATCAATAGCAAAGCCTTCTTCAATGATTAAACCACAACTTAAAAATAACGGTCGAGCGCCACTCATTGCCAAATCATTTAATGTGCCGCAAACCGCCAGTTTGCCGATGTCACCTCCGGGAAAAAATAGGGGGTTAACCACGTAGGAGTCAGTGGTAAAAGACAAACGCTCACTATTGATAGCCAGCACAGCGCTATCATTTTTTTCATTGAGTGCAGGGTTGTCGAATTCAGCCAGCATGAGTTTGTCGATGAGTGACTGTGTCAATTGACCGCCGCCACCATGCGCCATCACTATCTTGTCATACTGGCCAATAGGTAGAGGGCAGGCGTCTTCTGAATTATTCGTTTTACTCACTGGTTATTGTTCTCCGTAATACTTTGCTGGCGACGGTAGGTGTAATAAGCGGCGCATGCACCTTCTGCGGAAACCATGGTGGCACCTAAAGGGCTTTCTGGCGTACAGCGGCCAGCAAACTCTGGGCATTGTGATGGTTTGATAATGCCCTGTAACACTTTACCGCTTAGACATTGCTCGTGTTCCTGAGTGTTGATATGTGCGATTTGAAAAGCATTTTCTGCATCAAAATCAGCGTAATCTGCACTGAGCTCAAAACCACTCATCGGGATATCACCAAGTCCTCGCCATGAACGAGTAACCGGTTTAAAAATTCGATTAATCATCTGTTGCGCCGTGGTATTACCTGATGCTTGGACGGCTCGAGCATATTGATTTTCAACTGTCACCTGACCTTGCTCTAATTGGGTAATACACAACAAAATTCCTTGCAGAATATCAACGGGTTCGAAGCCAGTAACGACAATCGGCACCTGATATTTCTCAGCAATGGGTAAATATTCCTGATAGCCCATCACCACACAGACATTGCCTGCGGCGAGAAAGCCTTGCACTTTATTTTCTACTGATGACAGTATCGCTTCCATAGCCGGCGGCACGCGAACGTGTGACACCAGCAATTTGAAATTTTTTAAACCCATTTGTTGCGCCTGATACACGCTCATGGCGGTTGTTGGAATAGTGGTTTCGAAGCCAATGGCAAAAAATACCACCTGTTTATCAGGGTGCTGTTGAGCGAGCGTAACTGCTTCTAAAGGCGAATAGACTGTTCGCACATCGCCACCTTCGGCTTTGACGGTCATTAAATCTTTTGTTGAACCGGGGACGCGAAGCATATCGCCAAAGGTGCAAAAGATAACGCCATTCAAGGCCGCTATGCCGATTGCCTTATCAATGGCTTGCAAGGGGGTAACGCAAACAGGACAGCCAGGGCCATGAATGAGGTTAATATCGCTTGGCAGTAGTTGATCAATACCGTATTTCATGATCGCATGTGTTTGACCACCGCATAATTCCATAATGGTCCAAGGGCGTGTGCAGGTATTCCTTATCGCTGTTGCCAATAACTCAACATGTGGCTGATGTCGAAAATCATCAATATATTTCACTGGGTTTATTCCTGTGCGCTTTTCAGGTCATCGAGGCTAGCCAAGGTGGCAAGGGCTTCTTCTTCATCTAGCAGATTAATGGCAAAGCCTGCATGCACAATCACATAGTCATTTTCTTTCGCTTCTGGCACCAGAGCGAGGCTTACAGTGGTCACTAGTCCTGAAAAACTGATATCCCCTGTACGGGTGTAGAGGTTTTCACCAGAAATGGAGATGATTTTACCGGGAATTGCCAAGCACATTCTGTGTTCCTCTATTAGCTGCGGCGAGTAATTGACCAAGCGCTAAGCCGCCATCATTACACGGTAGTTTTTGTTGCCAGTAGACCTTAATATTAAGGGCTGATAGGCGGCAGATGAGCGTTTCGCTTAGGTAGCGGTTTTGAAAACTGCCTCCGCTTAATATTACTCTTTTTTGTCCTGATTTGTGTGTCATATCAACCATCATTTCTACTAGCGTGTTATGAAATTTACATGCAATCAGTGGTTTTGGCACGGCGTTGTTTAAATCATCAATAATATCGCTCAGTAGGGGTTGCCAGTCAAATCTGGCTAATTCTTTGTCTTGTTGCCATAACACGCGATAGTAGTCGTCACTTGCTGTTGCGGCGAAACATTGTTCTAAACGCTGTGCAGCTTGACCCTCATAGCTTGAAACCTGACACAGATCGAGCAAACTGGCGACACAATCAAATAGCCGCCCAAGACTAGAACTGCGCGGGGAGTTGATTCGTCTGTTGAGCATAGCTTGTAACAGTGCTTTTTCTTCCTCGGTGAAGGCTGATATGGGAGCGAGTGAGTTGTGTGAAAATACCTTGTCACCCATGTATTCCCATAACATTGCCAATGCTGATCGACGAGGTTCTTTAAGGGCGATAGCGCCACCAAGCAAAGAAAATGGCCGCAGACTGGCGATGCGTGAAATGTTTGACGATGGGTCCAATGTGAAAAACTCACCGCCCCACAGCGAGCTATTATCACCGAGGCCATTGCCATCGCAAATGATGCCTAATAACGGTGGTTTAATAGCATGCTCTGCCATACATGACAGTAGGTGGGCGTGATGATGTTGTACGCTAACAGTCGGCAAATGGAGCGATTTAGCATAAAGGCTGCTGGCATACTCAGGGTGTTGATCCTGAGCAATCAGCTCGGGGTGGTATTCAAGCAATTGCGATAAATCAGCAATATTGTGTTTAAAACCAGTGATGCTTTCAAGGCTTTCAAGGTCACCATTGTGTTGACTGATCATGGCGTAATCACCCTTGCTAATAGCAAAGGTGTTTTTTAAATGCCCACCAACGGCCAATGTCGGCCTGTGCGGGTGTTGAGTAGATTGATTGTCCGCCAATTTGATTGTGACAGGCGCGTAGCCTCTAGCCGCACGTAGCAAAGTCGCTTCGTTATGAATGGTTTGTACAACAGAATCATCAACGGGTCGTAGAATAGGGCGATTATGAACAACAAAGAAATCAGCGATATTGGCTAGCCGGTCTAGTGCTTGTTGATTATCAATACAGATCGGTTCGTTACTAAGATTGCCACTGGTAGCAACAAGAGGGAAAGGTAAATGTCTAAGCAGTAAATGATGCAAAGGCGAGCAGGGTAGCATGATGCCAATGAGGGTATTGTCAGGCGCGACACCTTCAGCCAAGGTGGAACACGCGATTAATTTATCCATTAACACAATCGGCGCAGCTGCTGAAAGTAGCAGTTTTTTCTCCAGTGCTGAGGGTGTGGCGATGGTGTCGACTTGGGCAATGTCTCGACACATCAACGCAAATGGTTTCTCAGGACGTGATTTATGGAGTCGTAATTGTTCAATACTGGCCTGATGGGTCGCATTTGCTAACAGTTGAAAGCCACCAATACCTTTTAGCGCCACAATTTTACCCTTAGTTAATGCCTCTGATGCTTGCTTGATAGCCGTTATATTGTCAGCAAGGTATTTACCTTGATGGGTTAATAACTCAATAGTGGGGCCGCAATCTGGGCAAGCAATAGTTTGCGCATGAAAACGACGATCGCTAGGGTTCTCATATTCATTCTGGCATGCCTGACACAAGGGAAACGTGTGCATTGCTGTGCGTTCACGATCATAAGGTAATGCGTTAATAATGCTGTAGCGAGGGCCACATTGGCTGCAACTGATAAATGCATATTGATAGCGACGATTACTTGTGTCAAGCAGCTCATCGATGCAGGTGGGGCAGGTGGCAATATCGGGTGAAATAAACATCGAGTGTTGCTGACCGGCACTGTTGCGTAATTCGAATTGTTGGTAACCGCAAACAGGTAGGTTAGTTATAGTTAATGATTCTATTTTGCTGTTGATAGGAGGTTTTTTTTGCACTGTTTCAATAAACGCCTCTAACGCGCTTGGTGAGCCTTCAATATCAACCGTTACACCATCACCGGTATTGCTGGCCCATCCCTTCAGTGCTAATTGGCTGGCTTGCCGGTAGATAAAGGGACGAAAACCAACACCTTGAATTATCCCTGTGACTTGTAGTTTTTTTCTGTTAATCTGAATGCTCATGGTGTTTCCATACTATCGAACTATGGACTTGGAATGAAATCAAATTTGTGCAGGTTTAATCGCTTTGGAAAGAGATGATGGAAACCAAAATCAGTACAATTATTGATGAGCATGCGGCTGACCCCGCACGGCTGATTGATATTTTACAGGCCTTGCAAAACCACTTTGGCTTTCTTTCGACAGATACCGTTGAACAAACAGCGCATCTTCTGAATATTCCCCGTAGCCAAATTCATAGCGTTATCGAATTTTATAGTTTCCTACATTCAGAACCCGTTGGGACTTACCGCATTCTGTTAAGTGATTGTATTATTGATACCCTGCACGGTTTCCAAACAGTAATGGATGCATTTTGTCAGAAGCTTGATATTCAGCCAGAGACCATTCGCAGTGATGGCAAAGTGAGCATTGCGACCACCTCGTGCACCGGCTTTTGTGATCAGGGTCCCGCAGCACTTATTAACGGTATTGCAGTGGTCGCATTAGATACCGATCGCGTTGAGCGGATTGTTAATCTCATCGAACAAGGTGAATCAATCAGTGAGTGGCCAGCTGATTTGTTTCATAGTGAAGATAATATTCAACAACGCGGTTTTTTATTGCAACAAGGTATTGAAGCGGGATCAGCCATTAAGACCTTGCTTGATCGCGGCATTGAAAACAGCTTGATTGAGTTGGAGCAGTCTGGCCTACGTGGCTGTGGTGGTGCAGGGTTTCCTACGGTGAATAAATGGCGTTTTTGTCGACAGATCGAAGCTGATGCACATTATGTGGTTTGTAATGCAGATGAAGGTGAGCCAGGTACCTTCAAAGACCGTGTTTTGCTGAATAATTATGCCGATCAAGTGATCGAAGGGATGACGCTGTGCGGGCGTCTTATTGGTGCCTCTCAAGGCTTTATTTATTTGCGTGGAGAATATCTTTTTCTGCGACAAAAATTACAACAGATCATTGATCAACGTAGACAAATTCACTTGTTGGGTCAAGCCATTGCAGGTGTCGAAGGCTTTGATTTTGATATAGAGATTCGCATGGGTGCAGGGGCATATATTTGTGGTGAAGAATCCGCCTTGCTCGAGTCGCTGGAAGGTAAGCGAGGTGTCCCACGGATAAGACCGCCTTTTCCTGTGACGCATGGTTATCTTGATAAACCGACGGTCATCAATAATGTAGAAACATTTGCCGCAGCGGCGAAAATAGCGCTAGCAGGCGCTTCATCTTATAATCAGGTCGGTACGGAAGACTCTCCCGGAAGCCGCTTGCTAAGTATTTCTGGCGATTGTGCTCGCCCAGGTATTTATGAATATCCTTTTGGCACGACTATTGAGCAGGTCCTTATTGATTGCGGTGCTAGCCATACACGTTGTGTGCAAGTGGGTGGGCCATCGGGAGCACTGGTGGCGAACACCGATTTTAAGCGACAGATTAGCTTTGAAGATTTGCCAACGGGCGGTTCATTTATGATCTTTGATGAGAGCCGTGATCCTTTAGCAATAGCGACTAACTTTACCCATTTCTTTGCCCATGAAAGTTGTGGTTTTTGTACACCGTGTCGAGTGGGCACAACGCTGGTGAAGAACACGCTCGATAAGGTAGTTAACGGCATGGGGAGTGAGAATGACCTTGCAGAATTAAAAAAACTAAGTCATTTGCTGAAAGATTACAGCCATTGTGGATTAGGTCAAACGGCGACCAACCCAATAATGGACTCATTGACTTATTTCCCCGAGTACTATCAGGCCAAGCTTAAAGATCAGGCGTTTACCCCTGCTATTGATCTTGAACAGGCTTTACAGCAAGCACGTGTGCTGACCGGTAGAACGGATGCGGATGCCCATCTGGAGCAATTTAACGAATGAAAACGCTGTCGATAGTAATTGATGGGCAACAGGTTCCTTTTCAGCAAGGTCAGACGATTATTGAGGCTGCGTCAGCGGCTGGAATTTATATTCCTCACCTGTGTTACCAGCCCGAGTTTGCACCCCATGGTAGCTGTAAGGTTTGCGTTGTTAAGGTGAATGGTCGGGCTTGCTCTGCCTGTACAACGCCAGCGAGTGAAGGCCAAGTGGTCGATAATAATAGCGATGAAATGAATGCTTCACGTCGCAGCATTACACAAATGTTGTTTGTTGAGGGCAATCATTTATGTCCTTCTTGCGAAAAGAGTGGAGATTGTGAGTTACAAGCGCTGGCTTATCATTTAAAAATGTTCGATGCTCATTTTCCTCATTTGTTTCCCCTGCGTGAAATAGATGCCTCACACGCCGATATTATGTTGGATCGAGATCGCTGTATTTTTTGTGAATTATGTGTCCGAGCAAGTCGCGATGTTGACCAAAAAAATGTGTTTGCGATCAGTGGACGAGGTATTGAGAGCGAATTGATTGTTAATTCCCCGTCAGGGACATTACACGACAGCGACCTTGATGTGAACGATAAAGCGGCCCACGTTTGCCCAGTAGGGGCGATTTTAATTAAAAGAAAAGCATTTGATGTGCCCATCGGTGAACGTACTTATGACAAAAAGAGCATTGATGGAACAGAGCTGAATAAGGTGGAAAATGACCGCCAAAATTAGTATCGCTACAACATCACTGGCTGGTTGTTTCGGTTGTCATATGTCCTTGTTGGACATTGATGAGCGTATAACCGGTTTGGCGGAAGTGGCGGTGTTTGATCGTTCGCCATTGACTGATATAAAAAATTGTCATCATTCAGATATAGGCTTGATAGAAGGTGGGGTCTGCAATGCGGAAAATGTGCATGTATTACGAGAATTTCGAAAAAACTGTAAGACCTTGATTGCTGTTGGGGCCTGTGCCATTAATGGCGGGCTGCCGGCATTGCGCAATAAGATATCGCTAAAAGAATGTCTTGAAGAGTCGTATATTGATGGGCTTGGCGTAGTGAATCCGCAAATCCCTAATGACCCAGAACTGCCTTTGTTATTAGACAAGGTTTATCCGGTTCATGAAATCGTCAAGGTTGATTATTCGCTACCAGGCTGCCCACCATCAGCTGATGCGATATGGACATTTATTACCGATTTACTTGCAGGGCGCGAACCGACCTTGCCAGGCGAACTAATGCATTATGATTAATGAGATGTTGAACTTATGAGCACGACAGACCAGCAAGCATCTAATTCGGAGTCACTGCGACGAGTTGTTATTGACCCTGTTAGCCGTGTAGAAGGGCATGGCAAGGTTACGTTACTGTTAGATGAAAACAATCATGTCGCGCAAGCGCGCTTACATATTGTTGAATTCAGGGGCTTTGAGCGTTTTATTCGAGGCCGCCCCTACTGGGAGCTACCGGTTTTAGTGCAACGTTTATGTGGAATTTGCCCTGTTAGCCATCATTTAGCTGCGGCAAAAGCCATTGATCAATTAGTCGGTGTGGATCAACTAACGCCTTCGGCAGAAAAGCTGCGTAAGTTGCTACACTTCGGCCAGGTGTTACAGTCACATGCGTTACACTTTTTTTATTTAGCCTCACCTGACTTGCTATTTGGTTTTAGCAGTGACAAAAGTAAACGCAATATCCTTGGTTTATTAGCTGACTACCCTGAACTTAGCATGCAGGGCATTAAACTGCGAAAATTTGGTCAAGAAGTGATTCGGATTGTTACTGGTAAACGCATACATGGAACGGGGGCTATTGCAGGTGGAATGAATAAATCATTAACGCCTGATGAGGTTAATTATTTACTGAATGATATTGATGATGTTATTGAGTGGAGTAAGGCAGCGGTTAAGTTAGCGGCTGATATTCATTTAGCGGATGTCCCTTTTAACAATGAATTTGCCACCATCAAAAGTGGCTTTATGGGGTTGACCGGCTCTTCTGGTGAGTTGGAGCTTTATCATGGCGGTTTACGCGGTATAGATCGTAACGGTCATCCTGTGTTCGACCATTTTGATTACCGTCATTATCATCAAGTGATCCACGAGGAAGTGAAGCCGTGGACTTATATGAAGTTTCCATTTTTTGAGTCATTAGGTGTAGATGATGGCTGGTACCGTGTTGGACCCTTAGCCCGAGTTAACTTGTGTGACCTCATTACTACGCCTGCTGCTGAGCAGGCGCGTGTGGCATTTAAAGCTCAAGCAGGGGGTGATGCGATGGGAATGGTACAAAGCTCACTCGCTTTTCATTGGGCCAGAATGATTGAAATTCTTCATTGCGCCGAATCAATTAAAGCACTGTTGCATGACGCCGACTTGCAGGGGAAAGATTTAGTTGTTACGGGTGAAAAACGGTTGGAAGGTATCGGGGTGATTGAAGCACCGCGTGGCACCTTGTTTCATCATTATGAAATTAACGAAGATGATATTGTGACAAAAGCCAATCTAATCGTTTCAACCACGAGCAATAACCAGGCAATGAATGAATCTGTGCGGCAGGTTGCCGCCCGTTATTTGGATGGTCAGGAACTGACAGAAGGGCTGTTAAATTATATCGAAGTAGCCATTCGTGCTTATGATCCTTGCTTGTCTTGCGCCACTCATGCTCTTGGTAAAATGCCATTACAGGTGGAGTTACGCGATGTTGAAGGAAAGTTATTACAGCAACTGGTTAAAAATAGTCAGGGTGAAGTAAGTGGCTAAGCTGCTGATTATTGGTTATGGCAATCCAGCGCGAGGTGATGATGGCTTAGGGCCTTTAGTTGCCGAACATATTGAATCGCTTAAGTCGCTAAGACATTGGCAACATATCGATGTGTTAACGGCGTACCAATTACAAATAGAAAACGTCATGGACTTGGTCGATTATCAAACCGTATTGTTTATTGATGCAGATAGCCAAATCAATAGCCCCTATCTTCTAACGCGTTGCCAGCCTGAAGTCGGGCAAAGTTATACCTCGCACGCATTGACACCAGATGCGTTATTAGCGGTTTACCAGCAGGTGTATAAAACAGCACCACCAGCCTGTTATTTATTGAAAATGGCTGGTTATGCATTTGAGTTAGGTCAGCCATTGTCGTCGATAGCCACTGATAACCTACGGTTAGCAAAGGACTTTGTTGAGCACTGTTGTCAACGGTCAGAGCAAAGCGTGCTATTTGATGATCATGAAATGATGGAGCTTAGTACTGCTTATGCATGAACTATCGTTGTTAGAGGGTGTACTAAGCATTATTGATGATAATGCAGACACTCAGGGCTACACATCAGTAAAAAAAGTGTGTTTAGAAATTGGAGCGCTTTCGTGTGTTGAGCCAGAGGCATTGCGATTTGGTTTTGATATAGTGATGAAAAATAGCGTAGCCGACGGCGCGATTCTGGATATTGTAACCATGCCAGGGCAGGCAATATGCCAACAATGTGGTTGCGAAACAAAAGTTTTTGAACTACATACGCCTTGTCCCGACTGCCAATCCTTTAGCTTGGATATCCAGTCTGGACTGGAGATGCGAGTGAGAGACTTGATTGTTAATTAGGAGAGATTTATGTGTACCACTTGTGGCTGCGGTTCGACTGAAACAGTAAACCATCAACATACTAGCAAAGAGAATGCAACTGATACGGCTGATCTTCGATTGGTGCAATTAGAAAAGGATGTGCTGGGAAAAAACAAACGCTATGCAGCAAAAAATAGACAGTATTTACAGCAACATGAGATTTTTGCATTGAATATTATCTCCAGTCCAGGCTCTGGTAAAACTTCATTATTAACGGCAACGATTGATGCGTTGAAAGATCAGCTGGACATTAATGTGATTGAAGGCGATCAGAGCAGTCAACTGGATGCTGAGCGCATTCGCAATTCTGGCGCGAAGGCTATTCAGATTAATACCGGTAAGGGTTGTCACTTGGATGCTCATCAGGTGGGGCATGCCATTGAGGACTTAAACCCAGCAGATAAAGGCGTGTTATTTATCGAAAATGTAGGCAATCTGGTCTGTCCGGCACCATTTGATCTTGGCGAGGCCTACAAGGTCGTTATGCTGTCAGTAACCGAAGGCGAAGACAAACCGCTTAAATACCCAGATATTTTTTATGCAGCGGATTTGATGATCATTAATAAAACTGATCTGTTGCCCTATGTTGATTTCAATATGGATAAATGTGTCGAATACGCTAAGCAGATCAATCCGAACTTAATAATTATTGAACTCTCAGCGACAAAGGGCGATGGTTTAAGCGAGTGGGTGCAATGGATCAAGGCGCAACGAACATTAAAGGCTGTTTAGGCGCGTCACTGAAATTTATAACGAACATTGTGCATAACCCACAGTAGATGATTAAAACAATCAATTTTAATATTATTTAGCAGAACCTGTTGGAGAAGAGGCTAGAGCACCAATCACAAGAAAACTCATCACATTAGCCAAGCAGTTGTAAGTCCAACTGCAGACGCAGCCAATAATGGCAGTAGAACGCGCATCCCCAGCCCCGGGCCGCCAATAAAGCTGGCTAATAATGCTTTAACAAGCGTGTTTGACGATGCAGCAATAACAATGCCCAATGCGGCGAGGTTGACTGATAAATCGGTGGTACTCATTCTAGACAGTGCCAGGTTAATCGGGTCCACATCGGCAATGCCCGATATCATTGCCATCAAATAAATACCCGCTTCACCAAAATAATCAATCGCTGCCTTACTTAACAAGATGACGAGCACCAATAAAGCGCCGAAAAACAGTGCAGATTTTAGCTCTAGTGGATTAATCAAATGGGTCATCTTAGCGGGTGTCTGAGCGGCTTTTTTATGCCAGATGACAAGTGATGATAATAAAACCACAGCCATCATAACTGACATGGGAACCAGTAGTTTACTGAACAGCGCTGGATTGATAAGGCTAGAAACCAATAGAACACGAGGAAACATGGTGCCACAGGCAAGTAAGATACCTGCCGCTAGCAGGTTCCTCATGGTCTCTTGCTTTTGGGATAACCGAGCATAATGCAAGGTCAAGGCAGTGGATGATGCCATACCTGCTGCTAGTGCAGTTAAGATGACCCCTCTGCTTGGCCCAGCTATCTTCATCGCAAAATAACCGCTGAATGAAATGCTTGCGATGAGAACAACCATCCACCATATTTCATAGGGATTTAAAGCTTGCCAAGGCCCATAACCACGGTCGGGGAGGATAGGCAGAAGAACGACAGAAATAAGAAGAAGTTGCAAAGCGGCATGCAGTTCCTTTTTTTCTAGTTTTTTTAACCAGCCATGTAATGCCTCTTTATATCGTAATAATATTGCTGTCAGTACAGCGATAGATGCTGCCAGATCTACATGCTCTAGGGTAGCAAATACGCCCAATATAAAGGTCAGCAGCATTGTAATGAGGCTGGTAATGCTGGCATCTTCGCTATTGTTTCGCTGCACTGTATAGGCCGTTGCTACGGTGATAGAGAATCCCAAAAAAATAAAACCTAATACCATTGCATCAAGGTACTGTGACAGCAAACCAGCTCCGCCACCCAGAAGCCCTGTCAGACCATATGTTCGCAGGCCAGCTATCCTTTCACCGTCTTTTGCTTCACGGGATTTCCAGCCACGTTCGGCACCGATAAGAAGACCTATAGCTAGCGCTATGCCCATAAGCGTTATCTGTTTAGCATCAACAAAACCGTTCACTTTTTTCTCCAGTGGTTGGCTTATAGAAGGTTGTAGTATGTATAAAGTTGGATTTTTCCATCACTCTCCTTTCATTTTTTGGAATGCGAGCCGCATCTGTTTTTCTGCCTCAATAATAGTAAACAGTGCGATACCAACCGCGATAATGATAAGACCGTCTAAGAAGGGGATAGACTCAGTGGAAAAAATTGTTTGTAGTAACGGCAAATAGGTAATAGCAAATTGTGCAATCGTTATGGAGATAACAACAGCCCAGACGACTTTGGTGCCGCGTACTCCCTGCCAAGTTAATGAGGCACTATAAATGTTTCGAATAAAAAACAGATGAAAGATTTCCATCACGACCAAGGTGTTTAGCGCGATGGTTCTTGCTAAATTGACTGAATAACCATTATCTATGGCGTAGCTGTAAGTGCCAAAGACGCCACAGAGAAACAGAAACGATACTAGTACGATATGCCAAAGCAAACCACCATTTAATAGTAGTTCATGACGTGATCGCGGTGGTCGCCGCATGGTGTTTTTCTCGGTGGGTTCAAACGCCAAAGCAATGCCCAGTGTTATGGCGGTAATCAGGTTAACCCATAGAATTTGAATCGGGGTGATCGGTAGCGTCATTCCCAAAAGCAAGGCTAATACGATTGTCATGGCTTCACCGGCGTTGGTCGGTAGCGTCCAGCTGAGGACTTTTTTTAAGTTATCGTATACCGTGCGACCTTCGCGTACAGCGGCCACAATGGAAGCAAAGTTGTCATCGGCTAATACTAGGTCTGCTGCTTCTTTTGCCGCTTCACTGCCCTTTAACCCCATGGCAATACCGGCATCAGCTCTCTTTAGCGCGGGTGCATCGTTAACACCATCACCAGTCATCGCAACGGTCTTTCCGTGGGCTTGTAAGGCCATGACCAAGCGTAATTTATGCTCTGGGTTGGTGCGGGCAAATATATCGCATTCTAATATTGCTTGACTCAGTGCTGTGTCATCAAGTTCATCAAGCTCTTTACCGCTGAGGACTTTAGTCGTGTTTTGTAGACCAACCTGCTTACCGATGGCAGCAGCTGTTTTCGTGTGATCACCAGTAATCATTTTTACTTGTATGCCAGCATCATGACACTCTGCTACCGCTGTAATGGCCTCTTGTCTGGGCGGGTCAATCATTCCCAACATGCCAATCAACGTTAACGAACCCGATACCTCTGCATGTTCTAATACTGTGTGTGCTGGTGAAGTGGGATTAACCGCAATCGCCAGTACACGTTGACCGAGTGCGGCAATGGCGTCTGCCTGCTCGCTCCAATAAACGGTATCTAAAGGTTCAGTGCCACCATTGGCGCTTCGTTGATTTGCGCACATGGCGAGCATACGTTCTGGCGCACCCTTTACATGTATAGAAGCGTGATGCTCATGATCGTGATTGAGTGTTGCCATAAACTGATGTTTAGCGTCAAAAGGAATGGCATCGGTTCGCGCCCAGCTAACTTGTTCTTGACGGGTATTCAAATCCATTTTTCCGGCGAAGCTTAGTAGCGCGCCTTCCATTGGGTCGCCTTCAACAATCCAGGCCCCATTGTGTTCGCGCAGCGAGGCATCATTGCAGAGTATTGAGGCGCGGGCCAACTCTTCCAGTACGGCGTGTTCCGCTGGAGACACAAAAGCGTCCTCCAGCATGAGTGAACCTTTGGGTTCATAGCCACTACCTTCTAGGGTAAAAAGATGGCTGTGAGTGAGTACAGAGGAAACCATCATTTCATTGCGAGTTAGGGTGCCAGTTTTATCTGTGCAAATGACTGATACCGACCCAAGCGTTTCTATGGCAGGCAAGCGTCGTACGATGGCGTTGCGCTGAGCCATGGCTTGCACACCAATAGCCAAGGTAATAGTAAGGACTGCTGGTAGGCCTTCAGGAATCGCCGCCACAGAAAGCCCCACTACAGCCATGAATATCTCAGTAAAATCGTAATGTGCAACAAAGTAGCCGAATGCCAATAAGATCACAGCGATGACAAGAATCAAAATGGTCAGCCATTTGGCAAACACATTCATCTGTGTCACTAACGGTGTTGTCAGCGTTTCGATTTGCGATAGTAGTCCACTGATTCGACCGATCTCAGTGTCTGACCCTGTCGCCACTATCACCCCTTTGCCCTGACCACTAGTGACGAGGGTGCCGGAGTAAGCCATACAGCTACGGTCTCCTAAGGCGGCATTCTCGGCAACTGAGTGTGTGTGTTTATCCACTGGTACAGATTCACCGGTTAAAATTGCTTCTTGCACAGTTAATCCATGTGCGTTAATTATTCGAAGGTCAGCGGGCACTTTATCACCGGCCTCCAGTATGACGATATCGCCGGGAACCAATTGCTCGCCAGCGATATTGGCGCGCTCTCCAGCACGAACAACATTGGCTTGAGGCGCTAGCATATGGCGGATGGCATCCATAGCCTGTTCGGCTTTTCCTTCTTGCATAAAGCCGATAATGGCGTTAACAACGACCACCGTCAAAATAACCCAAGTATCGACCCAATGACCTAGAAGGGCGGTAATTAGAGCAGCGCCGAGTAGTACATAGATAAGGATATTATGAAAATGCAGAAGAAAGCGTACCAAGGAGTTACGACGGGGTGCTTGTGGCATTCGGTTGGGACCATGGGTGGAAAAACGAGCTTCAGCGTCGATTTTAGTCAAGCCGTTTTGTGAGGAGCCTAGGGCCTCCAGTGTAAGGTCGGAGGAAATTCCATGCCAATTAGTCTTTGACGACGCACCTGTGTTTTTCATATTTGCCCATTGTTAGCGTATAAAAAAATATCAACGTTGGTAAGCACCTTATCTATCATCCTAACAGATCTTGTATAAACTGCTTATTGGAAAAAAATCGGTTCTGGTAAGTGGGAGTGACCGGCAAAGTTTAATTTAATCGTTTTTCAGACACCGCATCGGATTCGCTATTATTTCGATCTATTTTCTTTTGTTCTTGAAATACCCCAGCTATACTATTTTCAGCTTGAGGTTTCTAAAACTAAGGTACATGGAAAGTTAAAATAATGAGAACAGTGGTTGTAGCGAGTACAATTTTTATATTCTGGTTTATGCTCTCAGGGCATACCGAAACGTTGTTGATCGGGTTAGGTGTTTTATCTACGGTGATCAGTGTCTATCTTGCAAGGCGAATGGATATTATTGATCATGAAAGTTACCCTTTTCATCTAAGTTTACGCTTGTTACATTATTACTTTTACTTAGGAGCGGAAATTATTAAATCTAATATTGATGTGGCGAAACGGATTCTGACGCTTGGGCCTGTTAATATTAGTCCGCAAGTTGTTACACTTCGCGCCAGTAAAGAAACTGACTTAAGTAAAGTTATTTATGCTAATGCGATTACGCTGACACCAGGCACTGTGACCTTGAAGTTATCAGACGATGAAATTGAAGTACATGCGTTAAGTAAAGAAGGCGCTGCTCATTTAAAATCGGGTGAGATGGGCAAGGCGGTTCCTGATATGCCAGAACACGCTTTATGATGTACGCTGCCGCAACACTCGCCATTTTAGTTGTTATTTTATTGCCCTTGGTAAGAGCTTTACTGGGGCCAACGGTTTATGACCGTATTGCGGCAATGAATATGTTGGGCACTAAAACAATTTTATTAATTGCTGTCTATGCCTTTTTGACTGATCGACATGACTTGCTTGATATTGCGTTGGTTTACGCGCTGATTAACTTTATTGGCGTGGTTGCTGTTTTAAAATTAATTGAGCAGGGTAATTTTTATACTGAAGGTAAGACGGTAGTTAATAACGAACAGAAGATGAAAGAAAAATGATGATGGATATACTCAGCTGGGTCTGTTTAGCATTGGGTAGTTTTCTGGGTATTGTTGGTGGTATCGGTATACTGCGTTTCCCTGATTTTTATACAAGACTTCATGCCGTTGGTATTACAGACACCTTATGTGCAGGACTTTTTTTATTAGGGTTAGCTTTTCAGGCAGGCTTAACAATAGCCAGTTTTAAATTATTTCTAATTTTCGTGTTTATTTTTTTTACTAGTCCTACTGCCTCACATTCCCTCGCTAATGCGGCTATGTTGGGTGGGCTTAAACCTAAACTTTCAAACGACGACACAACGGATTCAAGCAAGTTGGGTGATCAATGATAGATAATGTTGTTGATATTATATTGCTCAGCCTTATTGCCATCCATGCGATTGCGATTATTCGTCTGAAAAGTATATTTACGGTCATCATGCTATTTGCTGGATTTAGTTTTCTATCAGCTGGTTTGTTTGTGGTTATGGATGCCGCTGATGTGGCTTTTACTGAGGCTGCAGTGGGTGCTGGTATATCGACGGTGTTGATGTTGGTAACGCTCGGGCTGACCTACTCACCCAAAGATATTAATAAAGAAGAAAAACGAGCAACACATAACCCGTGGCTCCCTTTCATGGTGGTGTTAGTTACCGGTGCGTTATTAATTTATGGCACATGGGATATACCCGCATTTGGTGATTTGGCAGCACCGGCGAATCAGCACGTAGCACCCTATTACTTAGGTAACAGTTTATCTGATACAGGCGTGCCCAACGTGGTGACTTCGATACTAGCGAGTTATCGTGGGTTTGATACCTTGGGTGAAGTCACTGTTATTTTTACTGCAGGTATTGCAGTACTATTGTTGATTGGTGGCCGTCGGCGTAAACCTCAATTAGAGAAAAGAGACGATAACGGTGAAGCATAATTTAATTTTACGGGTTGTTTCAAAATTCCTTATCCCCCTTATTTTGCTGTTCGCACTTTATGTTCAGTTCCATGGCGATTTTGGCCCTGGTGGTGGTTTTCAAGCGGGGGTGATTTTTAGCGCAGCAATTATTTTATATGCGTTAGTCTTTGGCGTAGATAATGCAAAAGCAGTGATTTCACCGTATGTTCTTCGCCTTCTTGCCAGTTTAGGTGTATTAATTTATGCAGGAACGGGTGTAGCGGCATTAATCTTAGGTGGTAATTATTTAGAATACAGCGTGCTAGGGGCTACGCAAATAGCGGGTCAGCATCTTGGTATCTTGGTCATTGAGTTGGGTGTGGGTATCACCGTAATGTCTGTGATGTTGCTAATGTTTTTTACGTTTGCTGAACGCGGCAGACCAAACTTAAAATCAGAGCCTGAGTCAGGATTGGAATAAGTTATTTATGGAGATGATTCTTGGGCATTATAATTACTGGTTGGTCATTGTTATTATGATGGCTGGGTTTTATACCGTTATTAGTCATGGCAATTTGATAAAAAAAATTGTTGGCTTGAATATTTTTCAGGTCTCAGTTTTTTTGCTTTATATCAGCATTAGTAATGTAGAAGGCGGTGCGGTACCGATTATAGAAAAGGGCGTCGATCTTTACTCTAATCCCTTGCCTCATGTATTAATTCTGACGGCTATTGTGGTCGGTGTGGCAACAACTGCCTTGGGTTTAGCGCTTGTCATTCGAATCAAAGAAGCGTATGGCACTATCGAAGAAGATGATATTCATCGTCAGGATCAATCATTATGATAGAAAGCCACCTAAGTCTACTGTTAGTTGTTTTACCTTTAATGGCAGCACCTATTATAGCGGTGCTACCAAATGGCCGTTTGCCTTGGGCCGTTAGTACGATAGTGAGCTGGTCAGTTTTTTATATGGCGGCTTGGCAATTAATCAATGTCAGCACAGGGCATACGATCAGTTATGAACTTGGTGGCTGGGCTCCTCCTTGGGGTATTGAGTACCGTATTGATGCGGCAAATGCACTGGTTGCCTTGGTGGTTTCTGGTATTGCTGCGCTAACCTTACCCTACGCATTAAAAAGCGTTATTAAGGAGATTCCAGAGAAGCAGCACGCGCTTTTTTATACGGCGTTTATGTTGTGTTTGACCGGTTTATTGGGTATTGCGCAAACAGGCGATATATTTAATTTGTTTGTCTTTTTAGAAATTTCGTCTTTATCATCATATGCATTAATAAGTTTGGGTAGGCAACGTCAGGCATTGACGGCGGCTTATCAATATCTAATTATGGGGACGATTGGAGCAACATTCTTTATTATTGGGGTGGGTTTACTCTATGCGATGACTGGCACGCTTAATATGGCGGATTTATCGCAACGGTTACCAGAGTTATATAACCATCGTACTATTCATACCGCTTTTGCATTTATTATGGTGGGCTTTGCATTAAAGTTAGCCTTGTTTCCATTACACCTTTGGTTACCTAATGCTTACACTTATGCGCCGACGGTTGTGTCTATTTTTCTTGCAGCGACGGCAACAAAGGTTGCAGTTTATGTCATGTTACGTATGGTATTTTCAGTGTTTGGCTTTTCGTTTATTGAAAATACACCAGCGGATGAGTTGTTTATATTGTTATGCGTAATGGGTATTTTATCGATGTCATTTTATGCCATTTACCAGAAAGACAGTAAACGCTTACTGGCATACTCTAGTGTGGCTCAAATTGGTTATATGATGCTGGGTATAGGCTTAGGAAGTGTCCTAGGTGTTACGGCAACTATGGTGCATTTATTTAACCACGCCTTAATGAAGGGAGCTTTATTTATGGCAATCGGTGCCTTAGTTTATAGAGTCAGTTCTAGTCGCCTTGAGCACTTTTCTGGGTTAGGTAAGCAAATGCCGTGGACCTTTGGGGCGATTGTGATAGGCGGGCTTAGTTTAATTGGCGTGCCCGGTACGGCAGGTTTTATTTCTAAATGGTATTTAGTACTGGCGGCGATTGAAAAACAGAATTGGTTTATTGTTGGTGTAATCTTAACGGGTTCGTTGTTGGCCGTTGTGTATGTTTGGAAGCTCGTTGAAGTACTCTACTTCAACGTAGCTGATAAACCACAACAAGGGCAAATAAGTGCAACAGAGGCACCATTAATGATGCTAATCCCCATGTGGGTATTGGTATTGGCTAATGTGTATTTTGGTTTTAATACTGAGCTGACCGTGGGTACGGCAGAGCAGGCGGTTAAATTATTGCTTCCAGGTGCTAGCGAATGAGGTTGAATAAATGATCGGCTTAGCAGGCGAGCAAATAATCCAATTAGCTATCTTAATGCCGCTAGTGGCGTCAGTTTTAATTGTGTTAGCGGGTAAAAAACCTAATCTTCGTGAAGCAATAACACTCATTACAGCCGTGATGGTTGCTCTATTAGTGATGACACTTGCTGGCCAAGTGAACGCTGGTGAGCGACCAAGTTTTGATGTGTTTGAAGTGATTCCTGGCATCAATATTAGTTTTTCAGTAGAACCGTTAGGGATGTTGTTTGCCTTGGTGGCGAGTATTTTGTGGCTAGTAACCTCCATTTATGCGATCGGTTATATGCGAGGTCACCATGAAAAGAACCAAACACGCTTTTATGCCGCATTTGCCATTGCCATTGCTAGTACGCTAGCGGCAGCATTTTCTGGCAATATGTTTACCTTATTTCTTTGCTATGAAATATTAACGCTATCAACCTATCCACTTGTTACGCATGCGGGTACTAAAGAAGCAAAACGCAGTGGCCGTATCTATTTGGGTATTCTTTTGGGAACCTCTATTGGTTTTCAGTTGTTGGCTATTTTACTGACTTGGTCAGTAACGGGTACGCTTGATTTTAAAGATGGCGGTATTTTGGCTGGTAAGCTAGATCCTGCCTATGCTGGTATTCTGTATGCCTTGTTTGTTTTCGGTGTTGGTAAAGCGGCTATCATGCCATTCCATAAATGGTTACCTGCCGCGATGGTTGCACCTACGCCAGTCAGTGCTTTGTTACATGCTGTTGCCGTTGTGAAAACGGGTGTATTTGCGATCCTTAAAGTGACGATTTATATTTTTGGTAGTGATTTTATTACAAGCTCAGGAGCCGGTGATTGGCTTATTTGGTTTGCCGCAGTAACTATCTTATTGTCCTCATTGATTGCAATGACTAAGGATAACCTTAAAGCACGTTTAGCGTATTCAACCATCAGCCAACTCAGTTACATTGTATTGGGCGCACTGGTGGCTGTTGAGATGAGCTTAATCGGCGCATCTATGCATATTGCAATGCATGCATTTGCGAAAATCACCTTGTTTTTTGCTGCAGGGGCTATTTTAGTAGCAGCGCATAAAAAGGATATTAGTGATATGGACGGTTTAGGCCGTGTGATGCCGATCACTTTTGCCGCATTTACTATTGGCAGTTTGAGTATTATTGGTCTACCTCCTTTTGGTGGCATGTGGAGTAAGTGGTATTTAGCATTAGGTATGGTGCAAACTGAACAATGGGTATTGTTAACTGTTTTAATGCTTAGTTCATTACTTAACATCGCATATCTATTACCAATATCAGTGCGTGCGTTTTTTGCAAAACCTAAAGAAGGTGTGGTGTATACACAGATAAAAGAGGCGCCCATCAGTATGTTAATGGCTATAGGGTTTACATCACTCGCTTGTATCGTTTTGTTTTTTTATTCTGACCCATTTTATAACCTCGCTGTAGATGCAGCGACGGGTCGTTAGAGAGTACTTAATATGTCAAACAAAATTGAAGATGAAAAAACTTACTTGTTTGATAACCCACGCAATGTTTCGCGTCTGTTATTAGGCTTTTATATCATTTCTGCAGGGTTGTTTATTGCAGACTTCTTTGTTCATCGTCATACCGTTCACCCCTGGGAAGGCTTTCCAGGTTTTTATGCCCTATATGGTTTTGTGGCTTGTGTGTTGCTAGTTTTTATTTCTAAGGAAATGCGCAAGGTACTCATGAGGGATGAAGATTATTATGAAATGAAGGAAAAGAAAGATGATGTGGATAAGTAATTTACCACCCTTCATTCCTTTTTTTATTGCCGCGATATTGGTGCTGGTTACGCGTGGTCAGGTACGTAATATAATTCTACTTGCAACACCGGTTTTGGGTGGTTTACATTTATGGTTAGATGTACAACCGTTTG
This sequence comes from Cycloclasticus pugetii PS-1, assembly GCF_000384415.1. NCBI lineage: Bacteria > Pseudomonadati > Pseudomonadota > Gammaproteobacteria > Thiotrichales > Piscirickettsiaceae > Cycloclasticus > Cycloclasticus pugetii. The sequence continues at coordinate 836,731 of NZ_ARVU01000001.1, forward strand.
TTCCAATGCAGGCAAGTGATACCTTAGTCAAAGCAACTGCATTATCATATCCATTAACCGTATTTACGTATCAACTTGAGTTTATGCGAGTTGATAAGTTGAGTTTGTTATTTGGTTATTTATTTCATATTGCCAGCTTTATTGCCATCGTGTATGCCTTACATGTGCGGGATACCACGCAACAGGTGGCAGGGTTACTTTATGCAGGCAGTGCGCTAGGGGCAGTGTTTGCAGGGGATTTAATAAGTTTATTTATTTTTTGGGAATGCCTGGCATTAAGTTCAGTATTCTTGATTTGGGCTAACCGTACTGACCGTGCCATTCAGTCGGGCATGCGTTATTTGATATTTCAGGTAGCCTCTGGTGTGTTATTACTAGCGGGTGCTTTGGTCTATTACAATGAACATGCTTCATTGGCTTTTGATTATATTGGGCTTAATGGTATCGGCAGTTGGTTAATATTTTTAGCATTTGGTATTAAGTGTGCGTTTCCTTTTTTACACAATTGGTTAACAGACGCTTACCCTGAAGCGACCGCTAGTGGGACAGTCTTTTTATCTGCATTTTCGACTAAGCTTGCGGTATATGCTTTAGCACGTGGGTATCCTGGAACAGAGCTTCTGATTTATATCGGTGCTGTAATGGCCTGTTTCCCAATCTTCTATGCGGTCGTTGAAAATGATCTCAGGCGTGTTCTAGCGTACAGTATGATTAACCAGTTGGGTTTTATGGTGGTAGGTGTTGGTATTGGCACTGCTCTAGCGCTAAATGGCACAGTTGCACATGCCTTCGCACATATCATTTATAAATCACTGTTGTTTATGTCAATGGGTGCAGTCATGTATCGTGTTGCTAACATTAGAGGCTCAGATCTTGGCGGCTTGTATAAGAGCATGCCCTGGACAGCAACATTTTGTATTATTGGCGCCGCCTCAATTTCTGCTTTTCCCTTATTTAGTGGTTTTATTGCAAAATCATTAATCATGGTTGCTGTGCTGAAAGAAGGGCATGAAGTAGTTTGGTTGATGTTATTGTTTGCAGCGGCGGGTGTATTCCATCACGCGGGTATTAAGGTACCGTACTTTGCTTTTTTTCATCATGATTCGGGAATTAGGGTTAAAGAGGCGCCGATTAACATGTTAATTGCAATGGGCGTTGCGGCTTTCTTATGTATATTTATTGGTACACAGCCACAATACCTTTATGCGTTATTGCCATGGAAATTTGATTATTGGCCGTATGATTTGACACATGTATTGACCCAGTTACAGTTACTCTTTTTCTCTGCGTTAGCCTTTGTTTGGTTAAACAAAAAAGGCTTGTACCCACCTGAGCTACGCTCGGTTAATATTGATGTTGAGTGGACGTATAGAAAACTATTACCTGCAACAGCAAAGGCGAGTTATAAATTATTGGATCAGCTTAACCGTGTTGTAGTAGCCACTCTTCGTCAAAGTTGGGAAGGTGCTCAATCGGCTTTTCAAGCCAGTCGTTTATCTCAATATCATTTAGCGAGTAGCTGGCCAACCGGAAGTATGGTGTTGTGGATTGGCGTTATTTTAGGTGGATACCTATTAGCTGATATTTATTTTAAATAATAGCTAATAGGCTTATAACAAGAACTTAAAGTCTTTTCGCTATTGGCATAGGGTATTAACCGACAGTAGAAAACCTTCTCTGTACTCTAATTGTTTTGTTTTTTCCCAGCAGTTTTGACTTGCGTCACATCGTGAGCACAACAGGCCAAGGTTCCGTATTATAAAAATAATAACGTAGATGAGTGTTCACTCATTTCGTTAATAAATAGGGCTGTTTGTTATACGCTGGCCCATTTTTTTACGCCTACCGTATCTAATAATTACCTAAATATATCGTTTAAGACGCTTTATAAAACACAGATTTAAAAGTGGAAGACTGTATATAAGGCACATTTATGGTGCGCTGCATGATGAAAGTTGCGCATATATAGTGCAGTAGAGTATATGGATTCTTAAATTTGAAAATAAATTTATTTAGACATTTATTATTCGAGTTAAGTATAAAAATATTTATTTTTAATAGATTGATTCTAAAGTCTTTTTTAATAAGAAGGTGTTAAAAAAAATAGGGTGGCATTGTAGTTGCTTTAAGTAAACTTAAAGTGCGACGAGGTAGAACTAATTTTACGGCACTAGAGGTTGGTAATCATTATTTAGACTATTTATAAAGGAGTTTGCAATGACACGTAATGAGGTAACTGAATTAATTATCTTACAAAAATCTGCCATGGGTTTTACCTGGTCTGAGTTAGCAAAAGCGATAGATAAGAGTAAAGAATGGACAACGGCGGCTTTATTAGGGCAAATGACATTAACGAAAGAGCAAGCCGAGACACTTGGTACGATGCTTAATTTGCCTGTTGATGCGACGACCCAATTACAAGTAGTTCCTTATAAGGGCTCCTTACCTACAGCCGTTCCAACAGACCCTTTAATTTATCGTTTTTATGAACTAGTTAATGTGTACGGAACGACGTTTAAAGAACTGATACATGAGGAGTTTGGTGATGGAATTATGAGTGCTATTGATTTCAGCATGGATCTTAAACGTGAACCAGACCCATTGGGTGATCGTGTGAATATTGTAATGAGTGGGAAGTTTCTTCCGTATAAAAGTTACTAATCATTTAATTAATTTGTAAAACTGGAGTATATAAAATGTCATATTTAGAGCCGAGTGAATTCGTTACAAAAATGGTGGATTCTGGTGAATCCAAAGTGTATATGTCGACAAAAGATACGTTTATTCGTGCTTTTATGGCCGGTGCTATTCTTGGGCTTGCCGCCATTTTCGCCATTACGGTTGCTGTGAAAACGGGGTCTCCATTAATTGGTGCTATTTTGTTCCCTGTGGGTTTTATCATGCTGTACTTAATGAAGTTTGATCTATTAACAGGGGTATTTACCTTAGTGCCATTAGCATTAATTGATAAGAGGCCAGGTGTCACCATCGGTCAAGTATTTAGAAACTGGGGGCTTGTGTTTATTGGTAACTTTGCAGGAGCGCTCACAACAGCGTTTATGATGTCGTTTATCTTAACCTACGGCTACAGTGTCGATGGAGGCGCTATTGCTGCCAAAGTCAGTACGATTGGTGAGTCTAGAACGTTAGGCTATAAAACACACGGTGTTGATGGCTGGTTTACGATTTTTATTCGCGGCATGTTATGTAACTGGATGGTTTCAATGGGTGTGGTTGGTGCAATGATTTCGACTTCTGCTACCAGTAAAATGTTAGCGATGTGGATGCCTGTTATGCTGTTCTTCTTTATGGGTTTTGAACACTCAATTGTTAATATGTTCCTGTTCCCATTTTCAATGATTATGGGTGGGGAGTTTACGTTTGTTGACTATTTAGTTTGGAATGAGCTGCCAACAGTACTTGGCAACCTAGCTGGTGGTTTGTGCTTGGTAGGGCTTCCACTATACTTCACTCATGTTAGAACCAGTCCAAATCGTTCTATATAATCATTTCCATTAAACAACTGATGGACCAAGGCCAGCCTAAGCTTAGGCTGGCCTTTATTTAAAATGACAAATCGATTAAACATATCCGTAGGTCAATATTCAGATAAAGGTAAAAAGGATATAAACCAAGACTTTCATGGTGTTTATATTCCTGATGAGCCGATGCTAACATCTAAGGGCATAGCGGTTGTTTTATCCGATGGTATCAGTAGTAGTGATGTAAGCCATATTGCCAGTGAATCATCGGTGAGTGGTTTTATCTCGGATTATTATTGCACCTCCGAGACTTGGTCTGTTAAACAATCAGCTGAACGGGTGCTAAGGGCTACCAACTCTTGGCTATACGCCCAAAGCCAACAAAGTACACACCGGTTTAATAAAGATCGTGGTTATGTGTGCACGTGCAGTGCCATGGTTATTAAGTCAAGAACAGCACACATTTTTCATGTTGGAGACAGCCGAGTATATCGCCTGAATGATCAGTCGTTAGAACAGCTTACCAACGATCATAGATTATGGGTAGCAGAGGGTAAAAGTTACCTTAGCCGAGCAATGGGGGTTAAGCAACAACTCGATATTGATTATCAAAGCATGGCTGTGGCAGAAGGTGATATATTCTTTTTGGCAACAGACGGGGTGTATGAGTTTGTTAATGATGCGTTTATCGTTAATACAATAAATGAGCACGCCGATCAATTAGATGAGGCGGCAAAGCTTATTGTTAATACAGCATATGAACAAGGTAGCGATGATAATTTAACGGCGCAAATTATTCGTATTGATGCACTACCAGATCATGAGACAAGTGAGCTTTACCAACACATTACTGAGCTTCCATTTGCCCCGTTATTAGATGCTCGCATGACAATGGATGGGTATAGAATTATTCGCGCTATTCATCAAAGTAGTCGTAGTCACGTTTATTTAGCGCTTGATGACGACACTGGAGAGCAGGTTGTTATTAAAACGCCCTCCGTTGATCTAAGAGATGATTCTGCTTATCTAGAGCGTTTTACAATGGAAGAGTGGATTGCCAGACGTATCAATAATGCACATGTGCTGAAACCCTGTAAACAGAGTCGCAAACGAAACTACTTGTATCTAACAATGGAGTTTATTGAAGGGCAGACTTTAAAACAATGGATGATAGATAATCCTACGCCTGATTTAGAAACAGTACGCGGCATTATTGAGCAGGTTGCTAAAGGCTTACGGGCTTTTCACCGATTGGAGATGCTGCATCAAGATTTAAGACCAGACAACATCATGATCGATTCAACAGGGACGGTGAAGATTATTGATTTTGGTTCGACACGGGTGGCTGGCATCATGGACATATCAAGTTCAAGGCAGCAAGACGACATACTCGGCACTGCTCAGTATACTGCCCCAGAATATTTCCTTGGACAAAGCGGTACAAGCCGTTCAGACCTATTCTCTTTAGGTGTTATTACGTATCAGATGTTAACAGGTCGATTACCTTATGGCGTGGATGTGGCGAGGTGTAAAAGCAAGTCGGCGCAAAATAAATTGAATTATAAAACGGTGCTCGATGATGAAAGAGAGATTCCAGTATGGTTTGACGATGTGTTAAAAAAGGCAGTGCATCCTGATCCTTATAAGCGATATGGGGAGCTATCAGAGTTTATTTTTGACCTGCGACAACCAAATAAAGAGTTTATAAATAAAACTCGTCCACCTTTGATGGAGCGTGACCCTGTGCTTTTTTGGAAGAGCACCACGTTAATGTTAACGATCTTGGTTTTATATTTACTTAGCCAATAACGGGTTTTATGTTTATTGGTATAGGCTAAATCAAAGGGGAGCCTCCGAACCATGTTTGATGAAAGTACATAACGGCAAAGAATATGGCGGTACCTGCTAGTGCTGCCCAGATATTAAGTTCGCTCAAAACAAGTTTATTACGTTTGTTTAAAATAGCTACAAAAGGAATATAGGATGTTTGTTCGGTAAATTTAACCCAAGACTCACCATACCGGGCCTTGTATTTACGGTCTAAATTCATAGGCGCAATAAGCCCTTCAAATGCAATCGTTCCAAACAGAAGGTGGGAGGCCCAATCGCCGTTGACAATAAAATGAGCGAAGCCCCATAATCCTAACCCAATAAGTCCTGCATGCCGTGTGATGCGTACCATGCCACGGGTTGTGACTTGGTCGGGTGGAACAAGCCCCATTAAGGTTGGGTTTTTATCAAAAACACTCATTGGTAATAACAAAAAGGCAAAGAAGGTGAGCCCAATGCTGACTGGTTTTAAGGCTTCAGCTGTTCCCCAAGTGGCAATATAAGGAGCGCTTTGATAGGCGAACCCCATCCAAGCTAAAGCAATAAATATACTCAGCGAGAATAAGACCTTAAAGACGGTTTCGCCAAGAATGTTAACAATGTGAGCACGCAAGGGGCTGCCAGAAATAATCCAGTGCATGCCAAGAAAAAAAAGACAAGCCGCGGTTAGTGAGTTCATGGGTTGTTCCTCCAACTAGTTATTAGCGCCCTTTTTAGCTATGGGGCTGTTATTCGAACTAGCATAAAGCATACTTAAAATTTTGCGAAGCGTCGTGTATTTATGTAATTGTTAATTCAAAAAGCTAGTTTTTTTGGCATGAGAGGATGTAGATCAAGAAAACGCTAGTGATATAGGGTCGCTAAGATGATAGCGCAAAGCGTTATCGTTATGAATACATGGATTTACTTTATGAGCAAAAGGGCTGCATTGGAGAATAAGCTTAATAGCGCGACTGCCTTCCAGAAGGCGAGAGGGTTTCGTTCAACTAAGGGTGTGTGAACGGCAGTGGTGAATAATTTATTTGGGTGTGAGAGGTCGTGAATAAATTCTGATATTTCCTCGTATCGATTTGAAGGTTTTTTGTTGACGATTTTTCTGATTGCACCATCAATCCAAAGTGGAATGTCCGTATCGATTTCTAATATTGGAATATAGTGCAATTTACTAAGTGCTTTTTCACCGTATTTTTCCCCAAAAGGGAGTTTTCCTGTCAGCATTTCGTAGGTAATAACGCCTAAAGAGAAAGCGTCTGAACGGTAGCTAGCGGGCTGACCTAATAGGTATTCTGGTGCTGTGTAGTGTTGAGTTCCCAATAAATTTAAACGTTGAATGGGAGATGCTATTTCTTCTACACCGGCAACTTTTGTAGAGCCGAAGTCTATTATTTTAACGGTGCCTTGGGTATCGATAATGATGTTTTCTGGTTTGAGGTCTTGGTGAATCATTTCCTTTTTATGAAAAGCTCTGAGGCCTCGAGCAATTTGCCTAACGATGCCTCTAACATCGTGCAAGCTGGGTTGGGGGTTGTCACTCATCCAATGCCTGAGTGTTTGTCCTTCGATGTATTCGGTGACGTAATAAAGAAAGCGACGTGTCTTTGTTTGTTCAATAATTTTTAGAACATGATTGTTATCAATTCGGCGGCCAATCCACTCTTCTTGCACAAACATATCTAAAAATGTAGGGTCATCTACATAATTAACAGACGGTGTTTTAATAACAACTTGCTGTTGTGTTTGAATATCTGTTGCCAGATACACTTGTGTACGATTACTGGCATGTAGTTCTCGCTCAATTCGGTAACCATCTAAGGTCATGCCGGCACTTAAGTCAGGAGGAAAAGGTAGCTCAGTTAATTTACGGTATATTTCCTGTTCATTAACGTGTGGTCGTTGATTAAACCTGACAATTTGGCAGGTGACATTGTCATGGCTGCCATTTTTCATTGCAAGATCAGTAATGTTTCGAGCAGCACGGTCAAAATTGTCGGTATTATTATTTACTTGTGCCAGCATGATGTTGTCACTGACAAACTCATGAACACCATCCGTGGTGAATAAAAAAGTATCGCCTTCTTCCAATAGAAAATGGCTGTAGTCAATTTCTAAATGTAGATCAATGCCTATTGCACGAGTGAGGTAATTTTTTTCTTTGGATACCCAGAAACGATGATCGTCCGTGAGTAGCTCCAATTGCTTATCGCGTATTCGGTAAATACGTGTATCGCCAATATGGAATAAATGCACGGTGGAAGATTTAACAACCAAGGCGCTCATAGTAGTGGCTAAGCCTTTTTGGTTAGCACCACCTTGCTGTGCCATCCCCAACATCCAACGGTTAGTAGCGGTTAAAACCTTTTGAACAGAGGTTTTAACCGTCCAGGTGTCAGGTGTGCAGTAATAATCACCCAATAAGCTTTTTACACAAGATTCACTGGCAAGTTTACCTGCATCACAGCCACTAACACCATCAGCTATAACCGCAGCCACCCCTTTTTGCTCTAAAACAGGTGATTCAGGCAGTAAAACACCATAACTGTCTTCATTGTCCGTTTTAAGGCCTTTATCGGATGATTGACCAAGGTCTATAATCGATTCTGATTGCATGTTAGTGGTGTTGATGGGTTATGTCACATCGATAAGTTCTACTGTACCATCTTCAAGCACCTCGGCTGTTTGTCCTTTAGGCTCTTCTAAGAAAATAAACATAAATAATAAAACGGTGGCGGCTGTTCCACCAATCACCATAAAGAAGACTTGCGGAGAAACAAAAGAAAGAACAGTTAGAAATATAAGGCCACCTACATTGCCGTAAGCGCCCACCATACCAGCGACTTGGCCAGTCATACGACGTTGAATTAGAGGCACCATGGCATACACTGCACCAGACCCGCCTTTAGAAAATAGCCCACATAAAATAGTACATGCCACAACTAACGGTACAGCCCATGTTTCACTAACTTGACCGAGTAATAAAAAGGTAACGCTAATACCTGAAAACAAAATAACAAGCGATTTTTTGCGGCCAATTTTATCACTCATCATACCGCCGCCAGGTCGAGCTATTAAGTTCATCACAGGGTAAATGGCGGCTAGTAGCCCAGCTGTTACAGGCGATAAGCCAAACATATCGATATAGAATAATGGCAACATAGAGACTAGGGCTAATTCAGAACCAAATGTCACCATATAAGCAAGATCTAAAATGGCAACTTGTTTAAATTGATAGCGAAATAAATCAGGCACTTCTTTGCTGAAAATATCTTTGTTAACTTTAATAATATGCATCGCTTGATACAGGTAGACAATGGCAATGGATGCATAGGTGATAATGACTACTTGCTCATTTAACCAGCCCATACCCTTTGGAGAGAGTTTCCATGTGAGCAATGCGAGTGCACCATAAATGGGCATGCTCATTATTAAGTAAAGCGCCAAATCAAGCTTACTGGTGACTTCCATTCCACCTACTTTTTTAGGTTTGAAATAGGTTGAACCTTTTGGTGTATCTGTGACACTTAAATAATAAAAAATACCATAGAAAAAAGCGATCACTGCGGTAGCTGTTAATGCATAACGCCAGCCATCCTCACCGCCTATCCATAAAGCTAAAGCGGGTAAAGCCATGGCGGAACCTGCCGAGCCAAAATTACCCCAGCCACCATAGATACCTTGTGCGATACCAGTTTGTCTAGCGGGGAACCACTCGCCGATCATACGGATACCAACAACGAAACCTGCGCCAACAAAACCCAGTAAAAAACGAGCTAAGGCAAGTTGTTCAAAAGTTTGTGCCCAAGCAAAAAATAAACATAAAAAACTAGAGAATATTAGTATGCCTGAGAACATGCGGCGAGGGCCAAAGCTATCCACCATCATGCCTACAATAATGCGTGCAGGGATCGTTAATGCAACGTTCAGGATGAGTAAAACAGACACTTCTTGAGCTGTTAAGTTAAAGACATCTCTGATAACAGACATTAATGGGGCATGGTTAAACCACACCATAAAGCTGATAAAAAAGGCAAACCAAGTTGTATGTAAAATACGAATATTGCCTTTGAACGATAATAAATTTAGTTTTTGCGACATTGCAATGTGTCTCCTTCAATAGATTGTGAGGGTAAGAGCAAAAGCTATGCCAGCTAAGTATTTACTTACTCTTAATGGTCGTTGTAGTTATTTGTTTGGGGTAATGTGCTTTTTTGCACCAAGTTAATGCGATTGGGGTTTTTATTGCACAGCACTAAAGCAAAAAACTGTTTTGACTGTCTTTTTTTATATGTTTTTAAAAATTTTCTGCTTAAAAATCAATTGTTAGAGAGGTGGTGGTTGATGTTGGCATGTTGCGTGCTATGGAGGTGTGACTATAAAGAATTTTGGATATACATAAAGCATGAGTAATAAAAAACAATTAGTTGTAATTGGTAACGGTATGGTTGGGCATAAATTCCTACAGTCCATGGTAAACAGCGATGAAATGCAAAACTACGATATAACAACGTTTTGTGAAGAAACGAGGTTTGCTTATGACCGTGTTCAACTATCGTCATACTTTAATGGTAAAACTGAAGAGGATCTGTCACTTGTTGAGCCGGATTTCTTTGAAAAAAATAATATTACCGTTCATATCGGTGATCGTGCAGCCCACATTGATCGTGACAAAAAAATCGTTACCTCCGATAAGGGTCAACGTATTTCATACGATAAAATTGTTCTAGCGACAGGGTCCTTTCCCTTCGTTCCACCTATCCCAGGCCATGAAAGGGAAAATTGTTTTGTCTACAGAACTATTGATGACTTAATTGATATTGCGAAAGCAGGTAAAGAATCTAAGGTAGGCGTTGTTATTGGTGGTGGTTTGTTGGGTCTTGAGGCCGCAAAAGCGTTAAAAGACTTGGGGTTGAAAACACACGTTGTTGAGTTTGCGCCACGGTTGATGGCCGTACAAATTGATGATGGCGCTGGCGCAGTGTTACGTAAGAAAATTGAAGAGTTAGGTGTTAGCGTACATACCCAAAAGAATACACAAGGCATTGTTGATGGTGAGCAGTGTCTGCATCGGATGAACTTTGCTGACGGCTCACATATTGAAACCGATGTTATTTTATTTTCAGCCGGTATTAGACCGCGTGATGATATTGCTCGTGATTGTGGTCTGACACTTGGTGAGCGAGGCGGTATTGTTATTGATGATCATTGTCAAACGTCAGATAAAGACATTTATGCGATAGGCGAGTGTGCTTTATGGGATGGCAAAATATTTGGTTTGGTGGCACCGGGTTATCAAATGGCCCAAGTTGTAGCAGACCGGTTATCACTCAAGGAGAATAGTTTTACCGGTGCAGATATGAGCACGAAATTAAAACTGATGGGTGTGGATGTAGCGAGTATTGGTGATGCGCATGCAACCACTGAAAAGGCGAAGATTTACACTTATGTCAATGGTGCAGATGACGTTTATAAAAAGATCGTCGTCAGTGAAGATAATAAACGCTTATTAGGTGCGGTGTTAATTGGCGATACGGTTGATTACGGTAATTTGTTACAACTTAAACTGAACGATATTGCTTTGCCAGAGTATCCGGATGCATTAATTTTGCCACAACGAGATGGCTCAGGCGCAACAGGTTTAGGTGTTGAAGCTTTACCGGATGCTGCGCAAATATGTTCTTGTTTTGATGTATCCAAAGGTGCGCTTTGCCAAGCCATCTCAGATGGCGCTACAACGATGGCAAGCCTTAAAGAGTGTACCAGTGCAACAACAGGCTGCGGTGGTTGTACGGCACTTGTTGGTCAAGTACTGAATAAAGAGTTAGAAAAACTGGGGATGGATGTTAATACAGATTTGTGTGAACATTTTGCGTATACCCGCCAAGACCTTTATCACTTGGTTCGTGTCGGCAAGATTAAAACGTTCGATGAAATGATCGAAAAACATGGTAAGGGGTATGGCTGTGATATTTGTAAGCCAACGCTAGCGTCTATTTTTGCTTCTTGCTGGAATGATTATGTATTAGAAACTCCACATACTGGCCTGCAAGACACGAATGACCGTTATCTTGCCAATATTCAGAAAAATGGCACTTATTCAATCGTACCTCGGATTCCAGGTGGTGAAATTACACCTGACAAGCTGATTACTCTGGGTGAGGTTGGCAAAAAATATAATTTGTATACGAAAATTACCGGTGGGCAGCGTGTTGATTTATTTGGTGCGCACCAAGAAGACCTACCTGTTATTTGGAAAGAATTAATTGATGCGGGCTTTGAAACAGGTCACGCCTACGGTAAATCTTTACGAACAGTTAAATCCTGCGTCGGTAGTACGTGGTGCCGATATGGCGTTGCCGATAGTGTGACAACGGCGATTGATTTAGAGAATCGTTACAAGGGTTTGCGCACACCACACAAAATAAAGTTTGCTGTTTCGGGTTGTACTCGTGAGTGTGCAGAAGCGCAAAGCAAAGATGTTGGCGTGATCGCCACAGAAAATGGTTGGAACTTGTACTTGTGCGGCAACGGCGGTATGAAGCCGAGACATGCCGACTTGTTTGCAACAGGCTTAGATTACGAAACAATGATTCAATATATTGATCGCTTCCTTATGTTTTATGTAAAAACAGCAGATCGATTACAACGTACATCTACATGGATGATGAACCTAGAAGGCGGCATTGATTATTTGCGTGAAGTGGTCATTGAAGACTCATTAGGGCTTGCTGAAACGTTTGAAACAGAAATGCAAAATGTTATTGATACGTATCAATGTGAGTGGAAGACAACAGTTGAAAACGAAGAAAAATCAAAAACCTTTAAAGCGTTTGTAAATTCTGACAAAGGCGATAGCCAAATTGTATTTGTTTCAGAAAGGGATCAAATACGGCCTGCGCGAAAAGAGGAAATACCAGCACAACTTGAAGAAGTTTAAACAAACGGATGAATACACGAATGGTTAATGAATTAAAAAGTAGTGAAGTGGATGTCTGTGCGTTAACAGATCTAAATGAAAATGCAGGTACAGCTGCTTTGATAGATGAGAGACAAATAGCTTTGTTTTATGTGAAAAAGACCGAACAAGTTTATGCGCTTAGTAATTACGACCCTTTTAGCGAGGTGAACGTTTTATCCAGAGGGATAATTGGCAGTATAGGTGATGAACTTGTGGTGGCATCGCCGATTTATAAACAGCACTTTAATCTAGAAACAGGGCAATGCTTAGAAGACGAGAGTGTTTGTATTAATGCATACCCAGTAAAAATAATAAATGGCCGAGTTGTCGTCGGTACAAACAGTTAATGAAGGCTAAATAATGAAAGTAACTTATTACACTCTCGATGTTTTTACCGATACGCTTTTTCAAGGGGCACAGGTTGCTGTTTTCCCAGATGCAGAGGATCTGCCAGAAGAGCAGCTTGGTCGTATAGCACGTGAAATAAATTTATCTGAAACGGCATTCGTTTATAAAGCAGATGAGGGCCGTAGTACCTTTAAAGCTCGAATTTTTTCGCCGGATGGCGAGAAGGATTTTGCAGGACATCCTATTTTAGCGATTGCCAATGTTTTAGTGGAAACTGGAAAAGTTAGCTTGGAAGGCGACTATACAAGCATTATGGTAAAGCAAAATAGCCAAGATGTTACCGCAAATATTTCTAAGGATGCGAATGGTAAGCGGTATGTGCAATTTACATTAAGTAGTATGCCTGTTGTTGACCGATTTACACCCACGGATCAAGAGTTAGCAAAACTATTATCGATTGATGAGAAAGATATAGACCATTCAAGCTATTACACACGCCTTGTGTCGAGTGGCTTACCTTATTTAATTGTGCCACTGAAATCACAGGCGGATGTACGTAAAGCATGTTTTGATGTGAAGGCTTGGGGTGAGTCGTCAGCACCCGCTATGGCAGCACAAGAAATTTTAATTTTTAGTGCAAAAACGGACCTAGACGATTGTAATTTCCACGGGCGTTTAATGGGTCCAAATATCAGCGATCGTGAGGACCCACCTCTTGGTTCGGTCTTGCCTACCTTTGCTGGCTACCTAGCTTCTCATGAGCATATACGGCTGGGTACTTATAGTTTTGCAATTGATCGTGGCACAGCAGAAACTCGCCGAAGTTTGTTACATGTAGAAATGGATAAACGAGAAGGCCGCCCAATAACTTTAAGGGTGGGTGGCGATTCATTGTTGGTCAGTAAAAGCGAACTGTTGCTAGGTTAAACGAGGGAGATAATAAGATGCTATTTGGTCGGAATAAAAAAAATCCCATCGCGATCGCGGATAAAAAAATTGAAAAATGGACCTATGCTACTTGTGGCTATTGTTCAACTGGTTGTGCAATTGAAGTAGGCACGGACAAAGATGGTGTGCCAGTAGGAAGTCGAGGAGTGGCTGATGCAGATGTTAATCGAGGCAAGTTATGTGTAAAAGGCCTTTTTGAACACGAATTGTTTGAGTCAGCAGGTCGCGGTGACGTACCGCTGATGCGCTCAAATATTCATGATGAATACCAAGAAGCGAGCTGGGACGAAAGCTTTGAAAAAATGGCCTCTGAAATTAAACGCATACAAGATACCTATGGGCCAGACTCATTTGCCATTGTATCAACGGGGCAAATTTTAACCGAAGGTTTTTATACCTTGGGCAAGTTGGCCCGCGGTGTGATTGGAACCAATAACTACGATGGCAATACCACACTGTGTATGGCCTCGGCAGTATCAGGCTATAAGCGCTCTTTTGGTTCAGATGGCCCTCCAGGTTGTTATGAAGATTTTGAACATACCGATTGCCTGATTGCTTGGGGGTCCAATTTACCAGAACAACACCCTATTATTTATTGGCGTTTTAAAGAAGCGCAGGAAAAACGAAAATTTCCTTTAATTGTTATTGATCCAAGAGTCACCATGCTGGCGCAAAATGCAGATATGCATTTGGCAATTACGCCCGGTACAGACGTCGTGTTAATGAATTCATTAATGCATGTCATTCTGGCTGAAGGATTGGAAGATCAAGACTATATAAAAGCGAATACTACTGGCTTTGACGAATTAGCAGCAGAAGTTAAAAACTATGACCCGATAACGGCATCTAAAATATGCGGTATTGATGAAGATACGATTCGTAATGTTGCTCGTTTGTACGCAAAAGCTGGCGCCGCAATGAATATTTGGACGATGGGTATTAATCAAAGCACGCATGGCTCAGATGGAGTGGTGGGGCTTAATAACCTTAGCTTGCTGACTGGCAACATTGGTAAAAAAGGTGGGACCAGCTTGTCTATTACTGGACAGTGTAATGCGATGGGAACACGAGAGTGGTCATCGTGTTCTGGTCTACCTGGCTATCGTTTATTAGAGAATGAACAAGACCGAATTGATATTGGAAAATACTGGGGCGTAGATCCAGAGTTTTTCCCAAAGAAACGGGGGCTTGCACAAACAGATATATTTCCTGCCATTGAAACCGGCGCAATTAAAGGGCTGTGGTTGGTGGGTACAAACCCAATGACATCAATGCCTAATACGGCGCGTATTCGTAAAACATTAGAAAAGCTTGAATGTTGTGTAGTGCAGGATTCTTACCTTGATGTGGAAACAACGCAATATGCACATATTTTTCTACCAGCGGCTATTTGGGCTGAAAAGGAAGGCGTGTTTACGAATACAGAAAGAAGGGTCAATATTATTCGTAAAGTAAAAGAACCCTATGGTCAGTCAAAAACAGATTTACATATTTTTAACGGCCTAGCAAAACAGTTTGAACAGGGTAGAAAGATGAACTTCCCTGATAATTTTCATGAAGTGTTTGATGAAATGCGCGAACTATCCAAAGGACGGCTGGTTGATATATCGGGTATGACTCATGATTTGATTGAGCAGAATAAGGGCATTCAGTGGCCTTATACGCAAGAGCAGGTGGATAAGGGTGAAAAGCCGCTTAAAGGTGGAAAACGCTTGTATACCGAACCAGCTACTTTTCGCCATCCCGGTGGTCGGGCTAAACTGATTCCGCTACCGTTTATCGATAATAATGAAAAACCAGACGAGCAATACCCGTTTTGGTTGAATTCAGGCCGGTTAGTTGAGCACTTTCACTCACGTACTAGAACTGGAAAAGTCGGTAATAACAATAAATACAGTCCAACGCCATTTATGGAAATGAACCCTGATACAGCAGCTGAACAGGGGATAGAGCATCAGTCCTATGTGCGTGTTATTTCACGTCGTGGTGATGCTGTTGTTATGGTTATGTTGACACAACGAGTACCTAGGACGATGGTGTTTATTCCCTTTCACTTTTTTGATTGCGTTAACCGACTTACATTAGGACTATTAGACCCACATTCACGGCAACCTGCCTTTAAACAATGCGCAGTACGAATAGAGCATGTAAATCAGGAAGTTGCTGCACGATTAAATTTAGAAGCAAGAACATTTTAAGTCCCATGATTGAAACACGTAGTGATGAACAAAAATATGCTTTTTTAAGGACAGAAGAAAGCCGAGAAAAAAACCGATATGGAGACAATATTGAGCTCGCCGAGGAGGGTAATGCGTTAAGGGAGGTGAGCCTTAATATAAATGGTGATACAGGTATTAGCGAAAACCCAGATCGATATAAACAGCATGGGTTTTATTTAAATGCAGATAACTGTATCGGTTGTCATGCCTGTGAAGCGGCATGCAGTGAAAAAAATGATAACCCTGCTCATATCTCATTCCGTTCGGTTGGTTATGTCGAAGGCGGAACGTACCCAGATTATCAGCGCCTTAATATTTCGATGGCCTGTAACCATTGTGATGACCCTGTTTGCTTAAAAGGTTGCCCAACAAGAGCTTACACAAAGTTTGCTGAATATGGTGCGGTGTTACAAGACCCAGATATTTGTTTCGGCTGTGGTTACTGTACATGGGTTTGCCCTTATAACGCCCCTCAACTTGACCCTGTTAAAGGTGAGGTTAGTAAATGTAATATGTGCGTTGATCGATTAGAGGTGGGGTTAAAACCGTCATGTGTATCAGCCTGTTTAGGTAATGCGTTGGATTTTGGAGTCATTGAGAATGTGCCAGAAAATAGGGAACAGGCTCAAGCTGAAATACCGGGTTTTCCAACAGCAGATATTACGCATCCGAATATTCGTTTTCAGCAAACGCGACAAAATAAGCGTGAAATGACGCGTACCGACTCGATGCCGCTTAAATATCATAAAGATGAAGAGGTTGGAAAGTATAAACCGGTAGTAGATGAAAAGCATGGAGTCAAAAAGCAATGGAATTGGAAAGCTTTGCTGATGACGCATGAAAGTTCTCATGTCATTTTTACATTATCAACACAAGCCATCCTTGGCGCGTTTTTAATCATTGTGCTTGGTAGCTTTACGGGTGTTGAAGCGATAGTAGCGATTCAGTCGTCTGCTGCGTATCTGCCGTTATTAGTATTGATGAATGTATTGCTGATGTTTGGCTTCTATAAACTCAATATGCATTTGGGCAAACCACATCGTTTTTACCGTGGTTTTTATAATTTACGCCATTCACCGGTAAGCCGTGAAATTGCTGGGGTTAGTTTGTTTTTTAGCAGCTTGCTTGGGTTTAGTGTTTTTAGTTATTTTGAGATTAAGCCATTGATTGGACTGTTTGCCATTATGGGCGTACTCAGTGGTCCAGTAGGTCTGTTTTATATGTATAAGCTATATAGAATTAAGGCACGCCCATTTTGGGATCACTGGCAAACAGCGAGTTCTTTTGTTGGAACATGTTTGAGTCTTGGGTCATTAACGATTGTTTTCGTTGCGTTAATAGCAGATGCTCTCAATACTACACAATATATTAGTTTGGTAGTTTTACTATTGCTGGGTTTGCTGCTTGAAGCCATAGGGCACGTCGCGCATGCCGCTGATCTTAAAAATAGTGAGGGAGAAGGTAGTGCTTCATGGTACTTACAAACAACCCGTTTTGCATGGCCTTATATTATTAGTAATGTATTGTTAGGCTCCTCAATTATTGTGTCTTGCTTATTGCTTGATTCTCCATCATCAACGCTGGGTTGGTTGATATTAGGGCTGTCATTACTTAGTACAGCTGTGATTAGGCGTTCTTTATTCTTTGCATTGGTTATTCCTACCACAATGCCGGGTGCATTCTTTTGGAAAAACAAAGCTTTTGAAGAACATGCAAAAGAAACTGGTTTAGCAAATATGCCTCAAGTGGGTGTGCGTTATGAGGAGCATAGAACCTTTAAAGTAGGTGAATTGATAGATACTATTAAAACCACAACCGCAAAAGAAGCGATTGACCAATTGAAAGAAATATTTTATTGGAAAAAGGTTAAATAGAAGCTCGGCTTGAAACTCACGTGACCTTGTTATTTAACAAGGTGTAACTGTTTAGAAAATCCTAATGTGCCTTAAATTTATCAATTTGTTAATACTTGTTTGTAGGTTACCTTAGGTCTACAGCATAAGCTGTAACGTATTAAAGGCGATGTTCAGGGGAATATAAGGTTTTTATTATGTTTTTGCATTTATTCCAATTCTCTTAAGATTGGCTTAATTTTCAACAAGTACACTCGTAACCAGTCTATGAGAATAAGGATTGGTTATGAGTGCACTACAAAGTGAATCAGAGGGTAGCAAACAACGTGCTGATTCAGAAGCAAACAAACGAGTTTTTTTACCTCACTTATCTGTTGTTTTAACAGGCCTTGAATCACCGCAACGAGCTAATGTAGAAGCATATATTACAAAGCAATTTTATAAAAACCATGCCGCGCAGATAAAGAGTTTTTTACCTTATTTATTATCTGCAGAAACCAAAAAAAATATAACATCTGTGCTTGGGTTCTATCCGGCTGAGATCGATAACCCAATGTTTTTAGAACAATATTTAGATGATAAGGCTGAGTTAGTGATTAGTCGGCTGTTCAACCTTAATGTTGACCGGCAGAAGATAGCGGAAATTGGTAACTTAACATCGAGCTATCCTAGTACCAGTAAAATGCTGTTTGTTTTAATAGTGTCAACACTCTATCAATTAGATATTGATTGGGCATTATTTACCGCAACTAAGCAAGTTCAATCTATGATTTCGGAACTGGATATTGGGTGTATTGATATTTGTGATGCCCAAGCCGAAAGTCTTGCGTTTGATAGTGGTTCATGGGGCAGTTATTACAAAAACCAACCCAAAGTTATTGCAGGCGATATAAAAAAAGCTTATGCAATATTGAAAAGTCATCCGGTTTCAGGTTTTGTGATGACTAATTATCAGTCCACAATTGATCAGCTTGTATTGCGAGTATCTTTGGACCGGTAATGCTTTGGAACGAAATTAAAGAGCTTGCCAAACAGCGGCCAAGTGATATAGCCATTGTTGGCGAAAAAAAAGCATACACCTATAAAGAATTGCTGAATGGGGTTAATGTTATATCAAGGTTTTTAGTACGTTATCAGCATAAAGTATTGGCCTTGTTTTGTGATAATTCGCCTGAATGGTTGTTAGTTGACCTTGCTGCTAATGTATCAGGGGTGACCTTGTTACCCTTGCCGGCATTTTTTTCTCAGCAGCAATTAGCCTTTGCTATTGAAAAATCGGGCACATGTGCGCTGGTTCATAAGCGTGATGATAGCTTATCGAAAGTTACGGAGTTATTGAATACAGAGGTATTGATTGGGGATTTACTCTGTAGTGACTTGAAAAATATAGCGGATAGCGAATTACCCGTTTCTACTGCGAAAATAACGTTTACATCGGGTTCAACAGGTGAGCCTAAAGGTGTTTGCTTATCGAACAAGCAGCAGTTTGCGGTCGCGAAAGCTACTCATGATTCATTACAATTGACAGTCGGGAAGCATTTATCAGTATTACCGTTTAGCACCTTACTTGAAAACACAGCGGGTTCGTACGTGACCTTGTTAAATGGTGGAACTATTATTGCCTTACCCAGCAATCAATTAGGCTTTAATGGCAGCAGTGACTTTAAGTTATCAGCTTTGCTGAAAACGATTGAGAAATATAAGCCCGTTAGTTTAATTTTATTACCAGAAATACTACTGAGTCTTATTGGTGCGATAAAAAAAGGTTGGACGCTACCCTCGTCCATAGCGCTTATGGCTGTCGGTGGTAGCAAAGTGTCTCAACAACTCATTCAGCAAGCGCAATCGTATGGCTTGCCCGTTTATGAAGGGTATGGGCTATCTGAGTGTGCTTCGGTTGTGAGTTTAAATTCAGCTAAAAATAATAAAGTGGGGTCGGTTGGCAAGCCCTTGCCGCACCTTGAAGTACGCATTGTGAACGATGAAATTATTGTTTATGGCAACCCGTTCCTGGGTTATGTAGGTGAGCCTGCTTCATGGAAAAAAGCAGAAATTGGAACGGGCGATTTGGGGTTTTTAGATGAACAAGGGTATCTATATGTCAATGGACGTAAAAAAAACCTTCTTATTTCAAGTTATGGTCGGAATATTAGTCCTGAATGGGTTGAAGGCGTTTTATTAAGCGATGGTTTGCTTAAACAGTGTGTCGTGTTTGGCGATCAACGGCCACACTGCATTGCACTAATATCCTTAAGAGATGAAGCAATGCCTGAAGAAATAATAAAGGATAGCATTATCAAAGCGAATCGCTCACTGCCTGATTATGCGCAGGTTAAAAGATGGGCAGTACTACCACAACCGATGAGTTTTTCAGCAGGCACGATGACCTCTAATGGCAGACCCGTTAGGGATGTTATTTTGAGGCAGTATCAATCAACTATACATCAATTATATTCGGAGTAAGGATGATGGCCTTTTTTCATCAATTGCAGCAACAAACCGAGCAGGAGCGTCATCAACTGTTGGCGGCCCCGATTATTAACAAAGCGGTGTCTGGAACAATCTCAAAAGAGGAATATATCGCTTTTTTAGAACAGGCTTATCACCATGTTAAACATACGGTGCCATTATTAATGGCAGCAGGTGCGAGAATTCCAGAGGAAAAAGAGTGGCTACGTAATGCATTGGCAGAATACATCGAAGAAGAGTTAGGCCATCAAGAATGGATTTTAAACGACCTTGCTGTGTGTGGGGTTGATAAAGAAAGAGTTCGGCATGACGCGCCAGCCTTTGAAACGG
Organism: Cycloclasticus pugetii PS-1; assembly: GCF_000384415.1. Taxonomy (NCBI): domain Bacteria; kingdom Pseudomonadati; phylum Pseudomonadota; class Gammaproteobacteria; order Thiotrichales; family Piscirickettsiaceae; genus Cycloclasticus; species Cycloclasticus pugetii. Next base: position 857,162 of record NZ_ARVU01000001.1, read on the forward strand.
AATTAATGGTTGCGTATGCCTATGATGTTATTAACCGTGTTAACCCCTTGGGTTTTTTTGGTATGGTTCATGTGTTAGAGGGAACCAGTGTCACAACAGCCGATAGAGCGGCAGATGGCATTCAAGAGGCATTGAGTTTACCTGATGAGGCGTTTAGTTATTTACGCTCACATGGCGCACTCGATCAGGATCATGTTCAATTTTTTGAAAGCTTAATGAATAAAATAAATGAGCCAGCTGAGCAGCAGCTTATTATTCGTTGTGCCAAACAGTTTTATCGACTCTATGGTGATATTTTTTGTAGTTTAACTGAACAGCCTGAAAAGACATTAGCATAGAAGGTAAGCGTACTTATAAATATATAAAACAGCGTGACGAGTAGTGGTGCATTGGCTTATCAATGATGTTATTAAGCGCTGGCTGTTCAATCTACGGATAAACAGTGAGCAAACACTAAAGGTTGCTGAGTAACCTAAATTGGAGTTTAGGATGAAAAATATTGCGAAAATAATGTGTTACGTTTTGCTCTTATCATCAACTACCGTCTTGGCAGATGTTCAACAGGATGTGGCTCTTTTGGCAAAAGATTGGGCAAAAGCTAACTACCAATTGAATGGGGCGCAGCAAGAAGAAGCGTTTGACAGCTTAATAGAGCAATCTAACGAGGCAGTTAAGTTGCATCCGAGATCGGCGGAAGTGCTTATTTGGCGGGGTATTATTAAATCAAGTTTCGCAGGCGTTAAGGGTGGCCTGAGTGCGTTATCATTAATAAAAGAAGCAAAAAAAGATTTGGAAAAATCTATTTTATTAGATGATAAAGCCTTGTCTGGCTCAGCATATACAACCTTGGGAACATTATATTTTAAAGCGCCAGGCTGGCCTATTAGTTTTGGCAATGACGAACAAGCAAAAAGGTACCTTCAAAAGGGCATACTCCTTGATCCAAACGGCATTGATAGTCATTATTTTTATGCTTTGTTTTTGCTGGATCAAGGTGAGAAAAAACAAGCTCAAGCTAGCTTCATAAAAGCACTCGATGCTAAAGCAAGGCCAGGCAGAGCGCTTGCAGATAGCGGCCGCCGGTATGAAATAAATGAAGCATTGCATGAAATTAATTAGCATTTAAACTGAACAAGTGAATATTTTATTGGTTGAAGACGATGTAGCATTGGCTAACGCCTTGGTAAAGACGCTCACACACGAAGGTTTTGTGGTTAATCATTTGAAGCATGGCCAACAAGCGATAAACGTCGTTAAAACTGAGCCGACTGATATTGTGATTTTAGACTTGGGTCTGCCTGATATAGATGGCTTGGATGTACTGCGGGCCATTAGGCAGCATACAGCGCAGTTGCCGGTACTTATTTTAACGGCTAGATCATCGATTGATGACAAGGTGTCGGGCTTGGATTTAGGGGCGGATGACTATTTAGCAAAACCATTTGAAGTGGATGAGCTGTTGGCGCGTTTAAGAGTTGTTGAACGCCGTTCTAGTAGCTCCAAACATGCAGGCCTTCAGATCGGCGACGTTGAATTAGACACGGCTTGTTATGGTTTATCGGTTGCCAACGAAGCGGTGGATATATCGCGTCGTGAGTTTACCTTGTTAAAGGCACTGATGGAAAATGCTGGGCGTGTTTTAACACGCGAAAGCCTGGAGTCAAAACTGTATAGCTGGAATGAAGAGGTGGCGAGTAATACGATAGAAGTTCATATTCATCATCTTAGAAAAAAGTTACCTAAAGGTTTTATCAAAACACTTCGAGGTGTTGGGTATATAGTGAAGCCAGCATGAGGTCAATTCGTACCTTTTTATTGTTAACACTGTTAGCGACTATTACCGCGGTGACGTTTTTATCGTTATTGCTAGGCTACCGCTCGAGTCTTGCTAAAACGGATGCTTTGTTTGATGAGCGACTTAAAAACTTAGCCAGCATTATTGTACATGCTAATCATGATCTCACGCCTAGGGTTGAAAAAACACTCGACCTTAAGCCTTCGGTTTTTTTTCAAATTTGGTCGCATGATGGCGTACTTATTGCGCGCTCCGGTAATGCGCCTGAACACCAAATGTTTAACAGTCAATTGTCGGAAGGCTTTCATGATGAAAACTACGCAGACTTTCGTTGGCGTACTTACATATTACAAGACAGGCTTTTTAAACGCTGGGTGATCACAGGGGAACGTATCGACTTACGTTATGAAATAGCCGATAAAATTGTATTATCTGCCATCAAACCAACAGTGATGGCTATCCCATTGGCCGCCTTTATTATTTGGTTAACGGTGGGTTTTGGTTTAAAGCCTTTACGTGAATTAACCACGCAACTCGGTGATAAGAAAGCGGATGATCTGTCTGCAATTTCGATTAAACAACAACCCAAAGAATTAGAGCAATTACTTATAACAATCAATGACTTATTCAATCGCTTAAATGATGCATTCGTACGTGAGCAGCAATTTTCTGCGGATGCGGCGCATGAGTTGCGTACCCCTATTAGCTCCTTAAAAGTGCAGTTACACAACCTAATGTCTACTAAGGACATAACTGATGGCGATCTAGAACCTTTGAAAGAGGGAGTGGAACGAATGGGGCATGTGATTGAGCAGATACTGAGTTTATATCAACATTCAGCCGATCAAGCTGCTCAGCAAATGGAACCGTTAAACTTAACTGATATTGCTAAGATGGTGATTGCCAACGAATACATGCGGTTTGAGTCAAAGCAGCAAAGAATAAGTTTGAATGCAGAGCCTGTATGCCTTATCAAAGGTAATGAATTTGCACTAGAGAGTTTATTGCAAAACTTAATTCTTAATGCCAATAAATATACGCCAGCAAAGGGTGTTATTTCGGTAAATATTAAATCCAAAGACAATGCTGTGATGCTTTGCGTAGAAGACTCTGGGCCAGGCATCGTAGAAGAAGATCGGGTACGTGTTTTTGAACGGTTTTATCGGGTGGGTGGAGATAGACATGCATCCGGTATATTAGGGTGTGGGCTTGGCTTAGCCATTGTGCAGCATATTTCTACTTTTCATGGGGCTAAGGTTGAACTGGCAGTATCAGCTGAATTAGGTGGTTTAAACGTGATGGTAGAATTTCCAGCTATTTAAGGGCATCTATGCGTATATTTATATTACTCATCATCTGCTTAATGTTGACAGTAACCCCACTTTTCGCGGCACCTACAGTTAATATTGTTATTCGTCATCACCTGTTTTACCCGTCCACGGTTGAAATTCCCGTCGATACCAAAGTAAAGCTGTTAATTGATAACCAAGACCAGACAGCAGAGGAGTTTGAGAGTTATGAGCTTAACCGTGAGAAAGTTATTCCAGGACATTCAAAAGGCGTTGTTTTTATAGGTCCATTACCAGCGGGTGAATACCCCTTTTTTGGTGAGTTTTTTCCTAAAACAGCTCAGGGCAAGGTCATTGTAAAGTAACGTTATGCTTATCAATTCAGTCATTATTATCTTACGGGAAGTATTTGAAGCAGCGCTTATAGTCAGTGTGCTGTTAGTGCTATCTCAGAAACTGCAATTACCGCGTCGTTACTTTCTTTCCTCTTTGGGCTTAGGTGGGGTGTTATCAATTTTTTATGCTCGTCATATTGCATCTATTTCGATGTTTTTTGATGGTGTTGGGCAAGAAATTTTGAATGCGTGCATGCACCTAATGACGTTTATTTGTTTGTTATTTTTAATTTTTTCAATGGGTAGGCGACCTTATTACAAAACAACTGTATGGGCGATTGCTGGGTGTTTATCGGCCACTTTAGTGGGCGAAGGGTCAGAAATAATCATTTATATTCAAGGTTTTATAGGTAATGAGCAGCTATTAGAAACAGTGCTTGCAGGCAGCTTTATTGGAGCTGGAGTTGGCTTCAGTGTGGGAGTGTTTATGTATTATTTAATGATCAATTTGCGTCCTAGGAAGGGGGTTGCTGTTTGCTTAGTTGCCTTGGTTCTAATCAGCGCGAGTATGACCACTCAAGCATTTCAATTGTTAATTCAGGCGGATATTTTGATCAGTCAATCACCATTATGGAACACCTCATCATGGGTGAGTGAGGGCTCTGTTATAGGGCAAATTTTATATGCCTTGCTTGGCTATGAATCAACGCCAACGCCTATTCAAGTTGGTGGGTATTTTATAAGTTTAATGCTTTCATCGGCCTTAGCTGTTAGGACTTTTAAAACCTTTAAGTGGGAAATGGGCGAGTGAGAACAATAAGCAGAACACTACAAGCCTGTTGTTTAGCACTTTTAGCCGTTCGTGTGGCAGCATCGGAATTTTCGGTAGATAAAGTGTATCACCCGTACGTCCAGCCTTTAGAAAGGGAGCTGGAATGGCGAATGTTATCAGGAGATGGGCAGCAACTTCACCGGCTTGGTATCGGTAAATCATTATCGGATAGCTTGTTCGTTGAGGGCTATCTTATTGCAGAAGATAACGATCGGCACTTTTCTTTAGAGGCCTTAGAGCTGGAAGTAAAATGGCAGTTAACTGAACAAGGTGAGTACGATGCTGACTGGGGTGTTTTATTTGAACTTGAGCATCAGCAGCACGATGATACTTGGGGCTTATCCAGTGGTCTTTTAATGGAAAAAGAGTGGGGTAAATGGGTGGGTGCCGCTAATTTTATTATTGAGTATGAGTGGGGGAATGAAATAAAGAATGAGCTTGAATCGTCGCTTGCTCTTCAGGCACGCTATCGGTATTCAGAAAAGTTAGAACCTGCCATTGAGTTTTATAGTAATGAAAATGGCCAGGCGGTAGGCCCTGTTGTAATGGGTGATATTCGCTTAGCCCATGCGAAAAAAATGCATTGGGAAGTGGGCTCCATATTTGGCTTAGGTTATAAAGGCCCTGATAGTACTTTGCGCGTATTGATAGAGTATGAGTATTAATGCAGAGGGATTAAGGTTTTCTACTTAACTGTAATTAGGGTTTCTTGATTGATTAAAGCGCCATGTAATGGTTGCTATGGGCACGTTATAAGAAAGTTGTTTAAGTTTCTTGATTATTAGTAAGGGTTTGCAGCAAGGTAAGAATGTCGCTTTTTAATGTAAGCAATGTCTGTATTTCATTACAAAAAATCTTGTGGAACTTTTGAGTATTATTTTTATCGTTTTCCCTCAATACAAGCTCAAGTTTTTTCGCTGCTGATTTTAATAAAGGTGTTCCACAATATGCTGCCGAACCGTGGATTTTATGGACTGCTTCTGCTGCATCCACTATGTTGTTTTGCCCAATCAGCTCTGAAATGTCTTCGCTTTGTTTAGGGAGTTCAGATAAAAACTTCTCAAGCATAATTAACATAAAAGAATGGTCCGCATTCATGCTTTTTTTAGCTAAATGATAATCAAACGGTTGACTGTTAGAGGCTGAGTCGCCATTTGTAGTGGTTGATATAAAAGGCTGCGTATCAAAATCATGTTCGCTAAGTAATTGCTCAATTAAGGCGAAAAAGTGTACTTGATCAATAGGTTTTATTAGGTACCCATCAAATGAACTGATGTGGTGTGCCTTCTCTTCACCTGAGGTAATGTGTGCAGTAATAGCAATGGCGGGTGTTTTATAGTTAGGGTTTTGTGGGTGGTTACGTATTTCAAAAAGTGCCTCATTGCCCATTTTTAAAGGCATTCTTAAATCAAATAGCATCAGGTCATAGGGGTGCTTGAAGGCTAGTTCAATGGCTTGTTGGCCATCGTTAACACAGGTTACATTAGCGTGTTGTTTTTCTAATAAATGACTCAACAATAATCGATTAATTTCGTTGTCGTCTGCAACTAATATATTTAAAGAACTTAGGTCGGGCAGAGGGTGTTCAATCGCTATGGGTTTATTAATAGCTTGGTAGCTATCTTTCACCTGTGTAAAGGGTAGACTAAAGGTGAAATTAGAGCCTTCGCCTAAGGTGCTTTCTACCTTAATGCTGCCGTGAAGTGCATTTAGCAGGCGTTTAGTAATTACTAAGCCAAGACCTGTTCCCTGGTCGCTAGTAGCGCCATCAAGTTGAGAGTATTCTTGAAAAAGCTGTTTGAGGTTATGTCCACTGATGCCGATACCGTGATCAATGATGCTAATATCAATAACATCCTGCTTGTAAGGGTTCATTTTTAAGCGAACGATAACAGATGATTGGTGACTGAACTTGATAGCATTGCTAAGTAGGTTAATAAGTATTTGACCAAACTTGACGTGGTCTTGATTAATAACCACAGGGACATTGGCATCGTGCTGATAATTAATGCTGACGTGATTTTCCTTTGCTTGGGCAGATAAAAGCAAGATGGCATCTTGTATTGCTTTTTTCAGTTCAAAATTTGTTTTATGAATAAGTACTTTGCCAGATTCAAGCTGGGTAAAATCTAATACTTCATTAATAATGGTTTGTAAATTTTTTGATGATAAATGAGACGCATTGACCAATTTCAGTTGCTCATCATCAAGAGGGGTTTGTTGAATGATTTCAAGAAAGCCGATAATGCCATTTAACGGAGTTCGTATTTCATGACTTATATGTGAAATAAACCGTGATTTTGCATCCGCGGATTTGAGGATTTCTTCTTGGGCAGAAAAAAGCTTGTCGTTTTGAGACCTTAACTCTTGCGTCGCTTCAAGGACCCTCTGTTTCAGAATCCGTTGGTGATTATTAATTTGCTGAGCCATTTCATGAACACCGCTCTCGAGTGTGGCAATTTCATCTTTGCTACTGATATTTGGGGTGTTAGGTGGTGGAGTGTAGTTGCCTTTAGTAATGTTTTTTACATCACGTGTTAATTTTAGAATGGGGCGACTAATTGTTGCGCTGAAGTATTTTGCAATAAGAGCGATTACCAATAGTAAAAATAAGGTGATGTAGATTGTGTTAGATAAAATATTATATTGCCGTTGTTGAATAGCCTCATATGAAAGCGTGAGTGTGACGTAACCAATGGTTTCATTTTTTTCAACCGGTGGGCCAACCAATAAGCTATCAAATTCATCCGTGTTTTCAATTGATTTAAGTGTGATTGGTTGAACAATTTCTTTTGATGGGTTGGATAGTAATGAGGGTGTTGCAATATCACTGTTTGCATAGGAAAGAGCCGTTCCCGCACTGTCTGTAATTTTAATAGAGAGGATATCTGGCTCATTAACTACTGAACGGACAACTGCATCGAGCGCCGCTAAATTCCCAGAAAAGACACCATTAACACTGGATTTGGCTATTGAAAGACATAAGTTCTCATTCGTTTTATGCAATAAATCGTACATGTCATTTAAACGCGTTGAGGTTAGGTAGGTGGCTAATATAATGGCTACGATGGCTGCTGGCATAACGCCTAGGAGTAGCAGCTTATCTTGTAATTGAAACCTACTTATCAAACTCATAGCTGATTAATTGCGCTTGTAATGCTTTATCGTTAGGGAAATGTAGGTTTAAACTTTTTGCGACATTTCTATTGGAAATAACGCTGAAATATTTAGGGTAAACAATACTGTTTGCCAGAGGCTTCTTTGCTTCCTCTAGGGCGAAGATTGTTTCGGTTAGATGCTTAGCCAACTGCTCGAGGCTACTGACTGTTCCTGCAATAGCCCCGGCTCTTATAAAGCCTTTAGAGAAACCTATGATGGGTGTTCCATAACGGTAACTGGTTAGTAGGATTTGTGAAAGAGACGTGGCGTTATAAATATCGGTATCGGCTATTGCGAGAATGATGTCCGAAGATTGTGAAACACGACCTATTTGGGAATTTACATTTTTTGAATTACTAAGGTGTTCGTTAATGGTTAATTTTTTATCCGCGGCAATTTTCTTTAAGTGTGTTAGCTGATCTTTTGATTGATGAGTGACAATAACACCAATGTTTTTAAATAAAGGGCTAAGACGTTGTATTAAATTTAATTGTCTAGCTGGTGGCTGATCCAAGACAAAGAAAAAGTGATTAGGCCGAAGCTCTCGGCATGACGGTAAGCATGGGATGTTCTTTTTAGCATGTGATAATGTTGTTAAGGCGTGAAATGTTGTGGTTTGTATATTCAATTCCACGAGTTTTTTTATGGCTTTATTATCGAGATTAATCAGGATGTCGGGTGAGTCTTTTATTAGCGTTTCGGTGCTTAATGAGCTGGTCGGTATGTTTCGTAATTGTATGCTGGGGTCTTGAGATAGCTGGTTCGTAATAAGTGTTTTATAGCTGGTTTGATAATGGCTAGCGTTATCAGAAATGATAGCCAAATTTTGTGCAAGTAAGGGTATAGGTATCAGCAGTAAAGCCACTGCTAGATAGACACTATAAAATTTTCTGGGCTGATGGGTGTTAATCAGCACGCTATTTTATCCTTTGATGCATTTGGTTATTGGTGACTACGTATTGATGAAGAGGCTGCTTTTTATTGGATGCTAATGATGAGCTAAAACGGATTCCATTAGTTAGCTTTTTCGATAGTTTAAAGTACAGTCGAATATTAGCAATGGTTTGATACGTGGGGTTGCCTTTGGTGAGTAGTCTGTTCCTTTTTAGACGTTCTGCGAAAAATTGTTGCTTAACAACATAAGAGAATATGTTATGACTATGACTAAGTTTAATGCCGAAAGTTAGGCAGATAATTTTAGCTATCAAAAAAGCATTAAAAATTATAGTCATCATGTTATTAATAGCTTAGCTAAGGAGCATTGCTGTGTGAGGCTATTCAAAATTAGGTAGAAGAAGAGTAATCGAGGGAACATTGAAAATAGGTATTGATTCTCAACATAAGGAACATAAATAAAGCCGACCAGTAATAAGCTGGTTAGTAAATACCTAGAGTTTTTTGTGCAACATTCCATGTCTTAACTTGTATTACTGTCGTCCTTTTAGTCATACCTATAGGTTAGTTCGACAAATGCTCGGTTATCGAGTTCAAATTCATTCAGGAAGTCTTTGTTTTTATCAAGAGCCAGTTGTAGGTTAAAGCTAAGGTCTATTTCTTGGCGTTGTGATAGGTTAAATGATTTTCCTGTATTAATATCTAAGCGCCTTAACGGACCTTGTGGGTTACCCGAGTCTAAATACTCCATGCTACTAGTGTAGTAGAAAGCAATGCTAGCCCATAAATTATTATCAAACGTATGGGAGACCAAAATATTAAAAACATCTTTTGGTACAGAGCTGCGAATATTTTCAATATCATTGTGAGTGATTCTCCCAACATTGGTATGGTTGTATGCATACCCTAGGTGAACTAAGTTATTTGCATCGGGTCGATAGTTCAGTTCAATTTCATAGCCGTTTATATTTGCATAATGCAGGTTGTCGACTGTTTGAACTTTGGTGCCAAGGTCAGCGGTAGCTATAGGGATGCCAAATAGTGACAGGGTCGCGTCAGTTGCTAGGCCCTTTACGTCAATCAGGTTGTCGTACTCATTTCTAAATAACTTAAGGTCTACGGTGAGTGCGTTATTAAAAAACAAACCATGGTAGCCTGCTTCGAGTGAGTCTACTGTTTCAGGGTCAAGCCCAGCTTTGGTTCGTAATAAAGGTTGATTCAATACCAGCCCCGGTATGCTAATAGACTCTATTGACGCATCGGCATTTAAATTATTTTCAACTAAGACTGGAGCTCTAATGGAATGAGAGGCAGAAAACCTAATACTTTGTGAAGGCGTTAGCAGGTAGTTTACTGCCAACCGTGGTGACAGATCATCACCTGATAATTGAGAATGCTCCCAAAGTGCGCCCATGTTGATAATTAAATTATGTTCGGGGCGCCACTCAACATTACTAAAGATGCGCTGAATAGAATTATCAAGTTTCTGTGTAGAGTTTTGTAAAAGAGGTAAATAGACACGATCGATTCTACTGCCAAGGCCCCAAGAAACGCGAACTTGATCATTAAAATGAAATTGATGCTCAAATTCCATATCATATCGATCAAAGTACTCGGTGAAGTCGAGACGACTAACGGAGCTCCCCATAAAGCCTAAACCTATATTGTTGGCATCAAAGAAAGTTGTAAATTTGTCTTTGTGTAGGTGTCTGGTATAGGAAGCTTGAGTAATAAACAGTTGATCATCAGGTGTTGAATGTTCCCATTTAGCATGAATTGAATGCTGCGAGTCATCAGTGTTTCTAGGTGGGTCAAAAGGATCTAATAAAGTGCCAGGTGTATGTGTTTCCCTTAAGGTATTGATGATACCGAAATTCAATTGCAAGCTATCGAGATGAGTAATTTGGTAATCCAATCGCCCGGTCAGCGAGTCATGACGGCTATCGTCATCATTATTGGCGTAGCCGTTATCATCAATGTGTGAAGCGGAGAGTCTAACGTCGATATCTCCAAAGGAATGGCTACCAGTTAGGAGCGTGCGTTGATAGCCCCTTTCACCGAGCGTGCTTTTAACTTGAAAATCATTTGTTTGCACCGCATGTGATGTGGTGATATTGATGACTGCTTGGAATGCATTCGAACCAAAGGAGGAGCCGTTCGGACCACGGATAACTTCAATTCTTTCAATATCTTCCATCATGATAGGAAGATTTGACCAGTCAACACCACCAAAAAGGGGACTATAAACAGAGCGCCCATCAATTAATACTTGAACGCCTTGGGGGAATTCACCACTAAGCCCCTGATAAGCAACAACAGGTTCATTGCCACGAAAGTGAGCAACATGAAAGCCGGGTACTAATCTAAATAATTCGGGAATGGCTTTTGCCCCCGATAGTTTGATCAGTTGACGGTCAATGATGGTGATCGTTGCCGGTGCTTCGGTTTGTGGTTGTGCTAACCGAGTGGCAGATAAGACAATAGGAATCTCGGTATTAAAAAAAGATAAATCGTTTATCTCATTTGCAACGGCAAAAGGTGTGATGAAGGCAATATAAAAAGCGAATAAGAGATTTTTTCTAGCAAAAAGGGGGCTTTTAACTATCTTCATTAGGCAACTATTTTTTTATGTAATTTTTAAAAAAATTTTAGCATAAGTCGATGGCCTTAAGGACATAACTCAAAATTATTAGCTACGTCGTAAAGGTATGATAGTCTTCTGTGCCAATTTTTGTTTTAAAGAGAGTAAATGACTTACCCAACCATTGAAGATTTTGTTGGAAACACGCCGCTCGTCAGGTTACAGCGGATGGACTCAACAACAAATACTATTTTGTTGAAGCTTGAGGGTAATAACCCAGCAGGCTCTGTTAAAGATAGGCCTGCCATTAACATGATTCAACAAGCGGAGTTACGTGGTGATATTAAGCCTGGAGACCGTTTGATTGAAGCGACTAGCGGAAACACAGGCATCGCTTTGGCAATGGCTGCGGCTATTAAAGGCTACAAAATGACACTCATCATGCCAGATAACATGAGTGCAGAACGGCGTGCATCAATGAAGGCTTACGGGGCCGATATTGTTTTAACACCGGCCGCTGGCAGTATGGAGGCGGCGATCGATCTAGCAAGGCAGATGGAGCAGCAGGGCAAAGGCACGATTTTGGATCAATTTGCTAACCCAGATAACCCTTTATCGCACTATAACGGCACGGGACCTGAAATTTGGCGCGACACGTCAGGAGAGGTAACCCACTTTATTAGTTCAATGGGGACGACCGGAACGATTATGGGTACCTCAATGTACTTAAAAGAAAAAAATAATGATATTCAGGTGATTGGTGTTCAGCCGGAAGGTGATTCTAAAATTCCAGGAATCCGCCGTTGGCCTGAAGAGTATTTGCCAAAAATTTATGATCGTTCACGTGTTGACGACATTCTTGAAGTTAATCAGCAGCAAGCCGAACAGACAATGCGAGCCTTAGCGCAGCGAGAAGGCATTTTTTGTGGTGTCTCGTCTGGTGGGGCCACTCATGTTGCTTTAGAGCTTTCAAAGCGTTTAAGCCATGCAACAATTGTTGTTGTTATTTGTGACAGAGGTGACCGGTATATTTCGACAGGAGTTTTTCCGGATTAAATTTTGTTTAACGTTTAAAATGTAATGCTTATTTAACATAGAAAGATGGTTTTAAAAGCAACATGGCTAGACGTAGGAATAGAAGAAAGAACTTACCGCCTGAAACGGCAACAGCAACAATAGAATCGTTAGCCCACGATGGTCGCGGTGTGGCACATGTAGATGATAAGGCGGTTTTTATCGCAGGTGCGCTACCAGGCGAAGACGTTGTTTTTGAATACAGTAAAAAGAAAAAAGATTTTGCCGAAGGCCGTGTTACTGAGGTGTTAAAAGCATCTGACGACCGTGTTGAGCCGGGCTGCCAGCATTACAGTATTTGTGGTGGCTGTAGTTTTCAGCACATTGATCCTGAGAAACAAATTCTTGCCAAGCAAGGCATTTTGCTCGATCAGTTTAAAAGCATAGCTAAACTCGAAGATGTTGAGTTATGGCCTGCGTTAACAGGGCCTTTTTGGGGTTATCGTCACCGGGCGCGTTTAGGCGTGAAAGATGTCGTAAAAAAAGGCCGAGTGCTGGTAGGGTTTAGAGAAAAAGCCAGCCCTTTTTTGGCTGAAATTGAAAAATGTGAGGTGTTACATCCCTCAGTTGGGCAACGCCTAATGGATTTGTCATCGTTGATTGGCAACTTATCGATTAAAGATAAAATTCCGCAGATCGAAGTGTCTATTTGCGATAGCCGAACAGCATTAGTTTTTAGAATTCTCGAGTCGTTAAGTGAAGAGGATATAGCGGTATTAAAACGTTTTGAAGTGTCTGCTGATGTAGATATTTATACCCAATCCAAAGGCCCAGATACCATTATCCCATTAAGCGGTGAAAAAGCACCGCTCAGTTACCAATTGCCGAATAATGTAAGTTTGTTCTTTGGCCCTAGCGACTTTGTTCAAGTTAATGTTGATATTAATCGCTCTATGATTAATAGAGCGCTAGAAACACTGGCGTTAAATGAAAATGATAACGTGCTTGATCTATTTTGTGGTTTAGGAAACTTTACGCTACCAATGGCTCGAGTGGCAGGTCATGTAACCGGTGTTGAAGGCAGTGATGAGCTGATTATACGGGCAAAACAAAATGCCGATAAGAATGGCTTGGACAACGTGGATTTTTATACCGCTAATTTAATGGAAGCTGTCGCTGAGGAACCTTGGACGAAGAAAAAATACAATAAAGTATTAATTGACCCACCTCGTTTAGGCGCAAAAGAAATCCTACCTTATTTGCCAAAGTGGGGCGCTGAACAGGTGCTTTATGTGTCTTGTAACCCATCTACGCTTGCACGTGATTCAGCTATTTTAGTGAATGAATTAGGCTATACATTAAAAAAGGCCGGTGTCATGGATATGTTTCCGCATACCTCGCATGTCGAATCGATCGCGTTATTTGAAAAATAAATGAATCGCCCTAAACTGAACATAATAATCAGTATTAGCGATCAGTTATTAGCGTTATATAACAGTGACCGATTGATTAAGTCCTATCCGGTATGCACCGCAAAAAATGGTGCCGGTGAACTGTTTGGTAGTGAGTGTACCCCACGAGGGAAACATATCATTCGCGCAAAAATAGGTGCTGGTCAGTTGTCAGGCAGTGTGTTTGTAGGTCGCCGTTTTACAGGTGAAATTTACCAACATGGCTTTGCAAAAAGCCAGCCGAATAGAGACTGGATATTGACTAGAATTTTGTGGCTGTCTGGTTTAGAAAAAGGCAAAAATCGTTTAGGTCAGGTTGATACGATGCGGCGTTATATTTATATTCATGGTGCACCTGATGAACTGGTGACCTCTACACCCTCGTCACATGGATGTATTCGAATGTTAAATACAGATGTTATTGAGCTTTTTGATCGGGTATCGGTTGGGTCTAGTGTGTTAATTAATGAATAGTTTATTGAGAAACAAACTCAGTAAAAAAGACAGCTTCTACGCCTTCTTTTTTAGCGTATTTTTTTAGTGTGGTGTTTAGAACTTGCACTGCTCGGTTTTGTAATTCTATTTTATCGCTGCCGCTGGAAATATTTTCCACATAATTATTGCTTAGCAATACAATAAGTGCGTGGCGAATAGCAGGGTTATGAGCCTCTATCGACTCTTTTATTTCATTGTTACGTAGTTGTAATTGAATACTGGTGCGCAAATAATGATTGTCGCCCAATAGGTTTACAGTGAACTGAGGTGTTAGCGGTAGATAGATGGCTTCTGCAGAAGTTTCCTCATTGGCAACAGTGAAGGGGGAAATAAACATAAGGCCTAAAAGTAAAGCAACAAAACGCATAACAGCTCCAAATAACGATGTGTTTGATTTAAGAAAATTATATTGATAAGGATAGACTAAAAAAATGAAATCGCCTATGCCCCTTGGGCCTTTAATGATTGATATTGACAGTGTGGAATTATCGGCCGTTGATCGAGAGGTTCTTAAACACCCTCTAGTGGGCGGTGTTATCCTTTTTTCAAGGAATTATGACAGTATTGAACAAGTCTCAGTGCTTTGTGATGAAATTCATCGTTTAAGAGCAGAGCCGTTGTTGCTAGCTGTTGATCATGAAGGTGGGCGAGTGCAGCGCTTTAAAGAGGGGTTTACCCCCATCCCTTGTATGCAAATGTTAGGTGAGTGCTATCAGGAAGATAAGGAAAATGCTCTTAATTATGCGCGGCAAGTGGCTTGGTTAATGGCAATGGAATTGAGGCAGGTGGGAGTTGATTTTAGTTTTGCACCAGTGCTGGATATTGATTACGCTTGCAGCGATGTTATAGGCGATCGTGCGTTTTCGAGTGATAAAAAAATCGTTGTTGAGTTGGCTGAAGCATTCCAGCAAGGGCTGGCTGAAGCAGGCATGGCAAGCATCGGTAAGCATTTTCCTGGGCATGGTGCAGTAGCACCTGATTCTCATGTTGCGATTCCAATTGATGAGCGTTCATTAGAAGACATTTTACAAGATGATGTGTACCCCTTTAGGCAGCTCATACAAGCAGGAATGAAAGGCATTATGCCGGCGCATGTGATTTATCAACAGGTTGATGAAATGCCAGCCGGTTTTTCTGAGTTTTGGTTGCAAACTATTTTGCGTCAGCAATTAGGCTTTCAAGGTGCTATATTCAGTGATGACCTGACCATGCAGGGTGCTAGTGTAGTTGGTGATATTGGACAACGAGCGCAGCAGGCGTTAAAGGCGGGTGGCGATATGGCACTTATCTGTAATGATCGAAGCGCAGCCGAACAGGTTATTGATCACTTAAATGGTGTTGAAATAAACACTAACTCTATCGAAAGGTTAAAAAAAATGCGACCGACAACAAGGCTTCCTGAAGGCCATCTTCAAGATTCTTTAAAGTGGCAACAATGCCGAAAGATCATTGATGGGTTTAACTAAGCTGATGATGCCTTTAACAGAAATAGAGTGGGTAAAGAAAAACAGTACCTGTTTGTTGGATGGCGCAGCTGTAGAGCAGATGTACAATACACTGGCTGTTGAAATTACTGAAGAATGTGGGGATAAGAACCCACTTATTCTTTGCGTTATGACCGGTGCAATTGTAGCCGTTGGTAGCTTAATACCTAAATTGGATTTCGCATTAGAAGTTGATTATATCCATGCGACACGTTACCACCGTGATCTGGTTGGGGGGCGACTTGAGTGGAAGCAACTTCCCGCCACGCCGATACAAGGTCGAACAGTTATTATTGTTGATGATGTGTTGGATGAAGGTATCACAATGGCGCATATAAAAGCGTATTGCGAGGAACAAGGTGCTGCCTCTTGTTATACAGCTGTTTTAGTGGATAAAGATTTAAACAAGCAAAAGCCCTTGCGGGCTGATTTTGTTGGCTACCATAGTGGTAAGCAATATTTGTTTGGTTTAGGCATGGATTACAAAGGCTACCTAAGAAACATAAATGGTTTATATGCCTGCCCAGAAAATATTGAGGAACTAGTATGTCAAAGCTAGCGATTATTGGCGGCACTGGTTTAAGCAAACTTGTTAATTTGGAGCGTGTCCGTAAGCGAGTGGTTAAAACCCCCTATGGTGAACCTTCATCACCGATCACTTTTGGTGAATTAAATGGCGTTGATATTGTGTTTATGGCACGTCATGGGTATGGTCATAATATTCCACCACACAGAATTAATTACCGGGCAAATATGTGGGCCTTGAAAGAAGTGGGTGTAACGGATGTTGTTGCAATCGCTGCTGTTGGCGGTATTAATCGATCAATGCCACCCGCGAGTCTTGTTCTGCCAGATCAGTTAATTGACTATACATGGGGGCGAGCCTCAACGTACTTTGAGGATGATCTAGAGCACGTTACTCACATAGATTTTACAACCCCGTATTCGGTGGAGCTGAGAAAAAAAATAAAGCGCGCAATGTATAAAGCGGAAATCGCTGTTTTCGACAAAGCTGTTTACGCTTGTATGCAAGGCCCAAGGTTAGAAACGGCAGCCGAAATAATAAAATTAGAGCGCGATGGTTGTGATTTAGTTGGTATGACAGGCATGCCTGAAGCAGCGTTAGCTAGAGAGTTGGCACTAAATTATGCCTGCTGTGCTTTGGTGGTTAATTGGGCGGCAGGTTTAGAAGGTGGTGAAATTAGTATGCGAGACATAGAAGGCCATGCAGAAGCGGGCATGATCAAAGTGGAGCATTTATTGAAAGTGCTGGTATATGAAATGAAAGTGGATGAATAACGTATAATTCTGTTGGTCTTAACGAAAAATCATAATCATGGATATAAAAAAGTTTTATAAAATAGACGATCAAAAAGTTAGTTTTACAAGGCAGCAAGCCAGCCTTTTTGCTAAATCAGTAGCTGGTGACTTTAACCCATTGCATGATGTTGAGACAAAACGATTTTGTGTACCAGGGGATTTATTATTTGCGGTAGCGTTAACGGAATTAGGTGTTAGCCAATCAATGCGTTTTAGCTTTGAAAGCATGGTGACCGAGCAAACGGTTGTTACTTTGCCTGAGAAGCTGAGTGAGCAGTTTATTTTGTCTGATCAAAATAATAAGTCGATGATGACGGTTCAGTGTTCTGGGGAACAGAGCAACAACGATAAGTTTATTTCGAGTTTGATTGAGAAATATGTTCAATTCTCAGGTCGAACATTTCCAGAAATACTTATCGATTTAATGCAAAAGAAAGGGGTGATGATTAACCCTGCTCGGCCATTAATTATTTATAAAGATATGGTCATTGAAATTCATTCGTTTCTAGAAGGTTCATTGGATCTCGAGTTTTCTGGTGCGTCGATGCGTGTTGATGGTAAAAAAGGCAGTGTGAAGCTTGAATTTAATTTGTTTGTGGATGGTCAAGCCATAGGGCATGGTACAAAAGATATGGTGGTCAGCGGTTTGAGGCCTTTTGAACAATCGGCGATTGACAGCATTGTAGATGAATATAATGCGGTTAAATTAGCCTATGTGAGCTAGCTGTATCAGTTAACTTTTGTTGAGTGGGTTAATTAGGCGAGTCAATTTTTTTCACAATAGCCAAAATACCAAAACGCGGATGATCAAAATAGTGTGATTCATCCGTTTTTATTCGCCGAGTTTCTGTTAATCGGTATAAGGTAACAGGTTCATGAAAACGTTGTGAAAGATTGGTTTGAGTTATCGCTAACGAGTTCATCTCACTCAACTGCAAATCAATGTCTAGGTGTAAAAACCGTCCACGGTGAAAAGTAAGTGTCCCCTCAAGTTGTAAAGGCCCAGTTTGGTGGCTAATTTGTACAGGCTTCCGCTCGCCTTTTTGTTGAAGTGGTTGAACCCACCCCGCATGAGCGATGGGTGTATATGAGGATAGCTTTTCTAACCGATTATAAACGCCGTAAAGTTGTTGTTGGTTGGGTGCTAAAGGCTTAAAGGCTGTATTGCTAGATACATTGCTCAGCCTGATGGCATTGTCAGGTATTTTGAAGGCTGCGCTTGTCCAAGGCTCTAACGTTTGGTTACTCAATGATTTGTTTTCGAAAATGAGGTATTCAATACTGTACCAAGTGCTTGGCTGAGTTGAGCTTTCATTGTCGGCAAACGCCTGAATGTTGTATGAAAGCACAATAAGAATTAAAGCATATGAAAATAATCGTGTTGCTGTCATGTTTATTACTTGCTCAATGCGATAGAGTTAATGAGGTCGAGTATAAACTCAACTTTCTCTTCAGTGGTATTAAGTTTTTTACTAAAACGTAATTTTTGAGGTCCATCCAATTTAAAAATTTGTGGTTGTGTTTGGATCAATTCAATTATTTTTGCAGGGTCTATCGATGGGGCATTTGAAAATATTAATCGCCCATTGGATTTGGCAAAATCAATTTTATCAATACCAATACGTTTAGCCTGTTGTTTTATCTCGCTGATACCAAAGAGGCATTTTGTGCTGTCTGGTAGAAGGCCAAAACGATCTATCATCTCGACTTGTAAGTCCCTTAGTTCTTCTGCATCATCTGCACTAGCAATTCGTTTGTACAACACAAGACGTGTGTGAACGTCCGGTAAATAATCATCGGGGATTAATGCGCTGGCAGACAGGTCTATTTCTGGTCCTGTTTCGATACGTTCTTCAAGTTCTGGTTGCTTACCTGATTTTATTGCGGCTACTGCGTTATCCAGTAACTCGGTATATAAGGTAAAGCCAATTTCTTGGATTTCCCCACTTTGGTTGTCGCCCAATAACTCACCCGCACCACGAATCTCCATATCGTGCGTTGATAAGGTAAAGCCAGCACCTAGGTCGGCACTGCTTTGGATTGCATCAATACGTTTTTTTGCATCTTTAGTCATAACACCTTCTGGCGGTACGATCATGTATGCGTATGCACGATGATGAGAGCGGCCAACCCGACCTCTTAATTGATGCAATTGAGATAAACCGAGTTTATCGGCGCGGTTAATAATAATGGTATTGGCATTGGGTAAATCAATACCATTTTCGATAATCGTCGTAGACACCAGTACGTTAAATCGGGCGTGATAAAAGTCGAGCATGATATGCTCTAATTCGCTTTCACGCATTTGCCCGTGTGCTTTTCGAATATTGGCGTCGGGTACTAGTTCTTCAATGTCACGAATAACCCTATCCATTGTAGCAATGTCGTTATGGAGAACGAACAGTTGACCGCCGCGTCTTATCTCACGTTGGCAGGCCTCTTGAATCAGTCCACTATTCCATTCAGATACAAAGGTTTCGATAGCATGTCTATTCGGTGGTGGTGTTGCAATGATGGAAATATCGCGTAATCCAGACATGGCTTGATTAAGTGTTCTGGGTATTGGGGTAGCGGTGAGTGTAAGCATGTCCACTTCAGAGCGCATGGATTTTAAATATTCTTTATGGCGCACGCCAAAGCGTTGTTCTTCATCAATAATCACTAAACCAAGGTTTTTGTAGGTTAATGATTTTTGTAATAATTTATGGGTACCAATAAGAATATCAACTTTCCCTTCGGCGGTATCAGCAATAATTTGATTTTGCTTTTTGCTGCTGACAAACCGTGAAAGTACTTCAATGCGAATGGGCCAATCGGCAAAACGGTCGGAAAAATTCTGATAATGCTGTTGAGCAAGTAAGGTGGTTGGCACTAAAACGGCAGTTTGGTAGTGATTATTGGCACAGGTGAAGGCCGCGCGCATAGCCACTTCTGTTTTACCAAACCCCACATCACCACAAACAACACGGTCCATTGGTTTAGCAAGGCTCATGTCATGTAGTGTTTGTTCAATAGCGGTTGCTTGATCTTCGGTTTCTTCGAACGGAAATGCACGGGCAAAGTTATCGTACTCGGTTGATTCAGTAACCATTGGGCGGCCAGGTTTGGCGGCGCGTCGAGCATGGATGTCTAATAATTCTGCGGCGACATCGCGTGCACGTTTCAGTGCTTTTTTGCGTGCTTTTTCCCACTGATCACTACCCAATCGGTGTAATGGGGCGCTATCCCCTTGGGTGCCCATGTATCGACCAATTAAATTAAGCGATGAAACAGGCACATAGAGTTTATCGCTATTGGCATATTCTAAGGTTAAAAATTCGGTTTCAATCTCGTCTACAACTAAGTGCTTCAAGCCGATGTATCGACCAACACCATGTTCTTGGTGAACAACAGGGGAGCCGATTTCAAGGTCGGCTAAGCTGTTAAATACATTTTCAAGTCGTTGGTTAGAGGAGGACCGTCTGCGTCTACGTTGTTGAACACGTGTGCCTAATAGGTTGTTTTCCGTAATGATGCTGACGGTAGAGGAGCTAAGGCCTTCATCTATCGGTGCAACGACAATGCAGGGGGATACATCGTTTTGAACAAACGTCGCCCAATCTTCAACGAGGGTAGGGCGTACATTTAGTTTTTGTAGTTGCTGACGCATTGATTCACGATGCCCCGCAGACTCCGCAACAAACAAAGTTTTATGTTTTTGTATGTTTAATAAGTCTAATAAAGGGTGTGCCTGGTCATTTTTATCGGTATTGATTAAGGCTGTTTTTTCTGTTTCATGGATGTCACTTTGTAATGAAGCAGAGGGGTAGTTGGCCATTCTTTGTTGCAGGCTCTCTAAGTCGTGAAACAGTAATTCTGGGCGTAATGCCGGGCGATCAATATCACGTTGCCTGTGTTGAAATCGCTCAATGACCTGTGTGGCAAATGTTTCTCCAGCAGCTAAGATATCACCGTGCAAGATGAGAGTGGCCTTCGGGATGTAATCAAAAAATGATTCGGTATGTTCTACAAATAAGGGCAAATAGTTTTCTATACCATTAGGGATATTACCTTTAGAGACTTGTTGATATAAGGTGTTCTTATCAGACACATTTGGGAACTGGTCTCTAAATTGTTGGCGAAAAAGTTGAATGCTTTTGTCATTAATAGGGAATTCTCTTGCGGGAAATAGTTGAATGGAGTCAACTTTATCAATCGAGCGTTGGGTTTCGGTGTCAAACGTACGGATGGACTCTACTTCATCATCAAACAAATCAATTCTATAGGGCTTTTTGCTGCCCATTGGGAACATGTCTAAAATAGCCCCTCGAACGGAGTATTCACCATATTCATGAACAGAGTGCACATTCTGGTAGCCTAATTTATCTAGATTTAGGCAGGTTTTTTCAATATTGAATTGTTGACCTGTTGAGAGTGAAAAGCACTCATTTAAAAGTTGATCACGTGGCGCTAGCCGTTGTAGTAAGCAAGCGGTGGTGACAATGAGTATGCCTTTATTTAGGCTTTGCAGTTTGTATAAAGTCGCTAGCCTTTCAGAAATAATTTCGCCTAGAGGAGAAAAGCTATCATAAGGTAAGACTTCCCAGTCTGGAAAATAAATAACCGGCAAAGGCGTGGTTAGAAAAAAAGGAACTTCTCGTTCTAATCTCAGTGCCGATTGGGTATCTGAACAAATAACCACCAGTAATTGCTCCGACTCCATTCCTGCGTTTGCGATGGTTAAGGCATCAGAGCATCCTTCGAATTTTCCCCAAGAAATGGATTGTGTGGATTTTGTAGGTAGGTTTGGCATAGCTGAGTAGACGTAAAAAATGGAAAAAATAAAAGAATTATTTTCTCATAAACAAAACAAGGGGTGTATTTCATTTGGCTTAAATAAAGCGCTAAGTGGAAATAGTTAGGTTGACTGGTTGAGACAGTGCCTTTTGATCATGCCAGCCAGTTAGTGGATGGTTAGCTTGTGTGTAATGTATAGAGTAGGGCTGTGTGTCTAATAAGAATAAGGGTTGTTATTGAGCACCTTAATCTAAAGCAAAGACGGTGAGACCACAGTGGTTATATGCTTTATGAAGGTTTTTCCGTGCAGGTGTAAAGTCAAATTACAATATAGGTAATTGATTTATAACTGACTTTAGCCTTTGCCGATTATTTTAAAGTGCTTTTTTGGGCTTGTTAACAACACTATGAATAACAAGGTTGTGTTCAAAATAAACAGAAAATTTGACATATTGCCATCGGGTAATCGGTGGTTCGCCAACAGTAGGGTATATTCTTATGGGGTTGCCAAATTGAGAGATCACGGTATCCATTGATTGCCCATTTTTGGGTCTCAATAAGCCGGCTGGCGTGTTCGCTGGTTCCTTGTTAATCACGTCAATAAGTAAAACGTCAGCATGAGTGATCAATGGTGTGAAACAAAAAATGCTGGCTAAAATGATTTTTTTAAACGTCATGTTGATATCCCTATATGTTTTCCAGCATTAATATATCACCTCTTGATGAAATGTTGATAATTCTCTAGACAGTAAGTTAGGTTTACAAATTAAATATATGATCTAATTCGCACCTATGTTTAAACCACTCGAAATTTTTATTGGCCTGCGTTATACACGAGCAAAACAACGTTCGGGGTTTATATCGTTTATTAGCATGACATCTATGCTGGGTGTCGCGCTAGGTGTGATGGCGCTAATTACAGTACTATCGGTGATGAACGGGTTTGAGGCGCAATTACGTGAAAAGATTTTAGGGATGGCGTCCCATGTTACCATTTCTGAATACTACAATGCATTGCAAGACTGGCAAGTCTTAGGTGATACATTAAGTGAAACTGATGATGTGGCTGGCTGGGCACCATTTGTAAGAGCGGAAGTAATGTTAAGTGCTAATCAACGAGTCAGCGGCAGCTTGTTAAGGGGTGTGTTACCCGGGCA
This sequence comes from Cycloclasticus pugetii PS-1, assembly GCF_000384415.1. NCBI lineage: Bacteria > Pseudomonadati > Pseudomonadota > Gammaproteobacteria > Thiotrichales > Piscirickettsiaceae > Cycloclasticus > Cycloclasticus pugetii. The sequence goes on from NZ_ARVU01000001.1 coordinate 879,744, forward strand.
AGAAGATCAAGTGTCTGATATTAACCAGAAAATGGTTGAAGGTCGTTTGGAATTATTAAAACCAAAGGAGTTTGGTATAGTCCTTGGGTCGGAATTAGCTCGTTATTTACGTGTGGGTGTGGGTGATAAAGTGACTGTCATCACACCACAAGTTACGCCAACGCCAGCAGGTATATTGCCTAGATTGCGTCGCTTTACGGTTGTCGGTGAGTTTGAAGTGGGCATGTATGAGTACGATCGAAATTTAGCCTTTATTCATCTTGATGATGGTTCAAAACTGTTACGTTTAAACAAAGGCGTGACAGGGGTTAGGGTGAAGTTGCATGACCTGTTTCAAGCGCCTGTTGTAACCGGCAAAATTGCGCAAACACTGACACCGAATTACAGTATTTCTAATTGGACGATGGAACACAGTAATTTCTTTAAGGCGATTAAAACTGAAAAGCGCGTGATGTTTATCATATTGATGTTAATTGTCGCTGTTGCGGCATTTAATATTGTGTCGACGTTAGTAATGGTCGTCACGGATAAACAGTCTGAAATTGCCATTTTAAGAACACTGGGGTTAACACCTCGCTCTGTGATGGGTGTGTTTATGGTTCAAGGTACATTAATTGGTCTGATTGGCACCCTTGTTGGCGTGGCTGCAGGTGTTGGTTTGGCGTTAAATGTTGAAATGATCGTGCATACCATTGAGCAATTCTTTCATGTTCAGTTCTTACCCGCTGATATCTATTACATTAGTGAGTTACCGTCAAAATTAGTTTGGTCGGATGTGACCACCATAGCGACGTATTCATTTTTATTATCTTTTGTTTCAACGCTTTACCCTGCTTGGCAGGCGTCACGAGTGAACCCTGCGGAGGCATTACGGTATGAATAATGACGTTTTTTTAAGTTGTTCAGGACTGACCAAAACGTTTGGTGAAAAAGACCTGATTGTACCTGTGCTCAAAGGGATTGATTTAAGCCTAAAGCAGGGCGATCGAGTTGCTATTATGGGGTCGTCCGGCTCGGGTAAAAGCACCTTGTTGCATTTGTTAGGGGGGCTAGATCAACCGACCTCAGGTGAAGTGATGATGAATGGCGTAAACCTGACCACACTCACAGAAGTGGAGCGTTCATCATTAAGAAATAAATGTTTAGGGTTTGTGTATCAGTTTCATCATTTGCTGGCAGAGTTTAGTGCCTTGGAAAATGTGGCGATGCCTTTGTTGATAGGTGGCGAGAGTGTTGCACTTGCCCAAGAAAAAGCAGACGAGATGCTCAAGCAGGTAGGCTTAGAAAGTAGGATAAAGCACCGTTATGGTGAATTGTCTGGTGGTGAACGGCAGCGTGTTGCTATTGCGCGTGCGTTAGTTACGCAACCAGCTTGTGTCTTGGCAGATGAGCCAACGGGTAATTTGGATAAAAAAACAGCCGAGCAAATTTATGAATTAATGTTGGAGTTGAATCAACGCCTCAATATTAGTTTGCTGTTAGTGACACATGATCATGAGTTAGCAAATAAAATGGATAGGGTTTTAACGCTTGATGATGGAATGCTTACGAGCTAACCATTTTTTGATAACAGCAAGTCTCCAAATAATACGAGCAAGAACATAGCCGACGGCAGATGTTGCAGAACCCAATATAAAACAACCAAGTAAAAAAGGCTTCCAGCTAGCCCCCAAAGTGTCGAGAATAAAGGCTACTGAAAATGAAAATTCATGGGCCTCTATTGGTACTTCCATAAGGGTCGCACCAACCGAGTATGCGGCATAAAAAAGAGGGGGCATGGTGACCGGGTTACTGACCCAAACGGTGGCAACAGAAACCGGTAGGTTAACCTGTAAAAAAATGGCTGCCGCTGCGGCAATTAACATTTGTGTGGGTAAGGGAATAAAAGCAATAAATAGACCTGTCGCAATCGCCCCTGCAAAAGAGCGGCGGTTAAGGTGCCACAAGTTTTGATTATGTAATAAGCTACCAAAGACCTTTAGGTGTTTGTGTTCCTTTATCGATGTATTGTTGGGGAAGTATTTTTTAATGAATCTTTTTGGCATGTGACGATAAAAACAGCTTAAATTTAAGATACCTTTGTTTGATTGGGCTTAATAATCAAGGGTGGAAAAGTCATAACGATGGGTGCTTGTGAGTTGACCAAGCAAGCCAAGTGTAGCAGAGCATGGATGCGGCTAAATGAATAAATTTCAACAAATGACGTTGTTTTTTTGCATAGGCATTTTACCGGTGCAATTGTTAATCGCCTTACCACCAATATACATTTTAATTTTAGCCTTTTTTGTTGCATTAGGGGTATATAAGTGGGCCAAATGGTTGAGTTTTTTATTGTTTGGTTTTGTTATGGCTACTGGGTACGCTGCTTGGATAAACAATAATGGTTTGCCAAGAGACTTAGAGTCTAAAGAAGTACTGATAAGTGGCCAAGTCATTGGCCTGCCAATACAAACCGATCGCTCAACTGGCTTTTTGTTTAAGGTGGATAAGGTGCTAAGCCCTGCTAATATCGTTGCCTTCCCAACAAAAATTAGACTCAATTGGTATAACCTAGATAAACAAGTGCGCTCTGCTGAAAGGTGGCAGTTATTAGTAAAGCTAAAAAGACCGCATGGGTTGATAAATCCACATGGGTTTGATTTTGAAAAATGGCTATTTCAGCAACAAATAGGAGCAACCGGTTATGTTCGAAAAAGCACTAACAATCAACGGATGGGTGAAGCTTCTCGTTGGGCTATTGGTTACTGGCGAGAATCGTTAAAAAAATATTTAGAGGAGGCGCTTAATGAGCAACAACAGGCCGGTATTATCAATGCCTTAGTGTTGGGCGATAGGCAATCTATTACGCCTGGTGAGTGGCGCGTTTTTCGGCAAACTGGGACTTCCCATTTGATAGCTATCTCGGGTTTGCATATTGGTTTGGTAAGTGCTTTATTTTTTGGCGTTGTTCGCTGGTTTGTACTTAGACTGCCAACTCTACGTGGGAGCGCGACTCGCTGTGCGATTATTGTAAGCATAGCAGCAGCAACTGGGTATGCAGCGTTGGCGGGGTTCTCTATTCCAACGCAAAGAGCTCTCATTATGTTGGTGGTGATAATGGGAGGTGTTTTTTGGCAACGACATTACAATCCTTTCCATGTGATTTCAATGGCTTTGCTGGCGGTGTTAATTTACGACCCTTTGGCGCCTATGTCGGTTGGTTTTTGGTTGTCGTTTTGCGCGGTTTTTATCATTCTGCATGCTGTGGTAGGGCGTATGGAAAAAGTTGGTTTTATAAAACAGTTATTGTATGCCCAGTGGTGGGTATCGATTGGTTTGATGCCATTGGTGCTGTATTTTTTTCATGAAGTTTCATTGGTTGCGCCGTTGGCTAATATTGTTGCCATACCGTTTGTAAGTTTTGCTATTGTTCCAATGTTAATTATTGCGTTGTTAATCGCATTGATAGCCCCATCTGCAGGTGCTTATGCCTTAAAGTTTTCAGCGTTGTTAATAGATGTTTTATGGCAGTTTTTAGAGGCTCTCGCTTCAGTAGACTATTCAACCTTAATGATGCCGGAGGTATCCATTTTTGCCTGTATTACCGCAATGGTGGGTGTTGTGTTTTTATTGATGCCTAAAGGTTTTATTCCTAAGCCTTTAGTATGTGTTCTTTTTTTGCCGGTGTTGTTTCCAATACATGAGAAAAGTTTAGCTTATGGCGAGTTTAAGCTGGTTTTACTGGATGTGGGTCAGGGTTTATCGGCGGTTGTTCATAGCGCAGATAATACCTTGGTATTTGACACAGGCGCTAAATATAGCGAAAAGAGCGATTTGGCATCTCGAGTTCTTGTTCCATATTTGAATTCGGTTAGAACAAAACAAATAAAACAATTAATTATTAGCCATGGGGATAATGATCACGCAGGTGGCGCGCAAACCGTTTTAAATACCTTTGATGTTAATCGCCTTTATACCAGTGTTCCTGAACTATTTAAGGGGTATAACCCTTTGCATTGTGAAAATACTATCAGTTGGCATTTGAATGGTGTTTTATTTGAATTTATAAACCCTTCTGCGGATAACTTATTTGAAGGGAATAATGCATCTTGCGTGTTAAAGGTCAGTTCAGTAAATGGCAGCGTTTTATTAACTGGCGATATCGAAAAAAGCGCGGAATATTCATTGTTGCAATATAAAGGGCATCAATTGAAAGCAGATGTAATGATTGCCCCTCATCATGGTAGTACTACATCTTCTAGTGAAAAATTTATAAAGGCTGTTGATCCTGATGTTGTTTTGTTTCCAGTTGGTTATAAAAACCGGTTTGGGTTTCCAAAGCAGGAGGTTATCGAGCGATATGAAAAACAAGGTAGTCGTCGATTAGATACGGCTCGTCATGGTGCAATTATAGTACGTTTCTACAATCATCAAGGTCCTCGAATAGAAAGTGTTAGAGAGCAAACGGCTAAGTTTTGGAATTGGAGACATTAAAAAATTTTAACGGGTTGTAAAGGTGAATAGAGTTTAAAAATACAGTAATATGACAGCGTAATTAAATTATTGAAAATTGAGGGTGCTGTGCTAGAAATTTTGATGTCAGGTGGTTGGTTAATGGTTCCAATTATTGCGTGTTCAATTGTTTCATTGGCGATAATTGGTGAACGTTTCTGGTCATTAAATAGTGAGAAAATACTCCCGCGTGAACTGGTTTCTTCTGTATGGTCTTTACATAAGGCTAACCAGTTGGATAACAGCAAAGTGAGAAGCCTCTCGAATAGCTCACCCCTTGGTCGTGTCTTAGCGGCGGGCATTATTAATCAATCTCATGGCCGCGAAATTATGCGTGAAAGCATAGAAGAAGTAGGGCGCCAAGTAGCACACGAGCTTGAAAGGTATTTAAACTCTCTTGGTACAATTGCGTCAATTACACCCTTATTAGGCCTATTAGGCACCGTTATCGGGATGATTAATGTTTTTGCTGCTATTACAGCAAATGGTGTGGGGGACCCTACTGTATTGGCGGGGGGTATTTCTCAAGCATTAATCACAACGGCTTCGGGGATGTCTGTGGCGATTCCTTCATTAATGTTTTATCGCTATTTTAGGGGTAAGGTTGATGAGTTGGTGATAAAAATGGAAAGTGAGGCGCTTAAGTTGGTTGAAATGATGCACGGGGAACGTGAGTAAACCAGATGAATTTTAAGCGTAAAAACAGAGAAGGTTTTGATCTTAATTTAACCCCTCTAATAGATGTCGTTTTTTTATTATTGATCTTCTTCATGGTCACAACAACGTTTGATCGTGAAACACAGTTAAAAATTGAATTACCGCAAGCCTCTGGTGAGCAAAAGCAAGCGACTAAAACCTTAGAGGTCAGTATTGATTCAAAAAGTCGTTTTTTTATTAACGACAAAGAGCTCGTCAACTCAGGCTTGGAGACTATCAAGAAAGCATTAAAGCAGGCTGCGGGAGATCAAAAGAACCCACCTTTGTTAATTAGTGCAGATGGTCAAGCGACACATCAATCGGTGATTACGGTATTAGATGCCGCTGGTCAGTTAGGTTTTGTAAATATTACTTTTGCGGCGAACCAGCCTGTGCCAAAGCAATAACGTAGTTTAACGTTTTATGAGTCATAAAATAAGTCGGTTTATTGATAGTATGTGGTATGGGCAACGCCCTGTTGCCCTATTGTTCGTTCCATTATCATGGTTGTTTGGGGTCATTGTTAAGCTACGTGCTTGGCTCTATAAAAAAGGCTGGTTAAGGTCAACTTGTTTAAATGTGCCGGTTATTGTGGTCGGTAATATTACCGTCGGTGGAACTGGTAAAACGCCTATCGTGATTTGGGTAGCCGAACTGTTAAAGTCTGCTGGCTATAAGCCGGGCGTTATTAGTCGTGGTTATGGTGGTATCGCATCTAGTTGGCCCCAGCAAGTACGAGAGGACAGCGACTCAAGAGTGGTCGGTGATGAGGCAAAAATATTAGCAAGACGAACGCAATGCCCGGTGGCGGTAGGGCCTAGCCGAGCGGATAGCGCACAAGCGTTAATAGACCACCATCACTGCGATATTATTATCTCAGATGATGGGCTTCAGCATTATGCATTGCAACGAGATATTGAAATTGCCGTAGTTGATGGGGAGCGTCGCTATGGTAATCGTTATTTACTGCCCGCTGGGCCATTGCGTGAACCTGTCGAGCGATTAGAATCAGTTGATTTTATTGTCTGTAATGGGCTTGCAAATAAGCATGAATACCCATTGAGGGTAGATGGCAGTGAGGCGGTAATGCTAGTGGATGAGTCTGAACGACTTGATTTGCAGAGCTTTAGAGCAGCAGAATGTCACGCGATAGCGGGTTTAGGTAACCCCTCTCGATTCTTTTCACATTTAAAGAAATTTAACCTTTCTTTTGAACCACATATTTTTCCAGATCACTATAAGTACACCGAAAAAGATATAAACTTTAATGATGAAAAGCAGGTGCTGATGACCGAAAAAGATGCTGTGAAATGTACGCATATGGCGACTAGAAAACACTGGTATGTGCCAATCAAAGCGCAAATGACACAGAATTTTGGCTTAACGTTATTATCATTGATAAAAGAGAAAATAAATGGATAAGAAACTACTGGAAATATTGGCGTGCCCCTCTTGTAAGTCGAGTTTGGTGTACGTACAAGAGGAACAAGAATTAGTGTGTATACCGTGCCGGCTTGCTTATACGGTCCGCGATGATATTCCGATTATGTTGATTAATGAGGCGAGGGAGCTGAGCGCTGATGAGGCTGACGCGCTGAGGTCATAAAATGGTGAATACCTTTAAAGTTGTAATTCCTGCCCGTTATGGTTCATCTCGGCTGCCCGGCAAACCACTATTAAAGATAGCTGGAAAAGAGATGATCTTACATGTTTGCGAGAAGGCCTCCTTAGCGGGAGCGCAAGAAGTTGTCGTGGCAACGGATGATGAGCGTATTGTCGACTGTGTTAAACAAGCCGGCTTTAATGCGGTTATGACATCTGCAAAACATACCAGTGGCACAGAACGTTTAGCCGAAGTCGCGAATACACTGCAATGGAAGGATGACACGGTAGTGGTAAATTGCCAAGGTGATGAACCGCTAATCCCACCAGAATTAATCAAGCGAGCTGCAATAGCGTTAATGGAGCAAGAGGTGGCTCAAGTAGCTAGTTTATGCGCCCCTATCTTTGAATTGGCAGAAGTTTTTAACCCGAATGCGGTAAAAGTGGTTCGTGATGCAAAGGGGTATGCACTGTATTTTAGCCGAGCCCCTATTCCCTGGGATCGTGATGCATTTCCTGTTAAAGCAGGCAGTGGCCAAGGTGAGCATTTTAGACACATCGGTATTTATAGTTATACCGCCGGCTTTTTGAGGCGTTATATTACATGGCCTGTATGTGCACTTGAACAAATTGAATCGCTTGAACAGCTGAGGATTTTGTACCAAGGCGAGAGAATTATCGTGCCTGCGGTAGAGAAAGTGCCTGAAGCCGGAGTGGATACACAGGCTGATTTAGATAGAATTAATGCCTTATTGAGCGTGTAATAACAACGCATAATAATATACGTGGAGCTATTTCTAGCTCTTGATTACCTAAAAAGGTTCAAATTTATAAGCCGTATACGCATGTTGTCGTGTAGTTCCAGATCAATCGCAAAACCGTGCTGATGTGCAACTCAATGTGCTGGTTGAGAAGTAAACTGTCGTGACTTTTGGTCGATGACCATCTCAGTGCTAATATAAAGCGAATGGCATGCTTATTAGAATGATTGAATTTGTAACTAGTTAGCAATGTGTTTTGCTATTTGTATAAATGTAAACGATTAATTAGTTTTCAAGGTGATATGGAAGCAATAAAAGTACTCTTTATTTGCATGGGCAATATTTGCAGGTCCCCAACTGCTCATGGTGTTTTTCGAGAAATGGTCAAGGCAAAAGGGTTTCAGCACTCAATTCATGTCGACTCGGCTGGGACGCATGCTTATCACATCGGTAAAAGCCCTGATCCAAGGTCAGTACAAGCGGCGCATGAACGTGGCATTGATTTGCACGATTTAAAAGCACGACAATTAGATGATTATGATTTTGAAGAGTTTGATTATTTGCTGGTGGCAGACAAAGATAACTACTATTTAACTTTAGAATCGTGCCCGAAAGAGCACCGGCATAAGATTAAATTTATATTGGACTTTGCAACACGCACATCGCTTAAGGAAGTGCCTGATCCATATTATGGTCAAGGAAATGGTTTTGAGCGAGTATTAGATTTGATTGAGGATGCTTGTGAAGGTTTGATGCGGGAATTGGAAGAAAAGCTGACGCGTTAACCTTGATTTAAGAGCATTTGTAAGACGAACTTACTACCAAAATAAGCTAACATCAAGGCAAAGTAACCACCATAGGTCCACTTAACTGCCTTTTGTCCGCGCCAGCCAAAAAAATATCGGCCACCTAATAATGCGGCAAATAAAACCCAAGCAATAATTGATAGGAAGGTTTTATGAACTAAATGTTGGGCAAAAATATCATCAAGAAAAATAAAACCACTTGCAAGAGCAAAGGTTAACAAAAGCATACCTAAAAAGATGGTTCTAAACAGTAGGCTTTCCATCAGTTGCATAGGCGGCAAACAATTGATTAATCGACTTGGGTGGCGGTTATGCAATTGTTTTTCTTGAAGCGAAAGCAGAATGGATTGAAACGCGGCAACGGTTAATAAGCTGTACGATAAAACGGATAAAATGATATGCGCTTGTAAGCCGCCATCTAGGTTGCTAGTTGGTAAGGGTGGTGATGCATTATTAAAGTTTAGTAAAACAGCGAGCGCAGAAAAAGGAAAAATAATAATCGATAGAGTCTCTATAGATTGATTTGCTGCTGAGATAATAAATAATAAACCGATCACCAAAAAAACCAATGAAAGCATGCTAAATAAATCGTTGGCAATAATTTGGTTGACGCTATAGCTATGGGCAACCAGTGATGTATGTATAACAATGGCTAAAATAGCAGAGATTAAGACCCATTGACGTTGGCTCTTAAACGTAGGCTCTGTGCTGTTTAGATTAACAACAATAAGGCAGGCGCCAATAATGTATAAAAGGGCGCTAACAACGGTTAAGGTATTAAAAATCGTAAGGGAAAAAAGCATAAACGATAGTGTGTCATAAAGCACCGTTTGGTAGAAGTACTGATGTTCAAAATTATCTCTTTATCTGACTTTTAAGCTATAAAATCAACTGCACAGGACGTAAAGACGTGCGAAAATACCACTAATACATTTTTAAGGTAATAATCATGTTTGATAACTTAACAGACCGTCTTAATGCCACCTTTAAAAATATCCGGGGGCAAGGGCGTTTAACAGAAGACAATATTCAAGAGACAATGCGCGAGGTCAGAATGGCCTTGTTGGAAGCAGATGTCGCTCTTCCAGTCGTTAAAGCCTTTACTGATACAGTTAAGCAAAAAGCGTTAGGTCAAGAGGTGATGCAAAGTCTGTCACCTGGTCAAGCGTTGCTCAAAATTGTTAATGACGAATTAGTTAAAACGATGGGCGATGGCAATGAGTCATTAAACCTGTCGGCTACTCCACCGGTCGTCATTTTGATGGCTGGTTTGCAAGGGTCAGGTAAAACCACAACGGTTGCTAAATTGTCTCGTCTGTTAATGGAGCGCCACAAAAAATCAGTAATGGTAGTTAGTGCTGATGTGTATCGCCCTGCTGCAATTGATCAGCTACAAACATTAGCGACAGAAGTAGGGGCGGGTTTTTACCCAAGTTCAGCCGAGCAAAAACCAGTTGATATTGTCAATAACGCAATTGCACAAGCAAAAAAGGAATTTAGCGATGTGTTGATTGTTGATACGGCGGGTCGTTTACATGTGGATGATGAAATGATGAATGAAATTCGTCAGGTTCATATGGCTGCTAATCCCGCTGAAACACTTTTTGTTGTCGATAGTATGACCGGGCAAGATGCCGCAAATACGGCAAAGGCATTTAATGATGTGTTGCCGTTGACGGGGGTCGTGTTAACTAAAACAGATGGTGATGCAAGAGGCGGTGCGGCCTTATCTATTCGTCAAATAACAGGTAAGCCGATTAAGTTTTTAGGGGTTGGTGAAAAAATAGATGCTTTAGAGCCTTTCCACCCTGATCGAGTGGCTTCACGTTTGTTAGGTATGGGCGATGCGTTAAGTTTAGTTGAAGAGATTGAACGCAAAGTTGATAAAAACAAGGCTGAGAAGTTAGCAAAAAAAATTCAAAAAGGTAAAGGGTTTGATTTAGACGATTATAAAGATCAATTAAGTCAAATGATGGAAATGGGTGGTATGAGTGCAATGATGGATAAAATTCCTGGTATGTCGAATGTTCCCCAAAATGTGAAAAGCCAAGTCAATGATAAAGAGTTTACAAGACAAATTGCATTAATTAACTCCATGACCAAAAAGGAAAAAATATTTCCAACTTTGATTAATGGTTCAAGAAGAAAGCGAATTGCGGCAGGTGCAGGCTTACAAGTTCAAGATGTTAATAAACTTATGAAACAGTACAAGCAGGCACAAAAAATGATGAAAAAAATGTCAAAAGGCGGCATGGCTAAAATGATGCGTGGATTGAAAGGCCAGATGGGGCAAGGGCAAGGTTTCCCTTTCCAATAACTGTAAAGGCATCGAATTTTATTAATTATTAGGTGGAATAATGAAAAAAACTTCACCAAATTAAATAATTCGCGTAAAATTAACGAGTTAACCTAATTAAGATTTATAAAACAGAATTTAAGGAAAATAAATGGTAAAGATACGTCTTTCAAGAACTGGCGCGAAAAAACGTCCTTTCTATCACGTTGTTGTTGCAGATAGTCGCAGAAGTCGCGATGGTCGATACATCGAAAGAGTGGGTTATTACAACCCAAGAGCTACTGGTGGCGAAGTTCGTTTAACACTCGATACTGATCGTGTAGACCATTGGGTTGCTCAAGGCGCCCAAACAAGCGAGCGTGTTGCAAAGCTTGTAAAAGAGGCTGCTGAAACTGCCGCTTAAAGGTGACACAAGTAACAAAAAAAGAACAAATACAGAAAGAAAGCAGCTGGCTAAAACTAGGGAATATCTCTGGTGTGTTTGGCGTTAAAGGCTGGTTAAAGGTCTACGCAAACACAGATAAAAAAGAAAATATACTGTCTTACCAACCTTGGTATATAGAGCGAAATAAGGTTCGTAAGCAAGTTAAAATAAAAGCAGGTAAGCCACACGGAAAAACAATCATCGTCCAATTAGAGGATGTTGATGATAGAAATGAGGCTGAATTGTGGGTTGGTTCTGATATTTATATTAAGCCAGATCAGTTGCCAACCTTAGAGAAAGGTGAGTATTACTGGTCTGACCTGATTGGTTTGAAAGTTGTCTCAACAAAAGGAGATGATTTTGGAATGATTGATCATTTGCTTGAAACCGGAGCGAATGACGTTATTGTTGTTAAGGGAGATAAAGAGCGGTTAATCCCTTATGTTACAGGCCAGGTAGTAAGGTCTGTTGATTTGGAAGCGCAACAGATGGTTGTTGATTGGGAGTTAGACTTTTAACGTCCATGCGTTTTGATGTTATAACGTTATTTCCTGAGTTGTTTGAACAAGCGGCATCTATGGGTGTTGTTGGTAAAGCGATAGACGCTGGTAAGGTGCAGTTAAAAACGTGGAATCCTAGGGATTTTACGAAAGATGTGCACCGAACGGTAGATGATCGCCCTTTTGGGGGAGGTCCTGGCATGGTGATGAAGGTCGAACCGTTGAAAAAAGCAATACAAACAGCGGTAAGACAGAATGATAAGCCATCAAAGGTGATTTATTTAAGTCCTCAGGGGCGAAAACTAGATCAACAAGGTGTTGAATATTTGGCTGAATTCTCACATCTAGTGTTGTTGGCGGGTCGGTATGAAGGTGTTGATGAAAGGCTGCTAGAAGATTATATCGATGAAGAATGGTCGATTGGTGATTTTGTACTGAGTGGTGGTGAGTTACCTGCATTGGTATTGATAGATGCAGTGTCTAGGAGCTTACCAACGGTGTTAGGGCACGAATGTTCGGCTGTTGAAGACTCGTTTGTTGAGGGTTTGTTAGATCACCCTCACTATACGCGACCAGATGAGTTTGAAGGAAAGTCAGTACCAAGTGTGTTGTTAAGTGGGCACCATGAAAAAATTGCTCAATGGCGAGAAAAACAGCGGTTAGGAAAAACGTGGCAAAAACGACCTGACTTATTAGACAAAATTGTCTTAAATAAGCACCAACAGTCGTTACTTGACGAGTTTATAAAAGAATCAAATAATCAAAGAGTTAAAACTAAGGAATAAAAAATGAGTAATATAATTGCACAAATTGAAGCGGAACAAATGACTAATGAATTGCCTGCATTTAGTTCAGGTGATACGGTCGTTGTGAAGGTTAAAGTTAAAGAAGGCACCACAGAGCGTATTCAGGCGTTTGAAGGGATTGTGATTGCAAAACGTAATCGTGGTGTAAATTCAGCATTTACAGTTCGTAAAATCTCACACGGCGAAGGTGTTGAGCGTGTTTTTCAAACATATAGTAAATTGATTGCTGGTGTTGAAGTGAAAAGACGTGGTTCAGTTAGACGTGCGAAACTTTATTATCTTCGTGAGTTACGTGGTAAAGCGGCTCGTATTAAAGAAAAGCTATAGCATTATATTTAAAGTAACTAAGTTGCTTTAATGACGATTAGTTAATCGTTAGCAGACACATAAAAAAAGGCCGATGTACTGGCCTTTTTTTATGCATGTGGTTTATGTGAATTAGCTGAGTTTTTATTGATATGATATGTTTTTTAATAGCTGAAAGGCCTGCTGCTTGAGTGATAAAGAATATATTGTTTCATTTCTTGATAACATATGGGTTGAATATGGCCTAAGTGATAATACTTTAGCGGCGTATAAAACTGATTTAACATCTTTTTCTAGTTGGTTACTTGAACAGCGTAAGAGCTTCTTGACAATAGAGTCATCGGATATATCTTCGTACCTAGCCGATCGATTAGCCCAGGGGGTCTCGGCTCGCTCTTCAGCACGTTTTTTATCTAGTTTAAAACGTTTCTATTCTTACTTAATACGTGAGGCTGTGATAACCGAAGACCCTACTGCGATAATTGATGCGCCAAAGCTTGCTAGAAGTTTGCCATCAACATTATCTGAAGCAGATGTAGAGGGCCTGTTAAACGCACCAGATACTTCTACAGCGCTGGGGTATAGAGATCGGGCAATGCTTGAATTACTGTATGCAAGTGGTTTGAGGGTTACTGAGTTAGTGGGCTTGACGCTATCAGAAATAAACTTTAGACAGGGGCTAGTTAGAGTAACTGGTAAAGGCAATAAGGAACGTTTAGTCCCAGTCGGTGAAGAAGCGTTGGATTGGTTGCAAACGTTTATTGAGCGATGGCGTTTAGATATTTTGGGTGACAAAAAAGCGGACGTTGTGTTCCCAACTAATCGTGGCGGAGGGATGACGCGTCAGGCTTTTTGGTACATCATCAAACGTTATGCGGCGAAAGCAGATATTCATAAAGATATTTCGCCACATACGTTGCGTCATGCTTTCGCTACACATTTGTTAAATCATGGAGCAGATTTACGAGTTGTTCAGTTATTGCTTGGTCACAGTGACTTGTCAACAACACAAATTTATACCCATATTGCTAAAGAACGTTTAAAAGATATCCACGAACGGTTTCACCCTAGAGGTTAAAAAGTTAAAGCCGCTGGTATGCTTTTTATCTTTAAACGTGTTTAATACCATCACAGATGAATAAAGAAGGTGTTGTAGATGAATAAGGTTTTGCTTAGTTGGTTTTTATTAGCGTGTTGTAGTGCACCGGTTTTGGCAGATGAGGCTTCTGTTGTGACAGGCTTATCTAAAGTGATACCAAATATTATGGAGAACCATGTTTCTAAAACACCTATAGAGGGTCTGTATCAGGTATTGATAGGGGCTAGGGTTGTTTATGCATCTGAGGATGGACGGTATATTCTTCAAGGTGAAATGGTTGATTTAGTCAGTCGTGAAAATATGACAGATTCTGCGTTAAAAACTGCTCGTCAATCAGAGATGGCAAAGATAGATGAAAAAAAGATGATTGTTTTTCCGGCTAAAAATGAAAAACATGTTATTACCATTTTTTCAGATATTGACTGTGGTTATTGCCGAAAACTACATGCCGAAATCAACGATTATACGGATGCTGGAATGACCGTACGCTATATGTTTTTCCCACGTTCGGGTCCAAATACAGAGTCTTACCATAAAGCGGTGTCGGTCTGGTGTGCAAAGGATAGAAATAAAGCGTTAACAGATGCAAAATTAAACAACAAAGTGGTTGATAAAACGTGTGAAAACCCAGTTGATGAGCACATGAGAATCGCGCAAGTTTTCGGTGTTACTGGTACACCGGCTATCATTGCTGATGATGGCACCATGGTGCCAGGCTTTGTTCCGGCTAACGATTTGATTCAGCACTTAGGCTGGTAATTAATTCGTTAAAGACTTTAACTGATACAAGGCCTCTAGCGCTTCTTTGGGGCTTAAATCATCGGGTGACAGCTGTTCAATAAAATCAGTAGTGGCTTGGTTATTAGCCGTGTTGAAAATATCAAATTGCGTATGCGTTTGTGTGGGCTTTTCAAAGTTGCTTTGCTGGTTTTCAAGGCTTGCCAGTTTTAGGCGAGCATTGCTGATAACTGTTTTAGGCACGCCTGCTAAAGCGGCAACTTGTAGTCCGTAGCTTTGATTGGCTGCACCGTCTTTAACGGCATGTAAAAAGACAATGTGGTCGCCGTGCTCAATAGCATCTAAGTGAACATTTTTGGCTGTGGGGGCTGACTCGGGCAGAGATGTCATTTCAAAATAATGCGTGGCAAATAAGGTGAACGGTTGAGTTTTATTAGCCAGATAATCAGCACATGCCCAAGCCAGTGAAAGGCCATCAAAAGTACTGGTTCCTCGGCCAATTTCATCCATCAAAACTAAGCTTTTGTCACTGGCGTTATGCAAGATATTAGCTGTTTCCGACATCTCTACCATAAAGGTTGAGCGCCCACTGGCAAGGTCGTCAGTTGCTCCAATACGCGTAAAAATTTGATCAATAGGGCCAAAATGGGCCTCTGATGCCGGAATGTAACACCCAATGTGTGCCATCAACGTTAATAAGGCTATTTGCCTCATATAAGTTGATTTTCCGCCCATATTTGGCCCCGTAATAATGAGCATTTTTTGGCTAGAATTTAGTTCAATATCATTAGCAATAAACGGCGTGTCGATAACACTTTCTACAATAGGGTGCCGGCCTTGTTTAATTGATATACCAGCAGTATTACTTAAAGAAGGTTGATTAAAATTTAAAGTGGCAGCACGTTCTGCGAAATTTGTTAGTAAGTCTATCTCAGCAAGCGCTTCAGCACATGCTTGTAATGCGCTAAGTTTTGGAGCCATGCTTAAAAGTAGGGCGTTATATAGCTCTTTTTCATAAGATAAAGCTTGTTCTTTTGCATGCAATACTTTGTCTTCAAATGTTTTTAGTTCAGGCGTAATATAGCGTTCAACATTTTTTAGGGTTTGCTTTCGAATGAAGTAATCAGGTACCTTGTTGGCTTGAGAACGAGGCACTTCAATATAGTAACCATGCACACGGTTATAGTTAAGCTTTAGCGTACTAATTTGACTAAATTCACGTTCCTTTAGTTCGATCTCTAGTAAAAACTGATCAGCATTCGCACTGATGTTTTTAAGTTCGTCGAGTTTCTCGTCATAACCATTGGCGATCACACCGCCATCACGTATTAAGACTGGGGGGTTGTCAACAATCGCCTTATCTAAGAGCTCGGTTAATGTTTGGTGGTTGCCAGTCTGATCAAGTAAGGTTTTTAGGCGTGGTGCATCGAGGTTAGCTAAGGTGTTTTGGATAGCAGGAACTGCCTTTAGTGTGTCACGTAAAACCACAAGGTCACGAGGTCTAGCCGTTAATAATGCGATTCGGCTTGTGATTCGTTCAATATCACCGGTTTGTTTAAGGCTTGCTTGTAGCTGGTCAATTATTGTTTGGGTTTGTAGTTGCTCAACGGCTAAATAGCGGTGCTTTATGGTGCTCTGATCACGTAATGGTAAATGAATCCAGCGCCGTAAAAGACGTGTTCCCATTGTGGTTTTGCAACGGTTAAGTAAACCAAATAAGGTGAAATGCATATTACCGCTTGGGTGATAGTCCAACTCAAGGTGCTGACGCGTTGCTGCATCGAGGGTAATGAAATCTGTTTGTTGAATGACCTTAATGGATTGTAAATGCGGTAGCGATGATTGATGCGTATCTTTTAGGTACTGTAGTAATGCACCGGCTGCACTTAGAGCAAGTGTCATCGCATGGCAGCCAAAGCCTTTTAGATCCTGGGTGCCAAACTGTTTATTTAACAGTCGAGTAGCTGTTTGCTGATCGAAGTGCCAATCAGCCATTAAATTTAGGCCTTTATGCGTTGCTAACAGTGTTGATAAAGAGCTGTCTTCACTAATTAATATTTCAGCTGGATTAATTCGCGCTAATTCGGTTTTTAGCGATGCTTCATGATCTATTTCTTGTAATAAAAAACGCCCACTAGCTAGATCAAGTGTTGCTAAACCGTATTGTTTTTTTTGTTCGAAAACGGCGCAAAGCAAACTATCGCAATGAGAGTCGAGTAGTGAGTCTTCGGTTAAGGTGCCTGGGGTAATAACGCGAACAACTTTTCGTTCAACAGGTCCTTTAGAGGTGGCAGGGTCACCAATTTGCTCGCAAATTGCAACGCATTCACTGGCTTTTAATAGTTTAGCGATGTAACCATCGGCAGCATGATGCGGGATGCCAGCCATAGGAACAGGCTTGTTTTCAATTTGCCCACGACTGGTTAATGTGATGCCCAGTATATTAGACGCCTTGATGGCATCATCAAGAAACAGTTCATAGAAATCCCCCATACGGTAAAATAAAAGAGTATTGGGGTGATCCTCTTTGATGCGCAAATATTGTTGCATCATCGGAGTGATGGCTTTTTTTGTAGGGGTACTTTTAGGCATCGTGATAGTGTAACAACCTTGCAGGTATTCGGTAAATTGTAATAAAAAATTAGGTAGTGGTGAATGACAGATTCGATATTAAACGAAGCAGGCTTATTAGCGGAAAAATTGGCTGGCTTACTCATTGAAAAGAATAAAACACTGGCTGTTGCAGAATCCTGCACAGGTGGCTGGCTTTCAAAAATACTGACAGACTTAGCAGGTAGTAGCGAATGGTTTCTAGGCGGGGTGGTGAGCTATAGCAATGATTCAAAGCAGCGGTTAATCCATGTGAATAAAAAAAACCTTGATCAATATGGTGCGGTTAGTCAGGAGGTAGCTGAACAGATGGCTGAAGGTGTGATTGAGGCGTTTAACTCATCCATATCAGTATCTATTACTGGGGTTGCTGGGCCATCAGGCGGCACACTAGAAAAACCCGTTGGTTTGGTCTGGTTTGGGCTTAAAGCATCGCCTTATGAGACATATTCAATAAAGAAAAATTTTGAAGGAACTCGAGATCAAGTCCGGCAACAAGCCTTGCTAACGGCATTAACATTATTGGTTGATCATCTAAGTCAATAAGCCACCATAAAATAGTGATTTCATTATGTGCTCATCTTAAGGATGTGTGATAATTCAAGATTATTGACGATAACTAGCTTTTACAGGATGTGGAAGCCTTTAAGGGGATAAAAAATGGATGAAAATAAGAAAAAGGCGCTGAGTGCGGCATTACTTCAAATCGAGAAACAATTCGGTAAAGGGTCAGTCATGCGAATGGGCGATGGTTCAACCATTCCTGATATTGGAACCTATTCAACTGGGTCAATTGCATTGGATGTTGCCTTAGGTGTTGGTGGCTTGCCACGTGGGCGTATTGTTGAAATTTACGGTCCTGAATCCTCTGGTAAAACAACGTTAACTTTAGAAACCATTGCTCAATGTCAAAAAGCAGGTGGTACAGCGGCCTTTGTTGATGCAGAGCATGCTCTAGATCCTATTTATGCCGATAAAATTGGTGTGAATATGGACGAATTACTCGTTTCGCAACCTGATACGGGTGAACAGGCCTTAGAAATTGTAGATATGTTAGTACGTTCTGGCGCTGTTGATATGGTTGTTGTTGACTCAGTAGCGGCTTTAACACCAAAAGCTGAAATCGAAGGGGATATGGGAGATCACCATGTTGGCCTGCAAGCCCGCTTAATGTCTCAAGCGCTTAGAAAGTTAACAGGTAATATCAAACGCTCAAATACCTTGGTAGTATTTATTAACCAAATTCGAATGAAAATTGGCGTAATGTTTGGCAACCCAGAGACCACAACAGGCGGTAACGCCTTGAAGTTTTATTCATCAGTTCGTTTAGATATTCGTCGTATCGGTGCGATTAAGAAAGGTGATGAAATATTAGGTAATGATACACGTGTAAAGGTTGTAAAAAATAAGGTAGCGCCACCATTTAAACAGGCATTATTTGAAATTTTGTATGGTGAAGGAATTTCACGTGAGGGCGAACTGGTTGACTTAGGTGTGAGCTTAGACCTTGTTGAAAAAGCAGGCTCTTGGTACAGCTATGGCGGTGCTAAAATTGGCCAAGGTAAGGACAATGCCAAAAGTTTCTTTAAGGAAAACCCTGATAAATCAGCCGAACTAGAGGCAAACATTAGGGATGCTTTGTTACCTAAAAAAGAGCAGAAAGAAAAATTAATTGATGAAGGTGAGTAAGCCTGAGTGAAGATAAGAAAAGAGAGCTATCAAAGCTAAGAGCGAGCTGCCTTGCTATGCTGGCTAGGCGTGAACATAGTCAGCTAGAACTTATTCAAAAGCTCACAGGAAAAGGTTTTGCTGAAAATGATATTGAGCGCTTATTAGAAGAGTTTATTGAATTAAATTGGCAAAGTGATCAACGGTTTGCAGAGAGTTACAGTCGTTCAAGGGTTTATAAAGGTTTTGGGCCAACTCGAATAGAATACGAATTAAAGCAAAGAGGCGTTGAAGTCAATATTGACACCGTGTTTGATGAACCACCTGATTGGCAAGCGTTATTAAGCGAATTACATACTAAGAAATACGGGCATCAACCGCCAAAAGATATGAAAGAACGGGCAAAACGTACACGCTTCTTTCAACATAAAGGGTATACCAACGAGATGATTCGGCAATTGTTTAATCAATTGTCTTAATGCAGGTTTTAAACGAGATGAAAAATTTAAGCAGTGCTGAAATTAGATCAGCCTTTTTGACATATTTTGAAAAACGCGGACATCAGATTGTTCCGTCTAGCTCGTTGGTGCCTGGAAACGACCCAACGCTATTGTTTACTAATGCGGGTATGGTGCAGTTTAAAAACGTTTTCCTAGGAGAAGAAAAGCGTTCATACACGATGGCGACCTCTTCGCAGCGTTGTGTTAGAGCGGGTGGTAAGCATAACGACCTTGAAAATGTTGGTTACACGGCGCGTCATCACACCTTTTTTGAAATGCTGGGCAATTTTAGTTTTGGTGAATACTTTAAACGTGATGCTATTAAATATGCATGGGATTTTCTTGTTGAGGAACTTGGTATTCCTGCTGAAAAACTATGGGTGACCGTTTTTGATGAAGACACAGAAGCTGCTGATATTTGGCTAAATGAAGTCGGCGTCGATGCGGACCGTTTGTCAAGAATTGGTGCAAAAGACAACTTCTGGTCAATGGGCGAGACAGGTCCGTGTGGCCCATGTTCTGAAATATTTTATGATCATGGTGAGCAGGTTGCCGGAGGCCCCCCCGGCACACCAGAAGAAGATGGTGATCGTTACGTCGAAATATGGAATTTAGTTTTCATGCAGTACGATCGTAATGATAAAGGCGAGTTAACACCATTACCAAAGCCCTCTGTTGATACAGGTATGGGTTTGGAGCGTGTGGCAGCTGTTTTGCAAGGCGTCCACAATAATTATGATATTGAGCTGTTTAAATCTCTCATTAAAAATGCAGCAACATTAACGGGCACAAAAGATACAAGTCATACTTCTTTACGTGTTTTAGTTGACCATATTCGCTCATGTGCATTTCTTATCGTAGATGGTGTGCAACCTTCTAATGAAGGTCGCGGTTATGTGTTAAGGCGTATTATTCGCCGAGCCATTCGACACGGCTATAAATTGGATATGAAAGAGGTCTTCTTTCATAAGCTCGTGCAACCCTTAGTGGAGCAAATGGGCTCAGCGTATCCTGAATTAACTGAAAAAGCGGATATGGTGAGTAATATCTTGCTAAAAGAAGAGCAACGTTTTGCTGAAACGTTAGAGCAAGGAATGAAGCTTTTGCAAGATGGTACGCAATCATTAAAAGATAAACTGATTACCGGTGAAACGGCTTTTAAACTCTATGATACCTATGGTTTTCCCGTTGATTTAACCGCTGATTATGCAAGGGAGAATGGCTTAACTGTAGACTTCGATGGTTTTGAAAAGGCCATGGACGCTCAACGTGAACGTGCAAGGTCAGCCAGTTCATTTTCTGCAGATGGCCCCGATTTGCCGCATTTAACACAAGCAACTGAGTTTATTGGCTATGAGTCGCTGCAAGCAGAATCCAAACTGGAAGCTATTTATAAAAATGGTGAACAAAGTTCGACAATTTGTGAGGGCGAAAGTGGTTATTTAGTGTTAGATAAAACGCCTTTTTATGCAGAGTCAGGCGGTCAAGCTGGCGATCATGGACAGATTACTACATCAACGGCAATATTTGATGTGGTAGATGTTCAAAAAAAGGCAGATGCCTATTTCCATATTGGTCAAGTCAGCAAGGGTGAGTTTAAAAGCGAGCAGATTGTACGCGCTGTAGTCGATAAGAATAATCGACAAGCAACGGCCTCTAATCACTCGGCGACACACCTTTTACACGCAGCTCTTCGTAAAGTGCTGGGTGAACACGTTACACAAAAAGGCTCGCTGGTTGAAGCAAGCAGGCTACGTTTTGATTTTAGCCACTTCGAGCCCATTACAGCTGCTCAGCTTCAAGAAATTGAGCGTTTAGTTAATGCACAGATTCGCTTTAATGAAGAGGTGCAAACACAGGTCACCGATCAAGAAACAGCCATCGCTAACGGTGCTATGGCACTGTTTGGTGAAAAGTACGGCGATAAAGTCCGGGTCTTGAAAATGGGTGAGTTTTCCACAGAGTTATGTGGTGGTACGCATGTCAATCGGGTAGGTGATATTGGCTTTATTAAAATACTCTCTGAAACAGGGATTGCATCGGGCGTACGTCGTATAGAAGCTATCGCTGGAGAAGGTGCGTTATCATGGGTAGAGCAGGGTGATGAGCTACTGCAAAAAATTGCCAAAGTGGTTAAAGGTAATCGTGAATCTGCATTAGAGAAGGTTGTTCAAATTCAAGATAAAAATAAAGCACTTGAAAAAGAACTAGAACAATTAAAAGGTCAATTAGCAACAGCAGCCAGTGGTGATTTGCAAAACCAAGCAGTACAAATTGATGGGCTTAATGTGTTGGCTGCCAATATTGAGGGTGCAGACAATAAAACGTTACGTGATTTAGTAGACCAATTAAAAGACAAATTAGGCAATGCAGCGGTTGTTCTATCTACAACACAGGGTGAAAAAATAACGTTAATAGCGGGTGTTTCTAAAAATCAAACTGACCGTATAAAGGCGGGTGAGTTGGTTAATTCCGTCGCTTTACAGGTCGGTGGTAAAGGTGGTGGCAGAGCGGATATGGCACAGGCGGGCGGTAATGATCTTGCTGCGTTAGAGGGTGCTTTAAAATCAGTACCAACTTGGGTTGAGAAAAAATTAACGGATGCTAGTTAATAAGTATTAGGGTCTAATCTAGCAACGTTCAGACGATAAATTACGCAAGATATGATGAAGCAACGATGAGTTTACATGTACATAAATATGGTGGCACTTCCGTAGGCACTGCTGAAAAAATAAAAGGTGTTGCCAAAAAGTTAGTCCAAGAAAAAAAATCGACACAGCATGATTTAGTTGTTGTGGTGTCAGCGATGAGTGGTGAAACAAACCGTATGACGGAGCTTGCAAAGCAAATGCAGCGCAGCCCCTCTGCGAAACAAATGGATGTATTACTATCTACTGGAGAACAAGTGACCATAGCCCTATTGTGTATGGCGCTTGAAGAACTGGGTCAAGAAGCAACGTCTTATACGGGTGGGCAAGTCAAAATAGTGACTGATGACGCCCATGGGAAAGCTCGTATAGAGGAAATCCAAACAACGAACATTCAAGCAGATTTAGATAACAATAGAATTGTTGTCGTAGCAGGCTTTCAAGGTGTAACGGCTAGTGGGGCAATAACGACCTTAGGGAGAGGGGGCTCAGATACAACAGCTGTGGCCTTAGCTGCCGCGCTAAAGGCTGATGAGTGTAGAATTTATACTGATGTAGATGGTGTTTATACCACCGACCCAAGGGTTGAACCAAAAGCAAGAAGATTGGACAGAATTACTTTCGAAGAAATGCTTGAAATGGCCAGCTTGGGTTCTAAAATTTTGCAAATTCGTTCTGTAGAATTTGCGGGTAAATACAATGTTCCATTACGTGTTTTATCGACCTTTGTTGAGGGGGAAGGCACGCTAATTACTTATGAGGACGATGAAATGGAAAAAGCATTAATTTCTGGAATTGCGTTTAATCGTGATGAGGCAAAAGTAACCTTGGCTGGCGTGCCAGATATGCCTGGCGTTGCTTCAGCAATTCTAAAACCGATTTCAGATGCTAATATTGAAATTGATATGATTGTGCAAAATATTGCGGAAGATAAAACCACAGATTTTACCTTTACAGTCCACAGAAATGATTATGAAAAAACGATGCAGATATTACAAAATATTTGCGCTGAGCTAGGGGCTAAAAATGTTGACGGCGATAATAAAATAGTTAAAGTGTCGATCGTGGGCGTTGGGATGCGTTCGCACGCAGGCATTGCCAGTCAAATGTTTACAGCGTTAGCAGACGAAGGGATTAATATTCGAATGATATCAACCTCAGAAATTAAAATTTCAGTTGTGGTCGATGAAAAATACTTAGAATTAGCGGTTCGTACGTTGCATGAATCTTTTGGTCTGTCAGGTGAATAATCATCACTTGAGAGCTGTTTGAGTTTAATTAGCTATGGTAGAATACGCCAAATAATAATAAATATATAAATTGGTTGGCAACGCTTCAAAGAAGAAGCAATAAGGAGCTAATATGCTTATATTAACGCGTAAAGTTGGTGAGTCCCTTGTGATTGGAGATGATGTCTCTATCATCGTTTTAGGGGTAAAAGGAAACCAAGTAAGAATTGGAGTTGACGCACCTAAAAGCGTTACTGTTCATCGTGAAGAGATTTATAATAAAATTCAAGATGAAAAAGGTACAGACGGTAACAAATAGTCAGTAATAAATTCCGGAGAGATGGCCGAGCGGCTGAAGGCGCTCCCCTGCTAAGGGAGTATGGGTTTTATAGCCCATCGAGGGTTCGAATCCCTCTCTCTCCGCCATTTGTGAGATCAATCAATAAAGTTCAATTTATTGGTTTCTCTTAGTTAATACATCATTGTTGGTGTTAATTCCCGTTCAAATCGACTTAATTAGCTTTGTTCATCAAAGCAAAATAGCCTAGTAGTTAGCGTACAGTGCAGATCGTTTGTGAAGCAATGAGCTGACTTTCTTTATATGACTACTCAAAAGCAGCAACATTAGTCTTCATTCACGAGATACTTCACCAGGCTTTGGGACATCGTCCTTATTAACGTGTTGTTCGGCAGAAATTTCACTAGCCCATTGATGATCAGCGGCGCGGGAATCTAAACTACTTTGTTTGTTGTTTTCTAATGGCGTTAATGAGAGCCTAGTTAGTAAAGGAAAGTGGTCAGAACCAATAGAAGGTAAGCACTGAATGGCCCGTAAAGTGAAATGTTTACTATGAAATAAATGGTCTAAAGGCCAACGCATAAAGGGGTAATCCACATGGAATGTGTTGAGCACGCCTCGTCCAACTCGCGGGTCTAATAAGCCGCTAATTTTTCGGAAAAGTCGGGTTGTTGCAGACCATGCAACGTCATTAAGGTCGCCAGCTACGATGACAGGCTGGTCACTTTCGGCCACACTTCTAGCTACAATAACTAGTTCAGCATCCCGTTCTGATGACTCAGGGTTTTCCGTTGGACTTGGAGGAGCGGGGTGAAGAAAATGCGCGCGAATTTTGTCACCCGTGCGTAGTTCTAGCGTTGCATGTATCGATGGAATACCTTCTTCAACTAAATAGCATATTTCTGTTTCTGCTAACGCTAAGCGTGAAAAAACGTGCATGCCATAAAGGTTGTCGAGAGGGCACTTAACACTATAAGGCATTTGCGTTGCCAACACTTGAAGCTTTTCTTCCCACCACTGATCTGACTCAAGCGTAACAAGGACATCAGGTTGATGTTTGTTGACCAACGCTATTAACGCATCAGCATTATGGTTTGATTTAAGTACATTAGAGGTCAGAACACTCAGTTGATTATCTGGACTGTCATCAGTTGAAGTAAGGACCTCCTTAGGCCAAAAAAAGGTGTAGGGTAATATCCAGCATAATTGCCAGATTAAACAGATAAGCGTTATGCTTATTAAGCATTGAGTGATCAGCAATTGGCTGTCAAGAAAAAGAAAATGTGCTGCTAAAAGGACAATCGCCAACGTGGCAAACTGTAAGCGAGGAAAATCCATCGCTCTAATTAACCAATGTGAAATTTTTAATAAAGGCAGGAAAGTCACCAAAAAAATAAAAACTGTGGAGATTAAGAGTACGGATAACATTCTGCGACTACCTTTGTATGGTTAATAAAATCGTACGTATTTAGGCTCGAAATGGCCAATTTATCGTGGATAAGAATGCCATAAAAACTTATAAAGTGCAGCGTCAGTTGTTACTGGAGATAAGCTTTTGTGCCCAATTCTTATTTGGTAGTGCTATATGAAATAAAATTAGAAGCTTTAAGTTTAATTAAGGTGTGTCGTATATCTACCTACAGCTTATTAGCTGAAGGCTGTTCCATCAAGTTCAGCAGCATAAGATCTGACCGTTTAAGTAAACGATATCGTTTGTGTTGCTGGTGCTGTAAAAATCAGCATGGTTTTTTATGACAGTTATAAAAAAAGGCGCCTTTAAAAACGCCTTTTAATATTTTTAACTGCCAAAAATTGATACTTATCGGTCTTTTAGCTGGTCTCTTTGCCCATTAGGCGAGGTAGTTCACTAAACACTTCATGGTTAACTAATGCTTGCAAGGCTGGGTCATCGTGAATACTCTCCAAGTAACTTTCTCGCCTATTAAGTGCTTCGATTAGAAAGTGAAGTGCTTCATCAAATTGCCTCATAGCGGTATATGCGCAGGCCAATTGATAAAATGCACGACTATTTTCAGGGTCTATTTTAAGTGCTTGGTGACATAAATTAGCCGCCCATTGAGGTTCGTTCAATTCAAGTACTGCATTGGCTTTATAGGTTATTGCCTCGCAATCATCACGGCGTATTTTAAGAATTTCGTCATAAATGGTTATTTTGTTGGAAGGGGAGTCATCTTGTTGTGCCTGTAACCAAAGTGATTGGAGTTCTTGTGTTAATTCGATTTCTTCACGGTTTTCATCAATATGTTGCGTTTTTTGCTGTAATTGCTCTTCAATCATTTCTAATCGAGCCTCATATTCATGAATCAGCTTTGATATTTCCTCATCGGCGAGAGAATGTACGCGTTCTTTGATGTCCCTTATTGAGGTCCAGCCGACCAATACTAAAACGGATGTTGCTGCAGCTATCAAATAAAAGAAGTAGGTAACGGTGTCGGTTGCATAAGCCACAGCACGGTCAACGGAGTTATGTTCACGATCTAAAATTTGTTGCAGTAATTCTTGTTTTGATTTGGCTTGATCGATACGCAATTGTTTAATTTCATCTAATACATAGCGTTCAACAAATGGGGAGTAGAGCGGTTTCTCTAAATTATCAATTTTTTCCGGTATAGGGTCATCGACAGTGGTGGCGGCCGCTAATAATATAGGAAACAAGCAACTTAATAGAATCAGCTTTTTTATGATGCGAGACATATGGCCCTTCCGTGATCATGAACTTCTACCAGTGCGGCATGTAAGCTTTTCACTGTATTGTCATGGTCTGCTTCGTTGACAATAAATTGCATATCTACTTGGCGCATTGACTGGTGGACAGCCAAAACACTAATATTTTCGTTGGCCACTGCCTGCACCATTTTTGCTAATATCCCTGGAATTTGCATATCGCTGCCTATAGCAGAAACAATGGCTACTTTTTTATGATTTACATCGGCTTCTGGAAAACGTTCTTTAATTAAGTAAAGAATGCGTTTTACGGTTTTTAAGTTTGTTGATAAGAAATGGGTAATAGCATTGGCATTGGTGTCCTTAGAGACGATATGTGCATTAAATCGTTTGATAATAGAGACTAATTCGCTATCGTAATTTGATAGATTTCCGGCCATATCTTGATCAAACACCTCAAGCGCATAGATTCCTTTACAACCAGCAATGATTTCAACGCAAGGCGACTCACTAACATAATCGCCAGTAATTAAGGTGCCCGTATGTACTGGCTCAAACGTATTTTTTATACGAAGTGGGATGTCATTTTGTCGTAAGCCTTTGGCTGCTTTTGGGTGAATGGCCTCCATTCCTAGGTTAGCCAGTTGGTCCGCCACGTCATAATTAGTACGGCCGATAGGAACAGCGTTTTCTTCACCAACTAATCGAGGGTCAGCGCTGCTTAAGTGAAACTCCTTATGGATAATGGCTTCGCTCGCCCCAGTTAACACAGCTAAACGGCTGAAGGTCATCTCGCTATAGCCTCTATCAAAAGATGACATGAGGCCAGAATCACTGTGTGCGTAGCCGGTCACAATGGGGAGTTGTTTTTCAAGGTTGATGTGTTGGAAGCTTAAACGAATACGTTCGTCTAAAGAGATATGGTGGTCAGCTCGCCACCCGGTTAAATCAACAAAGCAAGCATCAACACCATCTCGGTTAAGTAGCTCGGCGGTGTTCCAAGCGCTATGTGCTTCGCCAATGCTGGCTAACATTTCTCGAACGGTTGCTAAATGCGCATCTAAGGCAAAATGGCCATGTTGGCATAGGCTTTGTAGGTCGGCTAAGCATTTTTTTGCGTCGTCCATCCGTTCGGCCAAGAAAGTGTTAGCCTTATCTAGCAATGTCGTTTGGCCAAATAGTTCTAGATTAATAGCTTGTAATTGTTGGTGCAATTCGTCACATTTAGTCAGCCAGCTGTCATCTTCTATGCCGTTGGCAAATAGGCCGTAGATGCCCGGTTGGCCACTTTTTTTATGTTCCAGTAAGGCATCAGTAACTCCGCCATATGCTGACACTACAAATATTCGTCGGTAAACGCCGTCTAGGTTTTGATTAAGAATGATGTTATCTCGAACGGACACATAATCGCTCATTGATGTGCCGCCGATCTTTTCTACAGTATGCATTTTATCCTCTATGTATTATGTTTAAATCGCTGAGTTTCAGTGCAAGATGGGCATAATGGTGAGCTCAGTTTAGTTATTAGTCTGGTTAATAGACTTTTAAGGTCACACATAAATAGTTCCCCGTATGCTCAGCTATGTATGGTTTAGTTATTGTTCAGAACGCTACTTTTTTCATGATTAATGGGTTTCTTCATGGTTAAGCTCCTTTCCTTCGCAGTATCTAATTTGTAATTTGATGTGTTAGCTGGCCTATCGGCTTTTGATGTTTGCCTGTTTCCATAATGGCTAAAATGAACGAGAAGGTGTTAATGGTTTGATGTTGGAGCGTGCACAAAGATACTCAGGCCGAGGCGGTTGCTCGCAAAATGGCTTGGCAACTTTGTTGCTTAATGCGTTATATACAAAAAACACATTGGCTCTAGGGTGAGGGGTAATATTACCGTTTGAGCCGTGTAGCGTATTACAGTCAAATACAATAACGCTGCCAGGTTTACTGGTCACTGTGGTAATGCCCTGTTTTTCTACCAACATGCTCAGGTGCTCGTTAGAAGGTACGCCATATTCTTGTTTTTTTAGTGAGGCTAGATGATGTTGCCGAGGCGTCTTACCTTCGCAGGCAATAAACTTCTTGTGCGAACCAGGTATCAGCATCAAGGGTCCGTTATGTGCATGGTTTTCTGTCAGCGTGACCGACATACTCAAGGCGCGCATATTAGGCATACCGTCTTCGACATGCCAAGTTTCAAAATCAGAATGCCAGAAAAACTCTTTACCGATAAAGCCGGGTTTGTAATTAAGGCGTGATTGATGAATATATACTTGGTCGTTCAAAATGTACCTTGCGAGACCTGCTAAACGTTCATCCATCATTAGCTTTTTAAAGACCGTACTGTTTTCATGTAAACTAAATATTGAGCGAACTTCGTGATGCCCCGGCTCTGTATATGCTTTTTCAGATTGTTCGTCGTTGCTAGCTGTAGACCGGAGTCGAGCAGACTCATCTTGAAGGGCTTCGATTTCAGCACTTGAAAAGATATTGTCGAGCACAATAAACCCTTGTTGCTCGAACTGCTCAATTTGTGAAGGGTCGATAGGCGGTGTGCTGTTTTGGGGAGCATAAATTACTGGATCCTGCCGATCCGTTATGCTGCTTAGCCCTTTGCGTGATGGGTACGTATCTGCAACAGCGTGGCTTTGATCAATAGGGTGCCTACTTGCTGTGTTATTCATCAGTGCCATTGTCCTCAATGCCTTGGTCGTTTAATTCATAAGCACCTTCTGCGTTATGCACTTCCTTACCATTAAGTGGCGGGTTGAATACACAAGCCAAAGTCATTTCTTTTGAAGCACGAAGGATGTGTTTATCATGCTTGTCCAAAACGTAAATAGTGCCGGGTTTGATTGGGTGCTTTTTATTGTCGGCTAAGGTTTCAACTTCGCCCTCGCCGGTAATGCAATACACCGATTCCAAGTGATTTTGATAGTGCATTTGAAAATCAGCGCCTTGGTAAATAGTCGTGATGTGAAAGGAGAACCCCATGTTGTCTTCCTTAAGAAGCAATCGGGTGCTTTCCCAGTTTCCATCGGGGGAAATAATTCTTCGGTTACTTTGATTGGCGTCAGATAAATTACGTACGATCATTAGATTATCCTTTGGTTAAGCTTTTTTTACGATGATTGATAAAAATAAGTGATTCAGTAAGCAGGGCTTTATTGCCCCGCTTTTAGTGTGTTTTTATCGTTTAAATGGACGTTTAAACGTCACTAGGCCAGCAGTGAAAGCGGTTAAACCTTAACTGGCTTCGAAATACAGATTCTTTTCTGGAATATCTTGTTTTTCACATACTTCTCGAATAGCTTCTTCAATAATATCAATACCTTTTTTAAGGTTCTCATCAGAGATAACTAACGGGCACAAAAACTTGACGACTTGATCATCTGCACCACTGGTTTCAATGATGAGCCCTTTTTGGAAGGCGTGATGTGTAATTTTCCCAGCAATGTCACCATTAACACAATTAATGCCTTGAAACATGCCGCGACCTTTGGCGGTAAACTGACCTTCACCATATTGGCTGACGATGTTTTCAAGTCGCTCGGAAACATACTGGCCTTTGCGTTTAATCTCTTGCGAAAATTGATCATTTGTCCAATAGTGGTCAATGGCTGCTTTAGCGGTTACAAAAGCAAGGTTATTGCCTCTGAAAGTACCGTTGTGTTCACCGGGTTTCCAGAAATCAAATTCGGCTTTTATCAGCGCTACTGCAAATGGCAAACCATAACCACCAAGCGATTTGGATAAGGTGATAATGTCAGGTTCGATACCGGCTTCTTCAAAACTAAAATAGTCGCCTGTTCGACCGCAACCGGCTTGTATATCATCAACGATTAACAGGATGTTGTGTTTACGGCAGACAGTCTGAAGGTTTTGCAGCCATTTAATACTGGCAGCGTTAATACCACCTTCACCTTGGACAGTTTCAACAATTACCGCAGCAGGGGAGTTAATGCCACTGCTTGAATCGGACAGCACTTTATCAAGGTATTCTGTTGTATCGATGTTATCACCTAAGTAGCCGTCATATGGCATACGGTGGGTACCGACTAAGCTAACGCCAGCCGCATCTCTATGATGTGAGTTGCCTGTTGCCGCTAGTGAGCCCAAGCTGACACCATGAAACCCATTGGTAAAAGTCACAATATTTTGTTGGCCAGTTACATTACGTGCAATTTTCATTGCTGCTTCAACAGCATTGGTACCGGTAGGGCCGGTAAATTGCACCATGTATTCCATATTTCTTGGTTTTAAAATATGGTCATTAAATGCTTGTAGGAACTCACCTTTAGCTTTGGTATGCAAATCTAAGCCATGGGTAATACCATTGCTTTTAATATACTTAAGCAGCGCGTGTTTGAATATAGAGTTGTTATGACCATAGTTAAGGGTTCCAGCTCCAGCGAGAAAGTCTAAATATTGGCGACCTTCTTCGTCCCACATAAACTCTCCTTTAGCGCGATTAAAAACGCGCGGGAAAGAGCGTGCATAGCTTTGTACTTCAGATTCTATTTCATCAAAAATTTTCATAGTAATTTGTTTGTTTGGTTAAGGTTAAAAGGACCGATTCGGACTAAATTCTCAGAATCATGTTGGCCGTCAAAGTGCGTTTGCTTGTCCATCCATGGGGCATGCTGCAACTGTGTCTCTAGGCTTTTTGATAAGGCCTTAAAGAGATGCCAAGAGGGCTTGTTATCTTCGGTGATAGTTGTCTCAATGTAATGCACATCCTGACAAAAAGGGCGGTTTAAGATGTGTAGCAACATCTGTGAAGCAAGCCCCCGCCCACGGGCCTGTTCATTAACAGCAACCTGCCAGATAAACAAAGTGTTTGGGCGTTTAGGCAGTAGGTAGCCTGAAATGAAACCGACTATTTCATCGTTCATTTCTGCTGCGACAGAGGTGCTTGCGAAATGCTCACATTGAAGCAGATTACAGTAGCTAGAGTTGGTATCGAGGGGAGAGCAATTTTCGATCAATCGATAAACGGCCATGCCGTCTTCAAGGGTTGGTTCCCTCAAATAAATAGGTTTGGAATATGACAAATTTTTTTATTACGCTATATATTTAGTTAGTGTGCTAATTAATAAAATTTAAAAATAAAGGCAAATTTAGTTTTTTTGAGCTATAAAGCCTTGTGAATTTAATATTTTATTTAATTAATCATTAGTACACTAAACATTGTAGCATGAGATCGTAGTTGATTTCCACCTGACCGCCTATGCATCAAATTAAGAATGGGATAGGAGCTTGATAATTAAGTAGAATATTTTGACGATAAGGTTTTAGAGAATGGAGATCCTGATCAGAAGGGCTTAAATTATTCATTCAAATTAACTGCTAATGGGCGAGCTGAAAGCATGGGTGTCAACCAGTTGAAAGGAAAACAATACGCAGGTCAGTATGTAGATGGTTTGGGTTAGGCGTTTATCTAGTGGTTTGGTTTTTTTACCATTAAAAATTATCGAAGATATAATGGACTTGAGTATTAATTAATCGAGAGGAGCCCAGTTGAATAACAGTCAAGAAGTATTGATGGCATTAAGGCGTGTAATTAGGGCAACTGACCTGCACTCTAAACACTTAGCGAAAACGACCGGCTTAACGGCACCTCAAATTTTGTTGCTGCAAACTATTCGAGATAAAGGCGAAGTGACCATTGGCGAACTTGCGAGTGAAATAAGTCTTAGTCAAGCAACGGTGACGACGATTTTAGATCGACTAGAAAAGCGTCAACTGGTGTATCGTGAACGCTCTAAAGCAGATAAGCGAAAAGCGCATGCTTACCTTACAGAGCAAGCTATTGAGATTTTAAAAGACTCCCCAATTCCCCTGCAAGAACAGTTTGCGCGCCAGTTTGATCATTTGCATGAATGGGAACAAACGATGATTATCTCTTCTTTGCAGCGTGTTGCTCAGATGATGGATGCACAAGATATTGACGCTTCCCCTGTATTGGATCTTGGTGTTTTAGACCGTCAGGGAACAGCGATAACCCCATCTGGCGTATAAGCAATAATGAGGCTGCGGTTCCTGAGCTTTATTATTGAGTATTCTGCTGGGAGAAATGATTGACGGCTTTGTTTTATTTTTCATTAAACGTTAATGTTTTTTATGGAGCTGCTTTAATTAATTTAAGAAATTAACTTTCTTTAGTGATTTTTGCTTGACCTTTAGTTCAGTCCGAATACAATAGCCACCTCAAAGCGCCTGTAGCTCAGCTGGATAGAGTACTCGGCTACGAACCGAGCGGTCGGGCGTTCGAATCGCTCCAGGCGCGCCATACATGAAACCCTCCTTTTGGAGGGTTTTTTTGTGCCTGCCGATTCAGTATGGGTGCTTTAATGCCTTCATTTTTTAAGGCAATATTTGTAAATAGGGCCTAACAGGTTGATATATAAAAATATTTTTACAGTTAATTAAGTTTGTTTGGAATACAATATATAGTTAATATTAAAATTATTTACACACTATCTTGTGTTTCTATGGGCTTTCTTATAATCTATCTCTACAGGGAATAGGGAGCGCATCCCGAAAACATTTCATTAAGATAGATAGGGGAAATATGAGCACAGTCAACTTGAAAGTTATTAAAGAAAATCACGCTGAGATTGAGTTCCAATCGGCCTCGTTAGATATCTGGGATAAAAAATACTGTTTAAAAAAACAGGATGGCTCGCCCGTCGATAACAATATTGAAGAAACCTATGATCGTGTTGCAGCAGCAATTGCTGAGGTGGAAGAAAACGCAGATAAGAAAGAATATTGGCATGATCAATTTGTCTGGGCTCTAAAACATGGTGCGATTCCAGCAGGGCGTATTATTTCCAATGCAGGTGCTAGCGATTATAAACCAGCGACATCGACTATTAATTGTACTGTATCAGGCTCTATTTCTGATTCTATGGACGATATCTTAAGGAAAACACACGAAGCTGGTTTAACCCTTAAAGCGGGTTGTGGTATTGGTTACGAATTTTCTACGCTACGCCCTAAAGGTGCCTATGTATCCGGTGCAGGTGCTAATACCTCGGGTCCATTATCGTTCATGGATATTTTTGACAAAATGTGCTTTACCGTATCATCAGCGGGGGGGCGACGTGGTGCACAAATGGCAACCTTTGATGTTGCTCATCCGGATGTGCGCGACTTTGTTCGTGTAAAGCGTGAAGATGGCCGCTTGCGTCAGTTTAATTTATCGTTGTTGATTACAGACGACTTTGTACAAGCAGTTAAAGACGATGCCGATTGGCCGTTAGTGTTTCCTTTGTCAGAAAAAGAATTGGCGTCAGGCGAGATTGATTTAAACGATAAAGACAAAGTGCTATGGCGTGAATGGCCTATTACCAAAGGCTACCAAGTAAATGATGTAGGCTTAGTTGCCTGTCGAATTTATAATCGAGTGAAAGCTCAACGCCTATGGGAAACTATTATGGCGTCTACTTATGATTATGCTGAACCTGGGTTTATTCTTATCGATAAAGTGAACGAGATGAATAACAATTGGTTTTGCGAAAATATTCGCGCAACTAACCCATGTGGTGAACAACCATTACCGGCCTATGGATCTTGCTTATTAGGCTCCATTAATTTAACTAAATTTGTATTAAACCCTTTCACCTCAAAAGCGTCTTTCGACTGGGAGAAGTTTCGTAAAACTGTCGGTATTTTCACCCGAATGCTGGATAACGTAGTAGAGATTAATGGCTTGCCTTTGGAAGGTCAACGTGAAGCAATTGAGCACAAGCGTCGCCATGGTATGGGCTTTTTAGGCTTAGGTTCAACCCTAACAATGATGGGTATTCCTTATGGTGAAGATGCATCGGTTGAATTTACTGAAGAAGTCAGTAAGCAACTAGCGGTTACCGGTTGGGAAGCGGGTTTAGAACTGGCTAAAGAAAAAGGGCCTGCACCCATCATGGATGAGGACTTTGAAGTAACTGGAGATATGCTGCGTAAACGCCCAGAAATGTTGGACGATGGTTATCAGGTTGGCGATACAGTAAAAGGCCGTGTTTTACATGCTAAGTACAGTCGTTATATGCAACAAATAGCCTCTGTTGCGCCTGAGCTCGTGGAGCAACTTGCTGAAACGGGCGCGCGCTTTACTCACCATAGCTCTATTGCGCCAACAGGAACTATTTCTCTATCATTGGCCAATAATGCCAGTAATGGCATTGAACCAAGCTTTGCTCATCACTATGCACGTAATGTTATTCGTGAGGGGCGTAATGCGAAAGAAAAAGTTGATGTGTTCTCATATGAGTTATTGGCGTACCGCACATTAATTAATGAAAAAGCCATGCCGTATTCAGAGCAGGCAGATGAAAAACTACCCAGCTATTTTGTAACGGCAGAAACCATTACTCCAAAACAGCATGTGGATATACAAGCTGCAGCACAAAAATGGATTGATTCATCTATTTCAAAAACCGCTAATGTGCCGACAGAATTTCCTTTTGAAGACTTTAAAGATATCTATCTTTATGCTCACGAAAAGGGATTAAAGGGCTGTACAACGTTCCGCTTTAATCCAGATGTATTTCAAGGTGTACTGGTAAAAGACTCAGACCTAGAAAACACAACATATCGTTTTAAGCTTCAAGACGGCTCGACGTTAGAGGTAAAAGGTAACGAGATGGTTGAATATGAAGGTGAATCACATACCGCAGCGAACTTATACGATGCCTTAAAAGAAGGTTATTACGGCAAGTTTTAAGGTTGACGGCAGCGAACAGGAGAAAAAAATGACACATAAAATTACACAAGCCATCACCGGTTACGACGTTGTAAAAGACGATGAACCAAAGGTTGAAGAAGTCGCTCTTCAGACTGAAGAGAAAAGCAATATCATCCAAATGCATGAAAGCCTAAAAAGGCCAGAAATGCTCTTAGGTTCAACCTATAAAATTAAAACGCCGTTATCAGAGCATTCGCTATATATAACGATTAATGATTTGATATTAAACCCAGATACAGACCATGAGCAACGGCGTCCATTTGAGGTGTTCATCAATTCTAAAAACATGGATCACTTCCAGTGGATTGTTGCGCTAACAAGAATTATGTCTGCCGTGTTTAGAAAAGGTGGCGATATCACCTTCCTAGTAGAAGAACTACGTTCCGTATTTGACCCCAGTGGAGGCTACTTTAAAAAAGGCGGTAAGTTCATGCCATCACTTGTTGCAGAAATTGGAGACGTCGTCGAATCGCATTTAAAAATGATTGGGATGATCAAAACTGAAGAAATCAGTGAGCATCAACAAAAAATCATGGATGAGAAACGCGCTCAGTTTGAAGCAGAAAAACAGGTTAAATCCCCCGAGCATGAAACCACTAGCGAATTTCCAGCAGGCTCACAATTATGTACAAAGTGTAATGTGACCGCCTCCATCCAAATGGATGGCTGTATGACATGTTTGAATTGTGGTGATAGCAAATGTGGCTAGGATGAAATCAAGTTGGCTGACCCCTTGATTTTGTTGATTTTGTTATGTTTAAAAAAAACCGGAGGGGAAAACCAATAATGGATGAATTAAATAACCCAGCAGGTAGGCTCCTTGCAATAATCAAGGAAGGTGGATCTCATGGTAAAGATGAACAATGCATAAAAGTGTGGTCAACCTTACTTAAAGTACCCCTTCAAGAAACTCCAGTTCTGCTTCAAAGAATTGGGCATGTAATGTCATTACCAGATCGAATAGCAGAAGCCATATATAGCATCTCTGATGTTAATCATGATATTTATCTTAAATGGCATTCAAGAGTTATGGCTGGTGTCCAAATGACAAATTTCCAAAATCCATGGAAATCATTCATTGATCGGTTTGATGCAGAAATTATGTATGGAATTGAAATTTGTGCAGATACGCTATCACGGTCATGCCCTGAAAAGGTTATACCACAATCAACATTAAATGAATTATTAAGTAAAATAGCTGAACTGCAAAAAGAATTCTCAGAGCATGATCTACCACCTAATCTTGCTCAATTTATTTGTCAACAATTAGAAGAAATTAAACAGGCTATCAATGAGTATCCATACCTAGGAACAAAACCATTAGAAGCTGCTTTAGAGAAAAGCATTGGTAAAATTGTTGTATGTCCACAGATATATAAGAATTGTCAAAAGTCTACTTATGGTAAAAAGTTTTGGGAGTTTATGGGGTATCTTGCAATATCAGTCACAATTACTACTGGTGCAATACAAATTGGTAAAGATGTAGTTAATTTATTGCCAGCAAAAACTGCAGCATCAACTGCTGAAATAGAGATTGAAAAACCAGAAGTAGATAGCAAAGCGTCTAATGAAACAACGAGCGATAGCATTACAATTAAAACATAACAAGGTAAATAACCTGACATTTTTTTTCGCTAGCGCTCTCAAAATGACAGGTTATTTACGGCGTTAGCCTCAAATAATAAAATGGAGCACTGAATTGGCAATTTTGGATTTTAAAGAAATAGCAGAGGCTCATAAGGCAACTGGACTGCAAGATACATTCGAGTTATTTACCAGAGATTTCCTGTCCTTTATGGGTTACAAAGTTATCACCGACCCTGATCGTGGTGCTGACGGTGGAGTTGACTTAATCGTTGAAGAAAGAAGAACAGGTGTTGGTGGTGAAACCAATATTAAATGGCTCGTTAGTTGTAAGCATAAAGCATTTAGTGGGAAATCTGTTTCACCTATAGACGATGCCAATATAAGGGATAGAGTAGAGTCTAATGGTTGCCAGGGGTTTATTGGATTTTACTCAACATTAGCTAGTACAGGATTATCAACCAATCTTGAAGGAATGAAGGATAAGCTGGAATATCAGGTATTTGATAAAGAAAAAATAGAAGGACAGCTTCTTCATTCTGCAAAAGGCCTAGAAATTGCTGAAAGATACTTTCCTGTTTCATTATCAGAATGGCGAACTGAAAACCCACAGCCAGCCAAAATATTTGTTGAGAAACCTAGTTTGAAATGCAAGGTCTGTGAAAAAGAACTTCTTGAACAAGATGATAATGGTGTTATTACTTTATGGCAGAGAAAACGAAAAGATTACGAAAAAGAGAAAGAACATTTTGAGTATGTGTTCTGGACGTGTCGTGGACGCTGTGACTCTGTTCTTGCTCAAGCCATCAGGGCTAAAACCAATCAGCTAATTGATGGTTGGGAAGATATTTCTGATGTAATGATGCCAACTATATTTATAAAATGGGTAATGAGTATCATGAATGAACAGCGCAGTGGTGTTGTATATTCTGACGAAGCATATGAAAGCCTAAAAGAATTTATGCTTCAAGTATTTCCATATGTCTCTCGTCATCTTACAGCCAAAGAAACTGAGCATGTTAAATCTCTGGGTATGATTCCGTCATATCTTGGTGGTTTAGGCTATGAAGGCTAACAAAGCCATTAACTCGGACGCCAAAAACTGCGCTGCGCTCCATTTTTTGGCTCCGGTTATGGTAGGCGTTACACGTACTAAAAATCAATGGGGTCATAAAAATCAATGGGGTCAGACTCGATTGATTTTAAAAGAGGGCCAGTTTAAGTCCAGACGATGTGATTAAAAGGGCTTTATCATGGCGTAATTACTTTGTTGTGTTGTAATGGGTGAACCTCAGCACGCTATCGTTCGTGGTAACAACGCTAAGCTCTTGGTTTCCTAGTCGCGTATTATGATCTAACCCACATCACTAGGGTACGGGGTATAAGCTTCAACAGCCCAAAGATAACGTATTACTAATAAGTAAACTCAATATCACTTTGTGATGAAATATTAGGTACTACAACGGTATTTTGTGTTTAGCTGCTTCTGCATTACAAAAGCTGTGGTCGTTATAGGCTTGATGTATTTGGCGAGATATTTTAAGCGTTTGTTTACGTGTTTTAATGCTAGAATTGAAAAACAACGAATAAAGTTGGCGCTATATTTAAACGTTATTATTTGGCATAACTGTTGATGAAAAAAGTTGTTACATCGTTACTGATATTTTGTTTGATGGCTGCTCCGGCCGTGTCGATATCGGGTGCGTGTTCTAACATGGACAAAGTTGATAGCCTTTCAAAGGCCTTTAAGCATGCAAATAGCGGTGCGACTCATCAGCAACACCAGCAAGCATCTATGGTTAACGAGACTCATATGGGTTGTGAATGCTCTGATAATATAAATTGTGTCGGTCATGCATCTGCCTATGTGGCGACAAACAATGTAGTGCCTAAATCGTTGGGCTTGTCTTCCATTTTTATAACCTATAGCGCCATCGAAAGGCCTAATGAATCACTCTCGCCTGAAATAAAACCTCCCAGACCCTCTGCTTAAGACAGGGGGTTAATGCGCCTGTAGTTTAAGCAAAAAGCAACGCAGTAGAAGAACTACGCGTCTAGTTTTAGTTGTTTATCTTACCGCTTAAGAACCCTCAATACCCTTTGTTGATAACACAAAGTCAACGTTTGAAGAGATGAGGATAATATGGATTTATTGAGAAGGTGGGCACAATTAACTATATTGATAGCAATATTTAGCAACGCCCAAGCTGAAAATTCTGATGCGCTATCATTACAAACAGCGCTTGATCTAGCATTACGAAATAACCCGAGCCTAGCGGAAATAAAGGTACGGTCTGAGGCGATGGCTTATATTCCATCTCAAGTGGCAACATTACCTGATCCGGTGATCAGTTTTAATGCGCTGAACTTACCAACGGATAGTTTTGACGTAGGCCAAGAAAACATGACTCAGTTACAGGCTGGGTTCTCCCAACAGATTCCTTTTCCTGGTAAGTTGGCATTACGTGAACAGACGGCGACACATGAAGCACAAGCGGCTGCTCATACGGTTGTAGAAGCACGTTGGTTATTATTGCGTGATGTGAAACAAGCGTGGTGGAGTCTGTTGTACCTTGATCATGCATTAAAAATAATGGCTGCTAATCAACGTTTATTACAGCAATTTGTTGATATTGCTCAATCTAAATATCAAGTGGGTCAAGGGTTGCAGCAAGACGTGTTGTTAGCGCAGCTAGAATTGTCTAAATTGCTAGACAATACACTTAGCTTACAAGCCGCGCGTGATTCAGTTAGGGCACGTTTAAATAGCTTAATTGATCGTTCCTCAGACCAGCCGATAGTGTTGACAGTTATGCCTGATGAGCATTTGCCGACTCTAAAAAAAGAAGCTGAACTATTCGCGTTTGCTAATGGACATCGCGCCTTACTAGCAGTAAAGCGTGAATCTGTTAAGGCCGCTAAATCACAACGAGACTTAGCAGAAAAGGATTTTTACCCCGATTTTAATGTTGGTGCTTTTTATAGTGTGCGCGACGATATGCCCAATGGGCAAGAGCGTGCTGACTTGCTTAGTGTGCGGCTTAGTATGAATGTGCCAATTTTTACGGATCATAAACAGCAAAAAGCGGTTGATCAAAGGAACAAGGAAGTGCTGCAACAAAAGTTTTCCTTGCGTGATGCAACGAATCGAGTACATAGCGAAATATCCACGGCCTATAGTCAATATCAAAAGAGTAGGCAACAAGTACTGTTATTTAAAACGGGCATTATTCCTCAAGCCAGACAAACGGTTGCATCCATGCTGGCGGGTTATCAGGTGGACAAGGTGGACTTTTTAAATTTAGTGCGAAGTCAGATTACGCTTTACAACTATGAAACCCAATACTGGAAAGCTTTAACAGAAGCCCAACAAGTGTTGGCACAATTAATTGCCGTTGTTGGCAAGGAAGAGATTTATGAGTAACAAGATATTATGGATAGCTGCGCCTGCAATGCTGGCATTGGGGCTGGGTTTAGGGTATTGGTTTGCAAGTACGCCACAGACAAGTGCTCCGAGCACAATACCACCGAAAAAAAGTGATATTTTATTCTATCGTCACCCGATGAACCCAGAGATTACCTCACCTGTCCCTGCAAAAGGTGAAATGGGAATGGACTATACACCGGTGTATGCAGGCGATGAGCAAATGAATAAAGCACCGATAGGCACGGTTAAAATTGATGGGGTCACAACGCAAAATATTGGGGTAAGAACGACTAAGGCTAAAGAAGAGGCAATGTCACATATTGTTAGGGCTGTTGGCCGAGTGGATTATGACGAGCAGAACATGGTTAGGCTGCACCCTAAAATTGAGGGCTGGGTTGAAGACATGTACGTTGATAAAACCGGACAATGGGTTAAAAAGGATACTCAATTACTTAATATTTATTCGCCACAATTAGTCGCTAGCCAAGAAGAGTATTTATTGGCACTTAAAAATAATAAAGCCTTGGAAAAAAGCCCGATAGACACGATTCGTAAAGGCGCTGAACAGCTACTTAAAAGTTCACGTGAGCGACTTAAACTCTTCGACTTTCCGGCTCATCAACTGTTGGAATTAGATAAAACCGGTCGGGTGAAAAAAAATATTCATATTCATAGCCCAGCAGAAGGGATTGTGATGAAAATAGGTGCGCGTAACGGTCAATTTGTCACCCCTCAAACAGAAATTTATATGATTGCGGACTTAAGGACTGTCTGGGTGTATGCGAATATTTATGAATATGAATTGCCGTGGATTAATGAAGGTGATCTTGTGGAAATGCAATTAGTGGGTATTCCAGGGCGCATTTTTAAAGGTCATTTAGCCTACATTTACCCATATGCAGAATCAGAAACAAGAACGATTAAAGTACGATTGGTGTTTGATAACCCTGAGTTATTACTAAAGCCGAATATGTTTGCTGATTTAACTATCCATGCAAACCCCCAGTCCAACGAAGTGGTAATTCCGTCTGAAGCCGTGATTCGATCGGGTTCACGCAACCAGGTATTTGTGGTGCGTGATAAAGGAAAGTTTGAACCTAGACTAGTAACCTTAGGGTTAGAATCTAATGGCAAAATTGCTGTGTTAGAGGGGCTAAAAGCGGGCGAAGAGGTGGTTACGTCGGCTCAGTTTTTGATAGATTCTGAATCGAAATTACGTGAGGCCACGGCAAAAATGCTTGAGTCGATGTCGAGCGATAAACAAACAAGCAGCTCAAAAATGCAGATGCCGCAGGAGATAACGCATGATTAATGCAATTATCAACGGCTCGATTAAAAACCGATTCATGGTGTTAGTGGCCACGCTGATTGTTGCTGTGGCAGGCCTTTGGAGTTATCAAAATACCTATTTGGACGCGATCCCCGACTTGTCCGATGTGCAAGTAATTATTTTTACCAAATACCCCGGTCAAGCGCCACAAGTGGTTGAAGATCAGGTGACTTATCCATTAACCACAGCAATGTTATCTGTTCCTCGGTCTAAAACAGTTCGTGGCTATTCCTTTTTTGGTTTTTCATTTGTCTATATTATTTTTGAAGATGGCACCGATATGTATTGGGCGCGTTCACGAGTGCTTGAATCGCTGAATTTTGTTAACAGTAAACTGCCTAATGGTGTAACACCGACACTGGGCCCAGATGCGACCGGGGTGGGCTGGGTGTATGAATATGCCTTGGTGGATAAAAGCGGACAACATGATTTATCCCAATTAAGATCGATTCAAGACTGGTATTTACGCTACCCGCTACAAACGGTTGATGGTGTGTCTGAAGTTGCTTCGGTGGGTGGCTATGTCAAACAATATCAGGTTGAAGTTGATCCGAATGCATTGCAAGCCTATGGCATCTCGTTAAATAAAGTTAAACAAGCCATTAAACGGTCTAATAATGATGTGGGTGGGCGTTTAATTGAGCGTGCAGAAACAGAATATATGGTTCGTGGTTTAGGCTACATTCGATCGTTAGATGACCTGAATAGTATTCCTGTTGCTGTTGATAGTAATGGCACACCGATACGTTTAAAAGATATTGCTAATGTGCAAACAGGGCCTGAACTTAGGCGAGGCGTGGTTGAGTTAAACGGAGAGGGTGAAGTAGTCGGTGGTGTGGTTATTATGCGCTATGGTGAAAATGCATTATCAACCATTGAAGGGGTCAGAAAAAAATTAGACGAGCTAAAAAAAGGGCTGCCTGAAGGGGTTGAAATTGTGCCTGTATATGACCGTGGTCACCTTATCGAACGAGCAGTAGCAAGCCTTAATGAGGCTCTATTGCAAGAATTGGCGGTTGTTAGTTTAGTGGTTATTTTATTCTTACTACATGTGCGCTCTGCCTTGGTTGCTATTATTACCCTGCCGATGGGGATTCTTATGGCGTTTATCGTGATGAAATGGCAAGGCTTAAACGCTAATATTATGTCCTTAGGTGGTATTGCCATTACCATTGGTACGATGGTTGATGGTGCCATTGTAATGGTGGAAAACGCACATAAGCACCTAGCGCAAGCAACAAAAGAAAAAGGCGCTAAGCTAAGTGATAATGAACGCTGGACGACGATTGCAGCGGCCTCGCGTGATGTAGGGCCTGCGCTGTTCTTCTCCCTGCTTATTATTACCGTATCTTTTTTACCCATTTTCACCATGCAAGCGCAAGAAGGCCGTATGTTTAGCCCGTTAGCCTTTACCGCCTCTTACGCGATGGCAGCTGCCGCTATATTGGCAGTGACATTGGTGCCCGTAATGATGGGGTATTTCATCCGCGGTAAAGTAATATCAGAAAAGGAAAACCCTATTAACCGTGTGATGCACACCATGCATACACCAGCACTGAGATTAGCCATGCGGTGGCGAAAGGTAACGGTTTTATTAGCCTTGTGTTTAATCTTATTGACTGTATACCCATTTTCAAAATTAGGTAGTGAGTTTATGCCGCCATTAGATGAGGGGGACCTTTTATATATGCCGATTACCTTTCCGGGCATATCTATTACCAAGGCTAAAGAGGTGCTTCAGCAAACGGATAAAATCTTAAAAACATTTCCAGAGGTGCACCACGTATTTGGCAAGGTAGGACGGGCCGAAACGGCAACCGATTCTGCGCCGCTCTCAATGATAGAAACAACTATTCGTTTAAAACCTAAAGAAGATTGGCCGGACCCGAATAAAACAACTCAGCAGTTAACTGCCGAAATGGACCGGGCAATCCAGTTTCCGGGGCTAACAAACGCCTGGACAATGCCGATTAAAACACGACTTGATATGTTATCGACGGGGATTAAAACACCGGTTGGAATAAAAGTCTCTGGTCCTGATTTAAATAAACTTCAGGTCTTATCTGGGCAGATTGAGCGTGCAATGAAAACGTTACCAGAAACTATTTCAGCGTTTGGTGATCGAGCTGTTGGAGGCTATTATTTAGACGTTGATATCAATCGAGCGACGGCTTCCCGTTATGGTTTAACGACCGGTGATGTGCAAGATGTCATACAAACTGCTATTGGTGGTATGAATGTTACTGAAACGGTAGAAGGCTTAGAGCGGTATCCCGTTAATGTGCGTTACCCAAGGGAGTTGCGTGATGATGTGGAAAATTTGAAACGAGTTCTGATTTCAACACCAACAGGCAGCCAAATTCCTTTAGTGCAGATAGCCGATTTAACGTAT
This sequence comes from Cycloclasticus pugetii PS-1, assembly GCF_000384415.1. NCBI lineage: Bacteria > Pseudomonadati > Pseudomonadota > Gammaproteobacteria > Thiotrichales > Piscirickettsiaceae > Cycloclasticus > Cycloclasticus pugetii. The sequence continues at coordinate 923,383 of NZ_ARVU01000001.1, forward strand.
AGACGAGGCCCGCCGGTTATAAAAAGTGAAAACTCACGTCCCAATGCATGGGTCTATGTAGATATCAGCAGTTCTGATATTGGGGGTTTTGTTGATAAGGCCAAAAAAGTGTTGGCTGCGCAAGTAGACATACCTGCAGGTTATACGATTGTTTGGTCAGGGCAATTTGAATATATGGAACGAGCAGCGAAGCGATTGCAACTTGTTGTGCCAGCCACGTTAATGATTATTTTTATCCTGTTGTATCTAAACTTTCGTAATCTTTTAGAGCCGATTATTGTAATGCTTGCTTTGCCGTTTGCCGTTATCGGCGGTATTTGGATGTTGTATTTTAATGACTATAACTTATCGGTAGCGGTGTATGCGGGGTTTATCGCGTTAGCGGGTATGGCGGCTGAAATAGGCGTGTTAGTGTTAAGTTTTATTGATATGGAAATAGCTACACGGCGTACAAAAAGCACACAACCGCTAACACGAGGTGAACTTATACAAGCGTGTCAGCAGGCCACCTCAAAGCGTGTTCGCCCTGTAGTGATGACCGCGGTATCAACCATGGCGGGATTAATCCCTATTATGCTTAGCAGCGGTACTGGTTCGGACGTTACCCATCGTATTGCCGCCCCAATGTTAGGCGGTATGTTAACGGTCTTAATTTTGAATTTATTGGTATTGCCAGTGATTTATAGTTTTGTATTGCAGTACCAAGAGCAGAAGACGTGACACGCTGTTCAGTTTTAGTATTTAGGCATCAGGTGTCGGGGCATTTAGTTAAAATGTTCTATAAAGCAAGAATAATGTTATGTTACTGATCTATTAAGCTTTTTTATTAAAAAAGCGGTAGGGATAATCATGGCAAGCGAGTTTTTAGGATGAAACAAAGAAGCGTCACTATATGAGCAATGGAAGCACTTAAAGTATTACAAACAGCTTTGCATGGAATGCTCAACCCAGGTCTTGAGCTACTTCCTCAGTTGTTGGTATTAATTATTCTTCTTGTTATTGCCTACTTTTTTGTAAAGCTATTTAAAATAATTGCTAGGCGTATTTTGAGCCAAAGCAAAATGCATAAAAGTTTTATAGAGGTGAGCCAATCGTTGATGAAGTGGTGCGCTTAATAAAAGTGTGCTTGATGACGCTAATATTGAAATTCCATTCTCGTATAGGACGTTGTCTTTGAGTGAAGAGTTAAACGTTGTTACGACGAATTTGGACTAGGCACTTTATACATACAAGCTAAGGAGAGCTTAAAATGATAGGCTGCGGTTTAAACGCGGTGTTAATAAAAAATTTATCATACCTAAGGCACGCTCCTTTCAATAAATAAACAAGGTTACTTATTAATGAATCATCATATGGCAGAATTATTAGCCTCGATCCTTATTGTTGGCATTGCATTACAGTGGATTGGTTGGCGTTTAAAAATCCCTGCGTTGATTCTACTTATTGCGGCTGGTTTTATTATGGGCCCAGTAACCGGCTGGCTTAACCCCAGTGAGGATTTTGGTGAGTTATTACAACCGATGATCGCGTTGAGTGTTGCGGTTATTTTATTTGAAGGTGGCTTAAGCCTACGCTGGCATGAATTAAAGCAGAATAGTCGTGTTATTTATCGTCTTATAACGTGGAGTGTTTTACTAACCTTTGCATTTGGTAGCTTGTCAGTTCACTATTTAATTGGTGTCTCTTGGCCTGTCTCATTAATATTTGGCGCTATTATTATAGTCACTGGGCCGACGGTAATAATGCCTTTGCTGAAACAAGCTAATCTTAAAAAAGGCCCGTCATCTTTATTGCGTTGGGAAGGTATAGTGAATGACCCGATTGGCGCATTATTGGTGGTGCTGATTTATGGTTATTATGTACGAACCGAAAATGAAACGCTTGCGCTGGGTGTTTTTATTGGGTTGGCCATTAGCCTTGTTGTCTCACTGGTTTTGAGTGTTAGCTTAGGGTTGTTTATTGCCCGTTCTTTTCGTAAAGGTCTTGTTCCTGAGTATCTGAAATCTCCATTAATATTGGTTGCGGTATTACTGGTATATACGTTGGCCAATAAAGTACAAAGTGAAGCGGGCTTATTAGCCACGACTATTTTGGGGATTACGCTGGCTAACCAAAACCTAAAGACTTTACATGAGCTAAAACGTTTTAAAGAATATGTCACCATTTTATTGGTTTCATCTACTTTTATTGTACTGACTGCGGATATTGACCCCGAAATAATAAAGCATCTGCAGTGGCAAAGTTGGTTAGTGTTAGCGCTGGTAATTTTCATTTTCCGGCCGCTTGCTGTTTATCTTTCAACTATAGGTACTGACATTAGTAAACAAGAAAGGGCGTTACTTGCTTGGATTGCTCCTCGTGGCATTGTTGCAGCGTCAGTTGCGGGTTTGTTTGGCTCAGAGTTAAGCAAAATAGGCTATGCGGATGCAGAGTTATTACTTCCCATGGTTTTTGCTTTGATTATTATGACGGTGCTCTTACATGGGTTGACTATTGGTTGGCTGGCTCGCAAGTTAAATTTAGCATCTATTCACCCAGACGGAATTATGATTGTCGGAGCCGCCGATTGGAGTACACGTTTAGCAGTTGAATTACAAAAAAATGACATTCCAGTAATGCTAATAGACACGCAATGGGCGCAGCTAGAATCTGCTAGGATGCAAAACATTCCCATTCATTATGGTGAGGTTTTATCCGAAAGAACAGAAGAGGTTCTAGAGCTTGCGCACTTTACCAAATTAGTTGCTGTAACACCCAATGAAGCCTACAACACGTTAATCTGTTCGCTTTTTGCGCCAGAACTTGGGAAACGAAATGTGTACGAACTGCGCTGGTCTAATGTTGATAAATTAAGCGATGAAAGTGTTAATAAGCCCAGTGAGGCGATCGGTGGGGATCGTTTGTTTATCGATGGGGTGGATGATGAGTATTTTAAAAAGACGTATGCTGAGGGGTGGACATTTAAAAGTACGCCACTAACGGAGGAATACACACTAGACGATTATTTAAACAGTAACCCGGAATCTACAAAATTAATTTGTTTAATCACGAAGGCGGGCTTTGTCAATTTTTATCCGTGGGATCAAAATATAGAACCAGAAGATATAGCTATTTTAATGAGTTATGTTCCACCACAAACCGATACTAAAAAGATAAACAGTGGCGAGAGATGAAAACACGAATTATTCATTTTTTTGAGGTTTTAAGTTCGAACTTTTGGGTGATCCCTTTACTCTTGCTAATAAGCGGAGCGGGGCTGGCTTTTCTTAACGTTTATTTAGATAAAACACTGTATGCCAGGCATATCGAATTGCCTGAGTTATATCTATACTTTAACAGTGCTTCAAATATTAGAACCTTATTGAGTGTTTCCGCTACGTCTATACTCGGTGTTGCAGGTGTTTCTTTTTCAATAACGATTGCCTCGTTGACACTTGCCTCACAACAATTTGGGCCGAGGTTACTAAGAAATTTCATGTCAGATAGGTTTAACCAATTAGTTCTTGGTTGTTTTATAGGCACCTTTCTTTATTGTATTTTGATGTTGCAATTTACGGGCTCTATGGAGCTTGATAAAACAACGCCATTTTTCTCCATGATGAGCTTGTTAACGATCCTCATTTTCAATTTATTGTTATTAGTATTTTTTATTCATCACATTGCTGTTGCTATACAAGCCGAGACCGTTATTACTGAAGTTAATAACGAATTGGTGACACAGATGAATTGCACATTTCCAAATAAGGCTGATAAAAATAGCCAGTCGATTCAATTCGATATACCTGATGAGTTAACTAAAAAGTTTGAACAAAAAGGTGAGGATATATATTCAACGACATCGGGTTATTTACAAGCAATTGATACCGACAACTTAGTCAAATGCGCGACAGATAATGATTATGTTATTAAATTTATCATCAAACCTGGTGATTTTATTCTGACAAATAGCGTTATTGCCCATTGCTTAGCAAGCGACCAGATTGAAGAGATAGAAAAAGACATCAATACTCATTTGTTAATCGGTAGTGAAGGAACGCCTGAGCAAGACCCAGAATTTGCTGTTCGGCAATTAGTAGAGGTTGCGGTAAGGGCTTTATCGCCAGGCATTAATGACCCTTTTACAGCTATTAGCTGTATTAAAAAATTGGGTGAAAATATTGCTTTTTTAATGCAGCGCCAATTCCCAACACAATATCATTTAGACGATAGTGGGCAGTTAAGGTTAGAGTTAAAGCCATTTACATTTAGAGGGATTGTCGATACATCATTCGACCAAATTCGTCAGCATGGTAAAAATGACATTGCGGTTGTAATCTGTTTATTACAAATGTTGAATAAGTTAATTCTACAATCTCAAACCAAAGAGCATATGGAGGCGTTGAAGGTTCAAGCTGAAGCCATCTCCTCAGTTAATACCGATGATGTCATTGCTCTAAAAGATAAGGAAGATATTAAAGAGTTATACGATGTGATTAATGTGTCGTTGAATACAAAAGAATCTACACTGCTAACTTAACCTTATTACACTATATTTCCTGCCCTTTATGCGTTTGGAAACCAGCTGGTGTCAATTTCAAAAAAACGATCGATAAAATTCAAGTCCTTCTTGAGCTTGTCCGGATCTAAGATGGTTATTTTTTTTCGATGGTTAAGGATTTTATTTTCTTGTTTTAATTGCGCAAATGCATTGCTGACACTGACATTTGTTAAGCCTAATGCGTCTGCAATAACATCTTGAGTTAACGGCATATTGAAGGTTGTAAATACCGTGTTATTGGTATGGATTTTTTGTCTTGAGTATAGCTCAAGCATGTAATTTGCCACGCGGTTGACGGCGTTGTTCCTGGCTATCATGGTTATTCTGTCTAGTAAAATAGCTTCTTCTAACATGCCTAAGCTAAAAATGAGTGCCGTTAACCTTGGGGACTGGATAAAGACCTTATCAAGGTGCTTTTTTTGAAAAGGGCACAAGGTAACGTCTGTGGCAGTTGCAAGGTCACCGAAAGTTTCGCACATGGCAATATCAGTAAGCCCGATAATATCACCAGGGTAATGAACACGTAGTACCTGTCGTCTGCCGTCCTGTAAGTCAGCATAACGATAGAGCCAGCCACGTTTTAATATAAACAAATTGTTTTTTTGTTGTTGTAAATTAAGCGTTCTACGTGCTTTGTAATTAACCTCTTGTTTTTCAAGTTCTAAAACTAGCTTTTCATCATCTTCACTGATGTCTAGGTAGTAACGTAGTCGTGAAACTAAACAACTCATGATGGCCTGCTTGTTTTTGAGTGAGGTGTTGTTTAACGTTTAATGATATCAATGATGTTAAGAACCAATGACATAAACGATAAGCCTTGATCATATTACACCTTTCATCAGTATGCCGGTTAAAGTCTTTTAAGAAGGTGTGGGAAAGGATAATGGAACAAGTGCGTTAGCTGACAATAATGACGCGCTTTATGAAGCGATGGCTTATAACGCAAAAAAGAGGTTTATTACTGCGGCGCTAGAAGAAGTTGAGTGACTTTAGAGTGGAAATAATAAGTACTTAGTGTGTCTAGATCGTTAGGCTTACCGTAGCAAGCCTAACGATCAGACCTATACTAAAGAGTATTTGGAAATAAAAACAATTAAAACTGTGGGGTTAATACACTATCTATTGATAGAGTAAATCAGTTTTAATTAACTTTCTCTTGTAGTTTCTCTCCAGCATTTTCGATGCTTTCAGCAGCATCTTCTGTCATGTTGTCGATTTTTTCACCAGCATTTTCAGCAGGGCCGTCTGGCTCACAACCTGACACCGTGATAGCAAATGCAAGTGTGATAATAATGGTAAACATATGTAGTAATTTCATCGTACTCCCTATATTTTTTTATTTCATAATGGTAGTGCACTAAAGATATTAACAAAAATTAGAATCTTTGTGACACCTAAGTTTTATTCATTAGCCTTTAGGCTCACGAATTGTATGATTAGCCAAGGTATTTATATCTTTGGTTTACGCCCGGTAATCATAAAAATAATGGCTAAAACAATGCCAACGACGAATAATATCCAAGCTATATTGCTGGCAGTGCCTGCAATACCGCTAAGTCCTAGTACGCCCGCTACTATAGCTATAATCAAGAATATGACAGCCCAATTAAACATATTAGCTTCCTTTTTTAAGTAAACTTTAATGCGTAGCTTTAAGGGTCAGTTGTTAGAAACCTTAACCCTTTAGATTAGTTAGTTGTATTTCTTAAACCAGGCCTGAACTTGTCTATCTGCTTCATCTTTTTCAATACCATAACGTTCTTGCAATTTTCCAGATAGTATTTCAGTATTGCCTTCAATAATATCTACGTCTTTATCAGTTAATTCACCCCATTGCTGTTGCGCCTTACCTTTGAGTTGCTTCCATTTGCCTTTTAAAATATCGGTATTCATTTGTTACTCCATTAATAGTTAAACTAACACACAAAATATTGTGCTTTTCGACTTACGGTTTAAACCATAACAAGGCTTGAAATGAAAAACTTTAAAGCAGATTAAAGTTTTCTATCTTTGGCTAAGAAGCTTGTCGGTATGCAGATAGTGAGCTTGGGTGCTCTTTAAAAACAATGACATGTGTTTATTTTTCAGGTAAATAGGGTGTCAGGCTATTTTTAGGTTGGCATTCATCATACCTACCATCGCCCATAACGATTTATGTCATATATTCCTGATTCTAATGGCCGCTTAGTATTAAGTGATGTGGTGAAATCATGCAAAACGTTCCAGAAATTTGGATTCATGCGTCGAATACCCCATTTATTAATCACGGCATCAAATGCCTCAGGGGTGTCTGCTTGAGATAAGGCAAAAACAAAATCATTTAGCTCCTTGATGCTAATAACAAACATTAGGTTAGGGTAGCTGCCAATTAATTCAGGGAAAATAGCTAAGGTATCTTGCTGATCTTGGTGCCTTAAAGATTCACCTAAAATAAAGGAGACACTACTGTGACGACGGTTTTTTAACATGCTGTAAGACAAAAACTGACCGTCTAGCTGTTCAATTTTAATAAAGCTGATTTCTGGTAACCAGTTGATTGCCTTTAATTGCGAAGCAGGGGTGCTGGCAAGCTTAGAGAGTAACTGGTTTATTTGAGTACCTTGATGTTCGAACGTTTCTTTTTTAAGGCTGGCTGCTTCATGACATTCAGCATCACAGCGGTTAATACTATCTTTTGCTTTGGTTAATGCTGGGTAGTCATTTAGTTGTGACGTAAGTAATTCTGAGTAAGGCTCTTTTGTCTCGTAGTTAATGGCTACCGGCGAATCTATATCTATATCATGATAGGTAAACTCGGTTTTAATATTGGCGAAGGTTGGGTACCATTTTTTATACAGTGGTTCTCGGTAATCAGCAGGCATTAAGCGCAAGAAATTAACTTCTGAACTATTACGAATTAAATCAAAATAGAGCCGAGTTTGTGTTTGATGAGAAGCGCTACCAAACACATTAAAACTGACTACTAATTCATAATAGGTTCTTTCGAGTAAGGGGTAATCCATTAGCCACGTGGTTAATGGTAATTCTCCCTTCCATCCCTTTGTAACAGAAGCGTTATCGTGGTGGCGAAACACGGTAAGGAAAGCATTGTCATTGACCTGTTCCCCATTCCATATATGTTCCTTGGTTGCACCTTGTGGAAATGTTTTTTGATAGGTGAGTTGACGCTGACCTATATATTGGTTTCGTTTGGTCTCATATTTCATCCATTGGCTACCAAAATCCAGTAAGGATGTTTTTTCACCTGGCAGCCCTAAGTAAGGATTCATTGCATGTTGGTAATCAGGGTTATTGGTGTAGACCTCATGTTTTGGGTTTTCAAACATAACCCAAAATTGGTCACGGATAACATTGGTTGCTATTTGCCCTCGGCAGACTGGGCCGCGAATAAAGTTGCGTATAAAAAATTCGGCGTTATCTAGTAGAAAACGGTAACGGGCTTTTGCTGGAATAGCCTGATAAGTGATAAAAGGGTTTGACCTTTCTAAATAAGAATAGCCGGGAAGTTTGTCGACAGACCACCCAGGAGTCATGAATAATTGTTTAAAGTGTTTTAAGCGTTGTTGATCAAACCTATATGGAATATGGGTTTTATGCACAATGGTTTCTTCAATAGCTTTTAAACGATAATAAAAAGCCTGATTTACATCGTCAAACGGTCTTGCTGTATTAACAGGCATAATTTTTTGACCGCTGGGAGTATAAGATCTCACCAGTGAATAAAACTGTATGCCTGCGTTGGGTGAGTTACCGGCAGATTGGTTGACTTGATCGAAATATAAATGGCCTAAGAAAAGGTGTTCATATAAATAGCGTGCTACCAATGCTGTACGTTTATCGTTACTGTTTAACCAAGTTTCCCACTGGACAATCATTGCCTGATGTTCTGGTGAAATATCGATGTTCTTTGTGACGATTTTAGCGCCCTCACTCAGCCAAGTGCTTAAGGTTTGTGCCTCGTTTTCATTTAGACCGGCAACAGCTAGCGGCATTCCTCCATGTGGGTTGTTTTTTGCGTAGTCAGAAAACTCTCCGGGAGCAGGGCAGGTATTCTCTCGTTTTAAGCCAAGTTGAATATTTTTTGGGATCGGCTGATTAGGTGTTAGCGGGTTTTGTAAGGCTAAATCAATCATGTTTTTAAACAAGGGCTGATTATTATTCTCTCCCCCGTGTTGTAGACGTTTTTCTAACACAGAAAAAAAGCCTTTTTCTCGCCATTCTTTTGCACTTTGAGCATCGATTGATAATCGAGTAGGGCTAGCATCATTTAAACGGGTAGCATCGTACACCGATTGCTTTGTTGCTCCACGCTCAAGACCATCAGGTGACTGCATTTTTAGTTGACAAGGAGCGTCATAACAAGCATGACAAGCAATACATTTCTTTTCAAGAATAGGTTTAATGTCGCTGTGGTAATCGAAGGTTTGATGTTTGCCGATAACCCTTGGGGCCGTTCTATTGTCTTTTTCACAGGCTGCAAGAACTAAAACGAGTGAAAAGAAAACCATAAAGTTCAGGTTTTTGTTACGAATGGTGTTTGTATGCATGAGTGAAAAATTACTACATAATGTTGATTACCTTAAAGACCAACAAGTTTACTCGACAATCGCTGACTGAAAATTTAATTATGAAAAAATTATGGACGATATTACTGAAAGGCAGTGTTGCTGTTTTTCCTGCACTGTTAACGTTGTACTTTTTTTATTGGCTGGTGACGACAATAGAAAAAACGGTGAGTCCTTTAATTATGTTCATTATCCCCGAGCAATATTACGTGCCTGGCATCGGTTTGTTAGTCGGTATTTGCTTTTTGTTTTGTGTCGGTTTATTGGTTAATGCTTGGATCTTTAAGTGGGTATTTGGACTTGGTGAGAAACTGTTAGAAAGAATTCCATTGATAAAGTCAGTGTATGGCGCACTTCGCGACTTTATGCACTATTTTTCACCATCAGGCGAGCAAAAAGAGCTTAAAAAAGTGGTGATGGTTAGCATTAATAATATGCAATTAATCGGGTTTATGGTCAGTGAGGCAGGTGAGCTTCCTGGTGTTGATATGCCTGATGATAAAGTGGCCGTTTATCTACCCATGAGCTACCAAATAGGCGGGTTTACTGTGTATATATCAAAAGAGAATATTCAGCTCATCGATATGTCTGTAGAAGATGCTATGCGCCAAGTATTGACGGCCGGCTTGTCTAAAAAGAAAACAGCTCCATAGTTTATAAAAAGCATCAATCAAGTGTGTTTTTATCTAAGGGTGAAGGTTTGCCGCAACTGTCATTGTCGGCAAACCTTTTATTGATAAGACCTTTATAAAACGATTTTTAATTTACCAATTTAATGCACCACCAGTTTGATATTCGGTCACGCGTGTTTCAAAGAAGTTTTTTTCTTTACGCAAATTAGCTTGCTCATCTAACCATGCTAGGGTGTTTTTTGCGCCTGGAAAGGGCTCTTTTAATGCTAAGGTGCGTGAGCGTCGGTTGGCAATAAAGCGAAACTGCTCAATATGGTCAGCTTTGTTGTAGCCTAAAATGGGCTTCTCTAGCAGGTAGTTGGCATAGTCAAGCTCGGCGGCTTCAGCTTCCTCCCAAAGTGCTTGTACTGCCTGTGGGTCTAACTGGATATTTTCTTCAATTAAAATTTGTTTGATAACGCGCAGACCAAAAGAGCAGTGCATGACTTCATCGCGCATAATATATTGAAGTTGCTCGGCAGTTCCCTTCATTAAACCACGCCGTTGTAAGGCAAAAATGGGGCTAAAGCCGTTATAAAACCAAGTTCCTTCAAAAATGGCAGCAAAAAAGAAATACGCCATGACAAAGTTTTGCAGTTCATCTTTATTCGTTAAATCAATGTCGGGGCGCATAATTGAGCCCAGCCGTTGATTACACAATTGAATTTTATGATGTATTTGCGGCACAACGCGATAGCGGTTGTAAATCTCCGATTGGTCAAGCCCAATGGTTTCTATGCAATGTTGGTAGGTCCATGTGTGCATAGCTTCTTCATACACTTGTCGAGCCTGATAAATTTGTAGCTCGGGCGCACTCATCTTTTCCATCACCGCCAATCCGATATTTCTCATGGCGAGAATGTCCGAGGTGGTCAGGTAAGCTAAAACATTTTCATAAACATGGCGCTCTTCGGGCGTTAGTTTATGTTGATAATCATGAATATCTTGAGTCATATTGACATCTAACGGTGTCCAATGATTTTTATTCGCATTGATAAAGTAATTCCATGCCCAGTGATATTTAAAGGGGGCCAGTTGGTTAATGTCAGCCATGCCATTAATTACCCGTTTATCTTCTGGGTTAATTGGCGAGTTAGCTGGCCGTGAAGACGTAGCAGCTTGCGCTTGGTTGACAGTGGGTTTGTTGCTTGATGTGTTTTCTTTGCTTGAGTTTTTCGCAAATGGATCATTCCAATTTAGCATCATAATTCCTCTTAATTTACATGTTAGGTGATGGCCTACTGGCAGGCATCACAATCAGGGTCTAAGATAGAGCAGACCTGCGGTGCTTGTTCGGACGTCGCGTCGTTATGATTATCATTTTGTTCCATATGGGTCGCCCCTATGGAGCGCAAATAATAGGTACACTTTAGGCCTCTTGCCCAAGCGAGCATGTAGAGACTATCGAGTTTTTGGCCTGATGCTTCAGCCATATAAAGGTTGAGACTTTGTGATTGATCAAGCCATTTTTGTCGCCGCCCAGCCGCTTCAATGAGCCAGCGCGAATCTATTTCAAATGCTGTGGCATAAAGGGCTTTAAGTGCTTCAGGTACACGTTCAATGTGTTGCACAGAACCGTCGTAGTACTTTAAGTCATTAATCATGACCTCATCCCACAGGCCAAGCTCTTTGAGATCAGCCACCAAATGAGTATTGATAACAGTAAACTCACCAGACAGATTAGATTTAACAAACATGTTTTGATAGGTTGGCTCGATAGATTGCGAAACGCCGCAAATATTTGAGATCGTGGCCGTTGGTGCAATCGCCAAACAGTTACTATTTCGCATACCTGTGTTCATTACTTGCTGGCGTAAGCTGTCCCAGTCTAGGGTTTGACTTTGGTCAACTTGTAAATACTGGCCACGCAGCTCAGCCAGCGTTTTTAATGAGTCAATCGGTAAAATGCCTTTGCTCCATAAAGAGCCTTTGAAACTAGGGTAGGAACCCCGTTCAGCGGCTAACTTACAGGAGGCGCTAATGGCGTAATAGCTGATTAACTCCATTGATTTATCAGCAAACTCAACCGCTTGTTCACTGCTGTAGGGTATTTTTAATTGTTGTAAACTGTCTTGAAAGCCCATTATGCCCAGGCCAACTGGGCGATGCTTTAAGTTTGAGTTGCGCGCTTGCGGGACACTGTAATAATTGTAATCAATCACGTTATCGAGCATTCGCATGGCGGTGGTAATTGTTTTTTCTAAATGTACAAGATCCAGTTCGTTACCCTGTAGATGGGCGGGTAGATTGATAGAACCCAAATTGCAAACAGCAATTTCTTGCTCACTGGTATGTAAGGTGATTTCGGTACAAAGATTCGAGCTGTTAACAACACCGACATGCTGATTGGTATAGCGAATGTTACAAGGGTCTTTAAAGGTAATCCAAGGGTGACCGGTTTCAAATAACATGCCCAGCATTTTTCGCCAAAGATCTACTGCTTTGATGGTTTTATGTAATTTTATCTCGCCTTGCTGAGCTTTCTGCTCGCACAGCTGGTACGCCTTTTTAAAGGCTTCACCAGTTAAGGCATGAAGGTGGGGCACTTCGTCGGGTGAAAAAAGAGTCCAATCATCTTGTTCGATAACGCGTTGCATAAATAGATCAGGGATCCAGTTGGCGGTATTCATATCGTGGGTTCGGCGGCGCTCATCACCGGTGTTTTTTCGAAGCTCTAAAAAGGCTTCAATATCAATATGCCATGTTTCAAGGTAGGCACAAACAGCCCCTTTACGTTTGCCGCCTTGATTAACCGCAACCGCGGTGTCATTGGCGACTTTTAAAAAGGGAATCACTCCTTGAGATTGGCCATTGGTCCCTTTGATCTCAGCGCCTAAGGCACGAACTTGCGTCCAATCATTGCCTAGCCCACCGGCATATTTAGAGAGTAAGGCGTTATCTCTGAAAGATGAGTAAATATCGGCCAAATCATCGTTAACGGTGGTGAGGTAGCAGCTGGACAGTTGTGGCCTTGGTGTGCCCGCATTAAATAAGGTTGGTGTCGAACTCATAAAGTCAAAAGATGAGAGTAATTGATAAAACTCAATCGCTCGTTCTTCTCGCTCAACCTCATTAATTGCTAAGCCCATTGCTACGCGCATAAAAAAGGCTTGTGGTAACTCAAAACGGGTGTCTTTTGTGTGAATGAAATAACGGTCGTAGAGTGTTTGTAAACCAAGGTAACTAAAATTAAAATCACGCTCACTTTGTAGCGCCTCGGCTAGCTTATCTAGGTCGAATCTTGATAATTCTTCATCTAATAAGTTTAATGAAACGGCTTTGTTGATATAAGCTTTGAAATACTCAGGATAGTCGGCGAGCATCTCAGCTTGGCTTCGGCTGGTGGTTTGTTGGTGAGTAAAACTTAATGCCTCGGTGCGTAAATTATTAAGCAGCAACCTTGCTGCCAATTGGCTATAGTCGGGGTCTGTGTCAATCAAGCCTCTGGCACCCATAACAATGGCTTGTTGGAAGGCGGACTCGGGCATTTCATCAAAAAGGTTATTTTTAATTTCGTTGATTACTCGTTCGACTGAAATATCATTAAGCCCTTCTGCGCACTCTGATATTAAGTCGCTCAGTGATTCTTCGTTAAATGGCTGGAGGGACTGGTCAACTTGCTGGATGCTAATTTGCCAGCTGGATTGTTCAGCTGTTTCTTCGGCAGAACGTTCAGCGGATCGTTGTTCACGATACAAAACATAGGCACGGGCTACCTTATGTAAGTCGGCGCGCATCAGTGCTAATTCCACTTGGTCTTGTATGCTTTCGATATGAATGGTGTCACTTATCGATAGATGCCTAACAATAGCCTGTTGTACTTGGCTGCTTAGTTGAGTGGCAAGATCGTGAATATGACTAGATTGTTGTGTATGTTCACCTTCTACCGCCAATAAGGCTTTACTGATGGCAATATAAATTTTATTAACATCGAATTGGGTTAGTTGCCCGTTGCGGCGAATAACTTGATAGTTGACAGCTTGCGCAGCTGCTGGATGATCTGTTGTTAAAGCGACAGAAAGATCGTTCATTGTTAAATCCTCAGGTTGATTATTAGGCAAACCTCGAGGCAACAATGGGAAAAAGTGATATCAATACGGGGCTGATACATCACTGATTACAATCCTTAACGCGAGGCTTGGCAAAAAATAGAGGTAATCGGACTGAGTGAATATAAGATTCACAACACCGTTGCGCGACAGTTCTGGATTCTAACCAGATTCCCCTCAAATACTATATATAGTGCTTAAATATTTATTGGCTAACAAGATAATGTAAAATTAATGTATTTACAAGTGCTTGTTATTTTTTATTTTTGAACCCCCGTGCTAATTCAATAAAGGCACTGATGTAAGGTGTTTCAATATCTTGCTCACGGCAAGCAGCATGTAACATCCCATGCATGCCCTTAGCGCCCAGTGGTTTTCCAATTAATGACTGTGCTGTTGATGGCGCATCCAATAACCAGTCGGGTAGGGCAGCCACCCCTTGGCCAACGGCAATTAATTGCATCATCATTGTGGTTAATTCAACCTGACGAACTTGCGCGGGTTCTACATTGGCAGGGTCTAGGTAGTGTCTAAATACATCAAGGCGACTACGCTCAACTGGGTAGGTAATAAGCGTTTGCTCGGCTAAGTCTTCTGCGTTAATGAAGGCTTTATCTTTCAATGGGTGCTGATCATTCATCACTAACAAGGCTTGATACGGAAACAGCGTTAAGAATGAAAGACCTGGTTTATCAACTGGGTCGGTACTAATAACTAAGTCAATTTCACCACGACTCAGCGCCGGTAGCGGATTAAAACTCATACCGAGTTTGATATCAATATGGATGTCTGGCCATTGCTTGCGGTATTGCTCTAAGGTTGGTAATAACCATTCAAAACAGGCATGACATTCAATGGTAATAAAAAGCCTTCCTGCTTTGCCATTAGCAATTTGTTTAAGCTCATGCTCGGTGTTTTCAACCAACGGTAATACTCGCTCAGCTAGATCTAATAAGCGTTGCCCCGCATCAGTAAGCCCGAGGGGCTTGTGTTGGCGGAAAAACAGCGTCGTTTCAAAGTGGTTCTCAATTGTTTTTATTTGGTGTGATAAGGCCGATGGTGTCAGATGAAGCTTTTGTGCGGCTTGATTAAGGTTTTTACTGCGGGCAATGGTGTAAATGGCCCTGAGGTGTCGAATTTCTAAGATCATGGTGAATTTATTTCAACTTAATGGTGAAAATTATGAGATTGATTCAATTCTATGCTTGCTGGATACTTCTCGCAACATAAAAATAATGAGGTTAAAGATGATTCGTACACATAATTTAGGTTTTCCACGTATTGGCGCGCAAAGAGAGTTAAAAAAATCATTAGAGTCGTATTGGCAAGGAGAGATAGATTCGCAAGATTTGTTTAATAATGGCCAACAATTAAGAAAGAACAACTGGCAAACTCAAGCTGACTCGGGCTTAGACCTTATACCCGTGGGTGATTTTTCGTGGTATGACCATGTGCTAGATATGAGCGCCTTACTAGGCTGTATACCTGAACGATTTAAGCATGATGGTGGTGCAGTGGATATTGACACGTACTTTCGGATGGCGCGTGGCCGTTCTGTTGATGGTGGTGATGTTAGCGCTTGCGAAATGACTAAATGGTTTGATACGAATTATCACTATATCGTGCCCGAATTTCAGCCCGAGCAGTCGTTTAAGCTATCCACTGAAAAGTTGTTTGAGGAGGTAAATGAAGCGCTTCAATTAGGCCATCGTGTTAAACCCGTTATTTTAGGCCCGCTGAGTTTTCTTTGGCTTGGCAAGGCAGAGGGCGAGAAGTTCGATAAGTTAAACGTGCTCGATCAACTGCTGGCAGCTTATGGTGAGATATTAAATCGTTTATCTGATCTGGGTGTCGAATGGGTACAAATTGATGAGCCTATTTTAGTCCTCGATTTGCCTGATCAATGGAAGTTAGCCTTTGAACAGGCCTACCATAAATTACAACGAGGCGATCTAAAGTTATTGGTGGCAAGCTACTTTGGCGAGTTAGCTGACAATTTAAAGCTTGTTTGCGATTTGCCCGTGGCAGGGCTGCACATCGATGCGATTAGAAGCCCCGAACAAGTCCAACAACTGATTGACTGGTTGCCCAGTTATAAGGTGTTGTCAGTCGGTATTATTGATGGCCGAAATGTTTGGAAAAACAATTTGGGCGCGACAGTCAGCGTGACACAAGCTATTCAACAACATTGGGCTGGCGAGTTATGGCTGGCACCTTCTTGCTCTTTACTGCATGTGCCTGTTAATTTGGCGTTTGAAACGTCATTATCGGATGATATTAAATCTTGGTTATCTTTTGCCACAGAAAAACTTACCGAGTTACAGTTGGTAAAAGCCGCGGTGTTAGATAATAACTGTTTATCAAGCGATGAGTTTTCACGTAATAGGGAAGCCATTAGCAATAGAGAAAATTCTTCGCTGGTGCATAATAAAGACGTTCAGCGATGTTTAGAGAATGTGAAAAGCTTAAGCTTAAAGCGAGGCTTAGATTTTAACGAGCGGATTAAACTTCAACAGCAGCATTTGCGCCTACCTAATTTCCCAACGACGACCATTGGCTCGTTTCCACAAACCACCGATATTAGATCAAACAGGCGACGTTACAAACAGGGTGAACTTTCTCAGGCAGACTACCAATCAGTCATGCAACAAGAGATTGCTGATGTCATTGCCAAGCAAGAAGCGCTAGGCTTGGATGTGTTGGTGCATGGTGAGCCAGAAAGAAACGACATGGTGGAGTATTTTGGTGAACAACTACAGGGCTTTGCCTTTACACAAAACGGCTGGGTGCAGTCATATGGCTCGCGTTGTGTGAAACCGCCGATTATTTATGGGGATGTGTCTAGACCTAAACAAATGACAGTGAATTGGGCTAACTATGCACAATCGTTAACCGATAAACCGGTTAAAGGCATGTTGACTGGGCCGGTGACCATTTTGAATTGGTCGTTTGTTAGAGATGATCAAGACCGTGCGACTACATGCCAACAAATAGCCTTAGCAATACGAGATGAGGTGCTGGATTTAGAAAAAGCAGGTATTCGCATTATTCAAATAGATGAAGCGGCGTTACGAGAAGGCTTACCATTGCGAAAAAAACAATGGTCAGAATACTTAAACTGGGCTATTGAGGCTTTTTGTATTACCACCTCAGGGGTGAAAAATGAGACACAGATTCATACCCACATGTGTTATTCAAACTTTAATGACATCATGAGCTCTGTCAGTGACATGGATGCTGATGTGATTACCTTTGAAACCTCACGATCAGATATGAAATTACTAGATGCTTTTGAACAGTTTCAATACCCAAATGAAATTGGCCCTGGGGTGTATGATATCCACTCGCCAAATGTTCCAAAAATTGAGCAGATAGAATATTTAATGCAGCAGGCAGCAAGGCGGATTCCGTTGGAGAGACTGTGGGTGAACCCAGATTGTGGCTTAAAAACACGTGCTTGGCCGGAAGTGCAACAAGCGTTGCGCAATATGGTCACAGCCGCTAAGCAATTAAGGCAGTCGGTTACAGTGGTTGAGTAAGAGAGCAGTGTTTTCATAGGATTTGTGTGTTACATCACCTAATCGGGTTGTGCTGGAACAAATAGTCATGGTTTGAAAAACATAGGACGTTTAAAATATGAGAAGGTCGGTGCTAGTCTTAATGGTTTAAGGCTGGCATTGATTTTTGTTTTAATACGCCATTGATTAAGTCAAAAATATGAGGGACTGTATGCACGAACGCACGTTAGATCATTTAAAACACAGTCATGATTTCTCGTTGAAAAATGAACGTGGAGAACGGCGCACACAATATGTGTTGATATTGACCGCTATTACCATGGTCGCAGAAATAGTGGCTGGTACTGTGTTTGGCTCAATGGCGTTGTTAGCTGATGGCTGGCATATGGCCACTCACGTAGCAGCCTTTTTAATTACTATATATGCCTATCGTTATGCACGTAGGCATGCAAAAAATAAGGCTTACACGTTTGGTACTGGTAAAGTCGGTGTGCTAGGTGGTTTTGCCAGTGCCGTTGCCTTGGCTGTTGTAGCATTTGTGATGGTGATTGACTCTATCCAACGCTTGATTGATCCTCAAGTGATACAATTTAATGCGGCGATTGGTGTGGCAGTTATTGGCCTTCTGGTAAATTTTATTAGTGCTTTTTTACTTAAAGAAGACCATCATCATGGCCACGCTCATGACCACAATTTAGAAGCGGCTTATATGCATGTTCTCGCCGATGCATTAACATCATTACTCGCTATTGTAGCATTGCTATCTGGCAAGTATTTTGGTCTTAATTGGCTTGATCCAATGATGGGTATAGTAGGAGCAGTAATTATTACTCGCTGGTCTTATGGCTTATTAAAGCAGACGAGCCCTATTTTACTGGATGGCAGTGTTGATGAGAAATATAGGCTTGCCATTAAAGACAGCATTGAAAAAGACGCCGATAACCGTGTTTCAGATATTCATATCTGGAAAGTCAGTGCAAATCATTATGCCGCAATTATTTCTTTGGTCACACATGACCCGAAGCCGACAGAACACTATAAAGATCTATTAGCGGGCTTTCAGCAACTTTCTCATATTACCGTTGAGGTATATGAATGCGCTGATGAGGTTTGCGAAATTTAAACCTTACCGAATACAACGGTTGCTTGATTTTCTGTCCAAGGTTCGTGCTTGACCATTGCTTTTGTAAAAACAGCTTGTTGGTATTGGGCTGTTAACCATCGCTGTAGAGCGGGGTAAGGCGCTTGTAGATACCATTGCCGTTCAACACGAGAGAATTGCCTGATAAAGGGTAAAATCGCATAGTCGACTAAGCTGGGGTTATCGCCCATGATGAACTCATGTCGGTTAAGTCGCTGCTCAAGTTGTTTAACGTATTCTTCACAGTGCCCGCGGTAAGTGTTTTTCTCTTTGTCGTGATATCGAGAGGCCGCTTTATATTTTTTAAGTGAGTCTACGAAGGTGATATCGTTATGTTCAATGAACTTAAGCATATCCTCTAGCATGCTGGCTTGGTGCTTATAAAGTAAGTTACTAGGGTCATTTTTATTTAAGGCCCAAAGCATAATATCGATACTTTGATCGATGACTAAGCCATCATTTAAGACCAGTACGGGAACGGTTGCTTTTGCTGAAACAGATAGCATCTCTTCGGGCTTTTTTTTCATGTTCACTTCACGCAAAGTAACGACTTGTTGAGCCATTAATAAACCCATTCGTGCTCGCATCGCATAAGGGCACTGACGTAATGAATAAAGCGTTGGTAAAGAGGGCATAAAAGAGGTCGTTGTTTTGAATGTAATGGAAATGTCTTGAGTATAAGGGTGATTGTAGCGTCAAGTTGTGAGTGTCACATAGTTTTGATCTAATGAGGTTTAATAAATACCTCAGCATCAGAAAAGACTGCGTTAAACACTGTAAAATGCGGATTCAAGTTTTTTTACATATGCACTTCGGAGATAACCATCAACGCTTTTCTATCTATCCCTCTAGGTATTCGCTACATGATACTCAGTGCTTTTGCATTCAGCATCATGGCATTGTTTGTAAAATTAGTCGGTGATCACGGGATTCCTGTTTTAGAAATAGTTGCTGCGCGCTCGCTCATTTCATTGGTCATCAGTTACCTAGGGCTAAGGCGAGAAGGAATCGCAGTATTGGGTACACGTAAAGGCTTGTTGGCGGCACGCGGCTTAATTGGTTTTGCTGCCCTTATTTGTGTGTTTTATGCAATTACCCATTTGCCCTTAGCCGAAGCAATGGTTTTACAGTATCTGCACCCTATGTTTACTGCGTTATTAGCACTGTTTTTTTTAAAAGAGGTGTTAAGAGTTGGCACGCTGGTATGTATTTTTTTAAGTTTTTTCGGCGTATTAATTATAGTGCAACCGGACGTTCTGTTCTCTTCAACTACGGTTGATTTTGATTTTTTCACAGTGATGATTGCTATTGCGGGTGCGTTTGGTAGTGCCGTTGCCTATACCTTAGTTCGAGCCTTGGGGAAAACAGAGCACCCCTTAGTGATCGTGATGTATTTTCCGTTAATTTCCTTACCGGCTAGTCTGATTTTGCTATGGGGCGACTTTGTCATACCAGTAGGGATTGAATGGTTTTACCTACTAGCCATTGGGGTTGCAACCCAAGTAGGTCAGGTAGGTCTAACAAAAAGTATGCGCACTGAATCTGCCGGCCGTGCTACAAGCTTTGGTTACTTACAAGTTGTTTTTGCGATGTTATTAGGTATGCTTTTTTATCAAGAATATCCAAGTCTAAATACCTTATTGGGGGCCGGTTTGATTATCATAGGCGCATACCTCAATCTCACTTGGAAAGAAAAAGTTAAGGAAATATAAATGGCAAAAGCATGTGCACGACATATATTGGTTAAAACTAAGGAAGAGGCCGAGAGACTGAAAAAACAGTTGGCTGGTGGCGCTGATTTTGCAAATTTAGCTAAAAAGCACTCACAGTGCCCTTCAGCAAAAAAAGGCGGGGATCTTGGTGAGTTTAGCCCAGGTAAGATGCTAAAAGCATTTGATAATGTTGTTTTTAAAAAAGCATTGTTAACTGTTCATGGCCCCGTTAAAACGAAGTTTGGCTATCATCTTATTGAAACCATTTACCGGACTTAATGATCAGAAAACTGTCAGATTATGAAAATATTATTTAGTAAACCTCAGCAGTTGAGCGAGGAAAAAAATGTTGAGCTGGTGGCGCAATTGAGCGGTGTCTTGTCATATAAAAACCTTGATGATATGCATACTCACTTCTTATTAGAGTTGGACAATGAAACTGTAGAGTTTGATTCTATTAAGCAGTTGTTTAGTTTATTTGAGCAATGGAATATTGATCAAAGCCCGCTTGAATCTTTATTGCAGATGGTTAATATGAAATAAAAAAATCGCACTGGCTGATAGTTTTAATAAAAAAAGAGGGTCACTCATGGCAACTCAAAAATTTAAATTAAGTTACCTGCATCCTAAATATTGGCTAGCGTGGTTAGCGGTTGGAGTGAGCCGATGTATGGCTATTCTTCCGAGGTCTTGGCAGTTTAGCTTGTCAAAATGGATTGCGAATAGGCTGGCGAGTAAAGAAAATCGTCGCATTAGCACTATTCGACGAAATATTGACCGCTGTTTTGCTAATGAAACAGATGCTTATCGAGAGGAACTTGTTCGCGCTAATATCAAGTCATCAGCCTTAATGTTATTTGATTTGTTTAATATAATTTGGCGGCCACCCGCTGATATGACCGCTAACATTAAGGTTGTTGGTGAAGAATATCTAGAACAGGCGTTGCGTGCAGATAAACCTCTTTTGTTAGTCATTGGGCATTTTACGCCACTTTTTCACGCCATTAGTAAACTGAGTACCTTGGCCCCCTTTGACGTGATTTATAGGCGTATGAATAATCCAGTAATGGAAGCAAATTTGTATCAACGGGGTGCTGGGAAATACCCGATAACCTTATTCCATCGTAAAGATATTCGTAAAATGCTAGAAAAATTGGCTGATAACGGGACGGTTTTTATTGCACCAGACCAAGATTTTGGTGTCAGTCGTGGCGCATTCGTTTCTTTTTTTGGTATTCCAACAGCGACGATTACCACTATTCCACAATATGCCCAACAGACGAATGCGCAAGTGATGTTACTTAGCGCATATCGAGATGGTGAAAAAGGTTCTGTAATTGAGTTTGAGCCTGTTTTAGAGAATTACCCAACGGGTGATGATGTGGCGGATACGCAGCGCTGGACGGATTGGTTAGAAGAAAAAATACGTTTACATCCGGCAGACTATTTATGGATGCATAAGCGCTTTAAAACTCGGCCTAAGGGCGAACCTGGTTTTTATAAATGAATACTAGGATTATCATCATTAAAATAACGAGCAGCTATGCAACAAGCTAAACGCCGATTATCGCAACGATTGTTACGTAGAGTTGAGGCGTGGGGTAATACCTTACCTCACCCAACGATGTTGTTTATTTACTTATGTTTTTTAGTGATAGGGGTGTCATGGATAGGCCATTATCTTGGTTTGTCGGCTATACACCCTGTTAACGGTGAACAAATTAGCGTAGTAAACCTGTTTAATGCGGCTGGTTTGCATCAAATACTGGGCAAAATGGTTTCAAATTTTATGACTTTTGCCCCCGTTGGTCCTGTATTAGTCGCAATGCTTGGATTAGGTATCGCCGAACGATCGGGTTTAATTCAAACCGCTTTGCGTTTAATGGTGATGAAGGCGCCGACAAAGTTTTTAACGTTTATTGTTGTGTTGGCGGGGGTGCTATCTAGTATTGCAGTGGACTCTGGTTATGTAGTGATGATACCAATGGCGGGCGTTATATTTTTAGCCGCAGGACGGCACCCATTAGCGGGCATTGCGGCCTGCTTTGCTGGTGTTTCTGGGGGATTTAGTGCGAACTTATTAGTTGGCCCATTCGATGCTATTCTCGGTGGTATAAGCACAGAAGCTGCGCGCTTGATCGACTCGAATTATGACGTAACCGCTACTGCAAACTACTATTTTATCGTTGTTTCTACGCTGCTGATCTCTGTAGTGGCGACGTGGGTAACCGAGCGTTTTATTAGCCCGATGTTAGGCGAATACCGTGGTGCAGAACAAGGTGATTTAAAAACGGTGTTAACAAGCGAAGAACAAAAAGGTTTAAAAGGGGCCTTTGTAGTTGGGCTGGTTATTGTCGTGGGTATTTTATGGGGGCTAATCCCTGATCAAGGGTTGTTAAGAGACCCTGTAACAGGCGGTATTATTAAGTCACCATTTATGTCTGGTCTGATTGCCTTAATTGCTTTAAGTGCCGCTCTTATGGGGATAACATATGGCAAATTGTCTGGCTGTTTTAAAACCCATGTCGATGTGATTAAGAGCATGGAAAAAAGCATGGAAATAATGGCTACTTACATCGTTTTGATGTTTTTTGCAGCCCAATTTGTTAATTATTTTAATTGGACTAATCTGGGGTTAATTCTTGCCATTAATGGTGCTGATACATTAAAAAATAGTGGGTTGGGTGCTGTTCCATTAATGTTAGGTTTTATCTTTTTTTGCACATTTGCAAATTTATTTATTGGTAGCGCATCAGCTAAATGGGCCATCATGGCCCCTGTTTTTATTCCGATGTTTATGTTGATGGGAGTGGCACCAGAGGTTGTACAGGCGGCTTACCGTGTTGGGGATAGCTCTACTAATATCATTACACCATTGATGCCTTATTTTGCTTTAGTGTTTGCTTTTATGAAACGCTATGATGATAAGGTTGGTGTGGGGACAATCATGACGCTGATGCTACCTTACTCAGTAGCCTTTTTATTAAGTTGGGGGTTATTGTTAAGTCTATGGTTAATGTTGGGTATTCCATTAGGCCCAGGAGCCTCATTGTTTTTAGCCATACCCTAGTGAACAGGGATCGTGGTGCACATTACTATCAGTATCAATAAATATAATAAAGGGGAATAAGAAGTGAATATAGTTGGTCAAAATTTTATCTACGCTGCAGTGATGTTTTTGGCGGGGGTAGGCATTCCTATCATGGGTGCGCTAAGTGGCGGTTTAGGCGCAAGGTTACAAAGCCCAGCGTTAGCAGCGGTTATATTATTTGTAGTTGGTTTTGTGATTGCAGGTGTTTATTTGTTTGTTGTAGAAGGCTTACCTAGTGGGTTACCTGATGCATCAATACCAATACAGTATTATTTGGGCGGTGTATTTATTATTTTTTACACATTAGGGATTACCTATATAGGCCCTAAATTTGGCATTGGTAATGCTGTGTGTTTTGTGTTGTTAGGTCAGCTTATTTCAATGACTGTGATTGATCATTTTGGTTTATTAAGCTCACTTCAGTATTCAATTACTATGCAGCGTTTGGTAGGCTTGTTATTTATGGCGACTGGCGTTTTTTTGGTAGTAAAGCGTTTTTAATTAAAAGGCTTTAATGAGCTGAATTAAACGTCTCAGGAGAGGTTAAGTGGCAGACATGAAAATAGGGTTGGCATTAGGAAGTGGGGCCTCTCGTGGCTGGTCACATATTGGGGTTATTAAAGCGCTGATTAAACAGGGCATAGAACCAGATATCGTTTGTGGAACATCAATAGGTTCACTAGTAGGCGCATCCTATGTATCGGGTCATTTAGATGATCTGGAACAGTGGGCGCTTTCGTTATCTAAGCTTAATACAGTTAAATTCTTTGAGATTAATCGTTCATTTAATGGGTTTGTTAATAAAGATCGGTTGCATCATTTTCTAAGTCAATATGTTGCTTCAGATAAAGCACTCATTGAAGAATTTGACAAGGACTATGCCAGTGTAGCGACAGACCTTAAGACGGGGAGAGAAATATGGCTGTCTGAAGGGTCAGTGTTAGAGGCTGTGTGGGCTTCTATTTCGTTACCGGGTTTGTTCCCAGCGATACAGCATGACAATAAATGGCTGGTCGATGGAGGCTTAGTGAACCCTGTGCCTGTTTCTACTTGTCGAGCCTTAGGCGCGGATGTAGTGATTGCGGTAAATTTAAATGGAGACATTGTCGGTAAGCATATAGGAAAACAAGAGAAAACCATTAAACCATCCGGAAAAGTGGTCGATAAGCTCACCAATTTAGTCGCTGAATATACCGATTCAATTTTTTCATTTGATAGAAACCAAGAACAGACGCCTAGTTTATTTGAGGCGATTGCTGGCTCAGTTAATATTACCCAAGACCGAATTACCCGAAGCCGTATGGCAGGAGACCCCCCAGATATTATCCTGACGCCTAAGTTATCACAAATGGGTTTGTTGGAGTTTTATAGGGCGCAAGAGGCAATAGATGAAGGGATGGACTGTGTCGAGCGGATGATGCAAGAGATACAATGTACTGTGGGTAAATAAAAAAATATTGGTATCTAAAAATAATAATAAGAGGGTAGACAATGGCAGAGGGTTTAAAATTTAATGATGAGGTAAGTCATGCATTAAAAATGGCTTATCAAACGCCGGATATTGTGTCAGCGAGAGGTCAAGTGATTGCCTCACTTAAACTACAAAACGGTTTAAAGGTGCTTGATATTGGCTCTGGTCCTGGCTTATTAGCTAAAGATATCAGCCAGCATATAGGTCCTACAGGGTCAGTGGTTGGTGTTGATATGGCAGACAATATGATTGAGTCGGCTAAACAACTCTGTGCTGATGCTGTGAATGTCACCTTTGAGCAAGGTGATGCAATGTCCTTACCCTTTGCCGACAACAGTTTTGACTCGGTTGTTTCAACGCAGGTCTATGAATATGTTCCTGACTTAAATGCTGCTTTATTAGAGTTCGCAAGGGTACTTCGCCCAGGTGGGCGAGGGGTTATTGTTGATACAGATTGGGCGTTCCCGTACTGGAGCGCAGCGGATGTTGATTGTCGTGACCGTATTATTCATGCATGGAAGCAGCATTGTGCGCAAGAGTCTGTTCCTATGCGTTTGGCTGGCGCCATTAAATCAGCAAGCCTGCAATTAAGTAAGGTGGAAGCGTTGCCAATTATGAACATTGAATATAATGATAAAAATTTTAGTTATTGGTTATCTAAAATTATTGCCTCGTTTGCAATTGACCGTAATGGTGTGACTAATAAGGACTCTGAGGCTTGGTTAGCAGGAATTGAGTCACTTGAACAAAAAGGGGAATACTTTTTTTGTATTAATCGTTATCTTTTTGAAGTGACAAAATGATTTTTTGTAATGGTATTTTTTGCACAGAAAATTAACGTGATTGCACTTATTTATGTAATAGGTTTATCAAGCGAAAACAATAGCTCATTTCTAATGATTAAACGAGTTAGTACGAGGAGGTTGGCATTGGCTACTTCTATTCGATAGATTAAAAGAGGTAGTTTTTTAATGCCTATGCTATTTAAAAAGAACGCCCACTTCAGTGGGCGTTCTTTACACTGAAACTACCAAAGTTCAGTAAGTGCTAATCAGTGATAGCCTGAATATAGTGCCTTGTTATATATCAATATCCATACCATAACCAGACGCTTCTACACCATGACCAAAAATGTCACCAGCATAATGCTCTTGTGTCTCTGGTTTAACATAATCACCCCAACCTAATTCCATCAACCAACCAGAAGGAGTAGCTGAATAGAAGGTATACAGTTGATCATTAGCATGTTTACCTAACTGCATAGCAACATCAATACCTTGGTTGCGAATAATATCGTGAGATTGGCCAAAATCGTCTAAGTGACTGTATTGGATATGAAGGTGGTTTAGCCGCTCAACCATGCCATGGAAACCAAAAGCAATGGAATGTTGACGGCTGTTACAGTGCATAAAGCAAGGCTCAGCAAAGTTACCATCGGGCATTGGAATTCTATACTCTACCGAGCCAACTAAGCCTAATAATTTATAGAAGTTATACGTTTCTTCATCGTTATCTGAACGCACAAGAACGTGACCTAACCCTTGGTCGCCAGCAATAAAGTTGCCAAATAATGGGCGGCCAGGGTGGAAGGGTTTCATAACATCTACTTGAGGACTGTAATAAATTTCATTCGCTGTGCCTGATGGATCTTTAAGTTTTATCAGCGCCAATACATGACGCTCACGCGCTTCTTCAGGCGTTCCAACTTGAAAATCAACGCCAGCATCTGTTAGTTGTTTTTGCATGGCTTTGAATTCTTCTTGCCCAGCGACACGCCAGCCCATATAAGCTAAATCATCACAATCAGCTGTTTCATGAACAGTAATACGATGATGCTGAAGGTCCATTCTTAGATGAAAGCGGTCATCTTGACCACTTTCAACAATTTGAAGACCAATGCATTCTGTCGCGTATTTCCGCCAAGCAGCAGCGTCAGTGATATTAAGACCTAAATAACCTAGTTCTATTACCTTTACCATTTTCTCTCCTCGTTAAGCTTAAAGATGTTTATAAAAATACGTTTAAACTTTTGTTCATAAAGATGTTTTGATCCAAAATAATTTTACGTTTGGCCAGTTTTAATTGCCCATCAACGCGACGTAAAATATCAGTACGATGACCAACCATTAGGTGTTCTTCATCTTCATTCATATTGCGGTTGACCGTTGTTAATGAATACACTTTGTACTCATCTGGATTCTTTGTATGTTCAACCTCGATATTGCTGATAACATGAGAAGAGCGTGTGGCTGGGTCTTCAGACCAACACGTTCCGGTATCATTTCGTAGAACTCGCCTTTTTAAGTTATGCATATCATCATTGTAATAAGCCATACCCTTCACGGTTGGTTCTACATGGTTTTTACGATAGCGCTGATAACGATAAGGCATCCAGTAGTGAATATCGTCGGTTAGGATACCCAACCAAGCATGAAATTCTTCGGTATCTAGTAAACGAGCTTCTTTATACAAAAACTGCTCAACCTCAAAAGTAAGCTCCATAGAGGCCGGTACTGGTGCTGCTACTGCTGCTGTTTTTTCTGATAAATTTGTCATCGACCTAGCTCCTATTTAGTTGTTTTTTGTATGACGGGGTCTGTAACGTGTTGGTACGTCATTCCATGAATCAGCATTCATCAAGTCAGCCCAGCGGGTATAGAAATGTCGTTGATTGGCGTCGTTAAACTGGCCTTTGTAAATGATGCCCGGTAGCTCTTCGTGCTCAATTTCTCGGGTAATACCGCAGCCATAATGAAGTTTTTCTTGGCGAGTTAAATAACCCTTATTGACCTGTGTATTGCCTTCCCAGTTTTCCCCATCGTCCATCTCAAGAACACCGGCTGGGTTAAAGGTCATCATGCAAGCATTATTAATTTCTTGTTTGATCTCTTCGGGCATGTTTTTATTAACAATGGTGAAAACACGTAGTTCTAACTTTTTAGGCCCTCTAGGTAACCAAACACGAAATGTTTGAATGCCAGGTAAAAATGAAATATTGGGAAATAATGAAACGGAGGCTAATGAACCAAATATATTGGAGCGAAGCTCACCATATTTCTCTTTAATTTTAGGTTTAATGATGTCTCTGACATAATTAAGCCACTTTTCAGACCCACCAATCACTACATCTGCGTAGCCATCGGTTCCAAACTCCCAACCATGCCCATTAATACTTGCGTGATAAGAGTTTTCAGTTACTGCTGGGCCAAAGCCTTCACCTTTATTCATGGCTTTAAGGCCAGAGTCATGGTTCCAAAGCGCATGGTAAGCATCACCAACAAAGTTTTCTACGCCAAATTTCCAGTTGGCATTAACATATGATTTAATGCCGCCATCAATGAATTCTGTTTCTCCATCGTTGTCAAACATCATGTCTAAGTACCAACGAAAATCACCGAGCCACTCATCCAGCGAAGGTGCATCTTGGTCAAATGTCGCAAATATTAAGCCCTTATAGGTTTCAACACGCGCTTGTTTTGGGCTCCATTTTTCTTTATCAATATCGCCTTCATCATAAACATGCTCGTTCGCTAAAGCGCCTAGCTTGCCGTCAATACCAAAACTCCAGCCATGGTAATTACATATAAAAGAGCGAGCATTGCCTTCGTCTGCAAAACAGAATTTGTTTCCACGGTGTGGGCATGAGTTTAAAAAAACTCTGACGTTACCATCTTTTTGTCGCGCCCCAATAACACCATCTTCGCCCATATAAGTGGTATAGAAATCATTAGCATTGGGAATCATTGAGTCATGAGCGATGAATTGCCATGATTTAGCAAAAATTTGTTTTAATTCTTGCTCATAAATTTCTTCTTCCCAAAAAATACGTCGATCGACCCATCCTTCGTCATTATCAATAAATTGATGGTAGTCGGTATTATTAGTCATAAAGTAGGTTCTCCTAAGTGACGAGTTATAAAATACAGTTGCTTTCAAGTAATATTTGTTTTTACTGTGGCGCAAATTCTAATGTTTAATGCCTATAACTACTCTGATGTAGATCAGGAAAATAAAAAGAAGGAAACCCTACTAAAGCAAGTTCTACTATTAAGTATTTACACAATAAAACTTGTTGAAAAAGCAGGATGAGAAGGGCCTGAAAGCCTTTGAATAATTGATGCTAACCATTGAGACCGATAATAAATTTAAAATTTGAGCTAGACTTTCTTTATCGACAAGGGGGTTTTTTTAAGGTCAAATGATCACTGATACGACCATGAGGGCAGTGTTTACACTGATATAAATTATGCGTTTTATAATCACCTTAACAACAGTCTGCTTACTTTATATTCCAAGCACTTGTGTGGCGGAAATATTTAAATATAAGGATAAAGGTGGGCATTGGCAGTTTTCTGATTCGCCTATCAATGAGGATGGGGCTACCGAGGTTCGCGCATATAAAAATTCAACCGCCTCTGTCGAGAGGTCAAATGATTTTATAACGCTGCTAAATAGTAAATACCCATTTACTAATCCTGTTCAGCAAGCAACGAAGGCTGTTGTTACTGTTAAAAGTAAACTTGGTTCTGGATCTGGCTTTTTTGTAACCGAGGATTGTTATTTAGTGACGAATAAGCATGTGGTTCGCCCCGCTAAAGGTAAGCAATGGGATGCGACGCAGGCAAAGATCAAAAAAAATAGTTTAATATTTAATAGTAATAAAATACGGCTTAATCAACAAAAAGAGCGGCTCTTTATTAATAAGCAAAAACTCGATGATTTTCGAATATATATAGACGGTTTGAGATCAGACAAAGAAAAACAAATCGCGTTACGCGAGTACGCGCTTTATGAGCAGCAATATCAGCAAGACCTGCAACAACTGAATGAAACGCAGAGGCGCCTGAGCTTGGATGAGGACATCTTTAATCGACAAAAATCTGACTTTAACTTCTCTAGCGCGGTGTCAAATGTTGCTCAGTCATTTGATATTGTTTTAAAAGATAATACTAAAGCAAGAGCCAAGCTAATTAAGGTGGCGTCGACAGATGACTTGGCTTTGCTGAAAGTAAATGCCTGTAAAGCGCCTTACTTAGAAATGGCACCTGGCTCAGTCGTACAGGGTACAACCGTTCATGCAATTGGAAGCCCCTTGGGGTTACGTGATCAGTTAACAGATGGGACGGTAACTCAGGTGTTGCAAAACCGAATAGTCACTGACGCACAGATTTTACCGGGTAACAGTGGTGGGCCATTGATAACCGATGATGGTCATGTGGTGGCAGTTAATACCATCAAAGTAGCAAAAGGGTCTGCGTTAAAGACTGGGTTTGGCGTTTCGATTCCAATTGCTAAGGTTAGGAAAAATTTTGCTGAGTATTTAAATAATTAAATAAAAGGTATTTATTAAGATTAGCGAGGGCCAGTCCATTCATAGATATCTATTGTCTCGGGGTCACAACTTCTACAACCACCTTGGCAAAGTGAGCCAGCTGGAAGTTTTTTTGCATAACCTTTTTTTACCCAGTGTTCGAGCATTGATTTGGCGTCATCTTGAGAGATTTTGAAATGTAAGGCTAAATCACGAACAGGAGCGCTTCGTGCGGCTTGTAAGTAATCACGGACCTCTAATAAAATCATGCGTCTTTA
Source organism: Cycloclasticus pugetii PS-1 (assembly GCF_000384415.1). NCBI lineage: Bacteria > Pseudomonadati > Pseudomonadota > Gammaproteobacteria > Thiotrichales > Piscirickettsiaceae > Cycloclasticus > Cycloclasticus pugetii. The sequence continues at coordinate 953,727 of NZ_ARVU01000001.1, forward strand.
ATCAGTGTTGGTTCAACAGCGAGTAATTTCTGGCCAAGTTGGCGAAGCGTAAGCCATATTCCTAGAAAGCCAGCAATGAATACACATAACCAAATCAGTGTTTGTGTTGGATGGCTTGAAAAGTTCGCAATTTGATAGAAAGAAGTCGCCATGCTGTATGCCAAATAAAGGCTCCAGAAAATAGAAAATAAGGCCCAACGTGTTCCTGTTTCACGTTTAACGGCGGCAATCGCAGCAACACAAGGGACATATAAAAGAATAAAGAGTAGATAACTAAAGGCACCAATTTTGCCATCAAAATATTTCACCAAGGTGCCAAAGAGAGCTGAGCTAACTTCTTGCTCAGTTGCGGCTTCATCAAGATTGTCGTTGGCATCAAGTGTCCTTAAACCAAGCGGGTCGCCCATGTTTTGGAACGCATCATTTAAATTATCTTTAGTTGTTGTCACAGCTTCTGAGAACTTATTTTTAAGGCTAAAGTTTTCGTCGTTATCGTCGGTGTTGCCTTCAATATTTGAATAAACTGCATCGAGTGTTCCAACAACCACTTCTTTAGCGAGTAAGCCACTAAAAATACCAACGATAGCGGGCCAATTTTCTTCTTGGATTCCCATCGGTTCAAAGGCAGGTGTGAATGTTTTACTGACTTCACTCAAGACTGATTTTGAACTGTTTTCATTACCAAAACTGCCATCAGTGCCAACGGAATTAAGAATATTGATCACCATGACCATCATGACGATAAATTTGCCAGCTTCTAATACGAAACCCTTTAGGCGTTCCCAAGTGTGGATTAGTAAGCTTTTGATGGCTGGTCGGTGGTAAGGGGGGAGTTCTATGAGAAAACTATCAGACTCACCCTCAAGCACGCTGCTTTTTAGTAACAGTGCGGTAAAAATAGCCGCTGCAATACCTAATAGATATAGTAAGAAAACAATATTTTGCCCAGATTGAGGAAAAAAAGCTGCAGCAAACAAGGCATACACAGATAACCGTGCACCACACGACATAAACGGCGCCATCATCACCGTCATAATGCGGTCACGTTGCTTTTCTAGGGTACGTGTAGCCATGATGGATGGTACGTTGCAACCAAAGCCAATAATTAATGGCACAAAAGCTTTGCCGGGTAGTCCAAGCTTACGCATAAAACGATCCATAACAAAGGCAGCTCTGGCCATATAGCCGGAGTCTTCGAGTATAGATAAACAGAAATAGAGAGTCGCGATGATGGGGATAAAGGTAGCAACAACTTGGATACCACCGCCTAAACCATCAGCGAGTAAGACTTGAAACCAATTGGGAAAATCCAAATTCTGGAGTTGAATTTTAAATCCATCAACAAACAGCGCGCTGGCGGTAATGTCAAAGAAATCAATAAAAGCGCCACCAAAGTTAATGGTTATACTGAACATTAAGTAGATGGCTAAAAAGAAGATAGGTAAGCCGAGATAGTCACTAAGAATGACTTTGTCTACTCGGTCAGACCATGTTTGTTGAATGTTTTTGACTTGCTTGACTACCTGTAAGGTTAGCTGGTGTGCAAATTCATAGCGGCTGGCAGCAATAAGAGTATCTGCATCTTCTCCAGTTGAATCTTTTATATAGAGCTGTCGGCTAGCACAAATTTCTTCGGTTTGCTGTGTTGTAGTGGGGGAGAAGTACCCCTCTAAGCATTGAAGCGCATGCCATCGTAGAATAAATGGGGAGTTGCGTTGCGTATTTAACGTCGGAATAATTTCATCAAGAGCTGAGGTAACGGCAGTCGGGTATTCAATGTTTAAGTGATGCTTAGGCTGCTCATCAATTACCGTTAATATGCTTTCTAAAAGTGAGGTGATTCCTTGGTTTTTACGTGCAACAATAGGAAAAACAGGGCAGCCAAGAGCGTTAGATAAAGCCTCTAGGTCGATGTTCATGCCACGAGATTTGGCAACATCCATCATGTTTAACGCAAGTACAGCTGGAATGCCGGTTTCAAGTAATTGACTGGTAAGGAACAGGCTGCGTTCTAGATTGGCTGCATCTGCAACAATTAAAAGTGCATCAGCCTCTTCGGATAAAATATATTGGCGAGCTATTTGTTCATCAAGAGCCTCGCGGTCACTATCAAGCGCATAAACACCTGGTAAGTCGACCAAAACAAGCTCTTGGTTGTTAACTTTAGTAAGCCCTTCACGACGGTCCACTGTAACGCCAGGCCAGTTCCCCGTTTTTTGTTTAATGCCTGTAATAACATTAAATAATGTTGATTTTCCGCAGTTAGGGTTGCCAATAACGGCAATGACAGGGCTTTTATTAGAGGGGCGTACGGGCATATTTTCTTCGCAACATTGCTTGGTCATAATGTTTCTATTACTACTTGTTTTGCGAGGGTTTCATTCAGAGCAATACGAGTATTTCCAATACTGACAATAATTCCACCTTTGCTTCTTTGAGTAACCTGAAGGGGAATTAATTTAGAAAAGCCTAGCGTTAGCAATTTTTTTTCTAACGAATGAGCCATTTGATTTTTACACAGCATTACTTCCTGGCCAATTTCAATATCAGCAAGAGTAGCGTACTGGTTTAATGCCTGGTTATTTGACATGTGATCTCAAACGTTAATGATAATGATTCCCATTCTAATCTATGATTGAGTCATGTCAAGGATGTGGAATTAAGAATGCGGTTGATACTTAGGTTTAATGACATAGATCAGGTAAGCAAAAATGATTACGCTAATCCAAATAAAACTAAGAATACCAATTATGCCATCGTATTGCCCAGTTAAGTAAGTCCAGCTTGATGCGGGGTTATGGTCAGTGAGTTCTTTAGTTATTTTTATGAGGAAAACCCAGCTAGCATGTAGACCAATGCAATAAGCAAGAGTACGTGTCTGAAGACGAACTAGGGCAAGGAAAGCGCCAACAACAAAAAGCGCTAGAAAGTCATCAAGCGGCATAAATGCAACTGCTTTAAATGCATTAACGATAACTTCAAAACCAGTGCCTATATATAAAAGGTTTTGATCAATATGTTCAATGGGTTTAATAAAGTGCAAAATGGCATAAAAAAAACTACTAACAACAACCGCCGTAAAACCGTTGTGCCATTGTTGGCTTAGCTTGAAGAATAGCCCTCTAAATAAGGTTTCCTCTATTAAAGCAACGACGATTCCGGCTAATAATGCTTTAGAAACAAGTTTCCATGTGAATTGAGCATCTTCTGACAGTACTCTAATATCAAGAACGATCAGAGTAAACACAACAACGCCAAGAATTAACAGGCCAGAAATAAAGCCGAATGATGTTTTTTTAAAGAAGTTGCCATAGGTATTATTGTGTCCAATGGCGTTTAAACTCAATTTAAAAAACTTAAAACATGGAATCAGTCCTAAGATTAAAAATAAAAGGGCGGCGCGCGTAACCCATTTTTCAAAACGATATTCATTTGTGCCAAACGCTAAAAATAATGGATAGGCGATTAAAGCAGCCAAAACAGAGGCTGTTAAGAAGTAAAAAACAAAAAATAAGGTAGCTTTCATATGGTTTTTTTACATTTAAGTAAAATTGTATTCAAAAAGGAGTGCAAAAATGTTGAAAGAGTCGGTATGATACCGCACATTATTTCCAACCAAAATGCGAAAGTGGCGGAATTGGTAGACGCGCTGGATTTAGGTTCCAGTATCGTAAGATGTGAGAGTTCGAGTCTCTCCTTTCGCACCATCTATTTTTTTGAACAATCATCAATAAACTACACTAGAGAATAATTATGCAGGTTTCTGTTGAATCTATTTCTGATATTAAAAAAACATTAACAATCGTTGTCCCTCAAGAAGAGGTCGATACGGCGATCAATAAGCGTTATGACGATGTGAAACGAAACGCACGGATTGATGGATTTAGACCTGGTAAGGTTCCTATGAGCGTTATCAAAAAGAAATTTGGAGCAAGTGTGCGCGCTGAAGCGTTATCAGAGTTAACACAAAGCTTTTTTTATAAAGCAATCATGGAAGAAAAGCTAAACCCAGCCAGTGCGCCTGTTATTAAAGCTAACGAAGCTGAGGTTGAAGGGTATGAGTTCTCAGCAAGCTTTGAAGTCTATCCAGAGATTACAGTTAACCCAGTTGAAGACTTATCACTGAATAGCCCAGTAGTGGAAATTGCAGAGTCTGATATAGATAATATGGTTGAAAAGCTGCAAAAACAAAAAGCAAGCTGGAAAGAAGTTAAAACCAAAGCTAAAGACGGTAACCAAGTAACAGTTAGTTTTGAAGGTAAAGTAGGTGATAAGCCTATCTCGGAAGAGCCTATTAAAGGTTTCCCTGTTGTTCTTGGCTCAAAAAGCATGATACCTGGGTTTGAAGAAAACTTAAAAGGCGTGAAAACTGGTGAGAAATTAAGTTTTGAAGTGACTTTTCCTGAAGACTATCAACAAGCTGACTTTGCCGGCAAGGTTGGGGTTTTTGATGTAGAAGTGGATAAGGTTGAAAAGAGCGAATTACCTGAAATAAATGAAGAGTTTATTAAGGAATTTGGTGTGGAAAGTGGTGATGTGGCTGACTTTAGAGCAGACCTTGCTAAAAATATGGGCGGTGAGTTAACTCGTGCATTAGCAACTAAACGTAAAGAAATTGTCATGGATGCAATTGTTGAAAACAATGAAGTGTCTGTGCCAGAAGCACTTGTTGATAATGAAATTAATCAAATGCTTGCTTCGCTAAATGAAAAAGCAGCTCAGGCAGGTCAACCAGCACAGCCGGATTTACCAAAAGAGCTTTTTAAAGATCAAGCAACTAAACGCGTTAAATTAGGCTTGCTATTGTCTGAAATGATCAAGCAAAATGATATCAAAGCGGATGCTGAAAAAGTACAAGCACGAATTGAAGAGTTTGCTCAAACGTATCAATCGCCTGAAGAAGTTATCAATTGGTATAACTCTAACCCAGAAGAGCGCAATAAAGTTGAAAGCGTTGTATTAGAAGACCAATTGGTTGATTGGGTGTTAGAAAAGGCTAAAATAACAGAAACTCAGTTAACGTTTGATGAGCTAATGGCACCTACTCAAGCAACTGGATAAATGACAGATAATAAGGGAGTTAAGATGCAAAATAAACTAGAGGCGCAGGCACTTGGATTAGTTCCGATGGTGGTTGAGCAGACTGCACGTGGCGAACGTTCATACGATATTTACTCTAGACTCCTTAAAGAACGGGTTATTTTCTTAGTAGGCCAAGTGGAAGACCATATGGCTAATTTGATTGTTGCTCAGATGCTATTTTTAGAATCTGAAAACCCTGATAAAGATATCCACCTATATATTAATTCACCAGGTGGTTCTGTCACAGCAGGTATGTCTATCTATGACACGATGCAGTTTATCAAACCAGATGTTAGTACTATGTGTATCGGTCAAGCAGCCAGCATGGGTGCATTATTGTTGACAGGTGGTGCTGAAGGTAAACGATTCGCTTTACCACACTCAAGAATGATGATCCACCAACCGCTGGGTGGTTTTCAGGGTCAAGCATCTGATATTGATATTCATGCGAAGGAAATTCTATTAATCCGTGATCGTTTAAACAAAATTATGGCTTCACATACAGGCCAGCCGTTAGATGTTATTCAAGGTGATACCGATAGAGATAACTTTATGGGTAGTCAACAAGCCGTTGAATACGGCCTGATTGACCAAGTATTAAAAACACGTAATATAGAAGAGTAGAATAGTTAGCGCTTGGACTGGACAGATTTATAATCTTTAGCATACTGTATATAGCATGTAACTAAAGATTAAGAGTAATGAAACAGTCAACCCTAATAATGAGTGTTAAAGAAAAGAGGTTTGTATGAGTGATGATAAAGACAATGGCGAGAATGATAGTAAGCTTTTGATTTGCTCGTTTTGTGGAAAGAATCAGCATGAAGTTAGAAAGTTAATTGCAGGCCCTTCTGTTTTTGTTTGCGATGAGTGTGTAGAGCTTTGTAACGATATTATTAAAGAGGAGCTTCAAGAGAATGAAGCGACAGGCGCAGGTGATAAATTACCTAAACCCTCTGAAATTAAAGAATCCTTAGATAAGTATGTGATAGGCCAGCAACAGGCCAAAAAAATCTTATCAGTTTCAGTCTATAACCACTATAAGCGTCTAAATGCCTCAAAAGGTGTTGATGATGTTGAGTTGGCAAAAAGTAATGTATTGTTAATTGGCCCCACCGGCTCAGGCAAAACATTATTGGCTGAAACATTAGCAAGAATGTTAAATGTTCCTTTTACCATTGCAGATGCTACGACGTTAACTGAAGCGGGTTATGTTGGAGAGGATGTCGAAAACATTATTCAAAAAATCTTACAAAAATGTGATTTTGATGTCGATAAAGCTCAAAACGGCATCGTGTACATTGATGAAATAGATAAGATCTCACGGAAGTCGGACAACCCGTCTTTAACACGTGATGTTTCTGGTGAAGGTGTCCAACAAGCATTGTTAAAATTGATTGAAGGAACAGTTGCTTCAGTCCCTCCACAAGGTGGAAGAAAACATCCACAGCAAGAATTTTTACAAGTAGATACCAGTAACATCTTGTTTATTGTTGGTGGTGCGTTTGCCGGTTTAGATAAGGTTATTAAAGATCGTTCTCAAAAAAATGTCGGCATCGGTTTCTCAGCTGAAGTAGTAAGCGAGAATGAAGCGCCAGATGTCAGTGATGTTTTGCAAAATGTTGAGCCGGAAGATCTTGTTAAATATGGTTTGATTCCAGAATTTGTTGGCAGGTTACCTGTTGTAGCAACGCTTGAAGAGCTAGATGAAGATGCATTAATTCAAATACTCAGTGAACCTAAAAATGCATTAACAAAACAATATGTAAGGCTTTTCGAAATGGAAGGCGTTGAACTTGAATTTAGAGAAGAAGCCTTAAGAGAGGTCGCAAAGAAAGCGATGGCTCGTAAAACAGGTGCTCGTGGTTTAAGGACAATTTTAGAACATGTATTACTAGACACAATGTATGACTTACCTTCGCTAGATAATGTTTGTAAAGTTGTTATTGATGATAAGGTTATTCGGGGTGAGTCTGACCCTATGTTTATTTATGAAAATGATAAAAAAGTAGCATCATCGGAATAAAATAGACTTCAAAGAGAAAAAAAGGCGCTTTAAGCGCCTTTTTTTATGAGTTATGGCTTGAAAATAATGTTCGGTGCCCTGATATTCTTACTAATACTAAATTTAATTCTTTAAGGCGGTAACTAATGAACGAAAAACTAGATTTAACAAACTTACCAATTCTTCCGCTGAGAGATGTGGTTGTTTACCCACATATGGTGATTCCGCTTTTCGTTGGTCGCGATCGATCAATACAGGCGATTGATTTTGCGATGGAAGATAATAAAAAAATTGTTCTAGTTGCACAAAAAAACCCAGATAACGATGATCCCAAAGAGGGTGACCTTTATCAAGTCGGTACCTTAGCCACTATTTTGCAGCTCCTTAAGTTGCCTGATGGAACGGTAAAGGTTTTAGTAGAAGGTGAGCAGCGAGTTAATATTGATAAGATTTATACCAATGAAAAATTGTTTGGTGCAGATGTCAGTTTGCTGAAAGATGCCGTAGACCTTGAAGAGCAAGAAATGGATGTGCTAATTAGGACCGTTAGTTCCGCCTTTGAAAGCTATGTGAAGTTAAATAAAAAAGTACCACCTGAAGTATTAACTTCATTATCTGGTATTGAAGACTCTGGCCGTCTTGCAGATACTATGTCAGCGCACATGGTGTTGAAAGTTGAAGAAAAACAAAAAATACTGGAAACATATAACCTTCGCGAACGTTTAGAACATTTGCTGTTATTGATGGAGGGTGAAGTTGATATTCTGGAAATGGAAAAACAAATCCGTAGCCGGGTTAAGCAACAAATGGAAAAGAATCAGCGCGAATATTATTTGAGTGAGCAAATGAAGGCCATTCAAAATGAATTGGGAGACATGGAAGAAGGTTCAAATGAGATAGATGAACTCGAAAAGAAAATAGCTGATGCAGGGATGTCAAAAGAAGCAAAAGAAAAAGCTGAATCAGAACTGAGCAAGTTAAAAATGATGTCCCCGATGTCAGCTGAAGCCAGTGTTATACGTAATTACATTGATTGTATGGTTAATGTGCCGTGGAAAAAACGTACGCGTATTAGGCATGATCTCGCTGCTGCACAAAAAGTGCTTGATGCTGACCATTATGGGCTAGAGAAAGTAAAAGAAAGAATTTTAGAGTACTTGGCTGTTCAACAACGGGTTAAAAACATGAAAGGGCCAATTCTTTGCTTGGTCGGGCCTCCAGGTGTTGGTAAAACATCCTTGGGGCAATCTATTGCTCGTGCGACGAACCGTAAGTTTGTAAGAATGTCTTTAGGTGGTGTGCGAGATGAAGCTGAAATACGTGGACATCGTCGTACATACATTGGTTCAATGCCAGGTAAAATTTTACAAAACTTGTCAAAAGTTGAAACAAAAAACCCTTTATTCTTGCTTGATGAAATAGACAAAATGGCAATGGATTTCAGAGGCGACCCTGCTTCTGCTTTACTTGAGGTGCTTGATCCAGAACAAAACAGTACGTTTAACGATCATTACTTAGAAGTGGATTTTGATTTGTCTGATGTTATGTTTGTCGCGACTGCAAATAGCATGAATATACCGGGTCCCCTGTTGGACCGTATGGAAGTGATTAACCTCGCTGGTTATACTGAAGATGAGAAAATTAACATCACGGAGAACTACCTCATTACCAAACAATTAAAAAATAATGGTTTGAAAGAGTCGGAATTGCACGTAAGCCAATCAGCGATTAGAGATACGGTGCGTTATTATACGCGTGAGGCTGGAGTTAGAAATATCGACAGAGAAATGTCTAAAATTTGTCGAAAAGTAGTGAGAGACATTTTACTGAGCAAACCTAAGAAGCGAATCAATGTTACATCGCGTAACCTTAGTAAATACTTAGGGGTTAGGCGATTTGACTTTGGTAAAGCCGAAGAAACTAATCAAATTGGGCAAGTAACTGGCTTGGCTTGGACAGAGGTTGGTGGTGAATTACTAACAATTGAATCAGCTATTAGCGAAGGTAAAGGCAAGTTAACACTTACCGGTAAGTTAGGTGATGTTATGCAAGAATCTATTCAAGCTGCTTTAACAGTGGTCAGAAGTCGTGCTGCAATGTTAGGTGTTCCAGCTGATTTTTATCAAAAGAACGATATACATGTACATGTTCCTGAAGGAGCAACGCCTAAAGATGGTCCAAGTGCAGGTATCGGTATGTGTACGGCCTTAGTATCATCCTTAACGGGTATTCCTGTATTAGCTGATGTGGCTATGACAGGGGAAATTACGCTTCGAGGTGAGGTGTTACCGATCGGTGGGCTTAAAGAAAAATTGTTAGCAGCTCTTCGCGGTGGAATCACAACGGTTGTAATCCCACACCAAAATGAAAAAGATTTAATAGAGATGCCGGCTAATATTAAACAAAATTTAACGATAATCCCTGTCCGCTGGATTGATGAGGTGCTGGAAGTCGCGCTTGAACGGTCCCCGACACCATTGAAAGGAAGTGAAAAGTTAATAAAAAAAGATGACAAAAAAAGTAAACCTTCAAAAAATAAAACGGTGACAGCACATTAAGCTGAAGTGTTTGATTTAATTGAGGCAAGTAAATTAATTGAAGGTATGCTTTAAAAAAAATATAGTCATAAAAACCTTCTGAAGCTTGACACTGGTGGGGGGGAAAGGATATAAAATCTCCTGTTGTGTGAATAGTGAGGTAGATATAGCCGCTCTAAACACCAGTAACAAAAAAAATTAACTTTAAAAATTATTTAATCATCCTATTGGGGAAAATTTATGAACAAATCAGACCTTATCAATGCAATCGCTGAAGAATCAGGACTTACTAAAGCTGACGCAGGCCGCGCATTAGATGCCACTATCTCTTCTGTTAGTAGTGCACTTAAAAGCGGTGACTCAATCTCACTTATTGGCTTTGGTACCTTCTCTGTAAAAGAGCGTTCTGCACGCACAGGCCGCAATCCACAAACGGGTGAAACGATTCAAATTAAAGCTTCAAAAATTCCTTCATTTAAAGCTGGCAAAACTTTAAAAGACTCTGTAAACTAGCGCCTCTTCTGTTCTTGGGGTGCTTAGCTCAGCTGGGAGAGCGTCGCCCTTACAAGGCGAATGTCGGGGGTTCGATCCCCTCAGCACCCACCATTTAGGAGTGGTAGTTCAGTTGGTTAGAATACCGGCCTGTCACGCCGGGGGTCGCGGGTTCGAGTCCCGTCCACTCCGCCATTGGTACAAAAAACCATTAATTTGAAAAAATTAATGGTTTTTTTTTGCTCATCGAAAATGTGAGTTAATTTAGAACACGATGCAATTAATAGGATGTTTATAAGTGACCCCTATAAAGTGCTATCCGTTGTTTAATAAATGCAGTTGCCAGCAGTAACGCCGCTTAATATCGTTTTCTTGGCTAGTGTCCTTGTTGTTGTAAAGGATAGTTTGTTCAAACTAACGCACACTAGCCTAAAATATGGTTTAATTTCCTCACATATAGTGCAATAGTGAATTCCCTTTTAGGATGCTGCGGCCACTGTCAATAAACATTAAATTGTTAATGCAGTGGTTTTATATAAACTGAGAGTGTTGTCTTTTGAGACGACTGTTAAGCACTATTTTTTTAAATTTTTATGCGGATTATTTTTTATGTTAGATAGATTGCGGGTACATGTTAAAGGTTGGTTGGGTATGGTTATTCTTATAATGATCTCTATCCCATTTGCTTTGTTTGGCTTACAAAACTACACCAATGGTGGGTCCGAAAAAGCGGTCGCTAAAGTAGGGGATTATAAAATTTACCAAGCGGATGTTAATCAGGCTTATCAAAACCGCGTGGCTCAATTAAAAGAGCAATATGGTGATCAATACTCTGCTGACTTATTTAATCAAGAGGCAATACGCCAAGAGTCGTTGAATCGATTAATTCAAGAACAACTAGTTTTGCAAACAGTTAATAAAGATGGCTATGTCGCATCAAACAAGGCCGTTCTTGATGTAATTTCTAATATAGATGCCTTTCATAAAGACGGACGGTTTGATAAAACAACCTATGAGCAATTATTACAAGCAAGAGGCTTAACAACCACTGATTTTGTAGAAACGGTACGTGCAAGCATTGAACGAGAACAATTTATAAACTCTATTATAGGTACGACCTTAGTAGACGAGAGTGAAATAGATGAATTTCATCGTTTAACGAATCAAACTAGGGATATTAAGTATTTGTTGCTGCCTATTTCTTCAGTGGTTAATGAAGTGGTGGTAACAGATGAAGAGCTTAACGAACATTATTCACAAAATAAGCTTCTTTATAGATCACCTGAAGAAGCATCTATTGAATATATTTCATTAAACTTGTCTGACTTGATGTCGGAGGTTTCCCCGTCGAAAGATGAATTGTTAGCGTTCTATGAACGTGAGCGTCAGTCATTTACGGTATCCGGTCATCGAAGAGCGAGCCATATATTGATTGAAGCAACTGCTGATCTCGCAGATGCAGAGAGAGAGGAAAAGAGAGCAAAAGCCGACATGGTTTTAAGCCGACTTAACAAAGGAGAAAATTTTGCAAGCTTGGCTAAAGAGTTGTCTGAAGATATTGGTTCGGCTGAATCAGGTGGTGACTTAGGCATCATCACCGACGGTATGATGGGCGCAGAGTTTGAAAAAACGCTGGATTCTCTTGAAGAAGGCGAGGTTAGTAACGTAGTTCAAACTCAATACGGCTTTCATATTATAAAGCTGGTCTCAAAAGAGGCTGATAAGGTGCAACCATACGAAGCAGTAGAAGAGACAGTAACAGAACTGTTTAAATTAAATGTTGCTAGCGAAAGGTTTTATCAACTAGCAGAGCGTTTTGCTGAGTTAGCGTTTGAAAATCCAGATTCATTAAACCCTATCGCTGATGAATTAGGGTTAACGGTTGAACAACAAACGGGTATTACACGTACTAGTGATGAGGGCATTGCTGCCAGCACTAAAGTGCGTCAGGCTGTGTTTAATGAAGATGTTTTAGCGGGTAATAATAGCGATGCAATTGAAATAGGCTCTGAGCATTTAGTTGTATTACGTATTAATGACTATGTTCCTGAGGCAACAATGCCGTTAACTGCAGTAAAAGATAGAGTTGAATTGTCTGTTAAAAAAGATAAGGCTAATGAATTGTTAACACAGAAAGCGGCTGATTTACTGTCTCAGCTAACATCAGGGGTAACGATTAATACCTTGTCAACGTCAGATGATGTCCTGCTTGAAGATATTGGACCGGTGACAAGGCATGATAAATCGGTTCCAGTAAAATTATTAAACGATGCGTTTAGTATGTCTCACCCAACACAGGGAAAACCCTCTTTTAAATTAAGTACGCTAGACAATGGCGATGTTGCGATTATTGAGTTGAGTAAAGTAACTGATGGCGACCCAACAGAGATGACAGAGACTTCACGCCAAACATTTAAGCAGTTTTTATCACGTTTAACTGGTGAAGTAATGTTGGCCGCAACAATAGAAAATTTAAGTGTTGAGGCAGACGTGGTTTTAGCTAATCAAGCACAATAAGTTGAAATGAAACTACACTGGCAAATTTTTATTGCAATTGGCTTAGCGATTATTGCGGGTATTGCAACAGGAGAAGAAGCGGGTATAGGTTCATTCACTTTTTATGATGTGTATGTATTTTTAGGTACGTTATTTCTTAATGCACTAAAAATGTTGATAGTCCCATTGATCTTGTCATCGATTATTTGTGGAATTGCAAATATGGGTAACTTAGGTGGTTTAGGTCGTTTAGGGGGGAAGACAATTACGTATTATCTGTCGACCAGTCTGGTTGCTATTTTAATCGGTTTGGTTTTGGTTAATATCGTAGAGCCAGGCATCATTGCTGGTGAACCAGTTCGTGATCGTGTTGGCTTAACGGAAGATATTACAGAGGTTGCTTCAAAGCTAGAAGGAAAAGGAGCTGCTGATATCACCGGTATATTTTTACGGATGGTGCCAACCAATATTGTCGCAGCAGCAGCCAATGGCCAAATGTTAGGGCTGATCTTTTTTGGACTATTATTTGGCTATTTTATGACTCAAATAATCGAACAAAGAAAAACAGTTTTGCTGACATTTTGGAATGCAGTATTGGATGTAATGATGAAAATGACCGATTGGGTCATGAAGTTTGCACCGATCGGTGTTTTTGGCTTAGTAGCTAAAGTAGTTGCTTCAACAGGCTTAGCTGCTTTTTTACCATTAGCCTATTTTTTCTTTACGGTATTAGGTGCTTTAGTTATTCATATGTTTGGTGTTATGCCATTAGTGTTGAAATACCTCGGTGGCGTTAAACCACTTCGCCATTACAAAGCGATGACCCCCGCATTGCTGACCTCTTTCTCAACAAGCTCGTCGTCAGCCACACTGCCCATTACGTTAGAGTGTGTTGAAAAAAACGCAGGTGTTTCAAATCGTACAAGTAGCTTTGTCTTGCCGTTAGGTGCAACTATTAATATGGATGGTACGGCGTTATACGAATGCGTGGCAGCTATGTTTATTGCTCAAGCTTATGGCTTAAGTTTAGGGTTTACTGAGCAGTTTCTTATTGTCCTAACAGCCTTGGTTACCTCGATTGGTGTAGCGGGTATTCCAGCGGCAAGTCTTGTTGCAATCAGTATTATTTTGGTAACAATAGGGCTTCCATTAGAGGGCATTGGGCTTATTCTTGCTGTCGATCGTGTTTTGGATATGTGTAGAACCAGCGTTAATGTATTTAGTGATTCTTGTGGCGCAGTTATTATTGCTCGAAGTGAAGGCGAAGATCAGGTTTTACAATCAAAATAAATCATCGTGAATAAGCCAGTAATTAAACTGCGTAGGGCAGCGGGTTTTCTCTTTTTAGTGCTATTAATGTCTGCTTGTACAGATAAGGCTTTAAATAACCCTTATGTTGAGGATCACGGAGAAGGCAAGGTCATATATTCGTCATTTTCTGAACGGCCTAAGCATCTTGATCCTGCGAAAGCGTACAGTTCAAATGAGTATGCCATTATTGCGCAGGTCTACGAACCATTATTTCAATATCATTATTTAAAACGGCCTTATCAATTAGAACCGTTAGCGGCCGCTAAAATGCCTTCGGTCAGCTACTTAAATGCGAAAGGTGAATATTTGTCAGACGATGCGGATGTGGCCAATATTGCTTTTAGTGAATATCATTTAACAATTAAAAATGATATTAAATTTCAGCCCCACCCGAGTTTTAATCTTGAATTACATAAAACATTGCCCGAGGGTTGGGATACTCGGTCTTTATACGACTTACCAACGGCAACACGTACATTAACGGTAGATGATTTTATTTATCAAATAAAGCGTTTGGCTGACCCAGCAACACAATCACCAATAGCCAGCTTAATGGCGAACTATATAGTGGGTTTTAAAGAGTTTTCAGAAACACAAACGGCATTACAAAATAAATCGCCTAGATTAAGTAAAACTCAACGTTTGCACTCTGAGCAAATGACTGGCATCAAAAAATTAACGGGTCAACACTTTACGATTCGCATCAAAGGGAAATACCCACAGTTTATAAATTGGTTAGCAATGCCATTTTTTGCACCAATGCCCTGGGAAGCAGATGAGTTTTATTCAAACCCTCTATTGGTAGAAAAAAACATAACATTAGATTGGTTCCCTGTGGGAACAGGACCATATTTTTTGCAAGAAAATAACCCTAATAGACGAATGGTTCTGGCAAAAAACCCTAATTTTCATACGGAGTATTACCCTTCAGAAGCATACCCTGGTGCAGATATTCAGACCTTATTGATGGATGCAGGCAAACCATTACCCTTAACAGATAAAGTGATTTTCTCGTTAGAAAAAGAGAGCATTCCTTATTGGAATAAATTTTTACAAGGTTATTACGATGTCTCCGGTATTAGTTCAGATAGTTTTGACCAAGCGGTTAGTTTTTCGGCGCAAGGGGATGTTGGTTTAACCGATAATATGATTGCACGTGGCATTGGCCTACAAACAGCGGTGACAACATCGACCTATTATTTCGCGTTTAATATGTTAGATAATGTTGTTGGTGGTGATTCTGACAAGACTAGAAAGCTACGTCATGCTATTTCTATAGTTATGGATTATGAGGAATATATTTCAATTTTTCAAAATGGTCGTGGTGTTCCAGCACAAAGTATTATTCCTCCAGGTATTTTTGGTCATGTTGCTGGTAAGCAAGGGATGAACCCTGTTGTTTATAACTGGCGTGATGGCTTACGCAGACGGACTGTGGCTGAAGCAAGGGAGTTGCTGGCTGAGGCGGGCTACCCGAATGGGTTAGACCCAGCAACTGGGAAACCGTTGGTTTTATATTTTGACACAATGGACAGTGGGCCAGATAGCAAAGCTAGACTAAATTGGTTACGTAAACAGTTTGATAAACTTAATATTCAACTGGTTATTCGTAGTACAGATTACAATCGCTTCCAAGAAAAAATGCGTAATGGTAATGCGCAAATGTTTATGTGGGGTTGGAATGCAGATTACCCAGATCCTGAGAATTTTTTATTTTTGTTATACGGCAAAAATGCCAAATCAATTCATGGCGGTGAAAATGCTTCTAATTATCAAAATAAACAGTTTGATCGTTTGTTTGAGAAAATGAGCGCTATGGAAAATACCCCTGAACGCCAAGCGATCATTAAACAAATGGTAGCAATCAGCCAACAAGATGCACCGTGGTTATGGGGCTTTCATCCAAAAGCTTTTTCACTACATCATGCTTGGTATAAAAATGCATACCCCAATTTAATGGCCAATAATAAAACTAAATACATCAATATTGACCCTGAGATGAGGGATGAATATCAAAAGAAATGGAATGCGCCGGTTTATTGGCCATTAGTGTTCGTTTTATTGGTGATAGCCTGTTTACTATTACCTGCTTACATTATCTATCGGCGAATTGAGCGTTCCACAGCCCTATGATTAATTACATTATCAGACGTTTGTTTTATGTATTACCTGTGTTGCTTGGGGTCAATATATTAACGTTTGTACTATTTTTTATTGTTAATTCACCCGATGATATGGCGCGAATGCAACTGGGTGATAAACATGTGACTCAGGCTGCGGTTGATAACTGGAAGCAACAACGTGGCTATAATTTACCGTTACTGTGGAACAAGCAAGAAGCGGGTGTTAAACAGTTTTCGGAAACAATTTTTTTTGAAAAATCAGTGGGTTTGTTTGTATTTGATTTAGGCGTTTCTGATAGTGGTCGTGATATTGTTGCCGATATTTCGCAACGGATGTGGCCCAGTTTAGCTATCGCTATTCCATCATTAATATTTGGGGTATTAGCAAATATTACATTTGCCCTCTTATTAATATTTTATCGAGGCAGTATTTTAGAGTTTGGTGGTTTGTTTTTATGTATAGCCTTAATGTCTATTTCAGGGCTGTTTTATATTATTGCTGGTCAATATTTTGTAGGCAAGTTGTTAGCGCTAACCCCCATTTCTGGATATGCTCCGGGTGTCGATGCACTTAAGTTTATTATCCTACCTGTGTTGATTGGTGTGGTGTCTGGTTTAGGCTCTGGTGTTCGCTGGTACCGTACGTTATTTTTAGAAGAGGCTGCAAAGGATTATGTTAGAACAGCAAAAGCAAAGGGGCTGTCTGATATCGAAGTATTATTTAAACATGTGCTTAAAAATGCCATGATTCCAATTCTAACCGGCATTGTTGTGATATTACCCTTGCTCTTTATGGGGAGCTTGATTACCGAATCGTTTTTTGGAATACCGGGTTTAGGCAGTTACACCATTGACGCGATCAGTAGTCAAGACTTTGCTATTGTTCGTTCAATGGTGTTTCTTGGTTCATTTTTATACATTATTGGCCTGCTTTTGACCGATATTTCTTACACCTTGGTTGATCCAAGAGTACGGCTAGATTAATGCTGACGCTTTTATGGACAGATATGGCTGTGTTTGCCCTTGTGATCAGTGGGGTATGGGCTGTTTGCTATTCTCGAAAAAAAGAACATTTACGCCGGCCTTGGTTAAAAGTAATGAACAACTCGGTTGGCGTTATATCACTAACCGTTTTATTGGTGTTTTTATTGATTGGTACGTTAGATTCTATTCGGCTTGAGCATCATGAAACATTAGCGAATGGACAAATAAATGAACATGCAGAAGTCGTCAGTGTGTTGGATATCATATTGACGCCTTTGCGCACAAAGGTAGAGAAAACGTACTCTAAGCCTTTTGCACATTTGGCCTATGCTAAAGAAATGCGTGTCGATGCAAGCGGTGTTACTCGCTGGGTTTATCCTCCGTTGCTTCATGGAGGGGCGCATTTAGCTAAACCATCTAATAAGCAAAAAGATATCCTGGTTAAAATCTTACAAGGACTAGCAACGGGGGTTTTGGTCTGGTTCTTCTTAATAGCTATTTTTAAGCTGATAAGTAAACGTGCATTATTTACTGGCTCTAATGGCCTAAAGAGTTGTCTCTTAACGCTATTGGTTATATTTTGCTTAGTGTCTGTTTTAACAATGTTAGCACCTCATTACCATGTTTTAGGTACAGACAAGGTGGGCGAAGATGTGCTTTATCAAGCGATAAAAAGTATTCGTACAGGCTTGGTTATTGGTGCACTGACAACCATTGTTATGTTGCCTATAGCGATTACTTTTGGCTTAACCGCTGGGTTTTTTCGCGGTTGGATAGACGATGTTATTCAATACCTCTATACCACCCTAAGCTCCATTCCTAGTGTGTTACTGATAGCTGCAGCTATCTTAATGGCGCAGGTTTATATGGCAAATAACCCTGAATTATTTACCACAGTTGAAGACAGAGCGGATATGCGGCTCTTGCTGCTGTGTATGATTTTAGGTATTACGAGTTGGACAGGGCTTTGTCGACTATTACGTGCGGAAACCTTGAAAATTCGCGAAATGGACTATGTTGTTGCTGCTCGAGCATTAGGTGTTGGGAAGTTTCAATTGTTGAAGCGGCATGTGCTGCCTAATGTCATGCATATAGTGATGATTACCATTGTGCTCGATTTTAGTGGATTAGTGCTGGCCGAAGCGGTTCTGTCTTATATAAATATAGGTGTTGATCCATCAACCTACAGCTGGGGCAATATGATTAATACATCGCGGTTAGAAATGGCGCGTGAGCCGATTGTTTGGTGGTCTTTAACCGCGGCGTTTATTTTTATGTTTACCTTGGTGTTAGCGGCTAATTTATTTGCGGATGTCGTACGGGATGCTTTTGACCCAAGATCAATATAATTGAAAGCGTAGATTAACTTAAATTAAATTTGTAACGTATTGAATAATGAATAAATATATTTTCCATGATGCTCTTTTTTCTGATCAAGACCTTTCTTATATCAGTAAGGTTTTTGATACAAAAGCTGAACCTAACGATGGGTTTTATAGCTTAACGAGTCCACAGTTTGTTGAGCTTTCAGCAGTACGCCAGGCATTAAACTGCGATGTAAGTCGGTTACCAGATCATTTCGATGGACAGCAAGTACGCTTAATAGTCACTGATATGGACTCAACATTAATTTCTATTGAATGTATTGATGAAATTGCTGATATGTTAGGTATCAAGCCAAAGGTGTCGAGTATTACAGAAGCTGCGATGCGTGGTGAGTTAAATTTTGAAGAGTCGTTGACTCAACGAGTTGCGTTATTGAAAGGGTTACCTGTCGGGGAGTTGCAGCGTGTCTATGATGAACGGTTAAAGCTAAACCCGGGTGCAGAGAAACTTAATGATTATTTAAAGCAGTCAAAGATAAAGTTGGCCCTAGTGTCAGGTGGTTTTACTTTTTTTACTGAAAAATTAAAAAACAGATTAAACCTAGATTACACACTAGCTAATACCTTGGAAGTTGCTGATGGTTGCCTAACCGGTGCAGTGGAGGGTGATATTGTTGGCGCACAATCAAAAGCAGATTTGTTATTAGCGTTGTCTAAGGAATTGGGGTTAGCGCAGCATCAAGTGATAGCAATGGGTGATGGCGCCAATGACTTGTTGATGATGAATTGTGCTGGTTTAAGCGTGGCTTATCATGCAAAACCAACCGTTCAGGCTCAAACGGATATTCAATTAAACCATCGTGGTTTAGATGCTGTGGTTGATCTACTGAAAGCTTAATTAAGATGCGCGCACCGATACTGTCCGTTGACGGACTGATGACTCAATTTAATCAACCGTCTGAAACGGTTAAAGCGGTTGATGGTGTAAGTTTTGACATTGCTGAAGGGGAGACCTTTGCACTGGTTGGTGAGTCGGGTTGTGGCAAGTCAGTGACTGCTTTATCAGTAATGAGGCTGTTGTCTAATAACGCGCAAATAACAGCAGGAAAGGTACTATATCGGGGCGTCGATCTATTACGGATGGCAGAAAAAGATATGCGTCAGGTACGTGGAGCGCGTATATCGATGATATTTCAAGATCCAATGACATCGTTGAACCCAGTGCTAAGTATTGGGGAGCAGATTGCAGAAGCAGTTTTAGTACATAAGAAACAAGCCGCTGAGGATGTGAGAAAACGTGTCATAGGATTGATTAAACAAGTCGGTATACCGGATGCAGATGAACGTTATGCTGATTACCCCCATCAATTATCCGGAGGAATGAGACAGCGAGTGATGATTGCCATTGCGTTAGCAAATGAGCCTGATTTATTGATTGCCGATGAGCCGACAACAGCGCTAGATGTAACTATCCAAACGCAAATTCTACAGTTGCTTAAAGAATTGCAGCGAGAAATGGGCATGTCGTTATGGATTATCACGCATGACTTGGGCATTGTGTCTGATATGGCTGACAAAGTTGCGGTGATGTATGCAGGGCAGTTAGTTGAAATGGCATCGCGAGATGACTTTTTTAAAAAGCCAGTACATCCTTATAGTCAGCGTTTATTTGATGCTGTTCCTAAAATGGAAAAGCGCAAGGAGTCGTTGGTAACCCTGCCAGGCACAGTTCCTAAGCTATCGCAGCCATTTGTTGGCTGCCGGTTTGCAGATCGTTGTGATTTTAAACAGTCGTCTTGTGTAGATTCGACTATGGTTGAGTGGACCGAGGTATCTAATACACATCAAGTAAGGTGTATAAGGGTAGGCGAGCTTGAACTGGTTGAGAAACTAGGGACTACATTGGCTCCTTCAAATGAAGATGCGGTAAACCATTCATCGTTAACGGTTAATCAATTAAAAGTTCATTTTCCGATCAAGAAAGGCTTGCTAAAGCGCACGGTTGGGCAGGTTAAGGCGGTAGATGAGGTTAGTTTGGACTTAACAGCAGGCAGTACAACTGCGTTAGTTGGGGAGTCCGGTTGTGGCAAAACCACGTTAGGAAAAGCACTGTTACGATTGTTGCCTATTACATCGGGTGATGTTGTATATAAGGGGCAGAATATCGCAAAGCTCTCAGAAAAAGCTTTTCAAGCATACCGCCAGCAGCTGCAAATTATTTTCCAAGATCCATTCTCATCGATGAACCCAAGAATGCTGGTTGGTGATATTTTGGAGGAAGGAATTAGGGCGTTAAAACCTAATTTAAGTGATGCCGATGTTGTGCGTGAGTGCAACAGCTTACTGCTTAAAGTTGGCTTAACAACAGAGGTTAGATTACGTTATCCTCACGAGTTTTCAGGTGGGCAGCGTCAACGTCTTTGTATTGCCCGTGCTTTGGCGGTTAATCCGTCAGTAATTGTTTGTGATGAACCAACCAGTGCATTAGATGTTTCTGTGCAAGCGCAAGTTTTAAATTTGTTGAAACAACTGCAACATGAGAAAGGGCTTAGTTATTTATTTATTACTCATGATCTGTCAGTGGTGGCTTATTTAGCTGATAAGGTTGCCGTTATGTATTTAGGGCGAATTGTTGAATATGGCAAGGTTGAAGAGGTACTTAATCGCCCGGCTCACCCTTATACAAAGGCATTGATTGAAGCAGTTCCTAGCTGGGATAAAGATTTGGGGAAAAAGGTCATTAAACTGCCAGATAATATGCCATCACCCGCTAATCCGCCAACTGGCTGCCATTTCCATACACGTTGTGATCAAGCGATGGCTGATTGTAGCCAAATCAAACCGACTGATGTGTTATTGAGTGAAAGCCATAAAGTAGCCTGTTTGTTGTATCGGTAAACGTAGCTTGTTATGTCCTGGTGACATCAACAATAATTTTTAGTTTTTGTCCTGGCTTCAGGTATTTTTTATTTAAGGTGTTCCAACGTTTCAAATCTATAATGCTAACGTTGAACTTCCTAGAAATAAGGTACAAAGAGTCACCGCTTTTTACGGTATAGCGAATAGTCTGGTTTTTACGTTGAGAGGCAAGTTGTGTGCGCGGGCTTGGATGTGTTGGGTGCTGACTCCAAATAACCAGCTTTTGACCAATTTTTAAGGTATCTCTGGGGGCCATTGCATTCCATTTAGCTAAGCTGCGAACGCCCACTCCGTATTGTTTAGCAATACTCCAGAATGAATCGCCTGACTGAACGTAATACTCTACTTTTTGCCCCTGGCGCGTGGTGTTAATAATGTCACTTTTACGCATATCCGCACTACTAGCGTATAAACGATTATTGTAATTAGCCGTAGGTATAAGTAGATGCTTGCCAGCTCTGATCAGGTTGTTTTTAATAGGGTTAGCTTGTTTTATTTGTGTAACCGTCGTGCGGTAACGTCTAGCAATTTGTCCCAAAGTTTCGCCGTTTTTAACTTTATGGCGAACCCACTTTAAGCGTTGTGAGTCGGGTAAAGCAGCCAATTTAGTTTTAAAATCGGCAGATTTAGACACGGGAAGTAGTAGGTAATGGGGCCCTTCAGGGCTGGTTGCCCATTGGTTAAATGAAGGGTTAAGAATGTATAAGTCTTCAATGCTAATTTCGGCAAGCTCAGCGGCGCGAGCAAGGTCAAGTTGTTTTGTAATGTTTACTTTTTCAAAAAATGGCTCATTAGGGATATCGATGAGTGTTACATTGTACTTGTCGGCATTTGCAAGAATACTTGCAATGGCAATTAATTTGGGGACGTAATGTCGCGTTTCTTTGCGAAGGCTAAGTGCCCAAAAATCAGTTGGGTGACCGAGTCGCCTGTTCTTTCTCATTGCTGACGACACAGAACCGCCGCCTGCATTATAGCCAGCTAAGGCAAGAAACCAATCATCATCAAATCGTTTAGATAGTTTTGTAAGGTAAGTTAAAGCAGCATTTGTAGAAGCGTACACATCACGTCGCCCATCATACCACCAAGTTTGTTTTAAGCCGTATGCGACACCAGTAGAGGGGATGAACTGCCATAAACCAGCAGCTCTGCCATGCGAATAAGCAAAGGGTTTATAAGCACTTTCAACAATGGGTAAGAGGGCAAGTTCACCGGGAAGTCCGCGTTTTTCTATTTCATTAACGATATGGAAAAGATACGGTTTTGCATTTTGTTGAACGCGTATTAAATAGTCAGGGTGTTTGCTGTACCAGTCAATCTCAGCTTGGATGCGGTCGTTTTCAATGGTCGGGAATTGATACAATGAGAACAAACGAGACCAGAGATTTTTCGACAAATTGACGTTAGATGAAGGCGTTTTTTGAACAGCCTTTATAGTGCTTGAACTGGCTAGCGATTGTGCTTCAGTAGAAGGGTTTAGTTCAGCTGTTGGCGTCGGTTTAAGCTGTATCGGGGTACAAGAAATAAGTATAGTAAAGCTGGCAAATAAAAGAAAACTGATCGTTTTATTTGTGATTAAATATCGCATTGAATTGGGCTAGTTGTGACGGGTTAGTTTAATATTCTAATTATAGGTTGTTTAATTAATGGTAGACAGAAAAAACTCATTTATAGGCAGCACTAGCGAACTTCGTCATTGGTTTGAGTCGCCTATTGGGCAAATTTTTCGGCAAACGGAATCTGTTTTATTAAGTGAAAAACTCAAAGAGGGGTTTCACCCAGAAGTATTACAGCTTGATTTTATCGGTTGGGAAGACGAGCTTCATGAAGCAATGCGTTTTGCTCATTACACTATTTTGGACCATGAGTTAAACAAGACGACAAACTACCCATGCATCGTCGGGGAGGCCGATAGTTTACCGATAGAAACGCATAGTGTAGATGTTGTTATTATGCCTCATACATTAGAGTTTGAAGAAAACCCTCACCAAGTTTTGCGCGAAGTAGATCGAGTATTAAGGCCTGAAGGCATTATCTTATTGATGGGGTTTAATCCGTGGTCTTTTTGGCATTTACCTCGATTTTTACCAAAAGTGATGAAAAAAACACCTTGGAACGGTCATTTTATTAGTCGTTATCGGGTGGTCGATTGGTTAAGGTTGTTGAATTTCGAGATTGAAAAAAGCAAAGGTTGCTGTTTGTTTCCATTGCATAAAAAAGAAGCGACGACGACACGACAAAAACTTATTGAAAAGGTACTGGCCTGTTTGCCCTTTTTGCCAGCCGCATATTTTGTAATGGGTGTTAAGCGTGTTTCAGGTGGCACGCCTATTTTTCATTTAAAAGATTTAAAAAAACGATTTATTTCACCTCTAACTGAACCAGCGACAAAGGTAATACATGTTAAAAAAGAGCGTACAAATATACACTGACGGCGCATGCCGAGGAAACCCAGGAATAGGCGGTTGGGGCGCCAGTTTGCAGTACAACGGGACTAAAAAAGAAATTTACGGGGGAGAGCTAGAAACGACCAATAACCGTATGGAGCTAACCGCGGTAATTGAAGCGTTGAAACTATTAAAAGAACCAGCGGAATTAACCATCAATAGTGACTCTAAATATGTTTTAAGTGGCATTAATGAGTGGTTACCCAACTGGAAAAAAAGAAACTGGAAAACGGCGAGTAGAAAGCCCGTTAAAAATGTGGATCTTTGGCAACAATTAGATGCATTGGCTCAACCGCACACTATTAAATGGGTTTGGGTTAAAGGGCATAGTGGTAATGTAGGTAATGATAGGGCCGATGAGCTGGCAAATATGGGTATAGATTCATTATGAGACAAATTATTTTAGATACTGAAACCACTGGGCTTGAGCCAAAACAGGGGCACCGTATTATCGAGGTAGGATGCGTTGAGTTGGTTAATAGACGTTTAACAGGGAACAATTTCCATTATTACTTGAATCCGCAGCGAGATATTGATGAAGGGGCTGTTGAGGTGCATGGTTTAACAGCTGAGTTTTTAGCGGATAAACCGTTATATGAGAATATTGCAGAAGAACTTTTCGAGTATCTAAAAGGAGCCGAAGTGATTATTCACAACGCGGCATTTGACGTTGGCTTTATTAATCATGAATACAGTTTGATGGGTTCGGATCATACAGATATGGCATCGTGGTGTGAGGTGACAGACTCTCTGCATATGGCTAGAAAGATGTTTCCTGGCCAACGCAATAGCTTAGATGCGCTTTGCAAGCGCTTTGAGATAGACAATAGCCAACGAACGTTGCATGGCGCTTTGTTAGATGCTGAGATTCTAGCCGATGTGTATTTGATGATGACCGGTGGGCAAAACTCCCTGTTTGCTGATGAGCATCAAACGGATACTGTATTTGAGCCTAAAATGTTAGATAAGAATCGCCAGCTTTTACCAGTTATTAAGGCGAGCAGTGACGAGTTAGAAAAGCACGCTGAGCGAATGGAAATGATTAATAAGGCGTCCGGTGGCCAATGTGTTTGGGATAAAATTAACCAAACTGCTCAGTAGGTATAAGGCGTGTAAATATTAAGAAAAGTCATTGGTTTTAAATAGAGACTATTTTGTCGATCATGAGCAAATGACTTAATGCGATGTAACGAGCCATTACGGGGCTGCTAAAGCCTTAACGAAAGTTATTATTTTGTGATGGCTTCATTTAGTAACAGTTTTTTGCTGACTTCCATGAAACTTACCCTCGTTGAGTATAAAATATCGCTTTTATTTTATCTGGTGATTTTAAATGACAGTCCGTACACGATTTGCTCCTAGCCCCACAGGTTACCTACATGTTGGTGGTGCAAGAACAGCCTTATTTTCATGGTTATATGCTAAAAAAACAAAAGGGCAGTTTGTATTAAGAATAGAAGACACCGACCGTGAACGGTCTACAGACGAATCTGTGCAAGCTATTTTTGATGGTATGAAGTGGCTTGGACTATCCCATGATGAAGGGCCTTTTTTTCAAACAGAGCGATTTTCCCGTTATCAAGAAATTATTGAACAGCTATTAGAACAAGGTGATGCTTATCATTGTTATTGTTCTGCTGAAGAAGTAGAAGCAATGCGTGAGCAGCAGCGTGCTAATAAACAAAAACCACGTTATAACGGGAAGTGCCGACACCGTACAGAAGCTGTTGAAGGCGTGTCGCCAGTGGTACGCTTTAAAAACCCAGAAACGGGTATGGTTGTTTTTGATGATTTGGTACGCGGCGAAATATCCATTGCTAATGACGAGTTAGATGACCTGGTTATTGCCCGATCAGATGGCACACCAACGTATAACTTAACCGTTGTGGTGGATGACTTAGATATGAATATGACGCATGTGATACGCGGCGATGATCATATCAACAATACACCTCGACAAATCAACATTATGAAAGCACTTGGTGCTCAGGAACCTCGATTTGCACATGTGCCGATGATTCTTGGCGACGATGGCGCACGATTATCCAAACGACATGGTGCGGTTAGTGTTATGCAATATCGCGATGACGGTTTTCTACCCGAGGCCTTATTGAATTATTTGGTTCGTTTAGGCTGGTCTCATGGTGACAAAGAGTTGTTTACACAAGCTGAAATGATTGAGCTATTTGATATTAAAGATGTCAATAGAACCGCCTCAACATTCAATACAGAGAAACTACTTTGGATTAATCAACAATACATTATAAATAGTGACCCTAAGCGGTTGGTTGAGCCATTAAGTGAACAATTAGTAGCGCAAGGTTGTGATGTGGATAAGGGACCATCTATTATAGAGCTTGTAAAAACACAGCAAGAGCGCGCTAAAACATTAAAAGAAATGGCCGAAAAAAGTCTTATGTTTTATAATAACTATGAGGCGTTTGATGAAAAAGCAGCTAAAAAGAATTTAAAGGCAGCTAGTTTAGAACCCTTAGAAATGATGTTAGCAACATTTGAAGCGTTAGATGACTGGTCTAAAGAAAAGCTGCATGAGGTGATTATAAAAACGGCTGAAACTTTGGATTTAAAACTTGGAAAAGTTGCGCAGCCATTACGTGTTGCATTATCAGGTACATCAGTTTCACCAGCATTAGATGCAACGCTTTTCTTGTTGGGGAAAGAAACCTGTATAAAAAACATCAAAAGAGGGATAGATTACATAAAAAATAGAATTCTTCTGCAAGAAGGCTAGACACTTAGTTAATCATTCAGTACAATTCGCGTCCTGCCAAGAGGGGCCATAGCTCAGCTGGGAGAGCGCAACACTGGCAGTGTTGAGGTCAGCGGTTCGATCCCGCTTGGCTCCACCATTTTTTTGGTGATAAAGTGATTTAGACGATTCACTTTTGTAGTAAATATAGACTTAGTCCCCATCGTCTAGAGGCCTAGGACACCGCCCTTTCACGGCGGTAACAGGGGTTCGAACCCCCTTGGGGACGCCATTTAAAAAACCGCTTACAGAAATGTAAGCGGTTTTTTTATGCGCGTAGATATTTCTCAGATTTAAACAGGCTAGAGTGCTTTAGTAGAAAGATTTTAATAAGGCAGTATTTGTGAGAAACAACAATAAATGCTGAAAGGAGCGGACCTAAAAGGAGGGGTTAGTTTAAATTAAACTCAAGTTGATCAGCGGGCCCATTTTTTGCTTTTTTATCGTTCATACTTTGTAAACCACTGGCACTGATGCCGACTAATCGAACACCTTGTTGACCAGCGTCAGTGCGAGAGAGTAATTCTGTGAGTATGTTGGGTATTTCAGGTAATTGAATAAAAATTTTAGTACTGCTGTACGAACGAGTCACTGATTTAAAATTTGCGTATTTTATTTTTACGGTGATTGTTTTAGCCATGAACTGCTGAGCTGCTAAATTATCGAAGACCTTTTGCGCTAATTGATTGAGTTTTTCAAGCAGTAAGGTTTTATCATAAACATCCGTTTTGAATGTTGTTTCTTTACCTAATGATTTTCGAATACGTGTGCTGCGTACAGGGCGATGGTCGATACCACGCGCGATTTGGAAAAAGTACTCGGCTGATTTACCAAAATGCTTAGTTAATTCGACAGAGCTTTTAGAGCGTAAATCACGGCCTGTTTTAATGCCTAATTTATTCATTTTTATCTCTGTGGCAGGGCCAACACCGTAAAAACTTCCAATAGGTAGGGTTGCTATAAACGCTTCGCCTTGTTCTGGTCTTATAACATACAGGCCATCAGGCTTATCCATATCAGAGGCTATTTTTGCCAAAAATTTATTGTATGAAACACCCGCTGATGCAATCAGCTGCGTTTCGGCTTTAATGTCATGTTTAATGGCTTCAGCGATCCGCGTTGCTGAGCCTTTATATTCGCTGCTATGGCTAACATCAAGATAGGCTTCATCAAGTGATAAGGGTTCAACGTCTGTGGCATAACGCCAGAATATTTCATGGATTATTTTTGATACGGCTTTATAGGCATCAAATCTAGGCGGAATAAATATAGCTTGTGGACAAAGTCTGTAAGCGCGTGAGCAGGGCATGGCAGAATGAATGCCAAATTGGCGTGCTTCGTAGCTACAAGCCGCTACCACACCACGACTATTGGGCTGGCCACCGACAATAACAGGTTTGCCTTGTAGTTCAGGCTGGTCACGCTGTTCAACGGAGGCAAAGAAGGCATCCATGTCGATATGGATAATTTTTCGTTGCAAAGGGGTCATTAACTCACATTATGCCGAGTTTTCTTTATTTTAAGATAGGCAAGGCGCATTGTAATAAATAAGCCAGCAATAAAGATAGTGATGCCTGTTATAGAACTGCGATTAAAGGGCCCCCGGAATGGAGAAAGTGTCTAAAGAGAAAAAAATAATGGAAATTGTAACAGAGCCATTTAGTGACGGTGTCTGCAAAAATTAAATCTAGCTTGATGGTGCAGGTGAAATTAGTTTTATAATCGTCGGGCGCGTTATTATATGGCTAATTATGTATCTGCGGTTTAAGTAAATAAGCGTAGGGCTTGTGTGGTTTATCTGTACGTTTATTATAGCTTTACTAATTTTTCAGCTATACATGATGGTGTCAACATGCTTTAGTGGCTGTGAACAGCTAGGCGGATTACGGATGGCTAGTTATGAGAAGTTTTGCTTGCATCTGCCATGCATAGCTCACTTTTCTGTTAGTATTTTTGGCGTCAGGTTATGTTGACTGTTGACCATTGATAGCAAACCAATAATGAAAATTAAAATAGGAGAAAATAATGTCTATAGATGTAACGCTGGATATGCACGTGAGTGCAGACAATCGTGAAACGTTATTGAATACACTGGAAGCTATTTTGCCAGATACACGGTCCTTTAAAGGTTGTCAGAGTATTGTTGTAACTTGCAATGATGATGACCCTTTAAATATTGTGCTACTTGAAAAGTGGGAAACACGTGCAGATCATGAAAGCTATGTTGCTTGGCGTGGAGAACGAGGAGATCTAAAAAAACTGGGTGCTCTGTTAACAGCGCCACCGGCTTCTACGTTTCTTTCAGCCTTAGATATATAAGCGTTATTAAAAAATAATAGACTGGAGCTAAAGAAGCTTCAGATAAATAAAAATGATACCTTTTCTAGGTATTAATACTCGATAGGGGCTGACCTTCAGCCCCAAACTTTTATAATAATAAAAATTTATGCATATTTTATCCGTTGCTCTGATTGCTATTTTAGCCATCACTCTTAGTGCTTGTGGTGATGTATCGAATAGTCAACCATTAAATAAGCTCGTTGATGTAACTACTTTTTCATATCAACCGGCGACTCGTATTATGGATTACCCAGGTCGTGTTCAAGCTCGATATCAAACTGAGTTATCATTCCAGGTAGAAGGTCGTTTGATTGAGCGCCTAGTTGAAGTTGGTGATGTAGTGCAAAAAGGTGACCTTATTGCAGTGCTTGATGCAAAAGACTATGCGTTGAGCAATGAAAGCTATTCCAATAAGAAAAAGGCTGCTGAAGCAGATTTACAAAGAGCTCAGCGTGATTTGGCTCGGGCTAAAGAATTACGTCAAAAGAAGTTTATTGGGCAATCCGAGCTTGATAAAGCGATTAATATTGAACGAGCCGCTTATGCTGAATTAAACGTGATGAAAGCGGAATATGCTCAACGTGTGAATCAGCATGGGTATACGCAATTATTAGCCCCAGCAGACGGTGTTGTTATTTCACTTAGTAAAGAAGTCGGTGATGTGGTTAAAGCTGGCGCAGCCATTGCTATGTTTGCCTGGAAAGATGGTTGGGAATTTGTTACAGCGGTAGCAGAAAAAGAGATTAATCAATTATCAATTGGTCAGTCAGTCAGCGTTACACTTTGGGCCTATGACGATAAAGAATATGCTGCATCAGTTCGTGAAATTAGCCCTATTTCAACCATTAACGCCCCCTCGTATAGAGTAAAACTGAGTCTTAATGAGCAACCCAACGGGGTAAAACTGGGTATGACAGGGCATGCGTTATTTTCAATAAAAGAGGATCGTGTAGGCTTGTTGCCAACGTCTGCTATTGTTAAGAATGATGGTCAAATGATGGTCATGACCGTTGATTCAACGACAAAACAGGTTCGTGCTAAGCAGGTTACTCTGGGTCAATCACTAGCAGACCATGTGAGTATTGTTGATGGCTTAAAAGATGGCCAATGGGTGGTGATTGCTGGCGCTAATAAAATTGAAGAAGGTAATACGGTTAGAGTTTTAACCAATGAGTGATAAAGAGCGCATAAACCTCGCACGATGGGGAATAAAGCACTCACAGGTGCTGATCTATTTTATGGTTGTTATTTTGGTGGCCGGAACGTTTGCCTTTTTCAAGCTAGGGCAGCGTGATTTACCCGTTTTTGCAATTAAAACTATTGTGGTTAATGTGAAATGGCCCGGAGCGTCGGCAGAAGAAATGTCGCAATTCGTGACAGACCCCATTGAAACAAAATTACTAGAAGTGCCTTGGCTTCGCGAAGTCAGCTCGTTTAGTAAACCGGGTGAGGCGTGGTTAATCGTTAATATTGAAGATTTTATGCCAAATGCCGCGATAGAGATGAAGGATCGTGCGTATGACATACGAAAAAAAATCAATGATATTCAACACCGGTTGCCTGAAGGTGTTCAAGGTCCTTTTATTAATGATGAGTTTGGCGATATTTTTTCAATGGTGTACAGCTTCAATAGTGACGACTACTCATTTGCGGATTTGAAAGATTATGCTGAGAAAGCGCGAAATGCTTTGGTGCGTATTGAGTCAGTGGAAAAAGCTATTTTATACAGCGTACAAAATGAAAAAATATTTGTAGAGATGGATGATAAGCGTATGTCGGCGCTGGGTTTAGATCCTTTGCAAATTGGTATGTTGTTGCAACAACATAATAAGGTGCAAACCAGTGGCCGAATAGAAGGCAAGCAG
This sequence comes from Cycloclasticus pugetii PS-1, assembly GCF_000384415.1. Classification (NCBI taxonomy): domain Bacteria; kingdom Pseudomonadati; phylum Pseudomonadota; class Gammaproteobacteria; order Thiotrichales; family Piscirickettsiaceae; genus Cycloclasticus; species Cycloclasticus pugetii. The sequence goes on from NZ_ARVU01000001.1 coordinate 984,423, forward strand.
TCCTATTATAGGCTTAGCCTTAATGATCGTTTTCAATCCATTGACGATATAAAAAAACTGCCTATTAAGCTACAGGATAATAGCGTTATATATCTTGAAAATATCGCCACTATTAGCCGAGGTTACGACGATCCCCCTGTATTCAGGATGCGTGTTAATGGTAACCCGTCTATTGGGCTAGGTATTACGATGCGTAAAGGCTATCAATTACTAACCTTGTCAGATGAGGTTAAGGCCACCATGGCAGAGTTTACAGAACAGTTACCCGCTGGTGTGGAGGTCGTTTTGGTGAGCGATCAGCCTAAATCTGTGCAAGCACAAATTAATCGGTTTTTGCTTAAATTATTAATAGCTGTTTTTATTGTATTGGTGGTTTGCTATTTCTCACTTGGGTTTCGTACCGGCTTTATCGTAGCGCTAGCCATTCCTGTGGTTTTGGGTTTGGTATTTGTCATGATGTCTATATTAGGAATCCCCCTTACCCGTACCTCTTTGGGTGCCTTAGTCATTGCACTTGGCTTGTTAGTAGATGATGCGATGATCGTGGTGGAATTAGTTCATGTAAAACTCGAGCAAGGTTGGGATAGGTTAAAAGCTGCTACCTATGCATATACTGCGACATCGAAACCGATGTTAAGTGGTACCTTAATTGCGGCCGTAGGTTTTTTACCAGTTTATATTGTCGATGCAGCACCGAATGAGATATTGGGTAATCTTTTTGTAGTGATTGGTGTGGCGTTAATTGCCTCTTGGATAGTGGCTGTTTTGTTAACCCCTTATTTGTCTTTTAAATTGCTAAAGGTTGAACACCAGGGTAAGCAGCATATACAAACGGCTAATGTCGACAATTCGGCTATGTATCAGAGTGATTTTTATAATCGGTTTCGCCGCTTAATCGCTTGGTGTATGTGTCATAACAAAACGGTACTAGGGGTCACGGCACTCTCATTCGTTTTGACCATATTTGGAATGCAGCATGTAAAAATGGAGTTTTTTCCAGGCAATGATCGCCCTGAGGCACTGGTCGATGTCTGGTTCCCAGAGGGGACTAGCTACCATCAAATGGAGCGTCAGATCGCCGATGTTGAACGGTTGCTAGACGCACAAGATAATATTGAAAATTACCTTACTTATATCGGCGGGGATTCTTTGCGTGTACAGAATGATATGTACATAGAGCAACCTAATGCGAACTACAGCAAAATTATTGTGATTGCAAAGAACCTAGAGGCACGTGCACAAATAAAAACCTTGTTAAGCGACTATTTTGCAACACATCAACCCAATGTGCGAACCCGTGTGTATAACCTTGTATATGGTTTACCGTTCAACTACCCCGTTCAATATTTAATCACTGGAAATGATGCTGAAAAATTGTCTGATATTTCTGAGCAATTAAAAGACATACTCAGAAATAATCCACAAACAAGAGATGTGCATGATAATCGCCGAGAAAAACGGGTGGTGGTAGATATTAAGCTTGACTTGCCCCGTGTGGCAGCTAGTGGGACTGATCCGGCTCAGTTGAGCAAAACACTCGGTGTTATGCTTAATGGCTTACCGGTGACTCAATATCGCGAGGGTAATGACCATATTGATGTTGTGCTTCGTAATGAATCGGAGAATCGTTATAACCTAGATCGAATTAATTATTTACAAGTGCCCTTAGGCAACGGCACAACCGTTGCGTTGTCTGAGCTGGCAGATATCAGTTTGAAATTTGAAGAAGGTGTTATCTGGCGCTATAACGGATATCGTTCGGTGATTGTGCAGTCATTATTGGAAGAGGGCGTGTTGAATTTTGATGTGGTTAAAGCGTTAAAACCACAGATAGATGAATTACGTGATTCATTACCTAGTGGTTATCGGGTTGAAGTGTTTGGAGAAGTGGATATCTCCAGAGAAGTTGATACACAATTAGCGAAAACAATGCCTTTTATGTTGATTGCGATACTTACCTTATTAATGTTTGAGCTAAATAGTATAAAAAAAATGTTCTTAGTTTTAATGACGGTACCATTGGGACTAATTGGAGTTGTCTTTATTTTATTAGTATTGGACTTGTCATTTGGTCTAGTAGCACGGCTTGGCTTACTGGCCTTGGTGGGTATTATTATTCGAAATTCGATTATTTTAATGGATCAAATTGATCAAGATTTAGCAGCGGGTTCATCACCTTGGAATGCGGTATTGGAGTCAACTGTACGACGTGCTCGGCCGATTATTTTGACAGCCTTGGCAGCTATTTTCGCGATGATACCGTTGATTACAGATTATTTTTGGGGTCCAATGGCGATCACTATGATGTCGGGACTGTTAGTTGCGACCTTGTTAACATTGCTGGTATTTCCAACGATGTACGTGGCGTTTTTTAAGGTTAAAGGTCAGTAAAGGGTACTGGCTGAGCGCAGAAACTAATAACGATTATTCTGAGCGCAGCGGCCTTAAAAGTATTGCTGTATTAAGGAAAGTTATAGGTTCTTGCACTTATAAACTGCTCTATATCAAGGTTGAAGTTCTTTTTTTTTATATTACTTGTATACTATTTCTTTTAGTTTAATAATTTTTGAAATGAAATTATCGAAAGGATTGGATAAGAAAAATAAAATATTTGATGTTGCGTTAACGCTATTTTCAAAATATGGCTTTAAGGCAGTTACTATGAGAGAGATAGCTGCTAAATCATCGACCAGTCTCGGTTCCTTATATATTCACTATAAATCAAAGGCAGAGTTATATGACATGGTTTTAGACAGTGCTTACCTTGAGCACGCTAAAGCATGGCGAGTAACCTCTGATCCTGATGAAACTTTAGAAAGCAAACTGTACCGATTTATAAATAACTTTTGCCACTTTATGAATGATAACGTTGAAGTGGCGAAGCTTTTTAAACGTGAACAACTGGATGCTGATCCTAAGCGTATTAAGAAGCTTGCAGAGAAGGTATTATCCGAAGAATATAATAATTTAAAAGAGCTAGTGATAGAGGCTAACCCTACATGTCATGCAGATGTCACGACGGTTTTGATTTTTGGTATGGCACTAAATTATTATGAAACGATGGAATTTAGAAAATACTTTCCTGGTTATGATGATTCCATCAATAGTCCAGATTTTATTGCAGAGCAAATATTTAATATGGCAATAGCGGGGCTTAAAAGTACGTAAGCGCCTAGTTAATCTTCAATATGTTTATGCGAATTGTTCTTAACAACTGTAAGCAAACTCGTTTAAATATCTAAATTATTTAAATTCCCAAGCTAATTCCAGACTTATTGCGTTGATAATTCCTACTAACGCATTCAGTGTATTGACTACCACGAGTGGTAATAACCTTTATTGTTTTAAGAAATTGATCAGTAAAATCTCATTAATAATCAGATCCATTTAAATGTAATGTGACTCTTAAAAGGGGATGGTTATTTATTTCCTAAGTTGTTGATTAATGATGAGTTAGATCGGTTTCAATTATTTCCCTGTGCACATTCCTTCTGTAAAGTACTTTTAAATATCTATGAACAAATGTTCATTTTGATGTTGAAGTTATAAAAACACGCTGATAATATTTATGTGAACAATTGTTCATATTGTTTTAAAAAAACATTTAATCCATAGAATATGGGGATGAACAAAAGTTCAAATAATTGTTGCGACGCAAAAAAACAGGTGGTAGGATTTAGTGAACAAGTGTTCATTTGAACTAGAAATGAAAAGGTAGATGTTAAGTATTAAGACTAATTAATGAATGGTTAACGAAAAAAGTTTCAAAATTTTAACGTTAAACATTTAATTTATATCAGCAGAGGACGTATGAATTTAGATCAATTAACTCCATCCAGTTTGGGATATTTTGTTTTTAAATCCGATAAATTGGCGGAATGGAACACTTTTTTAAAGGACCTAGTTGGTCTGCAGCTTAGTGACAAAAGTAGTGACGATCAACTTGCTTTTCGTATGGATAAGCAAGAACAACGAATCATTATTGAAAAAGGGTCAGCAAATGATTTATCAGCAGTCGGTTGGGAATATGATAATGATCAATCGCTGAATGAAGTTGTTCTACATATAAAAGGAAAGGGTGTTGAGATTGTAAAAGCAGACCAGAAGTTTTGTGAAAGTAGGGGGATTAAGAAAGCCTATATATGCACAGACCCGGATGGGGTTGATCATGAACTATATTATGGCGCATCGATTATCCCGATGAATGACAGTTTTAAATCGGATGTTTTGGTTGGGCAATTTTTAGCTGATCGTTTTGGTGCTGGTCACTATGTTGCTAATGCTGAAAATGTTGAGATGAGTCTTAACTTTTATAGGAATGTATTGTGTATTCGATTAAGCGATTATATCACCGGTGAGGTTTTTCCTGGTGGGCCAGTATTAGAAGCTACTTTTTTACATACAAAAACTGGCAGACACCATTCTGTCGCCTGTGCAAGTATCCCAATACCTAAAAAGCTACATCATTTTATGATCGAGTATGAAAATATGAATGACGTTGGTCTCGCTTTTGATCGCTTTAAAAAGGCTGATACACCTTTTTTTATGGAGCTTGGTCATCACCCAAATGATCAAATGTTTTCTTTCTATGTTCAAACACCCGATGGTTTTGGTTTAGAAATTGGTTGGGGCGGAATAATCATTGAAGAAGATAACTGGGAAGTTAAGACGTATTCCCAATTAAGTGATTGGGGTCATGTTGAACCTAGATCAAATGACAACTAAAAATTTTTTCAAAAAATGAACGTCTGTTCATAAGTGTGTGAGTTTGGTAACAAATTTGTATTAAGTTCTTTGGAAAATAATGATGAGGGTGAATAAAGTGAATGAAAAAAATAAAGTAATTAATAGCTTGGATTGGAGTGACTCAACAAAAATTCCATTTGAAGTTTATACAGACGAAAGTATTTATAAGCTTGAACAAGAAAATATTTTTCGTGGTGAAACCTGGAGTTTCGTTGCGCTGGAATCTGAATTAGCAGAAGCATTTAGTTATAAGTCGACATTTGTAGGTGATGTGCCTGTTGTCGCAACCCGTGATGATAAAGATAACTTCTATGTATGGGTTAACCGCTGTTCTCATAGAGGTGCAGAAGTTTGTAGAGAACGACATGGGAAGTCTGAAGATGGCGTTTTTACTTGCGTTTACCACCAGTGGGCCTTTGATGCGTCAGGCGAGTGTGTTGGGGTTCCTTTTCGTAAAGGCCATGGTGGAAAAGGTGGTTTTCCTAAGGACTTTAAGCCGAGTGACCGACCTTTACAAAAGTTAAAAGTTGAAAGATTGGGTGGGCTTATTTTTGCAAGTTTTGCTGATCAAGGGCCAACATTAGAGGAATACCTAGGCCCTCAAATGCTCAAAATGATGTTGAGGGTGTTATGTAAGCCGATCGAATACCTCGGCGTGACTCGGCAATATGTTAATGCTAATTGGAAGCTATATACAGAGAACACTAAAGACCCTTATCACGCCAGTTTACTGCATCTTTTTCATGCCACGTTTGGTGTTTACCGATCTACGATGGGTGGTGGTGCTGAAATAGGTGGGCCGTTAAATATGCATAGCCTTCTTAGCGCCTATGTTATTGAAAATGAAGATAAATCTGAGTACGAAAAAGGTGATTTAAGAACCTATGATACAGGTGTTAAGTTAGCTGATACCTCTGTTTTAGAAGTTACACCAGAATTAGACCCAGTTTTTACCAATCATATCCAATCTATTTTCCCTTCAATGGTGTTACAGCAAATTCATAACACCTTGGCGGTACGTCAAATTATTCCTAAAGGTGTCGACGAATTTGAGTTGGTGTTCCATTTTTTTGGCTATGAAGATGATACCCCTGAATTAAGAGCTGAAAGAGTTAGGCAGATGAACTTAGTAGGCCCAGCGGGTTATATCTCTATGGAAGATGGTGAAGCCACTGAATTGGTTCAAAACGCCATTAAGGGTGATCCAAGTCATCATTCATTGATGGCAATGGGTGAAGACGGAGATGAAGGTACGTTGTTAACCGAGTCGATATTACGTGCCTATTGGAAAGGTTATCAGCAAATTATGGGTGTGACTCAGTAAAGGTTTATTAATAATTAAATATAAGGATAAAGAGATGAACGAAGCAGATTTTGAAACAAAATATATTGATGTTAACGGTGTTAAAACTTGTTATATAGAAGAAGGGCAAGGTGAGCCGGTCATTTTAATTCATGGTGGTGGAGCAGGTGCCAATAGCTACGGTAACTGGTTTGCAAGCCTGCCTCTTTTCGGTAAGAAGTTTAGAGCGATTGCCATCGATATGATTGGCTTTGGTAAATCTGAAGGCCCTGCTGTCATTGGAGCGGACTGCTCACAAAAAACCCGCTATGACCATTTAGCTGGCTTTATTAAAGCCATGGGGTTTGAAAAAGCAACATTGGTTGGAAACTCTATGGGTGGCGCAACGGCTATGGGTGTTGCGATTGAGTACCCAGAGCTTGTTGATAAATTGGTGTTGATGGGAAGTGCTGGTCTCAATACAGAAATCTCAGAAGCATTGATGCCGATCTTGAAATATGACTTCACTAAAGAAGGTATGGTGAAAATGGTTCAAGCGTTAACCAATGATGATTTTGTTATTACTGATGAGATGATCGATTACCGTTTTGCCAACTCTATAGACCCGAGTAATAAAGAAGCTTATGGCAATGTGATGGAGTGGATTAAATCTCAGGGAGGGCTTTTTTACGAGGATGAATACATTGCGAAAATCACCCAGAAAACATTAGTTGTAAATGGCAAAAATGATCTGGTTGTTCCCTTAACTCACGCGCACAAATTTTTAGAATTAATTAATGATTCATGGGGTTATATAGTCCCTCATTGTGGTCATTGGGCGATGATTGAGCATCCAGAAGATTTTGCATCAGCGGTTAGCCAATTTATTGAATCTCACTAATTCGAAGGAAAATTAGATGCCTAATATACCCTTAACCATAGAATTAAAAAGCGAAGTAGAACAACTGCTTAATAGCTATGTCCAGTGTATTGATGATGATGACCTTGAACATTGGCCAGACTTTTTCACGGAAGATTGTTTGTACCAAATCATTCCTAGGGAAAACCATGAAATAGGCTTGCCAACAGCGGTGATCTGGTGCGATAGCCGTGGAATGTTAGCTGACCGTGTTACAGCTTTGCGTCATGCAAATGTATATCAAGTGCAGTGGTACCGTCACATTATTAGCAACCCAATGATCAGTACAGAAGACGGAGAGACCTTTCATGTGCAGTCTAATTATGCGGTCTTTAAAACATGTAACGACGGTGAAAGTAGCGTTTACAACGTGGGTCGTTATGTCGATGAAATAGTTCGTGATGAAGGGGTTCTTAAGTTTAAAAAGCGTTCTGCTATTTATGACACTCATCGAATTACGACTCTGATGGTTATCCCAATTTAAACCTAAGCATCACTTGTAATTTAAATTTAATTTAAAAGGAAAATGTTATGGATCAAAGTGAAAGAATTTTAGTCAACGAAGAGGTCGTGAAAAAGAACAAGTTATGGCCGAACTTTATTAAGGCCAAGCTGGGGTTTAGAAACCATTGGTACCCCGTCATGTTCGGTAAAGAAATAGAAGAGGGCAAGCCTGTTAAGGCGATGTTATGTGGTGAAAACCTATTACTCAACCGAATTGATGGAAAAGTTTATGCCATCAAAGATAGGTGTTTACACCGAGGTGTTGCCTTTTCTAAAAAGCCTGAGTGTTATACAAAAGAGACCATTACCTGTTGGTATCATGCTTGGACGTATCGATGGGACGATGGCTCGTTATGCGACATTATGACGGACCCTAAAAGCGATATGATTGGTAAGCATCGTCTTAAAACGTATACCGCGCAAGAAGCAAAAGGGCTTGTATTTATTTTTCTCGGCGATATTGAACCTACCCCTCTGATTAATGACGTACCACCTGGGTTTTTAGATGAAGGGCGTGCGATTAGAGGCATTAAACGAGAAGTTGGGTCAAACTGGAGAATCGCTGCTGAAAATGGTTTTGATTCAACACATGTTTTTATTCATAAAGACAGTAAGTTAATACCAAACAATGAGACCGTTATTCCATTAGGGTTTGCGACAGATCGTGAAGAAGAAGCAAAAGGCACCTTATGGGAAGTAGTTAATAACGAAGACGGACCTAAGGGTGTTTACGATAATATCGGCCAGCATGCGGTTCCCGTCGTTGAGGGTAAAGTAGATGGTGAAACAGTTCTTCGTCCGGTTATTGGTGGTGATAAACGCATAGCCAACCAAATCTCAATATGGATGCCAGGCGCCCTTAAAGTAGACCCCTTTCCAGACCCTTCATTGATTCAATTTGAATGGTATGTGCCAAGAGATGAAAACTCACATTGGTATATTCAAACGCTTGGTAAAGAAGTGGCTAATGAAGCTGAAGAGCAAGAGTTTGAAAAAGATTTTAATGAAAAGTGGGAAGACTGGGGGCTACGTGGCTTTAATGATGATGATATTTGGGCCCGTGAAGCGATGGAAGAGTTTTACAAGGATGACTGGGGTTGGATTAAAGAACAGTTATTTGAGCCAGATGGAAATATAGTCGCGTGGAGACAGTTAGCCAGTGAAGCAAATCGCGGTGTCCAAACACTAGAAGATTTATAACTGGGTGATCAAATGAGCACACTCAATAATGATGCTTTAGACGAACTGTTTGATAGGCGCCCCGACGACGGTATCTACAAGGTTAACCGACGTGTATATAACGACCCCGCTCTTTACGAGCGGGAGTTGGAGAGTATTTTTGAAGGGTCTTGGATATATGTCGCGCATGAAAGCCAACTACCGAATAAAGGGGACTTTGTTACAGTCACCATGGGTAGACAGCCTGTCATTATTAACCGCGATATGAATGGGCAAATTAATGGTTTCATCAATGCTTGCCCACATCGGGGCGCACGTTTATGTAGAACAGAACGGGGTAATACGAAAAGCTTTATATGCACCTATCATGGTTGGGCATTTGCTAGTGATGGTGAAGCAAAATGGATTCAGCGAGAAGAAGAGGGCTATCCCGAGCTGCTTGATCATAAGAATGACGTCGGCCTAAAACATGTTGAGAAAGTAGAAAGTTATCGTGGCTTTATCTTTGCAAGCCTATCTGCAGATGTTCCTACCTTAGATCAGCATTTATTGGGGGGTAAGGCTTATATCGATATGTTGGTTGACCAGGCGCCGAACGGGCTAGAAGTGTTAAAGGGCAGTTCGAGTTGTGTTTATAAGGGTAATTGGAAACTGATGCTTGAAAATGGCGGTGGTGATGGATTACACCCAGATTATGCACACAGCTCGCTATTAAAAGTAGCCGATCGAAAATTGCAAAGAAGCACTGCAGTTCAGACCATGCAGGTTTCAAAAATGTATGAGCAAGTTGGTGGGCAGTGGGCTTTTGGTAATGGCCATACTGGCATTTGGTTTAATTTTCCAAACCCTGAAGACAGACCGGCTTATAAGCATTTGGCTGAACTAAGTAAAGCGTACGGAGAAGACAGAGCTCATTGGATGACCGGTGTGTTTCGTAATCTATCTATCTACCCTAATTTACATTTGCTGGACCAAATGGCGACGCTTATTCGCACCTTTAGACCCTTAGATGTAAACCGTACAGAAATAACTTTTTTCTGCATAGCACCAGTCGGTGAGCCAGTTGAAGATAGAAAAAACCGTCTGCGTCAATTTGAAGAGTTTTTTGCCGGTAGCGGAATGGGTACGCCAGATGATAATGCTGAGTTTGAAGAATGTCAGTCAGGTTCTGAAGGGCGTAATTTAGCCACTAGCTATATTTCTTTTGGCCTACATTCACGCCACGAAGGTACCGATGAAGTTGCTAGTAACTTAGGTATTGAGCTGTCTCATAGTGGGATCATCGGCTATGAGGGTTGCACAATGACGCAATATGACCGTTGGATAGAGCTGATGACGAAGGAAGACAAATCATGAAAACACAAGTTGTAGATTTTGATACGTGGAACTTATTGTCCGGGGTTTTATATGAAGAAGCGGCTGCTTTAGATGAACAGCGTTGGGAAGATTGGTTGTCCTTGTATGCAGATAATTGCGTTTATTGGGTGCAAGCTTGGGATAGTGAACATGAGTTGTCATGTAATCCTGAGAATGATGTATCGCTGATCTATATGGATAACAAATCCATGCTAGAAGACCGTAAATGGCGTTTTACCAGTGGTACATCACCTGCTTCAGTGCCACTACCAAGGACTAATCACCTCATCGGAAATGTACAGCTTGTTGAATTCAGTGGTGAAAAGGCCGTATTAAAAAGCCATTGGCAAGTTGCTTCGTATAGGTTCCGAGAGCTTACCCAAATAGCTGGGCGTAGTCGATATATGCTGACGTTAGACAATGGTCTATGGAAGATCGAACAACGGCAGACAGTTCTTGTGAATGATCAGGTCCAAACAACCTTGGATTTATACCATATATAGATGTTCAACAGAGGTGTTTAAGCATTGAAGTAGGTTTTGGTAACAAAAAGGCGAAAGAAATATTTATTAAATTAACGAGTGATTTTGTACAGATATCTTTTATCCATAAAAAGCTAGAAATTAGTGAATGACAGTTAATGGATATGCAGATATGGGGATAAGGATTTAAATAGTTTTAAATACTTTAAATGGGAAATAGGAGCATAAAATGCGCACAACTCAGACTATAAAAAAGCTGATAGCAATCGGCCTGACAACGTTGGTTGTCAGTCCATCGGCACAGGCAATTGATTATCTAAACGGGGATTTACGTGTATCCGGATTCGTTCGAGCACAAACCGCTATCTCCACCACCAGTGATAAAAATGCGGCCAACACAGCATTAGGCCAACAAGATAATCCCGACTTTAACTTAAACCGCGTCTGGGGGATTGCAGACTTTGACTACCGTCCATCAAGCTTAAGAAACGGCTTGTTTGATAGCGTTCGCTTATTTTCACGGGTCAAACTGGCGTATGACCTCACCGAAGATTTAAGCGGCGGCGTCGATAGCTACGATGCCTTCTCTGCCTCCAATAACCTTAAAGATCGCGGCACGATGATGAATGCAAGCAACGACACCGCATCAGCCGATATCTGGGAACTCTTTGTCGACATTAAAAAAGGCAAATTATGGACACGGTTAGGTCGTCAAAACATCGTCTGGGGAGAATCTGATGGGGTAAGACTGTTAGATATTGTTAACCCACTGGACAATGCCTGGCACCCATTTGAAGGCGGCGGTGAGCTCTTTGATCACCGTCGTATTCCATTGTGGATGGCACGGTTTACCTACCAACTACCCATCAATGATATGAGCGTCGACTTCTTCTATAACCCCGGTGACTTTGTTCCCACAGTACAGGCGGATATCGGTTCACCTTGGAACGTAAACCCCTTACCACGTGATGGTGTTGGCGATCCGGCTGATGGGTTTTTAGTCGTAGGCAGCCCATTTGGACCCACCTTAGCACCCGGCACCACCTTCATCGTGGATGACGACACCAATGATTGGCGCGGCGAAGACCAATGGGGAATACGCTTATTAGGCTCACTAGGTGGGTTTAATTACACCTTAAATTACTTAAGCTTAATTGATCAAGATGGGGTGATTTCAGCGACCAACACACTCCCTGTTTTCACACCAACACCGCCAACAGCACCAGGTGCGCCAGTAGCCGTACTGCCCGTGCTACAAAACACCCATGAGCGCTTAGATATAGCAGGGGCTTCATTTAACTGGTATGCCGATAGCCTTGCCGCGGTGTTTAGAGGCGAAATGTCCTACACCTTTGATAAGCCGTTTGCAAAATCTGCCTCAAACCTACAGTTTGCTGGGCCTGTCCCGCTGAACCCGCAAGATGCACTCGGGGTCGCTCATCGAGATGAAATGAAAGTAATGTTAGGTATTGATCGACCTTCCTTTATTTTCTCAAAAACTAGAACGATGAACATCTCCGCTCAGGTGATCTATATCGAACGTGAAAAAATATCCCTTGATACAGATCTTAACGGATTAGCGGCTCGAAAAGATGAAACACAACTCACACTGAACTTAAGTCAGCCCTTCGACAATGATCAGTTTTTCGTTGAATTCTTTGGCTTGTATGACATAGACGGCGGTTATTGGTTACAGCCCCAAGTCAGATGGCAGCCGGGTAATAACTGGCGTGTATGGGCTTACTACAACGCCTTTGGCGGAGAAGAAGAACGCAGTATCGCCGTGTATGACCACGCTGACGAAATGAATATAGCCGTGTCATACCAGTTCTAATCAATCATTCATAAAAATTTAAGAGGTCATGAAAATGAATATAAATGAAATAATGAAACATGCTTTGAGCGCACTCATTATCAGCAGTGCATCAACAATGGCATTTGCCAAGGTTCCGCAAGTCGGCGATGTGATTGATGCCAGCAATGTAGACCAATACAGCGAATACTTAATTGAATCAGCGATTGCACTTGTTAAACAAGGTCAGGTACTCAAAGTCACACCGACTTCTGAAAAAGGCTCATTAAGTAACCCGGAGTTTTTGCAAATCACTGAGGCAAACAAAGGTAAAGCCAGAATACTGGACGAATACGGGACATTGGGCCTTGAAGATGGCTCGCCATGGATCGGTGGATTGCCCTTCCCGGTTGCTGAAAAAGGTATCGAGGTGATGGTTAATTATCAGGTCGGTAACCTCGCTTTAGAGGGTGATGACTTTGGTCATGTGAATGGTCCTGATTTTCCGATTAGTCGATTAACCTATATCAATAGCGATGGTGATGTTTATAAAGAAGCGACCATGGGGATGACGCAAATCATGATGACAGGTCGAGTGGCCGCTGAACCAAAACCAAGCATTCCTGGTTATGAAGATGAAACCACAAGAAGGATTATCAAGTTTATTGAACCCTATGATGTGAAAGGTATTATTTCCTTAGATATTCAATACCGAGACCAAAGTAAGTTACCAGAATCTTATGTTTACTTACCATCGTTTAGACGGGTTCGCCAAGTGGCTACAGCGAACAGAACTGATTCGCTTGCAGGCTCAGAATTAACACAGGCAGATTTAAGTGGCTTTTCAGATCCAATGGGCCTGTGGAAATTCAAAATTATTAAAAAAGGTTTAATGTTGGTAAACACAAGGAGCATAACGCCTACGGTTCCTTATCCAGAGCCTATTACACTGCATAATAAGTTTTTCCCACAACCTCAACGTCAAATGGAATTGCGTGAAGCCTATGTAGTAGAAGCGATTCCAAGGTATGACACGGTTTATGGTAAGAAAATTATGGTATTTGATGCTGAGGTTTATCGATTGGGTGATGTGGCTATTTATGACAACGCCGGCAAACTTTATAAAGCTTTTCAGCAAGATTTTGGTGTAACAGATGGTAATCACCCCATACCAACATGGATGGTGGCACTTAACTTGCAAACAGGAAGCGGGACCGTATTTGGTAATTACGATATGGGGCTTAATTTAAACCCATCGGTCACTGTGACAGAAAAATCATCAATGAAAAACTTAGCGAGATAATCAAAATGCCCCTTGGGCGATGAATCGCCAAGGGGCATTAGGTGGCTCTATCCATATTGACTAAATATTAAGGAAAGCAAATGATAAATTTTGATAATGAAAACGATACAGTTGTAGATCAAGAGGTTGTCAAAAAACTTAAAGGTTGGGGCAATTACATCCAAGCAAAACTTGGTTTCCGTAATCATTGGTATCCGGTTGGGTTTAGTGAAGATTTAGAAGAAAACAAGCCCAAGCCAATTCAATTAGGCGGCGAAAAACTATTAATCAACCGCATTGATGGAGAGGTGTTTTGTATTGCCGATACCTGCTTGCATCGTGGTGTGTCCTTCTCAGAAAAAATCGAATGTTACAGTAAAGACACTGTAACGTGCTGGTATCACGGATGGACCTATAATTTTAATGATGGCAAACTTTGCGATATTTTAACCGACCCAAATAGTCAAATGATTGGGACTCGTGCACTACAAACTTATCCTGTAGAAGAAGCAAAAGGGATGATGTTTGTGTTTCTAGGCGATGTCGCAGAAGGCGATGAACCGCCTGCGTTAGGCTTAGATTTACCACCCTGGTTTTTAGATGAAGACCGATATGTCATGGGGATAGGCCGTGAAATTGAATCTAACTGGCGCCTTGGTGCTGAAAACGGTTTCGACACAACACATATTTTTATTCATAAAGACTCATCTTATTTAACAGCACGCGATGCACCTATTCCACTTGGTTTTGCAACTGAGCAAAAATTAGAATTAGGCATTCACGACAAAGATGGAGCACCTAAAGGGGTCGTTGACCCATTAATGGGCAATTACCGACCTGTATTTGATGCAAATATCAAAGGTGAATCCGTTTTATCAAGTGTTCGCCCTGAAGGTGAGCATTCAACTATTTATCAAGTGTCGTTGTGGATGCCAGGCATTCTGACGGTAGAAAATCACCCTGAACCCGATATAACACAGGTTGAGTTTTATGTACCTATTGATGAAAAAAGACATATGTATTTTCAAATTCTGAGTAAAAAAGGGGTCACTGAGCCTGAGCAAATACACCGTTATAAAGAGGAATTCACGTCATTGCATGAACCGTTAGCGCTACGTGGTTTTAATGATGATGATATTTGGGCCAGAAAAGCATCTCAGGCATTTTATGATGATGATTATGGTTGGTTAGAAGAGCAGCTTTTTGAACCGGACCATAATTTAATCGCCTGGAGAAAACTGGCAAGTGAACATTGCCGTGGAATACAACGAGCACCTCGAACAGGGGCCGCTAGAGTAGTTGCACCAAAAAAAGAGTAACGGTTTTAAGTAACGTACTTAAAAGCTAAGAACGTTTAAATTTTATATGAGAGGGCATAATTTTGAATATAGAAAATGAATCACTATATGAAAAGAAATATATTGATGTGGATGGTATTAACACTTGTTATATAGAAGCCGGCGAGGGTGAGCCGTTAGTGTTAATACATGGTGGTGGCGCTGGCGCAAATGGCTACGGAAATTGGTTTGCTTGTTTGCCGTTGTTTGCCAAAAGCTTTAGAACCATCGCTGTTGATATGGTGGGCTTTGGTTTAACAGATAGCCCTGACCCCAGTGATTTTGAATATTCACAAAAAGCACGTTATGAACATATTGCTAACTTTATTAAAAAAATGGGGTTAGAGAAAGTCAACCTTGTTGGTAATTCAATGGGTGGAGCAACAGCCATGGGGGTTGCCGTTGAGTACCCAGAACTGTGTGAGAGGCTTATCTTAATGGGCAGTGCTGGGCTAAATACAGAGTTGGATATAGCAGCGCTTAAGCCTGTTTTAGGGTATGACTATACAAAAGAAGGGATGATAAGGCTGATAAAGGTTCTCACTAATGATTCGTTTCAAATTACCTCAGAAATGATTGATTACCGACACGCAAACTCAGTAGACCCAAAAAATGAAGCCTCTTATGCGGCGACTATGGACTGGGTTAGAAAAGCAGGGGGCTTGTTTTATGAAGAAGACTATATTGCCAGCGTGCAACAAAAAACACTGGTTGTGAATGGTAAAGACGACCAAGTGGTTCCTTTATCGAGTGCACATAAATTTTTAGAGTTAATGGATAACTCATGGGGTTATATCATGCCGCACTGTGGTCATTGGGCGATGATTGAGTACCCCGACGACTTTTCTAGTGCCGTGTCGGCTTTTATAAAATCGCACTAGTATGTTGAAGTGCTAATGAATTTTTTAACTAACCATATTATAGATGCCCTGAAAGCTAAGGGATAAAAGGAGTCTTATGTCTGAATTAATGATGCTTTGTAAAACAGCCGAGGTGACCGAAGATGCACCAATTCAAGTGGTGGTAGATGGTTTGCCCCCACTAGCGGTTTATGAGTTTAATAAAAGTTATTACGTTACCAGTGATATTTGCACACACGGAATGGCGTTTATGACAGAGGGTGAACAAGATGGAAATGAAATTGAGTGCCCTTTTCATGGTGGTGCATTTAATTTTGTCACAGGGGAAGTGGTGTCTATGCCCTGTCATATTCCATTAGAGACTTTTCCAGTCGTCATAAATGATGAATACGTGTGTATTGAAAAACCAGTGCTTGAGAAATGATTTATTACTCTTAACGGCGAGAGTAATTGTCTGCACGAATACTGGATAAAAGTTTATATGAGCGGGAAGTTTTTAAAAAGTACGATGGATAATACGCAAGCAGTGCTTAGTGTTATTTGAGGGTGAAAAATCCTTAATGAAAAAGCAATGGTATTAAAACCAAATAGGTTTAATCAGATAATAATTTTATTGTGAGGGATTAGAAAACAGTTGTGTTTGTGTAAGTGAGGTGAGAATGGCAGTTTACTGCGAATCGGTTTGATAGATAACACTGGTTAAGTAGTAGGGTGAAGACTCTAACCTTTATTGAAAAACAGTTTAATGAAGAACACCACTCCAATGTCGGGGATACGGATACTTATCTTTTTAGGGTTTGCATAGTGTTTAGGCAATCCCTCATTCGATAAGTTTTAAACAAGTTAAATATCAAATTATTCAGTTGGTATGAATAGTTGATGGGCATTTAAATATCGTTTAAGGAGTGGTTAAGTGAAGAAACGTATTTGTACAAGAAGGGTTATTGCTAGCCTATTGGTTTTTGCTGGGTTCAGCCAGGCATCAGGCGTTTTGTGGGCAGTAGAAGCGCAACAAAAAGTGGACATCAGAAACGGTTCCATGGGGTTAGCCCATATAAAATCGAATCAATTGGATGATCTTGAAAACCCAGTCTTAAAGCCCAGAGATAGCTTATTTGATATCACTCAACTGGCTGATCAATCTTACCTAATGGTTGGAAATGATGGCTTGATCATCAAAGCATCAAAGAAGCAGGCGGCAGAAAGGCTAGATTCCAATATTAACCACGACCTGTTTAGTACGCACGCCACCAAGCAAGGTGACGTGTTTTTAGGTGGTGCAAATGGGTCATTGTATAAGTCTAATGATCATTTGACTAACTGGTCAAAACAAATAATAGCACCCAATGAATCGATCTTTAACTTTATTGAGTTGAGCACCGCTGAAGTTCTTTTATCGGGTAGTTATGGGCTGCTGATGTCAAGTAGGCCACCTTATCAGCAGTGGGAAGCCGTCAATATACCTTGGGCAGACTTTCTAAAAGAAGCGTGGAATGAGTTTGGCGAAGCAGCCCCTCATTTATATGCTGGTTGCACTAACCAACGCGATGAATTACTGGTAGTTGGTGAGTTCGGCTTAGCACTTAAACGTGATACTGACGGGCAGTGGAGCAAAATACATGGGGGGGCTATAGAACCGGCTATTTATGGCTGTCAGCTATCCAATAACGGCAAAAATATCATTTTGGTCGGGCAACAAGGCATGGTTTACCAAACCAGTAATGGCGGCGATTCATGGGTTGAAAAGAGTATTTCAAAAGGAAGTGACCTATATAAGGTGGAAAAGATCAAAGACCTTTTCATTATTCTGGGCGATAAAAAGAAAATATACACCTCATTAACTTCATCAGACTGGGTGTGCCAGCGATTTATTGGTGACAGGCCTTTGGGTTGGTTTGTTGATATGGCAGTGCAAGGGGAAGACATCGCCATTATCGGCAGTAATGGTGGTTTTAAAGTGACAAGCTATGCGTCATTTGTAACCGCAATAAATCAATTGAATAACTCAAAGGAGCTTGTTAGCTGTGAATAATTGGGCTGAAAAAATACTATCATTACGGATCATATTATTGGTAATAGCTGGCATCATTACGGTTATTGCTGGGTTTTATGCATCCACCATTTCATTTAAAACGGTGTACGAGGAGATTTTGCCTCAACACCATCCATACATTGATACACACCTTGCCTACGAAGGGCAATATGGTGGTCCTTTAACAATCAAGCTTATTTTCGAGTCTAAAGAAGGCTCCATTTATCAGGCTGATGCGCTAAAAAAGATTAAAGCCATTACCGAAGGACTTGATGCAACGCCTTATGTCAATCATGATCAAGTGTTTTCAATCGCTTCTCGCAAAGTAAGGCGGGTAAAAATTGATGAGTTTGGTGCCAGCAGCATTCCGCTATTGCCGGGTGATGAACCACTACCAAAAACTGAAGGGCAGTTAAAAGCGTTTTCAGAACTGGTTGATAGCACGCCTGGGGTTCTTGGAACGTATGTCTCATTTGATAAAAGCTCTGCTTATTTTCAAGCCAGCTTAATTCCAGGTGAAATAGATTATACAAAGGTATTTAATTATTTAAACGCATTGTCAGAGCAATATAGCAATGAGACGTTCACCTTGCATATGTTTGGTCAACCCGTGTTAACAGGGTGGATCTATATGTACAACGCAGAAGTCATACAAATTTTATGTCTTTCTTTTCTGGTGATGTTAGTGATGCTTTTTTACTTCTCTAAAAACACAAGAATGGTTGTTTTAGCAGGTGTAACCTCTTTAATTAGTGCGGTATGGGGCTTGGGCTTTGTAGGCTTATTAGGTTGGTCTTTAGACCCCCTAATACTAGTGATTCCAATGCTAGTTATGGCACGTACCTTAAGTCATTCGGTACAAATGGGGATGCGTTATTTAGAAATAGCGCATGATCAGTTAAGTAAAATTGATGCCTGCGTTATCTTACTAAAAAAGCAATTTAAACCAGGTGTTTTGGGGATCGTAACCGATGCAGCAGGTATCTTCTTAATTGCGGTAGCCGATATTCCTGTGATGCAAAAACTAGCCACATTTGCAGGTATTTGGTCGCTTAGCGTGATTGTGACAGTACTTATCTTAATACCGTTAATGTTCAGCTGTGTAAAGCAAGTTGGTAAGGTCAATCTGTCAGTCGAAGATGAGAGTTATTGTCTTACAAAGAAAATATTAAGCGGTATATTCTATCTGTCAGATCATAAAACAAGCCGTGTCATCGTTTGGGTTGTTTTTATTACGGTATCAGCCAGTTCATTTTGGATTTCAAAAGATCTAAAAGTAGGTGAGGTTGAACCTGGCACCAGTTTATTATGGCCTGATTCGCCGTATAACCAAGCGGTGTCACTTCATACCAAAAAATTTATTGGTCCAGATCAATTGCTGGTGGTTGTTGAAGCCACACCAGCAGAAGAAAACAATGGTGCTAAGAAGGCTGACCGTGTGGATATCCGTGAATTGAGTGTTATAAAGAAAATTCAAACCTTTCAATATATGATGCAAAACACACCTGATATTAAAGGGAGTCTATCATTTGTAGATTTATTACCCAGTGTAAAACGCAGTTTATCGGGTAACTATCCTAAATTTGAAACGCTTCCCGTGGACGGCCGTGAATCGGGGCAGTTGGTCAATTTACTGCAGGCAAATGCTTCACCAGGCGATTTTAGTTACTTATTTGATAATGAATATAAAAATGCCAGTGTGCGCTTTTTTGTTTCAGACCATAAATCAGAAACGGTTAATAATGTTATTGAAAAGACTAAAAAAGTTATCTCTGAAATAGAAGCCACTGATAGTAGCCCCGGCAAATTACGCATGGCCGCAGGCAGTATTGGGATTGCATCAGCAACAAATAGTGAGGTGTCAAAAGCTCAAGGTTTAAACTTTATCTTAACGACAATGGTTATTATTGTTGCGATATGGTTTGGTTATCGATCCTTGTCAGCGGTATTGATTTTAATTACCCCATTATTATTTACTGATGTGGTTGTCGCAGCCATTATGGTGAAACTCGGGATGAGTATTAATGTAAATACCTTGCCCATTTTGTCGGTTGGCATGGGTATCGGGATTGACTATGGTATTTATTTGCTAAGTCGCTCAATAGAAGAGGGTAAACGCGGAGTACATAGTAGCTTGAACGAGGCTGTGCATCATGCAATTTTAACCAGTGGTCGAGCTATCTTTATTACCGCTATTACGATGGTCTTTGCGGTTGGTATTTGGTATTTCATGTCTAACTTACGCTTTCAAGCTGATATGGGCCTTTTACTTGCATTAGTGATGATTATCAATTGCTTAGGTGCACTTATTTTGATTCCTTTGGCGATACATACGTTTAAACCAAATTTATTAAAGGCCGATGCGTAATGTTTTGGTTAATAGATCGCACAATTAGTAATGCTTGTTAATATGAATATTATAGGTATGGTTATATTATGAGAATGAGTGGAAAAGTAGCCCTCATAACGGGGGGTGGTTCAGGGATTGGTGAAGCAAGTTGTCAGCGTTTAGCGCAAGAAGGTGCAACGGTTATCGTGACTGATATTAATTTAGACAGTGCCGAACGTGTTGCGGATGCGATAAATAATGAAGGAGGGCATGCTTGTCCTAAGTATCACGATGTAACCAAGGAAAAAGCTTGGGTAGCTTTGATCGATGAGGTTATCGATCAATTTGCTAGTTTAGATGTATTAGTAAACAACGCGGCTATTGCACCAACAGGGTCGGTAGAAGACACCTCTTTGGACGACTGGCGAAGTGTTCAGCAGGTCAATGTAGAAGGCGTTTTTATGGGTACACGTGAAGCCGTAAAAGCAATGAAAGAGAAAGGAGGCTCAATCATTAATATTTCTTCTGATTTAGGTATTATTGGTGAACCTACAATGGCTGCGTACAGTACGAGTAAAGGGGCTATTAGAGTTTTTACGAAAGCAGCTGCCTTACATTGTGCCAGGGAAGGCTACGCTATTCGGATAAACTCTGTACACCCTGGTTTTATTGATACACCCGCTGTAACCAGCACGGTAGCGGAAATGAGCGAAGATATGGCGAAGGCATTTAGAGAACGAATTTTAGCTGGAATTCCAATGGGGCGAATGGGTAGGCCTTTAGATGTAGCGAACGGCATTCTTTTCCTTTCTTCAGATGAATCTAGTTATATGACCGGTTCTGAGTTGGTGATTGATGGTGGTTTTATCGCTTAATGTTAAGTTTGCCAAACTGCTAGGTTAATCTGTATGAGGCAAGGCAAGCACTGACAGTTCGCCGAATATAATGCTTTTATTTAATTGCTTCCTTGATTAAAAGTTCATAAGGGATAAATCCCTAAGAATGATGCTGAGCAGTTACATTTATTTGTTATGTTAGACTTCTTTTTCCGTTATTAAAGACTGTGAAGAGGTTAACGAATTGACATTTAAAATTGCTTTTATCGGGCTTGGTGCAATGGGGCAAGCTATTGTTTCTAGAATTATACAAGCTGGCCATAGCGTTACGGTACATGACCTATCCGCTCAAGCTGTTAACGCGATGGTGGAGAAAGGAGCAACAGCACTTGAACAAGGTGTGCCGTTAGGCAGCGATAAAAACCTCGTGTTTGTCAGTGTGTCTCATGCCGATATCATGGAAAAGTTGATCTGTGAAGAAGGTGGTTTGTTAGATGGCATGGATGAGGGAGGCATTATTGTTGATTTAGGCACAACGCCCAGCGGGCAGTGTCGGCAGTTAGCAAAACTGGCCAGTGCTAAAGGTAAAGTTTTTTTAGATGCTCCTGTAAGTGGTTCAACGCCTTGGGCTGATGCTGGTACCTTGGCCATGATGGTCGGTGGAGAAGAGCAAAGCTATCAGCGAGTGCGGCCGATCCTCTCCTCATTTGCAAATAAAATTCACTATTTAGGTGGGTCGGGTAATGGGCAATTACTAAAATTGTGTCACCAGTTGACCTTTGTTTCTACCATAACAGGCATATCGGAAGCCATTGCTTTGGCCGAAGCGCACGGGCTTAAGGCTAAAATGGTTCTTGATGTATTGGCAGATTGCGTTGCGCCGAGGCATGTTATTGACTTTATGCTGCCGATGGCTGAAAACGAGCGTTTTGACCAAGGGCGTGGAACCTTAAAACTAGGCCATAAAGACCTACAAGCAGTTAAGCAAAGTGCCGAAGATGTCAGTTTAAAACTACCGCTCGCTGAAGAACTGTTGGGTTATATGGATAAGGCAATGAAAGAGGGTTGGCAAGATGCTGACTTGTTTGCTTTGGTTGATATGGCAAGAGATGAGTTTTATGCAACGATGAAAAGCCGTTAAGAAAAGACTTTTTTATATAAACAGGTTAAATGTTTATATGCTGACGTAAAGCCTCTAAATTTAGAATAGTAATCGTTTTGCCTTGTACCTCAATCAGGCCATCGCGTGTTAATTGTTTTAAAATTCTAGAAAAGGTTTCAGGCCGTACGGATAGGCGTGACGCTAGGGTTGCCTTTGGTGCTGTCCATTGTATTTTATAAGGCGATAGGGCATCGTTAGTGATGCCTTGGAGCATAAATTGAACAACACGCATGGTAGCATTTTGTAGGGTTAGCTGATCAATCTCCTGAATACTTCCATGTAAGCGTTGGCTCATTTTAGCCAGTATTTTTAAACAAGTGGCGGGTGACTGATCGAGTAGTTTAAGAAACGTACTCATTTTAATTTGTATCAGTTGGCAGTCACTAATCGCTTGCGCATGCACTGGATAGTGTTGAAAGTTCATAAACATTACTGCTTCAGCAAATGTTTGTCCTGGACGAATTAATTCGATCACTTTTTCCTCACCATTGGCAGAGAGGCGATACAGTTTAATCTCGCCGGCCTGTAAATAATAAAAGTACTTGGCCGGGTCTTGCTGGTGAAATAAATGGTTCCCATCGTTGAGTGAAAGCGTGCTAGTCGCCGTTTCAATTTGACTAAATTGTTGCTCATTAAAGCTGGCAAATAATAAATGTTGGCGTAATGAAGTCATGTTTTTTAGGTTTCTTGATGTAGGTCAATTACAACGGAAGGAGCGCTGCCTAGAATTCGCCACACATGTAAAAGACAAAGGAGACTAACATGTTTTGTTATCAATGCGAACAAACAGCACATTCAAAGAAAAATGGTATTGGCTGCCAAACAGCGCAAGGGGTTTGCGGTAAAGATGCCACCACCGCTGATTTACAGGATTTAATGACTTATAGCGTTAAAGGCATTGCGCAATATGCAAAGTTGGCTCGTGAGTTAGGCCACACAGACAATGAAGCAGATGTTTTTATTTTATATGGGTTATTTACGACCTTAACCAATGTTAACTTTAATGCAGATCGTTTTGTTGAGCTCATTGCTGAAGCTAAACAAATACGAGATCGTCTTAGGGAAGCGTATGAACATGCCGCCGTAGAACAAAATGTACCTATTGAAACGCCAGAAGGGCCAGCAGTGTGGGAGCCAGCGACGGTTAAAGCAGGTTTGTTGTTGCAGGTTGAACACGCAGCGATTGATAAAGACTTAGACATTGTTGGAGAAGATATTGTTGGTTTACGTGCCATGATGCTTTATGGCCTTAAAGGTGTAGCGGCATATTGCTACCATGCGCATGTTTTAGGTTACCAAAATGAAGAAGTTTTTGAGCGCATTGAAAAAGCGTTAGATTTGTTAGCGAACGAACCAACTGATGCAGAGCTTCTACTCGGAGGTTGTCTAGAAGTAGGGGCTATTAACCTAAAAGTAATGGAATTACTGGATGCGGCTAATACCGGTCAATTTGGTGCTCAAGAAGCGGGTGCAGCAAGAACAACGGCGGTTAAAGGGAAAGCCATTTTAGTCAGTGGGCATGATATGCAAGACCTTTATGACTTGCTTGAACAAACCAAAGATACGGGTATTAATATTTACACTCATGGAGAAATGTTGCCTGCTCATGCTTACCCAAAGCTAAAAGCATATCCTCACTTAATTGGTAATTATGGCACGGCTTGGCAGAACCAACATGTGGAATTTGCGGCCTTTCCAGGTGCCATCATCATGACATCAAACTGTTTAATTGAGCCGCAAGACTCTTATAAAGATAGAATTTTTACTGCTGGACCGGTCGGTTGGCCTGGAGTTCCTCATCTAGAACATGGTGATTTTACGTTGGCGATTGAAGCGGCTAAAGCAGCCGAAGGTTTTACCGAAGATGAAGAAGAAAAATCAGTGATGGTTGGCTTTGGTCGTCATACCGTATTGAGTGTTGCAGACAAAGTAGTTGAAGCGGTTAAAAGCGGCGATATTAGTCATTTCTTTGTAGTCGGTGGTTGTGACGGTGCGGCACCCGGTCGTAATTACTACACAGAGCTGGTTGAGCAAACACCCGATGATACCGTTGTTTTAACATTAGGCTGTGGTAAATACCGTTTCAATGATCAAGATTTAGGTGATATTGGCGGCATCCCGCGTTTATTAGATGTTGGCCAATGTAATGACACATACTCGGCTATTCAAATTGCCTTGGCATTGGCTAAAGAGTTTGACTGTGGCGTTAATGATTTACCACTATCTTATATGGTTTCATGGTTTGAACAAAAAGCGGTTGCGGTTTTACTGAGCTTGTTATCATTGGGTATAAAAGGCATTCACCTAGGGCCAACATTGCCCGGTTTTATCACCCCCAATCTTCTTAATATTCTTGTAGAAACGTTTGATATTAAACCGAATGGTGTGGCCTCAGAAGATTTAGCAAAAGCATTGGCTCAACAAGCCGCTTAATATTTAATTAATAACATTCTGATTAAAAAAGAGCGCCTAGAGCGCTCTTTTTTATATTAATAACCATTGATGTCACTGATGAATCGAGATGGCTTGTATAAGAAAAAATCACCAGCGGTGAATCTGATCTAGATCATTTAATAAGAAAATAGTGCTCTAAAACAAGGCTTGGCGAGAAAGCCAAAATAAAAAATTGATTAGGGTCAGTTTAATTAATAGGCGTAGCAGATAGAGTCACGTTTTTCG
The DNA here is from genome assembly GCF_000384415.1 of Cycloclasticus pugetii PS-1. NCBI lineage: Bacteria > Pseudomonadati > Pseudomonadota > Gammaproteobacteria > Thiotrichales > Piscirickettsiaceae > Cycloclasticus > Cycloclasticus pugetii. The sequence goes on from NZ_ARVU01000001.1 coordinate 1,009,200, forward strand.
ACATGATAATAAAAGTTAGATCATTTCACAGGAGATAAGATGAAGCCAGTTAATAAATTAATCCAACAAGACGGTGCGATTCAAGATCGTGCGATATTTTGGGATGAGGACATTTACCAAAAAGAGATGGAAGAAATTTTTGCTCGATGTTGGTTGTTTTTAACACATGAATCAATCATTCCCGATGAGGGTGATTATCAGTCGACAATGATGGGTGAGGACTCTGTTGTTGTTGCACGCCAGAAAGACGGCAGTATTAAAGCATTTGTAAACTCATGTACACATCGTGGTAATGCCGTTTGTTTTTCAGATGGTGGTAATGCTAAATCATTTACCTGCCCATACCATGGCTGGGTGTTTGGTATGGATGGTAACCTTGTTGATGTACCTTTAGAAAAACAGGCCTATCATAATGAAATTGATAAGAGTGCCTTACACCTTAAGAAAATAAGGGTAGAGAGTTATAAAGGCTTTGTCTTTGGTACATTTGATGATGAAGCGCCATCACTAAAAGATTACTTAGGTGGAATGGCTTGGTATATGGATTCATTTATGGACGTGCCCGGTGGCTGTGAGCTAATCGGCCCTCCGATGAAATCTATTCTAGATTGCAACTGGAAAAACCCAACAGAGAACTTTATTGGGGATGGCTACCATGTCGGTTGGGCACATGCGTCCGCGTTAGAAATAGCAGGTGGCCCATTAGCCATTGCCAAAGGTAATGCCGTTTATGATGCTGAAACATCCGGGTTGCAAGTTACCGTACCTGAAGGTCATGGGTTCGGTGTTATTTGGGAAGGCGCGGCTGCGCTTCATGGCGGCCCTGTTTTTGAAGCCTATCAAAAATGGTTGGATGACAGATCGCCACTGATTAGAGAAAAAATGGGTGAGCACCGTGAGAAGTTTTACCGTGGGCACTGGGATGCTGCAATTTTTCCTAATTGTTCATTTTTATACGGCACAAATACTTTCAAAATGTGGCAACCACGTGGCCCGCATAGTATTGAGGTGCTGACATGGACCTTAGTTGAAAAAGAAATGCCCGATCAGCTTAAACAAATGATACATACCGATAATATGCTGACCTTTGGTACAGCGGGTATTCTTGAAAGTGATGATGGTGAGAATATGGAGCAATGCACACAAACTAATCGTGGCTATTCTACACGTCAAGGGACGCTTTATCTTGGTATGGGAAAAGGGCATGAATACCTTGATCCTGAGTTACCCGGTTTGGTTAGTAAAGGATGGGTTAACGAAGCACCTCAACGAGGCATGTATCGTCGATGGGCAGAGTTTATGGAAGGTAAACCTTGGAGTGAATTGTCAACGACGGCTCAATTAGAGCAAAAAAAAGTAGGGGGCTAAAATGAGCAATAAACAACAAGCAGGACAAAGCGTTGATCAATCTACTCACTTTGAAGTTGAGCGTTTTTTAGTACAAGAAGCAAGAGCCTTGGATGAAGAGCGATTTGATGATTGGCTTGGAAATATGCTATGTAAAGATATTAGCTACCAGCTACCAACTCAAGAAGTGCGCTATCGCCGTGACAACAAGGTATTGGGCAATTCCCAAACAACATATTTATATAATGATGACTACGGCATGTTGAGTATGCGTGTGGCAAGAATGGCGACAGGCATTGTATGGGCTGAGGACCCTAGGGTTCGTAATCGTCGTATTATCAGTAATATAGATGCTCAATGGTCTGAGGCCGACGACGAAATTGATGTGCGTTCTGCCTTTATTTTATTTCGTAGTCGTATGCAAAGGGACCAAGCAACACATTACGGTATTCGGATGGATAAATTAAGAAAAGAAAAGGGTAACTGGAAACTAGCATCAAGGGTGATTACCTTAGATCAACGTGTTGTGCTAGACAAAAATATTCACTGTTTCTTTTAGCAAGCAGCCCGTTTAGTTCAACTTTACCAACCACCAGCCTAGCTAAGATAGGCTGGTGGTTTTTTTAATAACTTTCTTTGGAATGCTCAATAGTAAGGTTAGAACATTCTTGCAAGGCCTCTAAGTCCACAATGTGAATCTCTTTATTCATTTTATGAATACAGTTTTTATCAACCAGCCTAGTAAAGGCACGGCTGGTTGTTTCGTTGGCAAGTCCCAAGTAGCTTCCAATATCTTGACGAGACATCGGTAATTGAAAGTCTAATTGGTACTGATCAGATCGGCTGGTACGTTTGGATAAGGTTAATAGAAAAGTCGCTAATCTCGCAACAGCAGTGTGTTGAGACAGGCAATTAAAAAAGTCTTGGCCAGAAGCCAACGACAAACTAAATAGGTTGATAGCCCAGTCAGACAAAGCGGGTGTATATTTTCTTAATTCGGCCAGCTCCTGATAATTTACCCTGCAAAGTCTACTGTCTGTGAGTGTTTTAGCGGTGTTTAGGTAGCGCCTTTTTGAAATACTCTCAAGACCCACGATATCTCCAGGCATGTAAAAACCCGTAATATTTTCATCCCCCTTAGAGTTAGTAATATAGGTTTTTAACGCACCCGATTTAACAATATATAAGGCCTGAAAGTTGCTACCTTGATGGTATATATTTCGATGCCGAGGGTATTGCTTAGTGGGCGATACAATTTTATCGAGTTTATGAATATTATGCTCAGCAAAGGCGCTGGGTATACAGGTGTTTGCTAATGAGCAATCCTTACAATCTTCAGGCATAAAAGTATACTGTTTTACAATTTGACGGTGAATTTCATCACACTCTTGATCTATTAGCAATTGATAATATAGCTTGCTTATCTTTTAATCTCTATCTATTAACAATTTGTTTACAATAAGGTTATAACGTACATCAAAAATACTTCAGGTTAGAACAAGGAATGAAAATATGTTTAATATAGTAAGGCTACTTTTGCCGTTAGCATTTTTATTGGGGCTAACAGCTTGCTTAGAAACCGAGCAGCAAACACAAAAAAATAATGCCAATGAAGAGCTATCGTCCTTGGTTCAATTAGATGTTTTTAAAAGTCCCACCTGTCAATGTTGTGATGGTTGGGTAAGCCACGCAAAGCAACATGGTTTTATATCGACAACGCATCATCCGCTAGATTTAAATGAACTTAAATCAAAATGGGGAGTTGCCCCGCAGTACCAGTCTTGTCATACGGCGGTATCAAAAGAAGGTTATGTTTTTGAAGGGCATATTCCAGCGCAGGTAATACAACGTTTTTTAGCTGAAAAACCTGCTAATGCATTAGGTCTTGCTGTTCCTGGAATGCCGATTGGAAGTCCGGGAATGGAAATGGGTGACCGACGTGACGATTATGATGTTTTATTGCTGAAAAAAGATGGTGGCTCACAAGTTTATGCACGTATTCGTGCAAATAGTTAGTTTCAATGTATTCACGTCCATTAGGTGCTGCTGTGCTTATTTGTTGCCTTATGCTCACCTAGCGCCATACATGGGCGTTAATTGGACACAGGTGTATGGTAAAAGAGCATATCATGCAAAAGAAGTTGGCTATCAGTTTTAATTGAATGATTAACGCAGTACAGATATATAGCTTAAATTAAAACTTTAGCCAGCAGACATTGATGAGAGTAATGCATTCACCTGCGCAGTAGACGTTGGGCGAACCACGCGAGCTAATTCCACACCATCTTTTAATAAAATTAACGTAGGCCAGCGTCTAACTTTAAAGGCGCGGCCTAAAGCCAAACCTTTACCGTCATAAACCTTAACGTGCGCAAATTGAAGCGGTTTTAAGGTTTGCTCAATGGCAGATTGTGCCGCTTTGCAATGCTCGCACCATGGGGCTCCAAATTCTAAAAAGGCATAGCCGGTCAGTTGGCTAATGTCTTCTAAAATCGGGTTATCTTCAGCGTATAGAGGGTTAAACCCTATTTGACTAGCTTGCATAATGATGGCCTTTTTTAACGAGTTAGTCGAAAAGTTTAATTCTACACCTTATGCCAAAACATGCGCGGCATAAGCGGTGGTAAAGGCGGTTTCTTGAAACACTTTTAATCCAGTATCAGAAAAACTTATTGGTAAACGGTTTTCAGATAGAGCTAACTTAATTTCTTTTTGAGATAGCATTATTACATCAAGTGTATCAATCAACTGAATAGTTGCTTCTAATTTAAAACCAATGGGGCCACCGGCAAATTTGCCTTTTAAAGCACGCTCTTTAATGGCCACCTTGTTAATGCCATAGTCGGCCATCAATTTAGCAAAAGTTTTTTGGAAGTGTCGTAAGTCATCAGTAGAATGCCCCTTTGGCAAACTTACTTTACGGACTCGACAATCGGGTAAATTAAACGTTTGCTGTTCAAATTGAAGGAAACAAATAACAGCATCATTAGCAGAGAGTTCTACACCACAAATTTTCATAAATAATTTTTAGTTGTTTGAAATAATGTGTGACAGATTAGCATTTTTAGCTTGTATGATCTTGTTAGATACATACGTTGCAGGCGATTCATATCACGTTGATTGGCGTTATAGGTAAGGTGGTATGTTTAGATATCAAAGGCTAATAAAAGACGATATTGAAAATCATTTTCTTGACTCTCACCGTTCGCTAATGAGTCATAGTCATTAACAAACCCTACTTTTAGATTCAAATTATTAATATCTGCTAGGCCAATTTTCCAATTGAGTTCTGTTAAATTTCTAAACTCGCCTAATTTATCCAAATTTGGGTATAGGCTGTTTTTAAACTCTACCGAATGATGTTTACTAATAGCCCAAAAACTTTCAAGCCCCAAAAGTGCTTCTGGTGTCCAGTCATCATTGTCACCACCAAACTCTTTACTCACACCTAGACCTGTTCTACCGATAAGTGACCAAGCGTCTTTTTTTATTAATTGGCTACCTACACCGGCCGATAGGTCAATTTGGTGATCCCAATCTTCGAACTCATCCCAGTCATATCGACCCTTTATAAAAGAAAAGTGGGGTGTTGATGGGTTAAGAAAATCTCTTGTAAATTGAGCAAAAAAATCACTTTTTGTCGTTTCATTATCATCGCTACCATTGTTATATCCACTGGATATCGACCAACGTCTTGTTGTGTTTGAAAAATCCCCATTCACACCAATATGAATATCCATATCTTGTGTATTACCTTCATTGCCATTAATCCCTAGTTCAGCGGATCTTTTCCAGTCTTTAAAAAAGCCGGTACCTAATAGGCCGTTATCTTTTTTATCGACTATTTTTTCTTCGCTCACTACAGCTGGTTTAATGTTGGACGAAGGGATAGTTACTAAGCCTAAAATAGGGTGAGAAAGGGTGACTTGTCCATTTTCTGTTTTAATAACATCACCGTTCAAGGTGTCTCCATTGAGTAATTTAATTTCAGTAGCGATTGCGGATTGGAAAAAAGCTAAGCTCAGCAGAAAGATAAAAGGCTTCATAAAATAATAATTAGATAGGGCAGAAAAACAGGTTAAACAAGAATAGTTTTGCTTGATAGGGGGGCGCTATGGCCACGTGTGTTTATTACAAACCGATCATTATAAACAAAGTTGATTTAGTTTTGCGTATTGGAGAAGCATAATAGTTTTGGCATCAACGATATCGCCTGTTGCGATCATTTGATATGCCGCTTCAAAATTAAGCTCTAAGACTTCAATGTTTTCTTGTTCATGCGCGAGTCCTCCGCCTTCACTTATTTTCATTTGCGGTGTGTATTCAGCAATAAAAAAATGCAGTATTTCAGTCACTACGCCTGGGGACATATAGGCTTGAAAAACTTTCTTAACCGTTTTAACGCTGTATCCAGTTTCTTCCTCAATTTCTTTTTTTATACATATTTCTGGTTCGTCGCCGTCTAACAAACCTGCACAGGTTTCAATGAGAAGGCCGTCATTATTGCCATTTAAATAGCTGGGTAAACGAAACTGTCTAGTAAGAATAACGCTCTGCTTTGCTGCACTATAGAGCAGTACCGTAGCACCATTGCCTCGGTCATAAACCTCACGTTGATGTTGCTCCCATTGACCGTTTTCTTTTTGGAAATCGAAGGTATATTTATTCAATGTATACCAGTTATCGGATAGTACTTTTTTACTTAAATTTTTAATACTCTGAATCATAATATCGAGGGGTATAGATATTTATTTGGCTGTTACTCATTATATTGCAATGTCGCAAGGTGTTCTTGCCGAGTAGGTAAGCTGTGGGTTTATAAATAAGGGGTAAAAAGCCACCAAAAGGCATCCCAAGCTTTTATTACAAAAGAGCGTTTATTGAGTTTTTGGGGCGTTATTTCAATGGCTTGTTGTTTATCGTTGTTTATAATTTTGGCCATTGATTGAGCAAAATTAGCATCAAATATTTCGACATTAAGTTCAAAATTTAATCGCAAACTACGAGAGTCAATATTAGCCGATCCAATTTGGCAATAATGATCGTCTATTAGTAACAGTTTTGAATGTACAAAAGGGCTGGGCTGATAATAAATTTTTACGCCATAGGCTAGAAAATGGCGCATGTTATTTCGCATCGCCCAATGAATATAAGGTTGGTTATTATGGACCGGCAATAATATTGAAACATCTACACCTCTCAGTGCGGCAGACTGTAAAGCAATAATCAGCCCATTAGGCGGTAAAAAATAGGGTGTCACCAGTGTAATACTCGATTGAGCACTGTTAAGAGCGCTAATCATTACTTTTGTTAATACATTTATATTAATGCCCGGACCATCACTGATAGCGCGACAGGATGATTGTCCGTATGTGTTAATGTCATAGCACTTGCTTGGTAGCTTTTCACCACAGGCGTAAAACCAGTCATTCTCAAATATTTGACCGATTTGTTGTACAACAGGGCCTTTCAAGCTAAACATAAAATCTTTAGTTGCCCTGTTAGGCTGACACGTTTGTACTAAATGACATTGGCGAATATTCATTCCGCCCGTAAACGCATGTTTTCCGTCACATAATAAAATTTTGCGGTGGTTACGCAGGTTAAGTGTAAAGCGCGGTAACATTTTTCCTATGGGTAAAAAGGTAAGTGTCGTTACACCACGAGCAACTAGAGCCTTTCTAGTTTGACCGAGACTGTACCAAGAACCTACACCATCAAGTAACACACGAACATCAACACCACGTTCCACAGCATCAGCCAGCGCATCGATAAACTGTTCACCAACACCGTTAGACTCAAAAATGTACATGGATAAATAAACCCACTCAGTTGCTTCATGAATAGTTTTTAACATCGCTGGGTAAGCATTCTCACCCTGACTAAGTATCTGTATTTGGTTGCCTTCGCTTAAGGGTAGTCCGGTAACAGCCAAACTAAGACGTTGATGAGGTGATAAAGGTCTGCTTTTTTTATCAACAAAGGTAATAGGTTTGGGAATAGTGCTAAGTGAGGTATCAGCAACTGCGCCTAGTGATAAAACTTTATTGTGAGCGCGGTTTATTCCTAAAACAAGGTAGAGAATAGGACCAACAAATGGAAGAGAAAAGCAGGTAATAATCCAAAGTAGTGATGACCTAGGATCGTTTTTATTCATCAGTGCATGTAAAGCGGTTGAAACCGACAACATAATTAGTAGCAGTTGGATCAGCCAGTTTAGAGTTAGCCAAAAAGTAATCATATTTTTCTTAACGAGAGGCGATGAAAATTAGCCGAGACTGATTAGTCTACGCTGATTTTTTAAAGTCACAAATCAACTTGCCGATGCTTACTAAGCTTTAAAAATTAGGTAGCCCCCAGCGGCTAACATAAAACTACCGGCTGTTTTTCTAACCACGTTATCAAACTTATTAGCGGATGCAACAGCAACTATTTTAGCGGCTGAAAACGCATATAGAATTTTTACACTAGCTAGGCTAATAACCATAATAGAAATTAAAATTAGAATATCTGGGGTTTGAACGGTAGACAGATTAACGAATACAGGTAAGAAACTAGCGTAAAAAATAATGGCTTTAATATCGCCCAAAGTTAATATTAAGCCTGCAGCGAAACTAGCGAATAAATTTTGTTGTTTTACGCTTTTATCAACTGATATTGAGCTAGCACCGTTGGACGTGATGAGCGTATAACCTAACCAAAGTAGGTAAGCGGCTCCGAGGTGTTTAATAACCATAAATAAGCTACCCAAGGTGTCAGCCACAACCGACAAACCAACAATAGCCAGTAGAATAAAGATCAAATCACCCAGAATGATGCCGGCAGTTACAGCAACACCGTTGGCTACACCAAATGTGGCTGAGCGCGTAACAACTAAAGCAACACTAGCACTGGGTAAAGCTGCCAGCGCAACCATCATGCCGAATAGAGTAATAATCTCAATAATGCTCATTCTTTTTGCCTATTGATTGTGCTGGTTATTTATTAGCCGCCAACTGACTAATAAAGATGATAGAAACGGCTTCTTTTATGTGTGAGTTTACAGGCTCAAGTATTTCAATAAGCTCAAGCTTATTAAGATTAAACAGGGCTTTCCATGTTTCTAATGTTCTAAAGTACCAAGGTGGTGGGTTTGTAAACTGCTGATTAAAGCCAGCCCAAGTGCCTTTTCGCCACCCATCCTGGTATTTAACATGTCCGCAGCCGTTAATAGGGTGGATAGTTTGAATAATAAAATAACCTTGCTCATTTAGAACATGTGGTATGCAGTTAAAAACATGATTAACAGATTCATTACCTAATAATGAAAAGTTACAAACAGCTACATCAAATTTTTCTTTAATAACACGTTGGCTTAACTGCTCATAAGGTATTAGCTTAAAGATACCGCCGCCCAGTCTGTTAGCCTCATCAACAAGGCCGGGCACAACATCTATACCAAATGTAGTAATACCCGAATCGCTTAATTTTCTAGCTAACCAACCCTCGCCACAGCCTATGTCTAATACGGTTTGAGGTTTTTTTTGTAAAATTGTGTCGGTGATTGCCTTATTTGTAAGCAGCGTTCTGCTTGCTATTTCATTATCACGAATAGCAACAACCCATGGTTTTGCATTTTGTAACCACGAATCAATGATATGTTTGTCAGAAAAGTTATCATCCATATTGAAAAGGGGTGGGTTTTATCTCATTTATATTCTCATAGGAGAGCTAACATTGTGCTGTGTTACACAACACTGTCAATAGGTATTAGAAGCAGGGTGGTTTGAACGGGGGAATAATTGAAGAATTTGCTATACGTTGATTCCCGCATATTAACTAGAAGGACTAATTAGATACCTTCTTTCTAGCTAAGCTGTAATTTCACCCCACTTAGAATGACGCGCACGCTGCTGATGAAAGTCAAATACTTTGAATCAATAGGGTAGACTAGAGCAATTTAAACCTTTATCGTTTGTTTAAAATAAACTCTATGCCCTGTTTGTTGTCTTGTATATTTCTTCAGGTGTTCTTTACAGAGCCTTTAATCAATCGAGCCTGACTCTACTGATTATTTACAAGGGTGCTCTTTTATAATTCTTTTACCCACGTTTTCATGAGTCTCTATAACATGCTAACGAAGCGTTCGTTCATCATATGTTCAGCTTGGAGTCCATAAAGTTATAATCCAACTTCATATATATAAAGGAATCAATATGAGCATACGGAAAATAACTACCAATATAGCCATGGCAAGCGCTATCGTTATGGCAGTCGGTTGCGCTAGTACAGAACAAGGAAGTACTAGTGTTTTAGAGTCTCAACTTAAGGGTCGCGCAGCCGCATTAGATAGTCGGGAATCAGCCATTGCACAAAGAGAAGCGGAACTAGCTGCTTCAGCTTCTAGCCAATCTTCAATGAAAAGCGACCTATTGCCACCTAATGCAAAGAGTGGTGAGTGTTATGCCCGAGTATGGGTGCCTGAAAAATTCAAAACAGTCAGTGAACAAATGCTGGCAACCGAAGCATCAGAACGTGTTGAAATTATCCCTGCTACATATGAGTGGGCCACAGAGACCGTTGAAGTCAGTCCAGCTTCAAGCAAACTTGTTGCTGTACCTGCCGTATACGGTACAGAGTCTGAGACAATAAAAATGAGCGATGAACAGCTTGTTTGGCGATTAGACCGCAGTAAAAATTCAACGCCTGCTAGTAGCGAGCTTTTAGCATTAGCAAAAAAATACGGTGCTGATCTTGACTCCGCAACGCCCGGTATGTGCTTTCATGAGCACGCACTTCCAGCTAAGTTTGAAAATGTAACAGAGCAAGTTTTAACAGCTGAGGCATCTGAAACAGTTAAAACAATTCCAACAACCTACCGTACCGTTGAAAAAACCGTTCTTGTTAGTGAAGCGTCAAGCAAAATCATTCAAGTACCTGCTACCTTTAAAACTGTATCAGAAAAAGTACTTGTTAAGCCTGCACACACCATCTGGAAGAAAGGCACTGGCCCAATCCAGCGTATTGATTCTGCCACCGGTGAGATTATGTGCTTAGTTGAAGTGCCTGCAGAATATAAAACAGTAAGCAAGAGTGTACTTGCAACACCAGCCACCACTAAAACGGTTGAGATTCCTGCTCAGTATAAAACTGTCTCGGTCCAAGAAGTGGTTAAACCAGCATCAGAATTACGCACAGCAATACCTGCAAAATACGATACGTTAACAAAAACAAATCAAGTGACTGCTGCAACGTTTACTTGGCATGAGATTCATAATAAAGAGCATCCTACTTCTTCACGAACAGGACAAAAGGTATGTTTAACAAAAACGCCTGCTACGTTTAAAACAGTAACTAGACAAGTTGTTAAAACACCTGCAACAACTCGTGAAGTTACCATTCCTGCACAGTTTAAAACGATTAAAGTACGTAAACTAGCTTCACCAGCAACTGAAAAACGAATCGCCATTCCAGCGACATATAAAACAGTTACTCACCAAGAGTTAGTTAGCGATGGCTTTATGCAATGGCGCTCTATCTTATGTGAAACCAACATGACTCAAGGGCGTATTTCAAAAATTCAATCTGCGTTAAAAGCAAAAGGCTTCAACCCTGGCAGAATTGATGGCGTGATTGGTGCAGAAACAATCGCTGCAGTTAATGCATTTCAATCAGCTAATAAACTACCCGTCGATAAGTATCTGAATGTTGAAACAGTAAAGGCGTTAGGTGTATCTGTAAAATAACAACGTAATATTAACGATAAAAAAAACCCGCTACGGCGGGTTTTTTTTATACCTTTCTAAAATCAATGGATCAGGCTAGATGGGGTTTGTCTGTAAACGTTTATATCTTCCTTATTAATACTGTAGTTATAGCTATAAGTGATGCAAAGAGCTTAATATTTCCACAGTACATTTAAAGTTACTCATAACTCTCCTGAAAAGCTAACGAAGCCAATAAGCAGATGCCAAAAGTTGCAGAGCGAAGCGGCGCAGCTTTTGGCAGCCCGAGTTAATTTTCCTTGTTAAGTGATTGCTCTGCTGGGTTGGTTTGTAAGAGCACCAACCTAAACTCCCCATAATCTTTAGCCAAAATCATCTTGACTGGTACGATAGAAATTAGTAGTCCTATTATCATGCCGATTGGTGCTGTAATAAATTGTATGGTTTGACTAGAAACTCCCACAATTGCTAGTATGAATCCAATAATAAAGCCGATGACACCCCCAATTATCATTGCAACTATGATTGCAATGATATTTCTCCAGAGATACGCCCACCATACTTTTGCTGCTCGTTTCCAAGTTACTTCGAGTTCCATTCTTTTCTCCTTTTTGATTCACCTAACAGTGTTAATAAGCAAAACCAATTATCCGCGTATTACTTGCTCTATGCGGATAGTACTTCCATGTATTTTGATATTAAAGACATAAATATGGGTATTACCATGCGCACCAAATACCCTTAACTCAGAGTTTAGAGTGTTTACTCAAAGGGATCAATGTTTAAAATAAACTAATCAAAATAAGAAGTGGTTTTAAACCACTTGCCCTGCACACCAACCTGAAGACCAAGCCCACTGAAAGTTATAACCACCCAGCCAGCCGGTAACATCGACTACTTCGCCCACAAAATATAACCCTGTTGAGTAATTTGATTCCATGGTTTTTGATGATAGCTCATCACAGTTAACACCGCCAAGGGTGACCTCTGCAGTTCTATAGCCTTCGGTGCTGTTGGGTTTTATTTGCCATTGGTGTAGTTGCTTGCTGATGTTTTTAAAGCGATCGTGCGAAAGGGATTGCAGCGGTTGGTTTAGGAGTTGTTCATCAAGTAAGGCGACGATAAATCGTTTGGGTAGATGTTCAGCTAATATGGTTTTTAAATGTGCTTTGGGCTGCTCTTGTTGCTTTGTTTTTAGAAGTGTTTCTATGTCTACATCGGGCAATAGGTTAATGCTGAGCGTTTCGCCAGCGTGCCAGTACGATGATATTTGCAAAATGGCTGGGCCGCTTAAACCACGATGGGTTAGCAAGATATTTTCTCTAAAGCTGTTGCGCTCATTACTCACCACGCACTCTATGGCAATGCCAGAAAGCTCGGCTAGCCATGCTTTATCGTCCGGTTGTAGGGTAAACGGTACTAGCCCTGCAGTCGTTGGGTGAACGGTATGCCCAAAACGTTTGGCTATGTTATAACCAAAGCCTGTTGCGCCCATTTTAGGAATGGATAAGCCACCGCTAGCAATCACGACCGATTCTGCACTGTAATCGTCTAGGGATGTGTTGATGATATAGCGGTCATTTTCTTTGTGAATGTTTTCTATACTGCAATTAAGGCGAATGTCTACCCCTGCATGAGCACATTCTGATAGCAACATATTGAGAATGTCTTTAGCGCTATCATCGCAAAATAATTGCCCGTGGCTACGTTCGTGATAGGGGATGTTGTAGTCGCACACCAGCGCAATAAAATCCCATTGTGTGTATCGACTAAGTGCTGATTTACAAAAGTGCGGGTTATGGGAAATATAATTATCTGCACTGATATCCATATTGGTGAAGTTACAGCGCCCACCACCGGACATGAGTATTTTTTTACCCGCCTTATTTGCATGGTCTAATACCACCACATTGCGGCCACGTTTGCCGGCTTCTATTGCACACATTAAACCAGAAGCGCTAGCACCAATAATAAGAACATCGATGGGTTTATTCATGATGCGAATAGAAAGGTTTAGTTAGAATGGAGAACATTTGTAATGTTGGTGGTTGAATCATGAGATGGTTGCCCCCAATGTTTATAACGGATTAGAAATAAATATTGGGTCCGGTAAACGCACTATTGTATAAAACTCAGCATTAAAAAGGATAAATAAACCATGGTAGAAAGTAGTTTACGCGATTCTAAAGCGGCTATTCAGCAACTTAAAGAGACGATCAGCAAGCAGATTATTGGCCAAGACGTATTAGTAGAAAGAATGTTAGTTGCCTTGTTAGCAGATGGCCATATTTTAGTTGAAGGTGCGCCGGGCTTGGCTAAAACGCGTGCCATTAATGTGTTGAGTAAAGGGATTGAGGCAGACTTTCACCGGGTTCAGTTTACACCAGATTTATTGCCCTCAGATTTAACCGGTACGGATATTTATCGACCACAGCAGGGTACGTTTGAGTTTCAAAAAGGGCCTTTATTTCATAATCTAGTATTAGCGGATGAAATAAACCGTGCGCCTGCAAAAGTTCAAGCCGCTTTATTAGAAGCTATGGCAGAACGACAAATTACTGTTGGTGGTGCCAGTTATCAGTTGCCCAGTTTATTTATGGTAATGGCTACGCAAAACCCATTGGAACAAGAAGGCACTTATCCTTTGCCTGAGGCACAACTAGACCGGTTTTTACTGCATGTAAAAATAGATTACCCTAAGGCAGCACATGAAAAAGAGATTTTACATTTAGCCCGTCGCGAGGAAAAAGGCGGTGATACTAAAAAAGCAACAAGCGAGCCGATAACACAGCAACAGTTATTTGCAGCACGTCAGGAAATATTAAACGTGTATATGAGTGACGAACTGGAAGATTATCTGTTGCAATTGATATTAGCAACACGTGAACCGGCTGCTTATGGTGATGATCTAGCTGCTTGGGTTCAATACGGGGCTAGTCCAAGAGCGAGCATTGCGCTTGACCGTTGTTCTAGAGCCAAAGCGTGGTTGAATCAACGTGATTTTGTTACCCCGGAAGATATTCAAAATATTGCCTACGATGTATTACGACATCGTTTAATTATGTCTTATGAAGCCGAAGCAGAGGGCATTACAGCCGATAGGTTTATTAAAGAATTAATTAATAGAGTTGCTGTGCCTTAAATGAAGCAGGCTGTTTTACAAAACGAACGGGTTTCTGTTCAGTTAAAACCCATGGTCGATTTAGCGAAAAAGGCGGGGCTGTTAAAAACTCGTCGGCATCGTATACAGTCGGCCCAAAATGGCGGGTATGTGTCACGTTTTAAAGGCCGTGGAATGGAGTTTGATGAAGTTCGTTTGTATCAAGCAGGGGATGATATCCGTAGTATTGACTGGCGGGTGACTGCTCGTACGAATAAAACACACAGCAAAATATTTCGTGAAGAACGTGAACGACCCATTTTTATTTCTGTTGATTTACGACCCACTATGAATTTTGCAACACGCGGTGTGTTCAAATCGGTACAAGCGTCTAAAGTGGCTGCCTTAGTAGCGTGGGCTGCTCAGTTAAATGGCGATAGAGTAGGCGGTCAGGTTTTTAATCAGCACGGTTGCCAAGAGTTAAAGCCAGCCAATGGCCGCTCAGCTGTTTTACATTTTTTAAATGCGTTGGTTAAACCTACGTTATCGATAACAGAGTATTTCTCGTTAGAGCAAATTCTTAACCGCTTAATGCAACATGCCAGACCTGGTAGCTTGGTATATATTGTTAGTGATTTTCGTGGCTTAAATAATCATGTTGAAAAACAGTTATCTAAATTAGCTAAACACTGCGAACTTCAATTAGTACATATTTATGATCCGCTAGAAAGCCATTTGCCAAGCAGAGGGCGCTATCGTTTTACTAATGGTAAACAGGAAACAGTACTGGATACTGGCGATAACCAGCGGGTATTAGCCTATCAACAACATTTTAAAAACAGGCAACAACAGTTAACAACATTGTGTAAAAAATGGCGAATTTCACTGCTTGAATGTAGCACCGTTGATGATCCATATGAGGTGTTAAGTTAATGAATGAAACATTGCCCTTAAAAGACATTCATTTACCAGCTGAGGTTAGCTGGTGGCCACCTGCTTTAGGTTGGTGGCTTGTTTTACTGGTTGTTGTTGTGGCTTTGGTTTGTGCTTGGTGGTTGTATAAAAAATTAACACGTCGTACGGCGATTAAAGCAGCATCAGCCTTATTGGTTGATATAAAGCAATCCAAAAACAACGATGAATTAAACACACTTAAACAGTTATCTATGTGTCTGCGTCGTGTTTCTATCAGTGTGAATCCGCGCAATAAGACGGCAGGTTTAACGGGTAAAGACTGGTTGGAGTATCTAGATCAATCGGTAGACGGTACGCCATTTAGTACCGGTATAGGACGTTATTTATCTGAAGCGCCTTATCGGCAAACAGCGCCAGAAGACATAGAAATAGATGACTTAATTGAATTGTGTGAATGTTGGTTAAAGAGGCAACACCAATGATTCATATCGAGTGGCCTCAATTATTTTTATTATTACCGTTGCCATTGCTATACCGCTGGCTTTTGCCGGCTTATGCAGCAGATACACAAGCGGCCCTAAAAGTCCCTTTTATAGAAGATTTTGGTGAGGCTAAGGCACGGTATAGCTCAGCAAAACAGCCTTGGCTTTTGTGGTTGGCTGTTATTGCGTGGGTGTTATTAGTGTTGGCGTCTGCTCGACCACAATGGCTGGGTGAGCCTATTGAACAAGCAGTGAGTGGACGTGACTTAATGCTGGCGGTAGATGTATCTGGCAGTATGAAAGAGGAAGATTTTGTTATTGAAAACACCCGTGTGGATCGCTTAACAGCTACTAAATATGTGGCAACAGACTTTATTGAGCGACGCATCGGCGATCGGTTAGGGCTGATATTGTTTGGCACTACAGCCTATTTGCAAACGCCTTTAACCTTTGACCGTAAGACGGTTGCAACGTTATTAGACGAAGCATTTATTGGTATTACTGATGATGAGCCGGCAACCTCTATTGGGGATGCAATTGGTTTAGCTGTTAAACATTTGAAGGATGAGCAAGCAAACAGTCGAGTGCTAGTTCTGCTAACAGATGGAGCGAATACAGCGGGTGAAATTAGCCCCCTTCAAGCTGCAAAATTGGCAGCTGACCAGCAACTTAAAATTTATACCATTGGGATTGGTGCAGATGAAATGCTGGTACGCAGTTTTTTTGGTAACCGTAAAGTTAATCCATCACGTGATCTTGATGAAAAAACCCTTAAGGCCATTGCAGAGGCAACAAATGGTCAATATTTTCGTGCGCGCAGCAAAGAAGAGCTAGAGCAGATATATGAGCTGTTAGATCAACTAGAACCAGTTGAGAAAAATAAGCAATTTTATCGCCCCATGAGTGAACTATACCCTTGGCCATTAGCGCTAAGTTTATTGTTATTGGGCATTATTACTGTGATTCGTTTGAGGCTTATATGAACTGGGCAGATTTTCATTTTATAAGACCTTATTTTTTATTGGCGCTGATTCCGGCGCTGGCTTTAATGTTTGTATCGGTTAAAAACACACTGGCTAAAGGTGAATGGGCCGATGTGTGTGATGCAGCCTTATTGCCGTTTATTTTAGAAGATAAACAATCGTCTAAAAGTTATTGGGTAGTTGGGGCTTTATCAATGGCCGTTTTATTATCAATTGTTGCACTGGCAGGCCCAACATGGGAACGCTTAGAAACACCTGCATTTCGTAATGATGCGGCGTTGGTTATTGCCTTAGATCTTTCGCAAACCATGAATGCGACTGATATAAAACCCAGCCGTTTAGTGCGTGCTCGCTATAAAATTGCAGATATTTTAAGACAAAGAAAAGACGGACTGACGGCCTTGGTGGTGTATTCAGCAGATGCGTTTACCGTTACGCCATTAACCAGCGATGTGGCAACGATTGAGAACCAGCTGAATGCCTTAGAAAGCAGTTTAATGCCACGGCAAGGTAAAGATACACAAGCGGCTTTAACGTTGGCCGTTAATCTTTTACAACAAGCCGGTCAAAAGCAGGGTAATATTTTTCTTATAACCGATGGTATTAAGCAACCGGCAAAAACATTAGAAAAAGAGCTGGGGGATTATGTTGTCTCTATTTTGGGGGTTGGAACAGCTGCTGGTGGTCCGGTTAAACAAGCTGGTGGTGGTTTCTTAAAAGATAATCAAGGGAATATTATTATTGCCAAATTAAACGCTAAAGAACTTGCATCGTTAGCGAGCCGTTCAGGCGGGCACTACGGCACAATGACGGCGGATGATAGTGATATTAAAGCAATGTTATCTAGCCTAGAACGGCCGGTGTTAGATGAAATTGCTAATGATAATAATGGACTGATTGAGCAATGGAATGATAGGGGCGTTTGGTTGCTATTGTTGATCTTGCCATTGGCCGCCTTTGGTTTTAGGAAAGGGCTACTAATAGGGTTGGTTTTTATTATTATGCCACTGGCCGAAAACAGTTATGCGGTGGAATGGGACGCGCTTTGGTTGAATAAAAATCAGCAAGCAAAACAGCTATTTGAAGAAAAAAAGTTTCAGCAAGCAGCAGAAAAATTCACCTCACCAGAGTGGAAAGCAGCGGCTCAATATAAAGCAGGTGAGTACCAACAAGCTGTAGAGCAACTTGAAGGGATTGAAACAGCAGAGAGTCTGTATAACAAAGGCAATAGCCTAGCAAAATCGGGTCAATTAGATGAAGCAAAACAGGCGTATGAGCAATCGTTAAAATTAAACCCTGATAATGAAGATGCACTACATAATTTGAAACTGATTGAAGAGGCTCAAAACAAATCACAGCCTAAAGGTGATCAAGGGCAAGACAAACAGCAAGAGGGAGAGGATAACTCTAAAAACGCCGAACAAGCAGAGCAGCCATCCAATACACAACCAGCCGATAATAAGGACGATTCGTCCAACGAGTCTAAAGAGGCAGCGCAAGATCAGGCTGCTGAGTCATCAACGTCAGCTAATCAGGAATCGTTAGCAGAAAATACCGAGGCGCAAAGCAGTCCGAACGACAGTAAAGAGGTGGGTGAGCAGCAGCAAGCGGCAACGGCAGAGCTTTCTGATGAAGAACAACAAGCGGCTGAGCAATGGTTAAAACGTATTCAAGATGACCCTGCGGCATTATTAAAACGAAAATTTAAGTATCAATATGGTCAACGACAGCTACAACGTTAAGAAAAAGGCAGCAATGATGAAAAATAACCTGTTGAAATACTTTGTTTTAATATCAGTTTTTCTAGTTAGCACGCATAGTATTGCGCTTGATATAAATGTCTCTGTTGATAGAAATCCAGTCAGTATTAACGAATCTTTTAAGTTATTTTTTAGTATGGAGGAGTCGCCTGATGATGATCCGGACTTTAGCCCATTGGATAATAAGTTTGAGGTATTAAATCAACAAAAAAGCAGTCAATCTTCATGGGTTAATGGCCGATCAACAAAGTCTATTTCTTGGACCTTAGATGTCATGGCAAAACAGACCGGTCCACAACAAATTCCGGCTATTTCATTTGGTGATGATGTATCAAAAGCGCTGAGCATTACTGTTTTAGCAAACAGCACAAGCGATAAAATGGACATTGATGATGACCTATATTTACAAGTAGAGGTTTCGCCAGAGCAGCCTTATGTTCAGTCTCAATTATTGTATACCGTACGTTTATTCCAGCGTGTGCAAATTTCAAAAGCATCACTTTCTGAACCAACAATCGACAATGCCATCGTTGAAAAAATAGGTGAAGATAAGCAGTATAATAAGCAGTTAAATGGGGTTAATTATTCGGTTTTCGAACGTAAATATGCCATTTTTCCTCAACAAAGCGGGCCATTAACAATTCCACCCACGGTATTAACCGCACAAGTGGTTACCGGTGCAGGTCGGTCATGGAATGGCAGCCTGTTTAATACTCAACGTACAAAAACTAAACGGGTTCAATCAACAGCAGTTAATGTTGATGTGCAACCTGCGCCAGCAAGTTTTACAGGTGAGCATTGGTTGGCTGCTAAAAGTGTTCATTTACAACAAACTTGGTCAAACGACGAGTTAAGCGTAACAGTAGGGGAGCCGTTAACTAGAACGTTAACAATGTTGGCGAGAGGTGTAACGGCCAGTCAACTACCAGAGTTAAATACTGATACAGCGTCTTCGCAGCTTAAAGTGTATCCAGATCAGCCCTTGTTAAGAATCCAAAGCGAAGAAGACGGCGTTATAGCGTTGAGAGAACAAAAAGCGGCTATTATTCCTTCTAAGGCTGGGGACTATACATTACCCGCTATAGAGGTGCCTTGGTTCAATACAATAACAGGGCGTATTGAAACAGCCGTTATTCCAGAAATGACCATTACTGCCGTTGCGCTTGAATCGGTCGAAATACCGCAGGTTATAGCCACGGAGCCTAATCAAAAATTGGTTACAGAGATAGACAGGCTTGATCAGGCAGCAACGGTTAACACCACAGAGTATTATTGGAAATGGTTAGCTATTATATTTGCAATAGCTTGGTTAATTACTCTTGTGTGGGTGGTTATAAAGGGACGGTTTAGACGTTCTTCAAGCTCTTCAATAGACGAAGAAAATAGCTCAGTGAAAAAAGCGATTAAAGACCTGCAACAAGCCTGTAAAGCGAATGATCCTAAAGAGACAAAAAAGGCGTTAATAACTTGGGGCTTTGTACAATTTAACAGCAAAGAACTGGATCAAATAAGCCGGTATTGCAGCAAAGAATTACAAGCAGAAATTGAACAGCTTAATCAGGCGCTGTATTCAAACAATGATATTGAATGGAAAGGTGAGGATTTGGCAGGCTTGGTTAATGAACATAGTCAGCGCTTGCAAAAAAGAGATAAAAGAGCCGAGGGTTTGGAACCGCTTTATAAACTATAGGTCTAATAAATTAAATATCTATCATATAGTTAAAAGACTTTTATAATGTAATATATTATATTTATTTATTGTTAAAATTTAGAAAATTTGTTGACTGAATTAAGGCAAGGCTAAAGTTTAAATGAGCTTGTATAAAGTTAAATTACTACAACTTAACCACAGTTTCAGCTTAACCAGACTGCGGCTCTAATTAAATTATCTGCTATAAAAAAGGCCCCAGACGGGGCCTTTATATTGCTGACTCATTAGTCTAAATTTAACGGCTTAACAAGGTATTAACGTTGGATGAAAGATTCAATCACAGTACTGATTTTTGGGCCTTGGTAAGCCAAGGTTTTCACGTAAGGTATTACCTTCGTAGCTGGTTCGATAGACGCCCCGTCTTTGTAGTTCTGGGACTAGTTTTTCAACAAAATCATCTATGCCCTGAGGTAGGTAAGGAAACATGATATTAAAACCATCACAGGCATTAGAATTTAGCCACTCTTCCATTTGGTCCGCTATCATTGAGACGGTTCCTAACATTTCTAAACAGCCATAAGAGCCGCCAACATATTGGGCTAATTCGCGTACAGTCATATTGTCTTCTTTTGCCATATCAACAAGTTTTTGACGACCAGATTTAACTGCGTTGGTTTCGGGTATTTCAGGAAGAGGGCCATCAAGATCAAACTTGCTAGCATCACACCCTAACAAAATGGATAAAGAGCCCATGCCTGTGCTAGGGTCAACCATGCTATCTAGTTGACGTTTTTTATTTTTTGCTTCCTCTAAGGTATCACCAATAATAACAAAGCAACCAGGAAAAACTTTAAGATGATCTGGGTTTCTTCCGTAGGCTTTAGCGCGTGATTTTATATCGGCATAATATTCTTGTGCGGTACTTAGTGTACTAGCGGCTGAAAAGACCATTTCTGCTACTTCTGAGGCAAACTGGCGTCCTGCCTCAGAGGCACCAGCTTGGACTATAAGAGGCCAGCCCTGAACCGGGCGTGCTACATTTAAAGCACCTTCAACAGCATAAAACTCACCTTTATGTTTAGGTGGGTGCAATTTATCAAGGTCTGCAAATATGCCCGTTTCAGTGTTTCTAAGAATAGCGTCATCTTCCCAGCTATCCCATAGTTTGGTTACCACCTCATAACACTCTCGTCCGCGTTTATAGCGCTCGTCGTGTTCTACTGCTTCTGGTAAACCAAAATTAAGGGCTTCTAACGGGTTAGAAGAGGTCACAACATTCCAGCCAGCTCGCCCTTCACTGATGTGGTCTAGCGAGGCAAATTTTCGTGCAATATGGTAAGGCTGGTTGTAGGTTGTGGATGCGGTAGCAATTAGGCCTATATGTTCTGTAACGGCAGCAAGCGCAGGCAGTAGGGTTAGAGGTTCAAGGGATACAACAGTTGCACTTCGTTTTAATGCCTCATCGGGCATGTTTAACAATGAAACGTGGTCCGCCATAAAGATGGCATCAAAAAGCCCTTTCTCTAAGGTTTGCGCAAAACGAATATGGTGTTTAAAGTTAAAGTTTGCATCTGAAAATGCATCAGGGTAGCGCCAACTGCAACTATGGATGCTGGCTGGGCGCATAAAAGCCCCAAAGTGTAACTGTTTTTTTGTACTCATCGTTGCCTCATTCTTTGTAGTATTAAGTTTTTATTTTAGGTTTGGAGGTTCTTTCCAATTAAGCTACTTCGAGCTTTTATTGCTGTTCTGAGAAAATTTTTTATTGTTATTATATTTTTATATGCGTTGAATCTAACGTTTGAACTGCCCTATATATAAACCATAAAAGTGGGAATAGTCCATACAAAAGCTATATAAATGTCTGTCATTAATTACTCGTAGCTCGTTTAAATGGCACATAGTTGAGTCGTTTTATTAATGACGTTACGTTAATAATTAGCCCTTTAATCATCTATATGGGTTTTGATAAAAGTCCCTATCGAATGAATGGCTTGGTGCGCTTCTGGAATCAATCTGGACATTAACTGCCAGACATGAACTTGGCCATGCCAAACTTCAAGCGTTGTATCGACACCTGCTTTTTTTGCAAATTTGTTCAAACGGACGGCATCGTCCAGTAATACCTCATCACTGCCCACTTGAATTAATAGGGGAGGGAGTCCGTTTAGCTCGGCAAAAAGAGGTGAAACTCGTCGGTCATCCGCGGCTACATCACCAAGGTATTGATCAGCTAACCATGTTAAGGATTCCTTACATAAAATTGCATCTGCCTTGGCATTCGTTTGCATCGAGTCCCCAGAAAAGCTTAAGTCGACCCAAGGGGACAGGCAGATACCTGTAGCCGGTAACGGGATGGACTGCTCTTTTAAGGCAAGCATCAGTGAAAGAGTCAGTCCTCCACCGGCTGAATCACCTGCAATAACAATTTTTTTCGGATCTTGGCCGTCATCTAACAAGGCTTTATATGCAGACACTGCATCGTCCAGTGCAGCTGGGAAGGGGGCTTCTGGCGCTAAACGGTAATCTAAAACAAATACCCTTGCTTGAGCTAAATTAGCTAACATGGCTGCCAAGCCTCTATGGCTGGTAGGTGATCCAACCACATAGCCACCACCATGCAAATATAAAATAGTCGTTTCTTTACTGCCTAATTGCGCTTCATGCCATTCGCCGGGAACACCCCCTAAGGTAGTCACTCGCCCTCGTGCCGGTTTGACGCTCATGACTGCTAACTTGTCCATGTTATCGCGTTCTTGAACCAAATTACGACTGGCTGTGAATTTCCTTTTAATGGTCATTCGCAGAACCTTCGCTAATAACTGACTTCGTATGCTTGCCATTACTGCCTCCTTTATTTATTGATAGTAAACCATAAACCACTACGTAGTATTCATCAGATATTCTTCATCATTTTAGTAAGCGTATAACTTTTTGCTAATATTTAATATCATTAGCTAAAAAAGTTTTTATAATGAGTGTTAGAATTTGTAATATAAGAATTAAAACAATAACTAAGGGCTAGGCATGTCAACGATAAAAACAATTAAAGCGTTAAAGGATGGAGGCGTTAAGGAACCACGGGTGATTATTATGGGTGCCGGTATGTCGGGTATCTTAATGGGCATTAACTTACTAAAGGCGGGGCTAACAAATTTTAGTATTTATGAAAAACGTAGCACTATAGGTGGCACCTGGCGTGAAAACACCTATCCTGGAATTGCATGTGATATACCATCTTATTTTTATACGTACAGCTTCGAGCCTAACCCACATTGGACGCGGCGTTTTCCCCCGGGGTCAGAAATTCAAGCCTATTTTGAGCGAGTTTTTGAAAAGTACCAATTGGCAAGTTACACAACCTTTAATGAAGAAATAACCAATACCCAGCACAAAGATGGGCAATGGCATGTTGAAACGGCCAGTGGAAAAACAGATACCGCTGACTTTATTGTGGCGGCAACTGGGGTGTTACATAAGATCAACGAACCTAAATTTGAAGGTATTGAGGACTTCGAAGGCGATGTTTTTCATACGGCACGCTGGAATCATGACGTTGAGTTATCAGGTAAAAGGATTGGTGTGATTGGCGGGGGGTCAACAGGCACCCAAATGATTGATCCTTTATCTAAGGTTGCTAAAAAGTTGACTTTATTTCAACGTACGCCGCAATGGATTTTCCCGATTCCTGATAAGGCTTATTCTAAATTGTGGATTCGTTCGGTTAAACGGTTTCCTGTTCTTGGGAAGTCTCTTTACCGGCTTTATAAGTTTATGCAAGAAAGAACAGTCGGTGTTGCAACGGTTAAGCCTGGTTGGAATCGTTCAATACTCAATAAGTTGTGTGAATGGAATTTAAATCATGTGAAAGACCCTGTATTGCGCGCTAAGTTAACGCCTAATTATGAACCTGGCTGTAAGCGCCTAGTGATGTCCACCAGCTTTTATCCAGCCATTCAAAAACCGAACGTTGACTTAGTGACAGAAGGCATCGATAAAATTGAAGCAAAAGGTATCCGTACTAAAGATGGCGTCTTGCATGAGCTTGATCTTATCGTACAAGCGACAGGGTTTGATGGTTTTGCTTTTATGCGCCCGATGACCATGCAAGGCACGAATAACACAACATTATCCGAGGCATGGGAAAGCGGCCCGCGTGCTTTTCGTGCGATTACTATTCCAAATTTCCCCAATTTTTTTATGTTAAATGGCCCCAATAGCCCTATAGGGAACTATTCATTAATTGCCATTGCCGAGACGCAAAGCAGCTATATCATGAAATGTATTCAAAAATATATGGAAGGTGTTTTTGATTATATTGAGCCTAAACAAGAAGCTGTTGATGATTTTTATAAAACAGTTCATGAAGCGCTCCCGGGCACCATTTGGACGACAGGTTGCCAAAGTTGGTATTTAGATGATAACGGTGTGCCATTATTGTGGCCGTGGTCACCACAACGTTATGCAAAAGAAATGAGTCAACCAGACTTTAATAATTATCATTTGAAAAAAGCGTAGCTATTAAGTGGAGACAGCTGTCTGTTCTATAAGGTTTCACAACCTTTAGCCGATACTTAAATAATACTTGTTAAACTGTTTTGAGCCTTAGTCGTTGAGATGAGGCTCTTTTTTGAGGGCTAGACTTTAGGGACGGTTAGCTATTTTTGTATAAATAGGCCAGTTAAAACAACCTTTATGTGGGGTTTGATAATTCAGCCAAGGCACCTTTTATAACATGTGCAGACGATCTTAATAAAATAATGGCCAAGAAAGAGGCAATGATAATATCGGGAATCCCAGAATTAAAAAACCACACGCCAAGGGCTGCTAAAAGAACAGATAAGTTAGATGCGATATCATTTCGTGAGCACTCAAACACAGAGCTCATATTTATATCCTCGTGCCGATGTTGCCAAAGTAGTAAAAGGCATAAGCCATTGGCCAGTAAGCCGGCAATACTAAAAATACTCATTACTTCGTAAACTGGCAGGGTGGGCGTTACTAGTCGATATATTATCTGGGCGATAACAACACTCGCGGCAATAAAGATTAGCCCACCTTTGAAAAGTGCAATGCGGGCTTTTAGTTCGGGTCCTTTAGATACTGCAAATAAACTCAGAGCATAGGTTAGTGCGTCGCCTAGGTTATCTAAACTGTCAGACATTAACGCTGTAGATTGACCATAAAAGGCAGCAGCTACTATTACCACGAACATAATGGCATTTATCCAGAGCACCTTAATTAGCGTGCTACGCTGTCTACCTTCTTTTGCATCTAGTGTGCAGCTATTGTCGCAACATGATCCCATATGGTTACCTTAAAGAGCGAATGTCATGGGTAGAATTGAATTATGAACATTGAGTGTGGGCATAAAGTCACCGGTATTATTTATGCTCTTTTTTTGATTGAGCCGACAATAAAAAGCAGTAATACAGCGCCCACAGTTGCGGTGATGATTGAACCAATCAAACCACCCGCAGAAATACCTAACAAACCAAAGACAAACCCACCAAAGACAGCGCCAATAACACCAACGACAATATTGCCTAATAAACCAAAACCGTTACCTTTCATCAGTGTGCCCGCCAACCAACCAGCAATGCCACCAATGGCTAAAAAAATTAAAATGTCCATTGTTTTATCTCTTAATATATAACGTTTATATAAGTTTACCCTAGCATACGGGATATTAGTTGGCGAATGAAAATATCAATCCGTCACCGGCTTTATTTGGTAGGTAGACATTCTTTAGGCCATGTCGTTATTTAAAATAAGCAAGTTCATTATATTTATTTGAACGAGTTTAAAACAACCATGTTGTTGGGTTTGGGTACTCTTGTTGTTGCTCTATTAATTTTAGGCCTTTTATGCAGCGAATAATCAGCCATACCACAGAAAACATTAGTACTAAGTAACCGATTAGAACGGAGGCTAGTAGAGTGCCGACTAGGATAAAGAGAATACCAATCCAAAAGGTCCTAATCTGGAACCGATAATGGCTTTTTAACCATTCCGGTGAGTCGTTTTGGTTAAGGTAGGCCATGACGATGCCAATGATGCTAGTGATACCAAAAACAAGCCCTACCAGATACAGAATGTAGATAGTTTTAGCGGTTCGATCTGTGCTTGGCCCTAGTTGTGCGATTGGTTTATTCATAACTTTTGTCCATATTAGTTTTGTGGCTCACAGGTTCAACTTAGTTACCCTTATACTAAGGTGAGGGTGGTGCAATCATTACGCGATCTCGACCTTGTTGTTTGGCGTTGTACATAGCCTCGTCAGCGCGAGCTAAGAGGCTTTCAATGGACTCGTTGTTGTCAAACATGGCAACGCCGGCACTGATAGTTATCGTAATAAACTCTTCGCTGTTTAGCTTGACGGGGTGTAAAGCTAAAGTGTGTCTTAGCTTGTTACCAAATTCCTCTGCACGTTCTATGTTTGCACCAGTTAGCACAAAGATAAATTCTTCTCCCCCGATTCGTCCACAAAAATCAGTTTTTCGGCCTATACCTGACGCTATTTGTGCAAATTCTACCAATGCTTGATCGCCTGCGGCATGTCCGTATTTGTCATTAATGCTTTTAAAATGATCAAGGTCTATTGACAGTACACAGAGTTTTTTGAAAAACCTATTGGATTGATCAATGAGTTGATGCAGACGCTCAAAGGTGGCTCGTCGGTTAGGTAGGCTGGTTAACTCATCAATTCTTGCTAAGGTTTCTAATTCTTCTTCTGATACTTTTTTGTATAACAGGTAGCTGAAGGTATCAGAGAGTAACTGCATCAAGATGTAGTCGTCCTTACAAAAAGGGTCTACAGGAGAGGAGCTGGTGAAATTTACGGTTCCATAGAGTTTGCCATCCAGTTTTAATGGCGTGCCTATGTATGATTCTAATTGGAAGTTCTTGTAGCAAGGGTGGTTTTGAATTTGACTCTTACCCACAAAATGAAAGCCAACAGTTTTATTTTCTTTTAATGTGTGAACACAGTAAGTTCCCTCTAGGTCAAATTGTGTTTTTGGCTTTAATTGACCATTAAAATCGACGCAGTTTTCAACCGTATACTCATTGCCTTCAATATGAGACATTATGGCTGTTTCCAGACCAAAATGATTAAGGCCAATGGTCAATAATGATTCTATTTTTTGCTCATAACTTAAGCTAAGGTCAGAGGTTACATTGTGAATTTTTTGCAGGGCATCTAAAGATTGGTCGGCTGAGCGTGCAGGGCGGATAAGGCCTAAAAATCCAATGACCGCTCCATCAGAAGAATGCATAATGGTCCCTGTTGTTACGCCAAGGAAAATTTCTCCGTCCGAACGGCGATATAAAATCCTATAGTTTTCTGTAGGCTTTTCGCTTGCTAGGTTATAGCGATGCCGACCTTGTTCTGAAAAATCATTTTCATCTGCATACAGTATTTTTGATTCTTTTCCATACAGCTGCTGTTTCGAGTAACCAAATAAATATTCTGCTGCCAAGTTCATATACACTAGGCGTCGATTGGTATCGGCAACTAAAATAGCTTCTTCAAAACCATCGAATATTTCGGAAAGCAGTGTTGATGAAATTTCACTTATTTCGTCAGCCGCTTTCACTGACTGCATAGTGTCCAAATTAGGTTCATTCATAATTTACCTCAGTAAAATCTATTGCGATAGTGCTGGCAATTAGTGGATCCACAATAGAGAACGAAGAGATGTGGCGTATTGTAGGTCAGTTATTTTGAACAGTTGTGTACTGTAAGTGTTGGTGTTTATTGAGACTTCCATAAGAGTAACCTGATATAGAGTCCAATAGCCAAACCTAAACTTGCCAATAAATAATCATGGAAAACATCAAATAAGAGATCAACCAAGGGCTTCTTTAAGGGGCACAATACTGCTGAGAACCCACACTACTACAAGGATTAAGACGGTTGCAAATAGAAAATATAAATACTTGTGGTTTTTTTAATATGGATCATTTTTAAGGCAGTTTTTAGGCGTATTAAGGGAGAATTAGAATTCAATGATAATGGACTCATTAAGTAGCCTCATAATGAGGCTGTTGTTCTGATTTAATAGATGGATTTTGATACGCTAGTTAAATGAATTTTTCAGATTTTTTTAAAGCAATAAAACAGGGCGCAGTCGTGATTACCGTGAATCAGCGTTTATCACGACACTTAACAAGTCGGGTTGAACAAGCGCTAGTGGATGAAGGTGCGGCTGTCTGGGATTCGCCTATGATTATGTCGTTTGATGTTTGGTTATTACAGTGCTGGCAACGACGGTTTGATCTGCAAAGCAATGAGGCATCGGCTTCGTTAGTGAATAAAACTCTATTAACACAGGAACAAGCGCTAGTTATTTGGGAACGTGTTATACGACAGACCTTGGGTGCTGAGTTATTAAACGTACCAGCAACGGCCAAAGCAGCCAGTAAAGCCAGACAACTAAGCCTGCAATGGATGATCGCTGAAAACGCGGTGAATGATATTTCTACCGGTGTTGATATGGCCTCGTTTAACCAATGGCATGATGCGTATAAAGATGAATTAAATAAATCAGCTTGGATAGATCGTGCGCAGTTAATAAAGACGGTTAGTGAATTGGTAGATCAAGATTGTTTGCTATTGCCAAATCAGATTATTTTTTCAGGGTTTGAAATTTATACGCCGACACAACAGTCATTGCATGCATTGTTAATAGAGAAAGGGCATCAACTTAGCGAGTTTTCTGCAGAGGCCGCTACAAACCAGACGCATGTGCTTAAAGCGATTGATCGTAAAGAAGAAGTGAAGCTAATGGCGCAATGGGCAAGAGAACGTTTGGATGAAAACCCTGACAATAAGATCGGTATAGTCGTGCCAGATTTGGAAGTCATGCGAGAATCGATTGAGTCAGCCTTTAAAACGGTTTTTTATCCCAGTGTTGTTTACCCAGTAGATGTACCTTTTGAAAAACCATATAACGTGTCGTTGGGCCAGTCTCTATTAAGCTATTCTCCCATTCAACAAAGCCTTCGGTTGTTACAATTTTGTAGCCAACCAATAACTTTTAGTGAACTGTGTCTATTGCTTCGTTCTTCTTTTATTACGGCGGGGCAAAAGGAATGGGGTCAGCGCGCACGATTGGAAGTTGTTCTACGTAAAAAAGGCATCTTGTCCTGCTCGGTCAAGCAGTTACGCAATAGTCTTCAGGCACCTAAAGACGATGAGTCTTTATGCCCGTTACTGCTTAAGTGTTTAAATCAGGTAATAGAGCTGCTAGAGGCAAAACCAAACCGTGTGCTGCCGTCAGACTGGGTACAGCTGTTTAGGTCTTTTTTAGCCACCATGGGGGTGCAAGGCGATCGAGTATTAAGCTCCACAGAATACCAAGTATTCCAAGTGTGGGACGATGTGTTGAAAAGTTTTTCAACCTTGGATGAGGTGTATAGTGTAATCACCTTTGAAACGGCACTAAATGCATTACGAAAAATACTACTTGAACGTGTTTTTCAACCTGAAACCCCAACAGCAGCGATTCAAATAATGGGTTTAATGGAGGCATCAGGACATACGTTTGATGCGTTATGGGTGTGTGGTTTAGATGATAAAACATGGCCACAATCGCCAAACCCTAGCCCTTTTTTACCGCTTGCCGAACAGCGCAATAAAGGTTTGGTTCAATCATCTGCTGAACACCAATATCAACATGCGAAAATAATCACAAAAAACTGGGCTCGCTCAGCAAAAACAGTGGTGTTTAGTTTTTCTCATGTTAAGGATGAAACACTACAAGCAAAGAGCTCACTGATAGAAGGTTACCCTGTGATAACAAAGGAGCAGTTATTACAACAACTACCCGTGAATCCAATTGAACACCGAGTAGGTAATAAGAATTTTAAATGGATTGAAGATGTTTCCGGGCCATTGCTAGAAAAAAGCGAAACAGTGCGCGGTGGTGTCAGCATATTGAAAGATCAAGCCGCGTGTCCATTTAAAGCTTATGTGCATTTTCGTTTGCAAACGAACGCTTTACAAGAGCCTGAGCCAGGAATAGATGCACGCTTACGCGGTAGTCTTGTACATCGAAGTTTAGAAGAACTATGGACGAAGATTAAAACGCATAAAGCCTTATGTGATTTATCAGTTGATGAACAATATGAGCTGGTCAAAGCGATTGTGACGGCTGTCGTTCAAACTGAAAGTAAACGGACCGCTATTTTAAAGAAAGCACTGGGTCAGCTAGAAACCGAAAGAATCACGCAATTATTAATGGCATGGCTGAACATAGATCGCCAACGAGAGCCGTTTGAGGTTATTGCAACGGAATTAAAGCAGTTGTTAAGCGTTGGAGAATTACAACTTAACACCATTATTGATCGTGTGGATAAGCTACCAGATGGTTCATTAGCGATTATTGATTATAAAACAGGTGATTGCAGTATTAATAGTTGGTTTGGTCTGCGGCCTGAAGAGCCACAATTACCACTGTATAGTGTATTTAGTGAAGGTAATGTAGGTAGCATCAGTTTTGCACAACTTAAAAAAGGCCAAACTCAGTATCAAGGTTTAACGGATAGTGACGATCACTTTTCTACATTAAAAAACTTAGCGGATAAAAAAGTAAAAGCAGACTATGATCAATGGAATAGTCAAATGGGTCATTGGCGTACAGTGTTGGGTGGTTTGTCCGATGAGTTTGTTACAGCTAATGCACGTGTGAGCCCAACGGCCAAGGCTTGCCAATATTGTGATTTGACTAGTCTATGCCGTATTAATGAACAAATAACGCAAAGGGCTGCTGAAGATGAGTAAACCGCATGATATTGCTCAACGACAAGAGGTGCTGGATGTTAACCAATCGTTTATCGTTCAAGCGCCTGCCGGTTCGGGAAAAACCAGTTTATTAACGCTAAGGTTTTTGCATTTACTAAGTATTGTTAATAACCCTGAAGAAATTTTAGCGATTACCTTCACGAAAAAAGCAGCGGCTGAAATGCACCTGCGTATCATAGAGTCGATTAAGCTAGCGACCAAGCCTTGTCCTGAGAATGAGTTTGAAGCACAAACATGGTTAGTTGCTGCAAAAGTGCTCGAGCGTGATGAAGCCTTACAATGGCATCTGTTACAAAACCCAAACCGTTTACGAGTGCAAACCATTGATTCATTGTGTGCGCACTTAGTGAAGCAAATGCCAATTACTGCACAGTTTGGTTCTTTGCCCAACATTCAACAAGATGCCAGTTCTCTATACACTCAAGCAGCTAGCAACTGTTTAAAAGAACTTGACAGTAATGACCGTGTTGGCGAAGCGATAAGGTTACTGTTAACTCATGTGGATAACCATTTGTCACGAGCTGAAGATTTAATTTCATCGATGTTAGCTTCAAGAGACCAATGGCTACGCCACGTCTTAATGAGTGACTCTGATGCAGCTAAACGTGAAGCATTAGAAAACGTTTTAACGCAAACGGTCGAGTCAACACTGGCTGATATTGTGCGGCATCTGAGTCAACAGCAAGCAGATGTTCTAAAAGATTTACTACAGTTTGCGGCAACTAATTTAAGTGATAAAGCGTCACCTGTGTGTTACTTGGCTGAACACCTTGATGAGTTGGACACCTCGGCTGATTCATTAAATGATTGGTTAATCTTGAGGGACTTTTTGCTCACCGGTGCGGGAACTTGGCGTAAACAAGCAGATGCAAAAATGGGTTTTCCACCCGTCAGTCAAGCCAGTAATAAAGATCAAAAGGCTCTGTACACAGATAAAAAGAATGACTACAAAGCGTTGTTGTTGGCCTTACAAGAAAATGATGAATTAACCGAAGCGATGGCTTGGTTGCGTTACCTGCCAAGTCCAGGATATAGCGATCAACAGTGGCAAATTATTCAAGCTTTATTATTGATCTTGCCGCAAGCCGTTGCTCATTTACGATTGGTGTTTCAACAGATGGGTTGTGTTGATTTTTGTGAAGTGTCATTAAGTGCCAGTCGAGCGATTCATGATGCGAGCGGAATGACCGATGTTGGTTTAAAGCTAGATTACCAACTGCAACACATGCTTGTTGATGAGTTTCAAGACACGTCTGAAACTCAATTTATGTTATTAAAAGATTTAGTGGCAGGTTGGCAAGAAGGCGATGGGCGAACATTATTTTTGGTGGGTGACCCGATGCAATCTATTTATCGGTTTCGTCAGGCTGAGGTTGGCTTGTTTTTAAAAACTCAGCAAGATGGTTTGGGTGAAGTTAAGAATATTAAACCGGTTAATATTGCGGTTAATTTTCGCTCGCAAGAAGGGGTTATTAACTGGGTAAATGAGGCGTTTAGCCGGATTATGCCGCCAAGTGATAATATATTCAGTGGTGCTATTTCTTATAAAGCTTCAATAGCATTTAAAACAGCACAAGCTGCAACTAATGGCGTTCAATATTACCCGTATGAAAGCAGAGTTCAAGAGGGTAAAGGCTTATTAGCCTTAATTCAGCAGATTCAACAAACATCGCCTAATGAGTCAATCGGTGTGTTGGTTCGAGGGCGTAAGAGCTTAAGTGAGTTGGTTATCGCGTTAAATGAGGCATCTGTGGCTTATCAAGCCAGTGATATTGACCCACTTAATACACGACAAACAGTGATTGATTTAATGTCCCTGACACGAGCCTATTTACACCCGGCAGATCGGTTGGCGTGGTTATCCGTATTACGTGCGCCATGGTGTGTTCTAAGTTTGGTAGATATGCATTTGTTACTAGAAGGCGAAACGAATGAAACGGTCTGGCAGTTAATACAACACAGTGAACGGATACAGGAATTATCGCAAGACGGGCAAAGGAGTATTGCCCATGTGGTATCACATTTTAAGGTTGCACTCTCGTATCGAGAACAGATGAGTGTGACCGACTCAATACTTGGTTTATGGTCTGAGTTGTTAGGCCCTGAGGGTTTATCGTCTGCTGCTGATTTAGCCGATTGCGAACGGTTTTTTGAGTGTTTGCAAATGTTAGAGCTTGATAAAGGCAGTGTTGATATCACAGAGCTTGAAGAGCAGATTGATAAACTGTACGCAGCTCCAAACACACAAGCGCCTGATACATTACAGATAATGACGATACATAAAGCTAAAGGTTTGGAGTTTGATCATGTAATTTTGCCGGGCTTAGATAGACGCTCAGGGCGAGATGAGTCACGTTTATTGTCTTGGCTAGAACGCCCTTCGGAGATAGCGGGAGGTAGTGAGTTAATGATTGCACCCCTTAAGGAAGTGGGGGCGAACGAGGATGATGCCATTGTTAATTATTTAAATAGGGTAGAGCAGGAAAAGGCCATTCATGAAAGTCAGCGATTGTTATATGTGGCGGCGACCCGTGCTAAAAAACAATTACATTTAAGTTTTTGCTTAACGCTTAACGAAAAAACACAAGAGGCTAAAACGCCTGCGAGTAATACCTTACTTGGTTTGCTTTGGCCGACAATTAAAGATGAGGTTGTTATTAAATTTTCAGATAACAAACTAGATGATAATAAGGCTCTAACAAATTGTTATTTAAAGAAAATAAATATATACGATATTGATAAAAAAGATTATTCAATGCTGGATTATCAGCATGGTTTAGATAATAGGATACGGCTACAAACAAATATCATTGAATATGATTGGGCCTCAGATTTAGCCGCATCGGTCGGGACTGTTTGTCATCAATGGATGCAAATAATGGGTGAGCAAGGCTGTTTAAAAGTTGATGATGGAATGATGCGAGTAAAGGTTCAACAGCAACTTGTAGAGCTTGGCGTCTTACCTCGGCACCTTGATGAAGCTACTAAGCGTGTTTTACACGTTCTTGATGTTTGTGTGAAAGATTCGCGTGGTCAATGGGTTCTTAATAATCAGCATGAAGATAGTCAGTTTGAATTATCGCTGTCAGGAGTAGTGGATGAAGCGATCATTCATTACCGATTAGACAGAACCTTTGTTGATGAGGGTAAACGTTGGATTATTGATTTTAAAACAAGCCGCCATGATGACGATGATAAGGAGCAGTTTTTGGACGCTGAAGTGACACGATATAAGGCTCAACTTGAACGTTATGCCCAATTGATGAGCAAAAAGGAGTCGCGACCTATTATGTTAGGGCTTTATTATCCAGAATTTGCTGGGTGGCGAAGCTGGGAATATATGGATGTTTAAATCGCGAAAAGTTTGCTTAATAGGCCTTGTAGCGTTGTTGTTTGTAGGTTTTTATTGGTTAGGTTTTGATCAATATATCGATTTAACTGTTTTAAAAGAAAAAAACGATGAATTAGCCGCTTATTACATTGCAAACCCCTGGCAAACTTCCGCTTGGTTTTTTGTTTTTTATATTATTTCAACGGCTATTTCTATACCGGGAGCTAGTATTCTGACCTTGGCGGCGGGTGCAATTTTTGGTTTGTTTTGGGGCGTTATATTAGTTTCATTTGCATCAACAATAGGGGCGAGTTTAGCTTTTTTATTGTCTCGTTATATTTTGAAGGAGACAGTGCAGCTAAAATTTTCCGATAAACTTACCGATGTAAATGCCGGGATCAAAAAAGAAGGGGCTTTTTACCTTTTTACATTACGTTTAATTGTGCTGTTTCCATTTTGGCTTGTTAACCTGTTAATGGGGCTGACACCTATTAAATTAAGGAGCTATTTTTGGGTTAGTCAAATAGGTATGTTGCCAGCCACAATACTGTTTGTTAATGCAGGTACGCAATTAACTAAGGTTGAACAGGTGTCAGATGTTTTATCGCCAGCAGTCGCTATTTCATTTGCGTTACTGGGGCTATTTCCCTTATTCGCCAAAACCGTGCCGACTATTATTCGACGTTATAAAATTTTAACGTCCTATAAAAAACCTAAGGTTTTTGATTATAACTTAGTTGTAATCGGTGGTGGTTCTGCGGGGTTAGTAAGCGCTTATCTTGCAGCAGCAGTAAACGCTAAAGTCTTGTTAATTGAAAAAAATAAAATGGGGGGCGATTGCCTCTATAGTGGTTGTGTGCCCTCAAAATCACTGATTAAGTCTAGCCGTTTTTTAGCAGAATTAAGCAGAAGTAAGCACTATGGTATAAACAGTGCTTCGGTAGAATTTGATTTTGCTGAGGTTATGGAGCGTGTATCGTCGGTTATCAAGCAAATTGAACCGCATGATTCTGTAGAACGTTACACTCAATTGGGTGTTGAGTGTATGCAAGCTGAAGCGCGTGTGTTATCACCTTGGGAAATAGCCGTTGGCGATCGAATCATTAGCAGCCGACATATTATTGTTGCGACCGGTGCTAAACCACGGATACCAACGATTGAAGGGGTTGATCAAGTTCCTTATTACACATCGGACACAATATGGTCATTGCGTGAACAACCGAAACACCTTCTTGTTGTTGGGGCTGGGCCTATTGGTTGTGAATTGGGTCAGAGTTTTAGTAGATTAGGCAGCAAGGTAACCCTTATTGATAACGCCGATCGCATTATGCCGTCTGAGGATGAAGAGTCAGTCGGTGTGTTAATGACTCATTTGGAACACGATGGTGTTGAATTAAAACTACAATATTCGGTTGATTCCTTCGCAATGGACAATAATCAATGTGTCGCCACGCTTAAATCGGCACAAGGTAAGCCGTTAAAACTTATTTTTGATGCGGTACTCTTTGCTGTTGGACGAGAGGCCAATGTTGCTGATTTAGGTTTGCAAGAGCTTGGGGTTCAATTAACACAATCGGGTACGATAAAGGTCGATAAATACATGAGAACCCATGTGCCCACCATATACGCTTGTGGAGATGTCGCTGGGCCTTACCAATTTACCCATACCGCTGCACATTTTGCTTGGTATAGCGTTGTGAATAGTTTATTTGGTGATTTTTGGCGTTTTAAAGCAGACCGACGGGTGATCCCAAGGGTGACCTTTACAGAGCCAGAAATAGCCAGTGTGGGTTATAACGAGCAATCAGCAAAAGCGGCGGGCTTGCAAATAGAGACAACAAAATTTGAGTTTAATGAACTTGATAGAGCCATTGTAGAGGGTAAAACAGAAGGGTTTGTTAAAGTGCTAACTGCAGCAGGAAAAGATCATATTTTAGGCGTTACCATTGTTGGAGAACATGCTGGTGAAATACTGCCTGAGTTTGTTTTAGCCATGAAGCATGGGTTGGGCTTAAATAAAATATTAGCAACGATTCATGTGTACCCAACATGGGCTGAAGCAAGTAAATATACAGCGGGGGTCTGGAAAAAGAACCATCAGCCTACAAAATTGCTAAAAATTTTAAAACGCTACCATTTAGCTAGGCGGAGTTAACTATGCACCCAACGTTAGCTAAGCTAGTGGATACAAACTTCCCTGCGATAACACGAACTAAACTTCACACGTTACAAGTAAACATGGGGTATTTGTGTAACCAGTCCTGCTTACACTGTCATGTTAATGCTGGTCCGACACGTAAAGAAATAATGGCGAAAGAAACTATCGATCAAGTCTTTAATTTTATAGATCAGCAGGCTATTAAAACACTCGATTTGACCGGCGGTGCGCCAGAAATGAACCCTTGTTTTCAATATGTCGTTATAGAAGCGAGAAATAGAGGAGTGGAGGTCATTGATCGCTGCAATTTAACGATTCTTGAAGAACCGGGTTATGAATATTTGGCTGATTTTTTAGCATCTAATAAAGTACAAATTGTTGCCTCCCTACCATGCTACTCCAGTGATAATGTAGATGCACAACGTGGTAAGGGGGTCTTTGAAAAGAGTATCACTGCGTTAAAAAAACTAAATACCCTCGGTTATGGGGAAGCATTAGAACTAAACCTTGTATATAACCCACAGGGTACTCAATTGCCGCCAGATCAGTCGGCTCTTGAAGCGGATTATAAAGACCATTTATTTGAACACTTCGGCATTGTGTTTACGCGTTTGTTCACGATAACAAATATGCCCATTAAGCGGTTTGGTAGTTGGCTGATTTCAACAGGTCAGTTTGACGAATATATGAACGTACTTAAAACGGCGCACCAAGCGGTTAACCTTGATCAAGTGATGTGTAAAAGTACTTTAAGTGTTGATTGGGCAGGTTATGTGTACGATTGCGATTTTAATCAAATGCTAGGCTTGCCTGCTGGCCAGCTTAAATCAAAGAGGCATATTAGCGAGTGTTTAGGGCTTGATTTTGAATCACAAGCCATTACGGTAGCCGATCATTGTTATGGTTGCACGGCGGGTAGTGGTTCAAGCTGTGGTGGCGCCTTGAAGCAGTGATTATAAAATATCCTATAGAAGGGGCTGTTATTAATGCCTGAGCTATCTATTATTATTCCCACGCTGAATGAGGAGACGGCCTTACCGGTAACGCTGGCATCGTTACAATCGCTTAGAAGGGAAGGTGTCGAAATTATAGTGGTAGATGGCGGCAGCACCGATAAGACGGTCTGCTGCACAGAAGGCCTTGTTGAACAGCTGGTGGTCTCTTCAGCAGGACGTGCGGTGCAACTTAATAAAGGTGCACAAGTAGCACGTGGAAAGGTATTGCTTTTTTTACATGCAGATACCCTGCTAGCAGACAGGGCCATTAAAAAACTATTAAAGCAACCGAAACAGCCAACTCTTTGTTGGGGACGTTTTAAGGTCAAGTTGGACGATACAGCAATTGTTTTTCGAATAATTGAAACGATGATGAATTGGCGCTCTTGTTTGACCGGTATCGTAACAGGGGACCATGCAATGTTTGTTTCAAAGCACTTGTTTGAACAGGTAGGCGGCTACCCGTGCATTGAGCTTATGGAAGATATTGCAATAAGCAAAAAACTAAAAAAAGTTTCAAAGCCGATATGCCTTAAAGAAACTGTTACCACATCCTGCCGGCGTTGGCAGGTTAATGGGGTCGTGAAAACAGTCCTGTTAATGTGGTCTTTAAGGTGGGCATATTTTTTTAATGCGGAACCTAAAGTATTGGCGCAGAAGTACCGCCAAATTAGAATCAAGTAGTACTGTTTTGCGACGAAGTCAGTTTTTCAATTAAGCTTTCTTTTAGCTGATCGATGATCTCGGAATCTTCAATCATTTTGTTATCGCTATCGGTAATATAGAAAATATCTTCAGCGGTTGAACCTAAGGTGGTAATTTTTGCATTTCGCACGTTAACTTTACAGGCACTAAAGCATTGCCCAATGGTGGATAAAACACCGGGTTGGTCTTGTGTGCGTATTTCTAAAATGGTGTAGCGTTTTTGATAATCACTTTTAAAGCTGATAGTCGTTTTAATGTTGAAGTGTTGAGATTGGCGAGGCCTATGCCTATCAACCGATAAAACTGATTGGTCTGGCGCTATTAAATTAGCACGTAAGACGTTGACGATAGATTGTTCACGAGTAAGGTCGGGAATAGGGCTGCCGTTATCCTCTAAAACATGGAAACTAATCAATGCGAGGTCTTCATTAGTGGTAATGATTCGAGCATCTAAAATATTAAGGCCAAGCTGATCGAGCGTTGCTGTGCAGATAGCAAATGTGCCAGCGCGATCATCTACGTAAATAAAAATTTCTGCGCCACCGCGATGTGTTTGTGGGCGTAGTAAGACCAGTGGCATCTCTTCTTGACGACAAGATGATATGGCCAATGTGTGCCAAATACTATCTTCAACAGAAAACCGTGAAAAATAATCCTTACTGATCGTTCGCCATACTCGATCAATTTTATCATCACTTAAGCCACGGATATTAAGGCCTTGTCTAGCCTGATACTGCATGTCTTTGATTTCGTCACTTAATTCATCAGTGACCGTTTGTAATCCGCGACGTAAAAGTTGCTGAGTGTTGTTGTAGAGTTCTTTTAATAACGAGCCTTTCCAGTCGTTCCACAGCGTTGGGTTTGTTGCTCTAATATCTGCAACGGTTAGTAGGTAGAGGTAATCAAGGTACTCAAGACTGCCAATTTTAGAGGCAAATTTATGAATAACAGCGGGGTCATTAATATCCTTACGCTGCGCGGTCATTGACATGATTAGGTGGTTTTGAACCAGCCAACCGACAAGGTTGGTGTCATAAGAATTGTAGCCATGCTGGCGGCAAAATTCGATGGCATCATGCATGCCAAGTTCTGCATGGTTGCCGCCGCGGCCTTTAGCAATATCATGAAATAAGCCAGCTAAATAAAGTAACTCAGGTTTGCGAATTTCTTGAAAGACATCGAAACAATGCGGCAGGTCGTCACGGTGCTTTTCTAAGGCAAACCGTCTTAGGTTTCTAACAATAAATAGGGTGTGCTGATCAACGGTATAGGCATGAAATAAGTCATACTGCATACGCCCGATAATATCGTCAAAGGCTGGAATATAAGCCGCTAATAAACCGTAGCGATTCATCCGACGAAATTGATGGGTGATGCCATGCGGTTGGCGAAGAATATCTAAAAATAAACGTTTAGCTCGAGGGTTTGCCCTGAACTCATCATCAACCAGGTGTAAAGACTCGCGTATTAAGCGGATAGTTGCTGATCTGATCCCCTTTACATCTTCATGTTTTTGTAATTGAAGGATAATATCGAGTAGAGCAGTAGGTGTTGTTTTAAAGGTATCTGGATGCGTCACCTCGATATAATCATTAATGATCCTAAAAGATTCATTGATAGGGGTCACATCCATGACTTTATTTTCTAAAGCCTCATTAAATATTTGCAAGACCAGTTCATTAATGCGCTCAAGGTCCATCACAGTACGGTAGTACAACTGCATAAATGATTCGACAGCAAGGTTGTTATCGCCATCTTCAAAACCAAAGGCTAAGGCAAGGTTTTTTTGATAATCAAATAGCAGGCGGTTTTCAGGTCGATTCGCTAAAAGGTGTAATTCGAAACGGACTTTCCAAAGAAAGCGTTGCCCTTTTACCAGTGAGCGATACTCATTTTTAGTAAGAAACGCATGATTTACCAATTCACCAAGTGAATTGGAACCAAAATAACGCTGGGTAATCCATTGAATCGTTTGAATGTCTCGTAACCCACCTGGCCCTTCTTTCATATCAGGTTCTAGGTTGTATGCGGTATTGCCAAACTTCAAGTGTCTGTTGTGTTGTTCTGCTACTTTTTCGCGAAAAAATGCAACCGGCGACCAAAGATTATCGATACTGATCTGATCTTGCATGTCAGAAAAGAAAGCCTCTGAACCTGTGATGAGGCGAGCTTCCATAAGGTTTGTAATAACCGTAATATCTAACTTAGATTGTTCTAGGCAGTCTGAAATTGTTCGTACACTTAGACCCGGCTTAAGACCAATATCCCATAGGAATGTCGAGAACGATTCGAGTTCTGTTTTGTAATTGTCGAGCTCGGATTCATCAAAGATAATGAGTAAATCAATATCGGAAAAAGGGTGCAGTTCCGCGCGGCCATAACCACCGGTGGCAATTAAGGCCAGTTGGTTAGAATAGGGACCTAATATTTCATTCCAATAGTTGGTAAGTAATTGATCGATAAAATCACTACGAGCTTTTAGAAGTGTTTCTACCGTTTCACCAGACTTAGCGCGTGTATGTAATTCATTATTAAAGGCTTGAATTAGCGCTTTAATATCAGCAATTTTATGCGCGGCTGGTTCATTTTCAGTAGGAAGAGATGTCATGATTTATATAACTCTGGTGGAATATGGGTTGCTTCAATGGCCTCGTTATCTCGAACGGTAAAAATTTCAAACCCATTGGATGTGACCGTTAAGGTGTGTTCAAACTGTGCGGATAGGCTGCGGTCTTTAGTAACCACGGTCCAATCATCTGCCAGTGTTTTTACATTCCTTTTGCCAGCATTAATCATCGGTTCTATAGTAAAGGTCATGCCCTCTTCTAGTGTGGTACCGGTATTAGGTTCGCCGTAATGTAAAACTTGGGGCTCTTCATGAAAAACGCGCCCAATACCATGACCACAATACTCTCGAACAATAGAGTAACGCCTGCTTTCTGCAAATTTTTGAATAGCATGGCCAATATCACCAAGTCTTGCGCCGGGCTTAACCATGCTAATCCCTAGGTATAAAGCTTTTTGTGTGGTATCGATAAGACGCTTGGCTAAAATGCTTGGTTCACCAACAACGAACATTTCACTGGTATCACCATGGAACTCATCTTTAATAACGGTGATATCAATATTGACGATATCTCCTTTTTTAAGTTTTTTATGGTTGGGGATACCGTGGCAAACAGTTTGGTTAACCGAGGTGCAGATTGATTTTGGAAAGCCATGGTAATTTAGCGGGGCGGGGATTGTTTTTTGGGTGTTAACCATGAAGTCGTGACAACGTTGGTTAAGCTCCTCTGTAGTGACACCTGGAACAACATATTCCCTGATCATCTCGAGAACTTCAGCAGCTAAACGGCCAGCGACACGCATTTTTTCAATTTCAGGGGGTGTTTTTAAAGTAATACTCATATTTTAATAAATAAAGTGGTTTCAGAATGTCAAACAAGTGACAGATTATAACGCTTAATAGATGAATTTAAGGTTTTTTTACAGCTTAGGCATAACACTAATATTTTAGGTTTAAATTGCTGTTTAGCTCTAGATATGGTATAAAGCGTCGCCACTTTTGGCAACAACGATCACATGCATCAACACATCCGGTAGGGTGCTTGAATTAAATCAGGTTACCGTTTGGGATGCGTGGTAGTTATCAACCCGAGTCATGTCAGATTATCTGGCTGGCTATAACATAAGGAATTAAAAGAAATGTCTAAAATCACAATGCGTGAAATGCTCGAAGCTGGTGTCCATTTTGGTCACCAAACGAGGTACTGGAACCCTAAAATGGCCCCTTACATCTTTGGTGAGCGTGGCAAAATTCATATCATTAACTTAGAGAAAACCTTACCTCTTTTTAATGATGCATTAAATTTCATCAACAAACTAGCAGCAAACAAAGGCACTATCATGTTTGTTGGAACAAAAAAAGCCGCTCGTAAAACAGTTGCAGAAGAAGCAAAACGTTGCAGCATGCCATATGTTGATCACCGTTGGTTAGGTGGTATGTTGACAAACTTCGGTACCATCAAAAAATCAATTAATCGTTTAAAAGAACTTGAAACGATGCGTGAAGACGGTAGCTTGAATCGTTTTAGCAAAAAAGAAGGTTTAAAGTTCATGCGCCAGCTGGAAAAACTAGAGCGCAGTGTTGGCGGTATTAAAGACCTTAAAGGCCCACCCGATGCTATTGTAGTAATGGATGTAGGCTATGAAAAAATCGCAGTTAAAGAAGCGGCTAAATTAGGTATTCCAGTGATTGGTATTGTTGATTCAAACAATAAACCTAATGATGTGGATTATGTAATACCAGGTAACGATGACTCAATCAGAGCCTTAACACTATATTGCCAAAGTTTTGCCGGTGCGATTCTTGAAGGTAAAGCCAGCGTAATTAAAGAATTAGTTGATAATAAAGAAGTGGCTAAATCAGTTTCTAAAAAACCGGCTGTGAAAAAAACAGCGGTAAAAAAAGCAGCAACTGAAGAAGTAAGCAAAGAAGGTTAATCGCTACAGCTTAGAAGACAATGAACGCCTCCTGTTGGGGGCGTTTTTATGATTAATTAATATAGACAGAGGTTTAGAATGAGTGTAACAGCTGCAATGGTCAAAGAATTACGTGAAAGAACGGGTTCTGGCATGATGGAGTGCAAAAAAGCATTAGTAGAAACAGGTGGTGATTTAGAAGTTGCGATTGAAAACATGCGTAAATCAGGCATGGCAAAAGCAGATAAAAAAGCAGGGCGTATTGCTGCTGAAGGTGTTTTAAAGGTTGCAACGTCCGGTGATGGATCAGCAACAACGATTGTTGAAATTAACAGTGAAACTGACTTTGTTTCAAAAGGTGATGATTTTGTTGAGTTTGCTACAGTGGTTGCAAACACGATTGTTAATAATGACGTCGCTGATGTTGAAGCATTAAATAATGCAACGATTGACGGTGAATCTGTGACAGTTGATGAAAAACGACGTGCATTGATTGCTAAAGTTGGTGAAAACATTAATGTTCGACGTTTTCAAACCATTAAGCCTGAATCAGGCGTTGTCGGTTCATATTTGCACGGTATCCGTATTGGGGTGTTGGTTGAATTGGAAGGTGGGTCTGTTGAATTAGCAAAAGATATTGCTATGCATGTTGCTGCGACCAATCCTTTATGTATTTCTGAAGCAGAAGTACCTGCAGAGGCTATTGAAAAGGAAAAAGAAATTTTTAAAGGGCAAGCTGCTGAAAGTGGTAAGCCACCTGAGATTGTTGAAAAAATGATCGTTGGTAAAGTTAAAAAATTCTTAAAAGAAGTCACCTTATTGGGTCAACCATTCGTTAAAGATGGTGATGTTACGGTTGAGCAATTATTAAAATCTAATAATGCTAAAGTCGTATCTTTCGTACGCTTTGAAGTAGGTGAAGGTATCGAGAAGAAAGAAGAAGATTTTGCATCTGAAGTAATGGCTCAAGTACGAGGCGATTAATTTAATGAGCGAGTTGACATATAAACGAATATTGCTAAAACTCAGCGGGGAAGCCTTTATGGGCGACTCCGCTGGTGGTATTGATGGTAATACAGTTTTAAGGCTAGCAGAAGAAGTTAAGCAGCTATGTGACATTGGTGTTCAAGTTGGTCTTGTTATAGGTGGTGGAAATATTTTACGTGGTTCTGAAGTAGCTTCAGATGTTATGAATCGTGTGACCAGTGATCATATGGGTATGTTGGCGACAGTCATTAATGCCTTAGCGATGCAAGATTCATTAGAGTCTCTTGGTCAGGATGTTCGCGTTATGTCAGCGCTTCAAATTAACCAAGTATGCGAAAGCTTTAAACGTAGAAGAGCAGTTAGACATTTTGAGAAAGGCCGCGTGGTTATTTTTGCAGCAGGGACCGGTAATCCATTTTTTACCACTGATTCGGCAGCGAGCCTCAGAGGTATTGAGGTTGAGGCTGAATTGCTGATTAAAGCAACAAAAGTGGATGGCATTTATTCTGATGATCCGGTTAAAAACCCTGATGCCACGCTGTATTCACGTATTAGTTTTGATGAAGCCATTGATCAACGTTTAAATGTTATGGACGCAACAGCATTGGTACTTTGTAGGGATCATAAGTTACCATTAAGGGTCGTTAATATTTTTGATAAAGGTGCTATTAAACGTCTTGTGATGGGTGATGATATTGGCACACTTGTAGAATAACGGTAGAGATAATTATGATTGAAGATATTGTTAAAGATGGAAACCTAAGAATGGGTAAATCCGTTGAGTCTTTTCAAAAAGCATTGACAAAAATTCGTACAGGTCGTGCGCACCCAAGTTTGCTAGAGCATATTGTTGTGTCTTACTACGATGTTGATACACCCTTAAATCAAGTAGCAACAGTTAATATTGAAGACGCTAGAACATTGTCTATTATGCCGTGGGAAGCAGGTATGATTGGCCCAGTTGAAAAGGCTATTATGAAGGCAGATCTCGGGCT
The DNA here is from genome assembly GCF_000384415.1 of Cycloclasticus pugetii PS-1. Classification (NCBI taxonomy): domain Bacteria; kingdom Pseudomonadati; phylum Pseudomonadota; class Gammaproteobacteria; order Thiotrichales; family Piscirickettsiaceae; genus Cycloclasticus; species Cycloclasticus pugetii. Next base: position 1,053,602 of record NZ_ARVU01000001.1, read on the forward strand.
TAATCCAGTGACTGCTGGTAATGTCATTCGTGTACCAATGCCACCATTAACAGAAGAAAGGCGTCGCGATCTTGTTAAAGTGGTTCGTGGTGAGGCAGAAGCTGCGAAAGTTGCGATTAGAAACATTCGTCGTGACGCAAACTCTGAGTTTAAAGAGGCGTTAAAAGAAAAGATGATTACTGAAGATGAACTTCGCTCTGGTGAAGAAAAAATTCAGAAAATCACCGATCAGCATGTAAAAGATATTGATAAGCACCTTGAGGTAAAAGAAGCTGACTTGATGTCAATGTAGGCAATGAACCTAACATCGTGTGCTGTCGTGTTTAACCTTGATCTAAGTTTTTACGACGTTGTCAAAAGAGATAAAAAGGATTCTTGTGACTGACAACCAAGTTAAAAAAAATATAAAAAAAAGCCCTAAGCACATTGCCATCATAATGGATGGCAATGGGCGTTGGGCTACCGCTCAGGGTAAACCTCGTACAGCAGGCCATAAAGCGGGCGTTGATGCATTAAGAACCACTATCGAAACGTGCGCTAGCTACGGTGTAGAAGTGTTAACAGTGTTTGCATTTAGCAGCGAAAATTGGCGTCGTCCAGCGAAAGAAGTTAATGTACTGATGGACTTGTTTATGTTGACGCTAAAAACACAAGCAAAACGATTACATAACAATAATATTCGTTTGAAAATAATTGGTGATAAAACCAAACTGTCCCAGTCGTTACAACAAAAAATTATAGATGTTGAGTTATTAACAGCTAAAAATACTGGTTTATTGCTGGTCATTGCAGCAAATTATGGTGGCCAATGGGATATTACGCAGGCAAGCCAATGTATGATGGCACATGCCGTCAGTCAAGACATTCCTTTAACAGACCTGAACATAGAAGACTTTTTATCCACTGCAGCTATACCAGACCCTGATTTATTCATAAGAACAGGTGGTGAACAGCGAATTAGTAATTTTTTACTTTGGCAAATAGCTTATAGTGAACTTTATTTTACAGACACACTTTGGCCAGATTTTGATAAGAATGCTCTTGATGTGGCCATTCAGTATTTCTCTTCTCGTGAGCGTCGGTTCGGACAGACAGGTGAGCAACTTGATGAAGATGGTTAAGGAATGACTAGTCTCGCTAAGAGGCTTCTAACAGCCATAGTATTGATTCCAGCTGTGGTCTGGATTGTAATGTATTCTTCTGAACCATTTTTTATAGGGGTTCTAAGTCTAATTGTTTTGATAGCTGGCTATGAATGGGCTGCTTTAAGTGCTGTAAAAAGCAAGCTATATAAATCTATATTTGCGATAACTGGCTTGCTGTTTTCGTTTGGTTTAACGCTTTTAAATGAACCTTTTTTAAGTGGTTTTTTTTACGCTAGTTTAATATTTTGGTTATTGGCGATCGTGTTGCTGATAACTAAAGCGCAAGATTTACTGGCAAATAAAGTAGCGCGCCCTGTGATGCTTTTAATTGGCTATTTATTGCTTGGTTTAATATTCATATCGCTTTACCAGTTGAGGCTCAATTTTGAACAAGGCCCTGAGCTTTTAATGTACCTATTATTGTTGATGTGGGTTGCTGATAGTGGAGCTTATTTTGCTGGCCGTTCATTTGGGCGTCATAAATTATCACCTCTTATTAGTCCTGGAAAATCTATAGAAGGCGTCATTGGTGGTGCATTAGCTTGTTTATTGTTGGCTTTTTTTGCAGATCAATATTTTGAAATTAACAACGGTACCATGTTTATAAGTGTGTCGGTGTTTGTTGCCTTTGTCTCGGTTTTTGGGGATCTATTTGAAAGCCTTATGAAGCGACGTGTAAACGTTAAAGATAGTGGGGCAATTTTACCGGGTCATGGTGGCGTTCTTGATCGTATTGATAGCCTTATTGCGGCGGCTCCTGTTTATGTTGCTTGTCTGTTAATGACAAAACTGTTCACATGAAAAATGTTTGCTTGCTTGGCTCAACTGGCTCAATTGGAGTTAGTACGCTTGATGTTATAAGACTCAATAAGAATGCTTACAGAGTAGTTGCACTGACAGCTAATAAAAACATTGGGCGGTTATTAGAGCAATGTATAGAATTTAAGCCAACTTATGCAGTGGTTCCAGATGCTGAGCTTGCAGATGCGTTTAGAGGGAAATTGGAACGCTCTGACGCATGTGAAACCCAAGTGTTATCTGGCATGGATTCTTTAGAGTTTGTTGCTAAACATTCAATGACTGATATTGTGGTGGCAGCCATTGTTGGAGCGGTTGGTTTATTGTCAACTTTAGCAGGTGCTAAGGCAGGTAAAACAATTTTACTGGCGAATAAAGAATCTTTAGTTGTATCGGGTGATTTATTGATGTCTGTAGTGAAACAAAATGGTGCCACCTTGCTACCGTTAGACAGCGAACATAATGCTTTATTTCAATGTATGCCCGATGCATACAAGGCTGGGCAACGTGCTGAGGGCGTTAGAAAATTAATTTTAACGGCTTCTGGTGGGCCTTTTTTGAACCTTAATGCCAGTGAGTTGGATAATGTAACGGTCGAGCAGGCTTGTGCACACCCAAACTGGTCAATGGGGCATAAAATCTCTGTTGACTCAGCGACTATGATGAATAAAGGTTTGGAGTTAATTGAAGCGAGTTATTTATTTGATATGCCCGCTGAATTAATAGATGTGCTGATACATCCTCAAAGTATTGTTCATTCGATGATTGATTATGTGGATGGGTCTGTTTTAGCGCAACTTGGAAACCCCGATATGCGCACACCCATAGCACATGCATTAGCATGGCCAAAAAGGCATGAGAGTGGCGTGTCAGCGCTGGATTTTCTAGTGAATAATCAATTAACATTTGAATCAGCCTCATATGAAAAATTCCCTTGCTTACGTTTAGCTTATGAAGCTTTAGATGCTAAAGGAACAGCACCAGCGATCTTAAATGCAGCAAATGAAGTTGCCGTTGAAGCATTTTTGGCAAAAGAATTAGCGTTCACTGGTATTTCCACATTGATTGAGCAGGTGTTGAGTATTACAACAGTGAGCCCTGCTGACTCAATTGAAAGCGTTTTAAGCGCAGATGCACAAGCACGTCAGGTTGCAAAAAATTGTTTGGAGAACGGTTAATGAGCATTATTATTTCAATGGCCTCTTTTATCTTGGCCTTAGGTATTTTGGTTACCGTTCATGAATTCGGCCATTTTTGGGTGGCGCGTAAATGTGGTGTGAAAGTATTACGTTTTTCTGTCGGTTTTGGTAAACCGTTAATTAAATTTAAAAGGAAAAATGACGAGACAGAATATGTCATTGCAAGTATACCGTTAGGCGGTTATGTGAAAATGCTCGATGAGCGTGAAGGAAACGTCGAAGAGAGTGAGAAAAAGCTAGCCTTTAATAATAAACCTCTGCTAAGTCGTTTCCTTATCGTTTTAGCGGGCCCTGTTTTTAATTTGGTGTTTGCCTTCTTGGTTTTTTGGCTAATTCTAACAGTTGGCGAAAGAGGTTTGAAGCCTGTGGTTGGTAAACTAGACCCGGCTGGTGTTGCTATTCATTCAGGTATTGAAGTTGGTGATGAAATTCTTGCTGTCAATGATCGTCCAGCAACTATATGGCGTGTGGCCATTGGCTTAATTGCCAGTGAAATGATTGATAATGGCTCGGTTGATCTCACCGTTGAGACACCTGGTGGACAAACAAAAGACATTCAATTTAACGTCCAATCGGGAGATATTCCTGAGCCAAACGATATTGTTAATAAGCTTGGTATTGAGCCTTTTTTGCCGACATTAAAACCGATGATTGGCAATATTGTTTCTGCTGAGCCAGCTGATTTAGCGGGGTTAAAGAGGGGTGATTTGATTCTGTCTGCCAATAATGAAGAGGTCGATAGTTGGCAACAATGGGTCTCAGTTATTCGTGCAAACCCAGAAAAAAGCATTTCTATAATAGTGCTAAGAAATAATGAGCGCTTAGCATTACGCCTTATTCCGCAAAAAATCATAGAAAATGATAGCCCGATTGGAAGAATTGGTGTGTCCCCATGGGTCGATGAGGTGTCAAATGACTTTTATACTACGTATTCATTGAATGGTTTTTCAGCGATAGTAGAAGCGGCCACTCAAACGGTTCATTATTCAATATTAACTGTTAAGTTAATTGGCAGAATGCTGATTGGAGAGGCATCTGTGCAGAACTTAAGTGGGCCTATTAGTTTGGCTCAATATGCAGGTAAAACGGCCACAATAGGTCTAATACCATTCTTAAAATTTTTGGCATTTGTCAGCGTTAGTTTAGGTGTTATGAATTTATTGCCGATTCCTATGTTAGATGGCGGTCATTTGTTTTTTTACCTCATTGAAGCGGTTAAAGGTAAGCCTGTTTCTGAAAAGGCTCAAGGTCTGTTTATGCGTGTGGGTTTATTTGTCCTACTTTGTATGATGGTGTTGGCCATTTTTATCGACATTGGTCGAATAATTGGTTAAATAAAAATACGTATTGAGTCAATGGATTGTTTTATCTATACTTGCTCGATACGCCTTAAACGAACATAACATTAAAACGCATTGTGATAAAAAAAATCAGAACACTATTTCTTCCAGTTTTTATACTATTTGTTCTATTCAGCTCAAATGTGGCATTTGCAGAAGAACCGGTGCTGGTTAAAGATATACGGGTTAATGGATTGCAGCGGATCACAGCGGGTGCTGTTTTTAATGCGCTAAGTCTGAAAGTAGGTGATCAATTTGAAGAGGAGACATCTGGGGAGATTATCCGAGAACTCTTTGAAATGGGCTTTTTTAGCGATATCAATGTGGACCTGAATGATGACATAGTCATTATTAATGTAAAAGAACGTCCAGCGATTACCAGTATCGAAATTGAAGGCAACGATGATATCGAAAACGAAACATTGCTTGAAGCATTTGGTGATGTTGGTATGGAAGTAGGACGTGTATTTAACCCACTAGTTCTCGATAAAGTTAAAAACGAATTACTTCAGCAATATTACAATAACGGTAAATATTCAGCAGAGGTTAGCAGTAAAGTGACAACACTTGAGCGTAATCGAGTGGCTGTATTAATCAGTGTTGTAGAAGGTTCAGCAGCAAGTATTAAGAAAATTAATATTGTTGGTAATAAGTCTTTTTCAGATGAAGAGATTTTGTCGGTATTTGAGTTAACAGGTCCAACTCTGATTAGTTTTTATACGAATAGTAATCAATACTCAAAACAGAAATTATCGGCTGATTTAGAACGTTTGAACTCATTCTATCAAGATCGTGGTTACATCAATTTTAAAGTTGAATCCACACAGGTCTCAATTAGTCCTGATAAAAATGGAATTTTCATCACTATCAATATCAATGAAGGGAAGGTGCACACAGTTAGTGAAGTAAAACTGGCCGGTGAGTTGATTGTTAATCCTGATAAGTTAATCCCTTACGTGATTGTTCAGCCAACAGATGTTTTTTCTAGGAAAAAAGCAACGCAAACATCAGAATACATTACTACCATTCTTGGGCAGGCGGGCTACTCGTTTGCAAATGTCAATATGATTCCTGAAATTGATAATGAATCATCAACAGTCAAAGTAACGTTTTTTGTTGACCCTGGGAAACGTGTCTATGTTCGACGTGTGTTGATGGAAGGGAATACTAAAACACGTGACGAGGTTCTAAGGCGAGAAGTTAGACAAATGGAAGCGGCATCCATTTCAACCAGAGCGGTTGATCATTCTAAAGCTAGGTTGTCACGATTAGGCCACTTTGATGAAGTGGACGTGGAAACCTTACCCGTTGCTGGTACCAGTGATCAGGTTGATATTAAATACACGGTTAAAGAAAAGTCATCGGGCAATATTTTAGCCGGCGCTGGGTTTTCTCAATCACAAGGAATTGTGTTAAATGCGAGTATTAGTCAAAACAACTTCTTAGGCACTGGTAAGCGGATGAGTGCTAGCTTTAATAATAGCTCAGTTAACACTATTTATAGTTTGGGTTATACCAATCCGTATTACACAGTTGACGGCGTGAGCCGAGGCTATAACATCAGTTATAGAACAACCGACTATGATGAAGCCAACAGCTCAAATTACGAAACTGAAACATTTAATATGGGCGTTAATTTTGGCTTGCCATTAAATGAAAGTGATAAGATTGGTCTAGGTTTGGATCTAGAGTTCACTGATATTCAGTTAGACAATAATCTGTTTTTTGGTGAAATAAATAAATTTATTGTTGAAAATGGTAATTCTTTTACTAACTTAAAAGCTTCTGCTTCATGGGGCACTGATACAAGGAATCGTGCTGTGTTTGCAACGCGAGGTGGGTCAAAACGTTTATCTGGCATCATTACAGTACCGGGTTCCGATCTTGAGTTTTATAAGTTGTCATATAATCAAGAGCAATATTTCCCAATCAGTACTAATACAACACTCTATTTGAATGCTGATTTTGGTTATGGTGATTCATATGGCGATGCTGAGAGCTTACCGTTCTTTGAAAATTATTATGCCGGCGGTAAAGGCTCTGTCAGGGGGTTTACAGATAATACACTAGGTCCTCGGGATATTTTTGACGATCCAATTGGCGGCAGTGTTAAATTAGTGGGTAATGCAGAATTCATCTTTCCTGTACCCTTTATGCCAGATAATAAAAGCGTCAGAATGAGTACTTTTGTTGATGCTGGTAATGTTTATGATGATGAGATAGACGTAGGTGAGTTACGTTACTCTGTTGGTGTGTCAGCAAAATGGTTGTCTCCATTTGGCGCATTATCCTTCAGTTTAGCAATGCCTATTAATGATGGAGAAGATGATGAGGTGCAAACATTCCAATTTGCCTTTGGCTCAGGGATATAAAATCGGCTAAAACCGAGGCTACAGGCACCACTTCAACTTAACGAAATATACCTTGATGGGTATTGATAATAGTAATGTAAACAGTAGGAGAACACATTGAAACTTTTTAACCAGATCTTAATTGCTAGCATATTAACAGTAGGACTTCTAAGTACCGCGCAAGCTGCCGACATCAAAATTGGCTTTGTTAACGTAGCTAGGATTTTAGAAAAAGCACCTCAGGCAGAAAAAGCAAAGGTGGCTTTGGAAAAAGAATTTTCTCCAAGAAATAAACGCTTATTAGCGAGTCAAAAGGAAATCAAAAAACTAGATGAAAAACTTGCTCGTGATGCCAAATTAATGAGTGAGTCTGAAACACGACGCTTACAGCGTGATGTGCTAGAAAAGAAGCGTGCACTCAATCGTGACCAAGAAGAGTTTAGAGAAGACTTTAATTTAAGACGTAACGAAGAGTTAGCCAAGTTACAAAAATTGGTTTTCGAAGCAATTAAAGGGCTTTCAGAAGCTGAAAAATATGATTTAGTGCTTCATGATGGTGTTGTTTTTGCGAGTGGCGCAGTTGATATAACCAATAAAGTTCAAAACCGTCTATCTACTGGTAAATAGCGTTAACCAAAATGGCTGTTGATTAATGCTGACTTTACAAGAATTAGCGGTCGCTATTGATGCTGATTTAATCGGTGACCCAAACTATCAAATCAGTAGTTGTGCTACGCTTGAATCAGCTAGGTCTGATCAGCTATCGTTTATCTATAATAAAAAGTACATTACAGATTTACAGACAACCAATGCGGGCGTTGTTATCTTATCCGATGCTTTTTTAGCAGGATATGATGGCAATGCATTGATTGTTAAAAACCCATATTTAGCGTACGCAAAAGCAGCAAATGTGATTCATGCCGCCCCTCCAAGATTGGGCAGTATTCATGCTTCGGTTGTAATTGGTGATAATGCAAATATTGCTGAGGATTGCGTGTTGGCTCCTCATGTTGTCATTGGTGATGATGTCACCATTGGTAAAGGTTGTTATATAGGGCCTGGATGCGTCATTGCCAATAAAGTAGTGATTGGTAATAATCTTAAGTTAGTCGCCAATGTAAGTCTTGGAGAAGAGACGAAAATAGGCGATAACGTTACGATTCACCCAAGTACTGTGATAGGTAGTGATGGCTTTGGCTATGCACCATACAATGATAAAAAAGGTTGGTGTAAAATACCTCAACTTGGACATGTTGTTATTGGTAATGATGTTGAAATAGGGTCTAATACGTCGATTGATTGTGGTGCTTTAGATAATACAGTTATTGGTGATGGCGTTAAAATTGATAACCAAGTACAGATAGCACATAACGTTGTGATTGGTGACCATACAGCTATAGCCGCTTGTACTGGTATAGCCGGTAGTACGAAAATTGGAAAATATTGCACATTTGCTGGTGGTGTTGGCCTAGTAGGGCATATATCGATAACAGATGGTGTGCATGTAACCGGCATGACAATGGTTACGCATTCAATTAATGAAGCCGGTGTTTATTCATCAGGTACACCGTTTCAAAAAAATACAGATTGGCTTAAGAATGCAGTTCGCTTTAAGCAACTTGATAAATTAACCAAAAAAATCAATTATTTAATAAAGTTAAAAAAGGAAAATTAATGTCGCTTGATGATGTAAGAAAAGTAATGGAATTCTTGCCACACCGTTATCCTTTTTTAATGATTGATAGAGTTGTTGAGTATGAGGCCGGCGAAAGGTTGTTAGCCGTTAAGAATGTCACTTACAACGAACCCCAGTTTACCGGTCATTTCCCACATAACCCGATTATGCCAGGCGTATTGGTTATTGAAGCATTGGCACAAGCAACGGGTCTGTTGTCGATGAAAACATTAACAGATCGTGGTGAAGACTTTGGCGAATACTACTTGGTAGGTATCGATAAAGCGCGTTTTAAACGGTCTGTTGTACCCGGCGACCAATTAATGATAGAAGCGGTTTTCAAAAAGAATAAACGAAATATTTGGTCCTTTTCAGCGTCCGCAACAGTCGATGGAGAATTGGTTGTGTCTGCTGAGATTATGTGTGCCTCAAAGGAGTCGACTAAATGATTCACCAAACGGCTATTATCGACCCAACAGCGTCTATAGGTGAGAATGTAAAAATTGGTCCTTATACGGTTATCGGAGCGAATGTTTCGATAGGCACTGGAACGGTTGTTTCTTCTCACGTTACGATTAATGGAACAACAACAATAGGCAAAAACAATCGAATTTATCAGTTTTCGTCTATTGGTGAAGACCCTCAAGATAAGAAGTATGCTGGTGAAGAGTCATTCTTAGAAATTGGTGATAATAACGAAATCCGCGAATTCACAACAATTCACAGAGGCACAACACAGGATAAAAATATTACGAAAATTGGTAGTAATAATTTATTCATGGCCTATACACATGTTGCTCATGACTGTGTGATTGCCGACGATGTTATTCTTGCTAATGCTGCTTCATTAGGTGGTCATGTACATATTGGCAATAATGCTATCTTGGGCGGTTTCTCCATCGTCCATCAGTTTTGTCATTTGGGTGATCATTGTTTTTCAGCTATGGGTAGCGCGATTACAAAAGATGTGCCGCCTTTTGTAATGGTTGGTGGTCGACCTACCAAACCTCATGGGATCAATACGGTTGGATTAGATAGGCGTGGCTTTTCAGCGGACACTATTTTGCAGGTTAAACGAGCCTATAAATTGCTTTATAAATCAGGCTTAAAGTTAGCTGATGCTAAAGCAGAATTAGTCAATGTTGTAAAAGATCACCCCGAGTTAACCATCATGTTGGATTTTTTAGAGAATTCTAGCCGCAGTATTTTACGATAGTTAGACAGGTAAGCTTCATAAGGATTACCGTGCGTTTACTATGATGCCCACAATTATTGATAAACCTATAAAAGTTATGCTGGTTGCCGGTGAGCACTCTGGTGATATTTTGGGTGCTGGTCTAATAAAACGATTGAAAGAAAGGTACCCTAATGCAACGTTTTCCGGTATTGGTGGACCAAGAATGTTAGCTGAAGGTTTTCAATCGTATTATCCGATGTCTAAATTATCTGTTTTTGGCTTATTTGAAGTGATAAAACATTTACCGGAATTACTGGGGATTAGAAAGCACTTAAAAAAAATCATAATCAGTGAGAACCCAGATGTTTTTATTGGGATAGATGCGCCCGATTTTAATCTAAAACTAGAACGCGAGCTCTATAAAAAAGGAATTAAAACAGTTCATTATGTCAGCCCAACCGTTTGGGCATGGCGGCCAAAACGAATTAAGAAACTAATTGGTTCGTTAAATGCCTTGTTATGTATTTTTCCTTTTGAAGAAACTTATTTTAAAGATACTGCTGTCCCAGCTTATTTTATAGGGCACCCATTAGCCGATAAGCATCAACATCCTATCAATACACAGGCGGCTAGACAGTCTTTAGGATTACACAGTGAACAACCGGTATTAACAATAATGCCCGGTAGCAGGCTTGGTGAGCTTGAACGACATAGTTTTTTATTTTTACAGACCGCCTATAATTGCTCAAATAATATTTCTGGACTCAAAATTTTAGTACCAATGCCAGATCAAGTGGTTGCAGATAAATTTGAAGAATATTATAGAGCGTCGGGGTTGACGCTCGATTTAGAGATAAAAGTAAGGGCGACTACGGAAATGATTGCAGCTGCCAATATGGTGTTAGTGGCTTCTGGTACAGCAACGCTTGAGGTGATGTTGTTTAAAAAACCGATGGTGGTTGCCTACAAATTATCAGCACTAACTGCATGGGTCATTAAAACATTCGATTTACTAAAAGCACCCTTCGTATCGATGCCAAACTTAATAGCAGGCAAAGAATTGGTTAAAGAATATTTACAAGATGACATTAAAGTCGCTACGTTAACTGAAGAATTGGTTAGTTTTTACCAAGATAAAGATAAGACTCAAACTATAGTGAATGAATTTAATAAAATGAAAATAAAATTGACACGTCAGGCTGATATTCAAGCTGCAAACATTGTGTCAGGCGTTATTAATGGTGATGTTTCATTTTGAACAAGGTGGTTGTTGGCTTAGATGAGGTAGGTAGAGGCTGTATTGCAGGGCCTGTTGTTGCAGCGGCTGTCATTCTGGATGATGAAAAACCAATTGATGGCCTGATGGATTCAAAAAAGTTGACAAAAAAGAGACGAGAGGTGCTTGCACAACAGATCATCGAGTCTGCTAAAGCATGGTCAATTGGTCGAGCAGAGGTGGCTGAAATTGATGAAATTAATATTTTACAGGCAAGTTTATTAGCCATGAAACGGGCATTTGATGGCTTGGATATTAAGGCAGGTTATGCCAAAGTTGATGGGACATTCTATCCAGATATTGATCTGCCGGGTGAATGTATCAAAGGCGGTGATAACCTTGTGGCTGAAATCTCCGCGGCTTCGATTATCGCAAAAGTGTATAGAGATGAGCAGATGGCCCTGCTTGATGTGTTATATCCCGGTTATGGCCTATCAAAACATGCCGGTTACCCGACCCCTGATCATAAAATGAAACTTGCCCAGCAGGGTGTTATTTCGATTTACCGACAATCATTTTCCCCAGTGAGAAAATTATTACCATGAGTGAGGCCATCAAGTTTATCCACCTTAGGAACCATACCGAATATTCATTGGTAGATGGCATTATTCGTGTAAAACCATTGGTCAAACGTGTAGCTGAACTAGCTATGCCAGCTATCGGGGTGACCGATCAGTCTAATTTATTTGCCACGGTAAAGTTTTATCGTGCTGCCTTAGCTGCTGGCATCAAACCTATTATTGGGGCGGATGTACAGATAAGAGATTCGGTGGGGCAAAAAAAGCCATATATCATCACCTTACTGGCCCAAAACCAACAAGGTTATTTAGCACTGTGTGAATTAATTTCTGAGGCGTATCTTAATGGTCAAGATAAAGGTGTTGCCTATCTAACCAGTAAAAAAATACTGGAGAAAAATGAAGGTTTAATTGCCTTATCTGGCTGTTTGGACGGGTTGTTCTCAACATCGCTTCAGTCAAATGATACAGAGCAAGCAGATACTATGTTATCTACTTGGTTGCAGGTTTTTAAGGATCGTTTTTACATAGAGCTTCAACGTATTGGTCGATCAGGTGAAGAGGGGTTAAATAACCAGTTATTAGCCTTAGCTAGTAAGCATCATGCACCTATAGTGGCTACTAATAGTGCATGCTTTTTAAAACCAGAGGAGTTTGATGCGCATGAGGCGCGAGTCTGCATTAATCAAGGGCGTGTATTATCTGATACTAGGCGGGTCAAAACGCATACCGAACAGCAGTATTTAAAAAGTCAGGAAGACATGTTGGCGCTTTTTTCTGATTTACCTGAAGCGCTTGAAAATACAGTAGAGATTGCAAAACGTTGCAATGTTGAACTTAGTTTAGGGGAGAACTTTTTACCTGACTTTCCCGTTCCAGAAGGTATGACCATAGATGAATATTTCGCAGATTTATCACAAAAAGGGTTAGAGAAACGAATTCAAGAAACTTCTCATCGAATTAAGTTTGATGATGAAAAAAGGGCCCAGTATCAAGCCAGATTAAAGCGCGAATTAGACGTTATTTGTCAGATGGGCTTTCCTGGTTATTTTTTAATTGTTGCTGATTTTATTCAATGGGCAAAAGATAATGGCGTACCCGTTGGCCCGGGTCGTGGTTCTGGTGCTGGTTCTATTATTGCGTATGCATTAAGAATTACTGACCTAGACCCGCTAGAGTTTGATTTACTGTTTGAGCGATTTTTAAATCCTGAACGTGTGTCAATGCCTGACTTTGATGTGGATTTTTGTATGGATGGGCGTGATCGGGTGATCGATTATGTCGGTGAGAAATACGGACGAGATAAAGTGTCGCAAATTATTACCTACGGGAGTATGGCTGCGAAAGCTGTTATACGTGATGTGGGGCGTGTATTAGGCCATCCTTATGGTTTTGTAGATCGTTTAGCAAAAGCAATCCCCTTTGAAATTGGTATGACCTTAACAAAGGCACTTGATGAAAGCCCTGATCTATTGAACGCATATAAAGAATCAGACGAGGTTCGTGAGCTAATAGACTTAGCTCTAATGCTTGAAGGGGTGGCAAGAAACGCGGGTAAACATGCGGGTGGTGTTGTCATCGCTCCGAGTAAGTTAACTGATTTTTCACCCTTATATTGCGAGGAAGGTGGTGCAAACCTGGTGACGCAGTTTGATAAAGACGATATCGAAGCTGTTGGTTTAGTTAAGTTCGACTTTTTGGGGTTACGAACATTAACAATTATTGACTGGGCCTTACAAAATATAAATCAACGCTTAGCCGCAAAGGGCGAAAAGGCCGTTAATATTGACCTGTTACCTCGCGATGATGAATTAACGTACGAGTTATTAAAAAATTACGCAACAACAGCTGTTTTTCAGCTTGAGTCTAGGGGCATGAAAGACTTGATTCGTCGTCTGCGCCCTGACACCTTTGAAGATATTATTGCTCTAGTGGCTCTCTTTAGACCAGGGCCATTGCAGTCTGGCATGGTGGATGATTACATTAATGTTAAGCATGGTCGCAAAAAAGCAGAATATCCGCACCCAACCTTGATACCAATTTTAGAGCCAACTAATGGGGTTATTTTATATCAAGAACAAGTGATGCAAATTGCTCAGGATTTAGCTGGCTATAGTCTTGGCTCAGCTGACTTGCTGCGTCGAGCGATGGGCAAGAAAAAGCCCGAAGAAATGGCCAAGCAGCGTGAGATGTTTACCACAGGAGCGGTTGCTAATAATGTCGAAGAAAGTGTAGCGACCTATATTTTTGACTTAATGGAAAAATTTGCAGGCTACGGGTTCAATAAATCTCACTCCGCTGCGTATGCATTAATTGCCTACCAAACCGCTTGGTTAAAAGCGCACTACCCATCAGAATTTATGGCCGCAGTGTTGTCTTCAGATATGGACAATACCGATAAAGTTGTTTTGTTCATCGATGAATGTCGTGATATGGGGCTCAATATTCTTCCGCCTGATGTTAATAGCTCTTACTATCGATTTACGACAAATGAAGAAGGCGACATTATCTATGGCTTAGGGGCGCTTAAAGGTGTCGGTGAAGGAGCTATTGAATCAATTATTCAACAAAGAGAACTTAACGGCCCTTATTCTAGTCATGAAGACCTTGCCAATCGTATAGATTTAAGAAAGGCAAATCGTCGTGTGCAAGAAGCTCTTATCAGAGCGGGTGCATTAGATTGTTTTGACACAAACCGTGCACAGCTGATGCAGCAATTAACGAATGTACTTCAAGTGGCTGAGCAGCAGGGGAAAAGTGCGATGGCTGGGCAAAATGATTTGTTCGGCGTAAGCCTTGTTGAAACAACTCAAAAATCTAATGCTGTTCGTGTAAAAGCTTGGAGCGAGCATGAGCGCCTTAAACATGAAAAGACAATACTTGGACTGTATTTAACCGGGCACCCATTTGATACAGTTCGAGATGAAATGAGCAATATTGTTTCAGGAAAATTGGCAGCCTTACATGATATGGAGTTAAGCTCCCCGGGGGGAGGCCAGTATCGGCGTGCAAAAGGAAAACCGATTACCGTCTCTGGTTTGGTGTTAAATATCCGTACACGTCCAACAAAAAGTGGTGCTAAAATTGCCACCATTATTTTAGATGATGGAAGCGCTCGCATGGAGGCTGTGGCCTATAGTGAGGTTTTTGAGACCTATAGCGAACAATTACAGGTCGAGCAAATTGTTGTTATTGAAGGCAGTATCTCTTTTGATGACTTTGCCGGGCAAAATAGAATTAGCATTGAGTCAGTGATGACAGTTGAGCAAGCACGTAAACGGTTCATAAAAGATGTATTGATAGAGTTAGACGCTGATGTTCTAAAACAAGACAATAAAATTAATCAATTACATACTGTTTTAAGTAAATACCGTGGTGGTGATTGCCCGGTTAAAATAAAATTGATGCTACCCGGTGCTTCATCCGCGCTTTTATTGCCGGATGAATGGAATATTAAACCTGAAGATGCATTGTTGACAGATTTACATAATGCATTGCCAGAACAACAAGGCTTTATTCGATATTGAATTTTGCTGGCTGAATTCATCGACTCAAGATAAAATAAGCTTATGAACTTAGATTACTTAGATTTTGAACAACCGATTGTTGAACTTGAAGAAAAGCTTGAAGAGCTTCGTCGAGTTGGATCGGATAATGAAATTGATATCCAAAAAGAGATCGATAGGCTGCAAGAAAAAAGCCTGTCTTTAACGGAGTCGACGTTTGCAAAATTATCTGATTGGCAAATATCAAAACTCTCGCGTCATCCTAAACGCCCATACTCTTTAGATTATATTGATGGTGTTGTTGATAACTTCATCGAATTACACGGTGATCGCCATTATGCTGATGATGCGGCTATTGTTGGTGGATTGGCAAAACTAGATGGGATGCCTGTTATGGTGATTGGGCACCAGAAAGGACGAGATACAAAGGAAAAACTTAAACGTAATTTCGGTATGCCAAGACCTGAAGGCTACCGGAAAGCGCTACGTTTAATGCATATGGCAGAACGTTTTAATTTACCAATTATTACGTTTATTGATACACCCGGTGCCTACCCCGGCGTTGGTGCTGAAGAACGTGGGCAAAGTGAAGCGATTGCAAGAAATCTTTTTGAAATGTCTAAACTTAAAACACCTGTTATCAGTATTGTAATTGGCGAAGGTGGTTCTGGCGGTGCGTTAGCATTGGGCGTATGTGATAAGTTGTTTTTATTAAAATATAGTACGTACTCGGTAATATCTCCCGAAGGCTGTGCATCGATACTATGGAAAAGCTCAGAAAAGGCATCTCAAGCTGCTGAAGCGATGGCAATCACCTCAACGAAGTTATTAGCAAATGGCTTGATCGATGGTGTGATTGAAGAGCCGTTAGGGGGTGCGCATAAAGATTTAGCGTTAATGAAAAAAAGAATCAAAGAGGTTTTACTCAAAGAGGTCGCTGAGCTCAATAGTAAACCCATAGAAACTCTTTTAGCTGAGCGTTACGATCGTTTAATGAGTTATGGAAAATTCACAGAATCCTAATTCTATTTAGCTTCTTTATCACCTTAAACAACGCTAAACTTTATCAATTAAGGTGCTACATTGGATGACCTTGTTAACACTGTTAAGCAGCACCTCGATTCAATAGAGGGTGTTACAAAGGTCGTTGTTGCTTATAGTGGTGGTGTGGACTCACATGTTTTGCTGCATGCCTGTTCAATATTAAGGCAGCAGTTAAAATCACTATTTTTTTCGGCTGTGTATATTGATCATGGTTTACACGATGATTCTGTGCATTGGTCTGAGCATTGTAAAAAAATAACGGCTGAGCTTGGTTTTCCTTTTCATTCTATACAGGTGAATGCGCAGGACAAGCACGGTGATGGCCCAGAACAAGCGGCGAGAGTGGCAAGGTATGCTGCATTATCAACGTTTATAGATAAACACAGTGTTTTATTAACCGCCCAGCATGAGGATGATCAAGCTGAAACGCTAATGCTTCAATTACTTAGAGGTGCGGGTGTGGATGGTTTGGCTAGCATGCCCTCGTTTAATCAATTTAATGCAGGTTTTATTTCAAGACCCTTATTAAGGGTGAGCAAACAACACATTTTGCACTATGCAAAAAACAAAGGTTTGAAATGGGTTGAGGACTCAAGCAACTATGATGTGTCCTATGACCGCAATTTTCTACGCCAAGAAGTCATCCCTTTAATACAAAGCCGATGGCCTGCTTTTTCAAAAACCACTGCACGATCTGCTTCCCACTGTGCCGAAGCGTCTAAAGTCCTTGCTGAACTAAGTAAGGAGCTGTTGAGTGATTCGGTAGGACATGAGTTAAGTATACAGTTACTTGCAGGCAATAAAGAAGAAACACAGCGTTTAATGATTCGGGAGTGGCTTAAAACACAGGGTGTACGTCTACCGTCTAAGAAAATCTTGCAACAAATACAGTCGATGCTAAAAATTGATAGTAATAAACCAACGCTGATTGCTTGGGCAGATCATCAAGTAAGACTGTTTGATAACCGTCTTTTTTACACACCAAAAACTGAACAGTTAATATTGCATAAAGTTAAATGGTGTGGAGAAGTCTTAACCTTGCCTAATTTGCTAGGGATACTCACAAGAACGACGGCTGTTGGAGAAGGGATAGATAAGGCATTATGGGACTCATCAACTACCTCGGTTTGTTATAGGCTAGGTGGTGAACGGATTAAATTAGCAAAAAGATCTGGCAGCAAGGCATTAAAAAAACTTCTTAATGAGGAAAAGATTTTTCCGTGGGTTAGAGATTCAATACCGTTGATTTATTTGGATGATCATTTAGTAGCAGTGGCTAATTTATGGTTGGATGAAAGGTTTTTAGCTAAAGAGGGCGAGCAAGGTTATGTTGTTGAATGGGATCATCCTGACTGGCGAATTAAATAAGCGTTAAGTTTTACTTAATTATATCTTGCGAGTGCTTTCTTATTATTTGATTCGCGTATAATACTTGGCATTCAATTTTTCACTTCATAGGTTTGTATGGCTAAGTTTATTTTTATTACGGGTGGTGTTGTGTCTTCTTTAGGGAAAGGCATATGTGCATCCTCATTAGCAACTATTCTTGAAGCTCGTGGTTTGAAAATAACCATGACAAAGCTCGATCCTTATATCAATGTCGACCCTGGCACAATGAGCCCATTTCAACATGGTGAAGTGTATGTAACAGATGATGGCGCTGAAACAGACCTAGATTTAGGTCATTATGAGCGATTTAGTAACAGCATTATGTCTAAGGCTAATAACTTTACGACAGGCCAAATTTATGAAACGGTTATTAAAAAAGAAAGACGTGGCGACTACTTAGGGGGAACAGTTCAGGTTATTCCTCATATTACTGATCAAATTAAAAAGAATATTATAGACAGTGCAGAAGGCGTTGATGTCGCGCTGATTGAGATTGGTGGAACGGTTGGTGATATTGAATCATTACCCTTTTTAGAAGCTATCCGTCAAATGCGAGTCGAGCTGGGTGATGATCGCTGCCTGTTCATGCACTTAACACTGGTGCCCTATATTGCTTCCGCAAAAGAAATTAAAACAAAACCAACACAGCACTCTGTTAAAGAGTTAAGGACTATTGGGATTCAACCCGATGTGTTGATTTGTCGATCAGAACGCCCAATCCCATCCTCTGAGAGAAAAAAGATTGCACTGTTTACCAATGTTGAAGAAAAAGCGGTTATCACGGCGTTAGACGCAGACAGTATTTACCGCATCCCAATGATGTTGCATGAGCAAGGCCTGGATCAAATTGTCGCTAAAAAATTACATTTAGATACGGTTCCTGCTGATCTATCAGATTGGCAAGCTGTTGTTGATGGGTTATTTGCACCGACCGACACCGTGAAAATAGCGTTAGTGGGTAAGTATATTGATCATGCTGATGCATATAAATCTTTAACGGAATCGTTGATTCATGCTGGTATACATACAAAAACACAGGTGGAAGTGGTTAAGGTTGACTCCGAAGATATTGAAAATCAGGGTACCTCTGCATTAGATAACGTGGATGCTATTCTTGTACCTGGCGGTTTTGGTGAAAGAGGTGTTGACGGTAAAATTGCAACCATCCGTTATGCGCGTGAAAACGATGTGCCGTATTTAGGTATTTGTCTTGGAATGCAATCGGCTGTTATTGAGTATGCACGCAATAAAATAGGCCTTGAAGGGGCAAATAGTACAGAATTTATGCCCGATTCACCTTTCCCTGTTATCGGTTTAATTACCGAATGGTTAACCGAGGAAGGGCAAATTGAGACACGTGATGCAAGCTCAGACCTGGGGGGGACGATGCGTTTAGGTAGTCAAAAATGTCAATTAACTCCTGGCTCATTAGCTCATAAGGTTTATGGCAAAGATGTTATTACTGAACGACACAGGCATCGGTATGAGTTTAATAACACCTTTATAGAGCAGTTTGAATCAGCAGGGCTTAAAATTTCTGGTAAATCAATGGATGGCCGCTTAGTTGAGATTGTTGAAGTGCCAGGGCATAGATGGTTTTTGGCTTGTCAATTTCACCCAGAGTTCACCTCAAAACCAAGAACAGGACATCCATTATTTAGTAGTTTTGTTGCCGCAGCCATTGAGTATTCAGGATCAACCGACAGAGTAAAAAAATCATGAAATTATGCGGGTTTAATGTAGGTATTGATCAGCCGTTCTTTTTAATAGCAGGGACCTGTGTTGTAGAAAGTGAGCAAATGACGATTGATACAGCCGGTCAATTAAAAGAAATAACTGATGAGTTGGGTATTCCTTTTATATATAAATCATCGTTTGATAAGGCTAATCGCTCATCTATTGATGGTTTTAGAGGTCCTGGCATTGAAGAAGGCTTACGTGTTTTGCAGTTGGTAAAAGACCAATTAAATCTCCCTGTTATTACCGATGTGCATGAAGACACGCCGATGGATGAAGTGGCCTCTGTTGTTGATGTGTTACAAACGCCTGCTTTTTTATGTCGTCAAACTAATTACATTACTAAAGTGGCGGCAACAGGCTTGCCGGTTAACATTAAAAAAGGCCAGTTTTTAGCGCCTTGGGATATGAAGCACGTAGTTGATAAAGCACGTTCGACCGGTAATCAAAATATCATGGTGTGTGAAAGAGGGGCATCTTTTGGCTATAATAATTTAGTCTCTGATATGCGTTCATTAGCCGTAATGCGCGAAACAAGTGCACCAGTGGTTTTTGATGCAACTCACTCGGTTCAACTACCCGGGGGGCAGGGAAGTTCTTCTGGCGGGCAACGTGAATTTGTGCCGACATTAGCGAGAGCCGCAATGGCAGCTGGCGTGTCCGGCGTATTTATGGAAACACACCCTGATCCGGATAAAGCGTTAAGTGATGGTCCTAATTCGGTGCCATTAGAAAAAATGAAAGCATTACTCAGCATTATGAAAACAATCGATGACGCGGTTAAACAAGCCGGGTTTATTGAAAACGAATTTTAAGATAATTTATTTGAGGAAGTTATGGCAGAAATAGTTGATATTAAAGCGCGTGAGATTCTTGATTCACGCGGTAATCCAACCTTGCAAGCGGATGTGACGTTAGCCTCTGGCATTATTGGCAGTGCAATGGTGCCCTCAGGTGCGTCAACCGGGGAACGTGAAGCGATCGAATTACGTGATGGCGATAAAAGTCGTTATGGTGGTAAAGGCGTACTGAAAGCTATCGGCCATGTAAATGGCGAGTTAAAAGATGCTTTATTGGGCATGGATGCAAGCAATCAGGCAGCGATTGATAAGACAATGATTGAGCTTGATGGAACTGAAAACAAGGCTCGGTTAGGTGCAAATGCAACACTTGGTATTTCGTTAGCTACAGCACATGCTGCAGCAAATGAAGGTGGTTTGCCACTGTTTCGTTATTTAGGTAACAGCGAGTTTACGTTACCAGTACCGATGATGAATATCATCAATGGCGGTTCACATGCTGATAACAGTGTTGATCTGCAAGAATTTATGATTTTACCTGTCGGCGCACCTAACTTTAGTGAAGCGATGCGTTACGGCACGGAAGTTTTTCATGCCTTAAAATCGGTTTTACTAAAAAAAGGCTTAAGTACGTCGGTAGGTGATGAAGGGGGCTTTGCACCTGATTTGTCATCAAATGTTGAGGCAATTGAGGTTATTTTACAAGCCATTGAACAAGTTGGTTTGAAGGTTGGTGATGATATTTCGTTGGGTCTTGATGTGGCAAGTTCTGAGTTTTGTGAAAACGGAGAATACTTCTTAGCGTCGGAAAATAAACGCTTTAACTCTACTGAAATGACCGACTTTTTAGCTGGCTGGGTTAATCAATATCCAATTATTTCTATTGAAGATGGTTTAGATGAAAACGATTGGGACGGTTGGAAATACATGACCGAGCAATTGGGTCATAAAGTTCAATTGGTTGGGGATGATTTATTTGTTACAAATCCTAAAATATTTAAACAAGGTATAGATAAAAATATCGCCAATTCGATTTTGATTAAAGTTAATCAAATTGGCACGTTAACAGAAACATTAGCGGCCATTAAAATGGCGCATGATTCAGGTTATACATCAGTCGTATCTCATCGTTCTGGTGAAACAGAAGATACCACAATCGCTGATTTAGCTGTTGCAACCTGCTCAGGCCAAATTAAAACAGGCTCGCTTTGTCGTTCTGATCGTGTTGCTAAATACAACCGTTTACTGCGGATAGAAGAAGAGTTAGGCGAGCAGGCTGTTTATGCGGGTAGAAAGGCATTTAAATACCTTCGCTAATCTGTGAAAGCGCTTTTGATCATTCTTGTTATTGTCTTCAGTTATTTGCAGTATAAACTATGGATAGCTGAAGGCAGAGTTCAAGACTCATGGTCTTTAGAGCAACGAATAAACACCCTTGAAGCAGAAAACAAAATTCTGAGCGAGCGCAATAACGCCTTACAAGCCGAAGTTTCCAATTTAAAAAGTGGTTTAGAGGTCGTCGAAGAAAAAGCTCGAAATGAATTAGGGTTTGTAGGTAAAGACGAAACGTTCTTTCAGTATATTGAAGCTGGCGATGGTAAATAAACCAGAAAAAGTTTGGTGTGTAGTGGCAGCCGCTGGCATTGGTTCAAGAATGCAATCAGCAGTTCCTAAACAATATTTACCACTTGGTTCATCAACTGTTTTAGATGCAACATTGGAACGACTACTGTTATGCGAAAAGATTGAGCATATTGTTGTTTGTATTCATCAGAATGATAACTACTGGCAACACAGTAAATTGGCACAGAATGACCGTATTAGCATAACGTTTGGTGGAAGTGAACGAGCTGATTCTGTTTTAAATGGTGTGTCTTTAGTCAAAGAGCATGCTGATTTAAATGATTGGGTTCTTGTTCATGATGCCGCACGACCCTGTGTTAGATGTAGTGATATAAACGTGTTAATTAACACTGCATTAAAACAGCAAGTTGGTGCTATTTTGGCGACACCAATACACGATACGGTTAAAAAAGTAGTCAATAAAAAATCCACACAAACGCTCGATAGGTCAATATTATGGAGAGCGCTGACACCACAAATATTTAAACTCGACATGCTAAATAATGCCCTAATCAATGCGATCGAGTCTAATCGTGTAATCACGGATGAGGCCAGCGCTATTGAGCAGATGAATCAAGCTGTACAAATAGTAAAAGGACATGCTGATAATATCAAAATCACTTCGCCATCAGATTTAGATTTGGCTCGTTATTATTTAGAACAACAAGAGAGGCAAGTATGCGCATAGGCCACGGCTATGATGCACATCGGTTTGAAGCAGGGAAACCTCTCGTATTGGGCGGTGTGAAAATTTCTCATGACTATGGCTTATTAGCGCATTCAGATGGTGATGTGCTGTTACATGCGTTGTGTGATGCGCTGTTAGGTTCAATAGGTGAAGGTGATATTGGGCAACATTTCCCTGACAGCAGTGATGATTATGCCAATATCGACAGCCGTGTTTTGTTGCGGCATGTATATGCTTTAGTCCAACAAAAAGGTTTTAAGCTAGGAAATGCTGATTTAACAATTATTGCGCAAGCCCCGAAGTTATCTCCTTATTTAAATAAAATGGCGTTATATATAGCCAAAGATTTAAATTCAGGCGCATCGCAAATAAATATAAAAGCAACCACTACAGAAGGAATGGGCTTCCCCGGAAGAAAAGAAGGTATTGAAGCGCATGCTGTGGTTATTGTCGTTTCTGCGCGTTAAATTAAGATGCTGTTTGAGAAACATATTGATGAGCTGGCTTATGCCCATGGCGGCACAGTTGGGGCTGGCCAACTAAAGCAACAAGCAGAAGATTTTATCGTAAACGAGCGCTTAACATTTACCCCGTCTGGCGAGGGAGAACATGAATTTGTGTATGTGCAAAAAAAAGGGCTCAATACCGATGAGGTGCTAAAAAAACTTGCTGTTCATGCAGGTGTAACCCGGCGTTCAGTCTCTTATGCGGGTATGAAAGATAAACATGCGGTTACCAAACAGTGGTTTAGTGTACATTTGCCAGGCCGAGCAGCACCGGATTGGCAGTTATTAGAAGATGATTCAATTAAAATCAAACGAAGTACTCGTCACCTTAAGAAATTAAAAAGAGGGGTTATTCAGTTTAATGAATTTGAGATTGTTATTTCACAGTTAACAGTTGATCATGCCTTGCTGCAGCAACGTATTGAACAAATAAAAATGTTTGGTGTGCCTAATTACTTTATGCAACAACGTTTTGGTTACTTATGCCAAAATCTAGATCGTGCGTATGGACTGTTTTCTAGAGGCGAGAAAATTAAGAATAAGCAGTTAAAAGGCCTATTGTTATCTTCAGCCAGATCGTTTCTGTTCAACCAAGTGCTGTCTGAGCGAGTGAAGGCTGAAAATTGGGATAAGGCGCTACCCGGTGATGCATTTATGCTCAGTGGAACGCGTCAGTATTTTACAGATGAAGCCAACTCAACAACGACTCATACACGTTTAATGGAACATGATATTCATCCAAGTGGTCCATTATTTGGAGTAAATGATAAAGTGGTTTCTGCTTCAGTTGAGCAGCTGGAAGACACAGTGTTTACGGCTAACAGTGTATTTTGTAAGGGTTTATTGAAGGAAAAAGTTGACTCTGCTAGACGCGCTTTAAGGGTTGTGCCGACAGATTTTAAGGCAGAGTTGATATCCACTGATAAACTTCGATTATCGTTTAAACTCCCTTCCGGCAGTTATGCAACCGCTGTTATTCGTGAGTTAATTAACATAACAAGTCATGTTAACTAGGGTTTATTAATGGATTTTGAACATATCTTAGGCTTAGGGTTATTACAAGGGTTAACAGAGTTCCTGCCGATATCAAGTTCAGCACACTTAATTTTATTGCCCACTCTTTTAGGTTGGAAAGACCAAGGTTTAGCTTTTGATGTTGCTGTGCATGTGGGAACATTAATAGCAGTAGTTAGCTATTTTCAACACGATTTGAGGCAAATTATTAAAGGTTGGTTTGCATCTGTCTTCAAAAAAAATCATACGCAAGACAGTCGTTTAGCTTGGATGATAATCATAGCGACAATTCCGGTTGGTTTGGTTGGTTTATTAGCGGGTCATTTAATTGAAATTTACCTTCGCTCGCCCATAGTTATTGCAATAGCGACGCTCTTTTTTGGCTTGCTTCTTTGGTATTCGGATACTAAGGCACAGCGACATAAAGATGAATATGCAATATCGATTAAGACAGCCATTATTATTGGGTTATATCAGGTGTTGGCACTTATTCCTGGGACATCAAGATCGGGAATTACCATGACTGGAGGCTTGCTGCTAGGGTTGACGCGTGAGGCAGCCGCAAGGTTTTCTTTTTTACTATCCGTCCCATTAATCTTTTTAGCAGGAAGTTTAAAGTCAGTTGAGTTGATGAGTAGCCCAAGCCAAATTGACTGGTTCTCTATTATTATGGGTGTATTTATTTCAGCGTTAAGTGCCTTTGCCTGTATTTCAATTTTCCTAAAGGTGCTAGAAAAAGTAGGGATGCTGCCTTTTGTGATTTACCGTTTAATACTGGGTTGTTTTTTATTGTATTTATATGCAGTTTAGCGTTTTTGTCGTAACAAAACGTATAACGCCCCGGTTCCACCATCTTTAGGCTGGGCAGAGGCAAAAGCTAATACGGCAGAGTCATTTTTTAGTAGATTAACACAAAGGTTTTTTAAAACAGGCGATTGATTGAGTGATCTTGTTCCCTTGCCATGTATAAGCAATAGATAACGCTGCTGAAGCTCAAGCTGTTCTCTAATACACTCTCTAATGTAATGTTGTGCTTGTTGTTTATCTAAACCATGTAAATCAATTGTTTCATTAATTGTTATCGCGCCTCGTTTTAATTTTTTTATCGTTTTAGCTTGGACAGAGCTGTGGGCAAAGAAAACGTATTGCTCTGATGTAATGTCATTTGTGTGATCAACAATATATTCATGATCCGCTTTTAGAGGTGGAAAGCTTTTTTTTATTGGTTTTGGTTTCGACGTATCATCATAGAAATGCCGTTCTGTGTTCGAGAGTATGTTTACCTCTCCAATAAACTCACGGAATAATTGAGAATCATTATCGGAACTTAGGCGTTTTTTTTTATCTTCAGGCATAATATGAGTTTATCAAATTTGAGCGCTAATTTTTTTATAAGTAACGGTATCTAGATAAACTTAATGCATATTTTAGTAAGTAATGATGATGGGTATTTAGCCCCTGGTTTGTCGGCATTGGCGAATAAACTATCTGAAGTAGCTCGTGTTACTGTGGTCGCGCCGGATAGAAACAGAAGCGCGGCGAGTAACTCTTTAACACTGGATATGCCGCTGCGAGTACAGCAAATGGATAATGGTTACTTTAGTGTTGATGGAACCCCCACAGATTGCGTTCATTTAGCGATTACAGGCTTGTTAAAAGAAGACCCCAGTATTGTATTCTCTGGCATTAATAACGGAGAAAATATGGGTGATGATGTTTTGTATTCCGGTACGGTTGCTGCGGCAACTGAAGGGCGCTTTTTAGGCTTACCGTCAATTGCTATTTCAATTACCTCTAGTAAGCCAAGATACTTTGAAACAGCGGCAAATATTGCTGTGCTGTTACTCAATCAATTGATGGTTAAAGAGCTTCCGGCCGATACAATTTTAAATGTTAATGTCCCTGATTTGCCATTAACAGAGATAAAGGGTCTTAAAGCGACAAGGCTTGGTCAACGACATCGTTCAGAGCCGGTAATAGAGGGGCGTGACCCAAGGAATAAAAAAATATACTGGGTAGGGCCGCCTGGCGCGCAGCAAGATGCGGGTGAAGAAACAGATTTTTATGCTGTTGAAAATGGTTATGTTTCGATTACGCCGTTAAAAATTGATTTAACCAACTACCAGCGTTTAAATACATTAAATGATTGGCTTGAAGAGCTCGTTTTATGAAAGACCTAACAGGCATTGGGATGACTTCGCAGCGCACCCGAGACAGGCTTATTGCTCATTTAAAAGAACTAGGTATTAAGGATGAGCGGGTGTTATCGGTAATGAGAAAAGTACCGCGGCACTTGTTTATGGCTGAAGCCTTATCAAGTCGGGCTTATGAGAATACCTCGCTACCAATTGGGCATGGTCAAACCATTTCGCAACCGTATATGGTTGCGCGCATGACTGAACTATTGATTGAAGATGGTTTGCCTGAAAATGTCTTAGAAGTTGGAACTGGTTCGGGCTATCAATCTGCTATTTTGGCCAGTTTAATACCCAGAGTATTTTCAGTTGAAAGAATCAGGCCGTTGCAAGAACAAGCAAAGAGAGTGTTGGCTGATATAGGGGTTAGAAATATAAGTTTCAAACATTCAGATGGCGGTTGGGGGTGGAAGGCATGTGGGCCTTATCAGGCTATTTTGGCGGCCGCCGCACCTGCTGAGATTCCTATGAAGTTATTAGAGCAACTAACCATTGGTGCTAGGCTGATTATTCCCGTTGGTAAAGAAGGGCAACAAGTTTTACAGCGAGTGACCAGAACAGAATCGGCTTATGAAGTTGAAACGATTGAAGAAGTTAGTTTCGTACCTTTTTTAAAAGGGCGTGCCTAGGAGGCGTTAGATTGTTTAAACGTTTATATCAGCAGGTTTTATTTTGGGCGGAGCACCCAAAAGCTAACAGGTACCTTTTTACTTTAAGCTTCGCAGAATCTTCATTTTTCCCCATTCCCCCAGATGTTATGTTGGCACCAATGTGTTTAGCAAAACCGTCGAAAAGTTTTTATTTTGCAATGATAACCACTATTGGTTCAGTTATTGGCGGAGTATTTGGTTATTTAATTGGAATGTTTTCGTTTGAGTTGATAGAACCGATTATTGAAATGTTTCACTACCGTGAGAAATTGGAACATGTAAACGCGTGGTTTATAGATTGGGGCTTTTGGGCAATTTTAATAGCTGGCTTCTCACCGATTCCCTATAAGTTGTTTACGATTGCTGCAGGCTTGCTCGGTATGATGTTTATCCCCTTTGTCCTTGCCTCTCTAGTCGGTCGTGGGGCACGGTTCTTTTTAGTGGCTTTCCTGGTGTCGTTAGGTGGTAATAGTTTGAAAAACAAACTCAATGACTACATAGAGGTAACTGGTTGGATCGTGACAGCGATGATTGTTATGGGGTTGTTAATCTCTAGATTTTATTAACGTGTTTAGCTTAAAAGCCATTAAAGATACTGTTACTTTAATAAGTGTTTTGCTCGTAATCTGCACGCTCATATCTTGTGGTGGCTCTAGTGTTCATGCGCCAGTCTATAATAATCATTTACCTACGAAATCAACTTCATCTAAAGTACATATCGTTCGTGCTGGCGATACCTTGTATTCAATTGCTTGGCAAAATGGTAAAGATTACCGAACATTAGCTCAATGGAATAATATCTCATGGCCTTATACAATTTATAAAGGTCAGAAATTGACCTTAATTGGCAGCAATTTAAAAACAAATGATAAGAATAAATCATTAAAACCAGCCACAAAAACACTTAAAAAACAAAAGATAACGAAGAGTACTTCAAATAATTATCAAAAAAGGTTAAAGTTAAATTGGCAGTGGCCGATAAACGTTGCAAGCTTTGAGAAAGGCCTTGTTAAATCTGGTCTGGTGTTATTTGGAAAAACCGGTGAGCAGGTTAAAGCAAGTGAAAGTGGTAAGGTTGTGTATGCGGGCAGTGGTTTAAAGGGCTATGGTAACCTCATAATAGTAAAGCATAATGAAGAGTACCTAACGGCCTATGGTTATAACAAACGTGTGTTAGTCAGTGAAGGCAGCGTTGTTAAAAAAGGTGAGGTTATAGCAGAAATAGGTGTCGACAATAAAAACCGTCGGGTTCTTTTTTTCGAAATGAGGCGTCACGGTAAGGCAGTTTCGATACTAGAGTATATGCCAGTATTAAGAAAGTAAATGCAAGGAAATGCTAACTAATAAATCATCTGATAAAAAATCAGACTGAGAGAATACTATGGACGATAATAAAAAATCAAAAACAACTACTAACGACCCAACCCAGCTTTACCTAAATCAATTAAGTGAGTCCTGCTTGTTAACTGCTGAAGAAGAGGTTTTCTTTGGTCGTCTTGTGCAAAAAGGTGATCACCCAGCAAGACAGCGAATGATTGAAAGTAATTTACGGTTAGTGGTTAAAATATCACGACGTTATATGAACCGTGGTCTTCCTATGCTGGACCTAATAGAAGAAGGAAACTTAGGATTGATTCGTGCGGTTGAAAAATTTGACCCCGAAAAAGGGTTTAGATTTTCAACCTATGCAACATGGTGGATTAGACAAACAATTGAAAGAGCGATTATGAATCAAACCAGAACGATTCGTTTGCCAATTCATATCATCAAAGAGATGAATATTTATCTCAAAAAAGCCCGTGAACTCAGTCAACAACTCGATCGTGAAGCCAGTGCTGAAGAAGTGGCTGAAGTAACCGGTAAGCCTGTAGAGGTCATTGAAAAATTGTTTCGTATGCACGCTGATAATGTTTCATCACTGGATGTGTCTCTTTCCCAAGACTCTGACCAACAAGTCTTAGATACGGTTGTTGATCAAGATGCTAAAGAACCTACTGATATTTTACAGTCTGAAGAAGTCCGAGAGAACCTGACAGTTTGGCTCGAACTGTTGAACGATAAGCAAAGAGAGGTGATCTCTCGTCGTTTTGGTGTTCGTGGCTACCATGCATCTACTTTAGAGCAAGTAGCTAATGAAATGGGGGTAACTCGAGAGCGTGTTAGGCAGATACAAATGAATGCACTTAAATCATTGCGCTCGATCCTTGAAAATGAAGGAATGTCAGCATCTGTTCTACTACATTAGTGATGCAGGGCCTAGATTAGGTCCTTTGTATTACATTAATGTTGACAGTTAAAATGCAGATGAGTACTGTATCGCGCTCATCTCGTCTTACATAATGGCCCTGATACAATATGCATGATTTCGCTAGAATACAACGTCTCCCACCGTATGTTTTTAATATTGTTAATGATTTAAAGGCACAAGCGCGTGCAGCAGGCGAAGATATCATCGATTTTGGTATGGGTAACCCTGATCAGCCAACTCCTCAACATATCGTTGATAAAATGACCGAAGCCGCTCAACGTGGTGATACTCATCGATATTCCGTTTCACGAGGTATCCCTCGTTTAAGAAAAGCTATTTGTGGCTGGTATAAAACAAAATATGACGTAGACCTAGATTTTGACTCAGAAGCCATTGTTACCATTGGTTCTAAAGAAGGTTTGGCGCATTTAGCAATGGCGACTCTTGGTCCCGGTGATGCCGTACTGGTTCCCAACCCAGCTTATCCAATACACCCTTATGGTTTTGTTATAGCGGGGGCTGATATTCGACATGTTCCAATTAGCCCTGAAGTAGACTTTTTTAGTGAACTTGAAAAAGCAATAAAAACGTCGTATCCAAAACCCAAAATGTTGGTATTAAACTTTCCGGGTAACCCAACAACGCAGTGTGTTGATTTAGAGTTTTTTGAGAAAGTAGTAAAAATGGCTAAAGAGCATGACATTTGGGTCGTGCATGATAATGCCTATGCAGAAATTGTATTCGACGGTTATAAGGCGCCGTCTATTCTTGAGGTTCCAGGTGCTAAAGATATTGCTGTTGAGTTTTATTCGTTGTCAAAAACGTACAATATGCCTGGTTGGCGAGTGGGCTTTATGTGTGGAAACAAAGAATTGGTGGGCGCATTAGCACGTATAAAGTCTTATTTGGATTATGGGATGTTTACACCTATTCAAGTAGCGGCAATTGCTGCACTAGAAGGTCCGCAAGATTGTGTTGATGAGATACGTACCTTATACAGAGAGAGAAGGGATGTATTGTGTGACGGGCTTAATGCAATTGGTTGG
This sequence comes from Cycloclasticus pugetii PS-1, assembly GCF_000384415.1. NCBI lineage: Bacteria > Pseudomonadati > Pseudomonadota > Gammaproteobacteria > Thiotrichales > Piscirickettsiaceae > Cycloclasticus > Cycloclasticus pugetii. The sequence continues at coordinate 1,083,527 of NZ_ARVU01000001.1, forward strand.
GCGGTTGAAAAACCTAAAGCAACCATGTTTGTATGGGCAAAAATCCCTGAACAATATCGCTCTCTTGGTTCTTTAGAATTCTCTAAAAAGTTGCTAAAAGATGCAAAGGTGGCGGTATCTCCGGGTATTGGTTTTGGTGATTTTGGTGATGAATATGTGCGCTTCGGGTTAATTGAAAATACTCACCGAACACGTCAAGCTGTTCGGGGTATTAAACAAATGTTTCGAAACGATAATCTGGCATAACTGCTTTTTCGTCCGAGGTTAAATCCTGTATAATCGCGCCCTTAATTGAACGAAGGGGAATCGCTTGAAAGTTGTAAAGGTTGGGCTATTAGGTCTAGGTACGGTAGGCGGCGGTACAGTTAATGTTTTAACTAAAAATGCTCAAGAGATATCACGTCGCAGTGGTTGTGAAATTGTTGTTAGTTCAGCAAGTGCACGGGATATAACGCGCCCACGAATTTGTAATACCGATACGCTGCACCTAACGACAGATTCGCAAGAGATTATCAACGACCCTGATGTTCAGATAGTGGTCGAGCTTATGGGTGGTATAGAACCAGCGAAGTCTTTAATTCTTGAGGCTTTATCTAAAGGTAAGCACGTAGTCACAGCAAATAAGGCGCTTATTGCGAACCATGGTAATGAGTTGTTTGTTGCTGCTGCTGAAAACAAAGTAACGCTGGCTTATGAAGCTGCTATTGCTGGTGGTATTCCAATTGTAAAAGCGATGCGTGAGGGGCTCAGCGCAAATAGCATAGAGTGGCTAGCCGGAATTATTAACGGAACGGGTAACTTTATACTGACCGAAATGTTTGAAAAAGGCAGTGTGTTTTCAGATGTATTGAAAGAAGCGCAAGAGCTAGGCTATGCTGAAGCAGACCCAGAATATGATGTTGAAGGCATCGATGCCGCACATAAACTGTGTATTTTGGCCTCATTAGCTTTTGGTATGCCGCTTAATTTCGAGCGAGTCTATACAGAAGGTATTTCAACAGTCACCCCATTAGATATTGCCTATGCTGATGAGCTGGGCTACCGTGTTAAACATTTAGGTGTTGCGAGAAAAACAAAGATGGGTGTGGAAATGCGTGTTCACCCAACGTTAATTCCAGAAAAAAGGCTTATTGCCAATGTGGATGGTGTGATGAATGCCGTTGTAGTGAAAGGCAATGCAGTTGGACCAACATTATATTACGGAGCAGGGGCCGGTGCAGAGGCAACAGCGTCAGCTGTTATCGCAGATATTATCGATATTTGTCGAGACTTAGATACGCCTACAGTAAATGCTGTGCCTGCATTAGGTTTTGCAACCTCAGCGCTGGAAGAATTACCGATTCTTCCGATTGAAAGTATTACAACCGCATTTTATTTGCGTTTGTCTGTCGAAGATAAACCCGGTGTTATGGCAGCAATTACGAAAATCTTAGCAGACCATGGTATTAGCATCGAAGCAGTTCAGCAAAAAGAGCCAGAGCAACATGGTGATAAGGCTCAAGTAATTTTACTGACAGATAGCGTTGTTGAAAAATCACTGATCAACGCGTTAACAGAAATTGAATCACTTGATTCAATCAATCAACCAGCGGTTCGTATTCGCGTCGAATCGTTACAATAGGAATGACTATGCCAACAGGAAATCGTTATATCGGTCTAATCGACAAATTTAAAACTGTGTTGCCAGTGTCTGACAGCACTCGCTTGATTAGTTTAGGTGAAGGGAATACGCCGCTTATTCAATTGCAGAATATTCCCGCGTTGATTGGTAAAAATGTCGATATTTATGTTAAGTATGAAGGCTTGAACCCAACAGGTTCTTTTAAAGACCGTGGCATGACGATGGCGGTAACAAAAGCAGTCGAAGAGGGTAGTAAGGCTATTATTTGTGCATCTACAGGCAATACCTCGGCATCAGCTGCGGCCTATGCTGCTCGTGCAGGTATTAAAGCTTTTGTATTAATTCCTGAAGGAAAAATTGCGTTAGGTAAATTGGCACAAGCAATGATTCACGGCGCAGAAATAATACAAATTAAAGGTAACTTTGATCATGGGATGCAATTGGTTAAAGAGGTTGCAGAGCACGCGCCTGTAACCATTGTTAACTCTATTAACCCTTATCGTTTGCAAGGCCAAAAAACAGCCTCCTACGAAATTGTTGAGGCCTTAGGTAAAGCGCCAGATTATCATTGTTTACCCGTCGGTAACGCTGGAAACATTACAGCTCACTGGATTGGGTATAGTGAAATGGCACAACCAGCCGGTGAGCACGTAACCGATTCATGTGCATTTTGTGAGGGTGATTGCGAATATGATCGTACACAATATGTAACCGCTAAGCGCCCTGTGATGGTGGGCTATCAAGCAGCTGGCGCAGCTCCTTTCTTAAAAGGTGAAATGATTGATGAACCAGAAACAGTAGCAACAGCAATTCGTATTGGGCGACCACAATCTTGGGATCAAGCGTGGGCGGCACAAAAGGAATCAGGTGGTTGGTTTGACTTGCTGACTGATGAAGAAATTCTTGCAACACAAAAGTTACTCACTGAAAAAGAAGGGATTTTCTGTGAACCCGCGTCTGCTGCTTCTGTTGGTGGTGCTATTCGTGATATAAAAAACGGCAAAATCCCTGAGGGCAGTACGGTTGTTTGTACATTAACTGGACATGGGCTGAAAGACCCCGATACGGCCATTGCGCAGTGTGCGGTAAATCCTAACGCCATTGAGGCGTCATTGGATGCTGTTAAAGCGGCTATTTTAGACAAGTTATAATGCCGTAATGGCGGGCGAAACCGAACTAGCAAGCTCATCTATTGTTATAAAACATCGTGAATCAACTGACCATGATTCAGACGCTTTGCCAGATTTACATCCTGTTTTACGGCAAGTGTACTTAAATCGTGGGGTTACCCATGAGCAACAACTTGACCGTACATTAAAGAACTTACCGAATTATCAACGCCTTTCAGGTATTGATAAAGCTGTCAGCCTTATTAAGACGGCAATTAAAACAGATCAAAAAATACTCATTGTGGCTGATTTTGATGCGGATGGTGCCACTTCGTGTGCGGTAGCTATTAGAGGTTTACGGATGTTGGGTGCAACTAATTTAGACTTTGTTGTACCCGACCGCTTTAAATTTGGTTATGGGCTAACGCCTGAAATTGTTGATGTTGCACTAGAGTTAAAGCCAGATTTATTAATCACGGTAGACAACGGTATTTCTAGTGTGGAAGGGGTTGCGCATGCTATCAAGAAAGGCTGCCAAGTCATTGTTACTGATCATCATTTACCACCTAAAACACTACCAAATGCAGATGCTATCGTTAATCCACAGCTACAGGGTGATGAGTTTCCTAGTAAATCCTTAGCGGGTGTTGGCGTCATCTTTTATGTTTTATTGGCACTGAGAGCCGCCTTAAAAATTGAAGGTGTGTTTGATAAGCAACCAGTGCCTAATCTTGCAAACCTACTCGATATTGTAGCGCTTGGTACGGTGGCAGATGTGGTACCCCTAGATGAACTTAACCGTAAATTGGTCTATCAAGGCTTGCTTAGGATACAAGCAAAAAAATGCGTTCCAGGGATTATTGCCTTACTTAATATTGCTAAGCGTGAACCAGAGCGTGTTGTTTCTAGTGATTTAGGTTTTGCTATTGGTCCACGGTTAAATGCCGCCGGGCGACTTGATGATATGTCTCTCGGTATTCAATGCTTGCTCACCGATAGTGAACAACAGGCACGCGATATGGCTGAGCAATTGGACATGTTGAATATAGAGCGTCGTTCAATTGAAGAGGATATGAAGCAAGATGCATACAAGATTTTGGCTTCGTTAAAACCAAGTCAGCATCAACATGATCAATGGGGTGTTTGTTTGTTCGATGAATACTGGCATCAAGGTGTGATAGGTATACTGGCATCGCGAATTAAAGAAAAACTTAATCGACCAGTGATTGCTTTCGCAAAGGGTGATGGTGAAGATGTAAAAGGCTCAGCACGTTCGATCCCCGGGTTACACATAAGAGATACGCTAGACGATGTGGCTAGTTTACACCCTGGGTTATTAAAAAAATTCGGTGGTCATGCAATGGCGGCAGGGTTGACGATTGCTGAAAATAATTTAAGCCTATTTATCGAGGCGTTTAATGTAGCCGTTAAAAAACGTCTTAATAATGAATTGCCTGATGATGTGTTATTAGTAGACGGAGAGGTGCCTGATAACGATATTAATTTAACATTTGCTGAAACACTTCGACAAGCTGGACCTTGGGGTCAAAACTTTCCGGAACCGGTTTTTGTTGGTCGTTTTAAGGTAAAGCAAGCGCGAATTTTGTCACAAAAACACGTGAAGTTATCTTTTGAGACGTTAAGTAACAACAGAGTGATAGACGCGATTTATTTTAATGTAGATAATCCAGACAGTATTATTGGTTTAAATGAGGTGGTTGTTGCTTATCAATTAGATGTTAACACCTATATGGGGCGCTCAAGGGTGCAATTATTAGTTAGGCATCTAGAAGAAGTGAAGCAATTTTAAATGCGTTTAGCAGTAGAGAAGAAAATGATTAACGGCCTTTGTTTAGCTCCTAATTATTTGAATCATATTTAGATCTTTTGCTAATGATGTATCACAAATTCGGAGGATCAGATGGTTGAACAATATTCAAAGTTAGAAATTGACAGGGAGCTTGCCCTCTTAAATCAGCTTACATCTGTTCATTGGATCTTGAAGAGTGGAAAGCTGGCTAAGACATTTACCTTCTCAAATTTTATCGAGGCGTTTGGCTTTATGACAAAGGTGGCTCTTTATGCTGAGAAACTAGGTCATCATCCGGAGTGGTTTAATGTTTATAAAACAGTTAATGTGAATTTGATAACACATGAAGTAGGCGGGCTATCAAAAAAAGATTTTGAGTTAGCCAAAACTATGGAAATACTCAGTCATTAAATGATGAAAGCTATTTTTAAACATTTCTTCGTCATAGTAGTTATTAATTTACTAATAGCTTGTGCTGGTGCACCGAAAAACCCTCATTTAATAGATGGGATTAACCCTGAAACTCGACAGCGTGTTGAGGCATGGAAAACGCTGATAGAGCAAGGGGCTAAAAAGCCAGATATTGATAAATTGAATGCAGTTAATGATTTTGTTAACAAAGTTGAGTTTATTGATGATATTTATCATTGGGGAAAGCAAGACTATTGGGCAACACCGTTACAAACTCTGGTGACTAAGGCCGGTGATTGTGAAGATCTATCAATTGCAAAGTATTTTACTTTAACAGCGATGGGCGTCGAAGAAGAGAAACTTCGTCTAACCTATGTGAAAGCCTTAGATATTAATAGGGCGCACATGGTTGTAAGTTATTTTAACAAGCCAAATGCTGAACCGTTAGTGCTGGATAATTTAAACCCAAAAATACTTCCGGCATCTCAGCGTAATGATTTACTACCGGTGTATAGTTTTAATGCAAATGGTCTATGGCTTACAAAACGTAATGCAACGGCACGCTATGCAGGGAGCAGTGATCGAGTGGGGCTGTGGCAAGAATTGCTTCAAAGTATGAACGTCGAGGCTTCAAATGAACCTGCCATGATTTGTTTGTATCAGTATTATGATTTGCCAGACGAAAAAGCAAAAACATTTTGCCCATAAAGAGTTAATAATAATTATGATTGACGTTGAAATTCCAAAGGAACCAGTAGAGTTGTATAAAGTGTTGAAGTTTGAAAATCTGGTTGCCAGTGGTGGCGAGGCAAAATTGGTCATCAGTGAAGGGTTGGTCTTGTTAAATGGTGAGATAGAAACAAGGAAACGTAAAAAAATTGTTTCAGGCGATGTTGTGGAGTTTGCCGGTGAAACGTTGCGTATTAAATTAGGGTCAGCAACGTAAGGTTTATCATTTGGCACGTTTAGTTTTAGAATTTAACTGATTTCAATAATTAAAAAACAGGGCGCTAGCTCGTTGTTTTTAGGTGCATAACTGGCTCAGACTTACGATTTTAGGTGTACATTGAACCTATATAGTACTAAAATAGTCCTATATATGAGGTTATTATGTTAAGAGTCAGTAAACTTACAGATTACGCGAGCGTTATTTTGACGCATATTGCTCATCATCCAGATGCGCTTCATGCTGCTTCTGACTTAACCAATGCAACAGGTGTTGCGTTACCCACCGTGAGTAAGATTCTTAAATTGTTAACAAAAAATAACATTTTAGTCTCTCACCGTGGATCTAAAGGTGGTTACGCATTAGTAAACTCCCCCAGTGAAACAAACGTGGCTGACATAATTACCGCGATAGAAGGCCCAATTAGTATGACTGAATGCAGTACGATTTCAGGTCTATGTGAACAGGAAGCCTCGTGCGAAGTTAAGGGTAATTGGCATTTAATAAACAGAGCCGTCTATACCGCTATTGAGGCGGTTAGTCTGGCAGATATGATTACCCCGGTTAGGCAGCAAACAGTTAATTTTAGTGTGCCAGAAATGGTCAAAACAAGTGATTTAAAAGTGGAGAGCTAGATGTCAGCATCTAATGAAAATTTAAAAGATAGGATAGGTCAAGCGTACAAAGATGGTTTTGTGACGGATATTGAATCAGATTCTTTTCCGCCAGGCCTAAATGAAGATGTTATCAGAGCCTTGTCAGCAAAAAAAGAAGAGCCTGAGTTTTTGCTGGAATGGCGATTAGAAGCATATCGGCATTGGCTAACAATGGAGCACCCCGAGTGGGCGTTTGTTGAATTTCCTAAAATAGATTTTCAGGATATCAGCTATTACTCAGCGCCAAAAAGTATGGAAGATGGGCCTAAGAGTTTAGATGAGGTGGACCCTGAACTTATCAGTACCTATAACAAATTAGGAATTCCACTGGAAGAGCAAATGCGTCTTGCCGGTGTGGCCGTTGATGCTGTGTTCGATAGTGTTTCTGTCGCGACCACGTTTAAAGATAAACTAGCTGAAGCGGGTGTTATATTTTGTTCATTCTCAGAAGCAGTTAAAGACCACCCAGAGTTGATTAAACAGTACTTAGGCACTGTGGTTTCACAGTATGATAATTTTTATGCAGCGTTGAATGCTGCGGTGTTTAGTGATGGCTCATTTGTATACATTCCTAAGGGCGTTCGCTGTCCAATGGAACTGTCTACTTACTTTAGAATTAATGCGGCTAATACCGGACAGTTTGAGCGAACCTTAATTGTCGCAGATGAAGGTAGCCATGTCAGTTACCTAGAAGGTTGTACAGCGCCTATGCGAGATGAAAACCAATTGCACGCAGCAGTGGTTGAATTGGTGGTTTTGAAAGATGCTGAAATTAAATATTCAACTGTTCAAAATTGGTATCCGGGTGATGAGAACGGCCTTGGTGGTATTTATAATTTTGTAACAAAACGCGCTGATTGTCGTGAAGACAATGCCAAAGTGTCTTGGACACAAGTTGAAACAGGTTCCGCGATTACGTGGAAATACCCCAGTGTTATCTTGAAGGGTGATAATTCTGTTGGCGAGTTTTATTCAGTTGCGTTGACAAATAATTACCAACAAGCAGATACCGGCACAAAAATGATCCACCAAGGAAAGAATACGAGTAGTACAATTATCTCAAAAGGTATTTCGGCGGGGCATGGGCAAAATACGTATCGCGGTCTTGTTAAAGTAGGTCGAGGTGCTGAAAATGCTCGAAACTATACACAATGTGACTCGTTGTTAATGGGTGACCAATGTGGCGCGCACACCTTTCCGTATATAGAAACAAAAAACCCTACTGCGACCATCGAACATGAGGCGTCGACCTCTAAGATCAGTGAAGACCAATTATTTTATTGCATGCAACGAGGCATTTCTGCCGAAGATGCTGTCTCGATGATTGTGAACGGATTTTGTAAAGAAGTGTTTAAAGAATTACCGATGGAGTTTGCGGTTGAAGCGCAGGCCCTACTTGGCATTAGTCTTGAAGGCAGTGTTGGTTAATAAATAAAATAGTTAAGGAATAAAGATATGTTAAAGGTTGAAAATTTACACGTCAGTGTAGAAGGAAAAGAAATTCTTAAAGGTATTAATTTAGAAATTGGCGCTGGTGAAGTACATGCGATTATGGGTCCAAATGGCTCTGGTAAAAGTACCTTGTCATACGTGCTCTCTGGTCGAGAAGGCTATGAAATAACCGAAGGCCGTGTATTATTTAACGGTAAAGACTTGTTTGAAATGAGTGTAGAAGAGCGTGCTTGGGCAGGCGTATTTCTGGCTTTTCAATACCCGGTAGAAGTCCCAGGCGTGAGCAATATTTATTTCCTAAAGGCTGCACTTAATGGTGTGCGTAAATTTAACGGCTTACCAGAGCTTGATGCGATGGATTTTATTTCCATGGTAAAGGGAAAAATGAAAGAGCTCGATATGGATGAAAAGTTTCTATACCGCGCCGTTAATGAAGGGTTCTCTGGTGGTGAGAAAAAGCGTAATGAAATTCTTCAAATGTCAGTATTAGAGCCCTCATTATGTTTGTTAGATGAAACAGATTCTGGTTTAGATATTGATGCGCTTCAAGTCGTTGCTAAAGGCGTTAACCGTCTACGTAACCCTGAACGTTCATTTGTTTTAGTGACTCATTACCAGCGTTTGCTAGATTATATTAAACCTGATTACGTTCATGTATTAGCTCATGGACAAGTCGTTAAGTCAGGTGGTCCAGAACTAGCATTAGAACTTGAAAAACAAGGCTATGCTTGGGTTGACGAAAAATTAGCGAGTTAATTATGTCTGTTACGCATTTACCAAATACTCATTACACTGGCTTAGTGCTAGATCAAAAAAAACAGCTTCTTGGTGAAGGGTTTGATTGGTTAGCTAATCTACGTAAACAAGCGGCAGAGCAATTTTCTGCTAGTGGTTTTCCAACGTTTCGTGAAGAAGAGTGGCGATATACGAATATTACGCCGATAGAAAAGAATCAATTTACACTGCCTGATGTCGCTGGACAGGTCGATTCTGCATTTGTCGATAGTGTCTTGTTAGATGACTGCCATCACATCGTGTTTGTTGACGGCTTTTATCAAGCTGAGCTTTCTTCGCTTAAGGATATACCGAATGGTGTGATTGTTTCCGCTTTGAGTGATGGCCTAGTCGATAACGAAGCGCTTATTAAGTCATTATTGGATTCTGTAGTAGAAACACCAGCGTTAGGGTTCATTAATTTTAATACCGCTCTTTTTTCTGATGGTGCGTTGATTTGTATTGAGGAAAACACGGTGGTCGATAAACCGATTCAGGTAGCGTTTATCTCATCAAAACAAGGCGCATTAACACTGAGTAATACAAGAAACTTAATACTTGCTCAAGCATCATCAAAAGCACAAATCATTGAAACCTATCATGCAGTTGATGACAGCTGTTATCTTACAAACGTTATCAGCGAAGTGGTTGTTGAGCCGAATGCAAACTTATCACACCACCGTTTACAATCTGAATCTACAAGCGCCTATCATATTGGTGGTGTTTATTCACGGCTTGAGAAAAATGCAATATTTAATCAGAACAGTTACACTTTTGGTGCAAGTATCTCGCGCACGGAGGCTCATGCAACCCTAGGAGAAGCCTCTGACTGTACTATGGATGGTTTATATGTTGGACAAGATCGTCAGCATATGGATCAACATACGCGCTTAAATCATGCACAGCCGCACGCTGTTAGTAATGAGTTCTATAAAGGAATTTTAGGCGACCATTCAACGGGTGTTTTCCAAGGGCGTATTATTGTTGCGCAAGATGCTCAAAAAACTGATGCAGCAATGAATAACAGAAATTTATTGTTATCCGATCGTGCCGAAGTTGACACCAAGCCACAATTGGAAATTTATGCTGATGACGTTAAATGTGCTCATGGTGTAACGGTTGGTCAGCTTGATGATGCAGCTGTTTTCTATTTGCAGTCTAGGGGCGTTGACAACCAGACTGCAAAAAATATGTTGACCTTCGCGTTTGCCAACGAAATGATTGAGCGAGTTAGTTTTGAACCATTAAGAATGGCCTTGTTAGCTAACTTGCTTAAACGCTTCCCACAGGCCGGTATGAAAAAAGAGTGGTTATGAATCAATCAGTAGAAAATTTAGCCGCGTATGATGTTGATAAAATCCGTCAGGACTTTCCTGTCTTAGATCAGCAAGTTCGGGGTAAACCATTGGTATACCTTGATAATGCAGCGACAAGCCAAAAACCTAAGCAGGTGATAGATAGTATCGTTAACTATTATGAAAACGATAATGCTAATATCCATCGAGGTGTTCATACATTAAGTGAGCGGGCTACTTTATCGTATGAGAATGCGCGTAAAACTGTTCAACAGTTTTTGAATGCAGCATCAGAAAAAGAAATTGTTTTCACCCGTGGGGCGACAGAAGCTATTAACTTAGTCGCCAATGGCTTAGCAGAAACAATTAAACAAGGCGATGAAATATTGATCACCGCGATGGAGCACCATTCCAATATTGTTCCTTGGCAGATGTTATGCAAAAAAACAGGGGCTAGCTTAAAGGTGGCACCAATTAATGAGCATGGTGAGCTGATGCTGGAAGAGTTTGAAGCATTGATAAGCAACAAAACTAAGTTTGCGGCTATATCGCACATGTCCAATGCGTTGGGAACAATTAACCCAATTAAGCAACTAATCGACCAGCTTCATCAGCATGATGTTCCTGTTCTTGTGGATGGCGCTCAAGCAATTCCTCATATTTCAGTTGATGTGCAGGCGCTTGATTGTGAATTTTATGTGTTTTCTGGGCATAAATTGTACGCACCAACCGGTATTGGTGCTCTGTATGGAAAAATGGAGCAACTTGAACAAATGGCGCCTTATCAAGGTGGTGGTGACATGATCAGTGTTGTTACATTTGATAAGACGGTCTATAACAAAGTACCGTATAAGTTTGAAGCGGGAACACCAAACATTGCTGGAACGATTGGTTTAGGCGCAGCAATAGACTATGTAAACAGCATTGGGGTTGATGAGATAGCGGCGCATGAAAATGCATTATTAAACTATGCTGTAGCACAAGCTAAACGCATTGATAAATTAAGAGTTATTGGTACGGCTAAAGAAAAAGGAGCGATTATGTCGTTCGTTTTAGACGGTATCCACCCGCATGATATTGGTACGATGATGGATCATCAAGGTATTGCAGTTAGAGCAGGGCATCATTGTGCAATGCCTGTGATGGATTTTTTTGGAGTGCCTGCCACTGCGAGAGCTTCATTTGCAATGTATAATACGCATCAAGAAGTCGATGCTTTGATGGCTGGAATTGAAAACTTAATAGAGATGTTTGGCTAATGTTGGATGATTTAAGAGATCTATATCAAGAAGTTATTTTTGATCATAATAGAAACCCAAGAAATTTCCGCGCGATGGACGATGCAGATCGTCAAATAGACGGCTTTAATCCATTATGTGGAGACCGATTAACGCTTTTTATAAAATTTTCAGACGGTAAAATTAGTGATGCTAGCTTTCAGGGTCAAGGTTGCGCAATTTCAACAGCCTCCGCATCATTGATGACAGATATCGTTAAAGGGCAGACCGAAGAAGAAGCTCAACACCTATTTTCATTGTTCCATAAAATGGCAACGGGTGAGCATGTTGAAATGGACGAGCTTGGAAAACTAGCCGTATTAGCAGGTGTCTGTGAATATCCTGCACGTGTTAAATGTGCAACATTACCATGGCATACGTTAGATGCTTTGTTACAAGGGTCAGAAGAACCGGTAACAACCGAATAACCACCTTTAGTAACTTTTAGCCATGCGTGAGCTTAACCCAATCATTAATAAGATTAGTGACCTAAAAGAGCGTACTTTATCGCTTAGGGGGTACCTTTGACTTCGAAACAAAAGACGAGCGTTTAACCGAGGTTTTACGCGAATTAGAAGACCCTGACGTATGGAATGATCCTGATCGAGCACAAACATTGGGTAAGGAACGTGGCCAACTAGAACTTGTTGTCAATACTATTAATGAATTAACTAGCGCGTTAGCAGATGCAAGTGACCTGTTGGAAATGGCTGTTGACGAAGATGATGATGAGACAGTCGCGACAATAGAAGAAGACTTATTATCTTTTGAAAAAAAAGTAGCGGCACTTGAATTTCAACGCATGTTTGCAGGTGAGATGGATGCAAATAATGCTTTCTTAGATATTCAAGCAGGCTCAGGTGGCACAGAGGCCCAAGATTGGGCTGAAATGATTTTGCGTATGTACCTGCGGTGGGCGGAGCAACATGATTTTAAGACAGATATCATCGAGATTTCAGCTGGTGATGTGGCCGGTATTAAAAGTGCAACAGTGTCTATTCAAGGAGATTATGTATTCGGTTGGTTAAAAACTGAAATTGGTGTGCATCGATTAGTGCGGAAATCACCATTTGATTCAGGTAACCGTCGTCATACATCTTTTGCTGCTGTTTTTGTATCACCAGAAATTGATGATGATATTGATATTGATATCAATCCAGCTGATTTGAGAATTGATGTGTATAGGGCCAGTGGGGCAGGTGGGCAGCATGTTAACAAAACAGAGTCTGCTGTGCGCATTACACATGAACCGACCAATACGGTTGTTCAATGTCAAAATGATCGATCGCAGCATAAAAATAAAGCCACAGCAATGAAGCAATTAAAAGCTAAGCTGTATGAGCTAGAAATGCAAAAGAAAATGGCTGATCAACAAGAGCAAGAAGAAAGCAAATCAGATATTGGCTGGGGAAACCAGATTAGGTCTTATGTATTAGACCAATCAAGAATTAAAGATTTACGTACAGGTGTCGAAACTGGCAATACACAAGCAGTCCTCGATGGGTCGTTAGACCAATTTATTGAAGCCAGTCTAAAAAGTGGAATTTAAGTGATGAGTGAACAAAAGAACAATAACCCAGAGCACGATGAGAATAAATTAATTGCGGTTCGTCGTGAAAAACTCGCTGAGATAAAAAAATCAGGCAATGCTTACCCTAATGATTTTAAGCGCCAACACTATGCTGAAAGCTTACAAGCCGACTATGATCAATTTGATAAAGAAACATTAGAAACTAAAGCAGTTAACGTTTCTTTAGCTGGCCGCTTAATGGGTAAACGCGTTATGGGTAAAGCGAGCTTTGCTCACATACAAGATATGACTGGGCGTATGCAACTATTCGTTCAACGAGACAGCCTGCCTGAAGGGCATTATCAAACATTTAAAAGTTGGGATATCGGTGACATTCTAGCGGTTGAAGGCGTTTTATTTAAAACCAAAACGGGTGAGTTATCAGTTCGCGTTGCATCAATTAGATTGCTAACAAAGTCTTTACAGCCCTTACCTGAAAAATTTCATGGGCTCACAGATCAAGAACAACGTTATCGCCAGCGGTATGTTGACTTGATTATGAACGAAGAGTCACGAAAGGTATTTCAAACACGTAGTAAAGTGGTTAGCTATATTCGTCAATACCTCGTTGATCATAACTTTATGGAAGTTGAAACCCCAATGATGCATGTCATTCCAGGTGGTGCAACGGCTAAACCATTTGCAACGCATCACAATGCCTTGGATATGGAGTTGTTTTTACGTATTGCCCCTGAATTGTATCTAAAACGCTTAGTCGTTGGTGGTTTTGAACGAGTTTTTGAGATTAATCGTAGCTTTAGAAATGAGGGACTTTCAACACGTCATAATCCTGAGTTTACAATGCTTGAGTTTTATCAGGCGTTTTCAGATTACAAAGATATGATGGATTTAACTGAAGATATGCTTCGTTCACTGACTGAACGTGTTCTTGGAACAAATATCGTTCATTATCAAGGTGAGGATTATGACTTAGGTAAGCCTTTTAGGCGTATGTCGGTTATTGAGTCTATTTTGCATTATAACAACGATATAACTCGGGAAAACTTGGCAACAAAAGAAGCTGCATTAGAAGTGACTAAACGCTTAAAAATTCCAGTTGAAGACAGTTATGGACTAGGGAAAATTCAAATTGAGATATTTGAAAAAACGGTTGAAGAGAAGCTTCATGAACCAACGTTTATTACTGAGTACCCAACAGAAGTGTCACCGCTTGCCCGTAGAAGCGACAAAGACCCGTTTGTAACCGATCGGTTCGAGTTTTTTGTTGGCGGGCGTGAAGTAGCTAATGGCTTTTCAGAGCTTAATGATTCAGAAGACCAAGCTGAACGTTTTAAACAGCAAGTAGAAGATAAGGAAGCAGGTGATGATGAGGCTATGCATTACGACGCAGATTACATTCGTGCACTAGAAGTGGGTATGCCCCCAACCGCAGGTGAAGGAATTGGTATAGACCGTTTGGTTATGTTTTTAACTGATTCGGCTTCAATCAGGGATGTAATTTTATTCCCTCATATGAAATTAGAAAACTAACCGTTTTACTCGATTTCTAAGGTGTATTTCTTAGGCATGGATTGGTGCTAGGCCCATTGCCCAAAGACTAACTGTCGCAACTAAAATTCCAACGATGGTTACTAAACCGATAGTAAGGACAGCACTGGCAAATAGAAAACCTCTTTCTTGATTAATTCCCATTACAATGGGAATGCCGGTGTATAAAAGATAAACGGCATAAGCAATGGCGATAAGCCCCATAATAAAAATAAGCCAAGGGATGGGTGCGCTGGCAAAAATACCACTCAGGAAGAAAGGTGAAAGTATCGTAATGCTTAATAACATACAGGTCGATAGATCTTTACTTGCCCCATATGTTGCTGCCATCCAATGGATTGCTTTACCTATAATCGCGGTGCCAATTATACAAGCCAAATAGAAAGCGACGGCTAGTGGAATGGTACTTTGATAAGTGAATCTAAAATTTCTGTCGCCAATATCCCAGCCAATTACTGCAGCACCAATGAAAGCAGATACTGCCGGGATTGCTGTCAATAAAAGGATATATTTATAAAAGCACTCAGCAATACTGATTTTTCTATCACGGATCTTAATCCATTCTTTATCTGATCGTATGAATTTACCGGTAAGGTGTTTAAGTATCATTTGAATTCCTTTTTAAATTATTGGCTGATATCTCAGTAATAAGTATGAACTAATCTAAGTATCTATCTCTAAATATTAATACTTTCTTGATCTAGATCATTATTAATTTAATTGTTGTGCAATGAATATTTAAGAAGCTAATGCAGTACCGGGTAACACCTTTGTTATAATCTTGCTTTTTTACAATATTCATTTCAATGCATTTACTTGATTTCCTTAAACCATGGGAGTTTTCACCTGTCTTAATGGTGTCATTCTTATTGCTCTTTTGGTTATATACGCGTGGTTTTATGGCGATTAAGAGGGTGGATAGAACGGCTAAAACGTATTGGCAGGCAGTCAGTTTTTATATTGGTTTGTTCTCAATATATATTGTTTCTCATACCTACATTGATTACCTGTCTCAGTATATGTTTTGGGTGCATCGTTTCCAGCATTTAGTTTTGCATCATTTAGCACCCATGTTAATGGTTCTGGGTGCTGTGGAAATTGTGCGTAAAGGCTTGCCGAATTACTGGCCGTGCTGGTCGTCTGTGCCAACACTTATTAGGTGGCCTTGTGAGCGTCTATACCACCTTATTCAACACCCTGTGTTAGCCCCTATTTTGTTTGTTGGTTTAATTTATTTGTGGCTAATACCCGACATTCACTTTATAGCGATGCTCAGTAAGAAGTTGTATTATGTAATGAACTGGTCGATGCTTCTTGATGGCTTTTTATTTTGGTGGTTGGTATTAGGCCCCGAATGGCGTGGGGAAGGGAAGGGGTTTAAAACGCGTATCATCATGATGTTCGTCGTTGTTGTTCCTCAACAATTATTAGGGGCTTATTTAACCTTTAGTACCGATGTTATTTATGATGTATATGATGTGTGTGGCCGTGCATGGCCCATTAGCCCTATAGCTGATCAAATTTATGGTGGTATTATTACGTGGATTCCAGCTAGCATGATGAGTGTTTTAGGGCTTGTTTTAGTATTACGTCGCCGTTTGAATTATCAAAAAAATGAAAATTATGAAAAAAATTAAGTCCATTGCCGCTATAGCTATCCTTATCACATTATCAGCATGTGCTGAAGACGAGCCGACACGTTTAACCAATGTCAGTGGTTTAATACCAGACCTTAGTTTTGAACTTATTGATGAAGATAATAAGGTGGTGACAGCAAGTGATTACCATGGTTACACAGTAGCGTTATTTTTTGGTTTTACCAATTGTCCAGGAATCTGTCCAACGACCATGCACCAACTATCACAGGTGTTAGCCGACGTTGACCCTGAGGGTTCTTCGATGAAAGTTTTATTTGTCTCGGTTGACCCTAAGCGAGACACGGTAGAAAAACTTAAAAAATATACGGATATTTTTGGCCCAGCGTTTATTGGGCTTCGTGGCGATGAATCAGCGGTTAAAGAAATGACAAAAAAATACCGTGTGACGTTTGGTTATGGTGATTCTGATGCCCAAGGCAATTACGAGGTTTCGCACAGTGGAGCGGTTTTTGTTTTTGATTCAAAGGGTGAGGCAAAGTTATTAGCAACTCAGTCATCAACGACAGAAGACATGATATATGATGTGAAAAAACTCGTTAATTTATAAATTAACGAGTTTTTTAGTCACGATGCTCTGGCTGATTTTGATCGTCTGGTATCAGGGTTGATAAAAAGCAGCTTGTAAATATAGCCTCTTATCGTTACGCACTACATTATTGCAAACTTTATTCCCCTAAGCCGTAAGTTGGTTTATGTAGAGTTAGCTCACTTTTATCATCTAACTGCAGTGCTTCATCATTAATAAACGATGTTTTAAGGACGACTAGTCCGGTGTTGGTTTCACCACCTATATTAAGTGAATTTAATATAGTCCCAACACTGTTAGGGTCGTCAGGACAATGGATGCTTTCACCTGCGGCGCGATCTTTTTCTGTGTGAAATTGAACCAACCGCCTTTTAACGGTGCCTTTATAATGCATTCTAGCGACAACTTCCTGCCCCGTATAACAGCCTTTTTGAAAATTAATTCCATTCAAAAGGTCCATATTTAACATTTGTGGGATAAATAACTCGCTTGTCTCTGTTGTTATTTCTGGAATGCATTCATTAATCAATAGTAGCTGCCAATCTGTCTCGTTGCTCTGTAATGCTATTGATGGGTCTGTCTTAGCAGTCGTGTATTGTTGGGTTGCAACGATTAATAAGGAAAGCTCGCTATCAGATTGATATTTAATGCTTTTTAAAGGCGCTAATAAGCTGCTCATTGCTGGAGGGAGAGGCTGGTTTATGCCAAATACTTTGTAGTCATTTGATGCGTCAGTAATCTCAACCTTTGATCGAAATACAAACATTTTCATACGTTTGATAATAATTGAGGCCATATCACTAGATAAAACCATGTAATAGGTTTCGTCGTGTTTTATTAGGTGAAATAATGTAATTACTCTGCCTTTTGGGTTACATACGGCTCCAAAAACAGCGTCAGAGTTTTTTAAAGTCAATACGTCACAAGTTGTTTGGCCTTGTAAAAAATGAGCTGCATCCTCTCCTGAAAAAGCAATAATTTTCTTACTACTTGAAAGGTCATATAGGGTAGTTGTATTCATATGCTTAGACTTACAATTCATGAGAGACATATTGTAACGTTAAAAAATTATGTTGCGGCACAAAAACCGTCAGTATATCCTTGAATATAAATGACTGATGTTTTAATCTAACGAGCTTCTGAATTGAGGTGTTTTAATGCGCAAAGAACTGGAACCAGCAGAGCAATTAAAAAAAAATAATGCTGAAAAAGACAATAAGCCTACACCGGAATTAACAAAAGAAATCAATGGTCGTTCTGGTCCAGAACCAACTCGCTACGGGGATTGGGAAAAGAACGGAAGATGCATTGATTTTTAATATATTTTTTACATCATCAAGAGGGTTTACATGAGTAGTAATAACAGACCACTATCACCGCACCTAGATGTTTACAGGTTGCCATTATCAGCATTGCTTTCAATCGTTCATCGCGGTACAGGGGCTTTTTTAACGCTTGGGACTCTTGTTCTAGTTTGGTGGTTAATGGCGTTAGCCGGCGGTGAAGAATCGTTTATCTCTGCACAACAGTTTATGGGGAGTTTTATAGGGCGATTGGTTTTGTTTGGTTGGACATTTGCTTTGTTTTTTCATTTATCAAACGGCATTAGGCACTTGGTTTGGGATGCTGGTTATTGTTTTGAAAAAGCTGACGTTGAAAAAACGTCTTATATTGTCTTAGGGGTATCTGCTTTCTTAACAATTGTTGTTTGGATTGTTGCCTTTTCATCTGGAGCGGGAGCATAACATGAGTTTAAGATCACCACTTGGCCAGGCTAAAGGCCTAGGTTCAGCAAAAGACGGTTTACACCACTGGTGGGCTCAACGTGTAACGGCCGTTGCCCTTATTCCATTAACAATTTGGTTTGCGTTTAAAGTGGCTGTACTCAGCATGGCTGATTACACAACCGTTGTAGACTGTATTGGCACGCCTTGGTCTGCTGCTTTGATTGTTAGTTTAGTTGTTGCTGCTTTCTATCATGCCGCATTGGGTATGCAAGTTATTTACGAGGACTATATTGGTGCTAAGGCTGTACGAATTGCCGCCATTATGGGGACTAACTTATTATTATTTTTATTGGCCGCTGCAAGCATTATTGCTGTGGTACGCATTGCTGTGGGAGGCTAGAGCTGTATGAGTATTGAAGATTATAAAATAACCGAACACAAGTACGATGTTGTGGTGGTCGGTGCTGGCGGTGCTGGTTTACGTGCAACCTTTGGGATGGCGCAAAAAGGCTTAAAAACAGCGTGTATTACTAAAGTTTTTCCTACGCGTAGTCATACTGTTGCTGCGCAAGGTGGTATTAGTGCAGCGTTAGGTAATATGGGTAAAGATGATTGGCGCTGGCATATGTATGACACCGTCAAAGGGTCTGATTGGTTGGGTGACCAAGATGCTATTGAGTATATGTGTCGTGAAGCGATTCCTGCAATTGTTGAGCTTGAACATTATGGTGTGCCATTTTCTCGTACAGAAGAAGGCAAAATCTATCAGCGTCCTTTCGGTGGGATGACCACTAATTATGGTGAAGGGACTGCACAACGTACTTGTGCAGCGGCTGACCGAACAGGTCATGCAATCCTTCATACGCTATATCAACAATCTTTAAAACATGATGCAGAGTTCTTCATTGAGTACTTTGCGCTTGATTTAATTATGGATGACGACGGTGTATGTCGTGGTGTATTAGCACTTAAAATGGACGACGGTACGCTTCATCTGTTCCGTTCACACATGGCTGTCATGGCAACCGGTGGGTACGGGCGTTCATACTTCTCTTGCACCTCTGCGCACACCTGCACTGGTGATGGTAATGCTATGGCGTTAAGAGCTGGCTTGCCTCTACAAGATATGGAATTTGTTCAATTCCATCCCACAGGTATATACGGCTCAGGTTGTTTGATTACTGAAGGTGTGCGTGGTGAAGGTGGCTATTTAACTAATTCTAAGGGTGAGCGCTTTATGGAGCGTTATGCGCCGAACGCTAAAGATTTGGCCTCTCGCGATGTAGTGAGTCGCTCCATGACGATTGAAATTAATGAAGGGCGTGGCGTTGGTCCAGATGGGGATCATATTAACCTTCATCTGGAACACTTAGGTCCTGAAGTTATTGAAGAACGTTTACCGGGTATTGCCGAAAGTGCAAAAATATTTGCAGGTGTAGATGTCAGCAAGGAACCTATTCCTGTTCTACCAACCGTGCATTACAACATGGGTGGTATTCCAACCAATTATAAAGGTGAAGTTGTTACTCTTGATGGTGATAACCCAGATAAAGTTGTAGAAGGGTTGATGGCTATTGGTGAGGCTGCTTGTGTGTCTGTTCATGGTGCGAATAGATTAGGGTCAAATTCACTATTAGATTTAGTAGTGTTTGGCCGTTCTGCAGCTATTAGAGCTGCTGAAGTGGTTAAACCTGGTACGGATCATCCAGACTTGGCAAAAACTGCCTGCGATAAAGCATTAACTCGCCTAGATAAGTTTAGAAATGCAAATGGTTCTAAAAGAACCTCAGAAGTTCGCCTAGATATGCAAAGAACCATGCAAAAGCATGCGGCTGTGTTTAGAACAGGTGAGTCTATGCAAGAAGGTGTTGAAAAACTTAGAGAAGTTCAAGAATCATTTAAAGACGTGTCGATCTCTGATCGTTCACTAATTTGGAACACTGATTTAATAGAAACACTGGAACTTGATAACTTATTGTCTCAAGCAGCGGTAACGATTGAAGGTGCTTTAAATAGAGAAGAAAGCCGTGGTGGTCATGCACGTGAGGATTTCCCAGATCGTGATGATGATAAATGGCATAAGCATTCAATTATGTGGTTTGACGATCAAAATAAGGTCAGTATTAAGTTCCGCCCTGTACATATGTATACATTGTCGGATGATGTGGATGTTGTTCCGCCTAAAAAGCGTGTCTACTAAGATTTAACGAGGATAAATAAATGGCTGAATTTACACTTCCAAAAAACTCTGTAGTACAAGAGGGTAAAACTTACCCTGCACCTGAAGGTGCTACCAATATTCAAGCAGTTGAAATTTATCGTTGGGACCCAGATAGCGGTGAAAACCCACGCGTTGATAAATACTTTCTTGACCTAGATACTTGTGGCCCAATGGTATTGGATGCCATTATCAAAATTAAAGATGAGGTTGATTCAACATTAACTTTTCGCCGTTCTTGCCGTGAAGGAATTTGTGGCTCTTGTTCGATGAATATTAATGGTAGAAACACCTTGGCCTGTACCAAAGATATTGGTGATATTGATGGGCCTATTAAGATTTACCCCTTACCGCATATGCCCGTTGTAAAAGACATTGTGCCTGACCTAACGCACTTCTATGCTCAATACGCCTCTATCAAACCTTGGATTCAATCAACAACACCACCTCCACCTGATAAAGAGCGGCTACAGTCAAAAGAAGACCGCGCACAACTTGATGGTTTATATGAATGTATTCTTTGTGCATGCTGTTCAACATCATGCCCAAGTTACTGGTGGAATGGTGATCGCTACCTAGGTCCAGCTATCTTGCTGCAAGCTTATCGTTGGTTAGCTGATTCGCGTGATGAAAATGCAGGTGAGCGTTTGGACGAGCTTGAAGATCCTTTCAAATTGTATCGTTGCCATACCATTATGAATTGTACTGAAACCTGTCCGAAAGGTTTGAATCCAGCAAAAGCCATCGCTGAGATTAAAAAACTATTAGTTGAACGAAAGATTGCTTAATGTCTGATAAATCAAAGCTCCTTTGGCGCTGCCGACGTGGCGTGAAGGAGCTTGATGTTCTTTTTACTCGTTTTGTAGATACCTCTTATGATGCGCTCTCAGCAGCTGAAAAAGAGGCATTTAATAAACTACTAGAAATTGAAGACCCTGAAATATTAGGTTTCATGCTCTATGGTGATATTCCAAAGGATCAAAACGTAGCCCGTATCGTTGAAAAAATTTGTACCGACCTTTGAAATAAACATACAACCATCGAATAGAATTAGGTGGTTTGCTTATAGCGTCTTTATATTCTCACTGATGGCTTGTTGGTTAAATGCCTTGGCTTTTCCAGCCCAAGTTATGTTGAGCGTATTTGTCATATTGATGATTTCCCATACCGTTCACATTGGTGCTTTAAATGTTGCTCAAGTCAAAAAAATACGCTGTAAGGAAAATGCTGATTGGCTGATAGAGAGAAATCATGTTAAACCTCATGTGTATCGTCTTAAAGAAACCACAAGACTCTTAGGTCCGCTTATTTTTCTACATTTCCAGTCAGACACCAAGACCTTATATTTGGCATTAAGCAGTGACTCTATGACTAACGAGGAGAATAGAAAACTGCGTGTTGCGTTAAGGGTATATAAAAACCAGCTGCTAAACCCTAAGGTTTAAGGATTGTATCTTTTTTAAAGTGCTTATCATCTAGGTTAGGATAATCTCGTGTGTAATGTAAGCCACGGCTTTCCTTACGTAGAAGCGCACTATCGATAATAAGTTCTGCGGCGGTAACGAGATTCCTTAATTCGAGAAAGTCACTGGTTACATGAAATTTACCGTAATACTCTTGTATCTCTCGTTTTAATAGCTCAATACGATTTTTAGCTCGCTGTAACCGTTTGGTTGTTCGAACAATACCCACGTAATCCCACATGAACTGGCGCAATTCAGCCCAGTTATGTGAAACGACAATGGCTTCATCTGAATTAATGACTTTTGAATCGTCCCAGGCTGGGATGTTGGGCTGTTTTTTGGTGTTTTTTAAGAAACGAGTGATATCAACACTGGCCTGTTTGGCGAAAACTAAACATTCAAGAATAGAGTTGCTGGCCATTCTATTAGCACCATGTAACCCAGTGAAAGCAGTCTCTCCAATAGCATATAAACCGGTAATGTCGGTTAGTCCGTTTTTGTCAGTCATTACGCCGCCACAAGTGTAATGCGCCGCAGGAACAACAGGTAACGGTTCTTTGGTCATATCAAAACCGAAATCAAGGCACCTCTCGTGGAGCATGGGGAAATGTGATTTTGTAAACTTAGCGGTACGATGGCTAATGTCTAAGAACAAAGAAGAAACCCCTAAACGCTTCATTTCATGATCAATCGCACGGGCAACAATATCACGAGGGGCGAGTTCTGCACGTTTGTCAAAATTTGGCATAAAACGTGTGCCGTCTGGCAATAATAAAAGTCCACCTTCTCCTCTAACCGCTTCGCTGATTAAAAAAGACTTGGCTTCTGGGTGAAATAAACAAGTCGGATGAAATTGCATAAATTCCATGTTAGCGACTCTACAACCAGCGCGCCATGCCATAGCAATGCCGTCGCCAGTTGAAACATCGGGGTTGCTGGTATACAAATAAACCTTGCTCGCTCCGCCTGTTGCGAGCGTAATGCAAGGTGCTTTCATGCTAAATACGATATCTTTTTTAGCGTCCAGTACATAACAACCGATGACCCTTTTTTTACCGCTTAGGGTGTCTGTTTCTGTGACTAAATCAATAACATTATGGTGTTCAAAAATCTTAATATTCGGCTTATTAAGCACTTGTTCGTTTAGTGCAAGTTGCACCGCTTTACCCGTTGAATCATCTGCGTGAACAACACGCCTATAGGAATGACCACCTTCTTTAGTAAGGTGCAATTGACTGTTTGATTGCGTGCTCTTATGAGTGGAAAACGCGACATTATTCTTCATGAGCCAATCAATACTGCTTTTACCGTTTGATACCACTAATTCAACAACATCGTCATGGCATAAGCCAGCACCAGCACGCATGGTATCTAGGCGGTGAGATTCTAATGAGTCAGCGCTGTCTAAAACGGCTGAGATGCCACCTTGGGCATAATAAGTACTGCCTTCAGACATATTTAGTTTTGAAAGAATAGCAACTTGAAGGTGGTCAGGTAATGAAAGGGCAAGTCCTAGACCAGCGGCACCGCTACCTATAATGATAACGTCATAAGAAAGTGAATGATCAGGCATATTAATTTATTTGATTAGACTTACTCTTAAGGGTCATAATGGAAAAACTTTGTTACTTTACACGGAATAATTAATAAATTGCTTTTTTCTTCTAAACAATTGAACTCCTTCTTAATACGACTGTCTTTAGGGCAAGCGTTAGAGTTATCTGTACAAGTTTATGTGAGCAGGTATGTCTGACCAAGATGATCAGCAATTAATCGCGCTTGTTAAAGAGGGTGATAAGAAGGCGTTTGATAGATTAGTTATTAAATATCAGCAGCGTATTATTCAATTGGTGAGCAGGTATATTAGTGATGCAAGTGAGGCTCAGGATGTGGCGCAAGAAGCATTTATTAAAACGTATAAAGCCTTGCCGAATTTTAGGGGAGATAGTGCTTTTTATACATGGTTATATCGTATTGCCGTTAACACAGCTAAAAATCACCTTGTTTCTAGAGCACGAAAATCTTCTGATCATACGGTGGATGTCAATGATGCAGAAAATTTTGAAGGCGCTTTTCAACTTAAAGAAGGCGACACGCCTGAACACCTGTTACTTAGTGAAGAGATTAGAAACACTATTCAACAGGCCATTAACGACCTGCCAGACGAATTGAGAAATGCGATCAGCTACCGAGAACTAGATGGAATGAGTTATGAAGAAATTGCACAAAAGATGAAGTGTCCGGTTGGTACAGTTAGGTCACGCATATTTAGGGCTCGTGAAGCCGTGGATAAAATACTAAAACCATTGCTCTAATTAGGTTATTGATTAGGAAAAAAAATGAATGACACGCATAAACAACAACTCTCATCGCTGCTTGATAATGAATTAAGTAATTATGAGATGAAAGAGTTATTAGCCGAAATACAAAGTGATCACGAGCTCAATCAAACCTTAGATCGTTATGCACTTATTAGAGAAGTATTAAGTGAAGAACCAGATGTTCATCAACAATCATTTTTAAAGCAAGTTCAGGCGGCAATTGTTGCGGAGCCAACAGTTTTAGCCCCCCAACGTAATAAATCAGACAGCAAAACATATATAACGGCAGCCATAGCGGCCTCAGTGGCCATTTTCGCAGTCATTGTTTTTAATATAAATAATGTGCCCTCCGTGTCCCCACAACAACAATCTATTGCATCACTTGACCCTCAAAAGGAAGAACATTTAGCCCTAGAAGAGCCCGTTGATGATGAGTTAATAGTTAATGAAAATACATTACGTCCTCAGTTAGTTACCTTTGGACGGTAATTGATTAACTCTCCGGTTTATCGGAATAACGTGGTGAATAATTTGCTGTTTAATAACAGGTTTCAGTATTTTTAGTAAAAGCACTTAAAACTAATATAACCAAGTGGAAATAGATGTGATTGAAGAAATAGCCGTCGTACAATCGGTAGACCATTCATGGGTTAGTGTTGAAACCACTCAAAGCTCTTCATGCCAAAGTTGCAAAGAAGCGTCTTCCTGCTCGACTTCAACGTTATCAAAATTTTTTGGGTCCAAAAAAATTCAACTTAAAATGCAATCAACGTTACCACTAAAAGAGGGTGATGAAGTTGTTATTGGTATTAGCGAAAAAGTGTTTTTGGGATTAACCGGTTTAATATATTTTGTACCCTTATGTGCGCTATTTCTCTTTGCAATAGTAGGCCAATACCTAACCGAACAATTCAATTTAAATAATGAATTATTAACTATCGTTCTAGCACTTATTGGTTTTGCTGGTTGCTATCAATTTATTAAAAAATTAATTGAGAGCTTTTTTGAAGTACAGAAAATTAACCCAGTAATCTTGAAAAAAATTTAATGCTCCCCATTTATTTTGAATCGTTATAAAAAGGAAAACTTATGTATACACGTTTGAGCCGAAGTATTTTTTTTATAGTTATGTTATCGGGGTTGTTTACGAATGCTGTAGCTAATGGTTTGCCTGACTTCACGGACCTAGTAGAGAAAAATAATAAAGCCGTTGTAAATATCAGCACAACGCAAAAAGCGCAACAGCACAGTGTCTTGCCTGAAGGTTTCGAGTTTCCAGAAAACCAGCCTTATAGTGATTTGTTAAAACATTTTTTTGGTGGCCAAGGGCAAAGGCCACGCCAACGCGAGTCTCGTTCATTAGGGTCAGGGTTTATTATTTCAAATGATGGGTTTTTGTTAACCAATCACCATGTTGTTAAAAATGCAGATGAGATTTTCGTTAGGCTTCAGGACCGTAGAGAGCTTAAAGCCGAATTGATTGGTAGTGATGAGCGTACCGACGTTGCGTTACTAAAAGTAGATGCTAAAGACCTCCCTGTTGTGAAATTAGGTTCATCTAAATCACTTAAAGTAGGGGAGTGGGTATTTGCGATAGGCTCACCCTTTGGTTTTGATAGCTCAGTGACGGCGGGAATTGTTAGTGCTAAGGGTCGAAGTTTACCTAAAGAGAATTACGTGCCTTTTATTCAAACGGATGTCGCGATTAACCCCGGCAATTCTGGTGGCCCCTTATTTAATCTAGAGGGCGAAGTGGTTGGTATCAACTCACAAATTTATAGTCGCTCTGGTGGCTTTATGGGTTTATCATTTGCAATTCCGATTGATGTTGCGCTAAATGTAAGTAACCAATTGAAGGAATCTGGTCATGTTATTCGCGGCTGGCTAGGTGTTCGTATTCAGGATGTTACTCGTGAACTAGCAGAATCCTTTGAGATGGATAAACCTCAAGGTGCCTTAGTGGCTCAAATTGTTCCTGATAGCCCAGCAGAAAAAGCAGGCATTCAAGTCGGCGACGTTATCATAAGTTTTAACGGTGAAAGTATAAGTCGCTCATCCTCTTTACCTCCTTTAGTAGGTGCCGCTAATATCAAAAATAAGGCTCGAGTAACCGTTATTCGCAATAAGAAAACTAAAGTGCTTACGGTCACGCTAGAAAATTTACCAGAAGATGAACAAGCATCAGCTACCGATGTAATTGAGTCAAAGGGTAATAGTATTCTTGGCATGTCTATAAAAAACTTAACAAAACAGATGCGTGATGAGCTAGGAATTAAGCAATACGGTGTTCTTGTTGCCTCTGTTGATAATGGGAATGCATCAAATGCGGGTATTCGTGCCGGTGATATTATTATGCAACTTGATGGCCAGTCAGTTAAAAATACCCAGCACATGAAAAAGTTGGCTTCTAAAATAAAAGAAGGAAAGTTTATTTCTGTGTTAATAAATCGACAAGGGAACCCAATTTTCCTCGCATTGAAAAAATAATAGGTACAATACACGCTATAAAATTAAACGCCTCTTTTGAGGCGTTTTTAACTATGTGAATCGGATGATTTATATACGATTTAGCCTACATTTACGGTCTATGACCCCGATTGACGAGTAAAAACGTGCCTGATATTAGCTTAACAAGAAATTTTTCTATCATTGCCCATATTGATCATGGGAAATCTACTCTTGCAGATCGCTTAATCCATATATGTGGAGGTTTGAGTGAACGTGAAATGGAGGAGCAAGTCCTTGATTCAATGGATATTGAACGTGAACGTGGTATTACCATTAAAGCGCAAAGTGTTACCTTGCATTACAAAGCAAACGATGGAATAACCTATCGATTGAATTTTATTGATACACCTGGTCATGTAGACTTTTCATATGAAGTATCACGTTCTTTAGCAGCCTGTGAAGGAGCTTTATTGGTGGTTGATGCCGCGCAAGGAGTTGAGGCGCAAAGTGTAGCGAATTGTTATACCGCTATTGATTTAGGGCTAGAAGTTCTACCGGTACTAAATAAGATAGATTTACCCTCTGCAGAGCCTGAACGTGTTGCAGAAGAAGTAGAAGAAATTATAGGTATTGAAGCAATTGATGCGCCTCAAATTAGTGCTAAAACTGGATTGGGTGTTGAATTGGTTTTAGAAGATATTGTAAAGAATGTGCCTGCGCCTAAGGGGGATCCTGATGCCCCTTTACAAGCGTTAATTATTGATTCTTGGTTTGATAATTACCTGGGTGTTGTCTCTTTGATTCGTGTTGTTAATGGCACGATAAAAAAGAAACAGAAAATCAAAATGATGTCTTCAAATAATATTCATTTAGTCGATCAAGTTGGTGTTTTTACGCCCAAAAGGGAGGTGCTTGATGCACTGTACCCTGGTGATGTGGGGTTTATGGTTGCTGGCATTAAAGATATTTATGGGGCTCCAGTTGGTGACACGATCACCTTTTCGAGCCAGCCTGCGGAAAACTCATTGCCGGGTTTTAAAAAGGTTCAAGCACGTGTGTTTGCCGGCTTGTTCCCTTCAAGTTCTAATGATTATGAGAACCTTCGAGAAGCATTAAATAAATTAAAGCTTAATGATGCCTCTTTAAATTATGAACCAGAAACGTCTGATGCACTGGGTTTTGGGTTTCGCTGTGGTTTCTTAGGTATGCTGCATATGGAAATCATTCAAGAACGTCTTGAACGTGAATATGACTTGGACCTAATAACTACCGCACCAACGGTTGTTTATGAAGTGCTATTACATAACGGCGATATTATTGAGGTAGATAACCCAGCAAAGCTGCCTGATATTTCAACAATTGCTGAAATTCGTGAGCCGATAATTGAAGCCCATATACTGGTTCCTCAAGAGTATTTAGGAAATGTGATTACGTTATGTATTGATAAACGTGGCGTACAAACAAAAATGCAATACATGGGCAAACAAGTGTCATTAAGCTATGAGATACCTATGAGTGAAGTGGTATTAGACTTTTTTGATCGTTTAAAATCTGTTAGTCGCGGATATGCATCGTTTGAATATGAGTTTAGACGTTTTCAAGCTGAGCCCTTAGTAAAATTGGACGTGCTTATTAATGGCGACAGGGTCGATGCCTTATCCCTAATTGTACATCGAGATATTAGCCAAGGGCGTGGCCGCGAGTTGGTTGAAAAAATGAAAGACCTTATTCCAAGGCAGATGTTTGAAATTGCCATTCAAGCCGCTATTGGTGCGAAAATTATTGCACGCTCCTCAGTCAAAGCACTTAGAAAAAATGTGACGGCTAAATGCTATGGTGGTGATGTTTCTCGTAAACGTAAACTATTAGAAAAGCAAAAAGCCGGGAAAAAACGTATGAAACAAGTTGGTAATGTTGATATTCCACAAGATGCCTTTCTTGCGGTGCTTAAACTAGGAAGTGACTAATGCATTTTGACTTTTCTGCCGCACTAACACTCGCCACCTTTATAACTGGGTTTATTGCCGCTATTTATTGGCTTATAAAACGGTTGAAAAAAAGCCAAACCGCCCGTAAAGAGCCACTGATTGTTGAGTATTCAAAATCATTTTTCCCAGTGCTTTTATTCGTTTTGGTTTTGCGCTCGTTTATTGTAGAGCCATTTAGAATCCCCTCCAGCTCGATGATGCCAACATTACTAATAGGTGACTTTATTTTGGTTAACAAGTTTTCCTACGGCATACGGTTGCCTGTTGTTGATACAAAAATAATTGATATCGGAAAGCCAGAACGAGGTGACATTATGGTTTTTCGTTACCCCCAAAACCCCTCATTAGATTACATTAAACGCGTGATTGCCTTACCTGGTGATAAAGTCGGCTATTTCGATAAACATATTTTTATTAATGGTGAGAAAATAATACAAAAACCCTTAGGTCTGTACAAAGGTGTTGGCCAAGGGGAGAATATGACAGGTGCCTTATTGCAGCATGAGCAACTACAAGCGAAAGAACACGAGATACTTATTATGCAACAACGTCCGTCAGTTGAAGGTGAAATAATAGTGCCTGATGGACATTACTTCATGATGGGAGATAACCGTGATAACAGTAATGATAGTCGATACTGGGGTACGGTCCCTGAAGAAAATATAGTCGGTAAAGCGTTTATGATTTGGATGAACTGGGATGCTGATAATAAAGGTGTCGATTGGTCAAGATTAGGTTCAATAATACAGTAGGATTAATTATAAAAAGGAAATATGGTATGAATTCATCAAAGCAAAAAGGGTTTACTCTTGTCGGGTTAATTTTAGTTTTCGGCTTAATAGGCATTATTACATTAAGTGTTTTGAAGGTATTCCCTGTTTATATGGAACACCTTGCTGTTAAAAAGGCAATGGAAGCGATCGAGATGGATCAAGACTTAAGTAAAATGAGTGTTGGGCAGATAAGGGGCTTGTTTCAGAAAAAACTGGATATGAATCAGGTGAACAGTATTAACGCCAAAAACGCCAAAATCAACCGTTCTCTTAGCGACATTACGATGAAAGTTGACTATGAGGTTCGTAAAGACTATATCGGCAATGTTGATTTAATCCTCTCATTTAGTGATGAGTTTGAAGTACCTATTTAAAGTAAATTAGATGATATGTTGAGCTTTGATGCTAGCAGGCTGCAAAAAAAAATAAATACAATATTTGATGATCATGCTTTACTCGAACAGGCATTAACGCATCGAAGTATTAGTAAAAATAATAATGAGCGTTTAGAGTTTTTAGGCGATGCTATTTTAGGGTTTATTATTGCCGATGCAATCTATGAGAAATTTCCTGCGGCTGATGAAGGCGTGATGAGTCGGCTTCGTGCGCATTTGGTTAATGGAGAATCGTTAGCAAATATTGCTAAAATGCTGCAGTTAAGCGATGAATTGGTACTGGGGCCGGGCGAGATGAAAAGTGGTGGTAAACACCGAGCTTCGATTCTTTCTGATGCTGTTGAAGCATTAATAGGTGCCATGTATAAAGATAAAGGGCTCAACGAAACGAGATCTTGGGTGTTGACGATATTCAAAACACAATTAGATTCATTAAGTTTAGATACCGCTTCAAAAGATCCAAAAACTCAATTACAAGAATATCTACAAGCGCGTGGTATAGCGGTACCTCGCTATAATGTAATCTCAACCACAGGACTGGATCATAATCAGCAATTTAAAGTTGAGTGCCAGGTTGACGGTGTGGAAGAAGTGGTATGCGCAACAGCTAGCTCTCGGAAAAAAGCCGAGCAAAAGGCTGCATCAAAAATTTTAGAGGGTTTATTATCATGACAAAAAAATCATTCAAAAGTGGTTTTGTTGCCCTTATAGGTGCACCAAATGCAGGTAAATCAACCCTTTTAAATAATATATTAGGGCAAAAGATCAGCATTACTTCTAGACGACCACAAACGACGCGTCATCGGATATTAGGCATTAAAACAACGGAAGCATCGCAAGTTGTGTATGTTGATACGCCAGGTATGCATTTAGGTGGTAAAAGGGCGTTAAATAAATACTTAAACAAAACCGCAGACACCAGCCTAATGGGGGTTGATGTGATTGTTTGGGTTAAAGATGATATGCAATGGGATGCTATTGATATCTCTATTCTTGAGAAGTTAAAAAACGAAGGAGCACCTGTCGTTTTAGCGATTAATAAAATTGATAAGGTTGCTGACAAAGAAAGCTTATTGCCATTTATTCAGAAAATTAGCCTCGAACACGATTTTCAGTCGATTATCCCTATTTCTGCTTTAACAGGTAAACAATTAGGTGAGTTTGAACAGTTGCTTCTAACGTTACTTCCTGAGGGTGAGTTGATGTTTCCGGAAGATCAAGTAACCGATAGCTCTGAACGATTTATGGCAACAGAAATTATTCGAGAAAAGCTTATACGTCGTCTAGGGCAAGAAATTCCTCATTCATTAAGCATTAGTATTGATCAATACAAAGTGGAAGAAAAAATAACCCGTATTCATGCTGTTATTTGGGTGGAAAGGGATGGGCAAAAGAATATAGTCATAGGCGATAAAGGCGTAGGGCTTAAAGAGGTTGGTACGCAGGCCCGTCTGGATATTGAGAAAATGCTCGAATCAAAGGTTTATTTGAATTTATGGGTAAAGGTTAAGAAAAACTGGTCGGACAATGAACGAGAATTGATCAGTTTAGGGTATCGGGGTATCGAATAACTGACTATATAAGGAACAGCGTTAATTCGTTTACACAAATGCGATGAATAGAGTGGAGCATCAGACGGGCTTTATTTTAAAAAGTCAGGGGTTTAAGGAAAACAGTTCAATTCATCAAGTGTTTACGCGCGATTATGGTGTTTTGTCGATTCTTTCCAAAGGCTCAAAAAAAAATAATTCTAAATACGGTTCTTTGTTGCAAGCCTTTCGAGCATTATCGCTGTCTTGGATC
This sequence comes from Cycloclasticus pugetii PS-1, assembly GCF_000384415.1. Lineage (NCBI taxonomy): Bacteria > Pseudomonadati > Pseudomonadota > Gammaproteobacteria > Thiotrichales > Piscirickettsiaceae > Cycloclasticus > Cycloclasticus pugetii. The sequence continues at coordinate 1,115,277 of NZ_ARVU01000001.1, forward strand.
GGTAAGAGTGATCTTAAAACGCTTATCTCTATCGAGGACCCTGAAAATATACCTCAATTGAAAGGAGCTGCTTTGTATTGTGGCTTTTATGTTAATGAATTAATTCTATGTTTACTTCATAAACACGATGCGCACCCTTATTTATTTGATGCATATAGAGACGTTATTGTTTTGCTGTCAAAGGGCCTATCGCTGGAAGTACACCTGAGAGAGTTTGAAAAAAAGTTATTTGACGGAATCGGCTATGGGCTCATGCTGGAATATGACAGTGAATATCAACGACCGATAGACCCTAGTAAATATTACATCTATCATCCAGGGCAGGGGCCTCGGTTGACTAATAATGAAAATCATCCTGATACCGTTCTTGGTAGTACTCTAATTAACCTTAACAATAATAACCTACAAGGCAAAACAGAGCTAAAGCAAGCAAAACGTCTTATGCGACGGTTAATCGATAACCAGTTGGATGGTAAAATACTTAAAAGTCGCGATTTGTTCGCTTAATTTTCTACTTTATTACTATGCATAAAAATTCTCTCTTTTTAGGTGTTAATATTGACCACGTTGCCACATTAAGAAATGCACGAGGCACAGACTACCCGTCCCCACTTGATGCCGCCTTTATCGCTGAGCGAGCTGGCGCCGATGGCATCACTATTCATTTACGAGAGGATCGCCGCCATATTAGAGATCAAGATGTATACGACATCGCGTCCAATATACACACTCGGTTAAATTTAGAGCTGGCTATTACCGATGAGATGATTGATATTGCTTGTAGAACAAAGCCAGCGTCTTGTTGTTTGGTGCCTGAAAAACGTGAAGAATTAACCACGGAAGGTGGCTTAGATGTTTCTGGGAACTTTGAGCGATTAAGACAAGCTTGTTTATCACTATCATCAGCTGGCATTTTGATCTCCCCTTTTATCGACCCAGATAAAGAACAAATAGATGCTGTAAAAGAAACGGGTGCCTCGATGCTTGAATTGCATACCGGTTGCTACGCAGATGCAAAATCATTATCCGAGCAAGAAGCAGAATATAACAGAATTGTAACGGCTGCTAATTATGCCGATAGTTTGGGTTTGCAAGTTAATGCGGGCCATGGTTTGCATTATCATAATGTAGAACCCATTGCTAAAATTCCAGAAATTGTAGAGCTTAATATTGGTCACTCAATTATTTCAAGGGCGCTAATAACGGGACTTGAGTTAGCCGTACGTGATATGAAAACATTGATGCATAACGCACGTGTTAACTAGGCTGTATTAAATGATGAAATTTGCTGTTGGGGTTGAGTATGATGGAAGTTGCTACCATGGTTGGCAACGGCAAAAAAACACTCCTCAGACGGTTCAAGAGAAACTAGAGTCTGCCTTGTCTGTGCTTGCATCGAGTCCTGTATCTGTTGTTTGTGCAGGGCGGACCGATGCTGGCGTGCATGCTTTAGAGCAAGTTGTACACTTTGAAACCAGTAAGCAACGAGAATTACATCAATGGGTATTTGGTACAAATGCTAATTTACCCGACGATATTCGTGTTGTGTGGATTAAACCGGTTACGGAAGATTTTCATGCTCGTTTTTCAGCGGCTGCGCGTTACTACCGGTACGAGATTTTAAATCGTTGGGTAAAATCTGCCTTAAGTCGACATCATGTCACCACTATTTTTAACCCCTTAGATGAAAACTTAATGCAGAAAGGGGCTAATTATTTATTGGGTACTCATGATTTTACTTCATTTCGTGCACAAGCTTGCCAAGCAAAATCTCCGGTTAAACATATTCATTCGATTGTTATTAAACGTATCGATGATAAAATCATCATCGATATCATCGCCAATGCTTTTTTACATCATATGGTGCGAAATATAGTTGGCACCTTATTACCTGTTGGGACAGGGGAGCGACCTCCCGAATTCGTACATCATGCACTGAAGGCTAAAGATCGTCGACAGGCAGGCGTAACTGCTTTGCCTAATGGTTTGTATTTTAAAGGCGTGTACTACCCTGAAGCGTTCGGTTTAGATAATCTTGAGGCGTTTTCACCTTTTAGTGATGCCATTGAAAAAAAACAGAGCTAAGTAAAAAAATGCCATTTAGAACACGTGTGAAAATTTGTGGAATTACTCGGCCTGATGATGCCTATGCAGCGATAGAAAATGGTGCAGATGCGTTAGGTTTTGTCTTTTATGATAAAAGTCCAAGAAGTATAGAAATACAAAAAGCTGAAATTCTATTTTCTAATATATCGCCATTTATCAATAAGGTAGCGCTTTTTGTTAACCCAGATTATGATTATGTTAATCACGTCTTAAGTAAACTTCCGGTTGACCTTCTTCAATTTCATGGTGATGAAGATGAAGTATTCTGCTCATCTTTTAACAAGCCCTATTTAAAAGCGATTAGAATGCGTAACAGCATAAATTTAGATGAGGTAGCTGATACTTATCACTCAGCATCTGGGTTATTGCTTGACGCTTTTGACAGCAGCCAATACGGTGGTACTGGACAAACATTCGATTGGGATCTAATACCAAAAAAATGTAAATTACCTATCGTATTAGCCGGTGGGCTTAATCCGAGTAATGTCTCTAAAGCCATACAGAATACTAACGTATTTGCCGTAGATGTTAGTAGTGGGGTTGAAAAAAGCAAAGGGGTCAAAGACCACCAATTAATAAAACAATTTATGCAAGAGGTTAAACGTGCCAACGAGTGACAAAAAAATGCAAGCAGCTGTAACACATTATGACTTACCTGATGAACGTGGTCACTTTGGCCCTTACGGGGGGCTGTTTGTTGGTGAAACACTAATGGAATCGATTGAAGAGTTGAATGAGGCATATGCTAAATTTATGCAAGACCCCGATTTTCTTGCAGAATTGGATGCTGATTTGCATGACTATGTCGGTCGTCCATCTCCTATCTATCATGCAAAACGCTTAAGTGAAGAAAATGGTGGTGCGCAAATTTATCTTAAACGAGAAGATTTAAACCACACCGGCGCGCATAAAATAAACAATACAATTGGCCAAGCGTTATTAGCTAAACGCATGGGTAAAACACGAATAATTGCAGAAACAGGTGCTGGTCAACATGGTGTTGCGACGGCAACTGTAGCTGCACGGCTAGGCCTTGAGTGTGTTGTTTACATGGGCGCTGAAGACATTCAGCGTCAATCACCTAATGTATATCGTATGAAATTGCTAGGTGCCAAAGTGGTGCCAGTTACTTCTGGATCACAAACGCTTAAAGATGCTCTAAACGAAGCGCTTAGGGACTGGGTAACCAATATAGATGATACGTATTATATTATCGGCACAGTAGCCGGGCCGCACCCTTATCCTGCAATGGTCAGAGACTTTCAAACGGTTATTGGGCGTGAATCTCGTGAGCAAATGATTGCTAAAACGGGCCACTTACCCAATGCGCTAGTGGCCTGTGTTGGTGGTGGTTCTAATGCCATCGGGCTTTTTCACCCATTTATAGAAGATCAATCAGTCTCTATTTATGGCGTAGAAGCGGCTGGTTTAGGTGTTGAAACAGGGCAGCACTCAGCGCCTTTATGTGCAGGTAAACCAGGTGTGCTGCATGGGAACAGAACGTATTTGATGGCCGATGACAACGGTGAAATTATTGAAACGCATTCTATTTCTGCTGGTCTTGATTACCCTGGAGTAGGGCCAGAGCATTCCTGGTTAAAGGATATAGGGCGTGCAGAATATGTCAGTATTAAAGATGATGAGGCGTTAGCGGCTTTTCATCAATTAACCCGAGTAGAAGGTATTATTCCTGCGCTGGAATCTAGCCATGCAGTTGCTTATGCGACCAAACTAGCGAAAAAAATGAACAAAGATGAAACCATTTTAGTGTGCCTATCGGGTCGAGGAGACAAAGATATATTTACTATTGCGAAACTTGAAGGTATTGAACTATGAGTCGTTTAGACAAGTGCTTTAAAGGACTCGAAGGTGCCAAGCAAAAAGCTTTAATTCCCTTTATTACTGCGGGTGATCCAGATGCTGATTTTACTCTATCTTGCATGCATAACATGGTTAAAGCTGGAGCCAGCATTATTGAACTAGGCGTTCCTTTTTCTGACCCGATGGCCGATGGCCCTGTTATTCAACAAGCCAGTGAAAGGGCGTTGGCAAAAGGAATGTCTTTAAAAGGGGTTATAGAGATTGTTCGGGCATTTCGAGAAACTGATCAAGTAACACCGGTTATTTTAATGGGCTATTTAAATCCGATTGAATTTATGGGTTATGAAACCTTTGCCAGTACTGCTGCGAAAGCTGGTGTTGACGGCGTGTTAACTGTTGATATTCCTCCTGAAGAAAGCTCCGATTTAATAGCAGCGTTTAAACAGCATGGTTTAGCGCCTATATTCCTCTTATCACCAACCAGTAATGAGAGTCGTATCAAAAAGGTGTCAGCTGTTGCGCAAGGTTATATTTATTATGTGTCTTTGAAAGGCGTAACCGGTGCGGGGCACCTTCAACTAGACGACATTAAAACAAAAATACAAAATATCAAACAATACACATCATTGCCTATAGCCATTGGTTTTGGTGTTAAAAATGCCGATATCGCCGCGAATATTGCTAAAATAGGTGATGCTGTCGTGGTGGGGAGTGCGTTGATTAACTGCATTACCGATCACTCTGAGAATCAATCGAAAGGGCAACAAGCCATTTCTGGTTTATTAAGTGAAATGCGAACGGCGATGGACGCTGTCACAAAATAATTATAAAGGTTAGGTGATTTATGAGCTGGTTTGAAAAATTAATACCGTCTGGCATCCAATTAAGTGGTAAGAAAAAAGGCTCTGTGCCTGAAGGTTTATGGTGTAAATGTGATAGTTGCCATAGCGTTTTATATAAAACGGACTTGGAAAGCAATTTACATGTATGCCCAAAATGTGATCACCATCAGCGTCTAAGTGGTCGAGCACGCCTAGAGTCTTTCTTAGACGAAGCTGGCCGTGTAGAAATTGGTGGGAACGTCAGATCGCTTGACCCATTAAAGTTTAAAGACAGTAAAAAATATAAAGACCGCCATGCCTCTGCCGTCAAAGCTACAGGGGAAACTGATGCACTTATCGTGATGAAAGGCAGCGTTCTTGATATGGAGCTTGTTGCAGCAGCCTTTGATTTTTCATTTATGGGTGGGTCTATGGGTTCAGTAGTCGGTGAGCGCTTTGTGCGGGCTGTGAATCAATCCATCGAATCCAATATTCCATTGGTATGCTTTTCAGCAAGTGGTGGAGCGAGAATGCAAGAGTCCTTGTTTTCTTTATTCCAAATGGCTAAAACCAGTGCCGCCTTAGCACAATTGGCTGACAAAAAAATCCCCTTCATATCCGTTTTAACAGACCCAACTATGGGTGGTGTGTCGGCTAGTTTAGCAATGCTAGGAGATGTACATATTGCAGAACCCAATGCATTAGTAGGCTTTGCAGGACAGCGAGTGATAGAGCAAACGGTTAGCGAAAAACTACCAGAGGGCTTTCAACGCAGTGAGTTTTTATTAGAGCATGGTGCAATAGATATGATTGTTGACCGCAGAGATCTACGTCAAACGATCACAGATATTCTTTCCTTATTGCATGCGGGCCATGACAACTTGAAAGCACTCGATGTGCCTGTGGCTGAAGTAGTGCCCGATGACGAACTGGACGACGATCAATAATCAATAGTTAGCGTGCAATCTGGTTTATCAGCGCTATCTTCTATTGACGAGTGGCTGGCTTGGCAGGAACAGTGTCATGTTAAAAATATTGATCTGGGTCTGGAGCGTGTAGCAAGCGTATACAAAGCATTAAAGCCAACACATTCACGGTCTATTTATACCATCACGGTGGCGGGCACCAATGGTAAAGGCTCTTGTGTTGCTATGCTAGAAGCAATTTTTATTGCCGCTGGCTACCGTGTAGGCGTTTATAGTACACCGCACCTTAACCACTATAATGAACGGGTTAGAATTAATGGCACGCCCGTGCTTGATTCCTCACTAGCCTCATCTTTTTATAAAATAGACCTCGCACGAAAAGAAACCAGCTTAAGTTATTTTGAATTTGGCACGCTGGCAGCCATAGACGTATTTGATCATTATAAAGTGGATATTCAAATTCTCGAGGTTGGTTTAGGCGGGCGACTTGATGCAGTTAATATCGTCGATGCTGATGCCGCACTTATTACGAGTATCTCTATTGATCATATTGATTGGTTAGGTGATGACCGTAATCAAATTGCGTTAGAAAAAGCAGGTGTTTTCAGAGCCAACCAGATCGCTGTTTGTGGCGATTCGACGGTGCCTAACAGCTTAATTGATTATGCAAAAAAACTAGGCACCCAATTATCGTTAGCAGGTAAAGACTTTGATGTTAATAAAAACGCTAACGACTGGTCTCTAGTGGCGAATCATGTGTTTGCAGGGCATTACCCAATGCCAGTTTTACAAGGTTATCACCAAATAAAAAATGCTGCTGCCGTGGTTAGCCTATTAGCAAACATACAGCACATTAAACCAGTTAGTAAAAATAATATTGACATTGGCCTTCGACACACCTCATTAAAAGGTAGGTTGCAACAGGTTAGTTCAGCGCCTGATATTTTTTTAGACGTTGCACATAATGCTGAATCAGCTCAGGTGTTATCGGACTTTCTTAAAAGTAAAAAGACTAATGGGCAAATCCATGCCGTCTTTTCTGTACTGGCGGACAAACAGTTAAATGAAGTGCTTAAACCTTTTATTGGGCTAATTGATAATTGGCATATTGCGCCATTACAGTCTCCCAGAGCGTTATCAGTGGCTGATTTATATAAATGCTTGGTAGATGATAATTCACAACAATGCTTTAAATATTCATCAATACAGCAGGCATTGAAAAATGCGCAGCTTGCTGCAAAGCAAGATGATTTAGTTATATGTTTTGGTTCTTTTTATGTGGTAGAAGCGTGTTTAGAAGCGTTATAATGCGCTCAAATACTCCCTAATAATAGTCTCTTAAATTTATATGGAACAACCTTTAAAACAGCGTTTAATTGGTGCCACTATTGTTATTTCTTTGGCTGTTATTTTTTTACCAATGTTCATCGGTCAAAAGCCAGCGGATACAGATATTATTACAATAGATATTCCTACTGAACCGAGCGAGCCAACGCCGAACATTCAGACATTGCCCGAACAAAAAGAAGAAATAGTGGCTAAGGTTTCAATCTCTAAAGAATCCGGTGTCAAAATTTCTGAACAAGCCCCGCCAACTATCCCCAGCCCACCAGAGGTTAAAACGGTTGAAGGTATTTCTGCATGGGTTGTTCAAGTTGGTAGCTTTTCAGACTCAAAAAATGCAAACAGCCTAGCAAGTAAACTTAAAAGTGCTGGTTTTACAGCATTCGTTGAACCGTCATCTGTTAAAACTGGTGATATTTTCCGCGTAAGAGTTGGGCCGGAATTAGACAAAGAGAAGGCAGAAGCTATTAGTGTAAAGCTTCAAAAAGAACAGAAGCTTTCAAATACCATCGTTATCCAATATCCATAGGTTTGTCGGTGAATGTTTTAAATAATATGATTTGGGTAGATTATGTCATCCTTGGCATTATCTTCATTTCGGCACTCATTGGTTTATTTAGAGGTCTAGTAAAAGAAGCCTTTTCGTTAGGCACATGGGTGGTTGCGATTATAGTTGGTATTAGGTTTAGCCAACCATTCTCATTTTACCTAACCGACTATATTGAGGTCCCCTCCGTCAGAATCGCTGCGGCGTTTATTATTTTATTGTTATTAACACTGATATTAGGCGCTATGTTGTCCTATTTAATCAGTCAAATAGTTGATAAAACAGGGTTAACGGGTACCGATCGATTTGCTGGTCTGCTTTTTGGTATAGCACGTGGCGTGGTCGTTATGGCCGTGTTAGTTTTATTGGCGGGTTTAACACCTTTACCTCAAGATCCTTGGTGGGTAGAGTCAATGCTTATTGGGCCTTTTCAGGAATTATCTCTTTGGTTAAGAGAACAAATTCCCGATGGTGTTAGTGAGTACTTTTCATATTAAGTTTTTAAAAGGTTGAATCAAAATGTGTGGAATTGCGGGTATCGTTGCTCATCACAACGTTAATCAAGAGTTATATGAAGCGTTAACTGTTTTGCAGCACCGCGGTCAAGATGCCGCTGGTATTGTCACTTGTGAAGGCAGTCAGCTGCATCTTCGTAAAGCAAACGGCTTAGTTCGAGATGTTTTTAGAACCAGTCATATGCTAGAACTGAAAGGAAATATGGGTATTGCTCATGTTCGTTACCCAACAGCAGGCTGCTCAAGTTCTGCAGAGGCTCAGCCATTTTATGTCAATTCACCTTTTGGCATTACCTTGGCGCACAATGGTAATTTAACAAATGCCGCTGCGCTGAAAAAAGAACTGTTTATCGAAGATCAGCGCCATATCAATACTAATTCGGACTCGGAAATTTTATTAAATGTATTAGCCCATGAGCTGCAATCTTTAGGCAAATTAAAACTTAATGAAAATGACGTTTTTAAAGCGGTAGAAGCCCTACATAAACGTTGTGAAGGAGCCTATGCAGTCGTAGCAATGATTACAGGTTTTGGCGTTGTTGGGTTTCGTGACCCTAATGGCATTAGACCCATTTGTTATGGTGTGCGTGAAACTGATGAGGGTAGCGATTATATGATTGCTTCGGAATCAGTTGCCATGGATGCTCAAGATTTTAAATTAATTAGAGATATTGCACCGGGTGAAGCTGTTTTTATTAAAAAAGGCGGGGTAATACACACCAAACAGTGCGCAGAAAACCCTCGTTTAACACCTTGTATATTTGAGTACGTATATTTAGCTCGTCCAGACTCAATTATGGACAATGTTTCAGTGTATAAATCACGTCTAAGAATGGGTGAGAAATTAGCCGAAAAAATCATGAGAACTCGTCCTGATCATGATATCGACGTGGTAATCCCTATCCCAGATACTAGTCGAACCTCTGCTTTACAGCTTGCTAATATGCTAGATGTCAAATATAGAGAAGGGTTTATTAAAAATCGCTATATTGGCCGCACGTTTATTATGCCGGGGCAACTAGAACGTAAAAAATCGGTTAGACGCAAACTTAATGCCATTGATCTAGAGTTTAGAGGTAAAAACGTTTTATTGGTCGATGATTCCATCGTTAGGGGGACAACTTCAGGTCAAATTATTAAATTAGCGCGTGAAGCCGGGGCTAAAAAAGTTTATTTTGCATCGGCTGCCCCAGCCGTTCGCTACCCAAATGTCTATGGTATTGATATGCCGGCTGTTGAAGAATTAGTTGCGCACGATAGAACAACGGACGAAGTACAACAAGCCATAGGCGCTGATTGGTTGATCTATCAAGAGCTCGATGATTTATTTGAGTCGGTTAGAAAACGTAACCCAGAAATTGTTGATTTTGATGCGGCTTGCTTTAATCAAAATTATGTTACCGGAACGGTTAGCGATGAATACCTTAGAGAGCAAGGGTTAAGTCGGTCAGATGATCAAAAAGCGATCAACGATTTGGATCCTACAGTGATTGAACTGCATAACTCTCACTAATTATAAAAGGCGCATATATGTCAGATATTGATTGGCAAGATTACTCCATTGAAACGCAGGGTGTTAGAGCAGGTCAGCAAAGAACGCCAGAAAATGAACATAGTGATGCAATTTTTCCAACGTCGAGTTATGTTTTTGGTAGCGCACAAGAGGCCTTTGAGAGATTTTCAGGAAAAGCTGCGGGTAATATTTATTCGCGTTTTACAAACCCTACAGTTAGAGCTTTCGAAAATCGCCTTGCTGTAATGGAAGGCGCCGAACGTGCAATGGCAACATCGTCAGGCATGGCGGCGATTAATGTTGTTTGTTTAGGCTTGTTAAGCGCCGGTGATCACGTCATTTGTTCGCGTAGCGTTTTTGGAAATACTGCATTGATGTTTAAAAATATCATGCAAAAATTTGCCGTAGAGACCACCTTTGTAGATCTCGATGATATCAACGCATGGGCGTCAGCAATAAAGCCAAATACAAGGTTTCTTTTTTTAGAAACACCATCTAACCCTCTTGGCAATGTAGCAGATATAAAAGCACTAGCCGAATTAGCACATGCCAATGGTGCGTTGCTTATCGTTGATAATGTTTATTGTACGCCGGCCTTGCAAAAGCCACTGAGCTTAGGCGCTGATTTGGTTGTTCACTCGGCGACTAAATATATAGATGGTCAAGGTCGCTGTATTGGTGGTGCTGTTGTTGGCAATAACGCACTGATAGAAGAAAAAATTTATCCAATTTTACGTACCGCAGGTCATACGATGAGCCCATTTAATGCATGGGTATTTCATAAAGGCTTAGAGACTCTATCGTTACGGATGGAAAAACATTGTTCCAATGCACTGATTGTTGCGAGATGGTTAGAACAGCAATCGAATGTTGAAAAAGTCTATTACACTGGCTTAGCTAATCATCCACAACATGAGCTTGCTAAGCAGCAACAAAGCGGTTTTGGTGGCATTGTTAGCTTTGAAGTAAAGGGCGGTAAAAACAATGCTTGGAAAGTTATTGATATGACGCAGATGATTTCGATAACCGCTAACCTAGGTGATGTAAAAAGCATGATTACTCACCCATCGACCACAACTCATGGACGTCTAACCGAAGAGGAGCGTAACAAAGCTGGTATAACAGACGCCTTAATACGCTTAGGCGTTGGCTTAGAAAATGCTGGCGATATAACAGCAGATTTACATCGAGGTCTGTCATCCTTTTAATGTTTTCTATTGGCATCTAAAAAACCAAAGACGTTGAAGTTTATCGGTTTCTTTAAATCACAAAAAAGTTGTCTTAATGCAAGCAGACTAACCAAGACATTCTAATGATCGGTTGATATTAATCGACGTAAGTGCACTTTCAACATTCACATGTATTGTGCTTAGCTTTAAAATAAACAGTAAATAAATTAATTCGGAGTATCAATCGCATGGGTAGAGCCTACCAAAACCGCAAAGAGTCTATGGCTAAAACGTCTGATATGAAGGCGAAGGTTTATAGCCGTTATGGGCGTGAGATTTATGTTAGCGCAAAGTCAGGTGGTGTTGACCCTGAAGGTAATCTGGCACTTCGTAGCTTAATTGACCGCGCGAAAAAAGACCAAGTGCCTGCTCATGTTATTGAAAAGGCGATTGATAAAGCAAAAGGCGGTGGTGGCGAAGATTATTCTCCCGCACGTTATGAAGGGTATGGGCCTGGTGGAAGTATGGCCATCATTGATTGTCTAACTGATAACCCAAATCGTACGTTTGGTGATGTTCGCCAAGCGTTTACTAAAACAAAATGTAAAATTGGCACGCAAGGTAGCGTAAGCCATATGTTTGATCATTCTGCCATTCTAGTGTTTAAACACGATAATGAAGAAGCGGTTTTAGAGATACTAATGGATGCAGACGTAGACGTGACAGATATTGAAAATGAAAATGGTAAAATTTCCGTTTTTGCGTTACCTACCGACTACTTTAAGGCAAAACAAGCACTGCTTGATAAGCTAGGAGAAATTGATTTTGAAGTAGATGAAATCCAGTTTATTCCACAGGCATTTACTACTATGACAGGCGATGATGTAGAACTGTTTGAAAAGTTTCTTGCCATGTTGGATGATTTAGATGATGTGCAACAGGTGTATCACAACGTTGAGTTCAACTAGAAAGGATGGCCTAGTTATTAAGTAAGGGAATGCAGCAAATTGTTCTCAATTGATGAGATAGTCAGAAGGGTGCTTGGATAAGCAATTTGAGCACTCAAAAATAACTGCCTAATTAATGAAGGCCGCATTAAAACCCAAAATTTAAATGCTGTGTACCAAGTTGGTTACGCGTATCGTTTAGTGCTTGATTAGTCGGCTGTCATGTTTATGTTGGTTGATAAAAAAGTTTTAGTTTATCTAGTTATTAGCTCAATTTCTTCTTTTACATCACCTGTTATTTCTCCACTCGAGTCATAACTTATTTCTAGAAACTTAACACTTAGTTCATCAACAGTTAGTAATGTGGTGCATCGTGTACCGTAATCTTTCCCTTGAATAAAAATAGGTGATAAGAAACGCTCAAATTCGAGGCTAATCCCGGTGTTAGGTAAATCTTGGTCATTAGCTTGGGTTTGCGACTGCATCGTACTTAATAACTCAAATGGGTCGATTTTGTTGCTTGCTAACGATTTTTCTACGGCCGCAGTAGCGGTAGATAATTTTGGCCACGGGGTATTTAAGGAGGCATTACAAAGCCCATGAATACCAGCAGGTACTTGTTGAACATGTAACGAGTCATTAGAGTAATACCACAAGCCAGTGTGATCCATTAATAATAAATTGAATAAACCGTAATCAGCACGCCGTTTTTTTAGTTTTTCTATGAAGTCTGGAGCTGTGGATTGTTGAGATAAGAAATCACGCACTAAATGGCCGCGAGATAGTTTTGTATTTTCTATAAAGGGAGGTTTCCGCACATTAGTCAGTGCTGCTAGTCGGCCTGAGGTATCGGTACTTAACCAACTACCGCCAGCAACATGGTCTATGCCACCGAAAATATGCGGTTGATCTGGCCAATAACCAGCGGCTTGTGTTGCACGCTGATAATATTCGTCACGGTTAGCAACTAGCACTAATTTATAGAGGTCGTTTGGTTGGTATTTAAAAATGATTAGGCACATTGAGAATTGTGATATTTGTTTTAAATAACCGCATGTGTATATAAAACACCTTATCGCTAAACCTGTCAATTTTGAGTGCTAAATGCTAAAATATTCACCCTGATTGGTAAGTATTGCTTGCTTAAAGCCCCAAATTTTAAACCTAGGAGTGATCTGTGTTAGAAGAATATCGTAACCATGTAAATGAACGAGCTGCTTTGGGTATTGTTCCAAAGCCACTGGATGCCGAGCAAGTTGCTGGCCTTGTTGAGTTATTAAAAGCGCCGCCAGCAGGAGAAGAAGAGTTCTTGCTTGATTTGATCATTAATCGCGTACCAGCAGGAGTAGATGAAGCTGCTTATGTAAAAGCAGGTTTTTTAGCGGCTATCGCAAAAGGCGAAGCATCTTCTCCATTAATCGACCGAGTTAGAGCCACTGAGTTGTTAGGCACCATGTTAGGTGGCTACAATATTATGCCATTGGTTGAACTTCTTGATGACGCAGAACTTGCCGAAACAGCTGCAGATCAGCTGTCTCAGATTCTACTCGTGTTTGATGCTTTTCATGATGTTCAAGAAAAGGCAGAGGCTGGCAATGCTGCTGCTAAACGTGTGATTCAATCATGGGCAGATGCCGAATGGTTTACCAATAAAAAACCGCTTGCCGAAAAGTTAACCGTTAAAGTATTTGAAGTCACTGGTGAAACTAATACTGATGACTTATCACCAGCCCCTGATGCATGGTCTCGTCCTGATATTCCTTTACACGCGCTTGCGATGCTTAAAATGCCACGTGAAGGCATTCAACCAGATGTCCCAGGTGAAAGAGGACCAATCGCTCAAATTGATGAAATGGAAAAAGACGGTATTCCTCTCGCCTATGTAGGTGATGTTGTCGGCACAGGCTCCTCTCGTAAATCTGCTACTAACTCAGTGTTGTGGTTTATGGGTGATGATATTCCTTACATCCCTAATAAACGTGCGGGTGGTGTTTGTATTGGTGGCAAAATTGCGCCAATTTTCTTTAACACAATGGAAGATTCAGGCGCATTACCGATTGAAATGGATGTGTCTAAATTACACATGAATGATGTTATTGATATTTATCCATATGAAGGAAAAGTCACTAAAAGTGGCACCGATGAAGTGTTGGCTGAATTCAAATTAAAATCAAACGTGATTCTTGATGAAGTTCAGGCTGGTGGCCGTATTCCTTTAATTATTGGACGTGGTTTAACATTACGCGCACGTAAATCACTTGGCTTGGAAGCATCAGAGATATTTAGAACTCCAGAAGCTCACGAAGATAGTGGTAAAGGCTTCACCTTAGCGCAAAAAATGGTTGGTAAAGCCTGTGGCGTAAAAGGGATTAGAGCTGGCGTTTACTGCGAACCACATATGACCACTGTTGGTTCACAAGATACAACAGGCCCGATGACTCGTGACGAGTTGAAAGATTTGGCTTGCTTAGGTTTCTCAGCAGACCTAGTGATGCAATCTTTCTGTCATACTGCGGCTTACCCTAAGCCAGTTGATGTTACAACTCACCACACCTTACCAGACTTTATTATGAATCGTGGTGGCGTGCCGTTACGTCCGGGCGATGGAATTATCCATTCATGGTTAAACCGTATGTTGCTTCCAGATACTGTCGGTACTGGTGGTGACTCTCATACACGTTTCCCATTAGGTATTTCATTCCCTGCTGGTTCTGGTCTAGTAGCCTTTGCTGCAGCAACAGGTGTTATGCCATTGGATATGCCAGAGTCTGTTTTGGTTCGCTTTACTGGTGAAATGCAACCAGGTATTACGCTACGTGATATGGTCAATGCTATTCCTTTAGCGGCTATCGACAAAGGTTTACTAACGGTAGCGAAAGAAGGCAAAATTAATGCTTTCTCTGGTCGTATTCTTGAAATTGAAGGCTTACCTGATTTGAAAGTTGAGCAAGCATTTGAACTATCGGATGCTTCTGCGGAGCGTTCAGCGGCCGGCTGTACTATTAAGTTAAACAAAGAACCTATCATTGAATATCTGAATTCAAATATCACCATGTTGAAATGGATGATTGCTGAAGGTTATGGTGATGTTAGAACGATTGAACGTCGTATTACTTCAATGGAAGAATGGCTGGCTAATCCAGAACTAATGGAAGCCGATGCCGATGCTGAATATGCAGAAATCATTGAAATTAACATGAGCGATATTCACGAGCCTATTCTTGCATGCCCTAATGACCCTGATGATGTCAAAACATTATCAGATGTTGCTGGTACTAAGATTGATGAAGTTTTTATCGGTTCTTGTATGACAAATATTGGTCATTTTCGAGCAGCGGGTAACTTATTGCAAGAGTATGGCGGTGTAACCCCAACTCGTTTGTGGATTGCACCTCCAACTAAAATGGATGAGGCGCAATTGACAGCAGAAGGTTATTACAATATTTATGGAACATCAGGTGCACGTACTGAAATGCCAGGGTGTTCGCTTTGCATGGGGAACCAAGCACGTGTTGCAGAGAAGTCTACAGTTATTTCAACCTCTACACGTAACTTCCCTAATCGTTTAGGAAATGGTGCTTTTGTCTACTTAGCGTCGGCAGAACTGGCAGCAGTGGGGGCAATATTAGGTAAGATTCCAACTAAAGAAGAGTATATGGAATACGCCAATAAAATTGATACCATGGCGGATGAAACATACCGATACTTAAACTTTGATCAAATTGAAGAGTATCAAAAATCAGCGGATACAGTGAAGATTGCTGCTAAAGCTTGATATTGCTAGATAGTTAGGTAAGAAAAAAGGCGCTGTTTTAACAGCGCCTTTTTTTGTGATATTGTTTTTTCAAATGATTTTAAATTCATCTAAAAAAATGATGCGTGAATTTTGCAGTATGAAAGGCTCTGGGGATATTCAAATCAACTTATTATTTAATGTACCCCAGTCATAGATGGGTGAATGAACTGAATAAAGTTGTTTATCAATAATTTAATGATACAGTTATATATAAATTCCCGCTGTTTTACTTAGTTTCAAGTTTCGGGCAATATACCAATAAATATTATTATTTTGGTAAAAGTGAAACTCCATATGAATGGTAGATAAGGACTATGTTGATTTAGAAAAAAGGAATATTTTCGATTTTATTAACTTGGAGCGTTCTTAATGAGACTAAGTACCCGTTTATCCATTATTGTTTTTAGCCTTGGCTTAACAATAACTGTACTTAATTTATATGCTGTAAGACATGAGGTCCTCCAACAGCAAACACACACACACAGAATATTTGCTGAAACGTTAGTTCGCACCATGGCGAGTGTGGTTGCCGATGATGTTATTACTGGAGATAAGGAGCAATTAACACAAATGCTGCAGGTTGCTCAAAACTACAAGAATAACTCGATTGAGTATTTGTATGTTATAGATAGGGAGGGTCATCTTTTTGCCCATTCATATGATACAGACTTCCCTAAATTTTTAAATAAACAGATTGCTAAGTACCCATCAACACTGAATGGTTCGAGACCAATTAATCTCGTTGCTCAATATAATATTGAAAATCGGGGGCTTATTTATGAATATGCTGTTGCACTAACTCCCAGCCTTTCGGGGCAAATGCACCTTGGATTAAACCAAACGAAAATTCAGGTAGCTGTTAATACGGCTAGTAAAAAAACACTCTTCTTCGGTATGGTGTTATCTATGCTATTTACATTGCTAGCATGGCTCGCTACTCGCTATGTAGTTCGTCCAATTGAACAAATTTCCACTACGTTACAGAATTATCAACCTGGGGGAAGTATCGACTTTTCATTTAAGCAATCAGACGCCCTAGATATTCAAACACTTAAGTACTCGTTAAAAGAAGCTTTCAATTCTCGTGATTACTATGAAAACCTTTTAAAGCAACGAGAACAAGACTTAGAGGTGACATTGAGTAGTATTGGAGATGCGGTTATTACTACTGATGAACAGGGACATGTGACTCGAATGAACCATGTTGCAGAAACGTTAACTGGCTGGTCAATAGAAGAAGCGCAAGGGCAGACAGTCAAAACAATTTTTCCTATTATCAATGCGTCTACAAAAGAGCCAATACCAAACCCTGTGGAAAAGGTACTCGAAACCGGTGAGACGGTTTATTTGAGTAACCATACGACCTTAATATCAAAAGAAGGTGATGAATATCAAATTGCAGACTCAGCAGCAGCTATTCGTGATGTAAATAATAATATTTTGGGCATGGTGTTAGTGTTTAATGATGTAACTGAGCAGTATGAGTTACGCCAAGCAGCGCTTCAAGCTCAACAGCAAGTTGAAAAAGCATTTAATGATATGCAGACGATGGTCGCTGTCCTAGATACTGATTTTAGAGTTACTTTTATCAATAATACGCCGCTAGAATCTCTCAGTCTTAAAGCAGAGGATGTTATTGGAAAAGAATTTTGGATGAATGAGTGGTTTTCATATGACTCTGCTCTTCAAAAGACTATTCAGAGTGATTGTATCGAAGCCTTTAATGGGCGAAAGACGCTACGCGATATTGAGATAATGACTAATAACGGTGTACTGGCTCTTCAGATAGGCTTTCACCCTATACGCGATGAGAATAATAGCGTCATTCAATTAGTCGCTGAAGGTGTTGATGTCAGTGTACGTAAGCATCTGGAAACTGAGATGCGTGCATCAATGCAGCACCTACAGCTATATCGCGAACAAACGCCATTGGCAGCTATAGAATGGAGCATCGATTTTGAGGTTGTTAATTGGAATAAAGCGGCAGAGTTAATGTTTGGTTACACACTCAAAGAAGTCGAAGGGCGTAACTTTTCCGACATGATATTACCAGAAAGTGCAGTGATAGATGTCGATAAAATATGGCAAGGCTTGATGACGAATACGGGTGGTGAAAACAGTAGGAATGAGAATGTTACAAAAGAAGGCAAGATCATCTTATGTGAGTGGTATAACAACCCGCTGATTAATGAGTCAGGTCAGGTGATTGGTGCAGTCTCGCTGGTTCGAGATATAACACACGAACATGCTTCGCAACAAGCATTGATGAAAAGTGAACAAGAGCAACGCGATATTCTGGACACACTCAGGGACGGCATTATTACGCTTAGTGAGACGGGGGTCATACAGTCCTTTAACCGCGCTGCCGAGCATTTATTTGGTGTAAGTAGCGTAGAAGCAATTGGTCAAAATATATCGATATTAGTACGTGAAAAAGATGAAGGTCAGCCTGAGGGTTATAGTCAAGCAAACGCCATGTGTCTTTTAGCTGGTTCTCGTGAAGCTGTTGGTGTATACAAAAAAAACACCACATTCCCTATGCGCCTTACCCTTGCAGAGTTGCCAGTTTCAGCTAATGGACAACACCGATTTGCCTGTTCATGCCAAGACTTAACTGAAATAAAGTCTCAGCAAGCTCAGATTCAACGGGCACAGAAAATGGATGCTTTAGGCAAACTGGTGGGTGGTATAGCGCACGATTACAATAATATGTTGGGGGTTATTTTAGGTTATACCAGTCTCATGGAAATGAAATTTTCCAATGTTAAAGGTTTGCAAAAATACATTGGAAATATAAGCCAGGCAGGGGAACGAGCAAGACAGTTGACTAAGCGGATGCTTGCTTTTTCTAAGCAAAAGAGCACAGAGGCTGAAGCCGAAGCGGTTGATGTTAATAGTCTAGTGGATGATCAAAAAGATCTAATTAACAAGTCACTAACAGCAATGATCACAGTTCATTACCAACTGTGTGACTCACTAGGGCTTATATGGATTGATAAAAGTGAACTTGAAGACACGTTGCTGAATTTAGTGATCAATGCTAAACATGCCATGCCAGATGGAGGGCAACTAACGGTTAGTACAGGTGCCGTGCACCTTTCTCAGATAGAGGCAGAGATGCTTGGATTAACTGAAAATGATTATATAACATTATCGGTTAAAGATAATGGCTGCGGAATAGATAAAGACATTGTAGATTTCATCTTTGACCCATTCTTTACGACGAAAGGTATTGATGGAACAGGGCTTGGTTTAAGCCAAGTATATGGTTTTGCAGGACGATCTGGCGGTACGATAAAAGTATATTCAGAAAAAGGCCTAGGCAGTGAGTTTACCTTATATTTCCCTCTGTATCGTGGTGAGGAAAGGAATGATACTGGCCCTATTGAAGTAAAACCATATCGTCAAGGTGAAGGGCAAGCAATTTTAGTCGTCGATGACGAACCTGCTTTACGAAAGCTAGCTCTAGAAATTTTAACGTTGGCTGGCTATCAAGTGTTGCTAGCAAGAAATGGTAACGAGGCTATAGAGATGTTAGCAACAACGAAATTTGACTTGGTTTTAAGTGATGTCATTATGCCTCAAATGGATGGTTATCAGCTTGCGAAGCATATCAAAGAAAATTATCCGAGTATTAAAGTTCAATTGGCTACGGGCTTTAGCAGTAATCGTCACTCAGCAATGAAAGATAAAAGTTTGCAGAACAACATGATGTATAAACCGTATCGTACAGGTGAATTGCTAAGGCGAGTTTCAACGTTGATCTATGGTAATGATGATGATTGAAGTTAAAAGTTATGAGCTATGGCATTGGGCTCCAGAGATGAGTGTAGGGATAGATGCTATTGATAAATATCACAAACGCTTATTTCAGTTATTTTATGAAGCTCATGTGATAGCCGAGAATGGGGGTGAGAGGGCGCTGCTAAATAAATTAGCAATGGGCCTTCTCCTATATGGAGAATCATATTTTACGCGTAAAGAAGCTATTATGCAGTCATTGAGTTACCCGTTTGCTGATAGTGAAGTCGCTCTTCACCAAATGATAAGTCAAGAATTACACCAGAAATTCAAAAATACCGTTAAAGCAAATGGGGACATTGCAGGGTTCATTGTGTATCTAAAAGACTGTTTTATAGAGTATCTAAATAAAACGAATCAACATATTAAGCGGTTTAGCAAGGAGCATGAACGAGAAATTGAAGACGCTCTAAATGTAGATGGGTTTCTTACGCTACCAGAGGAAATTATTATTTATGTGGTAGATGATGAGCCGCAACAAGTTGAAATGCTTAAAGAATTGATTGAGGTGGCTGGGTTTTCTGCAAAAGGTTTTACATCGGCAGTTGAGTTTATCAATCAGCCTGTTAGTAGTGATGATATTGTTGTGCTTGATTTAAATATGCCAGAAATGGATGGTATCGAAGTGATGAGGCACCTTCATGCAAAAGGAAGCGTGCCAAGTTATGTACTGATTAGTGGATTTGATGAGAAAGTGTTACATTCCGCTAGACAATTTGCTGATGCAAAAAAAGTGGTCGTTGCTAGAACATTAACAAAACCACTGGAGCCATATAGTTTTATTGATGAAATAAAGCAAATATATACCCATAAGAAGATCATGCTTGATAAAACTGACCTTTCTCCATTAATCTCAACATCTAGCACATCATTATTTACTCTGGCAGATTTACAGCACGCAATTGAGTCTCACTATTTGATTATTTTTTATCAACCACAGATTGAATTAAGGTCAGGGAAAGTAGTTGGTTTTGAAGCATTAGTTCGTTTGCAACACCCCGAGCGTGGCATGATATTTCCGGATCAATTTATAGGTCTAGCAGAACAAAATAATCTGATTTCAAGTATTACCAATGAAGTGATAGATTTGGTCATCACTGATTACGGCTTATTTTGTGAAAAAGGTATTGAACCAAACATTTCAATTAACATTTCTGCACAAGATTTATTGGATTTATCTTTACCAGAGCAATTAAGTACGAGGCTAGCTAATGTTGGTATCCCAACAGGAGCCATTACTTTTGAGTTAACAGAATCAGCAGTTTTAACATCTATTTCTGACTCGCTAGATATTATGAATAGACTCCGAATGAAAGGCTTTGCCTTATCAATTGATGATTTTGGAACAGGTCACTCATCACTTGTGCAACTTTACCAAGCACCCTTTACAGAGCTGAAAATTGACCGTAGCTTTGTGATGAAAATGTTAGACGATGACGAAGCAATGTCTATCGTCAAAGTTTGCATTTACCTTGCTAAAGAATTAAAAATGGAAACGGTTGCTGAAGGTGTTGAAACAGAGGAGATATGGAATAAACTAAAGGAGCTAGGCTGTGACATTGCGCAAGGCTTCTACCGCGCAAAACCAATGTCATTAAAAGCGTGTTGTGATTGGTTAACGACAGAGTTTAATATCAAGAGTTAGTGTGAACCATGTATAGCGGCTTGATAGCAAAAACAATTCGAACATAATGATATGAAACCGAAAGAAAGTCTCTATAAGGTTTAACTAAAAATGTAAATAATAAGCGCCTTTAAAAGGTTTGAGGTTAGCAGAAATTTGTACGAAGGAGCATTTTTGAAAAATGGACCAATCCGCTGGTTTGTTAGATAAAAAGGCGCTGTTAAAACAGCGCCTTTTTATGGCTTTAGCGTTGCATAGCTTAGTGATTATCACACTCTGCTAGGAAGGTTAGCAGCTCTTCCCTGTATTTATAATAATCAGGGTGCGATACCAGTGCCTTACGTGTTCGAGGACGTGGTAAATCCACTTTCATAATTTTACCAACCTTAGCATTAGGTCCATTGGTCATCATCACAACACGATCAGCCAGTAAAATAGCTTCATCAACATCGTGTGTCACCATAATGGCAGTGACTTTAGTCCGTGTCCAAACTTCCATTAACACCTCTTGAAGCTCCCACCTTGTTAAAGAATCTAACATACCAAATGGTTCATCGAGTAACAGTAATTTAGGGGAGAGGGCGAAGGCACGTGAAATACCGACACGCTGTTTCATACCATTTGAAAGTTCAGCGGCTTTCTTATTGAAGGCTTCACTTAAGCCCACTTTACTTAAATAGTACTCAACAATGCTATTTCGTTCTGCTGGGGTGCAATGCGGATAAACTCGCTCGACGCCTAAAGCAACATTTTCTTTCGCGCTTAGCCAAGGAAAAAGGCTAGGGGCTTGGAAAACAACTGCCCTGTCAGGGCCCGCGGCACTGACTTCTTTCTTGTCCAAAACAATACCGCCATCGCTAATGTCGGTTAACCCAGCGGTCATAGACAATACAGTCGATTTGCCACAACCGGAATGGCCAATAATTGAAATAAACTCGCCTTTTTCTATATTTAGTTCAAATTTATCGACTACTGTTAAGGGACCTTTCGGTGTTGGGTAGACCTTGGTTAAATTGAAATACTCTAGGTATTTTTTATCACCCATATTATTTGAATAAGGTTTCAGTGCATCAGGCTTCTCGTCGTCACTAAGACCAAAGTCACTGGCTGTATTAGGCTGGACATTGGGTAATTGATAAACATTACTTGTTGAATCAGCACTATCACCGATGCCGACACTCATTAAATATTGAGTAATATCACTGCGTAATTTTTTAAAATTTTCATCATGGTTCATGGCTGTTCTATCGCGCGGCCTTGGCAGATCAACAATGAATTCGGGACCAAACGTAGCATTTGGCCCCGGGTTTAATGGAATAATCCGGTCGGCCATTATCAACCCTTCATCTACATCATTCGTGATGAGTACCACGGTTTTTTTCTCTTGTTCCCAAATTCTAATGATTTCATCTTGTAGGTTCGCGCGCGTCAATGCATCTAGTGCGCTGAGTGGCTCATCTAATAATAAAACATGTGGGCTTGCCGCCAAAGCTCGTGCAACATTAACACGTTGTCGCATACCACCAGATAGTTCAGAAGGGTGCCTATGCGTCGCATGCGACAATCCCACCATATTGATGTATTTTTCTATGCGTTCTGTTCGTTCAGAAGCAGAAAGATCACTAAAGACAGAATCAACAGCTAATGCAACGTTTCCAAAAACAGTTAACCAAGGCATTAAGGAGTAGCTCTGAAAGACAACACCGCGTTCTGAACTGGGGCCAGTAACTTTTTTACCTTCCATTGTCACTTCACCACTATCAGGTTTAATTAAACCTGCAATAGTGGAGATAAGGGTAGTTTTACCTGTGCCCGAGAATCCAACAATGGCAACAAATTCACCTTCTTTAATATCAAGGTTAATATTGCTCAGAACGTCACTTTTATTGTGACCACTGCCGTAGGATTTACTAATATTTTTAAGTGCTAAAAATGACATATCTTTTCTCCTACATTGCGTCGCCGTATGAAAAATATTTTTGCAGCGTCAACATGATACGATCGAGCATAAAACCGATAATACCGATAGTAAACACAGCAACCATAATTTTTCCTAACGATTGAGAACTGCCATTTTGGAATTCATCCCAGACAAATTTACCTAAACCTGGGTTTTGCGCTAGCATTTCTGCAGCAATTAATACCATCCAACCGACACCAAGTGATAGACGTAAGCCTGTAAAAATTAATGGCAGCGAACTAGGTAAAACAATTTTAGTGACTGTTTTCCACCACCCGAGTTGTAAAACCTTTGAGACATTCATTAAGTCTTTATCAATAGTAGATACGCCGACGGCTGTATTAATTAGAGTTGGCCATAATGAGCACAATGTTACTGTGATGGCCGATACAAGAAAGGACTTGCTAAATGTAGCGTCCCCCTCAACCACATACAGTGCACTAACAATAAGTGTGACTATAGGTAACCAAGCCAATGGAGAAACAGGTTTAAATATTTGAATAATCGGGTTAATGGCAGCATTAAAAGCAGGGCTTAATCCGCAAATAACACCCAGTGGAATAGCCACAACAGAGGCTAATAAAAAGCCTGCGAAAACAGTCCATAAACTGGTCATAATTTGTTGCGGATAGGTTGCTTTGCCAGTGTAATCACGAATTTTAATAACCGCATCTGGGTTCTTTTCAAGCTTTTTAGCATTACGAACTTCCTGACGTTTGTAAAAAGCGACTTCTTTTTCTTTCTCTTTGTAGTGGTCGGCGGCAAGGCTTTTTGTTTCTTGCCATACCGCAGCAGGGCCAGGAATAGCGCCTAGGCTCGTTTGAATTTTCGCAGCGCCCCAGTCCCAAAACCCAATAAATATCAACATGGCTAATACTGGCACACCAATAACTTTTATCGCTTCTTTTAGCTGTACAACAGGGTCTTCACCAGCCAACATTTTTACGATGGGTATAAACCAAGTAAAGCCAATTAGTTCTAAAAAATTATTAATTTTTACGGAAATTTTAACGCCTTCATTGGCGACCTTTTTTTCAGGCTTATTGGCAACAGACTCTGGTGAGTCTGCTGATGAACTTGTAGTGTTACTCGCTTCTTGATTTTTCATATTTTTATCTTCTAATGCTGTATCAACAGGCATAGTGTTACCTCTAGTTTTTTTGTTAAATAGGTACCCGCATCATCACGGGTACCTATCATTGTCATACCGTTATTTACTTAACAGTGTCTTTTCCTTTTAAACCAATGTTGAACTTCTCTAGGTAAGCATTGGGTGTGCGGCCATCAAAGGTGATGTTATCGATAAAGTGAGTTTGTGGTTCGCGGTAACCATCGGTATCCCAAGGCATATCTGCTTTAGAAATTTTCCCTTCTTCTAACAACTCTTTAGCGGCTACTAAATAAATGTCTGGACGGTAGACTTTTTTTGCAATGTCGTGGAACCATTGATCTGATTTTTCGTCGGTAATTTGACCCCAGCGACGCATTTGGGTTAAGTACCAAATAGCATCTGAATAATAAGGGTAGGTAGCAAAGTAGCGGTAGAAAACGTTGAAGTCTGGTAAGTCACGTTTATCGCCTTTTTCATACTCAAATGTGCCTGTCATGCTGTTAGCGATCACATCGTAGTCAGCACCAACATATTCAGATTGAGACAGAATTTTTACCGCTTCTGGACGGTTTGCATCGTTGTTAGCATCTAACCATTGCGCTGCACGAATTAATGCTTTAATAACGGCTTTATGTGTATTGGGGTTCTTTTCTGCCCACTCTGCACTAACGCCAAATACTTTTTCTGGGTTATTTTTCCAAATTTCATAATCTGTCACAACAGGAACGCCAATACCTTTAAAGACGGCTTGCTGGTTCCAAGGTTCCCCAACGCAATAGCCATAAATAGTACCGGCTTCAAGCGTTGAAGGCATTTGAGGAGGAGGGGTAACCGATAATAAAGCATCCGCATCAATTTGACCGGTGATATCCGTTTTTGAATAATAGCCCGGGTGGATTCCGCCTGCAGCTAACCAATAACGTAGCTCATAATTATGTGTTGATACGGGGAAAACCATGCCCATATTAAAAGGCTTACCTTCAGATTTATATCGATCAACAACTGGCTTCAGTGCGGTCGCACTAATAGGGTGCACTGGCTTACCATCAGCACCTTTGGGGATATTAGGTTTCATTTCTGCCCAAATATCATTTGAAACAGTAATCGCATTACCATTTAAATCCATACTAAAGGCAGTAATAATATCCGCTTTAGTGCCAAAACCTATGGTTGCACCAAGTGGTTGCCCGGCAAGCATATGTGCACCGTCTAGCTCGCCATCAATCACACGGTCAAGTAACACCTTCCAATTCGCTTGCGGTTCAATGGTGACATACAGGCCTTCATCTTCAAAAAAACCTTTTTCATAGGCAACCGCTAACGGTGCCATATCTGTTAATTTGATAAAACCAAACTTAAGTTCATCTTTTTCAAGTTCTTCAACGGCATGTGCAGCCGTTAAACTACCTGCCATTGTTAACGCTAAACCAGCCAGACAGCTTTTAAACATGCCTCCAATGTTTCGTTTACTGAAAGTCTTACGATTTTTTTTCATTTTTTTTCCTGTTTACGTTTATAAAATGCAAAAAAACGCCCGCCAATTATTTTCGTTTTAAAGAAAACAAGCTAGCAGACGTCTTTGTCTTGTGACCTTAAAAGGTCTATTAAGTTTTAAGCCCCAAGTTCGGGGGTGGTACTATTCGTTAGAAATTAAAAAGCAATACCTATGCCAATATTTCACTTGCTGAGATTATGCTTTCTGCTAGATCTACCATTTTGATATTTTTATTCATCGCCATTTTACGCATTGCTTTATAAGCTTCATTTTCACTAATTTTAGAGCGTTGCATAATAATGCCTTTTGCTTTATCGATAATCTTACGTTCACTTAAGGTATTTTTCGTTCGCTCTAACTCTTCTTTAATAAGCTGTTGCTCGTTAAAACGAAAACAAGCGGTATCAATAATAGACACAATACGTTTGGCCTGAAGGCCATCTACAATATAAGCACTTACACCTACTTTAATGGCTGCTTGAATAACATCTCTACTGTCTTCGTAGGTAAAGACAATAACCGGAATAGGGTTTTGCACGTTAATTTGTTGTATACAAC
The DNA here is from genome assembly GCF_000384415.1 of Cycloclasticus pugetii PS-1. Taxonomy (NCBI): domain Bacteria; kingdom Pseudomonadati; phylum Pseudomonadota; class Gammaproteobacteria; order Thiotrichales; family Piscirickettsiaceae; genus Cycloclasticus; species Cycloclasticus pugetii. The sequence goes on from NZ_ARVU01000001.1 coordinate 1,141,331, forward strand.
TAAATAATTGATCAAAACGTTTTTCCGTTACTGCCATCACAATATCTATAGAGCCAGTAAGAGCAGCACGACTAATGTCGCTTAACTGGGATGTAACGGCTGTTACCTCGTAAATAGAGTCAGATAAATGCCCCTGAACATCTAGGAGGTCATCAGCCGTTGTATTAAATAATAGGATTCTAGGTTTCATTAAGTGTCGATTAATGCTTCTTTAAAAAAAGGCTTATACCAATGCCATGACTAGAATTTTGCGCTTACAAAAGCCCACAATTTAGTCGTATCAACGGCTGTTGGGCCGATATTTAAAGCATTATTGTCAGCATTGTAATCTGCATACTTGAGACCAACGGTGTAGTTTTTACCTACTTTTTTAGTAGCCATCAAATCAAACTCAGTACCGTAATCGTAGCTATTATTATCTGAACTAAAGTCATGATAAGCTGCTACAAATTTTATGCCATAAGCAGTCGTCACAGCTGTTAAGTAAATATCTTCAACACCATCACCTGGGGTTACTAAGAATTTATCCGCCCAGCCTTGGTAAGCGTGATTTGTTCCAAGAATTGTTACAAAACGGTCAGCGCCGCCATTACCTTCTTGTAATTCATAACTGGCTTTTAACAATAGCATGTTGATAGGCCCATTAAATGATATTTTTGTGCCGAGTTCAGCCAAAATATAATCAGCATCTATTGAGTTAGGGTTATCAGCGGCATCTGATTGGGTGGCGTATTCAGCTGTATAAATAACCTTAGTCGCATCACTGATAGGCTTAGCACCGCTAAGTCTTAGACCATATGTATTGGTTGAAAAAGCATCTGCATTTTCAAAGTCATATAAATATGCATAAGCTTCAATTTTTGCAGCTTTAAAACCACTATATTGGATATTAAATAAATGTGAATCACTGTCAAAATTATCAAGTGGTTCAGGCGCATCTTCACCAAAGATACGATTTACATTCCATACATAAGCATAATTAATGGTTGTATCACTAAGCGACTGATTAGAAATAGAGAATGCATCCAGTGTTTGCCAATTTTGACGCCAAGCAACCGTACCGATATGCCGATGAAAGGGTGCACCACGATATGTCAATGCTTGTCGCCCCAATTTTACAGACATGTCTTCAAGCCCTGTGTAAAACAAGTAACCTTGATTAAGCTCTGTTTCATTAGGATCAGCAATAACAGGGTATTTAGCACCTTTGGCTTGAGATGGATGCGCATAATTGTTACTAAATAAGCTATGAACACTTTCTACTTCACCAAAAAGCCCAAACCCATAATACGTTCCTGTTTTATAGGCCGCCGTTAATCTAGCGGTATAAGCGTTTGCTTCTTCAGATAAGTTTTCTTGATCGACATTTTCATAACGTAGTCTAGCGCTGTAACTGGCTTTACCACTGGATAGGGCATTTAATATAGATTCCTCCGCCTGCGCTAAAGGAGCTGTTGTCATTAGTATCGTGCTAGCAATAGCGCCTACTATGATAGGGTTTGAGTGACTTTTTTTGTTGCTTTTCATATTAACTCTCTACGTTAAATTTTTTTAAAAAAACATAAAACCTAAAGCAACCAACACGAATATACCGAGTTAGCGCCTTTGCTTTATAAATTAAGGTGTTCATGACTGCGCCGTTACAGTGTGTTATGACTTAATCGAAAGAAATAACAGCTACAAGTAGTGCAATGGTTATGCCAAGTTTAATTTATTGGCAATACAGTGATTGGTAGAGGCTTATGAGGCAAATAAATGCTGCGTCGCATCCTTTAGGTGCTGATATGATAGATAGGCACTAAAATGGTGCGAATGAGAATTAAGCTTGTTAGCCTTAGTCTACTAGGCGAATTGAGCCATTAACATTGACTTGGATAGTTGACGTGTTCTGTTGTAAGTTAGCAGGAGCAGCTTCATCAGTTGCACTGCTTGAAAGCATTCTTGATTTGGCGTAATACACTGGGCGATGCTGATTGTTCGAATGGATATTAATTTGATGAACAATATACTTATTTTTATCGAACTCGTTAGTGATCGTTTGTGCTTGCGCCTTAAAGTCTGCAATAGCTTGTTTTGTTAATAATTGTTTAGTGGCATTTAATTTTTCTTCTGAGACTTGGTAGCGCAAGGATTTAATTAGTAATTCTTTTTGTAATAAGCCAATCAGCTTGCCTAAGTGCTCACTGTCTTTACTTTCTAGCGTTATAGTTTGAATACCACGCCAAGCTTTAAAAATACGTTTGTTATAAAGTTGATGAGATGTGTATTGCCCACCTTTAACTTTAACGGTTTTAAAGGGGGCGGCTGTTTTAAGAGCCCAAGACATTTTTTGGTTGATTTGTTCAGCCAAAACAGCGGGGTCGTAATGTTCAGCTTCAACAGCAATACTGGCCAGCATCGTATCGGTTTCAACCTCTAAACTAGCAGAAGCTTGTAAATTAACAACTCCATCAAACGGTTTATCATGAGCCATTAGAGGGCTGGTTAAAAATATTAAATTAAACAACAAAATCCATTTATTCATCTTTAACTCATTATTTTATTGGGGTGTAACTTACTATACGGGCCTAAGCTGAATACTATCTTAATGGTTATCTAGTCGGTTTAAACCATTTAAAGCAGCCACTCGATAAGCCTCAGCCATTGTTGGGTAGTTAAAGGTTGTATTAGTAAAATACAGCAGGGTATTTGCTTCGCCTTTTTGCGACATAATCGCCTGCCCAATATGTATAATTTCAGCCGCTTGGTCACCAAAGCAGTGCACACCTAATATTTGTAATGTTTCTGAGTGAAAAATTATTTTTAATAAACCCTGAGTTTCACCAGAAATTTGCGCTCTTGCCAGTGAATCGAAACGTGAATAACCGGTTTCATAAGGTACTTTTTGCTCGGTCAATTCTTTTTCTGTGTAGCCAACTGAACTAATTTCCGGATTAGTATAAATACCTGTTGGAATGTCTTTAACCAGAGTAGCGTCACAAAACCCATCAACGATATGGGTTGCGGCAAAACGGCCTTGATCATAAGCGGCGCTGGCTAAACTTGGATAGCCAATAAAATCTCCAACCGCATAAATATGTTCTTTACCTTCCACTTGGTAATTCTCGTTAACATTAATTTGACCGCGAGAGTTAGGGGTGATGCCGACTTTGTCTAATGCTAGGTCATCAAAGTTACCGGTCCTACCATTGGCCCATAGAAAAATATCAGTTTTGATCTTTTTTCCTGAAACCAATTGGGTAACAACGCTTTTATCGTCAGGTATTATTGAATCGTATTCTTCACTAGAACGGATAACAACACCCTGGTTTCGCATATCATGACTTAAGGCATGTACGATTTCTTCATCTAAAAAGGCCAGCAAAGTAGAGTGCGTATTAATAAGGTTAACTTTAACCCCTAACCCTTGAAAGATAGAAGCATATTCGGAACCAATAACGCCCGCTCCATAGATTGTAATTGAGCGTGGTGTGAAGTCTAAATCTAAAATAGTATCGCTATCAAAAACATTATGATGATTAAAATCCACATCATCAGGACGATAGGGGTGAGAGCCAGGCGCCAACACAAACACCTTGGCAGTTATTTTTTTTACTTTACCACCGGCATTAGGTTTAACCTGCATTGTATTTTCATCAACAAAACTAGCTGTGCCGTATAGCAAGTCAAGATTGTTGCGTTCATAAAAGCCATCTCGCATATCAACCTGTTTTTTTATTACGTCGGTAGCAGAACTTAAAAGTTGAGGAAACGTTAAGTGAAGTCGGCCACCGCAGGCTTCTTTAAACCATCTATTGCGATTAAATTGAATAACACGCTGAACCGCTTGACGTAATGCTTTTGAGGGAATTGTTCCCCAATGAGTACAGCCACCGCCAACCTCTTTATATTTTTCTATGATGGCAACTTTTTTACCTTCTTTACAAGCCTTCATTGCGGCGCCTTCACCTCCTGGGCCTGTGCCTACAACAATTACATCATAGTCATATGTACTCATTAATTGCTCTCATAATTATTTATAAACGTCTGAGCAAGTATACAACAGATACGATAAAATCTGCTTTTCGCCAAGAGTATTTATTCATGCCTGATTTTTTTAATTCGCTCGAAAATGCCTTATTGAGCTCATCGGTTAACGAAACGATTGAGATGACACGGCAAGCTTTTGAGTTGTGCCATCAAAATAGCTCTTTTATTGAGCCAGTAAACCGCATTATTAAACCAATAGACCTCGTACGTTTTCCTGACAAGCCCATCTGTGTTGCACCCAGAGATTTACCACGAAGGCGGCTAGGAACAGAAGCAGGCAAGCGCTCATTTATACACGCTATCGCACACATAGAGTTTAATGCGATTAAATTAGCCCTAGATATTGCTTATCGTTTTAAAGGTATGCCGGCACAGTTTTATAAAGACTGGGTCTATGTTGCTAATGATGAATGTAAGCACTTTCAATTACTATGCAATCATTTAGCGACCTATGATTGTCAATATGGTGACAATCCATCGCATGATGGTTTATGGAGTATGGCCGTTAAAACAGACGATAATTTACTTGCTCGTTTATCATTGGTTCCACGTTACCTAGAAGCTCGTGGACTTGATGTTACCCCAGCCATGTTGGAAAAACTATATACCCAAAAAGACATGGACACAGCGGCCATTTTAGAAATTATTTTAGAAGATGAAGTAACACATGTTGAATTTGGTACAAAATGGCTAGATTTTGTTTGTGAAAACGAAGGAGTCGAGCGTGAAGATGTGTTTTTCGAACATGTTGAACGCTTATTAAAAGGTCAAATACTCGGCCCATTTAATAAGCCTTTACGGCTCCGGGCGGGTTTTACGCCCAGTGAGTTGTTAGAGCTTGAACGCCTTGATAAACGTAAATTAAAGCAAACATAATATTCAGAACTAGCTACGTTAAGACTAAGAAAGTTCGATGAGCTGATAACCGTCTTCACTCCAGTCGAGAACACTGCCGCTATGATCCCACTCTGCTAAAACAAAACGTTCAATCTCTTCCCCGTCCGCAATATGCGAGTGAATATCTGGCCTGTGTGTATGCCCGTGAATAAGACGTTTCACCTGATGTTTTTTAACATAATTTACAACGGTAGAGGCATTAACATCCATAATCTCCATCGACTTGTTTGCTTTATTTAAATGACTTTCTTGCCGGTAGTGTTGAGCCATCGCCAAGCGTTCTTGAAGAGGTTTAGATAAAATGCTTTGTTGCCATTCAGGCGTGTGCGTTAAGTCTCGAAATTTTTGGTATTCGACATCATCACTACACAACAGGTCGCCGTGCATTAATAAGGTACTCGTGCCAAATAAATCAATAATATATTCGTCTTCTAAGCTGACCACCTGAGTATCAGCAAAAAACTTTTTACCGACCAAGAAGTCTCTATTGCCCGCCAAAAAGTACACCTTAACTCCCTTGGAAGTAACTTTGGCTAAGTGTGTTTTAACTGCTTCACTAGGCGGGGTTGGGTCATCGTCACCAACCCATACGTCAAACAAGTCGCCCAAAATATATAAAGCTGACACATCACTACTTAAGGACTCAAGATAGGCTAAAAATCGCTGCGTATTTTCAGGCCTATCTTGGGTAAGGTGTAAGTCAGAAATAAAATGTATGTGCTGAGTCACGAATTACTTAATAACCTCAGCTTTCTCAATAATGACAGTTTCTTGAGGAACATCCGTTGGGAACATACCACCAGAGCCAGTAGGAATAGCGGCCATTTTATCAACAACATCCATACCGTCAGTTACTTTGCCAAAAACAGCATATCCCCAACCTTGTTGTGTTTTTGAACTGTGGTTTAAAAAGTCATTGTCAGCCAAGTTAATAAAAAATTGTCCTGTTGCTGAGTGCGGGTCACCTGTTCGTGCCATTGCAATCGTGCCACGGTCGTTAGCTAAACCATTATCGGCTTCATTTTGTATAGCACTGTTGGTTTCTTTCTGTGCAAAATCAGCGGTAAAACCACCGCCTTGTGCCATAAAGTTAGGAATGATTCGGTGAAAAATAACGCCTTCATAAAAACCTTCTTCAACGTAAGTGACAAAGTTTTTAACAGTATTAGGTGCTTTTTCGGCATCCAACTCTAGAGTAATATCGCCTTGGTTTGTGGTTAGTTTAATAGTTGTCATGCTCATATTTTTATCCGTTGCGTAAGTTGCAGTTGCGAAAAGTAGGGCGCTAGCAATAGATACCTTTAAAAATTGGATTAACTTTTTGGTCATCAGTAAAACTCCTACAATAAATTAAGCTGTGTATCTTATCTTCTTAGCTGGTTTTGATAAAGCTCACACATTCGTTATTTTAAAAACTCGAGCTTTAAGCAAAACAGGGCGGCTTAATATGATTAATATCGCATGCTAATCATGCCGAGATTCAATGAATCGGTTATTATTCGCCCTTAAATAATGTTGGTTATAAAAATGAGCGCACTAAAAATACACAATACCTTAACAAAGCAGAAAGAAACTTTTGTTCCAATCAACAAAGGAGAGGTTAATTTATACGTATGCGGTATGACCGTTTATGATTTTTGCCATATCGGACATGCGCGAGTTATGGTCGTTTTTGATGTTGTTTCAAGGTACTTAAAGTACTTAGGGTATAACGTTAAGTATGTGCGCAATATTACTGATATTGATGATAAAATTATTACCAGATCGATTGAATCGGGTGAGGATTTCAAGCAATTAACTAAGCGCTTTATCGATGAGATGCATCAAGACGAAGCTTCATTAAACGTCCTTTCTCCCGACATCGAACCGTTAGCAACCGACTCGATGGAGGCTATTATTACTATGATCGAACAGTTGATTGCTAATGATAATGCCTATGTTGGGCCAAATAATGATGTGTATTATTGCGTTGAATCGTTTGAGAACTATGGCCAATTATCAGGCCGAAAACTAGATGATATGAATGCAGGAGAGCGGGTAGATGTTGATAGCAGTAAACGCAACCCCTTTGATTTTGTTTTATGGAAGTCTGCTAAGCCTGACGAGCCTTCATGGTCATCGCCTTGGGGTAATGGTCGGCCTGGATGGCATATAGAGTGCTCTGCAATGGCAACGTGTTGCCTTGGAAACCATTTTGATATTCATGGAGGTGGAATGGATTTACAGTTTCCTCACCATGAAAATGAAATTGCTCAATCAGAAGCAGCAACAGGTGAAAAATACGTTAATACTTGGATGCACAATGGTTTTGTGCGCATTGATGATGAAAAAATGTCCAAATCGCTAGGTAACTTTTTCACCGTTCGAGATGTGTTGAAAAAATACCGCGGGGAAGAAATTCGCTTTTTCGTGCTATCAAGCCATTACCGCAGCCCATTGAATTATTCAGACGATCAGTTAAATGAGTCACGTTCCGCATTAGAACGGCTTTATACAGCGCTACGTGATGTCACGCCTGTAAAAAATGAGGTTAAATCAACGTATATCGAACAATTTGAAAACGCGATGAACGATGATTTTAATACTGCAAAAGCCATTGCCGTACTGTTCGAATGCGCAAACGAATTAAATAAATTAAAACATACACAACCTGAGCAGGCGGCAAAAACCGCAGCTGACTTATTAACTATGGCCGAACCGCTGGGTCTTTTGAGCCAAGACCCGGATCTGTTTTTAAAATCAATGGCGGGGCAGGATGCCAGTATCAGTAATGAAGAGATAGAAGCTCAAATTAATCAGCGTCTTGAAGCTAAAGCGAATAAGAACTGGAGCTTAGCTGATCAAATTCGCGATAGCTTAAAAGAACAAGGCGTTATTTTAGAAGATAAGGGGCCTGAAACAACTTGGCGCAGGGGTTAACTGCTTTGTAACTCAGCTGCTTGTAAGGTGTTTTCAAGTAAAGAAGCGATGGTCATTGGGCCAACACCACCTGGTACGGGTGTTATCCAACTTGCTTTTTTTGAAGCCGTTTCATAATCAACATCCCCAACCAGCTTACCTGACTCTAGACGGTTAATACCGACATCAATAACCACAGCGCCTGGTTTAACCCAGTCACCCTTTACAAAACTTGGAATCCCAACCGCGGCAATAATAATATCTGCACGTTTAACATGCGCCTCAAGATCAACTGTACGACTGTGACAAGTGGTTACGGTACAACGAGCCATTAATAATTCTAATGAAACAGGCCGACCCACAATATTAGAGGCGCCAATAACAACAGCTTCTTTGCCCTCAAGGGCAAGCCCAGTGCTTTTAAGTAAGGTCATAATGCCTTTAGGTGTACAAGACCTTAAAACAGGCATACGAAGCGCTAAGCGACCTATATTATAAGGATGGAAGCCATCTACATCTTTAAGCGGGTCAATCGCTTCGATGATTCTTTCCTCATTAATATGCTCCGGTAACGGTAGCTGGACAAGAATCCCGTTAATAGCCGAATTATTATTTAGGTCATCAATTAAATTAAGGAGCTCCTCCTCAGTAACACCATAAGGAAAGGTCTTTGATAAAGAATAGAAGCCGACTTCTTCACAGGCATTACATTTATTACGTACATAAACTTCAGAAGCAGGGTTTTCACCTACCAAAATGACCGCTAAACCGGGTTTTGATAAACCACGAGAAATTCGACCGTCTGTTTGTTTTTTTATTGCAGCTCTTAGTTCAGCTGAGATTTTTTTTCCATCAATCGTTTGAAATGTCATATTTTTTAAATTTTTTAAGGTTCTTTGTTAAATTTGTTAAAGAAGCGTTGACCAAAATTACCGTGTGCCGTATTATCGCCCACCTACAGACTTATTGCATTATTTATGCATTTTTTCTGAAGGAAGTCGGGGTGTAGCGCAGCCTGGTAGCGCAACTGCTTTGGGAGCAGTGGGTCGGGAGTTCGAATCTCTCCACCCCGACCAATTTTTACTTATGCTGAAGCGCTTGTAGCTCATCTGGATAGAGCATCGGCCTTCTAAGCCGAGGGTAACAGGTTCGAGTCCTGTCAAGCGCGCCATTAAGGCTAGGTTAAGTTGGTTATACCCTTTAAGAGATAAAAATTGTAAATTTAAGTTCTGTTTAAAATCGTCGATGGTGGGTGTAGCTCAGTTGGTAGAGCCCCTGACTGTGACTCAGGTTGTCGAGGGTTCGAGTCCCTTCATCCACCCCATTTTACGATTATTCTTTCCTTTAATATGCCTAGTCATTTCACTGTTTTAGTTTTTAAACTAAAATTCGGTGTTATTTTCCTTAGCGGGCCATATTTTGCCATTTAAACCATTTCCCATCTTGCTCACTGAGCCAAGCGAACCACCTCCTGAAATCAAACACCTTATTAATAAGGGTGATTATCGACTCATCGACACTGACGATACCTCTGAAGCTTGTTTGTTAATCTATAACGATAGACGCCTTAACCTTCAACTACGAACGACTAATAAACCTTTGCAGCTATGCATTGATTTCATCAATGGCAAAGCTAAGCACCGTAGACAATATGGTGGAGGTAAAAATCAGCCTCTGGCAAAAGCGTGCGGGCTAAATAAACACCCAGATTGGAGTATTTTAGATGCCACTGCTGGACTTGGAAAAGATGCCTTTGTTTTAGCTAGCCTGGGTGCGCAAGTCACTTTATGTGAAAGACACCCCGCCTTATATGGTTTGTTAGCCGATGCCCTTGATCGAGCCACTCATGATAGTAGCGTTGCAGATATTGCTGATAGGATGAAATGTATTTATCAAGACTCAATAACTCACTTAAATACTTACCAGCATATTAATAGCAAATTACCGGATGTAATTTACTTAGACCCCATGTACCCCGAAAGAAAAAAATCGGCAAAAATAAAAAAAGAAATGCAAGTATTACAATATCTTGTCGCACATAATTTAAATAATAATGAGCTTTTAGAGACGGCACTGAAAACTGCCATGCATCGTGTTGTAGTGAAGCGACCAAAATCTGCAGCTCCACTCAATGAGTGCTTTCCGAGTTACACTATTAATAGTGTGAATACACGATACGATGTGTATGTTAATTCATAGATTATGCCTGTCGAGAAGATCCCTTCTTTAAGCTCAACATTTGTTATGAAAATGATAAGATAGAACATGAGAATAGTCGCCTATCAGTCTTAAAGTAGCCTGTATATTGCAATTAATCAGTCGGAAAAAAGCACACAATTAACCAGTTTAAATAAATTATTACGTGAATCAAAAAACGACAACTTCAACGCCTTCGCCCGCACATTTACAGATTGTAAAGCTGTTAAAAGAGTCGGCTTTTTTGGTATTACTTGCTGTCAGCTTATTTTTGCTGGGCTCACTTTTTAGTTATCACGTGGACGATCCTGGTTGGACGCATAGTGGCACGGGACAGGCTGTATTAAATATCACCGGAGTTGTTGGCGCATGGATAGCAGACTTCATGTTATCTATCATGGGATTTATGGCGTTTGCTCTTCCTTTTATGTTAATGAGCAGCGCATGGAAGTTCTTATCGGAAGCACGTTCCAAACATGTTGATACACTCACGCACCAAGTCATTCGTTGGGTTAGCTTTATTGTGTTTTTAGTTGCCGGTGCTGGCTTGTTAGACATGCATTATTACCAACGTTGGCTCACCATCCCTGGTTCACCGGGAGGCATTATTGGCTTAGAGTTAACAGATTTTTTAACACATCTGTTTGCTTTTCAGGGCGCAACACTTATTCTCTTGAGCTTCTTCCTTATCGGCATCACACTTTCTACTGGGCTTTCATGGCTAGGTCTGATGGATAAACTCGGTGCCTTATCAATAAAAGCATTTCGCCTGCTAAAAACCTACATTGAAGATAGCAAAGAACGTAAAACGTCTGTTACCGTCAAAAAACAACGTAGTGATTCATTCAAAAAGCAATCGAAAATATTTGCAGCCAAACCGAAAGCACGAATTGAGCCTGTTATTAGAGAAATAAAAAGCAGTGAGCGTGTTGAAAAAGAGCGACAAGTAGCGTTATTTGATGAGCCTGCCGGTGCCTTGCCAGGCTTGGCATTATTAGATAAGGCTACCGAGCAGGTTGAAGGGTATTCTAAAGCAGCGCTTGAAGCACTGTCGAAATTGGTTGAATTAAAACTGCAAGATTTTGGTGTTGAGGTCGATGTAGTAGCAGTTAATCCGGGCCCTGTTATTACACGGTTTGAAATTCAACCCGCGCCGGGCATAAAAGCCAGTCGAATTAGCGGCCTTGCTCAAGACTTGGCGCGCTCGATGTCCACACATAGCGTACGTGTTGTAGAAGTTATTCCTGGCAAATCTGTGATTGGCTTAGAAATACCCAATGAAGCACGTGAAATGGTGAGGCTTAGTGAAATACTCTCTTCTCAAGCGTATGAAAAATCAAACTCTCCTTTAACATTGGTGTTAGGTAAAGACATTTCCGGTCAACCTACGGTTGCTGACTTGGCTAAAATGCCGCACTTATTGGTTGCTGGCACAACCGGTTCGGGTAAATCTGTTGCCATTAACGCGATGATTTTAAGCTTGTTATATAAAGCAACACCGGAACAAGTTCGAATGATCATGATTGATCCAAAAATGCTTGAGCTATCAGTCTACGAAGGTATTCCACATTTATTAACCCCTGTTGTAACTGATATGAAAGAGGCATCCAATGCATTGCGTTGGTCTGTTGCCGAAATGGAAAGGCGTTATAAATTAATGTCCTTATTGGGTGTGCGAAATTTAAGCGGTTATAACAAAAAAGTAAGAGATGCAATAAAAGAGGGGAGCCCTTTAGCTGACCCATTATGGGAGCCAACACCCTTTATTGATGAGGATGAGGCTGGCACACTGACTGAGTTACCTCAAATAGTCATCATAATAGATGAACTTGCCGACATGATGATGGTGGTTGGTAAAAAAGTTGAAGAGTTGATTGCGCGGCTTGCGCAAAAAGCACGGGCCTCTGGCTTACATTTAGTGTTGGCAACACAACGCCCATCGGTTGATGTGTTAACTGGCCTAATTAAAGCCAATATTCCTTCAAGAATAGCCTTTCAAGTGTCATCAAAAATTGACTCGCGTACGATACTCGATCAGTCCGGTGCAGAATCCTTACTAGGGAATGGTGATATGTTGTATCTACCCCCAGGTTCTGGTTTGCCACAACGTGTTCATGGAGCATTTGTGGATGATCATGAAGTGCATAAAGTTGTTAAACAACTTAAAAAATCAGGCAAAACAAATTATATAGATGGCATTTTGACCGCCTCTGACCCGGCTGAATTTGATGGGGGAGGGTCTGGCGGTAGCTCGGAAGATTCCGATGAGCTGTATGATCAAGCCTTAAAAATTGTAACAGAGACACGCAGAGCATCCATTTCTGGTGTACAGCGCCAATTAAGGGTTGGTTATAATCGAGCCGCACGAATGATTGAAGAAATGGAACGCTGTGGCGTTGTCGGTCCATTACAATCGAATGGTTCACGTGAAGTATTGGCCCCACCACCACCTGAGTTATAAATTATGAATACACTTCGTAGCGTTTTTTGCTGTTTTGTCTTATTTGCTTTTACTTTACCAAGCGTCGCAAAAAGCAGCGAAGATAATCTAGCGCTTCATTTGCAACACTATGTAAACCTTAGCGGTCAATTTACTCAGGTCATTAGCAGTGAACAAAGCTCTTTTATTCAATCATCAACCGGTGAGTTCTGGATAAAAAAGCCCAATCAATTTCGTTGGCACTACACAACGCCTTATGTGCAAAAAATTATCTCAAACGGGGATAAGCTTTGGGTCTACGACGAAGACCTTGAGCAAGTTACCATCAAAAATGCATCGCAATCGGTTGGTTCCTCGCCTTTAGCAGTAATTCTTGGCTCTATTGAACTTGATACGCTTTTTAATATTACTCAGTTGGATAACAGCGAGCAATTAGAATGGTTAATGCTAACGCCTAAAGAAGACTCAAGTGGTTTTGAATTTATTAAGGTGGGTTTTAAAGATGGCCTACTCAACAAAATGCGTCTGCATGATAGTTTTGGCCAAACCACAGATTTATTGTTTACTGATGTGACCATTAACGAGCCTATTGTAGACGAAACCTTCGAGTTTATTGTGCCAGATGGCGCTGATGTTTTTGAAGAAACGCCGAACTAATGAAACCCACTGAACCGCTGGCCGATCGCCTTCGTCCCACCTCGTTACAGGAATTTTCAGGTCAAAAACATCTTTTATCTGAGGGTAAACCCCTTTATGAAGCAATTCAATCAGGGCAATTACACTCGCTCGTTTTATGGGGCCCTCCAGGTGTTGGTAAAACAACCTTAGCAAGAATCATTGCGCAACAAGCCGAGGCCGACTTTATTTCACTTTCAGCTGTTTTAGCCGGCGTTAAAGATATTCGAGCCGCTGTTGAGCAAGCAAAGAAAAATCGTATAGATAAACAACAAAACACACTTCTTTTTGTTGATGAAGTACACCGTTTTAACAAATCACAACAAGATGCTTTTTTACCACATGTAGAAGCCGGAGTTTTTACGTTCATTGGCGCGACCACTGAAAACCCCTCTTTTTCGCTCAATAATGCATTATTATCCAGAGCGCGTGTTTACACATTAAAATCACTTGAAGAAGACGATTTGCGCGCTATCCTTAATCATGCCTTAACGGATAAAAACAAAGGGCTCGGTAGCCAGTTTACTATCGACAATGAGGCCATTCAATTGTTACTGAATGCCTCAGATAAAGATGCCAGACGGTTATTAAATTTTATTGAATTAAGCGCTCAATTAGCTTCTGCAAACGAACATAAAACCATTACAGCCAATATAATTAATGAGGTTGTTCAAGATGGAGTGCGGCGTTTTGATAACCACGGTGAAGACTTCTACAATCAAATATCGGCGTTACATAAATCCGTTCGTGGTAGTGACCCCGATGCCTCGTTATATTGGTTAAAACGTATGCTTGATGGCGGGTGCGATCCCTTATATGTCGCACGACGTATTGTCCGTATTGCCTCTGAGGATATCGGTAATGCAGACCCTCGTGCGTTACAAATAGCTTTAAATGCCTGGGAAACACAAGAAAAATTAGGCAGCCCTGAAGGTGAGTTAGCACTTGCGCAAGCAGTAATTTACTTGGCCTGTGCAGCAAAAAGTAATGCCGTATATAGCGCTTTCAATGCAGTTGACAGCGTTATAAAAAAAACAGGTAGTTTGGATGTTCCTTATCACCTTAGAAATGCGCCAACAGCCTTAATGAAACAAGAGGGCTATCATGAAGGTTATCGTTACGCACATAATGAGCCCAATGCCTTTGCTGCAGGGGAAAATTATTTACCAGAGGCGCTTATTGGTTCAACTTATTACGAACCAGTTGATCGTGGACTTGAAATAAAGATTGCTGAAAAGCTTCGATACTTAAGAGAACTTAACAAACAAGCAAAAAAATAAAATATTCCGCTATATTAAAAGGTATTATTACCACTCATTAACTGACACATTAATTGATTTAGCAATGAATAAATTTATTACTCTGCTTATTTTACCCCTTCTGCTTTTCCTAAGTGCTTGCACAACCGTATTAATTGGTGGCGCTGGTGCTGGCGGTTATGCAGTTGGTACTGACGAGCGACCTGTTGGTGTTATATCAGAGGATATTTCTATAACCACTCGAGTCAAAACTACATTAATCAAAGATAAGCAGATTGATGCTTTTGATATTAATGTTGATACCTACCGTTCCGTGGTCACTCTATATGGACATGTTAAGAGCTCAGCTCAATTAAATCGAGCCATAAGTCTTACAAGCTCGGTAAAAGGGGTTAGTAAAGTGATTTCAAAATTGACGGTCATTCAATAATAGAGCTGCTATGAAAATTTTACTTATTATTGTTGTCATTGCAGCCGTTTTTTATCTGGTTCAGTATTTTTTAAATGGTAAAGCAACGTTAAACGCTAAAGATAATATTCAAGCTGGTGAAGAGTTCTTAGCAAAAAACGCTGAACAAGAGGGCGTTATAACCACCGCATCAGGTTTACAATACAAAGTGCTTTCACCAGGTGATGGTGAAGTGCACCCAACTTCGACCGATAAAGTGACCGTTCATTACCATGGTACTTTGTTAGATGGAACGGTCTTTGATAGTTCTGTAGATCGAGGTGAGCCCATTGCCTTTGGCCTAAACCAAGTCATTAAAGGCTGGACTGAAGGTGTGCAGTTAATGGTAACAGGTGAAAAAACACGTTTTTTTATACCCAGCAAATTAGCGTATGGCAATCAATCCATGGGGGCCATTAAAGGCGGTTCAACGCTTATTTTTGATGTTGAGTTGATTGCTATTGATTAACGTATTTTATTAGGCATTATGCAGTTACTGAGTAGGATTAAATAAGGAAGTTTATGATTCCAGTTATTATGTCGGGTGGAAGTGGTACACGCCTGTGGCCACTGTCTAGAAAGAACAAACCTAAGCAGTTTATTGCTTTATTTGGCGAAAATACCATGTTTCAAGAAACGCTAAATCGACTTAGTGGACTTGAGGGTATTCAATCACCTATTGTTGTCTGCAATAACGATCATCGCTTTATGGTAGCAGAGCAATTGCAAGAATTAAGAATCACCTCACCTAATATTATTTTAGAACCTGTTGGGCGAAATACTGCGCCAGCGCTCGCTACATCAGCGTTAGAAGCTCAAAAAATGGGCGATGATCCAGTTTTATTAGTCTTAGCCGCAGACCATGTTATTGATGACCTTACAGCTTTTCATCAAGCCATTGAAGCTGCAAAAATACAAGCAGAACAGGGCAAGATTGTAACGTTTGGTATCGTGCCCACTTCCCCAAACACCGGTTACGGTTATATTCAGGCCGATCAAAAAAACACCATCAGCCCCGTTAAAGCGTTTGTAGAAAAACCAGACTTACAGACTGCTACGCAATATGCCGACTCAGGTAATTTCTATTGGAATAGTGGGATGTTTATGTTCAAAGCATCCACGTTGATTTGTGAATTAGAAAAATATTCACCTGAGATTTTGTCCAGTTGCCGTGAAGCTTTAGCTAAAGGTACGAAAGATCTCGACTTTACTCGTTTGGATGTTGCTTCATTTGAAGCTTGTGACTCAGACTCAATAGATTATGCAGTGATGGAACATACCAGCAAAGCCGTTGTTGTACCGTTAGATGCCGCCTGGAGCGATGTTGGTTCCTGGTCTTCCTTATGGGAATGCGCGCAGCAGGACGCCGATAATAATGTTTTACAAGGCGACGTGGTCGTTGAAGATGTGCAAAATGCTTATATTCATAGTGAGCACCGTTTGGTATCTGTTATAGGGTTAGATGATATTGTTGTTGTTGAAACCGCTGATGCCGTCATGGTCGCGAGTAAAAAATCTGCACAAAATGTAAAAAGCATAGTCAACCGACTGGTAAATGAAGACCGTAAAGAGGCAGAAAACCACCGTCTATGTTATCGCCCTTGGGGACATTATGACGCTATTGATGTTGGTGAACGGTTCCAAGTTAAACGAATTACGGTTAAACCAGGCGCTTCATTATCATTACAAATGCACCACCATCGTGCTGAACACTGGATTGTAGTGACAGGCACGGCAGAAGTTACCTGCGATGATAAAGTTATGCTGGTTTCAGAAAACCAATCCACTTACATCCCAGTTGGTACCAAACATAGATTACATAACCCTGGTCGAGTTTTGCTCGAAATGATTGAGGTACAGTCAGGGGCTTATTTAGGTGAGGATGACATTATTCGTTTTGAGGATGATTATAGTCGGACATAATCATCGAGCCCTCTGAGATATTATATAAAGCTCTATAATGACTAATACAGGGTCGTTTTTGAATTAATTAGATAGAACCCGAATGTCGACGAGTGCGAATTAACATCTATTTTTATCGTCTGTAGAAAAATGTTTTTAAATGAAAAATGGCGTATTATTTAAAAGCTCTTTAATCACGCTTGCTAACTATTGTATGTTTACCTCCCCAGGACGATAGATTGTCTTTCATGACCAAAAAACGTGGTGTACTTATAGCGTTTAGCGCTATAGTTTTCTTATTCCTTCTCTCATACATCGCGTTACCTTGGCTTGTACAAACAGCACTGACATCTTCATTAAGCAAGTACGACATTGAAGTTACAAACATTCAGTTCGATCGCCCATCGTGGAAACAACTTTCTTCACGCTCATTGCAGTTAAAGTCATTATCATTAAGATTTGAAGAGCAGGTAGACGTTGATATAGCAAATACATTCATCAATTTTAATACACCTTCCGCATACTTGGTTTTGGTTAACATCGACTCTATTGATATACGGATAAATAAACCTTCTTCGAATAACACTGTTACTGACATTAATTTATTTGATGTTTTGCCAAGCGCTTTAATCGATGATCTACCTGAAGTGCGTCTGCTTGTTAACTCGTTAACGGTCCATCGACCTCATTTAGAACTGAAGGCGTTCAGGATTGATTTATCAAATGGATTATTAACCGTCCAAACCATATTAGGTGACGGTTTTTTTAACAAAGGTTCCAAAGTATTTAAGCAGTTAATCGACACCAATATTTTATTAAAAATAAATGCGCAAAATGAACTTGAATTAAACATATCAGATACCGCCGCTAATCCATTACTAGCGTTGAGCCTTAAGTTAACAAAACAAGGTGATCTACTGAAAGGGGACGTGCAGCTTAACAGTGAATTAAATGCTTTCGAGTGGCCAACAATTAATGGTAGTGCGATAAGTGTTAATAGCAATCAATTGGTCAGTAGCAACCAATTCACATTACCTGCCACACAACGGTTCTCTATAGATGAGATTACACAACTTACCGGCGTTACTAAGATACAAAATACCAGTCATTTTTCTAACCAACACACAGCAGCAACGACTAAAGTCACCACCGACACAACGCTAAGGTTTTCATTAGACAAAGGAAAATTTCGTTTAACGCTCGTAGACCCTAAACAACCTATTGTAGAAATAAACGGCTATCTAAAACGTTTCCTTATGCCCGATAACAACTACAAAATGATGGATGAAATGGGCACTTTGCTTGCCAATCTAAAGGAGCCTCTCACCATCGAGTATGATCTATTGGCTGATTTGAATAACCCTTTCTCAATTATAGATGGCAGCTTTACCCTAGAATACATTGAAAAGAACAAAAAGCTGATCGATGTACAGTTTTCTAACATGGAGGTTATTACCCCAGAAAACAGTCACAGAAGCCATTATCAGTTTCAGCTCAAAGGTAATCTACACCTTGCTAATATTTATCGTCCACTCGATATAGAAAACCTCTTTATTAGCAAACTAAGAGGTGAGGTTAACAGCCGAGTAAGCATTCAAGATCATCACTTGATGATTCAGCCGTTGTCGAAAAATCGTTTTGAAATACATTCTTTACGTTTTAATGAATACAAAGCCAAAACACTTTTCGTAAACATTCCAAACCAAACGCTTTCTATTAATTTAAACACGCAAGATGTTTCCGCTATGAAATTTGCATTAGGTGGTCAAAACCTTGATAGCAATCAATTAAACATTAAAAAATGGGGGCTTACAGCAAACGCAAGCCTCCAGCAGCATAAGATGAGTATTCGTTCTTCAATTGACGCAATGAATCTGGCGTTGTTAGATCAGACATACTATATCCCACCCATGATTATTAAAAACCAACTCTGGTTTAAAGACTTAAGTGCAACTAAAGCATCGCTTAAACTCGCCAATATTTGTAACGACCCCATCCTTTTCGCAAACTGGCAACCTAAAAACAGTACAGAGCATTTAATTGATATCCATTGGCAGCAGACTTTTTCAACACATAAGACATTCAGAAAATGGCTTAACACACCAATACTTCCATTTGACATGACTGGAGGGAGCTTTGCGGGAGACGCGGTTATTGAATTAAACAAGGGTGAAACTGAATTTAAGCAATTCAAGGTCTCATTACACGAAGCTCAAGGTGTTTATCAGACAGGTACATTTAAAGGGGTTCAGCTTCAGTTAAGTTCACCCTCGCAACAATTGGGGTCATATAAAACACAACAGGCGGTTACGTTTGACACCTTTTATGCTGAACTTAACGGCCACATTAATGAATTAAATATGGGTATCAAGGCAAACAATATCGAGCTTAATGGCGTACTTTATAATCAACTAAACGAGTGGCATTTTAAAACCCCGTTAAGCAAAGCGACCGTTTTTTCAGGTTTAGTAGAAATTCAAAATGAAGACATTAATTTTAACGATACTATACAACTGGAGTTGATCGTAGATCGCTTGGATTTATCTGAATTGGTCAGAACGCAAAACATGGATGGCTTATATACCAGTGGCAAATTATCAGGACGTATTCCTGTGCACTATATAAACGGGCAATTCAACGTATCGGATGGCCATATGAATAGCATCGATGGCGGGAAAATACGTTACACCACACCTTTAAGCCAAAGCACAAATATAAATGATCAACTCAAATTAACCTTCGATGTACTGGAAGACTTTAACTACACAACGTTAAACAGCAAAATAATTTACGATGATGATACGCTATTGTTTAAATCTGCTATTTCTGGGCGTAATCCAACTGTTGCCAATGGCCGTTTAATCAACTTAAACTTAAATACTGAAGTCGGCTTAAAAGGGGCTCTTGAAACAATGCGCATTCAATCAGGTATTGATTTAAACATAGAAGCGTTTATACGCTCTAAAATAAAGCATTCAAATAATCAATATTATTGCCAATAAAAACATGAGGTTTTGTATGAAAAAAATAGCCCCCATCGCATATATAACATGTATTGGCTTGTTGCTAAGCTCAATATTTGGATGCACGCCAACCGTCAAAGTAGAAGCGTCAGACAAGCCCATTACAATCAATTTAAATGTAAAGATTGAACACGAAATTCGAGTCAAGGTTGATAAAGAGCTAGACTCCATACTGTCTGAAGATTCAGGCTTATTTTAAGAGGAACGATGATGAAATACGTACAAATTTTATTAACTGTTTTTATGCTCACACTATCAACAGTTTCTTTAGCCATTGATCTACATAGTGCAAAAGATCAAGGTTTAGTAGGAGAAACGCCGAACGGGTATTTAGCCAGCCCCGTTAGTGCTCCATCAGCTGACATTAAAGCACTCATCAGTGATATTAATGCCAAACGGAAACAAAAATATGCCCAAGTTGCAGCAAAAGTTGCTAAGCCATTAAGCGTCGTTGAACAACTGGCAGGGAAAAAAGCTATTGAAAAAACAAGCAAAGGGCATTTTATTCAATTTCCAGATGGCCAATGGGTCAAAAAGTAACGACAAACGCTTATCCCTTTAACTTTGAAACTATTTGGCTTTTAGCATTAAGCGCCTGTACATGCCTGAGTAATTAAAGTTTATTGGCATCAATTTCTGCAGTGACAGGCATAACATATTAGCGAATACTACGGAGTAGTATCTGTCTACACTGTACGCTGCTGAGCAAGAAGTTAAATTAAATACTGTGTTATATTAAGCTCCAGCAAATACTCGGAATTCACTTTTTTATTCATTTTTTTATGCTCTAACCAGCACAAAAATAGCGTGATACCATAATGGACACGGCTATACCTAAACTTTCAATCTACTTTGTCGGTGACGTTTGTGAGCACACTGTTTTATCCCATCCAACTTCTTCGTTCTACAACAAGCTTTATTTACACCTTATTTCTATTAAGTGTTTTGTTTATTAGCGGTTGTAGCACAATACCACCGATCGATAAAAAGGAACCAGTAATAACTGCACCGGTATGCCCTGTGTGTAAACCAACGACTTGCCCTAAAGTTGCTGAACCCATAAAAAAAGTAGCTAAAAAAACAAGAGGGGAGTTAAATCTACCCGTGATAGGAGGCGTTGAAAATGTTGTTGTTGAGCCTCTAAATTTAAAATTTGAAGCACGTATAGATACCGGGGCAAAATCCACCTCGATACATGCAGAAAACATCCAGCTCATTGAACGTGAAGGCAAGCGCTTTGTGCGCTTTTCATTATACGATAGTAAAACCAAATCACTCGTTGAGGTAGAACGTCGTTTTCGTAGGCGAGTAATTATCAAACAGCAAGATGGGAATAATGAAATGCGATACGTCGTCACATTATGGTTAACTCTCGGCAAGAATAAAGATGAGGTTGAAGTGAACTTGACCGACCGATCTGCCTTTGACTATCAGCTATTAGTTGGGCGTAATTTATTAACTGACCGAGCTATAGTTGATGTTAGTTTACGTCATACCTTAAGGCCTTAAAACTTGTCATCTACACATAAAATCACCATCATCGCGCTATTTATGATCCTGCTCGGTCTTGGCTTGACCTTGTACAAAAATATAGTGTTAGGGTTCCCGCTTTTACCGGGTATTAGAGAAGATGTTTGGACAATAGAATCCAAAATAAACCTTAAACCCCTACATGAAGGGCCTGTTCAAATAGCGCTAACCTTACCTGAAGAAGATGCTGGTTGGGTGTCTTTAGACGACCACTTTGCCTCATCTGGCTTTAATTTTTCAGTGACTGAACAAAACGGTCATAGACGAGCACATTGGACACGCGAAACAATGGAGCGGGCTACGACCTTGTTTTATAAAAAACAAGTTTATCGTATGCGAGACAGGGCGCTCACAGACCGAGTTGTCCCTAATGTTGAGCTGCCTATTTTAACCACCACGAATGAAGAGGTGATGGAAAAGGTGGTCGAATCCTTAAAGACAAAATCGACAACGCCCGCAGAGTTTTCCACTTTATTATTCGACAGTATCAACCTGCCGCAACCCGACCCAGACATGAGCTTTCTTTTGTCGAGCTATGGTGGCGTACATCTAGACGTAGTTATGGATGTTCTAGCTTATGCCAACATTCCAGCACAAGTCATTAAAGGTATCTTCTTGGAAGATGGCCGTCGTCGACAACGTATCAACAGCCTTGTTGAAATAGTCGCTGGCGACCGCTGGTTAATTTTTGACCCTACAACAGGTGCTGAAGGGCTGCCGGATAACTTTTTTGTTTGGCAACACGGTTCCACCTCAATATTAGACGTCATTGGAGGGCGCAACTCATCCATTGAGTTTGCGTTAGTAAAAAACACATTACCTCTTAAATCCATCCTTTTCATGGAAGGGCATCTTGAAGAGCAACCCTTATTAGATTTTTCAATTTATGCTCTACCTGTAGAGCAACAAGGTATTTTTAAGGGCTTATTACTGATACCAGTGGGTGCTTTAATCATCGTTTTGCTGCGAATACTGGTTGGCTTAAAAACATCTGGCACCTTTATGCCTATTCTGATTGCACTCGCCTTTATTCAAACCTCACTCTTAGTGGGATTGGGTATTTTCCTTACCGTGGTCGGCTTCGGCTTATGGATACGCTATTATTTGTCTTACCTCAATTTATTATTAGTAGCACGAATAACCGCTGTGGTCATCGTGGTTATTCTATTAATGGCAGGATTAAGTGTTATTAGTTATAAACTTGGCTTTCACCAAGCTTTAACAATCACCTTTTTCCCAACCATTATTCTTGCTTGGACTATCGAAAGAATGTCACTTTTATGGGAAGAAGAGGGCGCGCACGAAGTCTTAGTACAAGGAGGCGGGAGCCTATTAGCGGCCATTTTGGTTTACTTAACCATGTCAATGTCGATGGTAGAGCACCTTACCTTTAATTTCCCCGAGTTAATGATCAGCCTACTGGGCATTGTTTTATTATTAGGTAAATACACTGGTTATCGCTTGTTTGAACTGTATCGTTTTCGTGCTTTCGGCCACACTGAATGAAGTGGGTATCGCCTAAAAAACTAAGGGAACTTGGCATCCTTGGTATGAACAGCCGAAACATTGATTATATCGGCCGTTCAAATGACAGGCGTCTTTTTCCATTAGTAGATGACAAGCTAAAAACTAAAAGACTCGCTGAAAAATTTGGCATGTCTGTGCCTCGACTTTTTGCTGTTATTAATAATCAACATGACATACAAACATTAGAAAACCAACTTAGTGGGCGAAACCAGTTTGTTATTAAACCAGCGCAGGGCAGTGGTGGAAAAGGCATTTTAGTCATAGCCGAACGTGTAGACGATCAATACATCAAATCCAGTGGCCCCTCGCTAAAACTAAGGGACTTAAAACATCATGCCACCAATATATTAAGCGGTTTGTATAGTTTGGGTGGCCGCCCCGATGTTGTCATGATCGAAGACATGATTGTTTTCGACCCTATTTTTTCACCGTACAGCTATGAAGGCGTTCCAGACATAAGAGTTATCGTTTATAAAGGATACCCTGTTATGGCCATGCTTCGTTGCTCAACCCATGCATCAGATGGCAAAGCGAACTTACACCAAGGTGCCGTCGGGGTAGGGCTTGATATAAACACAGGAAAAAGCCTTTTCGCAGTGCAAAATAATATTAAAATTGAAAAGCACCCAGACACTGGGTTTAGCTTTGATCAGCTAGTAATTCCTAACTGGGACCATATTTTACAGCTCGCCTCTCATTGTTATGAAATGGTCGGCTTGGGTTACTTTGGCGCTGATATTGTATTGGATAAAAATAAAGGCCCTATGATCTTAGAACTCAATGCTCGCCCGGGCCTCGCTATTCAGGTTGCAAACCAAACCGGTTTAACCAAACGACTTCAACATATCGATCAACATATATTAGCTATGACACATGACGTTGAGGCGCGCATCGCGCTAGCAAAAAAATGGTTTGCTAACTCCCTACGCAACGCCTAACCCTGTACTATATATTTAAAAACAACAGGTAATGACATTGAAGCACCCAGCAAATAACTAATATGTAACCATTACAGAGTTTAAATAAATGGTAGAACCCGAAAAAAAAATCATACAAAGAGAGAAGTTAATACAAGCAGGGCAAATGCATTTAGTGCATTGGTTAATTGTATTGCTTTCTATTGTACTAACTTTTACAGCTTGGCAATTTTCTAGGTTGCAACTTAATCAAAAACTTGAAACTAAATTTCATCGTAATGCAGAGCAAGTTGTTAACTCAGTAAAAGAAAGAATGAAGCTTTATGAAAATGCACTTTGGAGCAGTGTCGCATTCATTGATGCAGTTGACACACCGATTACCTACAGAACATGGCTATCTTATTCACGGAGCCTTAAAATAGACGCTACCTATCCTGGCATTAATGGGATTGGTGTTATTTATAATATCCAACCACCTCAACTGGATAGTTATCTACTAAAACAGCGAGAACTTAGGCCACATTTCAGCATACACCCTAAGCATCATGAATCTGAATATTGGCCCATTACCTATATTGAACCCGCATTACCGAATCAAAAAGCGATAGGCCTTGATATGGCTTTTGAGAAGAATCGCTATGTATCCATTCAAAAAGCACGTGA
This sequence comes from Cycloclasticus pugetii PS-1, assembly GCF_000384415.1. Lineage (NCBI taxonomy): Bacteria > Pseudomonadati > Pseudomonadota > Gammaproteobacteria > Thiotrichales > Piscirickettsiaceae > Cycloclasticus > Cycloclasticus pugetii. The sequence continues at coordinate 1,165,735 of NZ_ARVU01000001.1, forward strand.
TTCAGGGCAGGCTCAGTTAACAGGACCAATTACCCTAGTACAAGACGCAAAAAAAACGCCCGGTTTTTTATTCTACACACCCTTTTATGAAAATGGTGCTAAGCCAGACAACCTTGAAACACGAAGAGCGTTAATTGAGGGTGTGACGTACGCCCCGTTCATTATGAAAAACCTTATGCAAGGCACCTTGGCTGAGAAATATAGGCATGTCAGTATTCAAATACATGATAACGGACAATTGTTATTTGACGATCATGCTGATAGAAACCTCGATGATGTAGATCAGGATCCGCTGTTTAGCAAAAAAGAACATGTCGAGTTATATGGCCGAGTATGGACTTTTTCAATTCAATCAAATTTGGCCTTTAGGAATGAATTTTCGTCAAACCAATCCGCATTCATCTTAATTGGAGGCTTAGTAATCGATGCCTTATTACTTACACTCTTTTTATTATTAACTAAAGCTAATCGCGAAGCACTAGCCTATGCCGATAAAACAACTCAAGCCCTAAAAGAAAAAACAATTAATTTAGAAAAATCAAATAGTGATTTAGAACAGTTCTCATATGTTGCCTCACATGACCTTAAATCGCCTCTCAATGCGATCACAAACCTCGTAGAATGGATAACTGAAGACTGCCAAGATATTATTCCTGACGAATCAAAAAAGCACTTGGCGTTATTAACTCAGCGTAGTGGCCGTATGATGAGGTTACTGGATGACCTTCTTGAATACTCACGTATTAATCGCAATAAATTTAAAAATGAGCCTGTAAACTTAAAAGATATCAGCACAGATGTGTTTTCAATGCAGGATAAGACAGAGGGATTTACATTATCTGCGCCAGATGTAGAAATAACTATCCCTAAAACACCCTTAGAAATAGTACTCAGAAACTTGATTTCAAATGCAATAAAACATCATGAAAGTAAAAGTGGTGCTATTAATGTCTTGTATGAAAGCAATCCAGATTACCATATTATTATCGTTGAGGATGATGGCCCGGGCATTCCATTAGAATTACATGAAAAAGCACTGGAAATGTTTCAAACATTAAAGCCGAGAGATAAAGTGGAAGGCAGCGGTATGGGATTAGCGATGATTAAACGAATTGTCGAACATTATAAAGGCAAGATATTAATTACTTCTGATGGTAAACACGGAACAAAGATATCTATTTATTGGCCATTATCAAATGCATAAATATTCACACTATTAGAGTATAAACTATGGACACTAACCCAAAAGACGTAACCTTATTATTAGTTGAAGATGATGATATTGATGCCATGACAATTGAGCGGGGCTTTCTTAAACAACGCATCGCCAACCCAATCGTTAGAGCTTACGATGGTATAGAGGCATTAGAGTTATTAAGAAGCAATAAAGTATCTCGCCCATTGATCATCTTACTTGATTTACAAATGCCAAGAATGGGCGGTATTGAGTTCTTAAAACAGTTACGTGCAGATGAAACTTTGTCTGATTTAGTTGTTTTTGTATTAACAACCTCTAAATCTGAAGAAGATATGTTATCAAGCTACAAACAACATATCGCAGGATATTTTATAAAAGGCGATTCAGGCGAAAAGTTTTTAGACATTGTGAATGTTTTAGATAGTTATTGGAAAATTGTCCAATTACCTAAATGAAAAACAATAAAACCAAATAATATAAAACTTAGCAACTATACTGATTTTAATAGCTGGTTAACTTTGGAAAGCGTGTCAAGATATGAATATACTAATAGTTGATGATGATATTGTTGACAGAGAACTTATTACAAGGACTTTAAAGCGCAGCAATATATCGTGTGAAATTTCGGGTGTAGAGTCAGTAGATCAAGGACTTGAACAATTAAAAAAAACGGAATTTGATGCCGTTTTACTCGATTATAACTTACCAAAACGTAATGGTATTGAGTTATTAGTTGAACTGAGAAGCGTCCATGAACGACATGACATCCCAGTTATAATGATGAGCACGTCAAAAGACGACGAACTAGCGCTTAACTGTATTAACGCAGGCGCGCAAGATTTCCTTGTAAAAACTGAAATAAACGTTTTTCGATTACAAAGAGCTATTGTTAATTCACATGCGAGAGCTGATCTAGAAAAACGTCTCTATCAAAGCTATCAACACACTAAAGAACTTGCAGAACAAGATAGTTTAACTGGCATATCCAGCCGCTATCATTTTGATGAATCTTTGAGTAATGATTTAAAAAGTAACGAAAGAAATAAAACAACGCTCGCGTTATTATTAATTGACCTCGACCATTTCAAATACGTTAACGATAATTATGGACATGACATTGGTGACAGCTTATTAATAGAAGTAGTCAACCGAATACATCGTTGCTTAAGAGGAAATGAATTATTTGCTCGTCTTGGTGGTGACGAATTTGCAATAACCTTAACCAATATAAACTCAGCTAATAATGCCACGCATGTTGCACAACGTATTATAGATGCATTAAGTGAGCCATTTACGATTGATAATCACATCATCTCTTCAGCAGCGAGTATAGGTATTTCCATTTCTCCAGATGATAGCGTTAACCCAAAAGAACTATTTAAATACGCTGATATAGCAATGTATAAAGCTAAAAGCAAAGGGCGTAATCAATTTTCGTTTTTCGAAGAAGCAATGCAAGTAGAGTTTTTATCGAATTTTCATATTGAAAATCAGTTAAAAGAAGCGCTTAAAAATAAACATTTTAACCTGCATTACCAACCTGTTATGGATCCAAAGACTCAACAGTTAACAGGGGTAGAAGCATTAATTCGCTGGGAAGTCGATGGTGTAGCAATAAGCCCAGATAAGTTTATACCTATTGCTGAAAAATCTAGGTTAATTTTCGATATTGGTCAATGGGTCATTGAACAAGCAATAAGGCAATTAAGTAACTTAAATCTAGACCATTCGCAATCAATTACTATGGCTATTAACTTATCAGCCGTACAGTTAACAAATGACAGTGTAATCGACGTCATTCACGACTGTATAAAACAATATAATGTCGATGCCAATTTAATTGAATTTGAAATAACAGAAACAGCCTTAATTGTTGAACCAGAAAAAACGGTGAAAATAATACAAGCAATCAGTGATTTAGGTTGCAAAATATCACTGGATGACTTTGGTACTGGCTTTTCTTCATTGTCGCACTTACATAGCTTTCCTATTGATATTGTAAAAATAGACAAATCTTTAATGCCTAGTTATTTCTCAACAGAAAAAGTGAAAAAATTATTATCAGGTTTAATTGTCATGCTTAAATCTTTAAAGCTTCAAATTGTTGCCGAAGGTGTTGAAACACAGGATGATTTAGATTTATGTATAAATTTAGGCGTTGATAAAGTTCAAGGCTACTTTTTTGATAAAGCACTGCCAGTTGATGAGTTTGAACGGAAATATTTACAACTAAATAACAAAAAAGTGCTGTAAAACTTTATACCGTCATTAATTAAACATCTTAAGCTTTTTGTACTCAGCAAAAGTTTTAATTCAGGAAGTACGCTTAAGTCGCTTTCATCTTAGATCAGTATAGAGCCTTAATTTTAGAAACCCCTCTGTGGATATGGGAATGAAAGTAACGCCAAAAACTTTCAATCGCGCCTGCTTGTTTCTTCAAGGTATTATTAAGCTGTTTGATTCTTATGGTTGGATAATGCAGAAAGGTATTGGGAACTCTAATCAAGCTGCCTTTGTATTTGAGGGTGAACGATTAAGCTTTGAATTGAAAGAACCCGTAACACAGATCTCTGCTGAAATTACTAATCTCAAGAGAAAAGACGGATATTTATGGCCTACAAAAGAATACGCCCCTTCAGGTTTGTTTGAGTTCACTATAAGCGGTATGTATTTAACTGGGTTACAGGCATGTTGGAAAGATACTGCAAAGAAAAGGCTTGAAAATAGACTGCCGAGTATCGTGCAAGGGTTCAGGCAGGCTTTTGAGTATAAGAAGCTTGAAACCATTAGAATAAGAGCTAAGCCCCTTGCCTGGGAGAAAAAAGCAAAGATAAATCAGGAGTTGTTACGTTTAAAGGAAATCGAAGAAGCCCGGCGCAATCATTTATTTGAACTGGCTCAGGCATTTGATCAGGCAAGATCTATTCGGAACCTAATTTTGGCCTTTAAGGAATCAGATAGCAGGGAAGAGGGGTTCGATATGTGGTTAGGTTGGGCTGAAAAAACAGCTAATGAAATTGATCCAGTTGATAAACAAGCAGAGGTTTTAACTGGTTCTCAACAGATAGAGGCAGGAGAGTTCTGATTTGAATTCTAACTTGGACTCAAGATGGTTCTGGTATATTCTGGTTACGCATTTAAAGCGCTGTTGTTATTTAATGAAGAGTTGAATGAGGAAGATAGGCGAGCTGTACGAGAAAATTTGGATGTTGAATCGTTGGTTTTATTTGACTTATTACAAAAGCCAAATTTATCGAGTAAAGAAATTAATAAGATTAAAAAGGTTGCCAATAACCTTCTAATAACTTTAAAGACAGAGAAACTGAATATAGCAAATTGGTGCGAAAAAGAAGGCACTAGAGATGCAGTAAGACAGAGTTATATATGATTACCTGTATGACGAGAAAACAGGCTTGCCTGTCGATAGTTATGAAGTTGAAGAAATAAAGGAGCTAACAGAGGACCTTTTTAATCACATCTACCGAGTGTATCCTAAGTTACCTTCGCCTATTTATAAAGGAACTTAATGGGACGTGGTGTGCGATGACGATTTAAGATTATTAGCCATAACACGACTTTAAAATAGATGACTATCAGTCCACATGATATAAGTAGCATTACGCTTATCAAACACTAAGAACTTGGATGTGCGTTAGATTAACAGGAGGTTTAAGTTGCAGTTAAAAGGTTTTGGGTTTTCTGGGTATAGGAGCTTTGGTAATGAGTTAACTAAAATTGCACCACTTAGAAAAGTGAATCTTATTATCGGAAAGAATAATACTGGTAAGTCCAATATTATTAATTTCCTTAATGAACAGTATGGCTATTTTGTTGCGAAGGCTCAAAAATCACGGCCTGAAAAGGTATCGTTTCAGGATATTGATCTACACATATCAAATCAAAGAGCTAAGCACAGAATATCATTTCCATTATTCAAGGGTGATATAGATGAATACATCAATAGCAAATTCCCTAACGAAAACGAACATAGAAGATATCGACTAGCAGCAAAAAAATTACTTTCATCTAGCCTTATAAGTAACGATAAGGGTGATATTTGGTTTACCTACATATCAGCAAACCATAATGGTGAATTCACTCTGGACTTCTCCATAGAAGAGATATTGCCAGTTCTTACCCCCCAAGAATGGCAGCAGTTATGGAATGGTTTTTCTAATCAAAGTGGTGGAGGCATCAAGCGCCATTGGATACCGGAAACATTAAAGTATTTAGCACCTATCCCTTCTTCCATACCTGATATAGAAGTAATCCCAGCCATAAGAAAAATTGGGAGTGCCGGCACTGAAGCGGGTGACTTTAGTGGTGAAGGTATTATTGAAAAACTAGCAAAAATACAAAACCCTTCACATACTCAGCAAGCAGAAAAAGAAAAGTTTTCAGCTATTAATAAGTTTGTCCAAGTAGTTCTTGAGAATGAAGGCGCTATAATTGAAATTCCCTACCAGAGGGATATGATACTAGTTCATATGGATGGCAAAACCCTTCCACTTGAGTCACTGGGAACTGGTGTTCATGAGGTTGTTATTTTAGCTACTGCAGCTACTCTACTTGAAAACACGATACTTTGTGTGGAGGAACCGGAGTTGCACCTTCACCCTTTACTCCAAAAAAAGCTCATTAAATATTTAGCCGATAGCACAACTAATCAATATTTCTTCACTACGCATTCAGCGCATTTACTGGACGCAGTGGAATCTGAAATTTTCCATGTCACTCAGGTAAATGGAGCTTCAGTTGTTAGAGCTATTGCCAGCACAAAGGAGCGTTCAGGCATTTGTAATGATTTAGGGTATAAGGCATCAGATATTCTTCAAGCAAACTGTATTATATGGGTCGAGGGTCCTTCCGACAGAATCTATCTAAATTATTGGATTTCGGCTAAAAACCCCAACTTGATTGAGGGTATTCATTACTCAATTATGTTCTATGGTGGTCGTTTATTTAGTCATCTCAGTGCTAATGATGATGACGAAAAAAATAGGGTAGATGACTTAATTTCTGTACGTAATTTGAATAGAAATACAGTCATCATGTTTGATAGCGATAAAGCGAGTCCGAATGTAAAATTAAATTCAACAAAGCAAAGATTAGAAGAAGAGTTTAATTCTGGTATAGGGTTCTCTTGGATAACGAAAGGCCGAGAGGTTGAAAATTACCTAGATCATGACAGGCTGGAAGAAAGTGTTATTGCCGTTCACCCTTCGGCTGGTAGTTTACTTAAGAAAGGCCAGTGGGAAAACCTTTTGAAGTATAAAAAGAAAGGAGGTTCAATTGAGAGAGATGCAAACAAGGTAGATGTAGCAAGACATTACGTTAATAATAATGATGCCGACTTAAGTGTCCTAGATCTAGAGGAAAGAGTGCAAGAGCTCAGTCAATTTATTGATGAATCAAACGGGAATTAAACCTAATTTACTAGAAATTAGCAGTAATAGAATTATTGAACTAGAGTAATTTTCGCTCATTACTAGAACATGAGCTTTAGAAGTTACACCTGAGTTACGCCATTACAAATAGGCAATAAAAAAGCCCCAGCACGATTAAATGCTGAGGCCTTGTTATTCAATGGTGCCTGGGGCCGGAATCGAACCGGCACGACTGTTAAGGTCGCGGGATTTTAAGTTATTTGTGTCCTTCTTTTAGGTTTCTTGATATTCTTGTTTAAACAACTACTTATCAATAATTTAGAGCAACTCTTCTTTTAGGTTTATTGCAATAAATAGTGCGTTTTTGCCGTAATTTGTCTACTATACGTCTACTATTAGAATCAAGTAACACTAAAGGGACCCAAAATGGCTCATCTTAAACTTTCAAAAAAAGTAGTAGACAGCATCAATCCACCAGCACTAAAAGAAGACGGAAAACCGTCTCAAGAATTTTATCGTGATACAGAACTTACAGGCTTTGGCCTAAAAGTAACTAATACTGGAAATAAGACCTATATAGTGGAAACCCGTATCAATGGAAAACCCAAACGAATGACATTGGGTAAGCACGGCCACTTAACAGCCGAGCAAGCACGAAAACAAGCACAAATTTTATTAGGTGAGATAGCTCAAGGAAATGATCCTGTAGCTGATAAGCGTGAAAAGAAAATTCAAGCAGTAACGCTGCGTGATTGCTACAAAGAGTATCTGATAACTCGACGTGACCTCAAACCTAATACGTTAGAAGATTACAAACGGTGTATTGAAGGCTCTCTTGAAGACTGGCTAGATAAACCAGTCACCGCTATTAGTAAAGATATGGTCGAGAAACGACATCGTAAGCTAGGAATTAGAAGCCATGCTAGAGCAAATAACACGATGCGGGTATTGCGTGCGCTATTGAACTTTGCAATGGAGCGTTATGAAGATAAAAATGGCAATGGAATAATACAAATTAACCCAGTGAATCGCCTTAGTAGTACGCGAGGGTGGTATGAAGTAAAGCGCCGCCAAACACTGCTTACACCGACACAACTGAAGCCTTGGTATGAAGCAACGTTAAAGCTCAATCAAGAAGTCACTCGTGATTATCTACATTTTTTATTGTTTACTGGCCTTCGTCGTTCAGAGGCTACTGGCTTGAAATGGGATGATGTGGACTTTGACGAAAAGAGCTTTATTATTCCAGATACAAAGAACAAAGAACCTCATCGTCTACCTATGTCAGATTTTCTTGAAGATCTGTTAAAACGCCGTTACCGTCAAGCTGAAAAAATATGGGTGTTTCCATCTCCAATTACTGATGGCCCATTGAAGGAACCAAGAACAGCTATTGCACGTGTTATATCGTATTCAAGCATTCAATTTACATTGCATGATTTAAGACGAACATTCATTACTATTGCTGAAAGCTTGGATATACCTGCTTATGCATTAAAACGCTTGCTTAATCATAAATTCTCAAATGATGTGACCGCTGGATATATTGTTCCTAACACTGAGCGCTTAAGAGCACCCATGCAACAAATAACAAATTACATCATGGAGAAAATAAAAGAATGATTCACTACCTAGATGCCTTTGCTGATTTCAACCCATTGACTGATAAACTCCCAGAAAATTTAGAATGGGAAGTAGGGTATGTTCAACAGCATGCCTTAATGTATTTACCAGACACTATAACGGTTCAAGACTTGAATGCAGGTCTAGAAATACTATTCCAAATGAGGCTTAAAAATAGTATTAACGCCATTCACGAGTACTATGAAAAAGGTGCCGATCGTTTTAAGGATACCGGGCTATTTACAACGACACCATTCGAACACTTTCTTTGTACAGATTATTTTCAGGAGACTGAAAGGCCAAATGGAGAAAAGTTTGTTTGGTCTCAGGTCTTCGCAGTAGCAGCGTTGGCTTGTGTAAGTGATTACGTAAACCTGTCCCTTAATTTGGTCCACACATACGAAACTGGCGAAAGTATAGCGGCTAAACTTAATAACCAGCGGGGTGATTTTAATAAGAGACAGAAGCCTGAATTAAAGGCTAATGCATTGGAGTACTTGGGGTTTGTAAGATTATTTTCAGATCGACAAGAGCGAATTACCAGCGATAAACGACGCGGTGAAGCAGTTAGACAAAAGAAGCTCCAGAACTACCATGAAGTTAAATATTATATGGTTGAACAATACAATGCTTTATCAAAACCAATAAATGATCGTAAAGCAGCTAAAATCATCTTAGAGTCTATGGAGGAGGGACTACGGTCCCAAATGGTCAGTGAAGACCCAGAGCAACAATTACGAATCTGGCTAGGTCAGGCTCGGAATAATAAGCTTGCTGGACAAGCTGGACTCCCAGAACTAAAGCATTAAGGCTCACTTGTATATATTTTAAGTACTTGAAATATATTTTAAGTACTTAAAGTATATTTCAAGTACTCAAAGGATATAAAGCAGAGGCAAACCAAAGGAAAATTTTCTCCAACGATTTCAAAAGGAGAAAATATGTCACATTTACTTACCACCAAACAAGCAGCAAATTTCTTATCAGTTAGTGCCGCATTTTTAGAGCGTGACCGTTGGGCGGGAGCACGGATTCCATTCATAAAACTAGGTACCCGTTCAATTCGATATCGTGAAGAGGACCTAGAGCGTTACATTCAACAACAAGTACGGTTTTCAACATCAGAGGAGGGCTATTAAATGTCTACCTCTGCATTACCTTGGCAAGTTATCCGTGAGGACAAGCTACATTGGCAAAACTGTTTAGATGCTATTCCTTTTGAATTTCGCTGGAAAGCTAAATCTGAAGCAGAATCAATGAGCCGCTTTGATGGAAACTATTTCTTACTTAACCTTAAAGAAAATTCACATGTGGGTGATGCTCCGCTCATTTATTCTGATGACGAAATTCAACAGACAGCAAAAAGTTGTTCTGAGGATTTATCAAAACGTTTGGCTAGTTTCGGTGTCGATACAAACTTATGCGTAGATATGGTTCTTATTTACTTAAAGAAATGGGGCATCCAAGTATCACGAAATTTCTTAAAGAAAACACCGCCCGAAAACTTCTTAAAGAGAGCGACATGTGATCTATGGTGGCGTCGCCAGTTAAGAAAAATTCATGGGCGAAAAGCAGAACAAATTGGTATTAACCTTGGCCTAGTTCAAAAGAAATCAGGGGGATATTGCTCAGATTTTGCGTTACAACGCCGTAAAGATCAGTTATTAAGAAATAAGGCCCTGCTTGAAAAACTTGAAGCCGAAAACCAGGAGGGGCAGGTATATTCACTCGATGAGCTTGCTGCATTAGGTGTCTCAAACCCAAGCATCAAGCGCAGCGAGTTAATGGTAAGAATGAGAGGGTTTGAGGAGTATGCAAACGAAGCAGGGCATGATGCTGAATTTTATACGATCACATGCCCTTCAAGGTTTCACTCGCATTTATCAAAATCCGGTAAACGCAATCCTAAATATAGTGGGGAAACACCACAACAAGCTCAGAAATACCTAGGGAAAGTATGGTCAAGGGTTAGAGCTAAACTTAGTAGAGATAATTTGCCAGTTTATGGGTTTCGTGTTGCAGAACCTCATCACGACGGTTGCCCACATTGGCATATGTTGTTCTTTATGAAACCGGAACATAAGAAGCTTGTAAGACAAATTATACGAAAATATGCTCTGGCTGATTCACCAGATGAAAAGGGCGCACAAGAATATCGGTTTGAATCAGTTAGTATTGATCCAAGCAAGGGAAGCGCAACAGGCTATTTAGCTAAATACATCGCAAAAAACATTGATGGTCATGCAGTCGGTGAAGATTTTGAAACGGGGCGTGATGCAGAACAATCTAGTGAACGTGTCGAAGCATGGGCCGCAACGTGGGGCATTCGCCAGTTTCAACAAATAGGCGGGCCACCAGTTGGTGTGTGGCGCGAATTACGTCGTATGGAAACAGAAGAATCGGGGGTGATAGAAAAAGCACGTCGTGCTGCTGATAACTCAGATTGGTGTAGTTATATCGAAGCACAAGGTGGTGCACTTTCAAGACGTTCAGAGATGCCCATTAAAGTAGCAGTATGGGAAGAATATGAGCAAGAAACTGGAGCCTTAACACTCCCCCCAATTGGACGCTATGGAGACTCAATCAAAGGGCGTATTTTCGGGCTTGTTTCTAAAGGCGTTCACTATGTTACAAGATTCTATAAATGGACTATCAATTGGGTTAAAAATAATCCTAATCAAGACGAACATATAATTAAAGCCAAGCCTGAGTTTAATTTATTTAAAAAGGGTGGGGGGTTAGCGCCACAATCTACGGATTTAAGATCTAAAGGTCAGCGGCAACCTTATGAACTCGGGTCATTTGATATCTTGAGTGGTGTAGCGATAGCTACGCCCTTGGAGTTCTGTCAATAACTGTACGTTATTAATAATATTGTCTGGAATTACCTATAACGCCAAGCTAAGCGGCGCAGCTTTGCAGCGTCCGGCGCCTGAAAGGCGCGAAGTTAATTGACTTGTTAGGTTTAATATTTATAGACACTATTGATTTCACATTCGATGGAATCTATTTTTACGTTAATAACTTCTTTGTATGAGCTGAAAGTAAAATCAAAATCCATATCGCCGGACTCTGAGCCGTAAGAGTAGAGCGAATGGTTTTCCGATTCGCTGTCAGAGTTATAGCTCCAAGAATATCCATCTCTTTTCTTATATTTTATTTCAACCTCGCATTCCACATCTACATTTAGGTAGTCGTCTCCTTCGTAGTCTGACGAAACGCTGTATTCGACTTCAATTTCGCAACTGCGATAATAAGTGCCATCATAAGACTCTCGACAATCCATTTCCGCATCTGTAGCGGTAACACAAACCTGTGCATTTGAATCATATTCATACTCACAATCATCCCCAGATACACCATAAGAGCTTGTGGATCTTGATGTGTTTCCTGAGTTAACTACCTTTAAATACGAACTGCTCACCCAACCGTATTTAGCTCTGCCGGGATCATTTCCAGGTAAGTACATGATCATTGCCCAGCTTCCTTGCACTCGCATTACCCCTACAATTGAGTTTTGCGGCAAGGAAAATAGAACTTTACCTTCCGGCTCCGATCTTACGTTTAAGGAGGAAGCCGTTGTTTGAGCAATGGTCGTTGCAAAAACACTCGAAGAAAAAATAGCTATGAATATAAATAATATGACTTTCTTCAATTTGCACTCCGTGGAAACCTAACGATTTGGGTAAGGCGCGCGACGCTTTTTCGCGTCGCACTTGACCCGCTTGTTAGCAATTTAGTTTGGAGTACCACTGAATTTTTCCTTAATCCATCGCCAAACATATACCAATGGTAGAAAGACTAAAAACCAAAGCTTCTTAGCAAAAATAGCTGCCATAGCTATAATTCCAGCTTTTGCTACTGCTTTTCCAGTTGCTAATTTATAAACTAATGCACCAACGCCTGCTGCTGCCACAGTATCTGTGCCAGGAACATAATCAGTATATTTAAAACCATCGTTATAATTGTAATTTGCAAGTACAGGTTCGAGAGCTATTTCTGAGCTTGTAAATTGTTCTGGAGAGCCTATCCATATAATTTCAGTATATCCTTCACGGCCAAGTTTTAATGCCTTCGCATTAATGAACCTGTTATTTTCTTCATCATGGCCTGCTATTGCCCAGTAAACTGTATTGTTAACATTATCAAGATGAGGGTCCTGCGCCCAACCATCAACATATAGATTTGAATAACCTTCACCTCTTAACTTATTTGCTTCAGCCGTTCCATCTTGTATTTCTTTGAGCATTTCATCTTTGTCTACATTGTCACTCCAATCATCTTTCGTAAGATAACCGACTTTATTAATTGTATAAATTACTTGTGAGTCAGCTTCAGGTCCTTGAACTCTCAATATTGCAGCATCTGGATTGTAGTTTCTGTGCCCTTGCATAATGAACATATATTCAGCAGCGTCCTTACCTACGACGAGGAAGTCATTTTCTGTTGTTGTTATTTCAGCTTTATTTTTTGAAATTGAATAAACACTTGGTTCTTGCTTCCAATCAAGAGCTCTTAATTGATTTAGATGATCTTCTTCTGATGCTGAAGCCTGCGTGGCAAATATTAATAGAATTATAAAAAGTGCTTTCATATCATTCCCTCGGTAGTTTTTAATATTTTCTTGCTAACTTGTTATTAAGGGGAATAAAAATTCCCTGTAATTCTTACTTTTATATGGACAAAAATTCCTAGTAATTCGATATTAAGCATTAAACAGAGAATAGAAGAAGCATTTGTACATCTGTTAATAATACTACAAAAGATTCACCGGCCTTGAGAATTTAAAAGTAAGTGTCATTAGATCTACCGCAATTCAAAATTTAAAACTAACTTGTTTAAGTCCTCTCTCTTTATACCCACTGAAAAGAGAGTTATTGCCCTGTGACGCCTATTAAATAATAGGTGACTAATTATCACCTCAACTGCCTCCAGGGCGTCTACATAAGGCAAGTATAAAAAAGCCTCAACACCGAGAAACGGTGCTAAGGCTTTGATTTGTATGGTGGCCTACAAGGACTTGAACCTTGCGCAAATGGATTGTGAGTTTTATTGCCTTTTACTTATGAAATTGCATGTGTTTTAAGTGATATTATTTGGTTTGAATATGACGCAGCAATCATTATAAGGAAATTATATTATGGCAAGGAAAGATAAAGGTAATAAATGAAATTGAAAGAATTGTTTAGATTAAAAGATCTAGAAAATAGCGGGGTTTTGATCATTTCTATTATTCTGTCATATCTATGTCTGCTATCAGCAGAGTACATAGGATATTGGGGGATAGGGCTTACAATTATTACTATCCTGTTACCTACAGTCTATTATGTATGGTCTTTTAAGAAGGGTGAGAATTTAGGTGAAAAATTCACGTTTTATTTCCTCAACTTGATAATAATGATTGCTTATTTTGGTGTATTGTACAAAGCCTTTGGAATCAAATTACCAGATGGAAAAGAAGCAAATCTTTTTGATGCATTTTATTTTAGTGTAGTGACTTGGACTACATTAGGCTATGGCGAAATTCTTCCATCTAGTACTGAATCCAAAATTTTTGTAATTGTTGAAGTTATGCTTGGCTATATCTATATGGGAATATTAATTGGTAAGTTGCTCGTACTCTCAAAGCTTGGTGAGGAAAAGAAAAAAGATTAAGTAAAGATATTTTGTAGGGGCAACCGAGATTTCCATAACGATCTAGATCTTTCTTTATAAGTCATCAAGGTAGTAGCTGGATGACGCCACTTCTTGTATTTTTTATTTAGATTTGCTTGTTTGATTCCCTGCGGGAAACACTAGTTATTTACCAAATAAACCGTCTACTATGCGTCTACTATTTAGGAAAGGGCATAAAAAAGCCCCAGTACAATTAAGTTCTGAGGCCTTGATATAAATGGTGCCTGGGGCCGGAATCGAACCGGCACGACTGTTAAGGTCGCGGGATTTTAAGTCCCGTGTGTCTACCAATTTCACCACCCAGGCAATCAAATTGAGCGCGAATTTTACCCTATGATGACGATAATGACGAGTGGAAATTATTATAAATTTATAAATTTTTTAGCAGACCTTCATTAATGGCCAATTTAACAAGTTCGATATCGTTAGAAACGCCTAGTTTTTCGTGTGCTCGATAGCGATGCGTGTTAACTGTTTTGGGGCTGATCGATAATGAATTGGCAATATCTGCAATTCTATGGCCATCAACAATTTTTGTTACTATTTGTAACTCTCTACTGCTTAACTGGCTAAAAACATTCTTTTCTGGTTCTTGCCCACTGAAGATTAAGTTGGTTGCCACTGCAGAGGACAGGTAGTTTTTACCTTGGTAAACCGACATAATCGCGCTTGTCATTTCATTAACCGCGCAGCCTTTATTGATATAACCTTTAGCACCTAACTTTATAGCCTGATGCGGGATAGGGCCATCGTCATACACACTTAGGGCAATAATTTTAGAACTGGGTTCGCGCCTTAATATTCGTTTCAAAGCTTCGGCTCCACCTATACCCGGCATATTTAAGTCCATTAGGATAACGTCTGGCTTGAGTTGTTCGGCTAATTTAACAGCTTCTTCACCCGATGAGCCAATCGCCACAACTTCTATATCCGGGTCAGATTGCAAGATGTGCTCTATACCGCTTCTAACTAACTCATGATCGTCAACAAGTAGAACCTTAATACTATTCGAATTCATTAGATATTGATTTTCTTCAATTAATTAACCTAGCGCTCATCTTGACTAGCATAGACTAAATCAAAGATAATGCCCACGCTTTTTGGTATTAGGCCTTAGCCTAATTAAAAGGGAAGTTGGTACGATTTAATCAAACCCAACGCTGCCCCCGCAACGGTATATAAGTAACATGTATCAACAGCCACTGTGTCAAAACATGGGAAGGCGATACATCGGTTAACAGAACATTAGCCACTTATGAGCCCGGAGACCTGCCAAAGGCAAACCGGTACGTTGCGGGTGGGCAACTGGGCTGACGTTGTTTACTCTGTTTCAACTTCATCACATTTCCTCACGTGCGTCTTTTAACTGGCGCGGGGCTGCGCCTTCTAACGAGGAAATCTCATGAAAAAAACCCTTTTGGCTGCAAGCGTTGCCGCCGTTATACCTTTTACTCCTTCAATTGTATTCGCCAGTGATGATGCGCTTATTGTGACGGCTACACGTACGGCTCAAACGGCTGATGAAACATTTGCCTCTGTCTCGGTTGTGACCAAAGAAGAGATCGAAAAGTATCAATATAAAACGGTTGCAGAGGCTATTTCAGGACTTCCTGGTGTAACGATTGCCAACACAGGTGGTTTAGGCAAGCAAACGTCATTATTTTTACGCGGTACAGAGTCTAACCATACCCAGGTTTTATTAAACGGCGTTAAGTTGGCAACGAATGCATTTGGTGCGCCTCAAATTGAGCATATTCCACTTAACCAAATTGAGCGTATTGAGTTGGTTCGTGGGCCGCAATCAAGCTTATATGGCTCTGGTTCTATTGGTGGAACTATTCAAATTTTCACTAAAAAGGGAAGCGGTGAGCTAACACCTCATCTTTCGGTTGGTTTTGGTACGCATGATACGAAAGAAACCACCTTTGGCATTTCTGGTGGAGATGCATCTAACTGGTATAGCTTAAGCGGTGGCTATACAGAAACAAATGGTTTTAACAGTTGTGATGGTCGTAGCGGCACATTGTTCATTGGTTGTTTCGCTACCGAGCCTGACGACGATGCTTATAGAAACACTAATGCCTCTATTAGAGCAGGGCACCGCTTTGCAAACTCTGCTGAGCTAGAGTTTTTTAGCTTATACAGTGAGGGGCAAAGTGAATACGATGGTTATTTCAACACAACGGACTTTTTGCAACATACCTTTGGTGCTAAGTTGACGGCTGATGTGTCAGATAGATGGACTGTAAAAGCAACCTTAAGCCAAGGCAGAATTGAGGCTGATAACGAAGGCGCATTTGCAACCAGTTTTGCTGATAATCAACAGGACCATTTTAGCCTGCAAAATGACTTCCAAATTAATGATGAGCATGTGTTGGTGTTAGGTTATGACTACGAAGACGACAAAATAAAAGAATCGGGTGGCTTCACAGAAACCAACCGTCATAGCAATGCCGTTTTTGCTCAATTATTAGGTGAATATGGTGCGCATTCTTATCAATTAGCCGTTAGAAATGAAGATAATGAGCAGTTTGGTAGCAATACCACGGGTAACATTGCTTGGGGTACGTCGCTTTCTAATAATTTACGCTTAAACGCATCGTTTGGAACAGCCTTTGTTGCGCCAGCCCTTGTTGATCTTTATTCTCCATTTGGTGCAAACCCTAGCCTAGATGCCGAGCGCTCTAAGTCCTTTGAATTAGGTTTAGTGGGCAAACACGCAGATATTACGTGGTCGGCAAGTGCTTACCGTACAAAAATTAAAGACTTGATCGCGCTGGATAGTTTATGGGTTCCTCAAAATATCTCCGAGGCGTTGATAAAAGGGCTTGAGCTGCAAGCAGCTACTGATATTGCCGGAATAAATGTCGATGGCCAGTTTTCTTGGATTGATCCTGAAAATAAAAGCGGCGGTGTGAACGATGGTAATGTGTTGGCTAGACGTGCTGAACAAACCTTTACCTTGAATGCTAATAAAGCATTTGGTGATTTTAGTCTTGCAAGTAAGGTGTTTGTGTCGGGCCGTCGCTTTGATGATGTTGCAAACAATCGCCGTCTTGCCGGTTTTACCACAGTCGATTTAGTAGGTGCTTATAAAATAAACAAGGACTTAACAGCACAAGTAAAAGTTGCTAATTTATTTAATGAAGAATATGAAACAGTAGCGGGTTACAACACAGATGGTGCCAATGTGTTTTTCTCATTGAGCTATCAACCAGCTAATTAGCATCGTTAGCCGTTTCTAAATGGACTAGGGGGAGGGCTTATGCCTTCTCCCTTTTTTTATGCTGCCAAGGTAAAACCCATTGGCTTCCTTGGTGTTCTCCAAAAATCGCATCAACACCATAAACAGCCTGCATGTTCTCAATCGATAGTACATCGTTGGCGATACCTTCAGATGTTTTTACCCCGTTATTCAGTAAAACAAGATTCTCACAATACCTCATGGCTAAGTGCAGTTCATGTAAAACGATAATGACTGTTTTTCCTTTTTTTGCCAGCGTCTGCAATAACGCCATAACCTCAATTTGATGCCGTGGGTCGAGCGATACGATCGGCTCATCTGCCAGTAAAATAGGGCTCTCAGTGGCCAGTGCTCGAGCTAGCATCACTCTCGCTCGCTCACCGCCGGATAGTTCATTCACCGAGCGGCCGATTAGGTGTTCTATATCCACTTCTTTAATCGCTTTTTCTACTGCCTGTAAACTCAAACTATCTGCATGATGCCCATCATTATGCGGGTGCCGGCCTAACATAACGACCCGTTCAACGGTTAGCGGCCAATGGCATTCGCCGAGTTGGGGCAAATAGGTTATTTCTTTTGCTAATTCAAGCGCTTGCATGGCTTGAATGTCTTTGTCTGCCAAACGTATTACACCCGATTCAATGGGCAGTAAACCAGCTAAGGCACGCATCAGCGTCGATTTACCGGCTCCATTAGGGCCAATTAATCCAGTGAGTTTTCCTGCTGGAAACTGAATGCTAATATTTTTTAATATGCTGTGGCCGGATAAACTAACGGCTATGTTTGATGCCACTAAACTCATGACAGCCACTCTCGTCTGGATTTTAAAATTAAATGTAAAAAGAAAGGAGCACCTAATAAGGCGGTTAATACGCCAATTTTAAGTTCTTGTTGCGTCGGTATTAAGCGAACAATCATATCGGCTGCTAATAGTAATATGGCGCCACCCAGTGCGCTGCATATTAATAGCCGCCCAGGTTGGTAGCCTACATGTGGCCGCAGTAAGTGCGGAATTACCAAGCCTACAAAGCCAATACCACCGCTTACCGATACCGCAGAACCAACAGCTAAGGCAACGCCTAAAATAATACGTCGATTAAGCTTTGCTAAGTTAACACCCAAAGATTGGGCGGTGTCTTCACCCAGTGAGAGCACATCTAAATCGCGCCGTCCTTTTAGCATTAACCACCAACCTAATAGGGTTGGCAGTAGAATCAACCAAACGTGTGTAAAGCTTCTATCGGCTAAGGAGCCCATTAACCAAAAAAATATTTCAAGAGAAGCATAGGGGTTAGGCGATAAATTGAGCGCTAACGCTGTTAAGGCCGCTGTAAGGCTACTAACAGCGACGCCCGCCAATATTAGGGTGAGCATGCTGCTATTTTTACCGGTTAATAAGTACAGAAAAATAACCGCTAATAAAGCACCGGCTATCCCCCCGAGCGGTAATGCCATTGGGAAAATGGCGCTTAAGCCAAAGTAAAAAACAATCACTGCACCTAAGGCGGCACTACTTGATACGCCGATAACACCGGGTTCGGCTAATGGGTTTCTAACCATGCCTTGTAAAGCCGCGCCGGATAAACCTAATGACGCGCCAATCAGCACAGCGAGTAGTGTGCGGGGTAAACGAATTTCTTCAAATACAATAGATTCTAGTGTAGATTCCTTATTAACAATACTTTTTAAGCTATTGATAATACTTATATTTAATTCACCTATTATTAATGAAAATGCCATTAACACTAACAGGCCCATTAATAAGATTGCTGTTAAACGGGTTTCGTTATGGTTAGTCATTAAGCGAGTTTGCATGGGTGTATTAAAGGGGTTGCGCTAATAATTGCTGCTGTAGGTAACTCGCTGCAGCGAAACTAGACGGTCCTGCACAACTCCAATATCTATCAGGAATGGTTATTCTTTTTACCTGTTTGAGCGCTGCATACCGATGGATGGCCTGGTGCTGCAAAATTTGGTGCGCTAAGCTGTTGGTGTTTTTATTGGAGCGTCCTAATAGAAGAATGTCTGGCTTTGATGCCAGTAGAGATTCTAGCGATAGCGGGGCAACATAATCTAAATTCAACTCCGCAGCAATATTTCTTAGCCCCGCCATTGTTAAAATCTCATTGACGATAGTCTGCTGGCCTGCGGTAAAGCCGTTGGCATAGTAAACAGCTGCTCGTTGAGACCTTTTATCTTGTGCCCCAATAATGTTAGCTAACTGTTTGTGCATAGCCAGAACAAGCGCCTCGGCACGAGCAGGTTCACCAATTTGCTGACCTAAAAAGCGCACTTGCTGAAAAATGCCGTCACTGTTAATAGGTAAGCCTAACTTGATCACCTTATAACCTAACTCTTCAAGTAGCTGGTTAGTTGGTTGGGCGGTAAATTCACCAGCAACAATTAAGTCTGGCTTAAGTGCCATAATCTCTTCAATACGGCTACTATGTTGATGATATTGAGCCGCTTTTTGGTATAAATAAGAGGCTTCTGGGTTCGCTGCTAATGGCGTAATAGCAATTAACCGCTCGGGCGGTAATAGTGCCATTAATAGCTGATCGGCACATAGGTTTAGCGAAACAATTCGCTGAGGTTTTGCTAGTACATTAGCGCTGATCAATAAGCTGATAAAAAAGGCGATAAGTCGCTGTGTTTGTTTCAATTGCATGCCAGTAATTATACGGCTATTTAACAAAAAACAAGGGATATAAAAAAGGCTAAACCTGAAGATAAGGTTTAGCCTTTTTGTTGACTCACTAAAAAATGTAACCTTTCTTATATAATAATCTGCCAGATATAAGAGATTAATAATGCAACTTGAACAACAAAGAAGATACCGCGAATCAGCACAGCAATAGCTGAAGTAGAAATCAGATGTACGATAGATTGAGCCACTCTAGCATACAGAATGTACATAACGGTTGGTTCCAATAAAGCCATTTGACCCGCCAAAGAGGCCGTTAATACGACGGCAGCAAAAACCGGTAGCAGTTCAAGGCTGTTTAAGTGTGCACGGGTTAATCGTTGACCAAAACCCGGTACATCTGAGCCATCCGGTTTAAAGCCGTTTATAGGAATACCGCGCTTAAGAACAAGGTCACTAACCGCACGAAATGTGGCTATCGATAAAACAAGAATTAAGGTCCAAAACGCGAACCCGCCTAAGGCTACAACTGCATTACTCATATTTATATCTCCTAAATTTATTATTAGTTTGTATCACTGTTCACCAACATAGTGATTCAGATATAGTATCAGAGTATTTAATTAACCCTTAATGAAAAGGCTCCTCTATGAAATTACTCAATGTTGGTTTACTCGGTCAGGAAATTCCTTGCCTGTTAGACAGTAACAATAGAATTCGCTCTTTAGAGGGTGTGTGTGATGTTATTTCATCTGATTTTTTAGCCAACGATGGTTTACAGGCACTGAAAAACCTCGATGTTGATAGCCTGCCCATTATAGAAAAACCTGACCGCATTGGCGCGCCGTTATTAAACCCAGGCAAGATTATTGCTGTTGGTTTAAATTATGATGAGCACATTAAAGAAACAGGGGGCAAGCAGCAAGACGAGCCGGTGCTCTTTACCAAAGCAGTTAGTGCTTTAAGCGGCCCCTTTGACCTTATTGAGCGACCTAAAGGCGCGACACAAGTGGACTGGGAGATAGAGCTTGTCGTTATTATTGGTAAGCCAGCTCGATATATTTCAGAAGACGATGCAGAAGCGCATATTGCTGGTTTCTGTACGGGCATTGATGTATCTGAGCGATATTTTCAAAAAAGCCGAAGTGGCCAGTGGCTTAAAGGTAAAAGTGCAGATACCTTTGCCCCCATTGGACCATACTTTGTGACCTTGGATGAGTTTAGACAGTACCAATCATGCGCTGTGAGCTTAGATGTTAATGGTAAACGGATGCAGGCCAGCAACACCGATACGATGATTCATTCAGTTAAAAAATTGGTGAGCTATATTAATGAGTTTATGAGCCTTCAACCGGGTGATTTAATTTTTACCGGCACGCCAGAAGGAGTAGGGCTTGGTATGAACCCACCACAGTTTCTTAAAGCAGGCGACAAAGTGGTTGCCGAAGTCGAAGGACTCGGTGCTCAACAGCATAACGTTGTTGATTATAGCGCTTAGAAACTAGCAAAATATTATGGCTGGTCAAAATTAGACCAGTTTTTATAAGTAGTCGCCAGCACTACCTTTTTTTCGCTTTACGATACTTCTTCACAAAGTTATCCACAGTTTTAGTGGATAACTTTTAAAAGCCCTTTTCATTCCAACTTGATTTACGTACACTATTCAAGTGTCTTATAGAAAAGAGTTTTATCATGGTCGAAAAAGTAACAAAACATGGAGGAGCGCGTGCAGGAGCAGGTCGCAAAAAAGGCTCTTCAAGCTATGGCGAACCTACCAAGGCCGTTAGAATACCAGAAAGCCTTATGGCGACTGTTAGCGAATTACTGGAACACAAAAAGCAAAAAATTAACGCTGAAAAAATACCTTTTCCTAATATTTTTTTACCCGATTTAGATAGCCCCGTACCATCTATCCCACTCTATGGTGTCAGTGTTGCTGCTGGTTTCCCGTCACCGGCCGATGATTACATAGAAAAAAGACTTGACCTGAATGAACTCCTTATTAACAAGCCGGCGGCTACTTTTTTTGTTAGAGCAGAAGGGGAGTCTATGCTGGGTGCTGGTATTCACCCCGATGATATCCTTGTGGTTGATCGATCCGTTCATGCAAGCGTGGGTAAAATAGTTGTTTGCGCTCTAGATGGCGAGTTAACTGTTAAACGGCTGCGCTCAAAAGAAGGTAAATTGGTGCTTGCTCCCGAGAACCCAGATTACCCAGATATACCCATAAAAGAGGAAGTAGACATGGTTATTTGGGGTGTGGTAACGAGCGTTATCCACAATGTATAAAAACCTATAAAAACGCTAACTTACCGTGAAATACCCCGCAAACATTGCATTGGTTGATTGCAATAATTTCTACGTCAGTTGTGAGCGATTATTTCGTCCCGACTTATTGAATAAACCGGTGGCCGTGCTCAGTAATAATGATGGTTGCATTGTTTCTCGTAGCCAAGAGGTTAAAGACCTAGGCATAAAAATGGCCGTCCCTGTCCACCAAGTCAGGCAGCTGGTTAGACAGCACGATATACAACTGTTTTCCTCTAATTACCCTTTGTATGCAGATTTATCCGCACGCATCATGCATAGCCTGACTGCTTTTTCGCCCTCGGTAGATGTTTACTCGATAGATGAGGCTTTTATCGATTTGGAGCGACATAACGTTAACGCAACTGACTTAGGCCTAGAAATAAAAAACAGCCTAGCACGCTGGGTTGGTATACCGGTTGGGGTAGGGATAGGCCCAACAAAAACGCTGGCTAAACTAGCTAATTATGCGGCAAAAAAATGGCCAAGTAGCGGTGGGGTAGTAGATATTAACGAACCCATTAGGCGCCAGAAAATAATGCAAATAACGCCGGTTGGCGAAGTGTGGGGAGTTGGCCGCCGATTAAACGAAAAGCTTAATACGTTGGGTATTGAAACTGTATGGGATTTGCAATCCCAACCCATCAATTCAATAAAAAAGCACTTTAATATTACCTTGGCTCAAACAGTGCAAGAATTGCAAGGGACTCCAGTTATGTCTTTTAATGAAGAGCAAAAACCAAAGCAACAAATTATTTGCTCTAGAAGCTTTAAAGATAAAGTGACTGATCGGCAAGAACTTGAACAAGTATTGAGTGTTTTTTGTCTTAAAGCAGCCGAAAAACTAAGAGCCCAGCAGGGTGTTGCGCTGCAAGTGAGTGTTTTTATTCGTACCAGCCCATTCGATAAAAAACCGTTTTATTCTGAAAAAGCGACTTATAAATTAAAATCGGGCACACAAGATAGCCGAGATTTAATTAAAATTGCTAAAAAACTATTAGCGGGTATTTTTCTCCCAGGCTATCAATATCAAAAAGCGGGTGTAACGTTAGGAGATATACAGCTGGCTCAAAGCAGTGTGATCCATCAGCAGGATATATTTAACAGTCAGTCGACAGGCAATGAAAAAAGCGTAACTCTGATGAAAACGATGGATGCCATTAATTCACGATTTAATAACAGCCTTCGTTTTGCTGCAGCAGGTAATAAGTCATTACAGCAGTCAGTTCCCATTAATAGGTCTAGCCTTTATACAACAAACTGGAAAGAAATAGCGCGGGTTAAATAGATTCTATAAAGCATCTATATTTCAATAAGTTGCAATTAATAAGAAACCTAATTTATTATTATTTAGCTACTACTCTCTACCGGATTTTTTTTGCTTACCAATTAGACCAGCTATCCTCTAGCTTTTCGGTAACTGCTCAACGCAGGAATGATGGCGGCAAAAATGGACGTAATGATTAACGCAGCCATCAAATACAGGCTATTTTCGGTCAATAAATTTAATTGGATAGGTAGCCCGAAATGCGATATTAAATAATCCTGTAAGAAAAATAGGCAAAGAGCCAAAAGAGCGATTGCTAAAACACAACTTAGCAGTGTAATCAGTAGGGCTTCTAGCTCAATGAGTAAAAACAAAATATAGGGCGGTGCGCCAATAACACGCAGTAAGTGGATTTCACGGCTGCGCTCGCGAATCGATGCCAGTAGCATTGCGCTAACCCCCAAGCAGGCAGCAATAAAAACCAATGCAGAGACTAACAGTAGCGTATTTTCTAAAACACTCATCATTTGCCAGAGTTCTGATAAAGCAACCCCTGGCAAAATAGCCAGTAAAGGTTCTTGTTTGTATTGATTGATCATCCTTTGAAACTGGAATGTGGTCATTTTTGATTTAAGACCCAGCATAAAAGCATTAAGGCTTTTGGGTTTTAAATTGGTTTGTTCTAGCTCTGCTTGAGTGAGTGTATTGTTATGTGTTTTCACGCCTTGTTGCCAATCGGTATGAATGGCTTCAATACCTTGCAAGCTAACATGCAAGGTTTGATCAACCGGCGTTCCGGTAGCTGCTAAAATCCCAACCACGGTAAAGGGTCGATCATCGTGCATACTAAAACTAGTGGCGGCAAGACCATGAGCCAAGGTGATTTTATCACCCAATTGATAACCGAGTTGTTGTGCGACATTGGAACCCAATACGACATCAAACAACTGACCAAATGCCTGTCCTTGAGTAAATGCTAAACGATGCTGTTTGCCATAGCTGAAATAGCGAAAATAGTCTGTCGAGGTGCCCAGCACACGATAGCCTTTGTGTGAATCACCGAGAGACATCGGGATCGCCCATTTCACTTTTTCATTGCTGGCAATATTGTCGTAGGTTTCCATACGGATATTGTTGGTCGGCGAGCCGATTCTAAAAACAGAATATAACAGTAAGTTGAGACTGCCTGTTCTAGCACCAACAATCAGGTCAACACCGGACACGGTATTAGAGAAATTCTCTTTAGTTTGTTGACGAATTTGCTCGACACCAAGTAACACAAAAATACTCACTGTCATCGCCATCAATGAGAGCATAACTGAGCCTTTACGGTCGAGTAAGCTTTGCAGGGCCAGTTTGGCTAGCATGAGGCTGAACCCCCTAATTGATTGATATCATGCAAAGATTCAACATTCTCAAAATAACTGGATAAGCTAAGGTCATGGCTGACGAACAGTAATGTCATGTTGTTATCAGCCACTATCGTCATTAACAAGTCCATAAAGGCGTCTCTATTTTTCATGTCTAGCGAAGAGGTAGGTTCATCAGCCATCAGTAAACGCGGTTTGTTGATCAAAGCGCGGGCAATGGCAACGCGTTGCTGTTGCCCAATACTTAGCTCGCGGGTAGGGCGGTACCATTCTTTCTTGGCGATGTGCAATGCATTTAATAGCTCTTGAGTTTCTTCGTTTAGGTCGATTGAGGACTGTCGTTTTGCAAACCGAGTCGCCAACAAGATATTGTCGACTGGACTGAGGTAGGGAACCAAATTAAACTGCTGGAATACATAACCGATATGCGCAGCACGGAAGCGATCACGCTGTCGGCCGCTCATTTTATCTAAAGGTTGGCCAAGAACGTTCAACTGTCCATCGCTCGGCGGAAGTAAACCACTCAACAGGCTCAGTAAAGTTGATTTGCCACTACCTGAAGGGCCGTGTAAAAATATCCGCTCTTCGCTAGCTAAAGACCAATGGGGAATATTTAATATATTCTGCTCAGGCTGTGCCGGGTAGTGAAAGCGGATATTGGTGAGCTCAATGGCCATTAAACGCCTCAACAATGCATCAATTAAAGTGCTATAAATGATATAATGTAACATTGCAGAATGAAATCAATTTTTAAAATTTTTGAGTGCTTAACATAATGCCTAAACTATTAAACGTAACGTTTTTTATATTCGCCACATTGACGCTCTTAGCATGTGAGATGCCAGATAGTGAGGTTGTTAACGAAGCAATAGATCCAGTATTGAGGCCAGAAGTAGTAGAGTCGCCAACTAAGCAACCGTTAATAACTGATAAGCCTGAACAGGCAACACTGTCAGAATCGAGCTTCAAAACCATTGAATGGACGAAGTTGATGCCGAAAGAAGACTTAGAAATACTTCTTAATCCGCCTAGCTACATAAACGATATTGAAGATGGTTCATTTGAAGATCAGATTAGTAGCCAAGTTGCTAATGCCCTTGCTGCTGCTAGTGATGATCCCTATCA
Organism: Cycloclasticus pugetii PS-1; assembly: GCF_000384415.1. Classification (NCBI taxonomy): domain Bacteria; kingdom Pseudomonadati; phylum Pseudomonadota; class Gammaproteobacteria; order Thiotrichales; family Piscirickettsiaceae; genus Cycloclasticus; species Cycloclasticus pugetii. The sequence continues at coordinate 1,191,576 of NZ_ARVU01000001.1, forward strand.
ACAGGCACTCTCTTCAACACGGATTGTTCAGGAAATGGATGGGCAAGCGATTCGAATTCCAGGCTTTATTGTGCCCTTAGAGTTTGATGATGAACAAACCATCACTCAGTTTTTTCTAGTACCTTTTTTTGGTGCCTGCATTCATGTGCCGCCACCACCACCTAATCAAATTATTTTTGTAAACTACCCAAAAGGCTTAAAAGTAGAGGCTTTGTATGACCCTTTCTGGGTATCGGGTATTGTAAAAACATCGCTTGTTGAAAATGAGGTGGCAACAGCCGCTTACAGCATGCAGATGCAATCATTTGAGCTTTACTCAGAATAAACCATTAAAAATCAATCGGCGATACAAGCCATTAGCTGCGGTTCTAAGGCGTCATCGAGGCTGTCAGAAATAATTTCAATACGGCTTTCCAAGCACTCGTCCAGTCCAATCTCTGTTAACGTATCGTTAGCAAGGTTATAAGCAAAAAAACCAGCCTCAGTTATAAAAACGGCCTTCATTCGTTCGACTTGCAAGCCGGTTAAAAATACCAGTAATTTTTCGCGCTGAAAAACCTTATGAGGAGAAAAGCGCCAGCCGATACTTTTATATCCTTCACCCTCATTGATGGCCTTTAAGAATCCGCAAGCCGGTATGTCAGCCTCTGAAACAAGTGGTTTTGAACCCGATGCGTGATGATGGGGAAGGGACGCTTGGTATGAACTGGAGGTTGAGCCCTGTAATGCTGAAAAGGGTATTTCCCCATGCTGGGTAAAAATAACACGTGTGTTGGTCTGTCCTCGTTGTTTCACGTAAGCAATTAAGTTGGCCTTATCAGTGTCTTGATATAAGTCCAACTTATTTCCAACAACGGTATCGGCAATTGCAATTTGCTGGTTAAACGTTTCATGCTGGGTATAGCGTGAGTCAGACAAGTTTCTTGCATCCACCAAGGTAATAGTTTTCTGCAAAGACAAGACCTCCTGATAATACTCCATAGAAAGCGCCTGCAATACTTCTTTAGGGTGTCCGAGCCCGGTGGGTTCAATCAGTAAACGATCTGGTTTAGCTTTCGCTAAGAGTTGGTTTAAGGCAGTTTGCATAGGTAAGCCGGCAGCACAACACATGCAGCCTCCGGGTACTTCACGAATGAAAATCCCCTCGTCGGTTGAATGTTGACCGGCTACAACACTGCCGTCGACACCAATTTCTCCAAATTCATTGATTAATACCGCCCAGCGTTCATCGTTTGGTTTGCATTTAAGTAAATGCAAAATTGCAGAGGTTTTTCCAACACCTAAAAAGCCTGTAATGATGTTGGTGGGAACGGCTTGAATGTTACCGCTTTCAGAGCTCATTGCTGTCAGTGATCCTAACGTGCTGACTATCAACGTCAACGTGCAAATAAAAACACGATTTGCGGCCGGTATGGCAAGCAGCTCCTTGTTGCTCGACTTCACAAAGAATAACATCGCCATCACAATCGAGCGACATGGCTAGCAATTTTTGCCAGCTACCACTGGTTTCACCTTTAATCCAAAGCTGCTGACGGCTTCTCGACCAGTAGGTCATGCGCTGAGTTGCAATTGTCTGTGCAAGTGCCTCTTTATTCATCCAGGCGAACATTAATACCGACTGGGTGTTTGCATCTTGAGTAATAACAGGAATTAAACCTTGCTCGTTAAAAGCAAGTTGCTCTATAACTTCAGGTAATGCTAATAAACTGTTGTTACTTTTTTGCTCTAAGGTGATAAAGTAGTCGCGTTTCAATTTACACCAGAATCTTTATCGTTAGGGCAGGCGCAGTTTTCATGGTCTAGTGCATTACAAAGGCGGTAATTAAACCAATGGCCAATGGCAACGAAGCAGGCGCCTAAAACTGTCAGTGTCTTTTCACCTGACTCACCAATTCGCTCTTCTCCTAAAGCTAAGGCCAAGATGAGTAGCGCCACTCCAATTGCGCCTAAATAGAACAGTTGATAGCGTTTGTGCTGTTTGCAGCCCAAGGTTAAAGCGTAAAGACTGCTTGGAATGACAGCCACAACCATCCATAGATGGAAGTTCTCATTATCTAATCCCAGTGCCGCCATACTGGGTAGTAAAACCAATAAAATCGGTAGGGCTAAGCAATGGAAGGTGCATAATAATGATAAACCAATCGCTAGTTTGTCTGTCATCACTTGTGTTGTTTTCATTTAATAGTTTCCTAGGTTGTTAGGCTGTATGTGCTAAACAATCAGCACAAATGCAGTTCATTTCAAATTGGGGGCTGATAAGCTTGAATCCGGCTTCGTCAACGGTCGTTTGAAGTTCCGCCATAGTAGCTGGCTTAATGTTGATTTCTTTAACTTTATTACATTGCCCGCAAATCAAAAATTGCGACACGCCATGAGCATGGTCGCAGCTAATATGCTCGCAAGCGATGTACTTATTTGCTAATTTGAGCTTATGAACCAGTTTTTCACTTTCTAGAAAATCTAAAATACGATAAACCGACATGGCGGCAAGGTCTTGATTGTATTGTTTCTTTACCTCAGCGATTAATTCATAAGCGGAAAGAGCCATCTCAGACTGTATAAGCCCCGTTAAAACTAGCTTTCTTTTTTCCGTCAATCGGGTGCCGTGATCTTTGCAATGACGTTCTGCAGATTGAAGGATGCTATCTGTGTTATCCATAAATGTGGCCTAAAAGTTAATAGTACGGTTATTGTGTCGGAGTGTTATCCCACCTTGCCCTGTTTGATTAATCCACATGGTATTTATTTCTTCAATACCCGTAAAAAACTCAAATAAATTCACGGTTATTGAGGGCAGGGAAGTGCTGTCCTGACAGTGGTATTTATAGGTGACCATTATTTCACTGTGGTTCTCATCATGATGCTTCCCATTATCGTTATGTTCATGCTTATGGTTACTTGAACTTCTGTCATGATCATTATCCTGATGGTCTATGTCGATAATTTTGGATAGGTCGACAGACATATTAATCAGCTTGCAATGGGCATCAGACATTAAGAAAAGAGCCTCAGGTTGACGAAGCGTTGAAGCAGCTTTATCAACCGCCTTAAGGTCTTTTGATGATTTCGCCTGATGCTCAAAACCAACGAGGTTCATAGCGGGTGATTTAAATTGAATTTCAAGCGCATTCTCTTCGGCCACTACCATTAGCTCAGATACGCCATGAACATGTGCATCTAAGTTCGTCCTTGCTTCCTCAGCCTGTATTGCAGCGCTTAGGAAAACTAGATTAAAGCTAACGAACTTAAGTAATGTATTCTTCATTCTAGTGACCCTCCATACGATTAAAGTTATGATACAACATAACATTTATATCGTAAAGGCTACACGTTTAAGCCAAAAATCAAAACGTGACCAAAGGGTTTCGACATAACTTTGTCTTAAGCCTGTAACCTTGGCCGAGCAGATAATAAATAACCTCGCTAATTCTCACATTAAAAAAGAGTAGTCCCTGTTAAATGGCTTTATTTAAATAAACAACCCGTTAACTAAAAATTAATAAAGTGAGGTCCTAAATTCATTAATCCTCTTAATTTTCAACTGTCGTTTAGGTATTAATTTAACATAATATACATTATACGAAGTATTATATTCGGCAATATCATTAAAGCTAAGGATTACAGCGTGTACTCTTCAGATGCTATGGAAAACTTTTCCAGTTATATAAAAATGCTTTAGGCGACGTTAAACGTTCGATATCTTCTTTTAGCTTGGTGTTCTCGTCAGCTCTAAAATCAATCGTCACATTAAGATTAAGGTATTAATGAGCGCGAATTTTACCCAGCGTGACAAACTCATTTTCAGGTGTAACCAGTTCATCATCAATAAACTGAAAGCCGATCCAGTCATCAACCGAATGCGATAAATCGATTTTAATGGCGACTGAGAGCTAATTATTCTTTTCTTTATGTAAACAGCAGGCTCTACGAACAACAAAGGTTTTTATACAAATTCCATTGACAATATCATTAACCTTCAGCAATATTCCTTATTAGGCAATCTACACGCACTGGCCATTAATTTAAGTTGGACTAACCTCATCAGATTCCTCATGTTAATTAAGAAATCAAAGATAGGTCTATTTTTTCTGTCTTTAACACTGATCGCCGTCTCATCGGCGGCTCTAGGTGATACACAGCACCTATATTCAGACAGCTCTTTTAAGCCTGCCTCTTCGCTTGTAGAGTTTGAGTTATCAGATGAAAACAATCCTTTTGATAACGTTGATGATTTTTTATCAACGCACGTCTATCACAACAAAAAACACGCTACTCATAGCGACCGTTCACAGCCTATTTACGTTTCAGCACATAATATTGCTGGCAAATTTTCTATCCGCGCCCCTCCCTCCTTCATCGGCTAACGTTATACAGACTAGACTTTTCTGGTCAAAAACAACTATTTTTTAAGGGCTGCCTAATAGCTGCGTATTCGCAATAGCCGTCACAAGCTATGCAATACTGTAAGACAACACGCCTCCCTTAAAGTCATTTTCTGCCTTCCCATGGCATATCATTTAAAAACCGGAGAGCACAACGATGAAAGACTTAGCATTTTACGATACTACTCCCTTCGATGAATTAGCTTGGCCAGAGCTAAACAAACAAATTAGCTTGAAGTCACCAGCGCTCGAAATCTTCACCGATTTTGAAAAAACCCAACCGATGGTTATAAACTCCTCTATGTCTGCCATAGATGCTGAAAAACTCATGCAAACAGAACATGTTCGCTTAAAGTTTGTTGTTAATAGTAACAATCATTTATTAGGTGTCGTTAGTCTAGAGGACTTAAATAGCCGGGAAATACTTAAGCGTGTATCTAAAGGTGAAAACAGAGAAGAACTGTCTGTTACTGACTTTATGAGACCGAGAAATAAATTAAAGTCTTTTGATTATTCGGATCTGGCACACGCCTCTATTAAAGATGTTATTGGTAGCCTTAAAAACAGCGGTTACCGACACTGCCTGGTTGTGGACCATAAGCATCACAAAATTCGAGGAATCATTTCAGCCAGCGACATTGCTAGATCACTTCAATTACAGATAAACATTAAAAGTGACTCCAGTTTTGTTGGGATTTTTAAGGCCATTCAACATTAAATTAAACCTTATAACGGTGAGGCTGGGTTCCCACGATCAATCGTGGGAACCTTTACCTTAATAGAACAGATATCTACGTTCATTTCGTTTCATACTCGATAATTTTTTTAGCATTTTTAACACAGTGCTAATAATAAGGAGCACTTTAGATGAAAATACTTATGATACTAGCCGCTTTACTGCTGCTAATAACCCCCTGCCTTGCATGGTCCTCCTCAGCTACTTACCAACCGATAGACCTTACATCCACTATAGTTGGATATTTATCATTATTAGTTTTTGCTCTCGCCTACACACTAGTGATCTTTGAAGAGCAACTTCACTTACGTAAATCCAAACCGGTCTTATTGGCTGCTGGGCTCATCTGGATCATGATCGCAATCGCATACAAGACCCATGGGTATGATCATGCTGCAGAAATCGCCTTACGCCATAACTTTCTTGAATATGCCGAATTATTCTTCTTTTTATTGGTAGCAATGACCTATATAAACGCGATGATAGAGCGCAAAGTATTTGATGCGCTCCGTGGCTGGTTAATTGATAAAGGCTTCAGTTATAAAAACCTATTCTGGTTAACCGGTACCCTAGCCTTCTTTATATCACCGGTGGCAGACAATCTAACAACGGCACTTATCATGTGTACTGTTGTGCTTACCGTTGGCAAAAACGCTCCTAAATTTGTGTCTATTTCCTGCATCAGCATCGTTGTTGGTGCAAACGCAGGTGGTGCGTTCAGCCCGTTCGGCGACATCACCACGTTAATGGTGTGGCAAAAAGGCTTACTTCAATTTACTGAATTCTTTAATCTTTTTATACCATCACTGGTAAATTATTTAGTACCCGCAGCCATTATGAGTGCTTTCATCCCTGCTGGAATGCCTAACTCTGTCGATGATAATGAAACATTGCTTATTAAACGAGGCGGTCTAACTATTGTTATGCTTTTTGCATTAACCATTTTGACCGCTGTCTGCTTTCATAACTTCCTGCACCTACCTCCTGCCATTGGCATGATGACCGGTTTAGCCTACCTGAAATTTTTTAGTTATTACCTTAAAATTAGCGAGCATTCACGAAACTCACCAGGTTTTGAAGAAAGGTTTCAAGAAGGCAGTAAAGATAACGCACAGACTGATTTTCGTGAATTTGATGTTTTCGACAAGGTTGCAGGCGCTGAATGGGACACCCTATTCTTCTTCTATGGTGTGATCATGGCGGTAGGAGGGTTAGGCTTTCTTGGCTACCTAGGTCTGGCTTCCGAATTCATCTATGGCGACCTAGGACCAACTACCGCAAATGTATTACTGGGCCTTATGTCTGCCATTGTCGACAACATTCCAGTGATGTTTGCCGTTTTAACCATGTCGCCCGATATGTCTCAAGGTCAATGGTTACTGGTTACATTAACCGCTGGAGTTGGAGGAAGCTTATTATCAATTGGCTCTGCTGCAGGTGTTGCCCTAATGGGGCAAGCACGTGGTATCTATACATTTGCTTCACACCTTAAATGGGCACCTGTTATCGCTCTCGGTTACGCTGCCAGTATTTATGTGCATATGTGGATCAACGCGGGGCTTTTTTAAATAACATGTTCTATAAAATAGCTAAAGCTTAATATAAAACATTCGATTAATTAATCCCATGGAGTCACCGCTTAGGCCCAATTTATTAATTTTTTTGCGCACTTTAATAAATAATATTAAGATTTTTATACAGTTAGAATAAAATTAAAATGCGTATTAAATACCTCGACTGTCAGGTTCATGTTGTATATAAGAAAAAACTGATAAAAGTCCTTGGTATATAAAATGTTATCAATATACAATTCTCGCTCTCATATTTATTTTAAAAATAACAAATAGGTGGACATAATTATGGCTAGAAGACAAGACAGGTTAACAGTAGAAGATGTGAATGGTGCTTGGGCAATCATTCCTACACCAGCGATAGAAACTGGTGATCAATGGCAAACAGAAGACAGCGTTGATTATGACGAAATCGCTAGAGCTGTTGACGGCCTTATTGAATCTGGTGTTGACGCCATCATGAGTCAAGGAACTTTTGGAGAAGGCGCTACCCTTACTTGGGAAGAAAAGAAAAAAATGATGGAAGTCATGGTTGAAACTTCAGCCGGACGAGTACCTATCTTTGTTGGTGTTACAACAATGAATACTCGCGAGACTATTCGTCAATTACGTCATGCACGAGATATTGGTGCTGACGGAACAATGTTAGGCTTACCAATGTGGCAGCAAATTGATGTACCTGCAGCTGTTCGTTTCTATCAAGATGTTGCTGAAGCTGTGCCTGAAATGGCAATCGCTATTTACGCTAACCCAGAAGCATTTAAATTTGATTTCCCAGCTCCATTTTGGGCTCAAGTTGCTAACATTCCACAAGTCATCACTTGCAAGTACATAAATATTGGTCAACTACACTTGCACACGATGGTTTCAAAAAAGCAAATTAGATTTTTGCCACTAGAAATCGATCACGCAGATGCTGCTAAAATGGATCCAGAATTCAACACTGCTTTTTGGTCACCACTTGCTTGTACAGGCCCTGAGCTAACCATTCATTGGCGTGACAGTGTTAGAGAAGCGGCTAAAACAGGTGACTGGAGTAGACCAGACGAGCTTTACCCACAAATGGCATTAGCACTGTCTAGCTTATTCCCTCCTGGAGGCTTTGCTGAATTTTCTAAATATAACATTCAGTTAGAAAAAGCGCGTATTAATGCAGCTGGTTGGATGAAAGCAGGTCCATGCCGCCCTCCTTACATGACAGCACCTGAACACTACTTAGAAGGCGCCGCTAAATCTGGTACAGGTTGGGCTGAGTTAAATAAAAAATTACTTGAAGGCACGCTTTAAGTAAAATATTGATCTCGTCATTAATGTCTAAAGCAGGTCAATAAGCACTTTTCCTGCTTTGACATTAATGGCCGATTTCATAACCGCATCTCGTTCAGACCACTCTTCTTGTGCAAATCGATGAATATATGCGGGTAACACTTCTGAAAGAGCTTGCGTAGCCGTTCTAGGTACAGCTCCTGGCATATTAGCCACACAAAAATGAGTAACTCCCTCCTCTACAAAAGTCGGTTCGTTATACGTTGTCGGACGAGTTGTTTCAACACATCCCCCTTGATCCACTGAAATATCCACAATGACAGAACCTTCCATCATTAATTTTAAATGGGAACGGTTAATAAAATGCGGCGCTTTCTTCCCGGGAACATGCAAAGCAGCCACTAACAAGTTTGTGGTAGCCATTAACGACAAACATTCCTCTTGATTATTTATAGGGTTAATTAAAGGAT